>NZ_QLNP01000098.1 GCF_003261175.1 Arthrobacter globiformis | reverse complement strand
GCCGCCCCGGTGGCCGCCCCCGGTGAGGCCGTGGCCGCCGGCTCGGCCGTCGTGACCGACCTGGGGGCCGCCGTCGACCCCGCCAGCCTTCCCGCCGGAGCGCTGTACCGCAATCCGGCCAACGGGCGGGACGAGGTAATCGTGGGCAACATCGCCCGCACCGCCCTGCTGATCGGCGACTCGCAGTCCGAGCCGCAGGCCAGCTGGCCGCGCCGGGCCCTGGCGGGGCTGGGCTACGACGTCTTCTTCTGCGGCAAGGGCGGCACCGGCTATGTCGCCTCCAACGGCACCACCGGCAATTACGTCGATGCCCTGCAGCGCGGCGACTGGCACCTCCCCTACGGTTTCCCCCCGCTGGTGGTCATCGAAGGTGGCGGAAACGACGCGAAGCAGGGGGCGAGCGACGAGCAGATCTCGGCCAACGCGGACCGGCTGATTACGACGATCAAGCAGCGGTACCCGGGCGCGAAGCTTGCCATGGTGGGAACCCTGGGCAAGGGAGCGGACCACGGCGGCGCCCGGCGCGCCGAGGTGGACGCGCTGCTGGGGACCGTCGCCGGGGACCACGACATTCCGTTCGTCAGTGTCGGGGACTGGCTCACCCGCTACGGACTGGAGGCGCAGCTCAAGGACAGCGTCCACATGAACAGCGACGGTCACCGCGCCCTGGGTGCGCTGCTGGGCGACAGGCTCGCGAAGCTGGGGCTGGCCCTGTCCTAGGGCCGGCACCTATCACTTAGACAGGAGCCGGTATCCACGTTGAGTGGATACCGGCTCCTGTTTTTTGTTGTCCCGGCTACTCCGGTCCGGTGGCCAGCAGCTGTGCCCGCAGTTCCCGGCGCTCGCGCTGCTTTTCCGGGTCCGGCAGCGGCACGGCGGCAAGCAGCCGCTGCGTGTAGGCCTCCTGCGGGTTCCGCAGGATCTGGTCGCGGGAGCCCTGCTCCACGATGCGGCCGCGCTGCATGACGCAGATGCGGTCTGCCAGCACGTCCACGACGGCGAGGTCGTGGGTGACGAACAGGCAGGCGAACCCGAGCTCACGCTGGAGGTTCTGGAACAGCTCCAGGACCTTGGCCTGCACGGACACGTCAAGCGCAGACGTCGGCTCGTCCGCCACCATGAGCTTCGGCTTGAGCGAGAGTGCCCGGGCGATGCCGACGCGCTGCTTCTGCCCGCCGGACAGCTCGTGCGGGTACCTGTTCCGGTAGTTCCGGGGCAGCTCCACCTGGTCCAGCAGCGCCTCGATGCGCTTCTGCAGGTCGGCGCCCTTCGCCACCCCGGCAAGGTACATCGGCTCGCCGATGCTTTCGCCGATGGGCAGGCGTGGGTTCAGCGACGAGGACGGGTCCTGGAACACCATGCCGATGTGGCGCCGCACCTGGTGCAGCTGCTTGCCGTTCTTCTTGGCAGCGGAGATGTCCTCCCCCACAACACGCATCGTTCCGGCAGCCACCGGCAGCAGTCCGACGGCGGCACGCCCGATGGTGGTCTTGCCCGATCCCGACTCCCCCACGAGGCCCACCACCTGCCCCGGATGGATGGTCAGGTTGGCCCCCTCGACGGCGCGGAAGGCCGGCACGCGTCCCTGCTTCGGATACTCGATGGCGACGTCGGTCAGCTCCAGGACCGGTTCCCCCACGGGTCCCCGGGATTCGGCGGCTGCCAGGGCCGCCGCGTTCTCCCGCTCGCGCCGGACCAGTTCGTCGTGGTCAACGGAGTCAAGCTCGGCATGGGTGGCCGCTGCCAGCGCAGCTGTCACGTCAACGTCCGGCGCGGTGTCCGCCCCGCCCTGCCCGAGGTGCGGCACGGCCGCAAGCAGCGCCTGCGTGTAGGGATGCTGGGGGTTGTGGAAGATCTGCTCCGCGGTGCCGGTCTCCACGATCAGGCCCCTGCGCATGACGGCGATCCGGTCCGCCAGGTCCGCCACGACACCCATGTCATGGGTGATCAGGACGATGGCGCTGTCCAGCTTGTTGCGCAGGTTCCGCATCAGGTCCAGAATCTCCGCCTGCACCGTGACGTCCAGGGCCGTGGTGGGCTCGTCGGCGATCAGCAGCTTGGGATCGCAGGACAGCGACTGGGCGATCATGGCACGCTGCCGCTGGCCGCCGGAAAGCTGGTGCGGGTACGACTTGAACGCCTTCACCGGGTCCGGCAGCTCCACCAGCTCCAGCATCCGCAGCGCGCGCTCCTTGGCCTGGTCCGGAGAGACTTCATTGTGAAGCCGCACCGTCTCGACGATCTGCGCACCCACCGTGTAGACCGGGTTCAGCGCGGTCATGGGCTCCTGGAAGATGACGGCCACGTCCTTGCCGCGGACACTGCGGAGGTTGGCCGCATCCGCGCCCAGCAGCTCCCGGCCGGAGAGCCTGACGCTTCCGGACACCCTGCTGTTGCTGGGCAGCAGGCCGAGCAGCGCCATGGAACTGGCGCTCTTGCCCGAGCCCGACTCCCCCACAATGGCCAGGACCTCGCCGGCGCGGACCTCATAGTTAAGTCCGACGGCGGCCGGCACCCACTTCTTTTCCACGCCGAAGTCGACGCTGAGGTCGCGCACTTCGAGGACGACGGACCCCTTCCCGTCTGCCCTTCGCCGTCCGGCGCCGGGCTCAATGGAGTCCGGCTCCAGCGGGTCCGTCGAGGGGCGGTCAGGGCTGATGTAGTCAGACATGTTGGGGTTTTCCTTCCACCCGGGCCAGCGGAGCAGCTGAGATTAGTGCTGCGGCCGGGAATACTGAATTATTGGGGGCATGAGCACAGTGCCGCATGCCGGAAACGCCGCAATCTTCAAGGCGCGCACCAACAAATGGTTTGCCGGTTTCTCGTGGTGTGTGGCGGCCACGGGGCTGGCCGGCCTGGTGGTGGCGGGTGGGCTCCCCGCCCTGGCCGGTGCCGCGCCGCTGCTGCTCATCGCCTACCTGGGCTGGCTGCTGTTCTGGCGTCCGGCGGTGGTTGTCCACGACGCCGGCGTCACCATAGAAAATCCGTTCCGCGCCATCACGGTGCCGTGGGCGGCGCTCGTGCAGGTGGACACCCGGTACGCGCTGACCCTCGTCACGCCCGGCCGAAGCTACGGGGCCTGGGCGGCTCCCGCACCCGGCATCTGGGGCGGACGCAACGCCCGCCCGGAGGACCTCAGGGGACTGCCGGACAGCACGTACGGGCCTGGGAACTCCGTCCGCCCCGGCGACCTCAAGAGCACTGACTCCGGGCAGGCCGCGCAGCTGGTCCGCGGACGCTGGCAGCAGCTGGTCGAATCGGGGCTCCTTGATGCCGGAGCAGCCGAGGCCACGCCGGTCAGCGTGAAGTTCCGCTGGCGCGAAGCTGCCGCGACCCTGATCCTTCTCGGGCTCAGCTACTGGAGCGTGGCCGCCCTGTAGGCCGGCAGCCCGCTGCACCCGCCCACGGCATCCCACCAGCACGTCAGGCTCCCCTGTCCCCGCCGGCGGTCCGGCCGTCATCAGCCCTGCTCTCCAGGGCCGCCACGGGCGTCTTCTCGGGAACGGCAGCGTCGGCGTCCTTGGCCTTCTTGGCGTTAAACTTCTTTTGCCTCGGGTCGAAGGCGTCCCGCAGGCCGTCGCCAATGAAGTTGATGCTGAGGCAGATGAGGACGATGAACAGCCCGGGGAACCAGAAAAGCCACGGTCGGGTGGCGAAGGCTTCCTGGTTCTGCGAGATGAGCAGGCCCAGCGAGGTGTCCGGGGACTTGACGCCGACGCCGAGGTAGCTGAGGGCCGTTTCGGTAAGGATCGCCGCTGACATGGTGAGGGTGACGTTGACGATCAGCACGCCCACTGCATTGGGCAGGATGTGCTTGAAGATGATCCGGGCGTTGCTGGCCCCGGAAATCCGCGCCGCATCGACGAACTCGCGCTCACGCAGGGTGAGGAACTCGCCGCGCATGAGCCTCGCCAGGCCCACCCAGCTGATCAGCCCCAGGAAGATGCCGAGCGCGAGGACACCGTTGCTGCTGGCGAAGGACGCAAACCAGCTGCCTTCATCCCGGCGTCCTGCCAGCTGCGCCATGACGGCGGCGAGGAGCAGCGCCGGAACAATGATGATGACGTCGGTGAGCCTCATCAGGACGGCTTCCATCCAGCCCCGGAAGTAGCCGGACAGCGCCCCGACCACCACACCGACCAGGCCGGCGATGAGGCCGATGACCACCATGATGGTGATGGACTGCTGGGCACCGCGCATGGTCATGGCGAAGAGGTCGCGCCCGATCCGGTCCTGACCGAAGGGATGCTCCCCCCAGGCCAGCGGCCACAGCGACGCCGTGGGCGTGCCGTCGTTGACCAGCGGCGAGACGGCCTCATGGGTGTACTTCCACCAGCCCGGGATCCCGGCGTACCCCACGGACGTGAAGGCCATGACGAAGATGATTGCGAAGACCACAAGGCCGACGATCGCCCCGGAATGGCCAAGAAGCCTTTTGCGGACGATCTGGCCCTGGCTCAGGCCCCGGGCTTCGGAGACAGGCTCGATCCCGGCAGCTTCCTGCCGCAGGGCGGCCTCCTCCGCCATGATTTCGTCCTGCTGGCTGGGCTGGCTCATGCTTTCACCCTTACTCGTGGATCCAGTGCGGAGTAGGCGAGGTCCGCGATGAGGTTGAACGCCATGGCCGTGATGGCGACGCAAATGAAGACGCCCATGACGGGGTTGGGGTCAACGTGCAGGATGCCGTCCAGGAACAGGAACCCCATGCCCCGGACGGAGAAGACCGTCTCGGTGATCACCGCCCCGCCGATCAGGCCGCCGATGTCAAAGGCGACGATGGTAGCCACCGGGATCAGGGCGTTGCGGAAAGCGTGGCGCATGACGACAGTCCGTTCCGACAGGCCTTTGGCCCGCGCCGTCCGGATGTAGTCCATGTTCATGATCTCCAGCATGGAGGCCCGGGTGAACCTGGTGTAGCCGGCGAGGGAGATGAGGATGAGCGCGGTGGTGGGGAGGATCAGGTGCGTGAAGGAATCCAGGCCGAGGATCCAGAAGTCGCCTTCGATGTTCGGCGTGCCGGCGCCGATGGTGGCAATCGGCCGTCCCCGGACCCTGCTGTTGTTGAAGTACGCGGGCCAGGCCTGCATGAAACGGTCGAGCACGATGAGGAAGCCCACCAGGAAGGAGGTGATGGCCGCCGCGCGCATGGACTGGCCGCGGTCGTAGCCGCCCATGAAGTAGCCAATGGCCATGCCGATGAGGACCGCGACAACCGCCAGTAGCACGACCATCAGGAATGTGGCCTGGTTCAGCAGCGGCTGGACCACGAAATAGAGGACCAGCCCCACGCCCACGGCGATCAGGGCGGACTGCAGCGCCTTGCGGTTCCGGAGCCCTGCGGTCAGCAGGGTCACGGCAAAGGCGATGCCTACCCCGGCGATGGCGATGACCACCGGGCCCAGGCCCGGCGTCTTGAACCACTGGGTCACGGAGAAGTAGATGAGGACCGCGGCGACGGCGGCGAAGACGATGCCGCCGGTCATCACCTTGCGTCTGGCATCGCCGCCAGCCACGATCAGGGCCACGGCACCCAGGACGGCGCCGATGCCGAGACAGACCGGCAGCGGAATCTCCGGGTTGCGGAGGAAGTTGTTGAAGCCGATGGCGCCGAATTCCTTGAGCAGGACGGCGACCCAGAAGATCGGCAGGGAGAAGAACAGGAAGGCCATGAAGGTCACGCCGTAATCCAGTGTGCTGTACTGCCGCAGGGCGGTGATGATGCCCAATGTGATGCCCACGAGGATGGCCAGGACGGCGGCCCCGGTGACCAGCGTCAGGGTCTGAATAAGTGCATGGCCGAGGGCGTCCGTAATGGGCTGGCCGGCGATGTTCTTGCCGAGATTGCAGGACCCGGTGAACGGCACTAGGCACTGGGCCGCACCGCCGAGCCATTTGAAGTACCGCACGGGCGCCGGCGTATCGAGGTCCAGCAGCGCGGACCTCGAGTCCATGAGCTGCTGCTTGTTCGGCGCGCTGCTGGCACGGAACTCTGCGAGCGGGTCGCCTGATGCTGCGGTCAGCAGATACACCAGGAAGGACGCGCCCAAAAGGATGAGTGCGGCGGTGACAAGCCGCCGGACTATGTAGGTCACCATTGTGATAGAACCTCAGGATTCGGGCCCGGGGATCGCCCGGACCGGTCGCAGGTTTGGCGGCGCCTTACTGCTTGTGCTGCCAACACAGGCACTGCCGAGAGATGGCGCTGCAAGGCGCCGGGACCGTGGTGCATGGTCCCGGCGCCTCACCTAGCTGGTTGAACTTCGTGGCACGGGCTTACTTCTCGGCCCACTCCCAGAAGTTCCACCAGACGCCCGTCTGGTTCGGCATGAACTTCACGCCGGTGATGCGGTCGCTGTAGGCGTCAACACCAACGGACTGGAACAGCGGGAGGCCGTAGGCCGAGTCCCAGATCTTCTTGTCGATCTGCTTGATCAGTTCATCCTGCTTGCTGCGGTCAGTCGTCACAATGAGCTCGTCCATGAGCTTGTCGGCTTCAGGATCGCTGAACTTGTTGAAGTTGGAACCGTTGCCGGTGCGGAAGATCTGCGGCACGCCGGAAACTCCGACGCCAGGGTTGATCCAGCCGAAGATGGTGGCGTCGTAGCCGCCCTTGCCGAGGGCCTTCCCCCAGTCAGAGGCGCCAAGTCCGCCGTCGACAATCTTGAAGCCAGCCTTGGTTGCGGACTCGCGGATGAGCGAGAACGCGTCCACACGGTTCGGGTTGTCCTTGTTGTACATGATGCGGACCTCGGGGGTCGCACCGTTCAGGAGCTTCTTGGCGCCGTCAACATCTGCATCGGCGTAGGACGAGGAACCGTTGGCCTGGACGGAGGCGTCGTAGGCCGGCTGCGCGGGAACGAACAGCTGCGAATCCAGGGGCTTTGCCTCGGGGTCGAGCTTCTTGATGATCTTGTCAACGATGTCCTTGCGCGGAACCGTCTTCATGAATGCCTCACGGACATTCTTCTCGGCGAACGGTCCCGAGTAGTTCAGGTCGATGTGGTCGTAGGAGAGCTGGTTGCCCTGCTCGACCGTGACACCCTGGCTCTCGAGCGCCTTGAGCTGATCGAGGGTGTCAGCCGAAGCCTGCGGGGCGATAATGTCGGCTTCGCCATTCTTCAGCGCCTGGACCTGGGCCG
Organism: Arthrobacter globiformis; assembly: GCF_003261175.1. GTDB lineage: Bacteria > Actinomycetota > Actinomycetes > Actinomycetales > Micrococcaceae > Arthrobacter > Arthrobacter globiformis_A. Next base: position 426,338 of record NZ_QLNP01000098.1, on the reverse strand, counting down.
GGGAGGAACCGATGTAGCGGACGGTGATCTCGTCCAGCTTTGCCTCGGGGCCCCAGTTGTAGTCCTTGTTGCGGACCATGGTCAGGGACTGGTCCTGGTTGATGCTCTGGACAACGAACGGGCCGTTGGAGAGGAATAGGCTCGGATCGCTCGGCAGGGTCTTGGAGTCGAAGCCGGTGTTCCACATGTCGGACATGGCCTTGAGCTTGGCGTCAGCGGCCTTGGGCGCCTTGGCGTCGCCGCGCGGCATGCTCTTGAGGTGGTCGATGAAGGCCTGCGTGTCGGCCAGCCCGGCCTTCTTGGCCAGGACGTGGGCAGGGATGTCAATGCCCGGTCCGCCCAGTGCGATCTCCCAGTCAGCGAACGGCTTGGAGTACTTGATGGTCATGGAGCGGTTGTTGTCGCCGATTTCGGGGAAATCGGTGAGCGCCAGACCAGTGGGGTCGCCGGCGTAGGAGAAGTAGGACGTTCCCGCCTTGCCCTCGGCGTCGGCGTCGTTGTAGTACCCGGAGAAGGCTGCCCACTGCAGGAGCAGGTCAGCTGCGGTGACGGGCGTGCCGTCCGACCACTTCACGCCTTCGTTGATGGTGTACTTGACGGTCAGCGGATCGTCGGACGTCTTTTCCATCTTGCCGAACTTGTCGTTGTGGACAATGTTCAGCTGGTTGTCGATGTAGTAGAACCCGGAGTGCGTGGCGTAGCTGACCTTCGAGTTGATGTCAGTGTTGCCATCGGCCGTGTTGGGGTTGAAGGTGTTGAACGCGTTGACCTCAACTACAGTGGCTGTTCCCCCCTGCTTGCCGGCCGCATTACTGGACGGGGTTGTCCCGCCATTGGTGCTCGCGCAGGCGCTGAGCGCCAATGCAGCCGCGGCTGCAACGCCTACTGCTTTGGAAATACGACTGACTCGCATTCCGCCTCCTATGTTTCTGTGAGTGTGGAAAGGACCTTCGCTGTGGGCGCCGGCCAGACCCGCCACATCCCCCCAGTGAGATGTGGCGAGTCTCACATGACAAGTAGCCTAGACCCGAACCCGCCACCCGCGGTCCGAAAGTTGTCCCTCAGTAAAGGTTGTTATCGAGATGCAACCAAGCTGTTGCCGTGTGAAAAGTCCGCCCCCTTTTTCCTTGACGCCATGTTGCACGAAGGGTAGAGGAACCAATCACAGAAAAAGCCCCGATCCACAGGACCGGGGCTTTTTGCCGTTAATACTCAATCACTGAGTAGCTCAGCGCAAACTCACACGTTGAAGCGGAACTCCACCACATCGCCGTCGGACATGACGTATTCCTTGCCCTCAATGCGGACCTTGCCCCGCGATTTGGCCTCCGCCATGGAACCGGCGTCGATGAGGTCCTCGAAGGAGACGACCTCCGCCTTGATGAAGCCGCGCTGGAAATCCGAGTGGATGACGCCGGCTGCCTGCGGGGCGGTGTCCCCCTGGTGGATGGTCCACGCCCGCGCCTCCTTGGGCCCGGCCGTGAGGTAGGTCTGCAGCCCCAGCGTGTGGAACCCGACGCGGGCTAGCTGGTCCAGCCCGGATTCGTCCTGCCCGTTCATTTCGAGCATTTCACGCGCCTCGGCCTCGTCCAGTTCCACGAGGTCCGACTCGAGCTTGGCGTCCAGGAAGATGCAGTCGGCCGGCGCAACCATCGCGCGCAGCTCGGCCTGCTTCTCCTCGCTGCCGAGAATTCCTTCGTCCGCGTTGAACACGTAGATGAAGGGCTTGGCCGTCAGAAGGCTGAGCTCCTTAAGGTGCTCCATCTCCAGCTTGTCGCTCGTGACGGAGGAGTAAATGGTGTCACCGCGCTCCAGCACGGCCTGCGCGGCCTTGATGGCAGCGAGTTCCGCGGCCTCGCGCTTCTTGATCTTGACCTCTTTTTCGATCCGGGGAATGGCCTTCTCGATGGTCTGCAGATCGGCGAGGATCAGCTCGGTGTTGATGGTTTCCATGTCCGAGCGGGGGTCGACCTTGCCGTCGACGTGGATGACGTCGGGGTCGTCGAAGACGCGCACCACCTCGGCGATGGCTTCCGCTTCACGGATGTTGGCGAGGAACTGGTTGCCCAGGCCTTCCCCTTCGGAGGCGCCCTTGACGATGCCGGCGATGTCGACGAAGGAGACAGCCGCGGGCAGTACGCGCTGCGAGCCGAAGATTCCGGCGAGCTGCTGGAGCCTGGGGTCGGGCAGGTTCACGACACCGACATTGGGTTCGATGGTGGCGAACGGATAGTTCGCGGCCAGGACCTGGTTGCGGGTCAGTGCGTTGAAAAGAGTTGATTTGCCGACGTTGGGCAGTCCGACGATGCCAATAGTAAGAGCCACGGACATTGATTCTACCTGTTCGGCCCCCGCATCCCGTGCCGGGCTGTTGCCTTTCCAATAAATGTCACAGCCCCGTGCCACAGTGAAGGCATGGAACCTTTTGCAGTCATTCTGGCCCTTTTGATGCTGTTGCTGGGCGCCGTGTCGGGCGCCGCCGCGGTATACGTGGTGTTGCGCCGGCGGAGCGCCGCCTTGGAAGCGGATTTCGACGGCGTTTCGCAGCGGCTTTCGGAAGTCAGCGCCCAGTTTGCTGCCGCGGACGCCGAGCGGAGGCTCCTGTCGGCCCAGAACCGGGAGCTGGGCATGTCGCGTGAGCAGGATGGAAGCGTACTTCGGGCCCTGGCGCCGGTGGCTGAGAAGCTGACGGCGGTGCAGCAGCAGGTATCCCTGCTGGAACGGGACCGGCTCGAACAGTACGGGCAGCTGGCCCAGCAACTGCAGGAAGCCCGACTCACGGACGAGCAGCTGATGCGCTCCACGCATGCCCTTGAGTCGGCGCTCCGGTCGAACAGCGCACGCGGCCAGTGGGGCGAAGTGCAGCTGCGCCGTGTTGTGGAGGCGGCCGGCATGATGCGGCATGTCGATTTCCATGAGCAGCAGCACGGCACGTCAGGCGCCGAGGCCGCCGTCCGCCCGGACCTTGTGGTCCAGCTGCCGGGTGACAAGCAGCTCGTTGTCGACGCCAAGGTCCCCCTGTCCGCCTACCTTGAGGCTCAGGAGCTGGGGCAGTCGGCCGGCGACAAGCCCGGGCTCAGCCAGGCGGCATTGCAAAACCTCATGGCGGCACACGCCAAGGCGCTGAAGTCCCACGTGGACGCCCTCAGCACCAAGAAGTACTGGGACATTTCGGGGAACTCGCCGGAGCTGGTGATCTGTTTCGTCCCGGCCGAGTCCATCCTCGCCGCCGCTCTCTCCGCCGATCCCGCGCTCCTGGATCACGCCTTGTCCAGGAATGTGGTGCTTGCGTCCCCCGGCACACTGCTCGCGGTGCTCAAATCGGTGGCGTTCACGTGGCGCCAGGACGTTCTCACGGACAGTGCACGGGAGCTCTTCGAACTTGCCCGGCAGCTGTACGAGCGCATGGGCACGCTCGGGGACAACGTCGGCAAGTTGGGGTCCGCGCTGAAGAGCTCGGTGGACCGCTACAACGCGATGGTCGGCACGCTGGAGGCACGGGTGCTTCCCACCGCGCGGAAACTGAACGCGCTGGACACCAGCGGACTGGTCACGCCGCCGGCTGTGCAGGTCACGCCGCGTTCCGTCGCAGCCCCGGAACTGCAGGGCACGGAACCGGGACCCGCCGAGCTGCGGGCGGCCGTGGAGGAAGAGGACGCCGCTTAAAGCGCCGAAACGCACGACGCCGGAACTCAACGTGAGTTCCGGCGTCGTGCGTTATCCGCGGCTGCTAGCGCGAGCGGCGGCCGCCGAGGGCGCGGGATACGTCCCCTGCCTCCTTGAGCGTGGCACGGAGCTCCTTCGGCAGGGAGAAGAGCAGGTCCTCCTCCGCAGTCACAATTTCCTCAACAGCGTCGTATCCGTAGTCGGCCAGGAGCCGGAGCACATCCTTGACCAGGACCTCCGGAACGGACGCGCCCGAGGTAACGCCCACCGTGGCAACACCCTCGAACCAGGACTCGTCCACCTCGTTGGCGAAGTCGACCCGGTACGACGCCTTGGCGCCGTACTCGAGCGCCACCTCGACGAGGCGGACGGAGTTGGAGGAGTTGGCCGAACCGACCACGATCACCAGATCGGCCTGGGGCGCGATCTTCTTGATGGCCACCTGACGGTTGGTTGTGGCGTAGCAGATGTCGTCGCTGGGCGGATCCTGGAGCGTGGGGAACCGGTCCTTGAGCAGCCGGACGGTCTCCATGGTCTCGTCCACGCTGAGCGTGGTCTGCGAAAGCCAGATGACCTTTTCGGGATCCCGTACCGTCACCTTGTCCACCTCATGGGGGCCGTTGATGATCTGGATGTGTTGGGGAGCTTCGCCGGCCGTTCCTTCAACCTCTTCGTGGCCGTCGTGGCCGATCAGGAGGATGTCGAAGTCGTCCTTGGCGAAGCGGACGGCTTCCTTGTGGACCTTGGTCACGAGCGGGCAGGTGGCATCAATGGTGCGCAGTCCGCGGTCCTCGGCGGACTGGACCACAGCCGGGGACACGCCGTGGGCCGAGAAGATGACCAGGGCGCCCTCGGGCACTTCATCAGTTTCGTCCACGAAGATGGCGCCCTGCTCCTCAAGGGAGCTGACCACGTGCACGTTATGGACAATCTGTTTCCGGACATAAACCGGCGGTCCATAGTGCTGCAGGGCCTTCTCGACGGCGATGACCGCGCGGTCAACGCCCGCGCAGTATCCGCGGGGAGCCGCCAGCAGAACCCTCTTCGGGCCCGGGACCGGTGCCGCCGCGAGCACTTCCTCCGGCGAACGCCGCCGGCGCGGGACGGTTGGCATCGAAAGGGAAACTGCAGAGGAAGTCATTGTTCCATGCTACCGGCTGGGCCGCAGGCATCCTGGCAGCTCATCGTCCGCGGGCAGGACCGCCGACCAGCCTGAGCAGCAGGCCTGCCGCCACCAGGACCACACCGACGATCGCCGCCGCCAGCGTCCAGGACGCAAACCCGGCAGCGGAAGCGGCAACAAACTCCCGCTTGAACAGGTCTGCCATCTCGTTTCCGCTCGCGGTGCCCATCACGGCGTCGGCGGCCCAGCGGGACGCCAGCGTCCACAGTCCGGAAAGAGCCAGTGCGCCCACTCCTATGCCGGCCAGGACTTTCCACCGCCGGCGGGCAGTCACGAGCGCCAGGAGGAACGCCACCCCGGCACCGACGGCAAGGCTGTATCCGAGCGGAGAGTAGGCCGAAACCCGTTCAACGAGCTGGCGCTGGTTCGTCTGGCCGATGCTCACCAAGGTCTGGCCCGGGGCTTCCAGCGGAACACCAACCTGGCTGGAAATCTGCTTGGCTGCGAGAGCGACGAGCGGGGCCACGTCCAAGGTCAGCGAGGTGCTCGAATCAGCTTCGGGGGGAAGGGATGCCGGATCGGCGAAGTTGAGCCGGTGGCTCTTTCGAAGCGTCTCTTCCCAGGCAGCCGGGTACTCGGGCAAGCCGGTGAGGGAGGTTGCCGCCTTCTCCAGCACCGGCCGGACCAGTTCGGCCGCCTGCACCGGGATGGTGCCGCCGGTATCAATGCTGTTGACGGCGGCGGTCGCCAGGCGCTTCTGGAAGTCCGGATCCTTGCCCAGCGGTGCCGCCAGGGCTACGAAACCATCTTCCTGCACGATGTTGCGGTCCACCCAGATGGCCGGAACGGCGGCGGCGGAGAGGAGGAGACCAAGGATGACGGCCAAGGCCGCAAGAAATGAGCGCAAGGGATTCCTAGCTGGTCGGGTTTCTCGGCTGGTCGGGTGCCTGGCTGGTCAGCAGGACACTGCAATCCTAGGCGCGCCGTCCCACTATCGGAAAAGTAGGGCGATCAAAGATGCCAGCGATCAAAATGCCGGACCACCCAGTTTGCCGGGTTATTAGCAGTCGCTGCAAATGCCGCGTTATCAACAATGTCGCAGCCCGGTGATACAGCTATGGATAGAGTTGATTAACCCACCGCGCACGCACCATCCACAGGCAAAGGACCGCGACCATGCAACTGGCATTCGCCGCCAACGGGGCTGCACATGGCTGAAAACGCCACTGTCCCTGTACCCGGCACGGCCCCTGCTGTCGGCACCAGCACGGTGCCTGCCACCGCGGCCGAGACAAGCCCGGACAACCCCTGGCCGCTGCAGTTGCTCTCCCAGAAGCTCAAGACCCACATCGAGCGGGCTCCGGCAGCCTGGGTTGAAGGGCAGGTCATCGAACTTAACCGGCGCGGCGGCAGTGCGTTCCTTACGCTCCGGGATGTGGACGCCGAGATCTCCCTGCCCGCCTCCATCTGGTCCAAACTGCTCGACCGGCAGGAAACGCCGCTGGAGCGCGGAAGCCGGGTGGTGGCCCTGCTCAAGCCCGAGTTCTGGCTGAAGACCGGGCGCCTGAACATGTCCGTGAAGGACATCCGCCCTGTGGGACTGGGCGATCTCCTCGCGCGGATCGAACGGCTCCGCCATGCCCTGGCCGCTGAAGGACTGTTCGCGGAATCGCGGAAAAAGCGTCTGCCCCTGCTCCCCCACCGGATCGGGCTCATCACCGGCCGCGACTCCGATGCCAAGAAAGACGTCCTGCGCAACGCTGCCCTGCGCTGGCCGGCAGTCGAATTCGAGATCCGCGAGGTCGCGGTGCAGGGCAACACCGCCGTATCCCAGATGGTCAAGGCGCTGCGCGAACTCGATGCCCGTCCCGAGGTGGACGTGATCGTGATCGCCCGCGGAGGCGGCGCGCTGGAGGACCTGCTGCCGTTTAGCAGCGAGGAACTCATCCGCGCCGTGGCGGCCACGGTGACCCCGGTGGTCAGTGCAATCGGGCATGAGGCGGACCGGCCCATCCTGGACGACGTCGCCGACCTCCGGGCCTCCACGCCCACGGACGCAGCCAAGCGGATCGTGCCGGAAGTTTCGGAGGAACTTGCCCGGGTCCGGCAGGCTGAAGCCCAGCTGCGGCGCTCCGTCACTATGATGGTGGCCCGGGAAACGGACCGTCTGGCCGCGATCCGGTCCCGCCCGGTCCTCGCGGCCCCGGAGAGCATGATCACGGCGCGCGCGGATGACGTGGAACGGCTGACCCGCCGGTCCACGGCGGCCATCAGTGCAGCCGTGACGAGGGCTTCCGACCAGCTGGTCCACCTCCAGGCGCAGGTCCGGGCATTGTCACCGCAGCAGACCCTGGACCGCGGCTACGCCGTGGTGCAGCTTTCCGGCTCCGCCGGGGCGGTTGTCCGCCAACCGACCCAGGCCCCTGCCGGAACACCGCTCGCGGTCAGGGTGGCCGGCGGACGGTTCGGCGCGGAATCCACCGGCGCCCCATAAGTAAGCCGGGTGGCCCATGACCGGCACCTCAAATGACGCCAGCACCGAATGACAGCACCTCCGACACGACAGGCCAGTAACCATGACAGATCCAACCATCCATACAGATCAGCAGCACAGCCCGGAACAAAACACCTCGGCCCAGCCCGGCCCCGCGCTTCCTCCGGACATCGATGCCCTCAGCTATGAGGAAGCACGGGAACAGCTGGTCGCTGTGGTTTCGAAGCTTGAGGCCGGCGGGACCAGCCTTGAGGATTCCCTGGCTCTGTGGGAGCGGGGCGAGGCCTTGGCACGGCGCTGCGAAGACTGGCTGGAGGGCGCCCGGAAGAGGCTCGCGGCTGCCCGCAAGGACAGCTGAAGCCAGCGGGATCCAGCCGGGGTGAGGCCCGGCTGAGGACCGCCCGGCCTGGTCAGGACCGCTCGACGAGGCGGCGCTCAGCCTCAACATCGAACTCGGCCTTGGGCCACTCCAGTTCAAGCTCTTGGAGCGCCTCCAGCAGCAGTTGCTGGACCGCAATCCGCGCGTACCACTTTTTGTTGGCGGGCACGGCGTACCACGGGGCGTGATCGGAGTTGGTCGCGTCGAACGCCGCCTGGTACGCCTCCATGTAGTCGTCCCAGAAAGCGCGCTCTTTCAGGTCCCCGGTGTTGTACTTCCAGTGCTTGGCCGGATTGTCCAGCCTGGCCAGCAGCCGCTCCTTCTGCTCCTCGTTGCTGATGTGCAGCATGACCTTGATCACCCTCGTGCCCACTGACACCTGTCGGGCCTCGAACTCGTTAATGGCGCGATAGCGCCGCTCAAGCTCCTTCGGGTCCGCCCAGCGGTGGACCTTGTGGATCAGAACGTCCTCGTAGTGGGATCGGTCAAAGACCCCCAGCATCCCGGCGGCCGGCACTTCCTTTTCGATGCGCCAGAGGAAGTCGTAAGCCTGTTCTTCCGGTGTGGGAGCCTTGAAGGACTTGAACTTCACGCCCTGCGGATCCATGGCCCCCAGCACGTGCTTCACAATTCCGCCCTTGCCGGCGGTGTCCATTCCCTGCAGGATCAGCAGGACCCGCTTGGTGCCGCCGAACTTGGACTCGGCAAACAGCCGTTCCTGAAGGTCCGCGAGTTTGTCATCGAGTTCCTCAAGGAGCGTTTCGCCGTCCGCCTTGTTTCCGGGGTAACCGGGGGTGGCATCCGGGTCCACATCTGCCAGCTTGAATCCTTTACCGACTTTCAGTGATTTGGAGGGCAACTCCGTAAATTCCGCAAGGCTGGCCATGGGGACCTCTTTCCACTGTTGTCTGTGGGTAAAGGCTAGTTCCCCTGATACCTGCTGAGGAAGTCTCCCATCCGGCCAATTGCTTCCTCGATATCCTTGACGTTGGGCAGAGTGACCATCCGGAAGTGGTCGGGCCGGACCCAGTTGAACGCCCGGCCGTGGGAAACCAGGATCTTCTGTTCCTTGAGCAGGTCCAGCACAAACTTTTCGTCGTCCCGGATGCTGTAGACCTCTGGGTCAAGCTTCGGGAACAAGTAGAGCGCTCCCCTCGCCTGCTGCGTGCTGACCCCGGGGATCGCGTTGAGCATGTCGTATGCCTTGTTCCGCTGTTCCAGCAACCTCCCGCCGGGCAGGATGAGGTCGTTGATGCTCTGGTACCCGCCCAGGGCAGTCTGGATGGCGTGCTGGGCCGGAACGTTGGCGCAGAGCCGCATGTTGGCCAGCAGGTTGATGCCCTCGAGGTAGTCAGCGGCCTCCTTCTTGGGCCCGGAGATGGCCATCCATCCCGCCCGGTAACCGCAGACGCGGTAGGCCTTGGACAGCCCGCTGAAGGTCAGGCACAGCACGTCGTCGCCCGTGAGCCCGGCCATGTTCACGTGCACGGCATCTTCGTAGAGGATCTTTTCGTAGATCTCATCGGCAAAAATGACCAGCCCGTGTTTTTCCGCCAGGGCAACGATCTTGCGCAGCGTACTTTCCGGGTACACCGCGCCGGTGGGGTTGTTCGGGTTTATGACCACGATGCCCTTGGTCCGGGGCGTAATCTTGGCCTCGAGGTCCTCCAGGTCCGGCTGCCAGCCGGACTCCTCGTCGCAGAGGTAGTGCACCGGACGGCCGCCCGCCAGCGCCACTGAGGCGGTCCACAGCGGATAGTCCGGGGTGGGGATCAGGATCTCGTCGCCCTCTTCGAGCAGGGCCATCAGCGACATCGTGATGAGTTCGCTGACGCCGTTGCCGAGGTAGATGTCGTCCACGTGGATGCTCTGGATGCCGCGCGTCTGGTAGTACTGCGAGACGGCGGTGCGGGCGGAGAAGATGCCGCGGGAATCGCTGTATCCCTGGGCGTGGGGCAGGTGGCGGATCATGTCCACCAGGATCGCGTCCGGCGCTTCAAACCCGAAGGGTGCGGGGTTGCCGATGTTCAGTTTGAGGATGCGGTGACCCTCTGCCTCCATCTGCTGGGCGGCCTGAAGAATCGGTCCACGGATGTCGTAAAGGACATTATGAAGCTTGGTGGACTGCTTGAATTCTGCCATTCATCAAATATGCCACAAGCGGGATGTACTTCCGGGGAGACGTGCCTCACACAGATGACACGGACCCGCCGGGCCAGTCAACGGCTGCCCTCGCCCAAGTAGCTCGCAGTTGTTGTCGTTTTGAGGGTTCAAAACGACAACAACTGCGAGTGAGTTGGGTCCGTCCCCCACTTAACGCCGACGGCGGCTGCCGGTCCCCGCGGAACCGGCAGCCGCCGTCGTACTTCCTAGTGAGCCAGAGGGCCTACTTGACGATGCCCTTGTCCTTGAGCCACGCAGCGGCCGCATCCTTGGCGTTCTGCTTCTGGCTTCCGCTCACCGCACGGTTGAGGTTGATCAGATCCTCGGTGGTGAGGGTCTTGGAGACGTTGTTGAGCGCCTCCTTGGCCTTGTCCGTCACCTTCGCGGTGTTGTATAGCGGGAGCACCTGCTGGGCCTTGAAGTTGTTTTTCGGATCCTCCAGCACAACCAGGTCGTTGTCGGCTATGGACGGCGTGGTGGTGAAGATGTCGGCCACCTGCACCTCGTCGCTCAGGAGCGCCTGCAGCGTCAGGTTGCCGCCGCCGTCGCTGAACGGCTTGAGTCCCTTGAGTTCGCAGTTGTAATTCTTCTTCAGCCCCGGGAACCCGTAGGACCGGGTTTCAAACGTTGCCGGCGCGGCCATGGTCAGGTCTTTGCAGACCTTGGCCAGGTCCTCGATCGACTTCAGCTGGTACTTCTCCGCGGTGGCCTTGGTTACCACCATGGCGTCCTTGTCCTCGGCCTTGGATGGGTCCAGCACGGCGAGACCCTGCGGCAGCTTGCCCGGCAGTGCCTTGACGATGTCCTCCGGCGTGACCTCGGCAGCCTGCGGGTCAACGTGGGACAGGAGGTTGCCGGAGTAGTCCGGAACAACGTCCACCGACCCGTCCTGCACCGCCTTGAAGTAGATCTCCCGCGAGCCGATGTTGGGCTTGGTGGTGGCGGTGACACCGGCAGCGTTCAGGGCGCCGGCGTAGATCTCGGCGATGATCTGGCTTTCCGGGAAATCCGCGGAGCCGACCACGAGGGAACCGCCGGAGGTGGCACCGCCGGCTGCACTCGTGGAGGGGGACGACAGCGGACTGCCGCTGCTGCAGGCGGACAGGGCAAGGGCGACGCCGACACCGGCGGCGAGGCCGCCCAGGCCACGGCGGGTAAGAGTCGTGCGGACGGGGTACTTCATGCGGTGCCTCCTTGAACAGCGGCCGCCGCGGGTGCGGCAGCCGAGAGATCGGTGGCGGCCTTGCGGCCGCCCTTGGAACGTGCGGAAAGTCCCGGTGAAACGACCAGCCGCTGCACGGCCGCCAGGACGAGGTCGACGACGATCGCCAGCGCCGCGATGAGCAGCGAACCGGCCAGCATCCGCGGGAAGTCCTGAAGCACCAGCCCGTCGAACAGGTAGCGCCCCAGGCCGCCGAGCGGAAGGTAGGCCACCACCGACACGGTGGCGATCACCTGCAGCACGGCGGTGCGGATACCGCCGAACATCACGAGGAGTCCGTTGGGAACCTCCACGCCGAAAAGGACCTGCAGCTCTTTCATGCCCATGGCCCGGGCGGCGTCCACCACGTTTGAATCCACGCTGGAAATGCCGGCGTAGGTGCCGGCCAGCAGCGGCGGCACCGTAAGGATGACCAGCGCCCACACCGGCGGCATGAGGCCGCTTCCGGCCACGAGCGCGAACAGCACCAGGAGTCCGAGCGTGGGAAGGGCGCGGAGGGCGCCCGCCACGGCCACGGCCACCACGCGGCCCCTGCCGGTGTGCCCGATGTACAGGCCGACCGGGACAGCGATGGCGGCGGCGATGATGAGGACCAGGAAGCTGTACTGCAGGTGCTCGAGCAGGCGGACGGGGATGCCGCCCGGACCGGACCAGTGCAAGGGATCGGCGAGCCACGCGAAGGTTTCGGTGAAGATGTTCATGAGCCCGCCCCCGTGTGGACTTTGGCGTCCGCGATGAACTCGGCGCCGGACCGGGCGTGCGCGTCTGTCTTTATTGAGCCGGCCCTGGTCCAGGGGGTGAGGACCCGTTCCAGGATCACCAGCAGCGCGTCCATCACCACTGCCAGCAGCAGGATGGCGATAATCCCCACCACCACTTCCGTGACGAAGTTCCGCTGGAGCCCGTCCGTGAAGAGCATCCCGAGATTTCCCACGCCCAGCAGGGCGGCGACGCTCACCAACGAAATGTTACTCACGGACACCACACGGAGGCCGGCGAACATCACGGGCAGGGACAGCGGCAGGTCGATCTGCAGGAACCGGGCCGCAGGCTTGTAGCCCATGGCGACGGCCGCCTGCCGGAGGTCGTCATCCACGGAGTCGAAGGCGTCCATGGCGGCCCGCACCATCAGCGCCACGGCGTAGATGGTCAGGGCGACGATGACGTTGAGCGGGTCGAGGATCCGCGTTCCCAGCAGCGGCGGAAGAATGATGAACAGCGCGAGTGACGGGATGGTGTAGAGCAGCGAGCTCACGGTAGACACGAGCTGGCGGAGTACGCTGTGCCGCCGCGAGAACTGTGCCAGCGGGATGGAGATCACCAGGCCCAGGACCATCGGAACCAGGGCCAGCACCAGGTGCTGGCCGGCCCGTTCAAAGACCATGGGGCTGTTCGCCAGGAGCCACTCCATCAGAGGGCGCCCTGCCGGACCTGGCGTGCGGATTCGATGACAGCGAGAACCTCCGGCCCCTTGACGACGCCGGCAACCTTGCCGTCGCCGTCCACCGCAACGCCGAGCCCCGATGGCGAGGACAGCGCGGCATCGAGGGCGCGCCGCAGGGTGTCGCCCGGCCGGAACAGGGAGCCGCCGGGGATGAGTTGGGAGTCGAGGCCGGGCCCCTCCCAACCGAGCGGGCGCTGCTGGTCATCCACCACCAGGCGCCAGTCGCCGGCGTTGGCCCTGGCGTCCCCGCCCCGGGCGACCGTGTCCACGGGGTGGACCGCGACGCCGTCGGCCGTGGTGAACGCGAGGTGCCGGAACCCGCGGTCCCGGCCCACAAAGGAAGCCACGAACTCGTTGGCCGGTGCCCGGAGGATCTCCTCGGGCGTGGCGTACTGCGCCAGCTTGCCGCCGACGGCGAAGACCGCCACCTTGTCCCCCAGCACGGTGGCCTCGTCGATGTCGTGCGTGACAAAGACGATGGTCTTGGCCAGGTCCCGCTGCAGGCGCAGGAGTTCCTGCTGGAGTTCGTCGCGGACCACGGGATCCACGGCGCTGAAGGGCTCGTCCATCAGCAGGACCGGCGGATCGGCGGCGAGCGCCCGGGCAACGCCAACGCGCTGCTGCTGGCCGCCCGAGAGCTGCGACGGATACCGCTTGCCCAGCGAGGGGGCCAGCCCCACGACGTCGAGCAGTTCCTCCGCGCGCTTGCGGGCGTCGGCTTTCGAGACGCCGTTGAGCCGGGGCACGGTGGCGATGTTGTCCACCACGGAGCGGTGCGGCATCAGCCCGGAGGACTGCATGACGTAGCCCATGGAGCGCCGGAGTTCAGCTGCAGGCACGGAGGTGACGTCGCGGCCGCCGACCGTGATGGTCCCGGAAGTGGGCTCCACCATCCGGTTGATCATGCGCAGGGAGGTGGTCTTGCCGCAGCCTGATGGTCCTACGAACACCGTGATGGAGCCGCGGTCGATGGACATGCTCAGCTGGTCCACCGCCGGTTGCCCGCTCTGGTACTGCTTGGTGACGCTCTGGAACTCGATCATGGCTTCGGCCACACCCGGCTTACCTAACTGTTGGGCGGCAACATCGGACGGTAAAGCGAATTGATCATAAGCACGCTGTTTTTTGGCTGTAAAGCGCGCCTTGACACAGCGTAACCAGTGCCAGAAGCAAAACCGCCGCAGGCACGGATACCGTAATCATTCGGAGACAAACACGATTGATTCGGCGTCCTCCCCCACCCGGATGGGTGGAGTAGTTTTTGTCCCGATAATGGGCGCTCCGAGGGCTCTTGGAGCCATTATCTGGACAAAAACTCCAGTCTAGGAATGTCGGTAGCGTTCCGCGGCCCGCTGGCTCCGCCCGGCCACCACCACCTTCTGGTGCCATTCCCGCTGGTACGCCCTTCGCGCCGCAGCGTCGTGGCGCCGATCCAGGGCCGCGAGTTCGCGCTGGAGCTTGACGTAACTGGCCCACCGCCTCTCCTCAAGGGACCCGTCGTCGAGCGCCGCGCGGACGGCGCACCCGGGTTCCCGGTCATGGGCGCAGTCGGAGAAGCGGCACTGCTCGAAGAGCACGTGCAGATCGCCGAACATCTCCTCCATGCCGTCCTCGGCGTCGAACAGGCCGAAACCGCGGACACCGGGAGTGTCCATCAGCACGGCGCCATTGGGCAGCGGCACCAGCTCCCGCGACGTCGTGGTGTGCCGCCCCCTGCCGTCAGTGGCCCGCACGTCCCCGGTGGACCGGACGTGGTGCCCCACCAGCGCGTTGATGAGGGTGGACTTCCCGGCGCCTGAAGGGCCCAGCAGGGCGAGCGTCCACCCCGGCTGCACCTTGGAGAGCAGTTCGTCGATGCCGTCCCCCTGCTCCGCCGAGGTGGTCACCACATCCACCCCGGCAGCTTGCAGGATCACCTTCCCGACGACGTCGTCGGCGATGTCCGCCAGGTCCGCCTTCGTGATGATCACCAGCGGGGTGGCGCCGGAATCCCAGACGGCCACCAGGGTCCGTTCGAGCCTGTTGTGGCTCAGCGGACGGTCGACGGGAACAACCACGCCCACCATGTCGATGTTCGCTGCGAGGACCTGCGCCTGGGTGGACGGGTCGAAGGCACGTTTACGGCTCAGCTCCGACGTGCGCGGAAGAACGCCGACGACGGCCGGTTCCGCGGCCCTGTTGCGGCCGAGCCAGACCCAGTCGCCGGTGGCCGGCACGGCACCGGGCGGATACGGCAGGTGCACCAGTCCGACGGCCGTGGCCGCGACGATCCGGTTCCGGTCCACCCGGACGACGCGCGCGGCAGCCTCGGCGCCGCCGGCCGGATGCGCCGCGAAGTGCTGCGCCTTGGCCTCCGTGAAACCGTACTGGCTTGGGCCGGGCAGGGGCTCAATGTTTATGAAATCAGTGTTTAGAAAAGGGGTTGGGTTAGGGGTTTGGTTTTGAAGCTGGTTGGCACGAGTGCCGGAAGAATTTTTCACTGTGAACCTCGGGTTGGCCCCGAAATGCCGCCGGCCGGCACGCGCTGCGCTGCGGACAGTTGCGCTGTGCGCGCTGGGCTGGCTACGAGTGGGCAGCAGCGGGGGCAGGAGTAATGAAGGTGTTTTCGAGAAGGCGCGGAGCGCGCACAAAATCTGCAATCATCAGGTCCACCTCCCCCGTACGAAGTTCATGCCGGACTGGCCGCCGCCGGACAAGAAGGTCCGGGGACTCCCCCAGAATAGCCAGCAGGGCGCCGGCTGGCTAGGGCAACCGGGGGGCTGCAGGGAAATCAGTCCAGTGAATCCAGCTTGCCGTTAACTGGCCGCTCCGAGAACAGCCGAAGCGCCGCGTCAACCAGGGACACCCTGTTCAGCGAACTGACGTCCTGCAGCGGAATCCACGCGGCATGCGTGGTGGTGCCGTTCGTTTCGTGGGTGAGCTCCCCGCCAGTCACCCTCGCCTCATAGACCAGGCGGAGCGCCTGGAAGTCGCGGTCTGCCCCGTCCAGCCGCGAATCCGCCGGCCAGTGACCGACGTCGATCCCAAGCATCTCGCCGATTTCGGCGTGATACCCCGTCTCCTCGAAGACCTCACGGATGCAGCCGTCCACGGGGTGCTCGGCCAGGTCCAACCCGCCGCCGGGCAGTGTCCAGCCTTCCTTGCCGTCCTGCTTCCAGTACGCCAGAAGGATGGCGCCGTCGCGGATGATGACCGCGTAGGCGGCGGGGCGGGTGTCAAAGAGAACGCTCATGGCTCCAGCGTAGCCCCGCGCTATCCGCCTGCAGGCAGCCGTCCTAGAGTGGGACTGTGACGAATCTGGAGCTCCTCCCGCAGGAGGAAACCTGCCCGCCCGCCGGCCCGGACACAGGGACGGGAGGCGGGCCCTGCCTGCAGCTGTGGCCGGCACGCGAAGTGCCGCTCGGCGGGGTCCGCGCCATGTCGGTACTCCGCACCCTGCCCCAGCGCGGCCTGCCGACGGTGGGTGCCTGGTGCTTCCTGGACAGCTTCGGCCCCGACCGGACGGCGATGTCCGTGCTGCCGCACCCGCACACCGGGCTGCAGACCGTGACGTGGCCGCTGGCCGGGCAGATCAGGCACCGGGACAGCGTTGGCAGCGACGTCATTGTCCGCCCCGGCGAGCTGAACATCATGACCGCGGGCCACGGCGTCTCGCACTCCGAGTTTGCCGTGCTGCCGGCCACGGACGACGGCGGTGGCATGGACGACGGCGGTGCAGGGCTTCCGCTGCAGCGCGGGCTGCAGCTGTGGGTCGCGTTGCCGGACGGGGAGCGGGACAGGCCTCCCGCCTTCGAGCAGCACCGCGACCTGCCCACGGTTCATGGCCCGGGCTTCACCGCCACGGTGATGGTGGGAACCTTCGCCGGCGCTTCCTCGCGGGCCTCGATGTACACGCCGATCGTCGGCGCGGACATCAGCTGCGGCGCGGCGGCCGCCTTCCCGCTCGACCCGGCGTTCGAGCACGCCGTCCTGGTGCTCGACGGCGGCCTGACGGTGGACGGGCAGGAGATCGGCCCGGGGCCGCTGGGCTACCTGGGTGCCGGGCGCGAAGTCTTGGCCGTGGACGCCCTGCCGGAGACCCGCTTCGTGCTGATCGGCGGCGAGCCGCTCCAGGAGGAGCTGCTGATGTGGTGGAACTTCGTGGGCAGGACCCATGAGGAGGTGGCCCAGGCGCGGGCGGACTGGGAGGCCCAGGCCGAACTGCCGGATCCGGCCGCGGAAGGTGCGCGCTTCGGACTGGTCCGCGGCCACGGGCCGGATGCGGGCCGCGAGGCAGGCAGGATCCCCGCGCCGCCCTTGCCCGGAGTGAAGCTCAGGCCGCGGACCCGGTTCTAGGGCGCGGTCCTAGGGCCCGCTGTCAGGGCCCGGCGTCAGGGCTGGCCGCGGACCAGCAGCGGGACACCGAAAACGGGGTCCTGCGCCAGGATCCGCACGTCGCTGACTCCGGCTGCCGCCAGGTGCTTCCGGAATGAATCCTGCAGCCGGACAACGTTCATGCCCAGGCCGCTGCCCAGGATGACCGGACCGTCCAGCCCCAACTGCCGGAGGACCTGGGCGGCCATCTCCGCCAGGTCCTTGCCCGCCTGGTCGATCAGGTCCCGGCTGACGCGATGGCCGGCATCGGCCGCCTCCACCACCAGCCGGGCCTGCTGCGCCCAGAAGCGCCGCCCGGTGTCCGGGGAGTGGAACAGCGCGATCAGCTTGTTCGGGTCATCGGTGTTGCAGGACTCCAGGAGTGCCCGTGTCAGCTCGTCCGGTTCCTGCCCCTGGTTCATACGCCGCAGGCTGTGGCGGACCGCCTCGCGGCCCAGCCAGTAACCGCTGCCTTCGTCGCCCAGGAGGTAACCCCAGCCGCCCGCCCGCGCCTCGCCGCCGTCCCCGTTCGCGCCCCAGGCCGCCGAGCCGGTGCCCGCGATGACAGCGACGCCGGTGCTGGCGCCGCCGGCCGCGAGCAGAAGCCGGGAGTCGTGGACCACGGTGATCCGGGCCCCCGGGGCGTGCGGCTCGATGAGGGCGGCCAGGGCGGCGGCGTCCTCATCGGTGTCGATCCCGCCGGCGCCGGCATAGACCTGTGCCACCGCCCCCCGGCCGATTTTGGCGAAAAGCTCCGCAAGGTGCGCCGCTGCTTCCGCACGGCTGACGTTCTGGACGTTGGCGCTGCCCACGCTCTGGTCGGCCACCGGTTCCCCGTGCTCGAACCGGACGCCCCTCGTCTTGGTGCCTCCGATGTCGAGGCCGATCACGACGTCGTTGGCGCCGCCCGTGCTGGAACCGGCGGCGCCGGCCGGGACTGTGCTGGGCGAAACAGCATCGGACGCGGCTGCGTTGGACGAAGCAGGGGCCACACCGGATAGGTTGTCAGAGTTAGTCACCTGAACAGATTACTGATTAGCCCCAAGGAGCCGGCCATGCCCCACGCCGAGATTGATTCCCGCATCATTGCAGCGCCCATGGCAGGCGGGACGTCCACGCCGGACTTCGTCCGGGCCGTCCACCGCGCCGGAGGCCTTGGCTTTCTCGCCGCGGGGTACAAGAGTGCGGAGGCGGTCAGTGCGGAGATCCGCGCCTGCCGGGACGCCGGTGTCCGGTTCGGGGTCAACGTTTTTGTGCCGGACCATGCACAGCTGAACCCCTCGCCCGACGCTGTGGCAAGGCTCGAGGAGTACCGGAGCAGCCTCAGCCACGACGCAGGGCGCTATGGCGTGGCCGTGCCGCCCCTGCTGCTTGACGACGACGACGCCTGGCAGGCGAAGATCGACCTCCTGCTGCAGCACCCCGTGGAACTGGTCAGCTTCGCGTTCGGATTGCCCGATTCCGCAGTTGTCGAGGCGCTTCGGAAGGCGGGGTCCACGGTCATCGCCACGGTCACCAGCCGGGCCGAGGCCGGGCTGGCAGCGGACCGCGGAGTCGACGCCCTCGTCGTCCAGCACAGCAGCGCCGGTGCCCACTCCGGCGCGTTCCTGGCTGTGACGAAAACTGGAGGGATGCCGCCGTCGACGGCGGACCTGATCCGGGAGGTGGCGGCCGCCGTCGACCTGCCGCTGATCGCCGCCGGCGCGGTGTCCGACGCCGCCGCTGTTCGGTCGGCCATTGCCGCAGGGGCGGTGGCCGCGCAGGTGGGAACGGCGCTGCTGCGGACGGACGAAAGCGGCGCGCGGCAGCTGCACAAGGACGCCCTGGGCGATGACCGCTTCACCGAAACAACACCCACCCGCGCGTTTACTGGCCGTTACGCACGCGCGCTGGTCAATGACTTTGTCCGCGACCACGGGGATGCCCCCGAGGGCTACCCCGCCATCCACCATCTGACGGCTCCAATCCGAGCGGCAGCTGCCGCTGCAGGTGACCAGGAACGGCTGAACCTTTGGGCGGGGAAGGGCTGGCGCTCGGCCAGGACGGGACCCGTGGCCGAGGCCGTGGGCGCTCTCCTGGACGTTTAGCGCCCGGCGCCGGTTTGAGCCCCGGCGCCAGCGGCCCGTCAGGCGCCTGAGCGGGACCGGACCAGCCCCGCCAGCAGCCCTGGCCCCTCCTCCAGCACCAACTCCCGGAAGAGCCTGACGGCGTCAGGTTCGCTCTCCCGCCCGCTGCGGCGCTCCCGCCACGCCAGGCCGATCTCGCGGTACGCCAGTTCCGATTCCAGCGCAATTTCGACCCAGCCCAGGTCGCCGGTGTCCGCCGTGACGCCGCGGCCCGGTCCGCTGCCTCCCTCCGGGGGGAGGATGCTGACGCCCAACCCGGCGGACACCAGACCACGCGCGGTGTGTGAATCCTGGCTTTCGAAGGCGATCCGCGGTCTGAATCCGGCCTCCCGGAACAGGGCCTCCGCCAGGGAGCGCAGCCCGTAGCCGGATCCGAGCGCAACGAACGGATCTTTCCGGATCTCGGCCATGGCCACGGACTTCCGGTCCGCCAGCGGGTGCCGGTGGTGCACCACGAGCCGCAGCGGTTCCCGGTACAGCGCGGCGGAGCCGATGGCCCTGCTGGCTGGCGCCACTGGCGCAGTCAGCGCGAGATCGGCGGCGCCGGAGGAGAGTTCCGCCAGGCAGCTGTCGCGGGAGCCTTGGCGGAGATCGAACTCCGTCTGCGGATAGCGGCCCCGGAATGCGCTGATGAGCAGGGGCAGCGTCGCCTCGCCGAACGTGTGCTGGAAGGTCACGGCCACCCGGCCACGCACCACCTCCGATTCGTGCCGGACGAGGTCCAGGCCGGCACGGAACTCGGCGAGCGCCGATTCCACATAGGGCAGCAGCGCAGTGGCGGCAGGTGTCAGCCGGACTCCCCTGCCGTCCCTGACCAGCAGCTCGGTCCCCACCACGGCGCTGGCGCGCGCCAGCGCACGGCTGACCGTCGACTGCGGAACGCCGAGCAGCTCGGCGGTTTCGGTGATGTGCTGCGTCCGCCCAAGCTCCGCCAGCAACGGCAGAATCGGAAGCAGCTGCACCAGCTGCCTGTGCTCGATATCCACTGTTTCCCTCCGTCATTCAATCCGTTCCAGCATGAATCACTGACGAATCATGCATTGGATACTAGGTCAGCATAGATCTACGCTGAAGGCATGCCAACGCCCCACAAGCACGCCCCCGGAAACCTGGAGTGGAACGGGCACCGGAAGGGTTCACAGGCCTACGGCAGGATCCTGGCCGGCCTCGCGTTCGCCGGCGTGGCCACCTTCGCGCAGCTCTATTCCACCCAGGCCGTGCTCCCCGTGATGGCCGCCGAGCTTCGGGTTACAGCGGCCGAAGCCGCGCTGACCATTTCGCTGGCCACCGTCGGCCTCGCCGTCACCGTCATTCCCTGGTCGTTCCTCGCAGACCGGATCGGGAGGGTGAAGGCCATGACCTGGGGAATCTGCCTGGCCACGGCACTGGGCCTGTTGGTGCCCCTGGCCACGTCCTTCCCCGTCCTGCTCGGCCTCCGGATGCTGGAGGGCATGGCCCTGGGCGGCATTCCTGCCATCGCCATCGCCTACCTCAACGAGGAAATCGACCGGGCGCACGCCGCCGTGGCCGCGGGCAGCTACGTCGCGGGCACCACACTGGGCGGCCTGGCGGGAAGGCTCGTCGCCGGACCGGCCGGGGAATTATGGGGATGGCGCGCCGCCGCGCTCTCGGTCTCCATTCTGGCCACCGTGGCCGCCGTGCTCTTCCTGGTCCTGATCCCCAAGGCCCGCGGCTTCAGCCCGGCCCGGGGCCGAGGCCTCCGCGGTGCGGCCAGGACGCTGTCCGGCCATCTGGCCAACCCGAGGCTGCTGGCACTTTACGTGCAGGCCTTCCTGCTGATGGGCGGCTTTGTGGCCGTCTACAACTATCTCGGGTTCCGGCTCTCCGGCGAGCCGTTTAGCCTTCCCGCCACGCTCATCAGCCTCATCTTCCTGGCCTATCTGTCGGGCACCGCGACCTCGCGCTGGGCCGGCGCCCTGACGCAGCGCTTCGGCCGGCGCACCGTGCTGCTGGCCGGCATTGCCGTCATGGCGGCGGGCCTGGCCCTCACCCTCACCCAGGTACTGGCGCTAATACTGGCCGGGCTCGTCATCTTCACCGGCGGCTTCTTCGCTGCGCACAGCATCGGCGCAGGCTGGACCGGAGCCATTGCCCAGACCGGCCGGGCACAGGCGGCATCGCTGTACAACCTCGCGTACTACCTCGGCTCCAGCATCCTGGGCTGGGCAGGAGGACTGGTGTTCCAGTCCCTCGGCTGGCAGGCGCTGGCTACTGCCGTCATCATCCTGGGGTGCACGACGGCGGTGATCACCGCCGTCGTGCACCCCGCCTCCGGGCGGCAGCGGCGGCAGGACGAGGCGAGCCTGCAGCATCCCTGAATAATCCGCCGCCCAACGAAGGAGGAAACCTGCAGATGTTCGGGAGTGCCGCCCACAGGTGAATGTCTCGGCGACTTTCACGCCGCTAAGATGAACGGAGAACACTTCAGGAGGATCCGTGAGCAGCAACGCGAAGAATATTCGCCCGGCGGCGGGGCACGAACCCCTCGACGCCATCGACGAGCGGCTGCTGGCGGCACTTGTGGACGACGCCCGGATATCCAACAAGCAGCTGGCTGAACTGGTGGGCATCGCCCCCTCGACCGCCCTCATGCGCACGCGCGCGCTCTCGGACCGGGGCATCATCCAGGGGTTTGAGGCGAAACTGAGCCTTTCCGCGATTGGCCGGTCAGTGCAGGCCCTCATCGCCGTCCGGCTCCGCGCCCACGACCGGGAGCAGATCGACCGGTTCACCTCCCGGGTCCCCAAGCTGCCTGCCGTCCTGTCAACCTTCCACACGTCGGGCTCGGTCGACTACCTGCTGCACATCGCCGTTGCCACCACCGAGGACCTGCGGGACTGGGTTCTGGACAACCTCGCCACGGACCCCGTGGTGGGCCACACCGAAACCACGCTGGTGTTCGAGCACATGCCAGGCAACCACGGGCCGCTGCCGGATCAGGACTGAGCCCGCACCGGGACTGAGCCTGCACCGGGACAACCCGCCCGATGCTGCCTAGCGGCGCGAAAGCAGCAGGCCGGAGTGGGCTGCGCCGATAATGTCTCCGCGGAGAAGGTTCAGTTCATCTCGGCGCCGAGCGGCGTCCCGCTGCAACCGGACGGTTTCCTCGGGAACAACCCGGCGCCGCTCCGCCCATCCCACCAGGCCGGCGCCGATATGGACGGCCACGGCTTCCAGCACGGAGGCACGGCGGTAGCCGGTGACGGACTGGTTGACCGATAGAGCACTCATGGCTCTTTCCTTTCGGGGCTCGTTGACTCTTTTGTGCTGCTGTATTTCGCCTGGGCTGCATTGTGCTCCGCGGTGTGCTCCGCGGCGTGCTCCGCGGGCTGCGCTTTACGCTGGCCGCGGCTGCCGGCGGACGCGGGGACGCCAAGGATGGGGAAGGCGTTGAAGTGGATCTGGACGGGACGGGCGCCTTCCTGCTCGTCCTCACCCCGGATCCCCTCCAGGAGTCGGTAGGAGTAGGCGTCCATCGCCCGTGTATACGCGGCCAGCTGTTCTTCGTTCATTCGCACGTTGGCGGTGCTGACGATGGCCGCTTCCAGCCACTCGCGGTCGAGGGTGTCCGCCCCGTGCGCCATAAAATCGGCCAGCACGGCCTGGCGGCGGTGTTCGAACTCCCGGTTGACCAGCCGTGACGCTTCCTGGGTGGCGGGCGAACTTGCGAGCTCAGGTGACGAAACCTCAATGGCGCCGCGCGGCCGCTCCCACCACCGCTCACGTGCCGTGCCTTTTCCCTCCACTTCCCGCACGAAGTCGTGCTTGGCCAGCTGGCGCAGGTGATAGCTCGTGGAACCGCTGGACTCCCCCAGCAGGTCGCCGAGGCTGCACGCCGTCTGCGCCCCGTACCGGGACAGCATCTCCAGGATCTGGACGCGCAGCGGATGTGCCAGGGCTTTGAGGGAGGCCGGGTCCATCTTTCGTACGGGGTACGGCAGATCCTGCACGTCGGGGGTTTCGATGTTCGGCTTAGCGGCCATACGGCAAGCCTACTCTTGCAAAGATTTCTTTGCAACGGTTATTTTGCAACCACTTCTTTGCAAGTGTTTCTTTGCAAATCGGTGTTTTGACGACGACGGCGGTGCCTCCCGCCGCTGCTGCGGGTGCCTCCCGGCGCTGCTACCGGCGGATACTGCGGCGCCAGGTGATCACGGCCAGCAGCCCCGCCGCGCAGGCGGACGCAGTCACGAATCCGGCGACGGCCGTCTCCAGGCCGTACGCCGCCGTTGCTAACCCGAGCCCCACCACCGGCACGGCACTTCCGAGGTAGGTGATCATATAAACCGTGCTGACGATCTGTGCATGCCGGGACGCCTCCACCTTGCCCGCCACGTCGTTGAAGACGGTCCGGAAGGCTACGCCCTGCCCGGCGCCTGCGGCCAGGCTCGCCGCAACCAGCAGCCACGGGTTGCCCGCGGCAGCCGCCGCCGCGAGGAGCGCCACCCCGCCGCCCAGCACTGCCAGCCCCGCGGGCACTGCGAACCTGCTGCGGACGGCGATCAGCTGGCTCAGGGCCGAAGCGCCCAGGGTGAGCCCGGCCAGCAGGCCGATCAGTGGCCGCGAATCGGTGACGAGAATCTTCGCGAAGTAACTTGGCGCGAGGGACAGGCAGAAGCCGAAAACGGCAAAGCTGAGGAAGCCGACGGCTGCTGCCAGCCAGAATGCACCACGGGCCTCCCGGGACACCGTCGGACGGCGCGGCGCCAGGACCTTCAGCGGGCGGGGACCGGCAGCAGGTTTGATGGTGGGACGGGCGCGCAACAGGTACAGCGGGACCAGCAGGGCGGCCAGGACGAGCGAATGGATGAGGTACGGCGTGGTGGTGGCACCCGGCAGGAGGGAAAGGATCCCGCCGATCGCGGGGCCTGCCGCCACTCCCCCTGCCGATGCCAGCAGCGTGAAACGGGAGGCCCACTCCGGGCGCTTCGGCAGCAGCTCGCGCAGCGCTGCGGAGCTCGCCCCCGTAGCCAGTGCCACGGCAACGCCCTGCAGCGCCCGGCCGCCGCAGAGCCCGGCAAGACTGTCCGCGTTCGCAAAGAGCAGGCCGCCCGCGAGGCCCGTCAGCACGGCAAGGAGGAGGGCCGCACGGCGCCCGATGTGGTCGGACCAGTGCCCCGCGAGCATGAGCGTAGCCACGAGGGCCAGGACATAAGCGGCGAACGCGACGGTGATGCCCAGGGAACTGATGCCGAGCCGGGCCTGCAGCAGCGGGTACAGCGGGGTCGCCAGGTTTGCTCCCACCAGGAGAGTGAAAATGACGACGCCGGCCATGGCAAGCCGTGAGGTGGTGGACGCATCCCAGCCCCAGCGGGTAGCTGAAGCCGGACGCATTCGAAGTTCGCTAAAGACGGTCATGCCCGTGCCCTTGCCTGTGTGCCCGGCGAACCTGCCCCTTGTGGGGGCTGCTCGCACGGATGGAATCCTGGTACCTAAAGAATGCGGCAGGAGTGCGTACCGAGTGCGTCATTCTGTGGGAATATTGAGCAAAACCATCAATCTTTGGCCGGATTCATGAACCGGAGTGACGATTTGAACACATTGGACCCTACGGATCTGAAGATCCTGCTCGAGCTGATCCGCGACCCCCGCGTCCAGATCGGCGAGCTGAGCGAAAAACTCGGCATTGCGAGGAACACTGCCCAATCCCGCGTGCGCCGGATGCTGCGCTCTGGCATCCTGCACGACGGCGGCCGTGAGATCGACCTCGAGGCGGTGGGATTCGACGTCGTCGCCTTCGTGACGATTGAGGTGACCCACCGGGAACTCGACGGAGTGATCGCCGCCTTGCGGCTGATTCCCCAGGTCCTCGAAGTGCACGAGATCTCCGGCCGGGGCGACGTCTGGTGTCGGGTGGTGGCCACGGACACGCAGAATCTCCAGGCCGCGCTGCGCTCGATCCTGCGTATCAAGGGTGTGATCCGCACCGAAACCGTGCTGGCCCTCCACACGCACATCCCGTACCGGACCGAGCCCCTGATCAGCCGCCTCGTGCAGTCTGCCGGCGCCCAGTCGGAATAGGATTCGAGGATGGACTGGCTCTCTTACTTCTTACAGGTCAACTGGCTTGCGGTACTTCTTGCCTTCATCGCGAGCATGGCCATCGGCTTCGTTTGGTATTTGCCCGCCGTGCTCGGCAATCGCTGGATGGAGGCCGTGCGCAAGACGGAAGAGGACCTCAGGAACTCGGAGGGCGGCGCCGCGGTCTGGGTTCCCATGATGGCGGCGGCAGCCCTGACAGTCATCCTCCTCGCAGTGCTGATCAACAAGCTTGGACTCGACAGCGCGCTGGCCGGCGGATGGTTCGCTTTTGTGCTGGCAGTGGTGTTCCGGGTGGGAGGCCACGTAATCCACAACGGTTTCGCCGGACGTCCTGTTGCAGTGACGCTCATCGACTCCGGCCATGATGTCCTCGCTGTGACCGCAGCGGGAGTGATCATCGGCGCGATGTCCTGACTCAACAGACGGAGACCTGCAGACTGTGACCATCATTGACAACGCCGTGTACGTCGACGGGGTCCGCACAGCGGAGCCCGAAAACCTGGAGCAGACGTTTGAGACGCTTGACAGCCATGGCGGAATGGCCTGGATAGGCCTGTACCGTCCTTCGAAAGCCGAAATGGCCGCCGTAGCCGAGGAGTTTGGGCTGCACGATCTGGCCGTCGAGGACGCCATCTCGGCCCACCAACGGCCAAAGCTGGAGCGCTACGGTGACAACCTCTTCACTGTTCTGCGGCCGGCCCGGTACCGCGACGACACCGAAACCGTGGAATTCGGCGAGCTCCATATTTTCGTTGGCAGGAACTTCGTGGTGACCGTCCGGCACGCGGAGATGTCCGGCGTCGGACAGGTGCGCCGCCGGCTGGAGTCCAGGCCGGATCTCCTCCGCCACGGACCGCCGGCAGTACTGTACGGGCTGCTGGACCAGGTGGTGGACGATTACGCCCCCGTGGTGGCCGGGCTGGAGAACGACATCGACGAAATCGAGGACCAGCTTTTCTCCGGCGACTCCGCGGTGTCCCGCCGCATCTATGAACTCGCCCGCGAGGTCATCCAGTTCCAGCGGGCCATCCATCCGCTGCCAGTCATCATGCAGCAGCTCAACGATGGATTCGACGACTTCGCTGCCGACGCCGAGCTCCAGCACAACCTTCGGGACGTCGAGGACCACGTGGAGCGGGTGATTTCGCGGGCTGATTCCTTCCGTGACCTCCTGCAGAACGCGCTGACCCTGGACGGCACGCTGACGGCCAACCGGCAGAACGAGGCCAGCGCGCAGCAGAACGAGCAGGTAAAGAAGATCTCTTCCTGGGCGGCCATCTTCTTCGCCCCGTCCTTTGTGGCCGGCGTGTACGGCATGAACTTTGACCATATGCCGGAGCTGCACTGGGCCTACGGCTATCCCATGGCGATGCTGCTGATGGCCGCCACCGCCGCGCTGATGTATGTCATCTTCAAGCGGAAGGGCTGGCTCTAGTGGCCGGTTTCGATCAGGGCCTGGTCATCACGCCCGGCACGGAACGACAGCTGGGCGCCTACGGGCTGTTCCGGCCCTCGCCTTCCCAGCGGGACGTCCTGGCGCTGCCCACCGGTCCGCTGCCAGTTAAGGGTGCCGACCCGGACATCCTGTGGGCCAGCTTCGCCGAGCTGTGCGGCGGGGCCCGGGCGGCTGCGGACTATGTGTTGCTGGCGGGAAGGTTCCCCGCGTGGGTGGTGGACGCCATCCCTTTACCCTCAGCGGAGTCCGCAGCCGGCACAGCCGACTGGCAGCGGTTCCTGGCCTTGCTGGACGTCCTCCACGAGCGGGACATCACTCCGTTCCTCATCGCCCCGGCCCCGCTTGGCGATCCCCTTGGTGCGCCGGCGGGCAGCGTCCCCGTGGAACTGGCCGCCGTCCTGTCACGGATAGACCAGCGGCTCTCCGCGCTTCGCCGGCTCGAGTCGGACGAACAGTTGGCGGATGAGCAGTCCCGCGGCTGCTAGCAACAGCCGTAACCCGTCCGTCCTTAGCTGGTTGCGTCTGCTTACAATCGATTGACATCAACTACTGAGGGAAACATGAAGAAACTCACCACCGCCCTGCTTGCCGCCGGGTTCGTCCTCTCCGCTTCCGCCTGCGCCGCGCCGCAGCTCACCACCGCACAGACGTGCGACCGGATCCGGACGGTTGTCTCGAACCCCGCGAACTCCGTCGGCAAGACCGGCATGACCCGCCTGGCCAACCAGATCCGCCCCATCGAGGCAGTGTCCTCGGACGAGCTGCGGCCCGCGCTGCAGGCCATCCTGGCATACACGGATGAGTCCGCGAAAGAAACCCCGGACGAGGCGAAACTCACCGAGCTGAAGACCGGCTACGAGCAGGCCGGCAGCACCTACAGCAGGTTCTGCGGCGGCCAGTAACCCGCACCTCTTGCACGTCTGGCGGCCACGGGCAGGGAATTCCCCCTCCCCGTGGCCGTTTTCGCGCCAGGGCTGGCAGCGATTTCAATGCGGCCGCCGTCCGACGCAAAGGTCGTTACCTGGAACAGGCGGTGCCTCACATACTTTGCGTCCTGCCGGCTGATCCTTCCCTGCTCCAGCGTGGCAACGCCCATGTCCAGATTCCATTCAAGGCGCCGGGGCGGGCGTCCGGGTAGCGGAGGTAAATCAGTACCTGCCCGTGCTCCGAGAGTCTGTCCGCCGTCTTCCTGCTGCGCTTCCAGGTGAAATACCCGGCTATGGCGGCGGCCAACATCCAGAATGACGCGTTGAAAAGGGCATCCTCCGGGGGCCCGCCCACGGATCATGTCCACGGCCACCACGGCGCCCCATCCAACCAGCACAGCCATGACGGCTACCCGGAAGCGGTCTCTTCGGCCCAGCTTTTCATGAGAGCGATGCTAGGCGAAGCTTGGGAAAACCTGGGGAGTGCGGGATCTAACCCCGCGCCCAGGGGGTAAAAACGAAGCCCTGCTATCAGGTAGCACCCGCATTTCACAATGTTCAGGCTGCAGACTGTTCCTGTCCCTGAAGCAGAAGGTAGCCGCGAACCGATGCTTCAGAATGCCGGGTCCGGATCGCATTCCCCCCGATGTACCCGGACCCGGCGGACAATTACATGCGGCGGCCAGGGGCCGCCGGAGCTCCCTGCCTGCGGGCCGTCTGCAGCTCCCTGGATTGATACTGGCAAACTCTTGATCCGAACCTGCGACGACGGTGGCAGGTTCTTGAGCTGCGTCCGGGAGCATTTGATTCAGAATCACAGAACGGCGTGGACAAATGGATGAGGTGGCTGCATGACGGAGGACCCGGACGCGGGCCAGGACCTTCCGGTCCTGGATGACGGTGCATTGCAGGACCTCAGCGACGAAGCCGGCGAGGATGCGGCGCGGAAGTTCATGGAGGAGTATCTGGTGATGCTCCCCGTGCGGGCGGCCAGGATCTTCAAGGGCCTCACCCGTGGCGATACCGAGACGACTTTGGAGGCTATCATCAGCCTGAGGGTCAGCTCCGGGATGGCCGGCGCGCGGCGCCTTGAATCCTACTGCGGCAGTCTCGAGAGCGCACTGAAGCAGGGCCATACCCCTGACATGACAGCGGTGAAGGCCGTGCTGTTCGCGAACATCCGCCAGGTGGTCCGTGAATCGTCCCGGCGCGGCCACCTCCCGCCCAAAGGACAAGGTCCTTCCGGCTTATGAGCTGTAGCCGCGGATTAGCCGGTGACCACGGGGGAAAAACAACAACACCCGGGTCCGACGACCGGGGTGTAGCTGTGGGGCAGGAGGCGTGTAGTTCACGACATAGTTGACATATGAGTCGGGACATCGTGAACAGGTGACGCTTCACCGGTGAGTCGGGACATGGGTGACACTTCTGGGTTGCAGCCGGCTTCAAGTGCCGACCCCTCAGCCGCGCATGGCGAGCTCGACGTCCGCCCCGTCGAGGCACAGCCCGGTGCTCACCCCGTCAACCCAACCCTGAGCGCAGTCCGGCCGGCAAGTCTTCCCAACCTCCAGGTCATATCCCTCAAGGCGGCCAACTCGTCAACATACACCGGCTCCGCCGTCCGCCACGTCCGGTACAAAACGTGGCAGGACTGGTCGAACGGGATGCAGCCAATGTCGTGTTTCGGGTTCGAGGAGTACGTGAGCTCCCAGTCGCGGCCGGGATGCCGTCCGCGATGGAGACCATCATGCCGATCTTCCCAGCCTCATTGCCAATCTTCCCAGCCCCATTAAGGTTGGCACTCACCAGCAGGACGCCGGCGGTTCGCTGCTCACCAGCCACCCCCGGAGTGGTAGGAGGAGTGGTCCTGGTGGCCGATGAGCTGGCCGGGCAGCTGGACGGCGAGGTCGGTCCAAAGGCGGGACGTAAGCCTGCGTCAAAGCCAGCTGGGTCACCCCAGACGGCCGGGGCCCGGCGGACCAGGTGAACCGCGGCCGATGTCGTTCCGGGCGTAGACCCACTCCCCTGTCTGCTGGTCTTCCTGCGCCCGGGGACCCAGGCGCCAGTTGATCCCGCCCCGGTCAGGTCCATCAGCTTGCTGCCGTCGATCCCGAGCCCGGTGACGGCGGCGAGGCCCTTGACCAGGCGCACGTGCGCGGAGAAATGCGTGTAGGGCAGCAGGCCTGCTCCGTGCCGGCCAGCCCCGGCAGGGGCACATGCGTTCCCAGGAAGTCCTCGTCGAAACCCCTTCCGGGTCGGCAAGGTCCCCAACGGTAGCGGTCGGAGCTAGGAGCACTTCGTCCATGACCGGACCCCACCAGTGGCAGATGACAGCCAGGTGAAGATTCCAGGTTCCTTCCGTGCGGGGCGGGTTGAGCGCGGCCTTGGAGCTCTGGGTCACCAGCTCGTAGCAACGGAGCGCGAGGGAGTTGCTGATCGCGAAGACGGAGCCTGGGGATCTCTTCATGGTCAACTGATAACTTGAGGCTCCGCTCCTGTCCGAGGCAATGCGAGGCGTCCATGATCAAGAGACTTACTACCTGGAGGGTACAGGCGGGACTGGACCCTGAGGTGGCTGTTGAACGGTGGCTGACCCGCCATGTTCCCTTGGTTCTGGCCGTTCCAGGGGTGCGGGCTTACGTTCAGAACCGCTGTGTTCCAGCACCCGATGGGGCAACCGTCCATATGCGGGCTTGGGTGAGGTCTGGTTCGAGACCCGTGAGGCTGCAGCTGCGGGAAGACAGTCCCCGGAATGGTCGGCGGTCGTCGCTGACGCCCGCGAATTTATGGACATGCCGACAATTGTCGTGGCCTGGGCAGAGGAGCATCGGGCCTCCCCCAAACGATCGGAATCGGGGTAAGCCGAAGCCCCCTATGAATCTCCCCGCCGCCTACGGTTCCATGGTCCTCCCGAGGTGCGGCAGGATTGCGGACGCGCGCGGCCGCGTGTTCCCGGGCTCCACAGAGCATCGTTTGGCGGTCAGAAGCGTCCGTCATAGCTTTCCCTAATGGCCAAAGCAGTGAACTTCCATCCTGCAATGATCTCGCCCAGATCATGTTCTGGGGATGCCTTGCCCAGCCGGCGAATCATGTCCATTTCCGCCTCCATAGACGTGGCCATCCGGTCCGCATAGTCGATCAGCTCCCGGATCTTTTGCGCCGGAAGGTCGGGCGGCTCAGGATAAGTGATGATCTCCTCCATGCGACCAGTGTGCCACGGGGCAGTTCCGATTAGCCGAGGGGGAAGACCCCGATGAACCAGAATGAGGCCAGCGCGAAGAGCCCGAAGAACGGAGCCAGGCAGCCGAGCAGCAGCTTGGACGGGTGGGCGACCTCGAATGATTCCTCGGGATTCTCCGCGTTGTAGGCCACTTCCAGGACTGAGCCGGGAACAGGCCGCTCCACCAGGGAGACCTCCGATTCCCCGAGGTAGAGGACACCCTGCGGCCCGGTGAATTGGTAGGTCGGCCAGTAGCGGCGGTTTCGGTTCGTGTTGCCGACACCTGAGGTCCAGCCTTCCCGACCGCCGGTGACGGTCACCTGAACCTTCGGCCAGCCATCGATCCGCCGCTCCTGGGCCTTCGTCTTTCGCAACGAAAGGATGCAGGCGGCCGCGGCGGCCGCGGCGAACAGCGTCCAGATGATGTACAGCACGATTTTCAAAGCGTCCCCCATGTCGCAGCCAGCATGCATAGTCTCTCAGTGCATGTGCCTGATCCGTAAATTGACCTCAGGCAGGGCATGGACAGCGACGGCTGGTGACTGGATGCTCAGGTCAAGTCAAGGACGAACCGGGGCTGGATGGGGGCGGCAGGCAGCATGGGATCCAACGCTTATCTGGAGGCCGTTGCATGTTTCCTCCTGGCTGCGGCATGTTCCTTCGTCGGGGTAACCACTCGGTGGAATCAAGCCATCCAGTCCACGGAGGGAGCCCGGTCGGCTATGGCCGGGTTCTGTTCAGTGCCCTGACTCTGGGTATGGATCTTCTCAAAGGCGAGGGATCGAGCGCGCGCGTCGTCTTTTCGAACTAGGACGTCAAGCTGCTGCCCGGCAGTAATGATCCGATGGGGTGTTCGGGCCTCGCTTTGGCGCCGGCCTTTGCTTAGTCACTTTCTTCGGCACTGCTCCCCCACGTCGTTCACCGACCCTGCTGGAGGCAATCTACCGGGCGCGCCGGGCCGGTTACTGGTGGATGTCCATCAGTTGGTCGTCCGCGGAAGAGATCGGACGTGCACAATGATGACCTGGACGTCCTGGGAGCCGTCGTAGCGGAGGTCGTAGGTGACCTCAAGACCAGTGGACGTTCCCGGCTGCAGGGCGAAGTCGCTCTTCTCCTCCGGCCGCCGGGAGGTGGATTCAATCCAGCGCTCAGCGGAGTCGGCGGGGACGCCGTAGCGCTCCACGGCGTCCCGGATCAGTGCCACATATTCATCGAGCGAGTCGGCCGTGAGGAAGTACGTGACCTCGCTGAAGTCTGAGCGGTTGTTCATGCCGTTGAGCCGAAGCCGGTCAGTTCGGGCGGTGAGGACTCCGTGCGGGGATTCGATGAGCACGTCCATGAGCCCGTCGGGGATGTGGACTTCCGGCGCCTGGCTGATCCCGTCTTCCAGACCGACGCCTCCCTTTGTCAGCCGTCCGGCCCTCATATCCAGGCGGGCGATCTTTGAGGCCTTGATCTGCTCGATGCCGGGAGCATCCAGATTCGAAAAGATCTTGGCGCCTGCTGGCGGGGCGGCTGTTTCCGTCGGAGTGGCCCCGCCCAAGGGCACGACGCACCCGGTCAGTAGCAGCGGTACGGCAAGGAGCAGGGCGGCGAAGCGCTTCATCGGTTCCCCAGTGTTGAGCAGATATGGAAAGACTATCGGAGCTTGCCTCCGGGAACGGCATGCCTAAGGCTGGCTGACGTACATTGGACGGGAGAAGTCCGGCTCGGCCCTGTGTCCCCTAGCCCCTCCGGCGGTGTTCCTCCGACACCTCGAAGAAGTAGTTGGCACGCAGATCGTGTCGTCCCACCAGCCATCTCCATGCCTAGTTCGTGTGCGGCTGGTTAGGTGTCCTCGCGCTTCACACCGCCTGCCAGAACGCCTGGCCTCAGGAAGTGGGCCAGTCCAGTTGCTTAGCTGTCGGTTCGGGCACGCCGCGCTCGTCACGGAGGCGCTTTGCCCTCGCCGCGGTTAAGGCCAGCCGGGCGGCGTACACCACGCCTCCGGCAGATGCGGCCGACAGAACACTGGCCCCCCAGAGCGGGTCCTGGCCCTGACCTGTCGGGGCGAACACCAACAGGATCGAACCCACCGCAACGGCTGCGAAGACGACAGCCATCACAATGAAACCGGCAGCTGAACGCACCTGCGGCTGGGAGCTGGCGGGGACGATACCGATCTCGTCCTTGGCGTAGCTGTGCAGGCTACCGTCCACGGTGCGGCTCAGGACGCGCTTCTCTCCCCGCGCCAGCGCCTGCTCATGCTCGCTGCGGACCTGATCATCAGTACTTGGCATCTGCCCCCCCATGACATCCAGTCGGCGACCATGCCCTTGGCTGCCCAGATCAATTCTAGTGTCAGCGGCATTTAGGGGCCGACCGGTCATTGTCTCACCGGGCCCATCCGTCCTAGGCGTCCCGGCGCTTCACGGTTACGGGTGCGCCGGCCAGGGCGGCCGGGGACCATGCCAGCATCGGGAGGCCGGCTTGGACCTGGTTCGGATGCTCCGGAAGGGTCCTGATGGCAACGAAGTCCATGCCGAGTGAAGATGGCAGGTAGCGGCGGACGTGCATGAAGAGCTCACTGTGCCCGGAAAGGATCGCGAGTACCATCGGCACGACCAGAAGCAGCCCGAGGGTCGCACCGGCTCGCACGGGGCTGTTGCGCAGCATCGTTCCGATGGCCAGGCCGAGGACGGCAATCAGAGCCAGGTAGGCGTCCGCCTGAGGATGCTCGGGATCACACCACCGGCGGTGATCGCATAGGCCAGCCCCTTCGGTTCAAGCATGGGCTGGACCGTACGTCCGAGACGAGCGCCGCGGTGGTACCTACGATGAACGGGACTGCGGCGATGACCAGCGTGTTGGCCAACAGGGCCGTGAGGCGGCGCGGGACGACTGTGAGAGTGGTGCTGATCATCCGGGTGCCGTATTCGGAGCAAATCTGCATGACGGCCAGGGAAGCGATGAGGAACTGTGCGATGGCTCCGAAGATGCAGAACCCCTGCATTACGTGGAGTTAAGGGGATTCGAACCCCTGACCTCTTCGATGCGAACGAAGCGCTCTACCAACTGAGCTATAACCCCATGGCGCCGTTTTCCTGAGGAATTCAACGCCAGCTTCCCTAGGCTACAAATTTTCCTGCCGGTTTGCCAACCAGGACTCAAATGTCGCGTGTCCGTAACGCTGTTCGGGCGCCAGGTTCTTTCCTTCGCGCAGGAATCTGCCAGTCGAGCCGGGCAGCGGCAGTTCGGTCACGAGGCCCCTTGCTCCGGTTACCCGCTTCCAGGCGCCGGCCAGCGACCCCATGCCCAGCACCTCCGGGCCACCGACCGTCTGCACCGTGTGGGAATCACCCGACGGCGGCCCCAGTGCGGCTTCCAGTAGCGCCGACCCCACGTCGGCCGGCGAGATCGTCTGGAACCGGGCACCTTTGATCACCGGCACCAGGCCAAGCCGGGAACCGGCACCGAAAATCCCCGCCAGCAGGCTGTGGAACTGCGTTGCCCGCACGGTGCGGGTATCGAGCGGCGATCTCGCATACACACGCTCCTTGTCCGCCTTGGACCGGTAATACGCGAGGGTGCTCTGATCGCAGTTGACGATGGAAAGCTGCACGGCCCGGGCCACGCCCGCAGCGGCTGCTTCGCCCAGCAGCAGGGCGCCGCCGGCCGCATAGTGCCTGAGTGCCTTGCCGGTCCGGGCTTCGAGGCAATCGACGACGACGTCGGCACCCGCCAGCGCTTCCGGCAACCCTTCTCCGGTGGTGACGTCCGCACGGAAGTAGGAGGCGCCGTCGTAATACTCCCGGGTACCCGCTAGCGGCGGGTTTCGGGTCAGTACGGCAACGGTGTGCCCCAGGCCAAGTGCCTGGCGCACCACTTCACGGCCGGCCTCGCCCGTGCCGCCGGCAACGCAGATGCGGACCACTACTGCGACGCCTGATGCTGCACGGACGCCCGGCTACGCGCGCCGGCGCTGCAGGACGTCGTCAAGGTTGCTGAGCGCGCTCTGGGCCTTCGTCAGCGGCTTGGCGGGTGTCGCATTCGGGGATGCTACAGGAGGAGCGGCGGCCGGACCCTGCTTGAGTGAAGGCTTGCCCACGGACTTTGGAGCCTCGGGCAACGACAGCGGTTCGGGTGCCGGACGCTCGGCTTTGGGCGCCTCGACGTATGTCGGCTTGGGAACTTCCACTGGCTCCCAGCTGGATGCGGGTGGGGCCGCTGGGCCCTGCACCGGGGCGGCGGCGCTTTCATCGCCGGCCGCAAGGGCAACTGCCAGTGCGGCCTCGCGAAGTTCGATCGCGGTGAGGGGCTTGGGCTTCGGAGCTTCCGCCTCGGCATCGAAGAGTGCACTTTCTCGGGGCTTCTCGGGCTCCGAAGCGGGTGCCGCCCCGGGAAGTCGCTCAGCGACTGGCGCCCGGCCGTTGGTCCGGTCGGAGGGCGAGCTCATGGCTGCCCTAAAGGCAGCGCTGACTTTCCTGCGCCGGTCACGGACGGCAAGCCGACGCAAAACCACGACGGCGGCAACACCGGTCAGGAGCGCCACAACAGGAATCCAGGGGTTTCCGATCGCGAAGAGACGCAAGAGACCGGCAATGATCGCCGTCAAAAAGGACAGCAGCCCAACGAACGCGATGGCCGTCCGCCCGTACCGGATCCGGAAGGCACCGGTCCCCTCGGCGGCAGGCCTGCTACCGGCCGGAGCCGGGGTAAGGCCTCTTGCGGGTTCGCTGCTCTTCCTGGTGTCCATGCGTTTCTCCTGCTGGGCGGCCATATACACAACCGTCCCGGCTTGCGGGTTTGCAGTTTCGGCGTCGACGCTCTCCAGCGTCAGGTCACCGGCAGTCTGGAACTGGTGCCGGCCGTTGCGGAGCACGTAAGGGGCGACCCAAACGATCCAGAGCGCAACAGCAGCCACAAGGATGACTGAGCTGCTAAGGGGGAAGTCCACACACAAAACCGTATGAGGAATGTTGGGGCTCTTGTGGCATTCGTCTCGGTGTGTCGCGGCCGAGCTTCAAATCAATGGACTTATGCGCGGAACCCGGCTTTGACCAGCGGCTCTGCCGGCCTGCGGGTCAGGCGGGCCTGACCCGCAGCCAGCGGCTGAGCAGTCCTTCGGGAATTTCCTCCGACGTCAGTGCGAACGAGCGGTGGTCGGCCCATTCCCCGTTGATGTGCAGGTAACGAGGGCGGTAGCCCTCGTCCCTGAAGCCGAGCTTTTCCACGACGCGCAGGCTTGGGCCGTTTTCCGGACGAATGTTGATTTCCATGCGGTGCAGGCCAAGGGTCCGGAAACAATGGTCGGTTGCCATTGCCACGGCTGTCGGAGCGATCCCATGCCCGGCCCGGGCCTGGTCCACCCAGTAGCCGAGGGTCGCCATCAGGGCGGATCCCCACACAATGGAGGAGACAGTCAGCTGCCCCACGATGACCGGGTCACGGAATCCGGGTGTCCACTCAGCGATCACAAACGGCAGTGCCGTGGCCTGGGCCGCTTGCGTGTTCAGGGACCTGACCATCTGCCGGTAATCGGGCAGAGCCCCGCCGGGAATGGGATTGGAGGCCTCCCAGGGTGCCAGCCAGTCGCTGTTGCGCGAGCGGACCTCGGTCCATTCCTTCCGGTCACGGTACCTGATGGGCCGCAGGACAATGTCCCCGCACTCCAGCGTGACCGGCCAGATGTGGCTGACCCTCACGAAAGGTTACTCGGACAAACGGGCGGCAACCTGCGGAAGCCAGGCACGCAGACCAGGTCCGAGGTCGTCGCTGTCGATGGCGAGTTCCACGCAGGCCTTGAGGTAGCTGAGCTTGTCCCCGGTGTCGTAACGGCGGCCACGGAAGACCACGCCGTACACGCCGCCGCCTTCTCCGTCCCTGCTGGCCAGTTCCTGCAGGGCGTCCGTCAGCTGGATTTCGCCGCCGCGGCCGGGTTCGGTCTTTTCCAGCACATCGAAGACATCGGGGTGGAGCACGTAGCGGCCGATGACGGCCAGGTTGGAGGGCGCGTCGTCGACGTCCGGCTTCTCCACCAGCTTGTTGATCCTCACAAAGCCTTCGCCGTCGATCTCGGAGATGTCCGCACACCCGTAGGCACTGATCTGGGACGGTTCCACCTCGATGAGGGCCACGACCGAACCGCCGGTCTTCGCCTGCACGTCGATCATGATGCTGAGGAGATCGTCGCGGGCATCGATGAGGTCGTCGCCGAGCAGAACGGCAAACGGCTCATGGCCCACGTGCTGGCGTGCACGCAGCACAGCGTGGCCAAGGCCCTTGGGGTCACCCTGGCGGACGTAGTGGATGTCGCCCAGGTTGCTCGCGGCCTGGATCGACTCCAGCTTGGCGGTGTCGCCCTTGGCCTCCAGCGTCGCTTCCAGGGTCGGGACGCGGTCAAAGTGATCCTCGAGCGCGCGCTTGTTGCGGCCGGTGATCATCAGGACGTCGCTCAGGCCGACCTTGACGGCCTCCTCGACGACGTACTGGATGGCCGGCTTGTCAACCACCGGCAGCATCTCCTTGGGCATGGCCTTGGTGGCTGGGAGGAACCTGGTGCCGAGCCCAGCAGCGGGGATTACGGCCTTGCGGACTGAACAATTAGTGGAAGTCACTGGTCTAATCTATCCGAGGGAACATTCATACGGTAAATGCTTCCGGCAGCGGCCCGCCCGCCTGCCGCTGCGACAAAGGAAGACACCCATGCCAACAGGGACCATGCCTTCGAAGGACGTTATCCGCTCCCGGCACCGGCAAGTACGGGCGACGATGACGGCGGCGGACCTCGCAAACGCCGGCGACGGCATCGCCTCCCACGGCCTGCCCTGGGCCGAGGCTGTCGCCGCGGGCAACCCGGCCACGTTCACCGCCTACCTCGGCGTCGATTTCGAACCGCCAACCCTTCCGCTGCTGCACGCCCTGCATGAGGCCGGCCACAGCATCCTGCTCCCGGTCTGCGAGCCTGACCGCGAGCTCAGCTGGGTCTTCTGGACGCCGGACAGCGAGTTCGTCCGCAGCCGGTATGCGCCCATCCAGGAACCGGCCGGTGAGCGCCACGGCCTGGACACGGTGCGGACTGCGGCCGGCATGTTCATGCCGGCGACGGCCGTGGACCGCAGCGGCAACAGGATCGGGCAGGGCGGCGGCTACTACGACAAGTTCCTGGCTGCGGCCAACGCCGGCGGCCTGCACCTTCCGAAGGCCGCCATCATCTACGACTCCGAGCTCCTGCCCGCACAGACCATTCCGGCGGAAGACTTCGACCGCCCCGTCGAGGCAGTGCTCACGCCGTCCGGGCTGGTAGCCTTCGCGTGACCTCGCCGGGGCGGGGTGATAGAATTGGCACTCAGGCCCTGCGACTGCTAATGGAGTCATTTTCGCCGCGGTGATCCGTCAAGGAGAATCCGGCTAATGAAGCCAGGCAGCACGGGACCTGTCGTTTGTCCAAGAGGAGGATCTACAGTGCCCACGTATGCCTATGCCTGCAAAGATTGCAGCCATGCCTTCGACATCGTGCAGTCTTTCACCGACAGCACTCTGACGTCCTGCCCCGAATGCCAGGGGACGCTTCGTAAGAAGTTCAACAGCGTCGGCGTGGTCTTCAAGGGCTCCGGCTTCTACCGGACTGATTCGCGCGATTCCAAGGGAAGCACGGTCTCACCCTCCCCCGCTGCGTCAGCACCGGCTGCCCCCGCCGCCACCTCGTCGTCTGCATCATCCGCTGCCCCGGCAGCCGCAGCCGCGAGCTAGACGAGTTCCCGCGGCGCGTACCGCCTTCAAGCCACGAGAGTCCGGCCGGGTTTACCCGGCCGGACTCTTCGATTTGAGCGGGTTCCGGCGCCCCAAATGTCCGTTCGCGCTTGCAAAGAAGTCCTTTGATTGCGTTTAGGGAGCGGCTTATCCACATACGACGGCGGGTGCCTGTCGGCGGCCAGCGGGGTGCCGGTAGCGTGGCGGCATGCCAGCTACCGGAATTTTCCCCGCAAGGGCAGCCCGCCCGGCCACCCGCCCCGGGCGCCGCAACGCACTGCCCGGTTCGGCCGCCCGCCCGCGTCCGCGCAGTCGGCGCTTTGCGGGATGGCTGAACCGTAACCGGCGCCTTGCCGTGGCACTCCTCCTCTGCGCAGCCGCGGGGATCGCAGTTCACCAGCTGACGCCAGCCCCTGCGCGGACCGTGGGCGTGCTGGCCGCCGCCCGTGACCTTCCGGCCGGGGCGAACCTGAACGGCAGCGATGTCAACACCGTCAGCGTTCCGCCGGCGATGATGCCGGACGGGACCTTCGCAGATAGCTCCCGAGTGGACGGCAAGCAGCTGGCAGCCCCGCTCCGCAAGGGCCAGCTCCTCACCGATGCTCAACTGGTGGGTCCCGGCCTGCTGACGGGAGCACCGCCCGGGTCCGCTGCGGTGCCGCTGCGAATGGCAGACCCGTCATCCATCCAGCTGGTGTCTCCCGGACAGCTCGTGAACGTGGTCCTGACAAGCGGCAACGGCTACGAGCAGGCATCAGCGTCTAAGGTACTGGCCAAGTCAGTGCCCGTCCTGTGGACCTCCGGTCAGGAAGGCCGGAGCGGTCAGTGGCTTGCTGCTGGGGATTCGGACGGGCTGCTGGTCGTGGCCGCCACCCCTGCCCAGGCCGGCGCCCTGGCAGGGGCGTCAACCCAGGGAAAGCTGTTTTTCGTTCTGGTGGGATCCGGCGCCGCCCGGTGAACCCGCCCGTGCACATCCTCGGCCCCAGGTACCTTGGCTCCTCGAAAATCCTCCGGTCCATGCAAAACCGCAACTTGTCTGTCCGGTTGCTCAGCCCCAGTGCGGGGGCTTCTGCTCCTTCAGCCAAGCGTCGTGGTCGTTGCCGGATTCCGCGTCGCCCCAGGTGCGCGGATCATCCTCGGCAGCCCTCTTGGGCACGACGCCTGTCCGCGGCTGGGCGCCGGTTTTGGCGCGGCGCGCCTTTGCGGGCTTCTCCCCGGCCGCGGCCTGCTCATCTTTGCGCCCGGTTCGGTCTTTGCGTTCGGCCCCGCCGTCGGATGTCACAGCGGGCCCTCCTTCCGTTCCGTGGCCGGCCCGTCCAGGCTGGCCTCAGAACCGAAGCCTACTCCGGCACGCGCGGCGTCGGAGTCAGAGGAGTCGTGATCCGACTGGTTACCGTTCGCCTGGCCAACGTCCGCCTGATCGATGCCGGTCTGGTCAACGTCGCCTTGAACAGCGCCTGTCAGCTCTGCCTCCGGCTGGTGGGCGTCCGACTGGTCCGCGTCCCGCTCGTAAGCATCGTCACGGCTCAGCTCGTCGCCGAAACGGTCGTCCAGGTTCTCGTACGCCGTCTCCTGTCCCGGCTCAGGCTCGAGGTCGTCCACCGCGAGGGTACTGACGTCGTCATCCAGGAAGAATCCCGGTGCGCCAACCGAGCGCACCGACGGCGACGGCTTCTCAAGCCCGAGGTATCCGCCAATCCTGTCTGCGCACGCCGAGGGATCGGTGAAGACCTCGATGGTCCACAGCGGCATGTACCGCCAGCCGAGCCGCTCCAGCAACTGGGGGCGCAGCCGGCTGCGTTCCCGGACTGTCATCTGCCGGTACTGCTCGGTGCCGTCCGATTCGATGGCTACCGGCCGCGGAATGTCAGCGTCGTCCTGGCCCATGGTGCTGAGCGGATCCGCCGCGGCCACCACATCGATGGCGCCGTCGTACTGGTGCCAGACGCGGGCACCGCGGGCCCGGAGCCGGTCGCCGAGATCAGCAACCAGTGGATCAGCCCCCAGCGCCTGTTCACTTGCCGCTGCCCGGGATGCGGGAGTCCCCAGATCGGTGTTGCCGGAGATCTCACGGTCCAGAAGTTCGAAGAGGTCGACGGCGCCGTGGGCCAGCCGCGTCCGGTCAAGGTCCTCCGGCTTGAAGCACGTCAGGACGTGCAGCGACTGCCGTGCCCGGGTCATGGCCAGGGCGAACTTGGCCCGGCCGCCCTCGGCGGACAGCGGACCGAAGCTGTGCAGGGCCCGGCCGTGCGGCGTCCGCCCGTAGCCCGGCGAGAAGATCACACGGTCCCGGACCAGCCCCTGGGCGCGTTCCAGGTCCACAACCCTGAAGGATTCTTCACCTGCCGTAAAGAATCCGGACAGCGAGGGATGGTTGGGCAGCTGCAGCCGGATGGACTCGCCGATGCGTGCCGCGTGCCGGAGGCTGGCGGTCACCACAGCCAGCGAGGTCCGGGGCCGGAGCCGCGCGTGTTCGAACACGAGTTCAACCACCCGGTTGACCTCGGCCACCACCGATTCGACGCCCTCATGGTCCGCGCTGGGCAGGCCGGTGCCGTCGGGCAGATACTCCACCGTCAGCGCACGGTCCAGCCCGGTTGCCGACTGGCCCTCCGGCAGCCGGCGGAGGCCGCCGTCGTAAAAGTTCTTGCTCAGTTGCAGCACCAGGTCCTCGTCCACCGCACGGTAGACAGAGCGCAGCGGCGCCGTCGGCAGCACCGCCGAAAGCGCGGTGAACGCGCTTTCGACACTCTGGTGCGACTGTTCGCCGGCGGCGAGACGCTCCACCGCGACCGTAAAGGTGCGGGGGCTGGCGATCCTGTCGTCGCCGAAGGCGATCACCTGCCGGGCGCGGGCGACGGCCGGGAGCACTGCCTGCAGCGACGTCGCCTCGGCGTCCAGGATCACCACGGCGTCAAACTTCTGCTCGGCCGGGAGGAGTCCGGTCATGAGGTAAGGGCTGACCGACCAGACGGGCACCAGCATGGGAACCAGCCCGGGCGCCTGCGCCGTCAGCGCGGCCAGCGTGACGCGGCCGTCCTTAAGCAGGCTCCGGAGCAGGTCCGCCTGGCGGGCATGCTCCTCGATGGCCGCGCGCCAGCGCCCGGCCAGCTTCCATCGCAGCCGCCCGGCGCCGCTGGCGATGTGCGCGTTGTCCGCGAGCCGGTACTCCGCCTCAAGCTGCCGCAGCGCGTCGCCGTCGGACATGGCGAGGTAGTCGTCACCGCTGATCATCGCTTCGAGCGCGGACTGCCACCAGGCCAGGTCAAGTTCGGCAGCGACGGACCCGGCCCCGACCTCGCGTTCGGAGAGGTCCGCCAGCAGCTCCCCCAGCCCGTGCTCGCGCATGTTCTCGATGAGCAGCGTGCGCTCGGGCAAAGTCTGCAATGTCTGCGTGTCCGCGACCAGCC
Source organism: Arthrobacter globiformis (assembly GCF_003261175.1). Taxonomy (GTDB): domain Bacteria; phylum Actinomycetota; class Actinomycetes; order Actinomycetales; family Micrococcaceae; genus Arthrobacter; species Arthrobacter globiformis_A. Next base: position 384,562 of record NZ_QLNP01000098.1, on the reverse strand, counting down.
GCTCCAGTCGCTCCATGAGCTCCGGGTACGGAATGTTTTCAAGCGAACCGCCGGCGGCCGTATGCCGCAGGGCGTCGCCCAGCATCTTCATCTCGCGGGTCAGGCCGCGGTGCATGATGCTGATCTCCGCCAGGCCGGACGGCACCGCCGGATGCCGCTGGGTGGTGGCGTACCCGGCCCACTGGGCACGCTGTTCCTGGACCAGCACCAGAGAACTGTGCAGATCGGCGATATGCACTCCTGGCCGGACGTACTCCTTGGCCACCCGTCGCAGGCGGGATCTCTGCATCGAGGCCATCTCGATGCCTCGCTCCCTGCGCCAGGACGAGGACGCCGTGGCGGAAATCAGGTCGGTCACGGGCCGGTCAAAGATATCGGGGGTGAACTTGTCCAGGCTTTCACGGACGGCCACGAGGAGCTTGAGCTGGGAGCCCCATTCGGCGAAGGTGGTGCCCAGGCGGATTTCGGCGTGGCTGGCCACGTCCTGCATCCGTTCCTGGAGCAGCGGCAGCTTTTTCGCCACCGCACGTGCCAGCTCCTGCGCTTCCTCGGTTTCCTTGCGCGTTACCAGCCGCGCACCGTGCCAGGGGCTGGTGGTCGACGCCCTGCTGAACGCACCGAGTTCGGCCGCGCGCTTTAGGCGTCCGGCGAGCTCCTCGCGGTCCCGGATGCTGTCCAGGACGCTGCGCTTCAGGCGGACGGTGGTGGCCGGGGCGGGCTGGATGGAGGTGAGTTCCGCGAGCGACTGCATTGCCTGGTAGGGCGAGCAGCCCCACCGCTGCCGGACGTTGTGCAGCGACGCGACGTGGTCCAGAAGCGCATGGCGGTGCTCGGTGAGGGTCTTGTGCAGGCCGCCGAGCTGCGGCTCCTGGGCCTTCTCGTTGCGCACGATGGCGCGCACCAGCTGGCCCTTGAGCTGCTGCGGTGTGGCGTTTCCGGACAACTGGAAAAGGATGGAATCCAGGCCCAGGCCCTCGAGGCGCCCGGCCACCTCATTGAGGCTGGCACGCCGGTCCCCCACGACCAGGACGGTCTTGCCTTCGTCCACGAGCGCACCGATCGTGTTGATGGCCGTCTGGGTCTGGCCGGTGCCGGGCGGGCTGCTCACCACCAGCGAGTCCCCGGCGCGGACGGCGTCGATCACATACTGCTGGTCGGCGTCCGCGTCGAGGAGCAGCAGCTCTTCCGCCGGGTCCCGCTCGTCAACGCTGGGGAAGCGACCGGGCTGGAGCGCGGGCACGTCGACGATCTCACCCGACGCGGTCTTGGCCAGCGAGGCCACCAGTTCGTTCTGGCCGTTGATCCACGGATCGTCGAGGTTCCCGGAAAGGTCCGCGAAGGTCGAGACAAGCAGGTTGTGCTCCACTTCGGCGCCGTGGATCGGCTTGACCAGGGTGCTGATCCGGTCCAGTACCGGCAGGGGGTCGAACCGCGCGGTGCTGTACGCCATCCGTGTCACCGCGTTGACGTCGAACACGATCCCGTGGATGGTTTTCAGGTGACGGATCAGGGCGGGGTTGATGCGCGCCTGTTCCGTGAGCTGCAGTTCGTAGTCGTCTTCCCCGGGGCGGATGGTGAGCGACATGGCGGTCAGCATCACCGGTGCCGAGACACGCTGCGGTTTGCCGCCGACGGCGGAGGTCCACACCACGGTGCCGGCCGAGAAGTACCCGGCCTCGATGCCGCGGTCATTGGCCAGTTCGAAGATCTTGGAGCGCAGGTTCCGGCAGGCCCGCGCAGCCACAACGTACTGCTGCTGGTCACGGATCAGCGTGGAAAGCCTCGTGCGGCGTCCGGCCATGAGCTGCGCCAGGCCCGAAGGATGCGCGTGCGTGAGGTCGATGGAACCCTCGGGCGTCTTGGTAAAGCGCAGCATGGTGTCTGCCCCCGTGACGGGCTTGAGCCCGGACAGCCACTTTCTGAGCTCCTCCGAACCCTCGGAGTCGACCTGACCTACTGACACTGCTGCCTTCTTTTCTGTGCTTGCGCGTGACGCCTTGGACCATACGGGCATAGTTTCGAGCGTAGCCGGAAACCGCCGCGGTTGAGAGACCGCAACACTGGGACGGCCCAAGTTGCGGCGCATTTCGCACCATTGCCGGCATGCCCGACGCGGTACCCGGGTAAGCAAAATGGCCGGCCTCCCTACGGAGGCCGACCATTTTTACAACGCTATTCCCACTCGATGGTTCCCGGCGGCTTGCTGGTGACGTCCAGCACCACCCGGTTGACGCCGTCCACCTCGTTGGTGATCCGGTTGGAGATCCGGGCCAGCAGGTCGTACGGAAGCCGCGACCAGTCCGCCGTCATGGCGTCCTCGGAGGAGACGGGGCGCAGCACGATCGGGTGGCCGTACGTGCGGCCGTCGCCCTGGACGCCGACGCTGCGGACGTCCGCCAGCAGCACCACGGGCATCTGCCAAACGTCGTTGTCGAGTCCGGCAGCGGTCAGTTCGGCCCGGGCGATGGCGTCTGCCTTGCGCAGCAGGTCCAGGCGCTCCTTGGTGACTTCGCCGACGATGCGGATTCCCAGGCCGGGGCCGGGGAAGGGCTGGCGGCCGACGATTTCCTGCGGCAGGCCGAGCTGTGCGCCGACGGCACGCACCTCATCCTTGAACAGGGCACGCAGCGGCTCGACGAGCTCGAACTGCAGGTCCTCCGGCAGGCCGCCCACGTTGTGGTGGCTCTTGATGTTCGCTGCGCCCTCGCCGCCGCCGGATTCGACGACGTCCGGGTACAGGGTGCCCTGCACGAGGAACTTGATCTTTTCGCCGTGCGCTGCGGCGTCGGCGATGATGGCACGTTCGGCCTCTTCGAAGGCCCGGATGAATTCGCGGCCGATGATCTTGCGCTTGGTTTCAGGATCGCTGACGCCTGCCAGCGCCGATTGGAAACGCTCCTGCTCGTTGGCCACGTAGAGGTTCACGCCGGTGGCGGCAACGAAGTCGCGCTCCACCTGCTCGGCCTCGCCTTCGCGCAGCAGCCCGTGGTCAACGAAGACACAGGTCAGCTGGTCGCCGACGGCACGCTGGACGAGGGCTGCGGCAACGGCCGAGTCCACACCACCGGAGAGGCCACAGATGACCCGGGCATCGCCGATCTGCTTGCGGATGCGATCGACCTGCTCCTCAAGGATGTTGCCTGTGGTCCAGTTCGGTTCAAGCTTGGCGCCCTTGAAGAGGAAGTTTTCCAGCACCTGCTGGCCGTAGGCGGAGTGCTTCACCTCGGGGTGCCACTGCACGCCGTACAGGCACTTCTCCTCGTTGGCGAATGCGGCAACTTCAGCGCCCGCCGTGGTGGCCAGCACCTCGAAGCCCTCGGGAGCCTCGTGGACGGAGTCACCGTGGCTCATCCAGGTGTTCTGGTGCTGGGGCATTCCCTCAAGGACGGAACGGCCTTCGCCGAGGATGGTGGTCTGGGTGGAGCCGTACTCCCGCAGGCCGGTCTTGTCCACCTTGCCGCCGAGGGCGTTGGCCATGGCCTGGAAGCCGTAGCAGATGCCGAAGACCGGAACGCCTGCCTCAAAAAGGTCGGCACCGACGTTCGGGGCGCCGTCCGCATACACGCTGGCGGGGCCGCCGGAGAGGATGATGGCGGCAGGGTTCTTGGCCAGGAGCTGCTCAGTGCTGTGGGTATGCGGAACCACTTCCGAATACACATTCGCTTCCCGGACGCGGCGGGCAATCAGCTGCGCGTACTGGGCACCGTAGTCAACAACCAGCACCGGCTTCTGGGAAGTCTGGGATGCAGTGGGAGTAGTCACCGTACTAGCCTACTTTGCGCGCTTGCCCTGACGCATCTTGAGCGGGCCCGCTGTGACGCACGGAACGCGGATCAGTAGCGGCTGGCGGCCTGCGGGTTGGCGGCCAGTTCAGCCTCAACCTCCGCGTGGAACTTCTTCTCCACGATGAAGGACAGCAGCGGGACCACGCCGCCGAGTGCCAGCAGGATCATCTTGCCGAACGGCCACCGCATGAGTGTCCACAGGCGGAAGTTGGACATCAGGTACACGACGTACATCCAGCCGTGGACGATCAGCACGGTCACGGACACGTTGAATCCCCCGAGGACGCCCTTCGGTTCCGCCTGGGCGAAGCCGAAGCCGAACGGCTGGCCGGTCAGGGCGTCCGTTCCGCCGGCGAAGAGGTACTGGCCGAAGCCGTAGCGGGCCACCAGCTCCGCGCACAGCAACAGCAGCATGGCACCCGTAAGGTAGGCCATGACCTTGTAGAACTTCAGGGCGGAGCGGATCTGTGCCTCCGTGCCGCCAAAGCGTCGCTTCTTCGCCGCCCCGGCAGGGTTCGAGGGCTGGATGGCCGGCTTGGGTTCGATCATGGCTGTACCTTTTGTTGGATCTCATTGGGTTGGGTAGGTTCTGGTCCGCCGCTGCCACCGGCGTCGCTGTCCCCGCCGGCGTAGTCCTCGGCGTCCTCGAGGCTTCTGCGGTAGTCGTCCTTGACCAGCCGCCACCAGATGAACAGGGCGAAGCCGGCGAAAACGATCCACTCCACGGAGTAGAACAGGTTCAGCCAGTTGACCTTCGCGGCCGGGGGCTGGGCTGCAATGCTGAGCGGCTCCAGGCCGCTGCCGGCGGCAGCACCGACGTCGGCCGTTCCTGACTTTTCCGCAGTGGCGGAAACGAAGGCCGGGTAGCTGCTGACGTTCCAGGCGTTGATGAGCTCGGCCACGGAAACGGCCGTCGCCCGGCCGGGCTCAGGGGCAGTGTTGGGCACCGGGGCCTCGGACGGCAGCAGCCGCCCGGTCAGCCGGATAACGCCCGACGGCGGGGCGCTGGCGTCGGCGGGATCGGCGATCCAGCCGCGGGCCACCGGTATGTAGGTTTTCGGCGAGGCAGCCGCGCCCTTGAGTACCGGGGCGTCTGCCACCGCGAAGGCCGTGACCACCCAGTACCCGGTCTTGCCGTCCTTGAGGCGGCCCGGAACCAGGACCTGCTTGGCCGGATCGTAGGCGCCGGATGCCGTGACCATCTGGTCCGCCACCGAGCCGCGGAAGAAGTCACCGGGCTGCAGGGTTTTCGTCAGGGCCTGGACCTGCTCCGTGGTGGGGCTGACGGGCACTTCTGGCTGCGTGGAACGGCCGAACTGCCATTGGCTCAGGAGCACAAAGACACCCGAAACGGCGATCGCAAAGACCAGGCCTGCGATCCACCGGGGCTGGAGGGCTGTTTTCCACACCCCTTAACGTTACTTCGTCCGTGTGTAGAACAACGAACCGCAGGGAGCGGCCGCCACTGTACGTTCGCGCCTAGTGGTCGAAGAAGACCAGGCTTGAGTTGATGAGCTCTGCGATGATGTCGGCGTCGTAGGCCCGGCGCAGCGACTCGCGGAAGGATTCTTTGGACAGGGACCGCGCCAGGGTGGCGAGGACCTCGAGGTGATCGGAGAACGAGCTGGCCGGCGTGGCAATGAGCAGGACCACAGTGGCGGGGCCGTCCGCGGCCCCGAAGTCGAGGGCCTTGCCGTACTTGGTGATTCCGACGGCGATCGAGGTCTCGGAGACAAACTCGCTGCGGGCGTGCGGCAGGCCCACGCCCCCGGGCAGGCCCGTGGCCAGCTGGTGCTCGCGGGCGTTGACGTGCGCCAGGAAACCCTCGAGGTCTGAGACGCGGCCGGCGTCGAACAGCTTCCGGGCCAGCTGGCCGGCTGCGTCCACCTTGTCCTCGGCGTCCATTTCGAGGATCACCATGTCCGGTGTGGTGAGCTCGGCATCGTAACGGTCCAGTGGTTCCGCCAAGTGGTGTCCCTTCAGTGAGGCCGGGGCCCGTCCGGCGGCGGTTTGCGATCTCAGCGCAGCGGGACGATGTCCTCCGCGCCCAGCCGGGCAGCATCGGCCGATTCATCATCGGGCTGCTGCTGACTGAGCCGTTCGGCTTCCACCCGCGCCAGGTAGTGCTTGATTTCGCTTTCCCGCTGCGCATCGCTCCAGCCAAGAATTTCTCCCATAAGCTTAGCGACTACCGGGACGGCAGACACACCGCGGTCCCACGCCTCGATGGAAATGCGCGTGCGGCGGGTCAGGACGTCATGCACATGCCGGGCGCCCTCATGGGTTGCCGCGTAGACCGCCTCGGCCTGCAGGTAGTCGTCGGCGCCGGGCAGCGGTTCGGCCAGTTCGGGCCGGTCCTGGATGATGGCCAGCACCTCAGGCGTCATGGATCCGTAGCGGTTCAGCAGGTGCTCCACGCGTGCCACATGAACCCCTGATTCCTCGGCGGTCCGGTTGCGGCGGTTCCAGGCGGCCCTGAACCCGCCGGCTCCGAGCAGCGGGATCGTCTCCGTGCAGCTCGGGGGCACGCGCTCGTCCATGCTGCGGACGGCTTCGTCCACGGCGTCCTTGGCCATGACGCGGTAGGTGGTCCATTTGCCGCCGGCCACCACCACCAGGCCGGGCACGGGGTGGGCAACGATGTGCTCGCGGGAGAGCTTGGCCGTGGAGTCGTTTTCCCCGGCCAGCAGCGGCCGCAGCCCGGCGTAGACACCTTCCACATCCTCCCGGGTGAGGGGCCGTTTGAGGACCTTGTTGACGTGCTCCAGGATGTAGTCGATGTCCTTGCTGGACGCCGCGGGGTGGGCCTTGTCCAGGTGCCAGTCGGTGTCCGTGGTGCCGATGATCCAGTGCCGCCCCCACGGGATGACGAACAGCACGGACTTCTCGGTCCGCAGTATCAGTCCCACTGTTGACTGGAAGCGGTCCCGCGGAACCACCAGGTGGATGCCCTTGGACGCGCGCACCTTCAGCTGGCCGCGGTCGGTGACCATGGCCTGGGTTTCGTCGGTCCAGACCCCGGTGGCGTTGATGACCTGCTTGGCGCGGATGTTGAAGGTGGAGCCGTCCTCGCGGTTCACCACCTTGGCGCCCACCACACGTTCGCCTTCGCGCAGGAAATCGACGACGGCGGTCTGGTTGACCGCGTGAGCTCCGTAGTAGGCGGCGGTCCGCACCAGGTTGGCCACGTACTTGGCGTCGTCCACCTGGCCGTCGTAGTAGCGGATGGAACCGACGAAGGCGTCGTCCTTCAGGCTCGGGGCAGCACGCAGGGTGCCCCGGCGCGACAGGTGCTTGTGGAACGGGACGCCCCGCTTGTGCCCGCCGGAAATGGACATGGCGTCGTACAGCGCGATGCCTGCGCCGATGTACGGCCGCTCGACGAAGTGTTTGGTCAGCGGGTACAGGAACGGCACCGGCCGGGCAAGGTGCGGAGCCAGCTCGGAAAGCAGCAGCCCCCGCTCCTGCAGCGCCTCCTTTACCAGGGCGAAGTCGAGCATTTCCAGGTAACGGAGGCCGCCGTGGATGAGCTTGGAGGACCGTGACGAGGTCCCGGCAGCCCAGTCGCTGGCTTCCACGATGCCGACGCTGAGGCCGCGGGTGACGGCGTCGAGGGCCACCCCGGTGCCGACGATGCCGCCGCCGACGATGAGGATGTCCAGTTCCTTGCCCGGCTCCGTTGAAGCCTTGAGCGCCGCCAGCGCGGCCTCCCGCGCCTCGGGGCCCAGGGCTCCCCTGGTTCCCGCCGGACGTTCACCGAAACCGGTCATGACAGGCCTCCATCCTCATCGAACGTTGTAGTTCACCAGAGTACTTCGTACGCCTGCCGATGGGCAGGGCGCAGACTGTGTTGCCGGCAGCCGCAGGTCAGTTTCCGGCGTAGGGCGAAACCACGACGTCGACCCGCTGGAACTCCTTGAGGTCCGAATAGCCGGTGGTGGCCATGGAGCGGCGGAGCGCGCCGATCAGGTTGGAGGTTCCATTGGTGTGGTGGCCCGGCCCGAAGAGCACCTCTTCCAGCGGACCGACAGTCCCGATGTTGACCCTGTCGCCGCGGGGCAGTTCCAGGTGGTGCGCTTCCTGGCCCCAGTGCCAGCCCTTTCCGGGGGCCTCTTCCGCCCGGGCGAGGGCGGTGCCGAGCATGACGGCGTCGGCGCCCATGGCGATGGCCTTGACGATGTCGCCCGAGGTGCCCATGCCGCCGTCGGCAATCACGTGGACGTAGCGTCCGCCGGACTCATCCATGTAGTCGCGGCGGGCGGCGGTCACGTCGGAGATGGCGGAGGCCATGGGCGAGTGGATGCCCAGGGCACGGCGCGTGGTGGTCGTGGCACCGCCGCCGAACCCGACCAGGACGCCGGCCGCGCCGGTGCGCATGAGGTGCAGCGCGGGCGTGTAGCCCGCGGCGCCGCCCACGATGACGGGGACGTCGAGTTCGTAGATGAACTGCTTCAGGTTCAGCGGTTCGTGGTCCTTCGAGACGTGCTCGGCGGACACCGTGGTTCCGCGGATCACGAAGATGTCGACGCCGGCGGCCACCACGGTCTTGTAGTGTTCCTGCGTGCGCTGCGGCGTCAGGGACCCGGCCACGGTGATGCCTGCGGCGCGGATTTCGGCCAGGCGCGAGGTGATCAGCTCAGGCTGAATGGGTGCTTTGTAGAGCTCCTGCATCCTGCGCGTTACGGCCGGGCTGTTGGTCTCGTCAGCAAGTGCGCCGATCTCGTCGAGCACGGATTGCGGGTCCTCGTACCGGGTCCAGAGGCCCTCGAGGTCCAGGACGCCCAGGCCGCCGAGCTTGCCGAGCGCAATGGCCGTTGCCGGGGACATCGCGGAATCCATCGGAGCCGCGATAACCGGCATATCGAACTTGTAGGCGTCGATCTGCCACGAGACGGAGACGTCCTTGGGGTCACGGGTGCGACGGTTGGGGACGATCGCAATGTCATCCAGGGAGTAGGCACGACGCCCACGCTTGCCACGGCCAATCTCAATCTCGTAAGTCACTGCTCTAGGTTATCCCAGCTACGGTGGCCAAATGGGCGGACGCTGGGTCTTCGACGGCCACACTCCTTGGCTCGCTGCTGCGTACGGTGCCCCGCCCGCTTGCCGTCCGCACCCTCGCCCGGGTCAGGACCACCGTGCGGAAGCTAGAGCCCCCCGGCCTCTGGGCCCACGCCAGCAGGGTTCCCTGGCCGAGCGTGCGAGGTTAGGGGGCTGGTGGGGACACTGAGCTGGGACTCGAACATCCGGAAGTAGCGGCCGCGTAGAGCCACCAGTTCGCGGTGCGTGCCCTGCTCCACGATCCGGCCGTCCTCCAGCATGTACACGATGTCCGCCTTCTCGATCGTGGCGAGCCGGTGGCTGATGGCGATGATGGTGCTGCTGCGCTCGGCGAACAGCCGGGTGAAGATGCGGTGCTCCGCCAGCGCGTCGATGGCTGACGTCGGCTCGTCCATGACCATGAAGGATGCATTCCGGTAGAAGTTCCGGGCCATGGCCAGCCGCTGCCACTGCCCGCCACTGAGTCCGCTCCCCTTCCGGCCCCGCGGATCCTCCATCCAGTTGCTGACGTGGTTGTCCAGGCCGTTGGGCAGTTTGTTGATGAAGTCCAGCGCCTCTGCGTCGGCGGCCGCACGGCTGATCCGTTCGTCATCCCGGGGCGAGTCGACGTCGCCGAAGAGGATGTTTTCGGCTGCGGTGGCGAACTCGTACTTGAGGAATTCCTGGCTCAGCACCGCCAGGTGGCGGTGCCAGGAGGTGACGTCGACGGCGGCGAGGTCCACGCCGTCGAGCATCACCTGGCCGGAATCCGGACGGTAAAGCCCGGCCAGGATGCGGATCAGCGTGGACTTTCCGGCGCCGTTCTCCCCCACGATGGCGATGTGCTGGCCCTCGCGGATGGTCATGCTGATCCCACGGATCACTTCGATGTCGCTGCCGGTGTACGTGAAGCGGATGTCCCGCAACTCGACCGTCTTTGGCGGCCCCAGCAGCGGCGGTGCGTGGCTGGAGTGCACCGGCAGTGCCATGAACAGCTCGTAGTCCTTGAGGTTGGCCAGGTCCTCATCGATTGAGCTGAGAGAGGACACCAGGCTGTTCGCCGTGGACAGCGCCCGGCTGACGATCTGCTGGACGTACAGGAACTGCCCCACGGGCTGGGCACGGGCGATGATCTGGCCGACCACCCAGATGAGAGAGACAACCTCCGCGGCGTACTGCAGGGCATCGGCCGCCAGCTGCTTGGGGATGTACCGCTTCTGGAAGTCCAGCCGGCGCTTCTCGTCCGCGTCACGGAGCCGGGAGCGCAGCCCCATGAGGTACCCGACGATCCCGTACAGACGCATCTCGGCAATGTGCTGCGGCCGGAGCAGGTTGGTCTCGATCATCCGCCGCTGACGGCGCGAATCCACCTGGGTGTTCCAGTGGGCGATCTGCTCGCGGGACAGCTTGAACTGCAGGTAGACGCTGGGGACGATCGCGACGAGCACGATCACGGCGATCCACCAGCTCACCAGCAGGAGCGCGCCGATGGCCAGGACCACCGACACCAGCTGCGTGAAAATGGCCGCGATCCTGTCCAGGACCCTGGCATAGGAATCGGAAAACCGCTTGGCGCGGTCGTAGAGGTCCACCGTTTCCTTGTCGTCGTACCGCCAGAAGTCCAGCGCGAGGAACCTCTCGTACATCAGGTCCCCCACGATGGCACCCACCCGGAAGCTCATGAGCTGCTGGATGTAGCGGTCCACGCTGCCGAAGGCGCCCCAGAATAGGCCGAGCGCGGCAGTGATGATGACGTACACGATGGCCTGCTGCCCGGCGGCGGCATCCCCGCTGTAGGCTGCGGCCAGCGCGGTGGTGGTCAGGCCGGCGAAGTACGTGGTGACCAGCGGCAGCACCGCCGAGATCAGCGATCCGGCCACCTTCATGAGCACGGCACCGGGCGACGCGCGGAAACTGACGCGGAGCACCTGGGCCACGGCACGGGCGTAGGGCTTCAGTGCCAGCCGCCGCTGGGGTTCCCTTTTCGGGTTCAGTTCGGCGGGATGGCTCGGTTGGGACATGGCTCCAGCCTAGTCCCGGGGGAACCGCTGGTTGGGCCTGTCGAAGCCTGGGTTTCGACAGGCCCAACCAGCGGAACCGGTCAGCGCGAACCGTAGTTCGGCGCCTCGACTGTCATCTGGATATCGTGCGGGTGCGATTCCTTCAGGCCGGCCGGGGTGATGCGGACGAACTTGCCGCGGGCCTTCAGCTCGGGAACGGTGGGAGCGCCGGTGTAGAACATGGTCTGGCGGAGGCCGCCCACCAGCTGGTACGCCACCGAGGCCAGCGGTCCGCGGTAAGCGACGCGGCCTTCGATGCCCTCGGGGATGAGCTTGTCATCGCCGGAGACGTCAGCCTGGAAGTAGCGGTCCTTCGAGTAGGACGTGTTCTTGCCACGGGACTGCATGGCGCCGAGGGAGCCCATGCCGCGGTAGCTCTTGAACTGCTTGCCGTTGACGAAAATGAGCTCTCCCGGGGACTCGTCACAGCCGGCCAGCAGGGAACCGAGCATCACGGTGTCGGCACCGGCCACCAGCGCCTTGCCGATGTCGCCCGAGTACTGCAGGCCGCCGTCGGCGATCAGCGGAACGCCAGCCGGAATGGCAGCCTTGGCCGATTCGTAGATGGCGGTGATCTGTGGGACGCCCACACCGGCCACCACGCGGGTGGTGCAGATGGAGCCCGGGCCGACGCCCACCTTGATGCCGTCGGCACCTGCGTCGATCAGCGCCTGGGCGCCTTCGCGGGTGGCGGCCTGGCCGCCGATGATATCCACGTGCGCGGCAACGGGATCAGACTTCAGGCGGCGGATCATGTCCAGCACACCCTGCGAGTGGCCGTTCGCGGTGTCCACGAAGAGGGCGTCAACGCCGGCGTCCACCAGCTTCATGGCACGCTCCCAGCCGTCACCGAAGAAGCCGATGGCGGCACCGACACGCAGCCGGCCCTCGTCGTCCTTGGTGGCCAGCGGGTACTGCTCGGCCTTGGTGAAGTCTTTGGTGGTGATGAGGCCCTTCAGGCGCCCCTGGTCATCCACCAGCGGGAGCTTCTCGATCTTGTTTGTGGCCAGCTTGTGCGAGGCCTCGTCACGGCTGATGCCGACGTGGCCGGTGACCAGCGGCATCTTGGTCATGACGTCGCTGACCAGGCGGATCGGGAAGTCGGATTCCGGCACGAAGCGGGTGTCGCGGTTGGTGACGATGCCGAGGAGCCGGTTGCCGTCGTCGACCACGGGAAGTCCGGAGACGCGGTAGCGGGCGCACAGCTCGTCGAGTTCCAGCAACGTGGCCTCGGGGCCGATGGTGAGCGGGTTGGTGATCATGCCCGACTCGCTGCGCTTGACGCGGTCCACCTGGTCGGCCTGGTCGTCGATCGCGAGGTTGCGGTGGACGACGCCGAGGCCGCCCTGGCGTGCCATGGCGATGGCCATCCGGGACTCGGTGACGGTGTCCATGGCAGCCGACAGCAGCGGCGTCTGGACGGTGATGCGCTTGGAGATCCGGGAGGACGTGTCCGCCTCGGAGGGGATCACGTCGGTGTGGCCGGGAAGCAGCAGGACGTCGTCGTACGTCAGGCCGATGAAGCCGAAGGGGTCGTGCTCGGGCTGGGTCATGAGTGCGCCTCTTACCTTGGTTTACAGGTTCACGGGTAGGGGTTGCAGCCGATGACCAGCCCGTCATTACGGGACTGGCCTGTGCAGAAGTATTGAATAAATTCTAGAACCTCTACGGCGATCCCCATATTCCGGGACGGCTTTGTGAGCAAAGGCACGGCCGAGGCGCTATTTCCAGCCGGTCGCCTTCAGCAGTCGCTTCTCGAACATCGGAATCATGGACTGGACGTAGGTCTTGGTGAGGTGGTTGTCGTCCTTGTAGACGTAGACGTTGCCCACCACCGCCGGGCAGATGCCGCCCGCGCAGATGAAATCGCTCATGTCCATCAGGTGCAGCCCGTCCACCTTGCCACGGTACGCCTCCAGCGGCGACTTGGCGGCGAGGGATTCGCCCAGCGGCGGGTTGCACTCGGGAGCGTCGGTGCCGTACTTCTGGACGCATTCGGGCATGTTGATGGCGAAGCGGGGGTTGTCCCGGACGCCCACCACACCGATGCCCGCGTCGGTGAACGGCTTGATCCCCTCCAGGTAGCCGGGCACCTCCGTTTCAAAGGGCGCCTCCTTGTGCGTGAGGGAGGCCACGGTGAACACCGCGTCCGGCTTGTGTTCCATGACGTACGCGGCGCTGGCCTTGTTGAAGGCGTTGCAGTCGGCGTCGCGCTCCGGGGATTCGGCACCGAACCGGCAGTTGCCCTTCAGGAGGGTGACTACCTCCCAGCCGTGGTCCCTGGCGATGGGGCCGAGCGCGGCCATGTACTGCTGCGCGTGCGAATCGCCAAGCACCACGATCCGCTTGGTGATCTTGTCCGGCTTGCTGTTCTGCAGGCAGCCGTTGAGCAGGGGGTCACTGGGGACGTTTTCGTCGGTGCACAGCCCGTCGATGTCCGCCCACTCGTTTTTCATGGCGGCAGGTGCCGGGATCACGGTGGCTTCCGGCGTCGCCTTGCCGGCGTTCTCCGGTGCCAGCGCGGCGGCACCGGGGGTCAGTTCGCGCGGCTGCGCGGCTGCTGCCGCCTCTTCGGCGGTCAGCTTGGTCTGCCACACGGCGACCGGCCCGGCCAGCAGGGCGCCGCAGGCAACAATGACGACGGCGGTGCGCCAGGCCCGCAGTTGCGGCCAGTGCCATTCGCGCAGGGGCTTTTCCACGAAGCGGGTGGTGAGCACGGCCAGCACCACGGAACCGGCCACAATGGCGAGACCCTGGATCAGGTTGGGCTTTTCGATCCCGGTGGCCGCCAGTGACAGGACCAGGACCGGCCAGTGCCAGAGGTACAGGGCGTAGGAGTTGTCCCCCAGCGCGACCAGCGGCTTTACGGTCAGGAGCCTGTCCACGCCGAACCGGCTGCCGCTGTGCCCTGCCACGATGATGGCGGCCGCCGCCAGGGTGGGCCACAGCGCGATGAGGCCCGGGAAGGACCGGTCAACGGTGAGCAGCAGGCCGCAGGAGATCATGGCGGCGAGCCCGGCCCAGCCGAGCACAACGCGCAGCGCCTTGCCCGGTTTCAGGTGGGGCAGCACCAGTGCCAGCAGCGATCCCAGTGCGAACTCCCACAGCCGGGTCCGGGTATCGAAGTAGGCGTAGGCCTGGTTGCTGGCCGTCTGGTCGATGGAGTACGCCAGGGAGGCGATGAAGATGCCGCCGAAGGCAAACATCAGGACGGTCCGGTAGCTGACATCCCGGCGGGCCCGCAGCAGCTGCCACACCAGGGCGGAGCCGGCGAAGATGAGGGGCCAGAGAATGAAGACCTGGCCCTGGATGGACAGCGACCAGAAGTGCTGGAGCGGGCTGGCTCCGGAGTGGTCCTGCGCGTAGTAATCCACTGCCGTGTTGGCCAGCAGCCAGTTCTGCCCGTAGAGGAGGGACGCCCACGCCTCGCTGAGGACGTCGGGCCAGCGGCTCTGCGGCAGCACCAGCCAGGTTCCTGCCAGCACGCCCAGGATCACGACGACGGCGGCCGGGATCAGCCGCTTGAAGAGGTGCAGCCAGTGGCTCACGAGGCGCAGCGGCGTGCCCTTTTCCACCTTGCGGACGAAGGACATGGTCAGCAGGAACGCCGAGATGAGGAGGAAAATATCCACGCCGCCGGAAACCCGGCCAAGCCACACGTGGTAAGTGACCACCATGAGCACCGCGAGGGCACGAAGGCCCTGGACCTCGGGGCGGTAGCCCGGTTTGGCCTTCAGCCGGGCAGCCCGCGGCTCTTGGGTGTGTTCCTTGGTTTCTGGCACAGATAACCCCTCAAACGGCAGCACAAAGTAACCACGTTACCGTTTCGTGATTTTTCAGACCAAATCAAGCGCGCTGGATGTGATCCGCGTCTCAACTGGGAAAACGCCACCGTAAATGCAAAGAAGGCCCGGCCAGCGGTTGCTGGACGGGCCTTCTTGTGAAGCCGCGAGAGCGGGCTGCAGCCTAGTGGCTGTGGCCTGCGTGCTCGTCTTCCTCGGCCGGCTTCTCAGCCACGAGGGTCTCGGTGGTGAGCACCAGCGCGGCGATGGAGGCTGCGTTGCGAAGAGCGGCACGGGTGACCTTGACGGGGTCGATGACGCCCGCCGCGATCAGGTCCTCGTACTCGCCTGACTTGGCGTTGAAGCCGTGGTTGTTGTCCTGCTCGGCAACCCGCGCGGTCACAACGTAGCCGTCGTGGCCGGCGTTCTGGGCGATCCAGCGCAGCGGCTGGACCAGTGCACGGCGGACGATGCCGACGGCGGCAGCCGCGTCACCTTCGAGTGCCGTGACGGCCGGGTCCTCGTCGAGTGCCTTCAGCGCGTGGATCAGGGCGGAACCGCCACCGGCCACGATGCCTTCTTCGAGGGCGGCGCGGGTGGAGGAAACTGCATCTTCGATGCGGTGCTTCTTTTCCTTCAGCTCAACCTCGGTGGCTGCGCCGACCTTGATCACGCCGATGCCGCCGGCCAGCTTGGCCAGGCGCTCCTGCAGCTTTTCCCGGTCCCAGTCGGAATCGGTGCGGGTCAGCTCGGCGCGCAGCTGCGCAACGCGTGCTGCAACGTCCTCGGCCGAACCTGCGCCGTCGACGATGGTGGTGTTGTCCTTGGTCACCGTGATGCGGCGGGCAGTACCCAGCACCTCGAGGCCAACGGAGTCCAGGCTCAGGCCCAGTTCCGGGGACACAACCTGGGCGCCGGTCAGCGTGGCGATGTCCTGCAGCATGGCCTTGCGGCGGTCGCCGAAGCCCGGAGCCTTGACGGCAACCACGTTCAGCGTGCCGCGGATGCGGTTGACGATCAGCGTGGACAGGGCCTCGCCGTCGACGTCCTCGGCGATGATGAACAGCGGCTTGGAGCTCTGCAGCGCCTTCTCCAGCAGCGGCAGGAATTCCTGCACCGAGGAGATCTTGCCCTGGTTGATCAGGATAAGGGCGTCCTCGAGGACGGCTTCCTGGCGCTCCGTGTCGGTGATGAAGTACGGGGACAGGTAGCCCTTGTCGAACTGCATGCCCTCGGTCAGGGCCAGCTCGGTCTGCGTGGTGGAGGATTCCTCGATGGTGATCACACCATCCTTGCCAACCTTGCCGAATGCCTCGGCGAGCAGCTCGCCAACCTCGTCGCTCTGGGCGGAGATGGCGGCAACGTTGGCCACCTGGGTGCCCTCGACGGGACGGGCGTTCTCCAGCAGGCGTGCTGCGATGGCCTCGACGGAGACCTCGATGCCGCGCTTAATCTGGCCAGGAGCGGCACCGGCGGCAACGTTGCGCAGGCCTTCCTTGACCAGTGCCTGGGCGAGCACGGTTGCGGTGGTGGTGCCGTCACCGGCGACGTCGTTCGTCTTGGTGGCGACTTCCTTGGCCAGCTGGGCGCCAAGGTTCTCGTACGGGTCGTCCAGTTCGACTTCCCGGGCGATGGTCACGCCGTCGTTGGTGATGGTGGGGGCGCCCCACTTCTTGTCCAGCACGACGTTGCGGCCGCGGGGACCAAGCGTCACCTTAACCGTGTTGGCGAGCTTGTCGATGCCGGCTTCAAGCGACCGGCGGGCAGCGTCGTTAAACGCAAGCTGCTTTGCCATGGGTTTGTCCTTTCAAGACAGAACCCCGCGCCGCCGCCCGGTCAGAATGAAATCAGACGCGGGCAGCGGCACGGGGATCCAAAGAGTTACTTAACGACGATCGCCAGAACGTCGCGGGCGGAGAGCACGAGGTACTCCGTGCCGCCGGTCTTAACTTCGGTTCCGCCGTACTTCGAGTAGATGACGACGTCGCCAACGGCTACGTCGACCGGTACGCGGTTGCCGTCTTCGAAGCGGCCGGGGCCTACTGCGACAACTTCGCCTTCCTGCGGCTTCTCCTGGGCGGAGTCCGGGATGACCAGGCCGGAAGCCGTGGTCTGCTCGGCTTCGAGCGGGCGGACAACAATACGATCCTCAAGAGGCTTAATAGAGACCGACACTCGGACCTCTCCTTTTCGTCAAAATTCATGGACAGTAAAAACTGTTGCGCCGTGGCGGCAGACCGTCGTCGCGGTGCCGGCAGCAGCCAGGCTGGCAGCTCTTCGTGTGTTAGCACCCTCCTAGGGAGAGTGCTAATGATGACTCTATGTAAGGGGTTAGCACTCGGTCAAGGCGAGTGCCAGAATTTCATCTCACGTAACCCGCGCGGACCTCTCGTTCAGCGCCCGGCGAGGTCGTCGAACCCCAGGTCCTCGCCGCCGTCGGCGTCTTCGTCCCCCGCTTTACGCTGTTCGCGGACAAGCACGGCGGCCGCCGCCGCCGCGGTCAGCACCGACACGATGAGCACCGCGATGCCGCCAACACGCGCCCCCAGGTACAGGTCCCGGATCTGCCCGGCTTCCTCGGTGGCGTCGCCGATGTTCTTGCCGCCCACCGAGTAGACGGTGGCATTGAAGGAGTCCAGCAGGAAGATGATCACCAGCAGGACAAGACAGACGACGGCGACAACGGCTCCGGCGATCAGCACCGGGCGTGCGTACCGGACCAGGCGGCTATGCTGCGCCGGACCGGGGCTGGTGCTTTCGGGCTGACCTGAGTCGGACTGACCTGGGGTTGGCGTTTCGCTGGATTCCATTCAGACCACCCTATCGGGAAGAGCTTGGGGCAGCGGCTCCACTAGGCTTGATCCCATGTCTGAAGCACCGCAGGACCAGATCGCCCCGCTCCTCACAGAAGAAGGATGGGAGCTGCTGGCCTCGCTCGGACCCTACCGGGAAGACGACTCCTTCAGCCTCAATTCAAGCCTCCGCAAGGCCGGCCACTCCCCCGAACTCGTGTCCGCTGTCCTGACGCAGTCACGGCTCCGGACCAGGGCCGAGGCCAAGTTCGGCGAGTTTGCCCGGCAGATGCTCTTCACCCAGGCCGGACTGGAGCAGGCCACCCGGCTCAACGTCGCTGCCCGGCACGCCCAGCGCTTTGCCCAGGCCGGCGTGCGCCACGTTGCCGATCTGGGCTGCGGCCTCGGCGCGGATGCCATGGCCCTGGCATCGCTGGACATCGCCGTGACCGCCGTCGAGGTCGACGAGACCACGGCCGCCTGCGCCACGATCAACCTCATTCCCTTTCCACACGCCACGGTGGTCCATTCGGACGCAACGTCGGTGGAGCTGGAGGCCGGGGCCGGCGTCTGGCTGGACCCCGCCCGGCGCACCACCACCACGTCCGGCACCAAGCGGATCTGGGACCCCGAAGCATTCTCGCCGCCGCTGTCCTTCGTGGAGTCGCTGGCCGCCGCGGGGCGCGCCGTTGGCGTCAAAATGGGCCCCGGCATGCCGCACGAGTCGGTGCCTGCCGGCTGCGAGGCGCAGTGGGTCTCGGTGGGCGGCGACGTCACTGAAGTGGCGCTGTGGTTCAACGCCGTGGCCCGCCCGGGAATCCGCCGGGCCGCCCTGGTCATCGGTCCGGACGGCGCCGCCGAACTCACTAGCGGGGAGGAGTTCGACGCCGGACCCGTGGCCCCCGTGGGCCCGGTGGAGGGTTTCCTCTATGAGCCGGACGGCGCTGTCATCCGTGCCGGGCTCGTGGCCGACCTCGCCATCGGTCTGGGCGGCCATCTCGTGGACGAGCACATCGCCTACATCTGCGCCCCCGAGCTGGTGGAAACTCCGTACGCCCGGGCCTACCGGGTCCTGGAGGTCATGCCGTTCAACGTCAAGGCGCTCAAGGCCTGGGTCCGGCAGAACGGCGTCGGCGTTTTGGACATCAAGAAGCGCGGCACGTCCGTCACCCCGGAGGAGCTGCGCAAGCAGCTACTGCCGGCAGGCAAGGGGGCGGGTAAAGCGGGCGGCAAGGCCGCGGGCAAAAAGACAGCCACCCTGGTCCTCACCCGGATCGGGGAGGAAAGAGTGGCTGTCTCCGTGGAGCCCTTGTAACCCTCTGGCTGTTACAGGACCTACTGGTACAGGACCTACTGGGCGCGGACGAACGCCTCGGCGTCCCGGACCTGCTGCTCGGTGGGGCGGATTCCCGTGTACAGCACAAACTGCTCCAGCGCCTGGATCGTGGCAACCTCGGCACCGGTGATGACCTGCTTGCCGGCCGCCCGCGCCGCCTTGATGAGCGGCGTTTCCGCGGGCAGTGCCACGACGTCGAAGACGATCTTGGCGGCTTCGATGGTTTCGGTGGGGAAAGACAGCGCGTCCGCCTCCGGTCCCCCGGCCATCCCCACGGGCGTGACGTTGATGACCATGTCCGCCGTTGCCTCCGCGCCCGTGCCCAGCTCCGCGCGCCAGGCAAAGCCGTAGAGCTCGGCGAGCGCCCGGCCGGTCGCTTCGTTGCGGGCGATGATGGTCACGTCCTTGAACCCCGCGTCGCGCAGGGCCGCGGCCGTGGCCTTGGCCATGCCGCCGGCGCCCTTGAGCAGCACCGAGGACTCCGAAGGCACGGCGTTGCGCTGCAGCAGCTGCTCGATCGCCGTGTAGTCCGTGTTGTACGCGGTCAGGTGCCCGCCGTCATTGACGATGGTGTTGACGGAATCGATGGCCTTGGCGGACGGGTCCATGGCGTCCACCAGGGCGATCACGTCCTCCTTGTAGGGCATGGAGACGGCGCAGCCCCGGATCCCCAGGCCGCGGACGCCCGCGATCGCCTGGGCCAGGTCGGTGGGCGCGAAGGCCTTGTAGATCCAGTTCAGGCCCAACTGGTCGTACAGGTGGTTGTGGAAGCGGGTCCCGTTGTTGCTCGGCCGGGCCGAGAGGGAAATGCACAGGGTCATGTCTTTATTGAGAATCGGCACCCCTCCATTAAACGGCGGGGCTGGCTTTATTACCGGCAGCTGTCACCTGCAGCCCGTGCCGGCCCGGTAGGGCCCGACGGCGGCCGGCAGCTTTCCGGGGGCGGTGGCCTTCCCCGCCAGGACGGCCAGCAGCGCCTTGTACGCCCCGGGCGTGCGGCCGTAGAGGGCGATCTTCGTGGGCGCGACGGACTGCGCCAGGGGCCACGGGGCATCCAGGGCCACCGCAATGTCGCCTTTCGCGGGGGCGCCGCCGTAGCCGATCAGGGTAACCAGCGGCCCCGTTCCGAGCGCGATCCCTGAGTCCTTGGCTGCGGCGGCGAAGCGGGCCCGGTCCACCGCCGTGCCGCCCGCCACCCGCACGTGGCCGGCCACGGACGCACCCCTGCATTTCCCCGAGACCACGGTGATGGCCCGGGCAGAGATCTTCGCCGAAAGCGCCTCCCCGGCGCCCGGTCCCGCCGTGGGCTTCGGCTGCGCGGTCCGTCCGCGCCAAATCATCATGGTGACCACCCGGCGGGCGGCCTCCTCGAGGCGTGACACCGGGAGCTTCCCCCCGCTAACCGCCCGGACGACGGCGGCATGCGCGGCAGCGGCGTCCGCGGGCATCAGCAGCAGGTCCGCCCCGGCTGCCAGCGCGGCCGGCGCTGCGGAACCGTGGGGGTAGCGGTCTGCCACCGCGCCCATGTTCAGCCCGTCGGTGACCGCCACGCCCTTGAAGCCCAGGCCGCGGAGCGCCGAATAGGTCGCCTTCGAGAGGGACGCGGGCACGCCCGGGTCAAGGGCACGCACGGCGATGTGGCCGGTCATGACCATCGGCGCTCCTGCCTTCACCGCGGACTGGAACGGCTTCCAGTCCCGCGCCTTGAGCTGCGCGAGGGTGGCGTTCTGGACGGGGAGATCCTTGTGGGAATCGGTGGTCACCGAACCGTGCCCGGGAAAATGCTTGACTGTCGGCAGCACTCCGCCGGCCAGCATGCCTGTGGCGAAGCCGGCACTCAGCGATGCCGCGGCACGGGCGTCAGCGGACATGGAGCGCGCGCCGATGGTGGGATCGGCGGGGCCCATCGTGACGTCCGCCGCGGGCGCGAAGTCCACGGTGAAGCCAAGCGGCGCGAGTTCCGCCGCCAGCCCGGCGCCGGCCTCGGCGGCGAGGGGCACGCTGCCGGCCGCGCCGTAGCTCATGGGAGTAGGCCAGCGGGTCAGCGGGGCGCCGACGCGGCTCACCGCTCCGCCTTCCTGGTCAACGCCAATCAGGCCGGGCCAGGTGCGGCCGCCGGAACGGGACGCCTCGTCCAGCCGGCGCGTCACACCGGCCAGCGCCGGGACGTCCACCAGGCCGGTGGCTGTTCCGGGCACGTTGTCGGCCATGATCATGGAGCCGGCAAAGTGGAGCCGTTCCACCGCTGCAGCCTGGGCTTCATGGTCAAGGCCGGTGTAGAAGGGCAGGAGCACCTGCCCGGCCTTCTCCTCCAGGGTCATTTTGGCCACGGCCGCGGCGGCGGCGTCGGCGTCCCGCTGCTGCGGGCCCCAGCCGAGCGCCGCCCTGTCCTTGGGTGCGGGCGCCGCCGTGAACGGGGCCGGACTCTGTGTAGTTGTCTGGGGTGCACCGGAGCGCGGTGAAGAACTCTCTGCCGCCTGCGGTGAGCCGGAAGCGGAAGCCGCGGGGGCCGTCGTCGCACCCTCTCCTGGTTCGGGTGCTGCCGGCGTGCACGACGCAACGGCGAACAGCGCGGCGAGCGCTGCCGCAGACGCCGCCGGTGCGTTGCGCGCAGGTGCCATGCCGGGACGTTTCCTGGGGGATTTGGGGCGGCTCGTGGTGTGAACACTCTCACGCGCCCTGTGTAGCCAAGCCATCACCTCGATGCTACCCCTGCACTAGACTTGGATGACCGTTCCCCTGCCAGCCGTTCGCCAGGAACGGACGGCGACCGGACCCGACGTCATTAGGCCAGCACACAGCGAGGAACACATGAAGATTGATTTCGCTTCATCCAGGCAATCAACTCTTGGTGTGGAATGGGAACTCGCGCTGGTGGATGCGCAGACCGGTGAACTGTCGTCGGTGGCCAACGAGGTCCTGCGCGGGGTCGTGGCACGGCACCCCGAGCTGAACGAGGATGACGAGCACCCCCACATCAAGCAGGAGCTGCTCCTTAATACCGTGGAGCTGGTTACCGGCATCTGCGAGACCGCCGCGGAAGCGAAGGAAGACCTCGCCCGCTCCCTGGCTGCCCTTCGCGAAGTCACGGACCCGATGGGCGTGGAAGTGTTCTGCGCTGGAAGCCACCCGTTCAGCCCGCCGCAGCTGCAGCCGGTCACGGATAAGGAACGCTACGCCAAGCTGATCGACCGCACACAGTGGTGGGGCCGGCAGATGGTGATCTACGGGGTACACGTTCACGTCGGCCTGGACCGGCGCGACAAAGTCTTGCCCGTGTTGGACGGCCTGGTCAACTACTTCCCGCATTTCCAGGCCCTGTCCGCGTCCAGCCCGTTCTGGGGCGGCGAGGACACCGGCTACGCCTCGCACCGCGCCCTCATGTTCCAGCAGCTGCCGACGGCGGGTCTGCCCTTCCAGTTCGCCAGCTGGGAAGAGTACGAGTCCTACGTCCAGGACATGTTTACCACCGGCGTGATCGACACCATCTCGGAGATCCGCTGGGACATCCGCCCGGTGCCGGCCCTCGGAACTATTGAAATGCGCATCTGCGACGGCCTGGCCACGCTCGAGGAAGTGGGCGCCGTGGCGGCCCTGACGCAGTGCCTGGTCCACGAATTCTCCAGCATCCTCGACGCCGGCGGCAGCATCCCCACCATGCCGCCCTGGCACGTCCAGGAAAACAAATGGCGGGCCGCCCGCTACGGCATGGATGCGATCATCATCCTCGACGCCGAGGGCAACGAGCGGCTCGTCACCGACCACCTGCTGGAGACGCTCAACCGGCTCGAACCGATCGCCGCGAAGCTGGGCTGCCCGGATGAGCTGGCCGACGTCGAAAAGATCATCAGCCGCGGCGCCGGATACCAGCGCCAGCGGCGGGTGGCCGCCGAAAGCGGCGGCAACCTCCAGGCCGTGGTCCTCGACCTCGTGAAGCAGATGCGGAACGGGCCCACCGCGTAACCCGACTAAGTAGCAGTTGAGGGCGTTCCCAGCGCCGAGAACGCCCTGATCTGCGACTCACTTGGCGCTGACACCGTGGTCACCGGCATGGACGAGTCCGGCGCGAAATTGATGCCGCTGGGTTCAATGCCGGCCATGACCAGCTGCGCCCCGAGCGCCGCCACCATCGCGCCGTTGTCCGTGCACAGGTCCAGCGGCGGAACGTGCAGCGTGATGCCGGCGGCAGAGCAGCGCTGTTCGGTCAGCTGCCGGAGCCGCGAATTGGCGGCCACTCCCCCGCCCAGCAGCACGTCCGTGATGCCACGCTCCCGGCAGGCCAGAACCGCCTTGGATGTGATGACGTCCACCACGGCTTCCTGGAATGCGGCCGCGATGTCCGCCACCGGCACGGGATCGCCCGCGGCTTCGAACTGCTCCACGCAGCGGGCCACCGCGGTCTTCAGTCCACTGAAGGACCAGTCGTAGCGGTGCTTGCCGGGGTCTTCCGCGGTGCCCATGTATTTCGGCTGCGTCAGTCCGCGCGGGAACCGGATGGCCTTGGCGTTGCCCTCGCGGGCCAGCCGGTCAATGGCCGGGCCGCCGGGGTAGCCCAGGCCGAGGATCCTGGCGACCTTGTCGTACGCCTCGCCGGCGGCGTCGTCGATGGTTGAACCGAGCAGCTCGACGTCGTCAGTGATGCTGCGGATGCGCAAAATCTCGGTGTGCCCGCCGGAAACCAGCAGGGCGCCGAGGTTCTCGGGAAGTACCGGCCTTTCAGTGTCGCCGCCGGTGTTGCCTGTGTTGGCGGCGCCGGGCCGCGCGTTGAGCAGGCCGACCCCCACATGGGCGACGAGGTGGTTGATGGCGTAGAGCGGCTTGCCCGTGGCCAGGGCGAGCGCCTTGGCGGCGCACACCCCGACCATCAGGGCGCCCGCCAGCCCCGGACCGGACGTCACGGCGATGGCGTCGATCTCGTCCAGCGTCACGTCCGCTTCGGTCAGGGCGGCCTGCAGGGCTGGAACGAAGGCGTCCAGGTGGGCGCGCGAGGCAATTTCGGGGATGACGCCGCCAAAGCGGACATGCTCCTCCATCGATGAGGACACCGTGTTGGTCAGGAGGTCGGCGCCGCGGACGATGCCTACGCCCGTTTCGTCGCACGATGACTCAATGCCGAGTACCAACGGCTGCGAGCGGTTCATTTCTGGTCTTCCTCCATGGGAGCGGTCTCGCCGGCGGGGCCGGCTTCGTCAGTCTGCACAGGCTGGGGTCCGGCTTCGTGGACGGTGTCCCGGTGCACGATGTCCTGGTGCACAGCGAGCACGTCCTCCAGCTGAAGCCGCATGATCAGGGCATCGACGCCGTCGCGGTAGTACCTTTTCCGCACGTGGATCTGTTCGAAGCCGAAGCGGATGTACAGCTGCTGGGCGCGCGGGTTGTCGGCCCGGACCTCGAGCAGGATGTCGGCTGCGCCGCGGCGCCGCCCCTCGGCGATCAGGTCGGTGAGGAGCGCCGTGCCGATTCCCCTGCCCTCATATTCGGGAACCACGGCGATGGTCTGGACGTCGGCGATCGGCTCCACGCACATCAGTCCCGCATAGCCGACGATGCCGTCCGCAGCCTCGGCCACGAAGTACCGGCGGGTTTCGGGCTGCACCAGTTCGTCCCAGAACATCTGCAGCGGCCATGCGTCCACCGGGAACAGCCGGACCTCCAGCTCGTGGACGGCAGGGATGTCCGCAGGAAGCATGTCGCGGATGGTCACGCCCGAGTCCAGCTGGCGGGGCAGCCGGTTCACAGGGCACGCTTCCGGGGGCCGGGGACCTGCGCGTCGGATTCACGGAGGTAGAGCGGCGTGGAGTCCAGGAGCTCCTCGCCCGCTTCAAGTCTCGCCAACGCAAACTGGCCCAGGTACAGCGCATCCGGCTGTTCAGTGCTGAAGTCGGGATCCGCACGGAGGGCATCGGGGTAGAGCCCTGCGCCCGCGCCGAAAGCCGGGAGGTCGGGAAGGTCTGCGGCGAAGCCCACGTGCGGACCGTCCGTGAGCTTTGGCAGCTGGCCGGCGGCCAGGGTGTAGCGCGCCCAGTAGACCTCTTTGCGCCGGGCGTCCGTGGCCACGAGGAACTCGGCCGGCGCATCGGTGGACTCGGCCACCTCGAGGGCGACGGCGTCGAGGCTCATCATGCCGTGCAGTGGTGTATTCCAAACAAAGGCCAGGGTACGCGCCGTCGCTATGCCGGACCGGAGCCCGGTGAAGGGGCCGGGGCCAACGCCCACAACGATCGCGTCGATGTCCGCGCCGGTCACCTCGGCGTCTGCCAGCAGCCGCTCGATTCCGGGCGCAAGGACCTCGGCGTGGCTCCTCGTGTCCTCGGTGGAAAAGCTGCCCACCACGCCTTCCAGGGCGTCGTCCGACACCAGCGCTGCGCTGGCCACGGCTGAGGTGTCAATGGCAAGAATGAGCATCAGGAGGTTCCTTCCGCGGCGAGAACGGGCTGTTCGGCCCAGCGCGGCCCGAAGCCGCGGATGATGATGGTGCGGGGTTCGTCGTCGTCCTCGGACTCGAAGTCCAGGGCGCCGTTCCCGGTGTGGTGGGCCGCGGTGGCGCCGCCCAGCTGGCGGTGCAGCTCCACCTCGAGCCGGCTCTCGGACAGGTGCTCCACGCGGTCGCGGCCCCACTCCACCACGGTCACGGCGGAGTCCAGCGTGTTCTCCAGGTCGATGTCGTCGATTTCCGACGCCGATCCCAGCCGGTAGGCGTCCACGTGCACCAGGTCCGGCCCGCCCGGGCGCGACCCGTCGGGCAGGTTGGGGTGAATGCGCACCAGCACGAACGTCGGGGAAATGATGCCCTCGCGGACGCCCAGGCCCTCGCCGAGGCCCTGCGTGAAGGTCGTCTTGCCGGCGCCCAGTTCGCCCGTGAGCACCAGGAGGTCCCCCGCCCGGAGCACCTCTGCCAGAGCCGCGCCGAGTGCGTGGGTCTGGTCCGCCGTCGTGACCGTCAGGGTCTGGACCCACAGCGGAGCGTTGCCGGTTTCCGGGATGCCGCCGGTGTCCGGGATGCTCACGGCGCCGGCGTTCCGGTTGCGGTCGATTCGCCGGCGGGCGACTCGGCGGCCGGCCCTTGGCCCCTGGGCGATTCGTTGATGTAGGTGCGGGGCACGCGGGGGCTGATGCGGGTGACGATCTCGTAGTTGTTGGTGCCGGCGGCTCGGGCCCAGTCATCGGCCGTCGGGCCGCCGTCGGCACCGTCGCCGAAGAGGACGGCCTCTGCCCCGAGAACGCTGTGGCCGCCCCGGGAAACGTTCAGCGGGCCGAGGTCAATCACCATCTGGTCCATGGCGATCCGTCCCACCACGGGGTAGGTGACGCCCTCCACCCGGACGGGGCCGCCGGTGGCGACGCGGGGAACGCCGTCGGCATATCCGAGCGGAATGAGCCCCAGCGTGCTCGCGCCGGAGGTGCGGTAGTTGAAGCCGTAGGAGACGCCCTGGCCGGAGTGCACGTCCTTGCAATGGGACACGACGGTGCGCAGGGTCATCGCGGGGCGGAGGCCGAGTTCCTCGGAAGTCTGCCCCTCGAATGGCGAGAGGCCGTAGATTCCGAGCCCCGCGCGCACCAGGTCGAAGTGCGTGTCCGGCCGGGAAAGCGTGGCCGGGGTGTTGGCCAGGTGGCGGACTTCGGGGTCCACCCCGGCGTCTTCGGCGATGGCCAGAACCTCGCGGAACGCGGCGAGCTGGTCATCGGTTTCCGGGCGTTCGGGTTCGTCGGCCACGGCAAGATGGGAGAAGATGCCCACCACGCGCAGCAGCCCCTGGTCCTGATACTCCACGGCTTCGCCCACCAGCCGGTCCCACACCTCGACGGTGGCCCCGTTGCGGCCCAGTCCGGTGTCCACCTTCAGGTGGACGCGCGCCGGCCGTTCCTGTTCCCGGGCCGCGGCCACGATCTGTTCCAGCTCCCAGCCGGAACACCCGATGTCGACGCCGGCGGCCACCGCGGCGCCGAAGTTGCTGTCCGGGGTGTGCAGCCAGGCGAGCAGCGGGGCTTCGATGCCTGCCGCGCGCAGCGCCAGCGCTTCGGAGATGTGTGCCACGCCCAGCCAGCTGGCGCCGGCTTCGAGGGCCGCCCGCGCCACCGGCACCGCGCCGTGGCCGTAGGCGTCGGCCTTGACGACTGCCATGACCTTCGCCGGTTCGGCGGCCGCGGCGAGCCTGCGGACGTTGTGCCGGATGGCCTCGAGGTCGATTACGGCGGAGCGTTCGTGGGCCGTCCGGTTGAAACCGTGGGACGTCCCGGCCTGGCCCGTTACTGCCGGGCGGTCTCCTGTTGCTGCTGGATAAATCACGCTATTGATTCTAGTGCTGGCGCTTCGGGCCGAATAATTGCCGGGCCGGTGGCGCTCCGGGACTCAGGCGTCCGAGAGGTGCGCGATGGTGGCGGCGGCGCGCCGCTGCGCCTGAAGGGGAACGTCCCGGACGATGTCGGCGAGGAAGGAGTAGCGGCGCAGCCACTGGCTGCCGCGGCGTTCCGGCCGGGCGTTGGCGCGCTTCCACCAGTCGGCGATGTCGCCCCAGCCCGGCGCCGCGAGGGACCCGCCCACCTCCTGGACTGCCAGCGCGGCGCAGAGGTTGGCGAACCGCAGCCGGTCGCTGAGGGGCCACCCTGCCAGGCTGCCGACGATGAATGCGGCCCCAAAGCAGTCCCCGGCACCGGTGGGATCATAGGCGGCCACCGGCAGGGAGGGCACCCACTCCTCCTCGCCGGTTTCCGAATCCACGGCCACGGCCCCCTGCGCCCCCAGGGTCACCACCGCCACCGGCACCCGGTCCGCCAGGGAGTACAGCGCCGCCCAGGCATCGTCCTTGCCGGTGAAGGCCATGGCCTCGCGCTGGTTGGGCATGAAGGCGTGGAAGTACTGCAGGTTCGCCAGCCGGGCATGGGCCCACTCGCCCGTGGGGTCCCAGCCGACGTCGCCGAACAGCTTCACTCCCTCCTTGTGCGCCGCGAGCGCCCACGGCTCCAGTTCATGGCCGAGGTCCGCCACGGCTGCCAGCGCGCGGGGCGGATCCCCGATCAGCTCGGAGGAGGTCACCGGCGCCGGGTGCCCGTGCGTGACCATCGAGCGGTCGTGGTCCACGCTGAGGGATACGGTCACCGGCGAGTGCCAGCCAGGGATCCGGCGGGACAGGGACAGGTCCACGTGCTCCTGCCGGTCCAGGATTTTCCAGTTGTAGTCGCCGTAGCCGTCGTCGCCGAAGGCGGCCGCCAGCCCGGTCCGCAAGCCAAGGCGCGCGGCCGCGATGGCCTGGTTGGCCACGCCGCCGGGGCAGCTGCCCATTCCTTCGCTCCAGATTTCCGTTCCGGGCTCGGGCGCGTGCGGCAGGCCGGTGAAGATGATGTCCTGGAAAACGGTCCCGGCAAGCAGCAGGTCGAACTCGCCGACCGCCTGGGTACGGACGGCCGAGAGCGGGTCGAAACGGCGTGCTGGATTCGCCTCCATGTTCGGCACATTACGCCGTGTACCTTGGCGTTGAAACCCCGCGATGTGGGGGTTGGGAAGGGACGGCGTGGCTGCGTCGCCGCAGTTCAGGCCATGTTGTCGGCTGAGCCGCATAGACTCCTGCCATGCGGCTCATGATCGCCGGCGGCGGCGGATTCCGGGTTCCCCTCGTTTACCGTGCCCTGTGTTCCGGGCCTTATTCGGGCCTGGTCAGCGAGGTGGTCCTGTTCGACGTCGACGGCGGCCGGCTGGCCGCCATCGAGGCTGTGCTTCGGTCCATGTCTTCGGAGGTGAGCGGCGCTCCGGACGGAGGTTCCGCCGTCGGGCGTTCCTGGCGTCCGCCCGCGGTCACGTCCACGACGTCCCTCCCCGGAGCCCTCGACGGGACGGACATGGTGTTCGCCGCCATCCGCCCGGGCGGAACGGCCGGGCGTGTCGCCGACGAACGGGTCGCCCAGAATCTCGGGCTGCTGGGCCAGGAAACCACCGGGGCGGGCGGCATCTCCTACGCGCTGCGGTCCATCCCTGCCATGCTGGAGCTGGCCGGCAGCATGCGGACGCACTGCCCGGACGCCTGGCTGATCAATTTCACCAACCCGGCCGGGATGGTCACCCAGGCGCTGGTTCCCGTACTGGGCCGGAAGGTGATCGGTATCTGCGATTCCGCCAGTGCGCTGGTGCACCGTGCCGCCCGGGCGGCCGGGGTGCCGCTGCCGGCGGGAAGGCTCGACGGCGTGGGCTACTACGGGCTGAACCATCTCGGCTGGCTGTACCGGCTGGAGAGCGGCGGCCGGGATCTCCTCCCCGGCCTGCTGGCCGACGCGGATGCCCTCGCCGGCTTCGAGGAGGGCAGGCTGTTTCCGCAGCCGTTCCTGCGCGACCTGGGACTACTGCCGAACGAGTACCTGTTCTACTACTACGAGGCGGCGCGCGCGGCGGCGGGCATGCGGGCCATGGCCAGGACCCGCGGCGAGTCCATCCACGGCCAGCAGGCGGAGCTGTATCCGCGGCTTGCCACCGCCGGCGACGAAGCGTACGCCTTGTGGGAGGACGCGAGGCGGTCCCGCGAGGAGGGGTACCTGGCCGAGGCCAGAGCCGGCGGCGAGGCGCGGCACCCCGAGGACCTTGCCGGCGGCGGTTACGAGCAGGTGGCGCTGGCGGTGATGCGGGCGCTGGCCGGGGATGCCGGCGCAGACGGGGATGCCGGCGTAGACGGGCATGCCCGCGTAGACGGGGCGGGGGCTGGCGCCACGGAGCTGATCCTCAATACACCCAACTCTGCTGGACAGTCCCTTGCCTTGGCGGGCGGCGCCCGGGCCGCGATTCCCGGGCTGCCGGCGGACGCCGTCGTCGAAGTTCCCTGCACGGTCACAGCCGAGGGGGCGTTGCCCATTCCGCAGGCTCGGCCCGCCGCACCGCAACTCGGCCTTCTGCAGCAGGTTAAGAAGGTGGAGCTGCTTACTGTGCGTGCGGCCACTGCTGGCGACCGCGATGCAGCGCTGGAAGCCTTCGCCGAACATCCGCTGGTCGGCTCGGCGGCGCTGGCCAACGCGCTGCTCACCGGCTACGAAGGCGCGTTTCCGGATTTGCCCCGGTTGTGGCGCCGCTGAACGTGCCCCAGCCGTGCGGCGTTGAGGGACGGGACCGGTTTTGGCAGGATCGTGCTACATCCGCTGACCGCCCCGGTTGGCGTGTGGTACACCACGTCCGGGGCACTTGAACCGCCACCGTTGCCGGGACGGTTCAGGAGTAGTGTTTTATCCGATGCAGTTCCAGCAGTACGGAGAGGACGGAGGCTCATGTCTGCGATCAAGCGCGTGGCTCTCCTGTCGCTGCACACCTCCCCCATGGAACAGCCCGGTTCAGGGGACGCGGGCGGCATGAACGTCTACATCCGCGGCCTCGCCTCCGCCCTGGCCGAAACCGGCATCGAAGTGGAAATCTTCACCCGCTCCACCGCCGCCGGGCAGCCCGCCGTCGAACATCCCGACCCCGGCGTCTGCGTCCACAACGTCCTCGCCGGACCGCCCCGCAAGCTCCCCAAAGAAGAACTCCCCGAACTGCTGCACAGCATGGTCGCCGAAATCGAACGCGTCCGCGCCCAGCAGCCCCATGGCCGCTACGACCTCATCCACTCCCATTATTGGGTTTCCGGAGTCGCCGGCCTCGAGCTCTCCGGCCTGTGGAACGTCCCGCTCGTGCACACCATGCACACCATGGCCAAAGTCAAGAACCTCCTCCTGAACTCCGGCGAACAACCCGAACCCCGCCGCCGCGAAGACGGCGAACACCGCATCGTCGACGGCGCCACCCGCCTGATCGCCAACACCAGCGCCGAAGCCGCGGAACTCGTCTCCCACTATGGCGCCGACTTCGACCACATCGACATCGCACCCCCCGGCGTCGACCTCTCCGTCTTCACCCCCGCGTTCCGGACCCGGTCCCGGACCGAACACGGCATCGCACCCGGCACCTTCCACCTGCTCTTCGCCGGCCGCATCCAGCGGCTGAAAGGCCCGCAGATCCTGCTCAAGGCCGCCGCCCTGCTCCGCCAGCGCCGCCCCGACGTCGACCTCAAACTCACCATCCTTGGCGCGCTCAGCGGCGCCAAGGATTTCAACCTCAAAACCCTCATCAGCGCCGCCGGACTGGACGACGCCGTCACCCACCACCCGCCGGTCGGCGCACCGGAACTGGCCTCCTGGTACCGCTCGGCCGACGTCGTCGTTATGCCCTCCTACAGCGAATCCTTCGGCCTCGTGGCGCTGGAAGCCCAGGCCTGCGGCACCCCCGTGGTTGCCACCCGCGTCGGCGGACTCGCCCGCGCGGTCAGCCACGGCCGCACCGGGCTTTTGGTGGACGGCCACCGGGCATCAGACTGGGCCGACGCCCTCGAAGCCCTCCACGACGACCCCGCCACCCGCCAGCACATGGGCACCGCCGCCGCCATCCACGCGGCAAACTCCGGCTGGCAACGCACCGCCGCCATCACCCTCGACAGCTACCACGCCGCCGTCGACGAATATGCCTCCAGCCACCCCCTGGCCGCCGTCTACGGGTCTCGGCTCACCGGCTAAACACCTTCGGAAAGGACGACGATGTCTGACAACACTCCCCTGAGCGATACCGGCCAGAGCAAGACTCCCCTGAGCGACCTGGACATTGCCCGCAGGGCAGTGCTCCGGCCGATCGAGGAGATCGCCGCGGCCGCCGGCATCGATGCCGGGGCCGTGGAGCTCTACGGCCGCTTCAAAGCCAAGATCGACCCCGCGAAGCTGTCTGCCCCGGCGCCCGCCGGCAAAGTGGTCCTGGTTTCCGCGATGTCGCCAACACCCGCCGGAGAAGGAAAATCGACCACGACGGTGGGGCTCGCGGATTCGCTCGCGCGGGCGGGCCACAAGGTGATGGTCGCGCTGCGTGAGCCCTCGCTCGGGCCGATCCTCGGCATGAAGGGCGGGGCCACCGGCGGCGGGCTCTCCCAGGTGCTGCCCATGGACGAGATCAATCTGCACTTCACCGGCGACTTCCATGCCGTCACGTCCGCCAACAATGCCCTCATGGCCCTCGTGGACAACCACATCTACCAAGGCAACGAACTGAACATCGACCCGCGCCGGATGACTTTCAAGCGGGTCCTGGACATGAACGACCGTTCCCTGCGCGAGGTGGTCATTGGCCTCGGCGGGCCTTCACAGGGTGTCCCCCGCCAGGACGGCTTCGACATCACCGTCGCATCCGAAATCATGGCGGTCTTTTGCCTCGCCACCGACGTGGCCGATCTCCGGGACCGGCTGGGCCGCATCACCTTCGGCTACACCTATGACCGGACGCCGGTCACCGTGGCGGACCTGGGCGTGCAGGGCGCGCTGACCCTGCTGCTGAAGGATGCGATCAAGCCGAACCTCGTCCAGACCATCGCGGGCACTCCCGCACTGGTCCATGGCGGGCCGTTCGCGAACATTGCCCATGGCTGCAACTCGCTGATCGCCACGCAGACCGCCCGCCGGCTTGCCGACATCGTAGTGACGGAGGCGGGGTTCGGGGCTGACCTCGGCGCGGAAAAGTTCATGGACATCAAGGCGCGGATCGCTGATGTGGCGCCGGCCGCCGTCGTGGTGGTTGCGACCGTTCGCGCACTCAAGATGCAAGGCGGGGTGCGCAAGGACCGGCTGAAGGAGCCGAATGTCGAGGCCCTGGCCGCGGGCGTGGTGAACCTGCGCCGGCATGTCCGGAATGTGGAGCGGTTCGGCGTGACGCCGGTGGTGGCGATCAACAAGTTCCCCGCGGATAGCCTGGAGGAGCTCAACTGGCTGCTCGGGTGGTGCGCGGGCGAGGGCATCCAGGCCGCGGTGGCTGACATCTGGGGAAAGGGCGGGGGCGGCGACGGCGGCGATGAACTGGCTGCCAAGGTCGCCGCCGCGGTGAACGGGCCGTCGTCGTTCCGGCATCTCTACCCGCTGGACATGTCCGTGGAGGACAAGATCCGCACCATCGTCCAGGAAATCTACGGCGCCGATGGTGTGGACTTTTCGGTACCTGCCCTGCGCCGCCTGGCGGACATCGAGAAGAACGGCTGGTCCGGGCTGCCGGTCTGCATGGCAAAGACGCAGTACTCGTTCACGGACGACGCCTCGCGGCTGGGAGCACCCAAGGGCTTCACCATCCACGTCCGCGACCTCATCCCCAAGACCGGTGCCGGCTTCATCGTGGCCCTGACCGGAGCGGTGATGACCATGCCGGGCCTTCCGGCCGTTCCGGCGGCCATGCGCATGGACGTGGACCGCGACGGCAACCCGATCGGCCTGTTCTAGGACGCCCTCTCACTACCTACCGGTTTTCCCGGGACCCTCTCTCACTACCTACCTGTTTGCCGGCGGCCCTCTCTCACTACCTACCGGTTTTCTTGGCACCCTCTCTCACTACCTACCTGTTTGCCCGCGACCCTCTCTCACTACCTACCGGTTTTCCCGGCACCCTCTCTCGCCACCTACCCCCTGTGGATAACTTCTGCGGCACCTCCTCAATATGGGTCACAATGCCTGCATGGAAACGCGCGCCGGCTTACCTCCCCGTTTGGCATCAGCTCCGTTCACCTTCGATTTGGCCCGAACCGAAGGCATTCCCGCGTCGCGGCTGCGACGTCGGGACGTGATCCATGTGGGGCGCGGACTCTACCGCCCGTGGGACTGGAACTTTGACCTGGAGGCGGCGGCGCGGGCGCTGTCTGAAGTTTCGCCTAGTGCCTGGATCTCGCATGTCACTGCCGCGCGTCTTCGATGCCAGGTGCTGCCATCATGGTTGGCGGACTCTACGGAACTACATTTGAGCAAGCCAAAAAGACTGCCCTCGGCTCGTCGCAAGGGGGTGTTTGGCCATACGCTGCTGGCCGAAGAAGACGAGATTGAAACGGTTGATGGCATCCGAATCAGTACCCGTTCAAGGACATGGCTGGATTTGGCGCGAAGGCTGCCGCTTAGGGACTTGGTGTGCTTGGGTGACCAGATAATCCGTATCCCTCGAATGGATTTGAGGGCCGGACACAGCCCTTCGATACCCCAGCCGGGCTGCGTTCCCTCGTTCTGCGGCACCCCAATCTGCAGGGCGTTGTCCGCGCCAGGGAAGCCCTGGACCTGATGCGGGTGGGCGCAGACTCGGCGCCGGAATCAATGCTGCGCTTGGCGATGGTGGACTCCGGACTCCCTGAACCC
The DNA here is from genome assembly GCF_003261175.1 of Arthrobacter globiformis. Classification (GTDB taxonomy): domain Bacteria; phylum Actinomycetota; class Actinomycetes; order Actinomycetales; family Micrococcaceae; genus Arthrobacter; species Arthrobacter globiformis_A. The sequence goes on along the minus strand of NZ_QLNP01000098.1, from coordinate 350,617 downwards.
GAACTCCAAATCACGCTAAGAAGCGGCGACCCCTTCTCGCCGTCGGCCGATCTCGGATACCGCGCCCAGCGGCTGGCCATTCAATACGACGGCGGCCATCACCTAGTCGAGGCTCAGATCTTCAGCGACAAACGGCGAGACAAGGCCTTCGAAGCTGCAGGATGGACCGTCCTCACCGTAAGAAAGGATGACCTCGACGAGGGTTTTCGTGGAACAGTCATCCGTATCAAACAAGCAAGGCGAAGGGCCCAGTTGGATCACCCTTATGCTTCGGGCTTTGCGGACGCTGGTGAGTGAGCGTGGCCGTGACAGCTGCCGAAAGTGATAGAGGATCGCACCGCACGTTGCAGAAAGTGATAGAGCGTCCGGCGCGGGAGCCGTGCGACTAACAGGCAGCTACCCGTCCACCTTGGCAGCGGCCTCGGCCGCATGCCCGGCGTCTCGCTCGGCGAGCGACGCTGCTGGACCCTTCGATTCGGACCGGTTCAGAGAACGGCCTCCGCGCCGGAGCGAAATGAAGACGACGCCGACGGTGAGCGCCACAAGCGCGGCAACGAACATAGCCGTCGGCAAGTCCTCGGCCAGGAGGCGCGGAATGCCACGACCGGGCACAGAGACGGCGAAGCCGAACGCCACAGCGATGCCGATGTAGCTGCCGATCATGTTTCCCCTATGCGCCGGGATGTTCCGGCGCACCGCGCTGATCAGCCCAAGGGTGACCGTCACGATCGTGAACGCCGAGAGTCCGTGAAGCCAGCTGAAATGCCCGTCGGTGACGATCCAGAAGCTACTGAAGCAGACGTAGTACATTGCCGCGACCCACAGGTGTCCCATGGTCCGGTGGATGCGGTCCCGGTGGCGCCGGAGGATCTGCACCGGGCCAATGGCAAGGACAAAAAGGGCGGCAATGACGTGGCTGGCAAGCAGTACATTCCAAGGCTCCATGCGAATAGGATAGAGCCACTATCCAGAGGGTGTAAATCAAGATAGCCAGCGGCCCGGCAGCTATCCAAGAGGCTGCCATCCGCCGAGGAAGGAGCGGGCATGCAGCTGAAGGAGCTCAGCGAGCGGACGGGAGTCTCCCCTGCCAGCATCAAGTTCTACCTCCGCGAGGGCCTGTTGCCCGCGGGCCGCTCCGTCCACTCCACCCGGGCGGAGTATTCAGAGCATCACGTGAGCCGGCTGGAACTGATCCAGTCGCTGCGGCGCGTGGTCGGGTTGAATATCGCCCAGATCGGATCCCTGCTCAGGATGGCCGACGGCGGCACACCCCGCCTTGATCTGTTGGCCGCGGTCCAGCGCACAGTGCTGGGCCTCGACGACGTGAGCACGGAGCACGGCGACCTGCGCACACCGGCGGGCGACGCCGTCGTACGCTTCCGGAACTGGCCGGATGTACCGAGCGACGCCAGAAACTCCCTCAATGCCCACTTGGCCCTAATGGAAAGTCTCGGCGTGCCGGTGACCGATGACCTGCTCAACGCGTACAGCCAGGCGGTGGACACGATTGCCGCAGCGAATATTTCTGCCACAACCGCGCCAGATGACGTCAATCAGCTGATCATGACAGCAGCCGTCGGCATGCATCTGCATGGCCAGCTCGTCCTGAAGCTGCTGGCACTCGCGCATACGAGCCACGCCATTCGGCGCTACGAAACGCACGCTTAAGCGGCGATGCTCCCCCACCCGAAGGTGAGAGAGCATCGCGGGAAAACCTGCAGGACCTGAGGACGCGTCCGGGGAAAACCTGCAGGAAGTGATAGAGCGTCCGGGAGTGTTTAGCGGTCGAGGTCGCCGCGGATGAAGGCCTCGACCTTTTCGCGGGCAAGGTCGTCGTTGAACTGCTCCGGCGGGGACTTCATGAAGTAGCTCGACGCCGAGACCAGCGGACCGCCGACGCCCCGGTCCAGGCCGATCTTCGCCGCACGGATCGCATCGATGATCACACCCGCGGAGTTCGGCGAGTCCCAGACCTCCAGCTTGTACTCCAAAGACACCGGCGCGTCACCGAAGTTCCGGCCCTCCAGGCGGACAAACGCCCACTTGCGGTCATCGAGCCACTGCACGTAATCGGACGGGCCAATGTGGACGTCCTTCGCCGCCAGCTCGGCCTCAACATTGGAGGTCACGGCCTGGGTCTTGGAGATCTTCTTCGATTCCAGCCGGTCCCGCTCCAGCATGTTCTTGAAGTCCATGTTGCCGCCCACGTTCAGCTGGTACGTGCGGTCCAGCGTCACACCGCGGTCCTCGAACAGCTTCGCCATCACACGGTGCGTGATGGTGGCACCGATCTGGCTCTTGATGTCATCGCCCACGATCGGCACACCCGCTGCGGTGAACTTATCAGCCCACTCCTTGGTGCCGGCGATGAACACCGGCAGCGCGTTGACGAACGCCACACCCGCGTCGATCGCGGCCTGCGCATAGAACTCCGCGGCCTCCTGGGACCCGACCGGCAGGTAGCAGACCATGACATCGGCCTGGGCGTCCTTCAGGGCCTGGACGACGTCGACCGGCTCCTCGGTGGACTGCTCGATGGTCTCCAGGTAATACCGGCCCAGACCATCCAGGGTGGGCCCGCGCTGCACCGTCACACCGCTCGGCGGGACCTCGGCGAGCTTGATCGTGTTGTTCTCGCTGGCCAGGATCGCATCGGCCAGGTCATGACCGACCTTCTTGCCGTCAACATCAAACGCGGCCACGAACTGCACATCGTTGACGTGGTACTTGCCGAACTCCACGTGCATCAGACCCGGAATCGTGGCCTGGGGGTCGGCATCCCGGTAGTAATGGACACCCTGGACCAGCGAAGCGGCACAGTTACCCACGCCGACGATAGCTACACGAATCGGATTTGAAGACACGGAACTCCTTTGAGAACAAACTTCAAGTGCCCTGCGCGTCCGTACGTTGTTGTACAACGGCGTCTGACGGGCACCGCGCCACGCGGCGCGCTTATCAGTGTAACCAAACGCCGCCGGGACCCGCTTTGTTCCCGCCGGCCCCGGCCGCTTGGTTACGCCGCTTTTTGTCGTGCCGGTTCAGACCCTCTGCGCCCAGAGGTTGATGTCGGATTCGACGGCGAACTCGTCGATCGCGGTCAGCTCGTCGCTGCTGAACTCAAGGTTGTTGATGGCGGCCAAGGTGTCCTCGAGCTGCCGGACGCTGGACGCCCCGACGAGAGCGGAGGTTACCGGGGAGCCCTTGGGCTGGTCGCGCAGGATCCAGGCGATGGCCATCTGCGCCAGCGATTGTCCGCGGCCGGCAGCGATGGCGTTGAGCCCGCGCACCCGGTCCAGTTTGTCCTCCGTCAACGAGGATTCGGACAGGAACCTGGCCTTGGCGGCGCGGGAGTCAGCCGGGACGCCGTCGAGGTAGCGGTCGGTCAGCATGCCCTGGGCCAGAGGGGAGAACGCGATGGAGCCGGCGCCCACCTGCTCCAGCGCCTCGTACAGGTTGGGCGAGCCGTTCTCGGTCCAGCGGTTCAGCATGGAGTAGCTGGGCTGGTGGATGAGCAGCGGGGTACCGAGCTCCTTCAGGATGCGCGCAGCCTCGAGCGTCTGCTCCGGGGTGTAGGACGAGATGCCCGCGTACAACGCTTTGCCGGAGCGCACGGCGTAGTCCAGCGCGCCCATGGTCTCTTCCAGCGGCGTCTCCGGGTCCGGACGGTGGCTGTAGAAGATGTCCACGTAGTCCAGGCCCATCCGCTGCAGCGACTGGTCCAGGCTGGAGATCAGGTACTTCCGGGAGCCCCATTCGCCGTACGGCCCGGGCCACATGAAGTAACCGGCCTTGGTGGAGATGACCAGCTCGTCGCGGTAAGGCTTGAAGTCGTCCTGCAGATGCCGGCCGAAGTTGGTCTCCGCGGAGCCGTCCGGGGGGCCGTAGTTGTTGGCGAGGTCGAAGTGGTTGACGCCGAGGTCGAAGGCGCGGCGCAGGATGGCGCGCTGTTCGTCGAAGCGCTTGTCGTCACCGAAGTTGTGCCACAGGCCCAGCGAGATGGCTGGCAGTTTCAGGCCGCTGCGTCCAACGCGGCGGTACGGCATGGTGTCATAGCGGGTGTCCGAGGCCACATAAGTCATACGTTCCATCCTGCCAGCCCCACCAGGGCTGCGGGGCTGGCGTCCACCATCCGGTCACCGGCGGTGGACGCCGCCCCAGCAAATTCACTCAGTCACTGACGACGGCGGCGCTCAGCGGGCCGAGTTCCGCGCGCTCACCCTCCAGCCGGACGGAGTCGTCGGTGGCCAACAGCAGGGCCGTCCCCGCACCTTCCAGACTTACCGGCTGCTCCGAGAAGTTGAGCAGCACCTGCACGCCGCCGCGCCGGAACCGGAGCCAGCGGGCGTCGTCGTCGAACTCCACCTGCGTGTCCTCAAAGCCCAGCTTGGTGAGGTCCGGCGTTGAGCGGCGCAGCGCGGTGAGCGAACGGTACAACTCCAGCAGCCGGCCGTGGTCGCCGTGGGCGGCCTCCGCCCAGTCCAGCTTGGACCGGCGGAAAGTCTCGGGATCCTGGGGATCGGGCACGACGGCGGGATCCCACCCCATGCGCTCGAACTCCTTGATCCGGCCTTCCGCGGTGGCCTTGCCGAGGTCCGGCTCCGGGTGGGAGGTGAAGAACTGCCACGGCGTGCTGGCCCCGTACTCCTCGCCCATGAACAGCATGGGCGTGAAGGGCCCGGTCAGAGTCAGCACCGCGGCGAGCGCCAGGCTCCCGTACGGCAGCGTCTGCGAAAGCCGGTCCCCGGTGGCGCGGTTGCCGATCTGGTCGTGGTTCTGCGAGCAGACCACCAGGGCGGCCGGATGGACGGCGCTGAAATTGATCGGCCTGCCGTGGTGGCGTTCCCGGAAGCTGGAGTAGCTGCCGTCGTGGAAGAAACCGTCCCGGAGCACTTTCGCGAGGGCTCCGAGCGAGTCGAAGTCGCTGTAGTAGCCGGTGGTTTCGCCGGTGACGTTGACGTGGACGGCGTGGTGGAAGTCGTCGCTCCACTGCCCCTCCAGCCCGTAGCCGTTGACGTCGCGCGGATACAGCAGCCGTGGGTTGTTGAGGTCGGATTCGGCAATGAGCGTCAGCGGCCGTCCCACCTCGGCGGAGATCTGATCAGCCAGCGCCCCGAAGTCCTCGAGGATGTGGACCGCGCGCTCGTCCTTCAGGGCGTGGACTGCGTCGAGCCGCAGGCCGTCCACGCGGTAGTCGCGAAGCCACATGGCCAAGTTGTCCAGGATGAAGCGGCGCACATGGTCGGAGCCGGGCCCGTCCAGGTTCACGGAGTCGCCCCACGTGTTGCCCTCGCCCTGCTTGAGGTAGGGCCCGAAACGCGGGAGGTAGTTCCCGCTGGGGCCGAGGTGGTTGTAGACCACGTCCTGGATCACACCAAGGCCTGCCGAGTGGGCAGCGTCGACGAACCGTTGGTACGCTTCCGGTCCGCCGTACGCCTCGTGGACGGCAAACCACTGCACGCCGTCGTAGCCCCAGTTGTGCGTGCCGTTGAACGCGTTCACGGGCAGCAGTTCGATGAAGTCCACGCCCAGGCCGGCCAGGTAGTCCAGCTTGCCGGCGGCCGCATCCAGCGTCCCTTCGGGCGTGAATGTTCCGAGGTGCAGCTCGTAGATGACCGCCCCCTGCAGTTCCCTACCCTGCCAGCCGTCCTCCTGCCAGGTGTGCGCGGCGGGGTCGAAGGTGCGGGACAGGGCGTGGACGCCGTCGGGCTGGCGGCGGGTCCTGGGGTCAGGCAGCGGTGTTTCGTCGCCGTCCAGAAGGTACCCGTAGTCGACGTCGCCGTCAGCGGGTGCGCCGGCGGCGGTCCACCAGCCCTCGTTCTCGGGTCGGGTGCCGGGCCGGCGCTGCATGGCGTAGCGCTCCCCGCCGGCCAGCAGCGTCACGGATCCGGCATCAGGGGCCCAGACGTCGAAGCGTTCCGGGCCCTGCACGGGCTTCGCGGCTTCGCGGGGGTATGTTGCCTGGCCTGTCTGCCTCATCACTCTTCTCCCGTCTGCGTCACATCTGTATGGGGCACCAGCAGCGCAACGGGGTAGGTCCCGAAGATCTCAGCGATCTTCACGGTCCCAGGTCCGAAGCCCGTGCCGGTCAGTTCGTCCTTCATGGCGGTCTCAAGTTCGACGGCGGTGTCCCGCCAGCCGCCGTCACGTTCCAGTCCGTAGGGCAGCCGGGTTGCGAGGGTCACCACACCCGGCGCTCCCGGGGTGCCGCGGTGGAACGCGAGCAGGTGCCCGGCAGCCGGGCCGTTGGCCTGGACCGGGCGGTAGCCGGTGAACAGCTCGGGCCGGTCCCGGCGCAGACGCAGCGCCCGCGAGGTCACCAACAGCTTGGTCCGCTCATCAGTAAATGACGGGGGCAAGTCGCCGGCATCAAGCTGCTCCAGCGCTGCACGCCGGTCATCGAAGCTGAACGGGCGCCGGTTGTCCGGGTCCGTCAGCGACCGGTCCCAGAACTCCGTGCCCCGGTACACGTCCGGGACACCGGGCATGGTGAGCTGCACAAGCTTGGCGGAGAGGGAATTCGAGGCGCCGTGCGGCTCCAGGAGTTCCACCAGCGACTCGACTTCAGCCCGGACCGCAGGGTTGTCGAACGCGGCGTCGACGGCGGCGGCCAGCTTCTCCTCGAAGGATGGATCGGGATCGGTCCAGTTGGTCGAGTTTCCGGCTTCGCGGGCGGCCTTCAGCGCGTAGTACTGCAGGCGCTCCCGGCTGGCGGGCCAGGCGCCGGCGATGGCCTGCCACAGCAGCGCGGACAGCGGGCCGTCCGGCAGTGGGGCCAGGTCGCGCAACCGGTTCAGGGCCTTCTCCCATTCACCGGCAACCTCGGAGATGACCGAGATCCGCGCCCGGGTGTCCTCGCTGCGTTTGGTGTCGTGCGTGCTGAGCGTGGTCATGGACAGCGGCAGCTCGGCCTGCCGGCGGGCCATCCTCGCGTGGAACTCGTCGGGCTCCACGGCGAACTCGGTGGGGTCGGCGCCCACTTCCGTGAGGGTGCCCAGACGGTTGTAGCGGAAGAACGCGGTGTCCTCCACGCCCTTGGCCATGACCATTCCCGAGGTCTGCTGGAAGCGCCTGGCAAGTTCCAGGTCGGTGTCCAGCAGCAGCGGCTGCAGAACCTGGACGGCCTGGTCGAGGTCCGGCCGCCTGCGCGCAGCAAGCTCGCACGCTTCCTTGAGGACTTCCGCACCCTCCGGCAGGTACGTGCGGTAGACCGGGAAGGCGGCGATGATTTCGGCGATCGCGTCGGCCGTGGCGTCGGCGGACAGTCCGGCGTCGCCCGGAACCAGCCGGGCCAGACGCAGGATCTCGGAGTGGAGGATGCCGTCGGTGATCCGGCGCTTGGTTCCCCGGATCATGTCCTCGTAGTCGGCAGGCTCGCCGCCGCGCAGCGAGGCGTCCAGCCGGTCCAGAGCTTCCTGGCCGCGAGGGTCCACGAGAACCCGGTCGACGTCGGCGAGGGCGTCGTAGCCGGTGGTGCCCTCGCATTCGAAGCTGGTGGGCAGCTGCTCCCCCGGCTCGAGGATCTTTTCGACCAGCAGGTAGGCGCCGCCGGTGGCTTCCCGGAGCCGCTTCAGGTACCCCTCGGGGTCGGCGAGGCCGTCCGGGTGGTCGATCCGCAGACCGTCCGCGAGCCCCTCACGGAACCAGCGCACCACCTCCTGGTGTGCCTCGTCGAAGACAGCGGGGATCTCCACGCGGACACCGGCGAGCGTGTTCACTGCGAAGAAGCGGCGGTAGTTCAGCTCGTTGTCCGCGCGCCGCCAGCCCATCAGTTCGTAGTGCTGCCGGGCGTGGACGTCGCGCGGGGAGTCGCCTTCGGTGTAGCTGCCGTCGGCCAGCGGGAAGCGGTGGTCGTAGTACCGGAGCTCCCCGTCCTTGATTTCGAGCTGGTCCAGGTCATCGTCGCTGCCGAGGATCGGGAGCCGGATACGTCCCCCGCCAAGGTCCCAGTCGACGTCGAACGCTTCCGCGTACCGGGACTGGCGCCCCTCCTTGAGCAGCGACCACCACCAGGGGTTCTGCACCGGTGTGGCGACGCCAACGTGGTTGGGCACGATGTCGATCAGCACGCCCATACCGGCGGCGCGGGCCGCCTTGGAAACGGCGGCCAGGCCCTCCGGGCCGCCCCGTTCGGGGTCGACGGCGGAGGGGTCCGTGACGTCGTACCCGTGGTCGGAGCCCTGCTCGGCGGTCAGGACCGGAGAGAGGTAGACCCAGTCGACCCCAAGCGAGTGCAGGTACGGCACGGTTTCGGCGGCGTCGAACAGTGTGAAGCCCTGCCTGATCTGCAGCCGGTACGTGGAGACTGGCGTTCTCATGCGTCCTCCCCTTCGGGCTTGACCGCCTTCAAGTGGTTATTCCGCCGCCCGGCAGGCTTTTGCGCCGGCTGCTCCTGCGTGGCCTTCGCAGGCTCCACGGCAGGTTCAGCAGCAGGCTCCGCGGCCGGTTCAGGCGCGGACTCTGTAGCCTGATCAGCCGGCTGCTTCGTCTTGGCCGGATCCGGGACCGCGGGCGCGGTGAGCGCTGCCGTCTCAGCGGTGGCTGTCTGCGTCAGTGCTGCCAGCGAGGCCGCCACGGAGTGGTCGGGTTCCTCTTCAGGCGCACTGTGGGCGCGGAGTACCACGAGGGACTTGGCGGCGACGGACAGCAGGCTGCCCGCGTTGGCCGGCTTGGAGTCGGCGCCTTCACCCGCGGTGTCGATGATGACGTCCCAGGCCGGTGCGTATTCGTCCGGCGGCAGCGTGAATTCAACGTCGCCGTCGTGGGCGTTGAAGTACAGCAGGAAGTTCACGTCCGTGATCCGGCGGCCGCGGTCATCGTGGCCCTGGATGCCGTCGCCGTTGAGGAACATGCCCACCGACCGGCCGAAGCCGCTGTCCCAGTCCTCCGGGGACATGACGTTACCGTCGGGGTCGAGCCATACGATGTCCGGCAGCCGCTCGCCCTCGCCTCGCCGGACGGGCCGGCCGTCGAAGAAGCGGCTGCGCCGGAAGGTGGGGTGCTTGGCGCGCAGCGAGTTGACGGCCGCGGTGAATTCGATGAGCGGCTGGTCCACACTGTCCCAGTTGACCCAGGTCAGCTCGGAGTCCTGGCAGTACCCGTTGTTGTTGCCCTGCTGGGTACGGCCCATCTCGTCGCCGTGCAGGATCATGGGCACGCCCTGCGAGAGGAGCATGGTGGCGATGAAGTTGCGCTGTTGCCGCGCCCTCAGCGCCAGGACCTTGGGATCGTCCGACGGGCCCTCCACTCCACAGTTCCAGGAGCGGTTGTGCGACTCGCCGTCCTTGTTGTCCTCGCCGTTGGCGTCGTTGTGCTTCTCGTTGTAAGACACCAGGTCACGCAGCGTGAAGCCGTCGTGCGCGGTGACGAAGTTGATGGACGCCACCGGGCGGCGGCCGGAGTGCTCGTAGAGATCCGCCGAGCCGGTGATGCGCGAGGCAAACTCGCCGAGGGTGGCCGGTTCGCCGCGCCAGAAGTCGCGCACGGTGTCGCGGTACTTGCCGTTCCACTCCGTCCACTGTGGCGGGAAGTTGCCCACCTGGTACCCGCCGGGCCCGACGTCCCACGGCTCGGCGATGAGCTTGACCTGGGACACCACGGGATCCTGCTGGATGAGTTCGAAGAACGTGGAGAGCCGGTCAACGTCGTAAAATTCACGGGCCAGAGCGGCGGCGAGGTCAAAGCGGAACCCGTCAACGTGCATCTCGGTAACCCAGTACCGCAGCGAGTCCATGAGCAGCTGCAGGGAGTGCGGCTGGCGGACGTTCAGCGTGTTGCCGGTGCCCGTGTAGTCCATGTAGTACTGCTTATCATCCTCCACCAGGCGGTAGTAGGCCTCGTTGTCGATGCCCTTGAAGCTCAGCGTGGGCCCAAGGTGGTTGCCTTCGGCGGTGTGGTTGTAGACCACGTCGAGGATGACCTCGATGCCTGCCCGGTGCAGCGAACGGACCATTGCCTTGAAGTCCTGGACCTGCTGGCCGGTGTCCCCGGTGGAGCTGTAGGTGTTCTGGGGCGCGAAGAAGCCGATGGTGTTGTAGCCCCAGTAGTTACTCAGGCCCTTCTCCTGCAGCGTGCCGTCGTTGACGAACTGGTGCACGGGCATGAGCTCGATCGCGGTAACGCCCAGCTTCTGCAGGTGGGAAATCACGGCCGGGTGTGCCACGCCAGCGTAAGTGCCGCGCTGCTCCTCGGGAATCTCCGGGTGCAGCTCGGTGAGCCCCCGGACGTGCGCCTCGTAGATGACCGACTTGTGGTACGGGATGCGCAGGTTCTGGTCGTTGTCCCAGTCGAAGAACGGGTTGATGACCACGCCCATCATCATGTGCGGCGCGGAGTCCGCGTCGTTCTTGGATGAGGGGTCGCCCATGTTGTACGAGAACAGGGCGGGATCCCAGTCGATCTGGCCAGCGACTGCCTTGGCGTAGGGGTCAAGAAGCAGCTTGTTGGCGTTGAAGCGCTGGCCATTGTCCGGGTCGTAAGGACCGTGGACGCGGTAGCCGTACTTCTGCCCGGGCTGGATCTGCGGCAGGTAGCAGTGCCACACATAGCCGTCGACTTCGCGGAGGGTGACGCGGGTTTCGGTCCCCTCGTCGTCGAAGAGGCAGAGTTCCACCTTTTCCGCGTGCTCGCTGAACAATGCGAAGTTGGTTCCGGTGCCGTCAAACGTGGCTCCCAGCGGGTAAGCCGATCCGGGCCAGATTTCCATTCGTGCTCCTATACCTCGTCCAACACTGCGTCCGGCAGGTCTTCACGCACCACCTGCACGGAACTTGGTCTTACCGTAGCCGGTGGGTATGACTATTACGTGACCCACCGTTAATTACTAAGCGTGCTGACTTTACCCCATATTTCAGGTAGCGCGTCGCCAATCCGCCCCGCCGTCAGCGGGCCGCCGGCTGCAGCCGACGCTCCGGCCAGGCCGTGCAGGCTCGCCCCCATGGCGGCAATGGCCGCCCAGCGTTCGTCCGGATCGATGCCCATCCCCCGGAAGCGTCCGACGTCGGACCCCACCTGGGCGAGCAGCGCACCAATGATTCCGGCCAGCACATCACCGCTTCCGGCGGTGGCCAGCCAGGGCGTTCCTTCGGACTGGCTGTAGAAATCCTGGTACGGCGACGCCACCAGCGTGCTGGCGCCCTTCAGGAGCACGGTGGCCTCGGTCAGGCCGGCGGCGCGGCGCACGGAAGCGAGGGTGGAGGCCTCGACGGCCTCGCGGTCCAGGTCGGCGCCGAGGCGCTGCAGCAGGGTGGCCAGCTCCCCGGCGTGCGGCGTCAGCACCACCTGCGGTGCCAGCACGTCGGGCAGCACGGGCAGGGCGCCGGCGTCGGCCACGGTGGGCAGGCCGGAGTCGACGGCGTCGCGGACGCGCTGCATCTCTTCCTCGTCCTTGCCGTCCATCCCGGAGCCGACCAGCCACGCCTGGACGTGCGTTTCTGCCACGGTGCCTGTACTGCAGACCACCTCGGGGCAGCTGTGGCGGATGAGGTCCGCGACCTCCGGCGGCCCGACGTAGCGGACCATCCCGACGCCCGCGGCAAGCGCCCCGCGGCAGGCGAGCACGGCGGCGCCGGGGTAGGCCGGGGATCCGGCCACCACCCCGAGGACACCGCGCGAATACTTGTGGGCCCGCCTTGCCGGGCGAGGAAGCAGGACGGCCAGGTCGGCGGCTTCCAGGCGGCGCAGGGCGGGCCACGGGAGCGAATCCTCGATCCCGATCCGGACCACTTCCACCCGGCCGGCAAAGTCCGCTCCTGGGTCCGCCAGCAGCCCTGCCTTGGCCCCGCCGAACGCGACGGTGAGGTCCGCGGGCAGCACGGGTCCAGCGGCCTCTCCCGTGTCCGCATCCACGCCGCTGGGCACGTCGCACGCCACCACGAGGCCGCGTGCGCCGGCGGCAAGCTGCGACACTAGCTCCGCCGTAGCTCCCCGGAGTCCGCCCTGGGCGCCGGTTCCGAACAGCGCGTCAATCACGACGTCGGCCCTGCCGGCCAGCGCTGCGAGCTCGCCGGCGTTCGTGTCAGTGAGCGTCAGCACCCGCCCGCCGGCGCGCCGAAAGGCCGCCAGGCCGTCCGGATGCGCAGTGGCGGAGGCGAGCACCGCCGTCGTCCGCATTCCCCGTCCGGCAAGGTGCGCGGCGGCGAAGAGGCCGTCCCCGCCGTTGTTGCCCTTGCCGGCCAGGACAACAACGCTGGAGCCGTACAGGCGGCGTCCGCGGCTGCGCAGCTCCGCGATGGCGGCGCCGGCCATCCCGCGGGCCGCCCGCTGCATGAGAACAGCGCCCATACCTGAATCCAGCAGGGGCTTTTCGGCCTCCCTGATCTGGGTTCCGGTATAGGCGCTGATCATCTTGGTCAGTCGGTCCGGGGGTCAGCCCTCGGCCAGGACGGTGGCCGTGGCGATGCCGCCGTCGTGGCTCATGGACAGGTGCCACCGTTTGACGCCCTTGGCTTCGGCCACGGCGAGCACCGTTCCCTTGACCTGGACAGTGGGCCCGTTCTGGTCCAGCCCGATCCAGCAGTCCTGCCAGTTCATGCCGGCGGGCGCGCCAAGGACCTTGGCCACGGCCTCCTTGGCGGCGAAGCGCGCCGCCAGGGAGCGGGTGTTCAGTTCCCGTTCGGCAGGCACGAACAGCCGGTCCCGGAGTCCGGGGGTGCGCTCCAACTGCCGTCCGAAGCGCTCGATGTCCACTACGTCTACGCCGATGCCAACAATCATGGGCTTACTCTACTGTGACGCTCTTGGCCAGGTTGCGCGGCTGGTCCACGTCGTAGCCCTTGGCTGCGGCGAGTTCGCACGCGAAGATCTGCAGCGGGACGGTGGTCAGCAGCGGCATCAGCAGCGTCGGGGTTTCCGGGACGTAGAAAACGTGCTCGGCGTAGTCGCGGACCGCTTCGTCGCCTTCCTCGGCGATCACCAGGGTGCGGGCACCGCGGGCGCGGATCTCCTGGATGTTGGAGACCACCTTGGAGTGCAGCGAATCGCGGCCGCGCGGGGACGGGACCACCACGAACACCGGCTGGCCCTCGTCGATCAGGGCGATCGGGCCGTGCTTGAGTTCACCGGCGGCGAAGCCCTCGGCGTGGATGTACGCGATTTCCTTCAGCTTCAGCGCGCCCTCGAGCGCTACCGGGTAGCCCACGTGGCGGCCCAGGAACAGCACGGACTTCTCGTCCTTCATGCTGCGGGCCAGCTCGCGCAGTTCCTCGGCGGAGTCGAGGATCTTCTGGATCTTCGCCGGGATCTTGCCCAGGTCAGCCAGCACGTCCTTGACCTGCCCGGAGAAGATGTTCCCGCGCAGCTGCGCCAGGTAAAGGCCCAGCAGGTACGCCGCGGTGATCTGGGCCAGGAACGCCTTGGTGGAAGCCACCGCGATCTCCGGACCGGCGTGCGTGTACAGCACGGCGTCGGACTCACGCGGAATCGTGGACCCGTTGGTGTTGCAGATGGACACCGTCTTGGCGCCCTGCTCACGGGCGTAGCGGACGGCCATCAGCGTGTCCATCGTCTCGCCGGACTGGCTGATGGAGACCACCAGGGTGTTCTCAGTGACGATCGGGTCGCGGTAACGGAACTCGTGCGCGAGCTCCACCTCGGTGGGGATCCGGCACCAGTTCTCGATCGCGTACTTGGCCACCAGGCCCGCGTACGCGGCCGTGCCGCAGGCCAGCACGATGATCTTGTCGACCTTCTTCAGCAGCTGCGGATCAATGCGCAGCTCATCCAGGGTCAGCCGGCCGTTCAGGTCCGAGCGCCCCAGCAGCGTCTGGGCCACGGCGTCGGGCTGGTCATGGATTTCCTTCTCCATGAACGAGGCGAAGCCGCCCTTCTCAGCAGAGGCCGGGTCCCAGTCAACGTGGTACTCCTTGCCCTCCGCCGGGGCGCCGAAGAAGTCGGTGATCTCCACCGTGTCAGCGGTGATCGTCACGATCTGGTCCTGGCCCAGCTCCACCGCACGGCGCGTGTAGTCAATGAACCCGGACACATCCGAACCCAGGAAGTTCTCGCCCTCGCCCAGGCCCACCACAAGCGGGGAGTTCCGGCGCGCAGCCACGACCACGTCGGGCTGGTCAGCGTGCACGGCAAGGAGCGTGAACGCGCCCTCAAGCCGCTGGCAGGCCAGCTCCATCGCCCGGGTCAGGCCGCCGTCGGAGACGTCCCCGCCCAGCTTGTTCCGGAAAATGTCGCCCAGCAGCGCCGCGGCCACCTCAGTGTCAGTCTCCGACGCGAAGACAACACCCTTGGCCAGCAGCTCCTGCTTCAGCTCCGCAAAATTTTCAATGATGCCGTTGTGGATCACCGCAAGCTTCCCGCCATCAGACAGATGCGGGTGCGCGTTCTGATCCGTCGGGCCACCATGCGTGGCCCACCGCGTGTGCCCGATGCCGGTCAGCGACTCCGGCAGCGGCCGCTCCTCCAGCTCAGCCAGCAGGTTGCTCAGCTTCCCGGACTTCTTCCGCGAGGAAATCTCCCCGTCAGCCACCACAGCGACACCGGCCGAGTCATAGCCCCGGTACTCCAGACGGCGAAGCCCCTCAAGAACAACATCCAACGCGCCGTGCCCGGCATCAGCCCGACCCGACGAACGGCCTACATAACCCACGATTCCACACATGGGTATAAGCCTAACCGGCTTTGCGGGTAACCAACGTCGGATGACATCTCAGGGAACGCTCCGGCAAAACGACGTTCTGGCCCTGCCCACACCGTCTCAATGGCCCCGGAAGGCCCTTCATCAGGGACTTTACGGCAGGCCGCATTTCGCTCTCGGCGCCGGGCGGGGCAGAATCTCTAGGGTGACTTTGCAACGCAACGAAGCGAACGGAGAGGGTGTTTCCCCGTTCGTGGAGCTGGACCGGCAGACCTGGTCCCGGCTTTCGGCCCAGATGGAGCAGCCCCTTAATGAAGAGGACGTGCTGCGCCTCCGCGGCCTCGGTGACCCCTTGGACATCAGCGAGGTCCGTGAGGTCTACCTCCCGCTGTCCCGGCTGTTGCATCTGTACGTGGAAGCCGCCGGGCAGCTGCATGCGGCCACCACCACGTTCCTCGGCGAGAAGACCGAGCGCACCCCGTTCGTTATCGGCGTCGCCGGATCCGTTGCTGTGGGCAAGTCCACCATCGCGCGTGTCCTCCGCGAGATGCTGCGGCGGTGGCCGGGCACGCCGAACGTCGAGCTCATTACCACTGACGGCTTCCTTTATCCGCTGGCCGAACTCAAGCGCCGGCAGCTGCTCGACCGCAAAGGTTTCCCGGAGTCCTATGACCGCCGGTCGCTGCTGCGCTTCGTGAGCGAAATCAAGGGCGGCGCCGAGGAAGTGCGGGCACCCTGGTACTCGCACGTCACCTATGACATCGTCCCCGGCAAGGAAGTGGTGGTCCGGCGTCCGGACGTCCTCATTGTCGAGGGCCTGAACGTGCTGGCACCCGCCCGTCCCCGGCACGACGGCCGCCAGGGGCTGGCGCTGAGTGACTTCTTCGACTTCTCCATCTATGTGGACGCCAAGACGTCGTACATCGAGGAATGGTACGTGGACCGGTTCCGGAAACTACGTTCCACCGCCTTCGCGCAGCCGGAGTCGTACTTCCACCGTTACGCGACGCTTTCCGACTCCGAGGCCGAAGAGACGGCCCGCGACATCTGGAAGCGCATCAACGAACCGAACCTTGAAGAGAATGTGCTGCCCACCCGTGGGCGGGCCCAGCTGGTGCTCACCAAGGAAGCGGACCATTCCGTCCGCCGGATGCTGTTGAGAAAGGTCTAGCACGCATGTGCTACAACTGCTCTTCCGAGCCCTCCGCCGAGGCCCGGCCCGCCGTCGCCCGACCCGGGGATCGGCCCAGCCGCCGCGCGGTGGCACGGCTGCTGATGGCGGGTGCCGGCCTGTCTGCCCTGGCGGCCTGCACCCCTGGCCCTGCGCCGGAGGCATCGGGAACCACTTCGGAGGCTTCGGGCACGGCGTCCCCGGCCGCTTCCGGTGCGGCCTCTCCGGTCCCGTCGGGGTCCGGATCCGCCTCCAGCGGCTCCCCTGCAACGACCAGCGGCGCGGCCTCCCCCGCTGCCCCCGCGTCCGCTGCGTCGCCGGCCAGCTCATCCGCCTCGTCGCCGTCCACAACCGCACCAACCACGACGGCGGCGGCAGCCCCGCCGTCGGCCGCGTCCCGCCTGCCCAAGCAGTACTCGCTCACCGCGCCCAGCAGCCCCTGGGTGATCGTCAACAAGCACCGCCCGCTCAAGCCGGCCAACTACGTTCCGGCCGATCTGGTCCAGCCACGCGTGGCCCTCGCCGTCACCGGGGAGGCAGCCCAGCTGAACCGTACGACGGCGGCTGCCGCAGAACGGATGTTCGCCGCCGCGGCGGCGGCCGGCGTCACCATGACGCTGGCGAGCGGCTACCGCTCCTATGCGACGCAGACCGTCACTTACAACGGCTGGGTAAGCTCCCAGGGACGGGCCGCGGCGGACACCGCCTCTGCGCGCCCGGGCTTTTCCGAACACCAAACGGGCTGGTCGTTCGACATCGGCGACGGCGGCGGCGCCTGCAGCTTCCAGCCGTGCTTCGCCGAGCAACCGGCCGCCGCCTGGGCCAAGGCCAACGCGCACCGCTTCGGCTTCGTGGTGCGCTACCCGTTTATGCAGCACACCACCACCGGGTACTTCTACGAATCGTGGCACCTGCGGTACGTCGGTGTGGAGGCGGCCACGGACATGCGCAAACGCGGCATCGCCACCCTGGAGCAGTATTTCGGCTTGGACGCTGCCCCCGGCTACCGCTGACGCCATCGCACCGCCACCTGCGCTTCATGGGCCGGTAAGCGTCCCGTCAAGCCGGTGCGGTAATTTGGTTGGCATGCTTACTGGATTTAAGAAGTTCATTCTCAAGGGAAACGTCATCGACCTGGCGGTGGCGGTGGTCATCGGATCGGCGTTCAGCGCCGTGGTGGATGCGCTGGTCAAGAGCGTGCTGATGCCGCTGATCTCAATGCTGGTTGGTGAGCCGAACTTTGACGAATTCCTGGCGTTCGGCGATGTGCGGTTCGGCGTGCTGCTCACCGCGGTGGTCAACTTCCTGCTGGTTGCCTCCGCGCTCTACTTCGTCATCGTCGCCCCGATGAACCGGCTGATCGAGCACCGCAACCGCAAGCTGGGAATCGGGCAGGACGCCAAGAAGGAAGCTGCCGAGGATCCGCAGATCGCCCTGCTGAAGGAGATCCGCGACGCGCTGCAGACCCAGAACCAGGCCGCGAAGTAGCGCCGACGCCGAAGCGCAACAAGAAAAGCAGCCCGCCTCCGTTACGGAGGCGGGCTGCTTTTTCCCTTTGGGGCGCTTTACGGGGCGAGTCGAAACCTAGTCGCCGACGAGTTCGAGGGCCAGCTGGGTCTTCACAACCTGGGCGAGGCGCTCGGCGATGACCTGGGCGGTCTGCTGATCGCCTGCCTCCACCATGACGCGCACCACGGGCTCGGTGCCGGAGGGGCGCAGGAGCACCCGGCCGGCGTCGCCCAGCTCGGCTTCGGCCGCCGCCACGGCTGCAGCCAGGGTTGCGTCACCGCTGACCCGGGTCCGGTCCACGTCCTTCACGTTGATGAGGACCTGGGGCAGTTTGGTCATGACCGTCGCGAGTTCCTTGAGCGAGCGGCCGGTCAGGGCCACCTGCGCGGCCAACTGCAGGCCGGTCAGCACGCCGTCGCCCGTGGTGGCGTAGTCAGCGAGGATCACGTGCCCGGACTGTTCGCCGCCCAGGTTGTAGCCGCCGTCGCGCATTTCCTCCAGCACGTACCTGTCCCCCACGCCCGTTTCCCGGATGGCGATGCCGGCGTCGCGGAGGGCGATCTTGAGCCCGAGGTTGCTCATCACCGTGGCCACGAGGACGTCGTCCTTGAGCTTGCCGGCCTTCTTCAGCGCAACGGCGATGATGGCCATGATCTGGTCGCCGTCCACCTCGTTACCCTCGTGGTCCACGGCCAGGCAACGGTCGGCGTCGCCGTCGTGGGCGATGCCGAGGTCGGCGCCGTGCTCCACCACGGCCGCCTTGAGCGGGCCGAGGTGCGTGGAACCTACGCCTTCGTTGATGTTCAGGCCGTCCGGTTCGGCGCCAATCACAATCACGTCAGCACCGGCATCCTTGAACACCTGGGGGGAACAGCCGCTGGCGGCACCGTGCGCGCAGTCCAGGACCACTCTGATGCCATCGAGATTATGCGGGAGGGTTCCCAGGAGGTGGACGATGTACCGGTCCTCTGCGTCGGAGAACCTCTGGATGCGGCCCACCTCACCGCCCACGGGGCGGAAAGGCTCCTTGCCCATCTGGGCCTCAATGGCGTCCTCCACCTCGTCGGGGAGCTTCTGGCCGCCGCGGGCGAAGAACTTGATCCCGTTGTCGGGAGCCGGATTGTGCGAGGCGGAGATCATGACGCCGAAGTCGGCCTTCAGGTCTGCCACAAGGTAGGCGGCCGCGGGAGTGGGCAGGACACCGGCGTCGTAGACGTCGATGCCGGAGCTGGAAAGCCCGGCCTCAACGGCCGCGGCGATGAACTCGCCGCTTGCACGGGGGTCCCTCGCCACTACGGCTCGCGGGCGTGCACCTTCGCTGGTGCGTTCATGGCCAAGCACGACGGCGGCGGCCTGGGCCAGCTGCAATGCGAGCTCGGCTGTCAGCAGGCCATTCGCCAGGCCACGGACACCGTCTGTTCCAAATAATGTAGACATCGCGTCCAAGTTTAGACGATTGAGGTGCCCGCTCCTGCCTTGGACCCGGTCTGGACGGCGTCATCTGGCGGCGCCGGGGACGTTTTCCCTGCTCACCGGGGACCATGTTCCGTAACGGTGGTTAACGGCAGAAGCCCGCCCCGCAACGACTTAACGGCAGAAGCCCGCCCCGCCACATGGCGGAACGGGCTTCTGATCGAGGCGTAACGCCCCGGCAAGCGGATTTAGCGCTTGGAGTACTGCTGAGCCTTGCGTGCCTTCTTGAGACCGGCCTTCTTACGCTCGATGACGCGGGCGTCACGGGTGAGGTAGCCGGCCTTCTTCAGGGTGGCGCGGTTGTTCTCGACGTCGATCTCGTTCAGCGAACGGGCGATGCCGAGGCGCAGTGCACCGGCCTGGCCGGAGGGGCCACCGCCGTGGATGCGGGCAATGACGTCGTAGGCGCCTTCGAGATCCAGGATCTTGAAGGGCTCGTTGACGTCCTGCTGGTGCAGCTTGTTCGGGAAGTAGTTATCCAGCTCGCGGCCGTTGATGGTCCACTTGCCAGAGCCCGGCACAACGCGAACGCGTGCAACGGCTTCCTTGCGGCGGCCAACAGCTGCGCCGGCAACGGTCAGTGCCGGGCGCTCCTTCTTCGGGGCGGCTTCGGTAGCGCCGCTTTCCGAGGTGTAGCTGGTCAGGTTTTCCTCAGCCTCAACGGCTTCGGTGGTCAGTTCATCGTTCTGAGCCACGGTTCTCCTTGTAGATAAAAGTGTTGGTGGCCAGGACTACTGGGCGACCTGGGTGATTTCGAAAGTCTTGGGCTGCTGGGCTGCGTGGGGGTGCTCGGCGCCACGGTAGACCTTCAGCTTGCTCAGCTGCTGGGCAGCGAGGGAGTTCTTCGGGAGCATGCCCTTGATGGCCTTCTCAACGGCCCGGACCGGGTTGGACTCCAGGAGTTCCGCGTAGTTGACGGAGGTCAGGCCGCCCGGGTAACCGGAGTGGCGGTATGCGCGCTTCTGCTCCAGCTTGGCGCCGGTGAGGGCAACCTTTTCAGCGTTGATGATGATGACGAAGTCGCCCATGTCCATGTGGGACGCAAAGGTCGGCTTGTGCTTTCCGCGCAGCAGTGTTGCGGTCTGGCTGGCAAGACGACCCAGGACAACGTCGGTGGCGTCAATGACGTGCCACTGGCGGTTGATATCGCCGGGCTTCGGGGTGTACGTACGCACGGTGTTTGCCTCGTTCTTGTTCTGGCGTTCTTGTTTTAGGCGTCACACGGGGTGCGCCTACTATCTATGCGCGACCGGAACAGAGGTGAGGGCTCTATGGACCAGTTATCCCCTAGTCCCGAAAATGCCCGTCGGGTAGTGATCCTGCAACTGGATCCCCAAGCGGGCACGCATCATCGAGAAAGGACACGCACAACGACTACCAAGAATAGCGCCAACCGGCGGCCCGGGTCAAAATGGGGTATCCGGTGGCGGGGGTCGTGGAGTCCTGCGCCAGCGCCGGGCCCTTCCACCCAGGAGTGCACGTGACTTCAGCAGGTATCGCCGCCAGCGCCGGGCCGCTCTTCGCCTTGGTCATGGGACTCATTGGTATTTTACTGAGCCTGCTTGCTGAATACGTCATCGCCCGCACCCTCCCCCGCCTCGGCGGGCTGCCGGGCGCGCGGACAAGAATTACGACGGCGGCAGTTACCGGAGCCCTCTGCGCCGCCCTTGCGCTGCGACTGGGATCGGACTGGTCCCTGCCTGCTTTTCTCCTGCTTGCGGTCGTCGGCGTGCAGCTGGCCCGCATTGATGTGGCCCATCATCTGCTGCCGAACCCCCTCGTGCTCACGCTACTGGTGGCCGGCCTGGCGCTCCTGGTTCTGGGCAGTTCAGCCACGGCAGAGTGGGCCGAACTGCTCCGAGCGGGCGCCGGGGCGGCCATCCTGTTCGTCATTTTCCTGATTCTGGCCCTGATTTCGCCAAACGGCATCGGCATGGGCGATGTCAAGCTTGCCGCCCCCGTGGGCCTGTACTTGGGCTACTTGGGGTGGAGCCACCTGTTCTATGGCGGAGCACTCGGCTTTGTTTTGGGCGGTATCTTATCCGTCGTTTTGATTAGGCTGAAGCGCGCCAATTTCAGATCGGAAGTCGCCTTTGGCCCCTCGATGCTCGCCGCCGCCCTAGGGACTGTTTTACTGGCATCCTAAATACCGGCATTTCTGGTGAAACGTCGAATTACCTACAACAATCTTGATGATTTCTTGAGTTTCCGAGTAGCCCCGTGCTTGCAGTTTTCCTAGTATGAGTACCCGCTTGGGGGGAATACTTATTTCCCTGGGGGGAAAGACGGGTAGAACTACGCATTGTTGCCGGACTGCTTTCCGGTGGATTCTTTAGCTATCGAAGCACCAGCCCTTTCGCGGTACGGGGGAGGCTGGAATTCGAAAGCATTTATTCCATCGAACTTAAGGAAAAACAATGTCTACTTTCATGGTCTCCGTTCTTGCCTTCGTTTCCGGAATCAAGGGCCGGCTGGAATCAGAAAAAGGCGCCACCGCGACCGAATACTCACTGCTCGTGGCATTCATCGCGTTCCTGATCATTGGTGGCGTCGGTGTCTTCGGCGGCGCACTCGACACCTGGTTCCGGAATCTCGCCCTAGAGGTTGGCGGCTGGACAGTTCCCTAGCTCGACGTTCCGCCCGCTGCCGCCAGCCAACAAATGCGTGGGGCCCGGTCGCAGCAACAATCGGTGTGCCGCGTCCACGGACGCGGCACACCACCCTAATCGGCTGTAACTACTCACGGGGGATCCAGTGAACCGCAGCAACTTCCGAGCAAAAGGGCACCAAAGCGGCGCGGCTGCCGTCGAGTTTGCCCTGGTTGCGCCCATCCTCCTGGCCCTTGTGGCCGGCATTGTGGAGTTTTCTCACGCCTACAACCTGCAGATTTCCGTCACTCAAGCTGCCAGGGAGGCTGCCAGGGAGATGGCCATCGAGGACGACCAGAGCGCAGCAGCCGTTGCCGCATCCGCCGGCGCGCCCGGCCTGAACGGTGCGGATTTTGAGTACGCCTTCTCCCCCGGGTCTTGCACGGCCGGCGAGAACATGACCGTCACCATCACCTACCCCGCTCCAACACTGACGGGCATCTTCGGCAGCACCGTGACGGTCACCGGGACAGGAGCCATGCGATGCGAAGGCTAAAGCCTGGGCAACAGGATGGCGAGCGCGGAGCCGCTGGAGTCCTAGTGGCGGTCATGATGCTGGTGCTCATAGGTGCCGGTGCACTGGCCGTGGACGTCGGGCAGATCTACTCCGAACGGGCACAGCTCCAGAACGGCGCTGACGCGGGCGCCCTGGGCGTCGCCCAGGCCTGCCATAAGACGGGCTGCACCCAGGCAGAGGCCCAGGCATTCGCCGATCCATTGGCCAATAGCAATACAAACGATGGCGACGCGAACGTCTCCGAGGTAGACCTTTCCGTACCGGACCAGGTCACGGTCCGAACCACCACCAAGAACGGCAGCAGCAGCGTACTCGCCAAGCTTTTCGCCAGCGTACTGAATGCCCCCGCGGTGAGCGTGGGTGCACACGCCACAGCATCCATTGAGGTTCCGGGATCAGGAGGGGGCTTCCCGCTCGCCCTGTCCGAATGCCAGTACGACCTCACAGACGCCGTCGCAACCGGCATCCTCCAGCAGATCCGCTACAAGCCTGGAATGGGGACCTGCACGTCGACGTCCGGACATGCCATTCCCGGCGGGTTCGGCTGGCTGAACCAGAACGGTGGGCAATGCAGGGCGACCACAGACGCGGAGGACAACGCCGCCTACGATCCCGGCGCAGATTACCCCAACAAGCCGGGCGAAAACTGCGATTCCGTGCTTCAAGGCTGGATCAACACCATCCAGGCCGGCGACGAAGTACTCGGCGTCTTTCCGGTATACGACAATGCTGGCAAGGGCAAGGGTAACGGCTGGTTCCATATCCGCGGTTATGCCACTTTTCAAATGGTTGGCTGGAAGTTCGGCGGCGGTTCGAGCGGACCCCGTACTTACAACAATTCTCCCACTCCGGCTACCGCCTGCGTGGATCCTTGCCGGAGCATCATCGGCAAATTCAAGAAATTCGAGTCCATTGATGCATTCGAAGGAAACACAGGCACCGGAGACGACCTTGGAACCGTCTACATTCGCCTCGTCAACTAATAACTAGCTAGGGGGATAAAATGAAAGCTCGCCTAATTGGAGGCATTGCCGCCCTGTTGGTGGCAATTATTGGTACGGTTCTTTTGGTCAATTATGTGCAGAATGCGGATAGGCGCGCACTGGCGGACACCGAAACCGAATCCGTGTATGTAGTGGAGAAAACCATTGCGGCCGGCTCGGGAATCGATAAGGCTGCCGGCGCCGTCGTCCGGAAAGAAGTACCGAAACTGGCCGTGGCCTCCGGAGCGGTGACCGATCTCAACCAGATTGGCCAGAAGGTCGCTGCCGTGGACCTGATGCCCGGCGAGCAGCTCCTCGCCACCCGCATGGTTGATGCTGATTCCATCCTCGGGCCCGCCCGCGTCCAGGTCCCTGCGGGCATGCAGGAGATCACCCTCAAGCTGCCGATCGAACGGGTGGTGGGCGGCACCCTGACGGCCGGGGACACCGTGGGCGTATTCCTCTCCGTTGATGACTCTGCGACGAGGTCCGGCGGAACGCAGCTGACCTTCCACAAGGTGCTGGTCACGGCGGCGCAGTTCAGCAACGGCAGCACAGCCACGTCCCAAGAGGCCGAGGCCAAGGAGGATGCATCCAGTAGCGCACTCAACTCGAAGAAATCTGCCTCATCCAATGACACCTATCTCATCACCCTGGCCCGTAGCTCCGCGGACGCCGAAAAGATCATCTTCACCACAGAATTCGGAAGCGTCTACCTCTCCAAGGAGCCGGCGACCGCGGTGGAGGGCACGTCGGGAGTTGTGAACACCGGAAGGTTGTTCCGATGAGCCGCTTTGTCCTCATCACTCCGAACGCCGACTTTGAGCGCCGCATCCAGCTGGCAGTGTCCGGCATGCACGGTTCGCTGCGGGTGTTCCAGGCGGACTACCTTCCCGAGAGCCCGCAGGATTTCCTCCGGCAGCTCGTAGGTGAGCCGCCGGAGGTGCTGATCCTCGGACCAGGCCTGCCGGTCGACGGCTCCTTAAAGCTGGCGTCGGTCATGGATCTGCAGTACCCCGAAATCAGCGTTGTACTGGTGGTGCCTGAAACCAAGGAAGTAGTCCTCCAGGCAATGCGTTCCGGGGTTCGTGACCTGCTGGACCCAGCCGCGGACCCGGACGCCATCCGCGTCCTGCTGGAGCGGGCGAGCCTCGCGGCCGCGGGCCGCCGTCGGGGTTTGGCCCCGGGGGCGGCCGAGCACGCCGACCACGGCGAGGGCGGCCGGGTCATCGCGGTCATGTCCCCCAAAGGCGGGGTTGGCAAGACCACGGTGGCCACGAATCTCGCCGTCGGCCTTGGCAAAAGCGCGCCGATGAGCGTGGTGATCGTGGACCTGGACCTGCAGTTCGGCGATGTCGCCAGCGGGCTGATGTTGGACCCGGAACACACCATCACCGACGCCGTGGTGGGCGCCGCAAGCCAGGACTCCATGGTCCTGAAGGCGTACCTCACCGTCCACCCCGCGGGGATATACGCCCTCTGTGCGCCGAGAAACCCGATCGAAATGGACAGGATCTCCGGCGAACAGGTCAGCCGGCTCCTGAACCAGCTGCGCGACGAGTTCCACTACATCGTGGTGGACACGGCACCGGGCCTGGGTGAGCACGTCCTTGCAACACTGGAGCAGGCCACGGATGCTGTCTGGATTTGCGGAATGGATATTCCCAGCATTCGGGGCCTCAGGACGGGGTTCCAGATCCTCGCTGAGCTCGGCCTCGTCCCGGAGAAACGGCACGTGGTGCTGAACATGACGGACCGCAGGGCGGGCCTCACGCTGCAGGACATCGAAGCCACCATTGGCTCACCTGTTGACGTTGCGCTCCCCCGCTCCAAAACCCTGCCCTACTCCACGAACAAGGGAGTGCCCGTCCTGCAGGACGGAAGCCGGGACTCGGCCGGCAAAGGCCTCCGCCAGCTGGTGGAGCGCTTCAAACCGAATTGGGAAGAAAGACCTCACAAGAAGCTGCACCGAAGGGCGGTAGTCCAGTGAACCTCACAGACCGGTTCCAGAACCTGCGGGGCGAGTCCAAGCCGGGCCCCGAAAAGTCACAGCCTACCGACGTCTTCAAGCCCAAGCCGGCTGCCACCACGCTCGGCAGGAAGCATGAGGAGCAGGCTGCAGGCTCGGCAGCCACCGCAGCCTTGGAGATGCCAGCCGTTGCTTCCGTAGCCAGCGAAGCCCTGAACGCCCTGAAGGAACGGGCTACCCAGGCACTTTTTGAGCGGCTGGGTTCGCGGCTCACCGATTCCGCCCTCGAGGACGAGGAACTGCACCAGTTCGTCCGGGATGAACTGAAGACCGTTGTGGACGAAGAGCAGGTTCCGTTGTCGGGGCCCGAGCGGCAGCGGCTTATCCGGGACATCATCGACGATGTCCTGGGCCACGGCCCCATCCAGCGCTTCCTCGATGACCCTTCCATTACGGAGGTCATGGTGAACCGCCATGACCAGGTCTACGTGGAACGCCAGGGCCGCATCCTCCCCACGGACACAAAGTTCAGCTCCGAGGACGCATTACGGCGGGTAATCGACCGGATCGTGTCCAAGGTGGGCCGCCGCATCGACGAGTCCTCCCCCCTAGTGGACGCCCGGCTTGCGGACGGATCGCGCGTCAACGCCATCATTCCCCCGCTGGCCGTCAACGGTCCTGCCCTAACCATCCGGAAATTCGGCCGGGAGGCGCTGACGGTCCACGACCTCGTTTCCCTGGGCAGCCTCTCCCCCGAGATGGCGGAGCTCCTGAACGCCTGCGTCAAGGCTCGGCTAAACATCATCGTTTCCGGCGGCACCGGCACGGGCAAGACCACGCTTTTGAATGTGCTGTCCGGATTCATACCGCCGGACGACCGGATCGTGACCATCGAGGACGCCGTCGAACTTCAACTCCAGCAGGACCACGTCATCCGCCTCGAAAGCCGCCCGCAGAACATCGAGGGCAAAGGTGAGGTGTCCATTAGGGACCTGGTCCGGAACTCGCTGCGTATGCGGCCGGACAGGATTGTGGTGGGTGAGGTCCGCGGCGGCGAATGCCTCGACATGCTTCAGGCGATGAACACCGGCCACGACGGTTCCATCTCCACCGTGCACGCCAACTCGCCGCGGGACGCCATCGCCCGTCTTGAAACGCTGGTGCTGATGGCAGGAATGGACCTTCCGCTCCGGGCCGTGCGCGAACAGCTGGCCTCCGCGGTCAACCTGATCGTCCACATCACCAGGATGCGTGACGGCTCCCGCCGCGTCACCCATGTCACCGAGGTGCAGGGCATGGAGGGGGACATCGTCACCCTCCAGGACGCCTTCGTGTTCGACTATTCGGCGGGCATAGACGCCAACGGCCGCTTCGTGGGGAAGCCGGTGCCGACGGGCGTCCGGCCACGGTTCACGGAGCGTTTCGCCGAGCTCGGCATCGAGATCTCGCCGGCCGTGTTCGGAGCAATCCTCCCCGGCATTGCGCCGGCAAGGGGGCGGTAACTATGCCGGGGGACTCCGGCGTTTTCGTGGTGGCGCTGGTACTGCTCTACCTCTCGATCTTCCTGGTCTTCGGCGTTGCCCTCAAGCCAAATTCGGGTATTCCGCTGTCCCGCCGCCAGCCCGACGTCCCAACCCAGACCTCATCACTGACCAGACTGACCGACCATGCCGTGGGAGTGCTGAACAAGGGACTCAGGAAGCGCGGGCCGGGCCTGCTCACACAGGAGCGGCTGGATGAGTGCGGTCTCAAGAAGGAACCGGGCGACTACCTGATCATGGCAGGCGTCATAACCCTGACCGACGCAGTTGTCGGGTTGTTCCTAGGCGGTGTTTTCGCCGCTATCCTCCTGACTCTGCTGACCCCGCTTGGACTGCACCTGATGCTGAACGCCTTGGCGGGGCGCCGCCGTCGGCAGTTTGACCAGCAGGTGAGAGACACGCTCCAGATGTTCTCCGGCGGCCTGAGGGCCGGGCACAGTCTGCTTCGGGCTGTGGACGCGGCCGGGCAGGAAAGCCAGCCACCGATGTCGGAGGAACTGGGCCGGATCGTCAATGAGACCAGGATTGGACGCGACCTCGGCGAATCGCTGGCGGATGTGGCTAAGCGGACCCAGAGCGAGGATTTTCTCTCCATCGCGCAGGCCATCGAGATCCACCGGGAGGTGGGCGGAGACCTGGCGGAAGTGCTGGACCACCTGGGCGATACGGTCCGTGACCGCAACCAGGTCCGCGGCCAGATCCGAGCGCTGAGTGCTGAGGGCCGGATGTCGGCGATCGTCCTCATGGCCCTGCCCGTGGTGATGTTCATCGGGCTGACGCTGTTCAACGAGATGTACTCCCGCACCTTCACCGCCACCCTGCCCGGCTACCTCATGATCGCCGCGGCAGTCGTGCTGCTCACCGTCGGCGGCTTCTGGCTGAGCCGGATCATCAAACCCAAGTTCTAGAAAGAAGGTGGTCATCATGCAGCCTGTGGCTTATGCGGCGATTCTGGCAGTTATCGCACCCGTGACTGTCATGACGTGGTTTGTCTTCACCGGCGACCGAGCGGGACTCCGCAACATCCAGGAAAACCTTGGCCGTGTGTCCAAAGCCAAGGGTCCTGCACTCAGCTTCACCGAGAAACTGAAGCTGGCCAGCCAGCGCATCATGCCGAAGGGATACGCCGCCTGGCTGGACCGGCAACTCGCGGGCGCGGGCCGGCCCAAGGACTGGCCGCTGGCCCGGCTCATCATGGTCAAACCGCTGCTTGCCTTCGCGGGCGCCGTCCCCGGGTACCTGTTCTTTGCCGGCAGCCCGTCAGCCCAGCGGTTCCTGATCCTGTCGGGTGTGACTGCCCTCTGCTACTTCACCCCAGATCTGCTGGTGCGCAACCGGGCACAGAAGCGGCGGGAGGCCATCCGCCTGGAACTGCCGGTCGCTCTGGACCACATGCTGATCTCGGTCCAGGCCGGCCTCGGGTTCGAAGCGGCAATGGGACGCGCCGGTACCAGCGGCAACGGCCCAATGGCGGAGGAACTGGTCCGCACGCTCCAGGACATCCAGGTGGGCCGGTCGCGGAAAGACGCCTACCTCGCGATGGCGGAGCGCGTGGATGTGCCGGACGTTCGCAGCTTCATCCGGGCCGTGATCCAGGCTGACGCGTACGGCGTTGCCATCGCCGGCGTCCTCAAAACCCAGGCCGAAGACATGCGGATCAAGCGGAAGCAGCGCGCCGAGGAGCACGCCATGAAGATGCCGGTGAAGATGCTGTTCCCGCTCATCTTCTTCATTCTGCCCACCCTGTTCATCGTGGTTCTCGGGCCGACGGTGATGAGCATCATTTCGATGTTTGCGGGGTAGGTTTTCGTTTGCAGGGCCCTTCGGTTCGTGGACCGAAGGGCCCTTTTTTCGTATTTTCACCTTCAGCCGGGGCGCACTGTATCCGCATGAAAATCGCAGGATTTGTGCAGTAAACGCAGTAACAGCCCTCCTTGGCAAGGCTTGGCACAGGAAGCTGCAAGTTCCATATTCTTGAGCGAATTGCCTTGCTAACTTTTTTACAGAGCTGGTGATGGACCAGCTTCCCAACACTCGCTCAGGAGTAAAAAATGCTTGCTTTCTTCTCTAACGCTGCTGCCCGTGTCCGCCGTGACGAAAAGGGCGCCACCGCCGTTGAATACGGCATCATGGTCGCTCTCATCGCTGTTGTGCTTATTGCCGCAGTCACTCTCTTGGGCGGGGGCATGAAAGACACCTTCACGCAGGTGCAGTGCTCTATCAATCACAAGACGTTCACTCCCGTTGCCGCCGGTGCCGCCGCTGGAACCGCAACCTGCGCCTAAGGCGCAGATATAGCGGCACTTAGCCCACCTCCTGACCCTCTCGAGGTGGTGGTGGCCCTCAGCTCGCCACCACCTCGAAAATACGACTATCGGCATATCTGGAAGGCCGCCAAGTGTCGAAGTCATTAGAGCGTGGTGCTGTCGCAGTTGAGTTCGCACTTCTTGCGCCCGTACTAATCCTGTTGCTCCTAGGCATCATGGAATTCGGCCGGGCCTACAACGTCCAAGTGTCACTTACCAATGCCGCCCGCGAAGGTGTCCGCAACATGGCGATCAACGGCAGCCAAGCCACCGCTCGGACGGCGGCTAAAAATGCTGCAACGCAATTAAGCCCGGCTCTGGCGGATGCCGACATCGCCTTCAGTGGCGCTAACTGCGCCGTCGGGGTCCAGATGACGGTGACTGTCAGCTACTCACTCAGCACGATGACCGGCATCGCCGGTCCGTTCGCTATGACAGGGAGAGGAACCATGCTGTGCGGCGGCTAGCATCCCGGGCTGATAGGGAACGGGGCGGAATCGCCGTCATAGTCGCCATTCTCATGGTAGTGCTCCTCGGCTTCGCCGCCGTCTCCATTGACGTTGCGATGCTCTACTCTGAACGCGCCCAACTGCAGAATGGCTCGGATTCAGCTGCCCTGATGGTTGCCCATAAATGCGCCAAGGACGAGACAGATATCAACTGCTCCGCAACGGCTCCAATGGCGACTGACCTGGCCAATAACAATGCCGTGGATGGCCTAAGCAACGTGAAGTCCATCCACCTCGACAAACCTAACCACACGGTCCAAGTGACAGTAGGGGCAAAGGAATCAGGAACCACCCCTAATTCTGTCTCCCTTTTTTTCGCCCGCATTATTGGCTCCAGTACCTCGGAAGTGACAGCTACATCAAGCGTTCAGTGGGGGACGCCGTCAAAAGGCGGCATGATCCTGCCGCTTGCAATAGCGGAATGCAAGTTCAACCTGGATTCCGCAGCCGGCGTGGGAAGTGAGCAAGTGCTTGAACTGGCAGTCAACGGCTGCGGCGGAATTCCTGGCGGATTCGGTTGGCTGAAGGACCCAACGGACAGCACATGCGGCATCACTGTGACCGCCGGGCCTGCTGACCATCAAGGAACTTGGGTATACAGCGATACCGGTGCCAGTATGCCTTCCGAGTGCACCACGGCCGACCTAAGTAAAATGAACAATCAAACAGTGCTCCTCCCCCTCTACGCCGTCGCGGCAGGGACTGGCTCCGGAGGCGCCTACTACATCAAGGGCTTCGCTGCGTTTCACGTAACCGCCTACCGCTTTGCTAGTGCAAGTTGGCAAATATCTGGCAACCAAATTTGCAACAAATGCATTCGCGGACATTTCGTGAAGTACGTCTCGCTTTCCCAAGCCCTCGAGCTCGGCAACGCACCTGATTACGGCACGTCTGTCGTCCGTCTCACAATTGGAGAACCCTGACGTGAAGTCACGCCTAGTAGCCGGAATCGCGGCCCTAGTCCTCGCCATCATCGGCGGGATGTTGGTTATTTTCTATGCCCAGGGTGCTGATCAGCGGGCTGTCAAGAACCTCGAGCCCGTGGCGGTGCTGGTCGTGAAGACTGCGATTCCTGCCGGCACTCCGGTGGAATCCATGACGGCCTCGCTGACCACGGAGCAACTACCGGCAGCCGCCGTGACTGGCTCCTCCCTTAAGTCCCTTAACGAATCCAAGGGCGAGGTGGCCGCCGTCGATCTGGTTCCCGGGGAACAGCTAGTAGCCGAACGCCTGGTCGCTCCTGAAGAGCTCAAGACCCAGGGGTCAGTGGAAGTTCCGGCGGGACTGCAGGAAGTCTCCTTCCAGCTTGAGCCGGACCGTGTTGTGGGCGGCAGGCTGGCTCCGGGCGACCACGTAGGGGTCTTCGTCAACTTGGATAAAGGCGGACTGGACGGCAAGCCCGACGCCGAAGCCACCAAGCTGACGGTCCGCAAGGCTCTGGTAACGGCAGTACAGCGCGCGCCCGAGCCAGCAGCCACCACCCAGCCCGCACCTACTGCGAGTGCTGACTCCAACGCCGCTGACCCGCAGGACACGGCCCTCCCTATGGGCAACCTCATGCTGACCGTCGCCGTTAGCGACGTTGACGCCGCAAAGATCGTCTTCGCTGCGGAATACGCCAAGATGTGGCTCAGCAAGGAGCCCACCAATGCCAAGGACAGTGGTCCCCGTATCATCCAGCGCACCGAGGTGTACAAGTGAGCCGCTTTGTCCTGATCACCCCGAACGCTGACTTCGACAGCCGATTGCGGCAGGCAGTGACCGGCGGGCTGCAGGGCGATGTCCAGACGTTCCTCACCAACCTCCTGCCTGCAGGCCCATACGATCTGTTCGCGCAGCTCAACCAGAACCAGCCAGAAGTCCTCATTCTCGGTCCCGATGTGCCCATCGACGAGGCCCTGCGCCTGGCCACGGTGCTCGACGTCCAAGTGCCGGACCTTACAGTTCTCCTCGTCAGCGAACCTGATCCCGAGCTCATCCTGCAGGCCATGCGTGCAGGCGTCCGCGATATCCTCAGCCCATCCGCCGACCCCGCCCAGATGCGGGTGCTACTGGAGCGCGCATGCCAGTCGTTCGCGAGTCGTCACCGGCTGGAACAACCACAACAGGCTCACAGCAGCAAGGGGCGAGTAATCGGCGTCTTCTCTCCGAAGGGCGGAGTAGGTAAGACGACCATCGCCACAAATCTCGCGATAGGCTTGGGCAAAGTCGCTCCGATGAGCGTGGTGTTGGTGGACCTTGATCTGCAGTTCGGCGACGTGGCCTCTGGCCTTTACCTCAGCCCCGAGCACACCGTTACGGATGCAGTCTCCCCCGCCGCAAGCCAGGACACCCTGGTGCTCAAGGCGTTCCTCACGGTTCACCCTTCGAGTATTTATGCCCTTTGCGCACCCGACAACCCTGTCGATGCCGATCACATTGCGCCTGAGCAGGTCACCCGCTTGCTTGAGCAGTTGGCGGAAGAATTCCAGTACGTCGTTGTAGACACCGCGCCGGGTTTGCCGGAGATAGGACTGGCAGCAATGGAGGCCTGCACTGACGTGGTTTGGGTCAGCGCAATGGACATTCCCAGCGTCCGTGGCTTGCGCTCCGGCTTGAATATCCTCCGCCAGCTCAACATTCTGCCTGAAGGAAAACACGTGGTCCTGAACATGGCGGACGCCAAATGCGGGCTCTCTGTCCAGGACATTGAATCCACCATCGGCGCTCCGGTCGATGTCAGCGTTCCGCGTTCCCGTGCCGTGGCATTCTCTACCAACCGCGGGGTGCCGGTACTGCAGGAAGCAAAAAGGGATCCGGCGGTCAAGGGACTAAATCAGCTGGTGGAGCGATTCAGCCCGCATGACCAGGCCAAGGGCCAGCGGCGAAGCCACCGGCGGGTGGTGGTCTAGATGAAGCTGTCTGAACGAATTCAGGTGGCCCAGGCCAAGTCCCAGCATGGGGTCGCCCCGGCCACGGCGGCTGCCGTTGCGCCTTCCTCGTCGGTCGAGGCTCCGCCGGCGACCCAGCCAGGGACAGTGGGAAAAGCCTCCCCGGCGCGCTCTCAAGCAGGCCCGGCTGCATCTTCGTCACGTCATGAACCCATCGCGCCAAAACCAGTGCGGCAGGAGTTGGCACCGAAGCTCCCGCAGCCATCTGCAGCCAAGAGCGAGGTGTTCAAGCCGAAGCCTCAGCAACCGGTAGACGTCTTTGCAGCTCTCAAACAGCGCGCGGCAACCGCCCTGTTCGAAAAAATGGGGGCCAGGTTCAATGATTCCGCCATTACCGAACAGGAGCTTCGGAGCACTGCGCGGGAAGAGCTGATCCGCATCATCGACGCCGAACAGGTGCCGCTGACAGCAGAGGAGCGCACTCGTCTGGTGGCGGACGTGGCCGACGACGTGCTGGGCTACGGGCCGCTGCAGCGACTCCTGGACGATTCGGCGGTTACCGAGATCATGGTGAACCGGATGGACCAGATTTATGTGGAGCGCAAGGGCCAGCTGACTCTGACCGAATCCCGGTTCAGCTCAGAGGACCATCTGCGCAAGGTCATCGAGCGCATTGTTTCCAAAGTGGGCCGGCGCATTGATGAATCTTCGCCGCTGGTTGACGCGCGACTCGAAGACGGCTCCCGTGTGAACGCCGTTATTCCTCCGCTCGCCGTCGGGGGTTCGTCGCTGACAATCCGAAAATTCAGCAAGGTTCCACTGACCGTCCAGAACCTGATCAACTTCGGGACTCTCACACCCGAGATGGCGGAGCTGCTTAACGCCTGCGTCAAGGCCAAACTGAACATCATCGTCTCCGGCGGTACCGGCACGGGCAAAACAACACTGCTCAACGTCCTTTCATCGTTCCTCCCCGGTAATGAGCGCATCGTTACCATCGAGGATGCCGTGGAGCTCCAGATCCAGCAGGAGCACGTGGTGCGCTTGGAGAGCAGGCCGCCCAACACTGAGGGCAAGGGCGAAGTCACCATCCGCGAACTGCTCCGGAACTCGCTCCGTATGCGACCTGATCGCATCGTGGTGGGCGAAGTTCGCGGCGGGGAATCGCTCGACATGCTCCAAGCGATGAACACGGGGCACGACGGCTCGCTCTCCACCGTCCACTCCAACTCCCCCCGCGACGCCGTGGCGCGTCTGGAGACCCTGGTTCTCATGGCGGGAATGGACTTGCCGCTACGGGCCATCCGCGAGCAGATCGCCTCGGCGGTCAACCTCATCATCCAGATTTCCAGGCTGCGGGACGGCACCCGGCGGATTACGCACGTGACCGAGGTCCAGGGGATGGAGGGCGACATCGTCACTCTCCAGGATGCCTTCGTCTTCGACTATTCCGCGGGCGTGGACCAGCACGGACGGTTCCTGGGTTCGCCGATTCCGACGGGTATCCGTCCGCGCTTCATCGACCGCTTTGAAGACATGGGCATCCACGTTTCGGCAGGTGTCTTCGGCGCCTCTTCAGCCTCTAACGGAAAGCACTGACGTCCATGGTCCTGACTTTAGGAATCATCCTCGTGATTGCCGCCATCGCCCTCGCGGGGGTCGCAGTGATGATTCCCCGCACTCCTGCTGTGCCGCTCGACCGCCGTCGCCCGTTCCGGACCGAATCAGATTCCCAACTGACCCGCTTTGCCGGTTCAGCCGTCCAGGGAATAGAGCGCTTCCTTGCGAAGCGGAACATCCGGTTCTTCAACCGTGACGCCCTTGAAAACGCGGGCCTCCGACTCAGTCAGGCAGACTTCCTGCTCTTGGTCCTGATCGGCGCCTTTGTAGGCGCAATGGTGGGGCTCGTGGTGGCAGGGCCTTTGCTGGCCATTCTCCTTGTCATCGCGGCGCCGTTCATCGGACATCTTGTGTTGGGCGTCCTGACGGGCAAGCGGCATACCAAGTTCGGAGACCAGCTCGGCGACACCCTACAATTGCTGTCCGGCAGCCTCCGTGCGGGGCACAGTATCCTGCGGGCCATCGATGCAGCGGCCAACGAATCGCAGGCGCCGACCTCCGAGGAAATGCGCCGGGTCGTCTCGGAGACCAGCCTCGGCCGGGACCTGCTCGTGTCGCTCAACGACACTGCGGAGCGCATGCAGAACGAGGACTTTGTTTGGATCTCCCAAGCCATCCAGATCAACCGTGAAGTGGGCGGCAACTTGGCTGAAGTCCTGGACCAGGTCAACGAGACGATCCGCGAGCGCAACGAGATCAAGGGCCATATCAAGTCCCTCGCCGCAGAAGGGAAATTCTCCGCTTACATCCTTATGGCGCTCCCTATCGGCATCGCAGCCATGCTCATGGTGGTCAGCCCGGGTTACATGGATAAGATGGTTTCCACCGTTCTGGGCTGGATCATGATCGTTGCCTCGATCATCCTGATGACCATCGGTGGTCTCTGGATGCGCAAGATCATCGATCTGAAGTTCTGAGGCAGCCATGGATCCCTTAATTCTCCTTTCCCTCCTCCTGATCTGTCTGCCGCTCGGCTACCTTGTCTGGTCCCTGCTCTCCGCAGACAAAAAAGGCCAAGCGGTTGCCCGCGACATTCTTTCGAGGGGCGCCAGCCACCGGTCCGAAGTGGAGAAGAAAACCAGCACTGGCCGGCTTGAACAAATTGGCCGCCGGCTCACTCCTGCCAGCTACGTGCAGAAGCTCGACCACCTGCTCTCCCTCGCTGGCCGCCCGGCAAACCTTCCGCTTGGCCGCGTGCTCGCGGCCAAACCCGCCCTGGGTCTGGTGGGCGGCCTCGTTGGACTGTGGCTCAGCTCCATCGGGACGACGCCGATCATGAAGCTCGTTGGCATCTTCATCCTGTTCCTGGGCTACTTCATCCCGGACCTGATGCTCTACAGCAAGGGACAGGAGCGGCAGAAGGCCATGCAACTGGAACTCGCCAACACCCTGGACCAGATGCTGATTTCCGTTGAGGCAGGCCTGGGTTTCGAGGGCGCCATGGCGCGCGCCGGCGAGAACGGCAAGGGCCCTCTCTCGGAGGAACTAGTCCGCACGCTCCAGGACATGCAGGTGGGCCGGAGCCGCCGTGAGTCCTATCTCGCACTGGCCGAGCGCACAAACATCCCGGAACTGCGCAGCTTCGTGCAGGCTGTGGTGCAGGCAGACATGTACGGCATTGCCATCAGCCGCGTCCTGCGCGTTCAGGCCAAGGTGATGCGCGTCAAGCGCCGCCAGCGTGCCGAGGAAAAGGCGATGAAGCTGCCGGTGATGATCCTGTTTCCGCTGCTGTTCTTCATCTTCCCGGTCCTCTTTATCGCCATCCTGGGCCCGGCCGTCATCAACACGATCGAGACGTTCTCAAACCAGTAAGGTTGTTGGTTCCGCAGGCCTACCCCCACCACAAGGTACCCGCAGGGTTTCCACAGGATCCAAGCTCAATCAGGGTTTTCCCAACCTCAGAAAGTAGCCTTAAGTCATGTCCATTTCAGGTTCCGGAGCAGCCGAGAGCAACGCCAACGGCGTCTGCCTTCCGGCGCCTGCGAGCGACGATGGCATGCTTCACCACGAATCGGAGAGTGCCACCTTGCCCGTCTTAAACTTGGATGTCCTTCACGATTTGGAAGAAGACATGGGCAACACCGGCGTGGCGCACAACTTCGCCAGAGACTACATCAAGATCTGGGACAAGCGCCGGACCTACCTCGAAGCGTCGGTCGAAAACGACGACGCGGATGCAGCCATGGACGCCGTGCTCAGCCTGAAGAACTCGGCCATGATGGTGGGTGCCTCACGACTGGCCCAGCTGGCGGTAAACCTGGAACGCCTCGTCAAGAGCGGAGACCTATCCGCTGTCCGCCGGCTGCTGCCCTTCGTGGTGCTTACCGGCGACCAAACCGTGTGCGGCCTCCAGCACGGTTACCTCCCGCCGGAGGCCTAGGAGCCTAGGTAAGGCGCCTACTCCGCCCTCTTCGGCGCCAGCCGGTAGCCCACGCCCCGCACGGTAACGAGCCAACGGGGATCCTGCGGGTCCTCCCGGAGTTTCCGGCGCAGGTTACCGATGTGGACCTCGACGGCCCGCTCGTCGGCCTCGCTGATGTAGGTGTCCTCGCCGTAATACTCGCCCCGCACCACTCGCACCAGATCGGCCCGGGTGCGCACCGCGCCCGTTCCCTTCAGCAGCTCGTGCAGCAGGTCGAATTCGCTACGGGTCAGCCCCAGAGGCGTGCCGCCCAGGGCGACGGTCCGGGTTTCGGTGTCGAGTGCCAGCCCGTTGTGCTGCAGCACGGTGCCCCGGCGCGAACCGGAGGGCGCGGCGGAGCCAGCCGGCCCGGACTCCGCAGAAGACGGAGCATCATCGCCAGAAGAAACCCGGGGCCTGCGCAGCATCGCCGTTATCCGGGCCCGCAGTTCCCGAGGCCGGAAGGGCTTGACGATGTAGTCGTCCGCTCCGCCCTGGAGTGCCGTGATGGTGTCCAGCTCCTCATCCCGGCCGGTCAGCATCACAATGTAGGCGTCGCTGAACTGCCGGATGCGCCGAAGGACTTCAAAGCCGTCAATGTCCGGAAGACCGACGTCGAGGGTTATTACGTTCGCCTGGCGCTGCCTGGCAACATCAACCCCGTCACGCCCGGTCCCTGCCGAGTGCACCTCAAAACCAGCCTGCTGCAAAACCGCGTCAAGGAGATTCCGAACGTCAACATCATCCTCGATGACCACGGCAACACCAAGATCACCCACCACTACCTCTATCCAGGCAAAACCACCGCACAGCCCAGCGCAATGCGGTAAGCGTTACCAGATTACCTACGCTACAACGTAGAGGGGCCCAATGAGCGAAAATTGCCCATATCTTTTGGACGTACACCGGGCACCGGCGCCGCCCCCTCCAAATGCCGAAGAATAGGCGTGCATAATGGGCATCATGTCATCGCACAAACACGGGCGGTCTCCGAATTCGGAAGAGCAGGCCAGTACCGGGCGCAGCCGCCTTGGGTGAGCACGTGCTGGTCCGCGACACGGACCGCTTCTTCCGCCGCCTGCAGCCCCGCGTCCAGGTGGCGCTCTGCCAGCTCCCGGTAACAGTCATCCTCGCCGCGCTGGCGATCGCCGCGCCCGCAGTGTGGCCCACACTGATCGAGAGCCCAGTATTTATTGCTGCCATCGTCATGATGGTGACGACGTTTCTCGCCTGCTTTCTGGTTCCCTGGGAACGGCTACCGCCCAACGCCTACCTGGTTATTCCGATACTCGACATGGTGATCATCGGACTCGCCCGCAACGGCGCGGTTCCCGCCGTTGCCGGACTTGGAGTTCTGGCGATATTCCCGGTGATCTGGCTTTCCAGCTCCGACAACTTCCCGCGTACCACCATATTCCTGAGCTTTTTCGGCACCCTCCTCATCGGCATTCCAACGCTGGTGCAAAAGTTTCCCAAAATTTCACCTTCGGACATGGCCACTGCAATTCTGCTGCCGCTAATGATGCTGGCTGTGTCGCTGGCAATCAGGTTTGCCAGCGCCAACGTCCGCCTGCAGCGCCAGAGGCTGGAGAAGAAGGACGCTGAACTCCGCGAACTTCTCGTGGAAAGCAGGAACCGCGAACGGCTGCTCAAGACCATCCTGGACACCACCGACGTTGGGATTGTGGCCGTGGATGCGGACGGCCAGAAGGTTTTGGTCAACAACCAACAACAAACCTTCCGGCAGGCAGCGGCCCCCGCCGGCACCGAGCAACCGCTGGAAGCCCAGCAGCTCATGTTCGGGCAGGACCGGGTAACTCCGCTTCCATTGGACAAGCGCCCGATCCACCGTGCCGTTGCCGGCGAGACCTTCGCTGATTACCTGGTGTGGCTGGGCGAGGGACCCTCGCAAAAGGCCGTCTCCACCGCCGCGCGCATCATCAAGAACGACGACGGCGGGTTCAGCGGGGCGGTCGTCGTCTACACAGACGTCACAGGTCTTGTGGAAGCCCTCTCCGCCAAGGAAGAGCTGATCTCCAACGTCTCCCACGAATTCCGCAGTCCGCTGATGTCGGTCCTGGGCAATGTTGACCTGGTCCTTGATGAAGCGGACGGCCTGTCCCCTGACTCCGTGCACCGGCTGGAAGTGGTGCAACGCAATGCCGAACGGCTGCTCTCCCTGGTCTCCGAGTTGTTGGTGTCGGCGTCCGCCGTCCTGGCCGTGCATCCCCGGCGGACCGATCTGGCGGGCCTCATCGAGAACAGCATCGGCTCGGTCCAGGCGCAGGCCGACGCCAGCCACGTCGCCCTTGCCACCGACGTCCCGGCGCCGCTGTGGGCGCATGCTGACCCGCTCCGCATCGGTCAAGCTCTGGACAACTTGGTGTCCAATGCCATCAAATACTCTCCCGACGGCGGCAAAGTCACCGTGAGTGCCCGGCGTAGCGAATCGTGGGTGCAGCTGAAGGTCCAGGACACGGGCATGGGTATCAGCGAAGAGGAAACCTCGCGTATCTTCACGCGGTTCTTCCGCACCCAAGCGGCGCGCCAGGCCGCCATTCCCGGGGTGGGACTGGGTCTGTCCATCACCAAGACCATTGTGGAGCGGCACGGTGGGAACATCTCTTGCCAGAGCAAACCCGGGGCTGGCACCACCTTCACCCTCACGCTGCCGGCTGAGGCGATTCGCGAGTCCTGACGCGGTTTTAGGCCAGGTCCGGTTATCCACATAGCCCCAGGGCAACGTCGTTTTTGTCATCGGCCGATGGCAGGCTTTGGGTATGGATAACAGTGCGGCTGCGGATGCTTTGGAGGCTATCAGTCCCTCCGCGCTTTCGCTGGCTGCTGAGCTCCGTGGGGCAGCTGATCCGGGTCCGACCGGCGCGGATTTGCTGCCGGATACGGCGGAATCGCCGCAGGATGAGGCGGATCCGCTCGGGGATCAGGCGGATGCGTGCCTGGACGGTCTGGCTGGTGCGGCCAGGATGGAGGCGCGGCTGGCGGCCGTGAAGGTGCATCTCGCAGCAGGTTACTCCGCAGCGGAGGAGGCCATGACTCCGCCTGGCGCGTCTGCGCAGGACCGCACCGTACGGCGGATGTCCGTGACGGCGGAGGTGGCGGGTGCGCTGACTGTGAGTGAGGGGTCGGCGGCACGGTTTCTGGAGGAATCGGCGAGGCTGAGCGGGGATCTGCCGTTGACGCTGGCCGCGCTCGGGGCGGGAACAATCTCGTGGCAGCACGTGCGCATCTTGTGTGATGAAACGGACGGGCTGGATCCGGAAGCGGCCGCGGCGTTTGAGGCGCATTTCCTGGACCCGGACGCGCCCAACGCGGCGCGGGGCTGTGCCGCGGGGGAGCTGACGCCGGCGAGGTTTCGGGCGAAGGCGCGCTATTGGCGGGAACGGCACCACCCGGTCAGCATCGAAAAACGCCATTGCAAGAGCGTGAAGGACCGGCGGCTGGAGTACGTCCCGGACCGGGACGGCATGGCCTGGTTCTCGACGTATCTGCCCGCGGACCAGGCGGCCGGGATCTGGAACCGCACCACCGTCGCCGCCCGCGCCCTGCAGGGCCCCACCGAATCCCGGACCCTGACCCAGCTCCGCGTCGACGCCTTCGCCACGTGGCTCCTCAGCCCGGCGCCGGGAGTCGGCGGCACGGCTGAGGACCCGCCCGCAGAAAAGGTCCCCGCAGACGCCGTGCCGGCCGGTTCAACGCCCGCAGGTTCTGTCCCCGTAGGTGATGCGCCGTCCGGTCTTGTGCCGGTCGGTCAGGTGCCGGTTGGTGGTGTGCCGTCCCCGCGGGCGCAGGTGCTGGTCACAGTTCCGGTGTTCTCGCTGCTCGGCCTGTCCGAGGAACCGGCCACGCTGGACGGGTACGGGCCCATCCCCGCCAGCATGGCGCGCCGCCTCGCCGCCGACGGCGCGACGTCATTCCTTAGGGTGCTCACCGACCCCCGCGACGGTGCGCCGCTGGAAATCGGACGCACCAGCTACCGCCTAACGAAACCGATGCGCCAATGGCTACGGCTCCGGGACGCCAGCTGCACATTCCCGAGCTGTAACAACCACTCACTGGACAACGACGCCGACCACATCCTCGCCTGGGCCGGCGGCGGCGGCACCGGCGTCACCAACCTCGGCCAACCCTGCCCCAAACACCACCGACTGAAGCACGCCACTGCGTGGAGACCGGTCGGCGCTACCGCCCACGAATCGCCCGGCTGGATCTCACCGTCGGGACGTTCCTACCCCAGCGAACATCAGGACTGGGAACCACCCGAATGGCCACGACAAATCCAGGCCTGGCTAGAGCCCCTGGGCTGGCCAGAACCGGCCGGCTGGCCCGAACCGATGGACCAACCAGACGGGCCGGAGGAGTTCGAAAGGTTCGACGATGACTACGGTCTCGCCGGTTTCGAAGGTCGCGAATGCCCGGAAGCTTATGACGCACCGGACGGCGTCGACGGCCCCGACGCGTTCAACGGCACGGAATCAGCACTGCCATCGGATCCGTGGCCTGACCGGGCGTCGGTAACAGCCGCGTAGGAAGCACGCGTCAGTAGGGAGACGTGCCCTCTCCCTTGCCCTTAATCCAGCGGGAGGGTCACGGTCACGCGGGTTCCCTCCGCGGGAGCCGAATCGATCGCCATCTTGCCTCCCGCAGAACCGACGGCAAGGCGCATGAGCCTCAGCCCCATGCCCGAGTGCCTGCCGTGCGTGGCGGTCTCCACATCGAAACCGCCGCCGTCGTCGGTAACGCGGAGCTGGACCGCATGGTTGTCCCCGGATCGGCAGACACAGCAGAGCCGGACGGTCACGGAGGACGCGTCGGCATATTTATGGATGTTGCTCAGGAGCTCCTGCGCCGCCCGGTAGAGCAGCGTGGCGGACTTCCTGTCCACTTCCATTCCATGATGGGGCGCCTCGAGGTGCACGGCGATCCCACGTTCGCGCAGCGGGAGGGCCAAACGGTCAATCGCCCCCGCGACGCCAAGCACGTAGAAATCGACCGGATGCGTATCGGTAAGAACGCCACGGACTGCGACGACGTCGTCGCTCGTAAGTGATTTCATGACTTAACCGTGCGCCCGGCGCCTTGTTATTTTCTTGTAACCTTGACGGCGTGTCCCCCGTTTGCAGGGGCGCATTCTGAGCGTCCCGGACGGCGCGGACGCCGCAGCGTCCTGACCTCCGGACACACCCCCGACGTGGCCTATGCCAGGGTGTAGCCGGACCCGCGGACAGTCTTCAGCCAGCGGGGCTGCCTCGCGTCGTCCCCCAGCTTGCGGCGCAGGTTGCCGACGTGGGTTTCGACAATCCGGCCAGGGTCCCGCGCACCCGCATTGCCGCCACGGCCCATCGCGCCTGCTTCCCGCTTCGCAAGACCCAAAAGCCCGACGAGTTCCGCCTTGCTGACCACGCCACTCCCCCGCTGCAGCAGGATGTACAGGAGGTCGAACTCGGTACGGGTCAGCTGCAGGGCACGCCCACCGAGCGTTGCGGCCCGCGTTGCGCTGTTGATCTCCAGCCCGTTGTGCTCGAAGGCCTGCCCTGCTGCACGGCCCTGGGCCGCCGGAAGGCCCTGCGCTGCTGCAAGGGATTGCGCCGGAGCGGGTTCAGGCATGGCCTTCGCCTTTGCGGAGGCCCGCAGCCGCGGTGATACCAGCGGCGCTTCCCGCGGCGTCACGATCGGCGGGACCGTCAGTTGCCGCGGCCGGCGCAGCATGCCGTCCACACGGGCCCGCAGCTCCCGCGGCCGGATGGGTTTGACCATGTAATCGTCAGCCCCGGCATCGAAGGCCTTCAAGGTCGCTCCAAGGCCGCTTCGCGCGGTGATGATCAGGATGTAGGTGTGGCTGAATTCGCGGATGCGCCGCAGCACCTCATAGCCGCCGATGTCCGGGAGTACCAGATCCAGGGTGACGGTGTCCGGCTGCTTGGCACGCACCAGCGCAAGTCCGGCTTCGCCGGTGGCAGCGCAGTGCACCACGAAACCGGCCTCCCCGAGCGTGGTGCGCAAAAAGGACCGGACTTCCTGGTCCCGATCGATAACGACAACGACGCGACGATCATTCATCCCTTACCCCCTGTAAGGACCGCATGATTAAAGACTGCGACTCAGCCTACTAGCCGCGGCGCGAAAACCGGGGCAGATACTACTGGCGCACCGCCCGTGTGAGCTCCGCCCGGGCCAGCAGTTCACCGTCGGAGGGGTAGGCCACTTCCTCGAACACCAGGGGGTGCGGTGCAGCCAGGACGGAGCGGGCGTCGCGCTTCCTTGCCAGCAGGCGCTCGTGCAGCCACTCCGGACGCTCCTGCCCCTCCCCCACGTACAGCGCCGAGCCCACCAGGGCACGCACCATGTTGTGGCAGAAGGCGTCGGCCTGGACGGTAACGACTATGACGCCGTCCTGCCCGCGCTCAAACTCGAAGCGCTGCAGTTCCCGGACGGTGGTGGAACCTTCCCTCGGCTTGCAGAAGGACAGGAAGTTGTGCAGGCCCAGCAGCTGCGCCGAGCCTTCGTTCAGCAGGTCCACGTCCAGGGGCGTCTTGTGCCAAAGGGTGTTGTACCGGCCGAGCGGATCCCACTTCTCCGGGCCGTCGGCAATGCGGTAGCTGTAGCGGCGCCACAGGGCGGAGAAACGGGCGTCGAACCCTTCAGGGGCCACAGCAGCGTGGCGCACCATGATGGCGCCGGTCTGGTCCCCCAGCCCGCGGCTGAGCGTACCCCGGAGGCGGCGCAGGAGGGCGACGGCGGGATCGACCGCCGCACCACGGTTCAGTCCCAGCCACTCGGCTTCCGTGAGGTCAAGGTGCACCACCTGGCCGCGGGCGTGCACGCCGGCGTCGGTGCGGCCGGCCACCGTGACACGTATGGGGCGGCGGAGCAGCAGCTCCAGCGCCTCTTCCAAAACTCCCTGGACGGTGCGCCGTCCCGGCTGCACTGCCCACCCGCTGAACGGACGGCCGTCGTACGCCAAATCAAGCCGGATACGCAAAAACCCGCCGCCCCCCAAAACGGGGGCAGCGGGTTCCTGGTGGGTCATAGACTCAAGTCTATGCGAAGGATTTAGCGAATTACTTCGCGTCCTTGGCCTCGTCAGCAGCAGCAGCAGCGTCTGCAGACTCGTCCGCAGCAGCCTCTTCAGCAGCAGCTTCTTCGGCCGGAGCTTCCTCAGCGGCGGGAGCCTCTTCGGTTGCAGCTTCGGTCTCTGCAGCTTCGGTCTCAACGACCTCTGCCTCGGGTGCTTCCTCAGCGGCCGGAGCAGCAGCGGCAGCAGCCTGGGTGGCCTCGGCTACAACAGCCTGCTTGGCGGAAACCGGATCGAGAACCAGCTCGATGACAGCCATGGGAGCGTTGTCGCCCTTGCGGTTGCCGATCTTGGTGATGCGGGTGTAGCCGCCGTTGCGGTTCTCCACAGCCTGAGCGATGTCGGTGAACAGCTCGTGGACGACGCCCTTGTTGCTGATCAGGCCGAGAACGCGGCGGCGGGAAGCGAGGTCGCCGCGCTTGGCGAAGGTGACCAGGCGCTCTGCGTACGGCTTCAGGCGCTTGGCCTTGGTGACCGTGGTGGTGATCCGCTTGTGCTCGAACAGTGCTGCTGCCAGGTTCGCGAGCATGAGACGCTCGTGAGCCGGGCCGCCTCCGAGGCGCGGACCCTTAGTGGGGGTAGGCATAATTGTTTCTCCTCATATGGAAGCCGGGAGGCTGCGCACTACGCGGTGCGGGCCAGCCCCTCGGCCAAGATCTGCTTGTTAGAGCTCGTCGTCGCTGAACGCGGCGTCGTCCTCTTCGATGGCTGCGGCGCGGGCTGCCAGGTCGAAACCGGGAGGGGAGTCCTTCAGGGACAGACCCAGTTCAACCAGCTTTGCCTTGACCTCATCGATGGACTTCGCACCGAAGTTGCGGATGTCCATCAGGTCAGCCTCGGAGCGGGCAACGAGTTCACCCACGGTGTGGATGCCCTCACGCTTGAGGCAGTTGTAGGAACGGACGGTGAGGTCCAGATCCTCGATCGGCAGAGCCATGTCTGCTGCCAGGGCAGCATCCGTCGGCGACGGGCCGATCTCGATACCCTCAGCTGCGGTGTTCAGCTCGCGGGCCAGACCGAACAGTTCCACCAGGGTGGTACCAGCGGAAGCAACGGCATCGCGCGGGGCGATGGCCTGCTTGGTCTCGACGTCGACAATGAGCTTGTCGAAGTCGGTGCGCTGCTCAACACGGGTGGCTTCCACGCGGAAAGTAACCTTCAGCACCGGCGAGTAAATGGAGTCAACCGGAATACGGCCGATCTCTGCGTCGCCGGACTTGTTCTGAGCTGCCGAAACGTAGCCGCGGCCGCGCTCGATGGTCAGTTCGAGTTCGAACTTGCCCTTCGAGTTCAGCGTGGCAATGTGCAGATCCGGGTTGTGGAACTCGACGCCGGCCGGCGGAGCAATGTCCGCCGCGGTGACGACTCCGGGGCCCTGCTTGCGCAGGTAAGCAACAACCGGCTCGTCGTGCTCGG
The DNA here is from genome assembly GCF_003261175.1 of Arthrobacter globiformis. Lineage (GTDB taxonomy): Bacteria > Actinomycetota > Actinomycetes > Actinomycetales > Micrococcaceae > Arthrobacter > Arthrobacter globiformis_A. The sequence continues at coordinate 306,004 of NZ_QLNP01000098.1, read as the reverse complement.
AGGACACGGACAGGTTCTTGATGTTGAGGATGATCTCGGTGACATCTTCCTTGACACCCGGAACCGTGGTGAACTCGTGCAGCACGCCATCGATCCGGATGCTGGTTACAGCGGCACCGGGGATGGAGGAGAGCAGGGTACGGCGGAGGGAGTTTCCGAGGGTGTATCCGAAGCCCGGCTCCAGCGGTTCAATGATGAACCGGGAGCGGTTGTCGGAGACGACCTCTTCGGAGAGGGTGGGGCGCTGTGCAATGAGCACTTAGGTTTCCTTTCGGCGAGCATCCGCTATATGACGCAACACAGGTGGTGGAAAATCGGTCTGAGGACTTAACGCGGCGGGCTTGCCCGGACCCGAAACGGGCCCGGGCAAGCTCCGGCTGCGCGGAAAGTACTTAGACGCGGCGGCGCTTCGGCGGACGGCAGCCGTTGTGCGCGGCGGGCGTGACGTCCTGGATGGAGCCAACCTCGAGGCCGGCAGCCTGCAGCGAACGGATGGCGGTTTCGCGTCCGGAACCCGGTCCCTTGACGAACACGTCAACCTTCTTCAGGCCGTGCTCCTGTGCACGCTTGGCGGCGGCTTCGGCAGCCATCTGCGCAGCGAACGGGGTGGACTTACGCGAGCCCTTGAATCCAACCTCACCGGCGGAAGCCCAGGAAATCACAGCACCGGTCGGGTCCGTGATGGACACGATGGTGTTGTTGAACGTGCTCTTGATGTGCGCCTGGCCAAGCGCGATATTCTTCTTGTCCTTCTTACGCGGCTTGCGAACCGCGCCACGAGTCTTCGGGGGCATTTCTTCTCCTACAGAAAGTTATTTGGGGGAAGGCCTTGCTGATCCCACATTTGCCGTCAGGCAAGTGCGGTTTAGCGGGCCTTCTTCTTGCCGGCGACGGTACGCTTCGGGCCCTTGCGGGTACGAGCGTTGGTCTTCGTACGCTGACCGCGTACGGGCAGGCCCTTGCGGTGACGCAGGCCTTCGTAGCTGCCGATCTCAACCTTGCGGCGGATATCTGCTGCTACTTCGCGGCGAAGGTCACCCTCAACCTTGTAGTTGCCTTCAATGTAGTCACGCAGCTCTACCAGCTGCGCGTCCGTCAGGTCCTTGACCCGAACGTCAGCGCTGATGCCGGTGGCAGTCAGGGTTTCGTGTGCACGGGTCTTGCCCACGCCGTAGATGTAAGTAAGCGCAATTTCCAGCCGCTTTTCGCGGGGAATGTCTACGCCAGCGAGACGAGCCATAGTGGCGGTACTCCTTGAATAAACCGGAGGTCGTAGGCAGTACACCCGCACTTTCAGTGCGGCCCCAGCCTCCGACCGGGGGTTAGCTGTCCGGGCTCATGCGTCCCAGTTCAGCTTGTGCTGCCTTTATTTACTTGCGTGGGTTAGCAACCCAGGGATTCCCTGACGGGAATTAGCCCTGGCGCTGCTTGTGGCGCGGGTTCTCGCAGATCACCATGACCCGGCCGTTACGGCGGATCACTTTGCACTTTTCGCAGATCTGCTTGACGCTCGGCTTGACCTTCATGGCGTTCCTTTGCGTGATAGCAGTTGGGCCGTTGGAGCGGCCTTAGGCAATTGCCTTGGCCACCCAACGTTTACTTGTAGCGGTAGACGATACGACCACGTGTCAGGTCATAAGGGCTCAGCTCCACCACTACGCGGTCCTCAGGAAGAATCCTGATGTAGTGCTGGCGCATCTTCCCCGAGATGTGTGCGAGGACCACGTGCTTGTTGGTGAGCTCAACGCGAAACATCGCGTTGGGCAGCGCCTCAGTCACTACGCCCTCGATCTCAATGACCCCGTCCTTCTTGGCCATATCCTCCGCTAACTGTTGTTTGCCACAGCCTTCGGGTTTGCACCGTGAAAGACTGCGGACGTTTTTGATTTGATTGACCGTCGCCCTCCGGCCGCAAATGGGCGTGGCAGGGCAGACAACCAACATGCAACTCTACGGCATTAGGCCCGGAAAGTTAAATCCAGCCATGTTAGCGCACATTGCCCGGGTATGCACCAAATTCGCCTGCCGGAGTTGTTACCGCCCGGGCGCTGCTGATCCCATCCAGGATGGCCAAACGTACGACGTCGGCTGCCGCACTCTGCAGGGTAATGAGACTTATCTGCCGGGCAGCTTCCGTACTCCTGTCCAACTCTTGGGCCCCGGTGGCGAGGCAGAACACTGTGTCCCCGTCCGCCAGAGTGTGGCTCGGATTCAGCGCCCGCGCCAGCCCCGCATGGGCAGCCGAGGCGGTCCGCTTGCACTCGGCCACATCCAGCACCGCGTTCGTGGCGACGACGACGAGCGTGGTGTTCAGGCTCGCCGGTACCTGGTTGGGTTCCGTCCCGGTCTGCGCAGGCTCAAACCCGAAGGGCAGGCCCAGGGCGTTCACGATTGCCAGGGCACCGACCACCACGCCGATCTCCAGCGTGACCGAAGCCGTGCCTACTCCACCTTTGTATTTCCCGCGTCCGATGACGGCTCCGGTGCCGGCACCCACGTTGCCGCGTCCGACGTCGTGCCCTTCCGTTTGCGCTCCTGCAGCCGCTGCCGCCGCGTAGCCCATGGCCGCATCCGGGCGGGCGCCGAAATCGCCGCCGCGGCCGAGGTCGAAGATGGCGGCTGCCGGCACGATGGGCACCACCCCTCCCATCACGGCGAAGCCTCGGCTCTGTTCCTCGCACCACCGCTGGACGCCATGCGCAGTAACCAGGCCGTAGGCACTGCCACCGGTGAGCACCACGGAGTCCACGGTGTGCACCAGGGTGGTGGGGTCCAGCGCATCGGTCTCATGGGTTCCGGGCCCTCCCCCACGGACGTCCACCGAACCGACGGTCCCCGCAGGGGGCAGTACAACGGTCACGCCGCTCAGCCACCCGCCGTCGGACTTCTGCTGGTGCCCCACACGCACGCCCGCTACATCGGTGATCTTTCCCTGCGCCCCGGCTGCTTTGCCCGCTCCGTCACTCGGTCCCATGGCCCCATTCTGCCCCACCCAACTGACTGGCAGTTGTTGTCGTTTTCGGCCCTCAAAACGACAGCAAGTGCGAGTCAGTTTGGGAAACCTAGGGAATCGGGACCGGCACCACGCCAAGGGGCGCGAGCCTGGCCGCGCCGCCGTCGGGCGAGGACAACACCCAGATGCCCTTCTCGTGGACGGCCACGGAATGCTCCCACTGGCACGAACGCTTGCCGTCGGTGGTGACCACGGTCCAGTCGTCCTCGAGCACTGCGGTCTCAATGCCGCCGCGCACCAGCATCGGTTCGATGGCCAGGCACAGGCCGGGGCGAATCTTCGGACCGCGGTGGCTGGTCCGGTAGTTCAGGACGTCGGGTGCCATGTGCATCTCGGAGCCGATGCCGTGGCCCACGTAGTCCTCGAGGATGCCCAAAGGCTTGCCCGGAACAGAGGAGACGTAGTCGTCCACTGCTGCGCCGATGTCGCCCACGAACTTGCCCTTGGCCAAGGCAGCGATGCCGTGCCACATCGCCGTCTCCGTGACGTCGGAGAGGCGCTGGTCCTCCGGGTCCGGGGTTCCTACGATCACAGTCCGCGCAGAGTCGGAGTGCCAGCCGTTGACGATCGCGCCGCCGTCGATGGAAATGATGTCCCCGTCCTGGAGGACCTTGTCCCCCGGGATGCCGTGGACCACTTCCTCATTGACTGAAGTGCAGATGGTGGCGGGGAACCCGTGGTAGCCCAGGAAGTTGGACTTGGCGCCTGCCTCGAGCAGCACGGCAGCGAAGACCTCGTCGAGCTGCTTTGTGGTGACCCCGGGGGCAGCCGCGGCCACGGCAGCATCGAGGGCGCGACTCAGCACGAGCCCGGCCTCATGCATGGTGCGCATCTGGGCGTTGGTCTTGTATTCAATCCGTGGCTGGCCGAATGCCATCAGCGGTGTTTCCTCTCGATGTCCCCGCCCTTCCGGCCGCAGGATGCGTAACCGGAAAGGGGCGGGGCTAAAAGCCGGAGGCCCCTCCCCATGGTCCGGGAGGAGCCTCGCAGCGTTGGAACTAATTTCAGGCGGTCTGAGCTTCCTTGATGGCCTGCATGACGCGGTCGGTGACCTCGTCGATCTGGCCGATGCCGTCAACCTGGGTCAGGATGCCGCGTTCGGCGTACTTGGCCACGACGGCTTCGGTCTGCTCGTGGTACAGGTCCAGGCGGTGGCGGATGACGGCTTCGTTGTCGTCACTGCGTCCGGTTTCCTTCGCGCGGCCCAGCAGGCGGGCAACGAGTTCCTCATCGTCGGCGGTGAGCTGCAGGACAACGTCCAGCTTCTGGTCGCCGTCGGCCAGGATCTGGTCCAGGTAATCGACCTGGGCAGTGGTGCGCGGGTAGCCGTCCAGCAGGAAGCCGTCCTCGACGTCAGCTTCACTGAGACGGTCGCGGACCATCTTGTTGGTCACGCTGTCCGGGACGAAGTCCCCTGCGTCCATGTACTTCTTGGCCTCAACGCCGAGCGGCGTCTCGCCCTTGACGTTGGCGCGGAAGATGTCGCCGGTGGAGATCGCAACGACGCCGAGGCGGTCTGAGATGCGCTCCGCCTGCGTGCCCTTGCCCGAACCCGGTGGTCCGATAATCAACATTCTGGTCATCGCAATAGCCCTTCGTAGTGACGCTGCTGTAGCTGCGCGTCAATTTGCTTGACGGTTTCCAAGCCAACGCCCACCATGATCAGGATCGAGGTGCCACCGAACGGGAAGTTCTGGTTTGCGTTGATCAGCACGAGCGCCACCAGCGGGATCAGTGCCACGAAGCCAAGGTAGATGGCACCGGGCAGGGTGATGCGCGACAGGACGTACTGCAGGTAATCCGCGGTCGGCTTGCCGGCACGGATACCCGGGATGAAGCCGCCGTATTTCTTCATGTTGTCGCTGACCTCTTCAGGGTTGAAGGTGATCGCGACATAGAAGTAGGTAAAGAAAACGATCATGGCGAAGTACAGCGCCATGTAGATGGGGTGGTCCCCGCGGGTCAGGTTGTTGTTGATCCACTCAACCCACGGCTGGATGGACTCCCCCGGCTTCGGCTGGTTGAACTGTGAGATCAACGCCGGCAGGTAGAGCATCGAGGAAGCGAAGATGACGGGAATGACGCCGGCCATGTTCACCTTGATGGGGATGTAGGTGCTGGTGCCGCCCACTGTGCGGCGGCCGATCATGCGCTTGGCGTACTGCACCGGGATGCGGCGCTGGGACTGCTCCACGAAGACCACCAGGGCAACGGTCAGCAGGCCGATGGCCAGGACGATGAAGAACGTGCCCGGACCCTGCGCGGACCAGATGGCGCCCAGCGAGGTGGGGAAGCCGGCAGCGATGGCCGTGAAGATCAGCAGGGACATGCCGTTGCCGACGCCCTTCTCGGTCACGAGCTCACCCATCCACATGATGAGGCCGGTGCCGGCCGTCAGCGTGATGACGATGAGGATCGTGGTGATGACGCTCTGGTCCGGGATGATCGGCAGGTTGCAGCCGGGCAGCAGCTGGCCGGACCGTGCCAGCGACACCAGTGTCGTGGCGTTCAGCAGGCCAAGGGCGATCGTCAGGTACCGAGTGTATTGCGTCAGCTTGGACTGCCCGGAGGCACCCTCTTCGTACAGCTGCTGGAACCGCGGGATGACCACGCGCAGCAACTGAACAATGATGCTCGCCGTGATGTACGGCATGATTCCCAAGGCGAAGATGGAGACCTGCAGCAACGCACCGCCGCTGAAAAGATTGACGAGCTGGTAGATCCCGCCCTGGGTCTGCCCGTTCGACAAGCATTGCTGGACATTCTGGTAGCTCACACCGGGCGAGGGGATAAAGGCTCCCAAGCGGAAGATTGTGATGATTCCCAGCGTGAACAACAACTTGCGTCGCAGATCAGGCGTCCGAAACGCCCGGCCGAATGCGCTTAGCAAGCGTCCTCCTCAGTTGTTAATAAGTCTCGTGATGCAGGTCTATAAACCCAACAACCGAGTCTAACCGGTGTTTGCGGCATGCGAACAATCCGGAAGACCCAATAGGTATGAAAAAACTCCCGGCACAGGGGCCTCGGCCCCCGTGCCGGGAGTTTGTGCAGCGGGCTATCGCCCACCGGCTCCGGGACAGAATCCCTTAGAGCGCGGTGGTGCTTCCGCCGGCTGCAGCGATCTTTTCAGCGGCGCTGGCCGAGAATGCGTGCACGGTGACGTCAACCTTGACGGTGATGTCGCCGGTGCCCAGCACCTTGACGGGCTGGTTCTTGCGAACGGCACCCTTTTCGACCAGGTTCTCCACGGTGACAGCGCCACCTTCGGGGAACAGCTCGTTGAGCTTGTCCAGGTTTACAACCTGGAACTCAACCCGGAACGGGTTCTTGAAGCCGCGCAGCTTCGGCAGGCGCATGTGCAGCGGCAGCTGGCCGCCGGCAAAGCCAGCCTTGATCTGGTAGCGGGCCTTCGTACCCTTGGTACCGCGACCTGCGGTCTTACCCTTGGAACCCTCACCACGACCAACACGGGTCTTGGCGGTCTTGGAACCCGGGGCGGGACGCAGGTGGTGAACCTTCAGAGCGCTCTGCTTCTCAGCAGCGGCGGTCTCGGCGGTGTTCTTCTCTGCCATTACTTCGCCTCCTCAACATTCACAAGGTGCGGAACCGTGTTGAGCATTCCGACGGTCACGGCGTCAGCGGTGCGGACAACGGTGTGTCCGATGCGCTTGAGGCCGAGCGACCGAAGGGTGTCGCGCTGGTTCTGCTTGGCGCCAATGACGCCCTTGATCTGGGTGATCTCCAACTTGGCGTCGGAGGGAGTCAGGTTCTTAGCCATAACCTAGACACCTGCCTTTTGGTTCATCAGAGCCTTCACCAGTGCCGGCGGAGCGATCTCGTCGAGGGGCAGGCCGCGGCGTGCTGCCACAGCTGCCGGCTCTTCGAGGCGCTTCAGGGCATCAACGGTCGCGTGAACGATGTTGATGGCGTTGGAGGAACCGAGCGACTTGGAGAGGATGTCGTGGATGCCCACGCACTCCAGTACTGCACGGACCGGACCACCGGCGATAACACCGGTACCGGCGGAGGCCGGACGCAGCATTACGACACCAGCGGCGGCTTCACCCTGAACGCGGTGAGGAATGGTGTTGCCAACGCGGGGAACGCGGAAGAAGGACTTCTTGGCCTCTTCAACGCCCTTGGCGATAGCAGCGGGAACTTCCTTGGCCTTGCCGTAGCCGACGCCGACCATACCGTTGCCGTCACCAACGACGACGAGTGCGGTGAAGCTGAAGCGACGACCACCCTTGACGACCTTGGAAACGCGGTTGATGGTGACAACGCGCTCTACGAACTGGTTCTTCTCGGCTTCACGTCCGCCATCGCGGCCGCCACGGCCACCGCGGTCGCCGCGGCCCTGGCCACGGTCGCCACGCTCGCCGCGACGGGCGCCACCACGGCGGTCGTCGGCAGCGGCGGGGGCAGTGGTCTCAGCAGCTGCGGCTTCGGGAGCCTTCTCTTCTGCAGACACAGTGTCCTTTTCCTTGTTTGCTTCGGTCACAGTGACAGCCCACCTTCGCGTGCACCGTCAGCGACGGCAGCGATCCGGCCGTGGTACTTGTTACCACCACGGTCGAAGACAACAGCTTCGACACCGGCAGCCTTGGCACGCTCGGCTACGAGCTCGCCAACGCGCTTGGCCTTGGCGGTCTTGTCACCGTCGAATGCACGAAGGTCAGCTTCCAGAGTGGACGCGCTTGCTACGGTCTGGCCAATGGTGTCATCGACAACCTGGACAAATACGTGGCGTGCGGAGCGGTTGACGACCAGGCGAGGACGTACAGCCGTTCCGGAGATGCGCTTGCGGATACGAAGCTGGCGGCGGCTGCGCGAAGCAGACTTGCTCTTGTTCGTACGCTTCTTGTTAATGGCGATGGCCATGGTTACTTACCAGCCTTTCCGACCTTGCGGCGGATGACTTCGCCCGCGTAGCGGATGCCCTTGCCCTTGTACGGGTCAGGCTTGCGCAGCTTGCGAATGTTGGCAGCAACCTCGCCGACCTGCTGCTTGTTGATGCCTGAGACAGAGAGCTTGGTCGGTCCCTCTACTGCAAAGGTGATGCCGGCCGGAGCGGTAACGCTGACCGGGTGGCTGTAGCCGAGAGCGAACTCAAGGTCAGATCCCTTGGCCTGAACGCGGTAACCGGTACCGACGATTTCAAGCTTCTTCTCGTAGCCTGCGGTGACGCCCTGGATCATGTTGGAGATCAGGGTGCGGGTCAGGCCGTGGAGCGAACGGGAGGCGCGCTCGTCGTTCGGGCGGGTGACGGTCAGGGTGCTGTCTTCCAGCGCAACCTCGATCGGGCTGGCCACAGTGTGGCTCAGCTCGCCCTTGGAACCCTTGACGTTGACGACAGAGCCGTCAACCTTGACCTCAACGCCGGCAGGAACGGTGATGGGGAGACGTCCAATACGTGACATTATTCTCTTCCTTTCCCGTTACCAGACGTAAGCGAGGACTTCGCCGCCCACGCCCTTCTTGCCGGCCTGCTTGTCAGTCAGGAGGCCGGAAGAGGTGGACAGAATTGCGATACCCAGGCCACCCAGCACGTGCGGCAGGTTGGTGGACTTCGCGTAAACGCGGAGACCCGGCTTGGAGATGCGACGGACACCCGCGATTGAACGCTCGCGGTTGGGGCCGAACTTGAGATCAAGGGTCAGCTTCTTGCCGACTTCTGCGTCCTCTTCCTTCCAGCCGGCGATGAAACCTTCGGCCTTCAGGATGTCAGCAACGCGAGCCTTGAGCTTGCTGTAAGGCATAGACACGGAATCGTGGTATGCCGAGTTTGCGTTACGCAGGCGCGTAAGCATATCTGCGACAGGATCTGTCATTGTCATTTGGGCACTTGCCCTTCCTCGTAACGGTTTCCGCCGTACTGTCCTTGCGGGATCAGAGCGGCCGGACCTTTTACGTAGTTAATTAAGCTTCGGTTTTGAACGGGAAACCAAGCGCCTTGAGCAGCGCGCGGCCTTCGTCGTCGGTCTTGGCGGTGGTCACAACCGTGATGTCCATACCGCGGGTGCGGTCGATGGAGTCCTGGTCGATCTCGTGGAACATAACCTGCTCGGTCAGACCGAAGGTGTAGTTGCCGTTGCCATCAAACTGCTTGCCGCTGAGGCCGCGGAAGTCGCGGATACGGGGCAGGGCCAGCGTGACCAGACGGTCCACGAATTCCCACATGCGGTCGCCACGCAGGGTTGCGTGTGCACCAATGGGCATGCCTTCGCGCAGCTTGAACTGGGCGATCGACTTGCGGGCCTTGGTGACCTGCGGCTTCTGGCCGGTGATCAGGGTGAGGTCGCGGACGGCGCCGTCGATCAGCTTGGAGTCCTTGGCGGCATCTCCAACACCCATGTTCACTACAACCTTGACCAGACGGGGAACCTGGTTCACGTTCTCGTACTTGAATTCCTCAAGAAGCGCGCTCTTGATGGAATCGGCGTACTTGGTCTTCAGACGAGGAACGATCTTCGTTGCCGGAGTCTCGAGAGTCTCAGTCATTAGATGTCCTTCCCGGAGCTCTTGGCCACGCGGATGCGGACGGTCTTCTTGACGCCGTCCTTCTCTACGGTGTCGAGGCGGAAACCAACGCGGGTCGGCTTCTTGGTGCTCGGGTCAACCAGAGCCACGTTGGAAACGTGGATGGAAGCCTCGACAACCTCGATGCCGCCGGTCTTGGTGCCGCGCTGCGACTGTCCGACCTTGGTGTGCTTGGTTACGCGGTTGATACCCTCAACCAGCACGCGGTTGGTTTCCGGGAACACGCGCAGAACCTTGCCCTGCTTGCCACGGTCGCCGCCGCGCTCAGCCTTGGCGCCAGTGATGACCTGTACCAGGTCACCCTTCTTGATCTTAGCCATGGACTAGAGCACCTCCGGAGCCAGAGAAACGATCTTCATGAACTTCTTGTCACGGAGTTCACGACCAACCGGTCCGAAGATACGGGTACCGCGGGGGTCACCGTCGTTCTTCAGGATGACGGCTGCGTTCTCGTCAAACTTGATGTAGGAACCATCCGCACGGCGGCGTTCCTTCTTGGTACGGACGATGACAGCCTTGACGACGTCGCCCTTCTTTACGTTGCCGCCCGGAATTGCATCCTTGACGGTTGCGACGATGACGTCGCCAATGCCTGCGTAGCGACGGCCAGATCCACCGAGAACGCGAATGGTAAGGATTTCCTTAGCACCCGTGTTGTCGGCGACCTTGAGTCGCGACTCCTGCTGAATCACTATTTACTCCTTGCGTCGCGCCGGTTCTCAGACCGAAAATCTTCCTACGGAATGAGCCTTGCGGAACGGTTGATCGGGGTGTCTCTTGACCTGACTGGATTTTGCCAGACCAGGCCTAAACGCCCGTGCCACAAACAGTTGCTTCCCAGCCCTTCGAGGCGCAGGGGAACACTATGCCGTGGCACGATTGTTTACGAGGTTTGCTGTCGGCGCACAACAGGCGCCATACAAACTCAATATCCTAGCACATTTCCCGGGCATCCCCATATCACCCGGCAGCGCTCCCCCGCAACGTACGACGGCGTCACTCACGGCAGCCTTTCGGCCCACCTGGCTCTTCACTCCCCCGAAAACCCGGCCTGCCGCCGTCGTACGCGTGCCAAAAACCTGCGCCGCGTGACAGCCGCCCCCCGCTTAACGAGGAAACCCCCGCTCCCAAAGGGAACGGGGGTTTCCGTTACAGCCGCCAGGGGCGATGCTGCAGGTGTTACTTAGCCTTCTCGAGGATCTCCACGAGCCGCCAGTTCTTGGTGGCGGACAGCGGGCGGGTCTCGGCGATGACAACCAGGTCGCCGATGCCGGCGGTGTTCTGCTCGTCGTGTGCCTTGACCTTAGAGGTGCGGCGGATGACCTTGCCGTACAGGGCGTGCTTCACGCGGTCTTCAACCTGAACAACGATGGTCTTGTCCATCTTGTCAGAGACCACGTAGCCGCGACGCGTCTTACGGTAACCGCGCTGCTCAGCCGTAGCTGCCGTAGCAGTTTCCGTCACGTTCTCGTCCTTTTCACTCACTTGGCGTCCTCCTCGGTCTCAGCCTCGGCAGGCTTTTCAGCCTTCTTAGCTGCAGACTTCTTGGACTTCTTTTCTTCCTTGGCTTCCACAACCGGTGCGGCAACCTCGGCACGAATGCCCAGCTCGCGCTCACGGAGAACGGTGTAGATGCGGGCGATGTCCTTCTTTACCGCGCGCAGACGACCGTGGTTCTCCAGCTGTCCGGTGGCGGACTGGAAACGCAGGTTGAACAGCTCTTCCTTGGACTTGCGGAGTTCTTCAACGAGACGCTCGTTGTCGAAACCGTCCAGCTGTGCGGGTGCAAGATCCTTTGACCCAACTGCCATTTCTATTCACCACCTTCGCGACGCACAATGCGTGCCTTCAACGGGAGCTTGTGGATCGCCAGGCGCAGGGCCTCGCGAGCTACCTCATCACTGACACCGGAGAGTTCAAAGAGAACCCGGCCCGGCTTGACGTTGGCGACCCACCATTCCGGCGAACCCTTACCGGAACCCATGCGGGTTTCGGCAGGCTTCTTGGTCAGCGGACGGTCCGGGTAGATGTTGATCCAGACCTTACCGCCACGCTTGATGTGGCGGGTCATCGCAATACGGGCAGATTCGATCTGACGGTTCGTGACGTATGCCGGGCTCAGGGCCTGGATGCCGTACTCACCGAAGGAGACCTTGGTACCGCCCGTGGCAGCGCCGGAACGACCCGGGTGGTGCTGCTTACGGTGCTTGACTCGACGTGGGATAAGCATTTAAGCCTGTCCTCCTTCTGCTGCCTGTGCCGGAGCTGCTGCCTCGGCTGCCGGAGCTGCAGCAGCAGGTGCTGCGTCGGCTGCCGGACGGTCGGTACGACGACGGCGGTCACCACGGTCAGCGCCACCCGGGCGGCCCGGACGGTCGCCGGAACGGCCCCGGGACGGAGCAGCAGCTGCCTGCTGAGCCAGTTCCTTGGAGGTGACGTCGCCCTTGTAGATCCAGACCTTCACGCCGATGCGGCCGAAGGTGGTCTTGGCTTCGTAGAAGCCGTAGTCGATGTTCGCGCGGAGGGTGTGCAGGGGCACACGGCCTTCGCGGTAGAACTCCGAGCGGGACATTTCTGCGCCACCCAGACGGCCCGAGCAAGCGATACGGATACCCTTGGCACCGGCACGCTGTGCGGACTGCATGGCCTTCTTCATCGCACGGCGGAAAGCCACGCGGGAAGTCAGCTGCTCTGCAACACCCTGGGCAACAAGCTGGGCTTCCATCTCGGGGTTCTTGACCTCGAGGATGTTCAGCTGAACCTGCTTGCCGGTGAGCTTTTCGAGCTCGCCGCGGATGCGGTCTGCCTCGGCGCCGCGGCGGCCGATGACGATGCCCGGACGTGCCGTGTGGATGTCCACGCGGACACGGTCGCGGGTGCGCTCGATCTCAACCTTGGCGATGCCGGCGCGCTCCATGCCCGTGGACATGAGCTGGCGGATACGGATGTCTTCGCGAACGAAGTCCTTGTACCGCTGGCCGGACTTGGTGCTGTCAGCGAACCAGTGCGATACGTGATCGGTGGTGATGCCGAGTCGGAACCCGTGCGGGTTTACTTTCTGTCCCACTTAGCGAGCCTCCTCTTTCTCCGGGGTAGCGACTACCACGGTGATGTGGCTGGTGCGCTTCTTGATCTGAAATGCACGACCCTGAGCACGCGGCTGGAACCGCTTCATGGTCGGGCCTTCATCAACAAACGCTTCGCTGATGATGAGGTCACCTTCGTCGAACGCAACACCGTCACGGTCCGCGAGGACCCGGGCGTTGGAGATTGCCGACTGAACTACCTTGAATACCGGCTCCGAAGCTGCCTGGGGGGCAAACTTCAGAATTGCCAGAGCCTCGTTCGCTTGCTTACCACGAACAAGGTTGACGACGCGCCGGGCCTTCATAGGCGTTACGCGGATGTGGCGCGCAATTGCCTTGGCTTCCATTGCTTTCCTTCTCTCGTCTTTGACGTAAGTGCAGGCGCCTAGCGGCGCTTGCCCTTACGGTCGTCCTTGACATGGCCGCGGAATGTCCGCGTAGGAGCGAATTCGCCGAGCTTGTGCCCGACCATCGACTCGGTGACAAACACCGGGATGTGCTTGCGTCCGTCGTGCACGGCGATCGTGTGCCCGAGCATGTCGGGGATGATCATCGAGCGGCGGGACCAGGTCTTGATGACGTTCTTGGTGCCCTTTTCGTTTTCCCTGTCCACCTTCACAAAGAGGTGCTGGTCAACGAAAGGACCTTTTTTCAGGCTGCGTGGCATGTGTCCAGGCTCCTATCGCTTGTTCTTGCCAGTACGACGGCGACGAACAATAAGCTTGTCGCTCTCTTTGTTGGGGCGGCGGGTACGGCCTTCAGGCTTACCGTTCGGGTTGACCGGGTGACGACCACCGGAGGTCTTACCTTCACCACCACCGTGCGGGTGGTCAACCGGGTTCATGGCGACACCACGGACGGTCGGGCGAACGCCCTTCCACCGCATACGGCCGGCCTTGCCCCAGTTGATGTTCGACTGCTCGGCGTTGCCGACCTCGCCGATCGTGGCGCGGCAGCGCACGTCAACGTTGCGGATTTCGCCGGAGGGCAGACGCAGCTGGGCGAAACGGCCTTCCTTGGCGACGAGCTGAACAGAAGCACCGGCGGAACGGGCCATCTTGGCACCGCCGCCCGGGCGCAGCTCAACCGCGTGGATAACCGTACCCACGGGGATGTTGCGCAGGGGCAGGTTGTTGCCAGGCTTGATGTCAGCGTCCGCGCCGGCTTCCACGAAGTCGCCCTGGGAGAGCTTGTTCGGGGCGATGATGTAACGCTTGGTGCCATCAACGTAGTGCAGGAGGGCGATGCGAGCCGTGCGGTTCGGATCGTACTCGATTTCGGCAACGCGGGCGTTGACGCCGTCCTTGTCGTGGCGACGGAAGTCGATCAGACGGTACTGGCGCTTGTGGCCACCACCCTTGTGACGGGTCGTGATCTTACCGGTGTTGTTACGGCCACCCTTTTTGGGCAGCGGACGTACCAACGACTTTTCCGGCGTCGACCGCGTGATTTCAGTGAAGTCCGCTACGCTCGAGCCGCGACGGCCCGGGGTAGTCGGCTTGTATTTACGGATTCCCATAATTCATTTCCTCGTTAAAGTGGTCTCCGCTACGCGAGCGGACCGCCGAAGATGTCGATCGTGCCTTCTTTGAGGGTCACAATGGCACGCTTGGTGTTCTTGCGGGTTCCCCAGCCGAATTTGGTGCGCTTGCGCTTACCGGCACGGTTGATGGTGTTGATCGATTCGACCTTGACGGAGAAGATCTTCTCCACGGCCAGCTTGATCTCGGTCTTGTTCGAGCGGGGGTCCACCAGGAAGGTGTACTTGCCCTCGTCGATCAGGCCGTAGCTCTTTTCCGAGACGACGGGTGCAAGCACGACGTCGCGCGGGTCTTTGATGGTGGCTGCGCTCACTTGGCATCCTCCTCGTTCTTTGCAGCCTTGTCAGCAACGAATGCTTCATAGGCAGCCTTGGTGAAGACTACGTCGTCAGAAACGAGAACGTCGTAGGTGTTCAGCTGGTCTGCGTACAGAACGTGAACTTCCTCGAGGTTGCGCACGGACAGTGCAGCAACATCGTTGGCGCGCTCAATGACAACGAGCAGGTTCTTGCGCTCGGAGACGCCGCGCAGCGTTGCCAGTGCTTCCTTGGAGGACGGCTTGTCGCCGGCAACCACATCAGCAATAACGTGGATGCGTCCGTTACGGGCGCGGTCAGACAGTGCGCCGCGAAGTGCAGCAGCAATCATCTTCTTGGGGGTGCGCTGGCTGTAGTCACGCGGGGTGGGACCGTGGACAACGCCACCACCGGTCATGTGAGGAGCACGGATCGAACCCTGACGGGCGCGGCCGGTACCCTTCTGCTTGAACGGCTTGCGGCCTGCACCGGAAACTTCGGCGCGGGTCTTGGTCTTGTGGGTACCCTGGCGAGCAGCAGCGAGCTGTGCAACGACGACCTGGTGCAGCAGCGGCACGTTGGTCTGAACGTCGAAGATCTCTGCAGGCAGGTCAACCTTGACAGTGCTAGTCATTTAACTAGGCTCCCTTCACGGCGGTGCGTACGAGTACGACCTGGCCGCGGGCGCCGGGGACGGCACCCTTGATCAGGAGCAGCGACTTCTCGACGTCAACCGCGTGAACAGTGAGGTTCAGCGTGGTGTGACGAACGGCGCCCATGCGGCCGGCCATTTTCATGCCCTTGAAGACGCGGCTCGGGGTGGATGCTCCACCGATAGAACCGGGCTTACGGTGGTTCTTGTGGGCACCGTGGGAAGCTCCAACGCCGTGGAAGCCGTGACGCTTCATAACACCGGCGAAGCCCTTACCCTTGGTGGTGCCTACGACGTCGATCTTCTGGCCGGCTTCGAAGACCTCTACAGAGAGCTCCTGGCCCAGCTCGTACTCAGCAGCATCTGCGGTACGGAGTTCGACGACGTGACGGCGAGGCGTGACGCCTGCCTTTTCAAAGTGACCAGCCAGCGGCTTGGTGACCTTGCGGGGATCGATCTGGCCGTAGCCGATCTGAACGGCGACGTAGCCATCAACTTCTGCGTTACGCAGCTGGGTGATGACGTTTGAGTCAGCCTGGACAACAGTGACGGGGATGAGCTTGTTGTTCTCGTCCCAGACCTGGGTCATGCCGAGCTTCGTGCCCAGCAGGCCCTTTACGTTACGGGTTGCGGTCATAGTCTCTCAGCACCTCCCTACAGCTTGATTTCGATGTTCACGTCGGCCGGCAGGTCGAGACGCATGAGCGAGTCAACAGCCTTGGGCGTGGGGTCGATGATGTCGATCAGACGCTTGTGCGTGCGCATTTCAAAGTGCTCGCGGCTGTCCTTGTACTTGTGGGGAGAGCGGATAACGCAGTACACGTTCTTCTCCGTCGGCAGCGGCACGGGGCCGACTACCGTTGCGCCTGCGCGCGTGACCGTCTCAACGATCTTCCGTGCTGAAACGTCAATGACCTCGTGGTCGTATGACTTCAGCCGGATGCGGATTTTTTGTCCCGCCATGTCGCCTGACTCTCTTTCAGTAAGTGCTGCTCTGTTTACTTGCGTGTTGCATGTGGCTGCCGAAGCATTTGAAGTCTTAACTACCACCCGCCGCACAAGCTGAATCCGGATGAATCCGGGTTCCTCAACCTGCCGACGTAACCGACCCCCGCGGTCGGGCGTGTCGCGCTGTGCAAAACGCACGAGCCCGCATTTCCTTGGGGGGTGGGTTATGTTTGGGCTTCAACCTGGACCCTGACACCCGGCATTATCCGGATCGGGACGCGAAAAAGCGCTTGAACAACTCATCTAGTATGCCGGAATTTGTCCGAGGAAGCGAATCGAGCCCCGGATGGCGCATTACCGGCCCGCACTCCCCTCCCCCTTGAACGCAGCGGCGGCTGGATGGACCGCGCTACGGCTGGGCACTTCGCGGAGTATGCGGCAGCCGCCGGAACGGGGCTCGGCGACCGGGTGGCGCAATGGCTAACACTCAACGAACCCGTCTCCGTCACACTGAACGGCTACGCACTCGGCGTCCACGCGCCCGACCGCGACCTGCTGTTCAACGCGCTGCCCTCGGTCCATCACCAGCTGCTCGGCCACGGACGATACCCCACCACATGCTTCGGGTTGCCGGTGGCGGCGGACCATCTAAGCATCCTGCTGCGGGAGCCTAGGACAGGTATGGGGCGCCTTGCCGGCCGTGTACATCACCGAGAGCGGCGCAAGCTTTCCGGAGCCCGAGAATGTCACCGGTCCCACAGCGGACTCAAAGCGCATCGAATATCTGGCCCGCCACTTGGACCAGGCAGCGAGGTCCGCGGGCGCGCCTACTGGTTCTTGTTCGCCCGGTTGATCCGCTTGGCGCGTTCAATCTCGTGGCGGAAGTGCTTCTTCGCCCAAACAACGCCCACCACCACGGCGGCAACCACCAGCAGGAATATAAGCCAACCCATGATGTTCCTCTCTCTCGCGAGCACTAACCCTATCAGGCCGGCCCGCTGCCCACTGACGGGAACTGCGGATACAAAAACAGCCCCGCTGCGAGTAGCAGCGGGGCTGTTTTCGAACATCACGTCAGGCCGTCAGCCGGCCTTCCGATCCGCAATCAGCAAGAGTTACTTGATGATCTTGGTGACACGTCCCGAACCAACGGTGCGGCCGCCTTCACGGATAGCGAAGCCGAGGCCCTCTTCCATAGCGATCGGCTGGATGAGCGCAACGGTCATCTCAGTGTTGTCGCCGGGCATAACCATTTCCGTGCCTTCCGGCAGGGTGATAACGCCGGTTACGTCCGTGGTACGGAAGTAGAACTGCGGGCGGTAGTTCGAGTAGAACGGGTTGTGACGTCCGCCTTCGTCCTTGGAAAGGATGTAGACGTTGGCCTCGAAGTCGGTGTGCGGGGTGATGGAACCCGGCTTGACGACAACCTGGCCACGCTCGACGTCGTCACGCTTCAGACCGCGGAGCAGCAGGCCACAGTTCTCGCCGGCCCATGCTTCGTCGAGCTGCTTGTGGAACATCTCGATACCGGTAACCGTGGTCTTCTGGACCGGGCGGATACCGACGATCTCGACCTCAGAGTTGATGGCGAGGGTACCGCGCTCGGCGCGGCCCGTCACAACGGTGCCACGACCGGTGATGGTGAAGACATCTTCGATCGGCATCAGGAACGGCTTGTCACGGTCACGTACGGGGTCCGGAACGGACTCGTCGACAGCAGCCATCAGGTCCTCAACGGACTTGACCCACTCCGGGTCGCCTTCCAGAGCCTTCAGGCCGGAAACGCGGACAACCGGTGCTTCGTCGCCGTCGAAGCCCTGCGAGCTCAGGAGCTCACGAACTTCCATTTCGACGAGGTCGAGGAG
This sequence comes from Arthrobacter globiformis, assembly GCF_003261175.1. Lineage (GTDB taxonomy): Bacteria > Actinomycetota > Actinomycetes > Actinomycetales > Micrococcaceae > Arthrobacter > Arthrobacter globiformis_A. Next base: position 288,063 of record NZ_QLNP01000098.1, on the reverse strand, counting down.
TTCCTCGTCGTCAACCATGTCTGCCTTGTTCAGCGCGACCAGCAGGTAGGGAACACCAACCTGGCGGGCGAGCAGAACGTGCTCGCGGGTCTGGGCCATCGGACCGTCAGTAGCGGCAACCACGAGGATTGCGCCGTCCATCTGAGCAGCACCGGTGATCATGTTCTTGATGTAGTCAGCGTGACCCGGAGCGTCTACGTGTGCGTAGTGGCGCTTCTCGGTCTGGTACTCAACGTGGGAGATGTTGATGGTAATGCCGCGCTGACGCTCTTCGGGAGCAGAGTCGATCGACGCGAAGTCACGCTTCTCGTTGAGAGTCGGGTACTTGTCGTACAGCACCTTGGAAATGGCGGCCGTCAACGTCGTCTTACCGTGGTCAACGTGACCAATGGTACCGATGTTAACGTGCGGCTTAGTCCGCTCGAACTTTGCCTTTGCCACAGGTTCCTCCTAGAACGTTTTTCAAATGGCTTACCTTCAACCGCGCTTATCGCGGCAGAAACTCCAGTAAGTCTACTTGGGGGCTTTGGATTGGTGAAATTTCAGATTCAGGAACTAATACTAGTGCCTAGAGCCTGTTCGTGCTGATGGCCGGAACCGGGCCGGAACCAGTGTTCCGGCCATCCGCACTAGGTGTGTTCCGCAGGGGAAACCCACCCGGTTTTTCGCAGCTTGTCGCGTGGACAGTCCTAAGGACTACTCGCCGCGGGACTTCTGGATGATCTCGTCGGCAACTGCCTTCGGGACCTCGGCGTAGCTGTTGAACGTCATGGAGTACACAGCGCGGCCCTGGGTCTTTGAACGCAGATCACCGATGTAGCCGAACATGCCGGACAGCGGGACGTGCGCGCGGACAACCTTGACGCCCTGGGCATCCTCCATGGACTGCATCTGGCCACGGCGGGAGTTGAGGTCACCGATAACTTCACCCATGTATTCCTCAGGGGTGCGGACCTCGACATCCATCAGCGGTTCGAGCAGAACAGGGTTCGCCTTGCGTGCGGCTTCCTTGAAAGCCATACGGCCGGCGATCTTGAACGCCATTTCCGACGAGTCAACATCGTGGTACGCGCCGTCAATCAGCGTGGCCTTGATGCCGACAACCGGGTAACCGGCCAGGACGCCGTCGTTCAGTGCATCCTGGATACCGGCGTCAACCGAGGGGATGTACTCGCGCGGAACGCGGCCACCGGTGACCTTGTTCTCGAACTCGTACAGCTCACCTTCGGAGGTGTCCATCGGCTCGATCGCAATCTGGATCTTTGCGAACTGGCCGGAACCACCGGTCTGCTTCTTGTGCGTGTAGTCGTGACGCTCAACAGCACGCTTGATGGTTTCGCGGTAAGCAACCTGCGGCTTGCCAACGTTGGCCTCGACCTTGAACTCGCGGCGCATGCGGTCCACCAGGATGTCCAGGTGAAGCTCGCCCATGCCGGCGATGATGGTCTGGCCGGTGTCTTCGTTGAGGGAGACCTGGAAGGTCGGGTCCTCAGCGGAGAGCTTCTGGATGGCCGTGGAGAGCTTCTCCTGGTCACCCTTGGTGTTGGGCTCGATGGCAACCGAGATCACGGGCTCCGGGAAGCTCATGGACTCGAGAACGATCTGGTTGCTGGAGTCGCACAGGGTGTCGCCCGTGGTGGTGTCCTTCAGACCGATGGCTGCGTAGATGTGGCCCGCGGTAGCGCCGTCAACCGGCATTTCCTTGTTGGCGTGCATCTGGAACAGCTTGCCGATGCGCTCCTTCTTGCCCTTGGTGGAGTTGACCACCTGTGCGCCTGCTTCCACGTGACCGGAGTACACGCGGATGAAGGTGAGCTGGCCGAAGAACGGGTGCGCAGCAATCTTGAAGGCCAGTGCAGAGAACGGCTCTTCGGAAGAAGGCTTGCGGGTCAGTTCCTTCTCTTCGTCGCGGGGATCGTGACCGATCATCGGCGGGACGTCGAGCGGGTTCGGCAGGTAGTCGACAACAGCATCGAGCATCGGCTGAACGCCACGGTTCTTGAACGCGGAACCACAGAACACCGGGTAGATCTCGGAATTGATCGTCATCTTGCGGATGCCGGCCTTGAGCTCATCGATGGTGATTTCTTCACCTTCGAGGTACTTCTCCATGAGTTCTTCGGAGGCCTCTGCGACGGCTTCCACGAGGTTTGCGCGGTATTCCTCGGCCTTGGCCTTGAGGTCTTCCGGGATCTCGCGGATTTCGTACTTGGCGCCCATGGTGACGTCACCCTTGGCATCGCCAGGCCATACGAGTGAACGCATGTACAGCAGGTCGACGACGCCGATGAAGTCGTTCTCGGCACCGATCGGCAGCTGCATGACCAGCGGCTTGGCACCGAGGCGGCTGATGATGGTGTCCACGGTGAAGTAGAAGTCAGCGCCCAGCTTGTCCATCTTGTTGACGAAGCAGATACGCGGAACGTTGTACTTGTCAGCCTGACGCCAAACGGTCTCAGACTGCGGCTCAACGCCTTCCTTGCCATCGAAGACGGCAACTGCACCGTCGAGGACGCGCAGGGAGCGCTCAACCTCAACCGTGAAGTCCACGTGGCCCGGGGTGTCAATGATGTTGATCTGGTTGTTCTCCCAGAAGCAGGTCACGGCGGCAGACGTGATGGTGATGCCGCGCTCCTTCTCCTGTTCCATCCAGTCGGTGGTCGAAGCGCCGTCGTGCGTTTCGCCGATCTTGTGGTTCACACCTGTGTAGAACAGGATGCGCTCGGTGGTGGTGGTCTTGCCGGCATCGATGTGGGCCATGATGCCGATGTTGCGGACCTTACTAAGGTCTGTAAGCACGTCCTGTGCCACGGTGTCTCCCTTTCGGATGGACTACGCGTTCGCCGCCGGCTCGTCTGAGCCGGCGGCGTACGGGAAGTTTTACCAGCGGTAGTGGGCGAAGGCCTTGTTGGACTCGGCCATCTTGTGGGTGTCTTCGCGACGCTTCACAGCGGCACCGAGACCGTTGGAGGCATCCAGGATTTCGTTCTGGAGGCGCTCGGTCATCGTCTTTTCGCGGCGGGCCTTGGAGTAGCCGACCAGCCAACGCAGGGCGAGTGCGGTGGAGCGGCCCGGCTTGACCTCAACCGGAACCTGGTAGGTGGCGCCACCGACACGGCGGGAGCGGACCTCGAGGGAAGGCTTGACGTTGTCCATGGCCTTCTTGAGGGCTGCAACGGGGTCGCCGCCGGACTTCGCGCGGGCACCTTCGAGGGCGCCGTAAACGATGCGCTCAGCGGTGGACTTCTTACCGTCAACCAGCACCTTGTTGATCAGCTGGGTAACCAGCGGGGAGCCGTAAACGGGATCTGATACGAGCGGCCGCTTCGGGGCCGGACCCTTGCGAGGCATATTACTTCTTCTCCATCTTTGCGCCGTAGCGGCTGCGCGCCTGCTTACGGTTCTTCACACCCTGGGTATCGAGGGCACCACGAACGATCTTGTAGCGGACACCGGGAAGGTCCTTCACACGACCACCACGAACGAGCACGATGGAGTGCTCCTGGAGGTTGTGGCCAACACCGGGGATGTAGGCGGTTACTTCGATACCACCGTTGAGGCGCACACGTGCAACCTTACGCAGAGCCGAGTTCGGCTTCTTCGGGGTGGTGGTGTAAACGCGGGTGCAAACACCGCGGCGCATCGGGCTGCCGTTCAGCGCGGGTGCCTTGGTCTTTTTGACCTTAGGCGTGCGGCCCTTGCGGACCAGCTGGTTAATCGTAGGCACTTTCGTGTTCTCCGTTGGTTGATCTCTGCCCCGCGCCAGGCGACAGCCTGTGTTGCGTGAGAGCTTTGGCGTTGTCCCTGCGGCTTCGGATCCTAAACGGTCCGTGGGCGTGCAAAAGTGCGGCATTCGTTGCGCACGTAGCCCGCAACCCGGAAACAGGCTCCACCCAACATCATGAGAACAAAACCGAAATGATGCTGCGGCGGCCTTCATCCACTGCCACACAGAACAATTACACAAAGTCTAGCATGGCTTGATCTGGAGGCTTAATCGGGTGTAAGGCGCAAACGGGGAAGGACCCCGCACTCAGTGAGTGCGGGGTCCTTCCTTTGTGGAGCGACTAACTCTTAGCGGAAGTCGTTTCCGAGGTCGTAGTCATCCAGCGGGATGGCGTGGAACTCAGGAGCCCCGTCGCCGCCCAGCGTGTCGTAGGAGAAATCGCTGAATGCGCTCGGGCCGGTGAACAGGTTGGCCTTTGCTTCTTCAGTCGGTTCCACCGTGATCTCGGTGTAGCGCGGGAGGCCCGTGCCGGCCGGGATCAGCTTACCGATGATGACGTTCTCCTTGAGGCCGAGCAGCGGGTCGCTCTTGCCTTCCATGGCCGCCTGCGTCAGGACGCGGGTGGTCTCCTGGAAGGAAGCTGCGGACAGCCAGGACTCGGTGGCCAGCGACGCCTTGGTGATACCCATGAGCTCGGGACGTCCGGAAGCCGGAGTCTTGCCCTCGGATACAACGCGGCGGTTGGCGTCCTCGAACCGGCTGCGCTCGGCTAGCTCACCCGGGAGCAGGTCGGAGTCGCCGGATTCGATGACCGTGACGCGGCGCAGCATCTGGCGGACGATGACTTCCACGTGCTTGTCGTGGATGCCAATGCCCTGGCTGCGGTACACGCCCTGCACTTCGTCCACGAGGAACTTCTGTGCGGCACGCGGGCCCATGATGCGCAGGACCTGCTTCGGGTCGACCGGACCGTTGATGAGCTTCTGGCCCACCGTGACGTGCTGGCCGTCTTCGATCAGAAGGCGCGACCGGCGCAGGACCGGGTAGGCGATCTCTTCGGAACCGTCGTCCGGAGTGATCACCAGACGCATCTGGCGCTCGGATTCCTCGATGGTGATGCGGCCGGCTGCTTCCGCAATCGGCGCCACACCCTTCGGGGTACGGGCTTCGAAGAGCTCCTGGATACGGGGCAGACCCTGGGTGATGTCGTCGCCACCGCTGGCGGAAACAGCACCACCGGTGTGGAACGTACGCATGGTCAGCTGGGTACCGGGCTCACCGATCGACTGAGCGGCGATGATGCCGACAGCCTCTCCGATGTCCACGGTCTTGCCGGTGGCCAGCGAACGGCCGTAGCACAGGGCGCAGGTGCCGACGCTGGACTCACAGGTGAGTACAGAGCGGACCTTGACCTCGGTGATGCCGGCTGCGAACAGCTCAGCGATCACGACGTCGCCGCAGTCGGTACCGCCGGCAGCCAGGACGTTGCCCTTGGAGTCAACGACGTCCACGGCAAGCGTACGGGCGTAGGCGCTGTTCTCGACGTTCTCGTCCAGTGTCAGCTCACCGTTGGCGTCAGCCACGGCGATCGGGGTGACAAGGCCGCGCTCGGTGCCGCAGTCCTCTTCACGGACAATGACGTCCTGCGAAACGTCCACCAGACGACGGGTCAGGTAACCCGAGTTGGCGGTACGCAGCGCGGTGTCGGCAAGACCCTTACGTGCACCGTGCGTCGCGATGAAGTACTCCAGCACCGACAGGCCCTCACGGTAGGAGGACTTGATCGGACGCGGGATGATTTCACCCTTCGGGTTGGCCACCAGGCCACGGATACCCGCGATCTGACGGACCTGCATCCAGTTACCACGTGCACCGGAGGACACCATGCGGTTGATGGTGTTCATCGGCGAGAGGCTGTCGCGCATGACCTGGGCGATCTCGTTGGTCGCCTTGTTCCAGATCTCGATCAGTTCCTGGCGACGCTCGTCGTCGTCGATCAGGCCCTTGTCGTACTGTCCCTGGATCTTGGCGGCGCGCTCCTCGTAACCGGCGAGGATGGCCGGCTTCTCCTCCGGCACCTCGATGTCGGAGATGGCGACGGTGACGCCCGAGCGGGTGGCCCAGTAGAAACCGGCGTCCTTGAGGTTGTCCAGCGTTGCGGCAGTGACGACCTTCGGGTAGCGCTCCGCGAGGTCGTTGACGATCCGCGAGAGTTCGCCCTTGTCGGCTACAGCCTCAACCCACGGGTAGTCCTCGGGCAGGGTCTCGTTGAAGAGAACCTGGCCCAGGGAGGTGTCCACCAGTGCGGGCTGACCCGGCTCCCAGCCTTCCGGAGCTTCCCAGCCGGCGTAAGGAACAAAGCCCTCAAGACGGATCTTGACCTGGGAGTTCAGGTGCAGCTCGTGGGCGTCGAACGCCATGATGGCCTCGGAGACCGAGCCGAAGATACGGCCTTCACCGGCTGAACCCACACGCTTGGTGGTCAGGTGGTAGAGGCCGATGATCATATCCTGCGAAGGCAGGGTCACCGGACGGCCGTCGGACGGCTTCAGGATGTTGTTGGAAGACAGCATCAGGATGCGTGCCTCAGCCTGGGCTTCGGGGCTCAGCGGCAGGTGGACTGCCATCTGGTCGCCGTCGAAGTCAGCGTTGAACGCGCCACAAACCAGCGGGTGAAGCTGGATGGCCTTGCCTTCAACAAGCTGCGGCTCGAATGCCTGGATACCGAGGCGGTGCAGGGTAGGTGCACGGTTGAGCAGCACCGGGTGTTCGGTGATGATCTCTTCCAGCACGTCCCAGACCTGCGGACGGTAACGCTCGACCATGCGCTTGGCCGACTTGATGTTCTGGGCGTGGTTGAGGTCAACCAGGCGCTTCATCACGAACGGCTTGAAGAGCTCCAGTGCCATCTGCTTGGGCAGGCCACACTGGTGCAGCTTCAGCTGCGGGCCGACGACGATGACCGAACGGCCGGAGTAGTCGACGCGCTTGCCGAGCAGGTTCTGGCGGAAACGGCCCTGCTTGCCCTTGAGCATGTCGCTCAGGGACTTCAGCGGACGGTTGCCCGGTCCGGTGACCGGACGGCCGCGGCGGCCGTTGTCGAAGAGGCTGTCAACAGCTTCCTGAAGCATGCGCTTCTCGTTGTTGACGATGATCTCCGGAGCACCCAGGTCAAGCAGTCGCTTGAGTCGGTTGTTGCGGTTGATCACGCGGCGGTAGAGGTCGTTGAGGTCGGAGGTCGCGAAGCGGCCACCGTCCAGCTGGACCATCGGGCGCAGTTCCGGCGGGATCACCGGGACGGCGTCCAGCACCATGCCGAGCGGGCTGTTGTTGGTGGTCAGGAACGCGTTGACCACCTTCAGGCGCTTCAGGGCGCGGGTCTTGCGCTGGCCCTTGCCGTTGGCGATGATGTCGCGCAGGTTGTCGGACTCGGCCTGCATGTCGAAGTTCTCAAGACGCTTCTTGATGGCCTCGGCACCCATGGAGCCCTCGAAGTACATGCCGTAGCGGTCACGCAGTTCGCGGTACAGGCCCTCGTCACCTTCGAGGTCAGCGACCTTCAGGTTCTTGAAGCGGTCCCAGACCTGCTCGAGGCGCTCGATCTCTGCGTCGGCGCGCTTGCGGACGTTCGCCATCTGGCGGTCGGCCGAGTCGCGTGCCTTCTTCTTGTCGGCAGCCTTGGCACCCTCACCCTCGAGACGGGCAAGCTCGTTCTCAAGGTCGCGGGCGATCGCGGCGATGTCCGAGTCGCGGTTGTCGATCAGCTGCTTCTTCTCGACGTCATGCTCAACCTGCAGGTTGGGCAGTTCCGCGTGGCGGTTTTCTTCGTCGACGCTGGTGATCATGTAGGCAGCGAAGTAGATGACCTTTTCGAGGTCCTTCGGAGCCAGGTCAAGGAGGTAGCCCAGGCGGGACGGAACACCCTTGAAGTACCAGATGTGGGTTACGGGAGCGGCCAGTTCGATGTGGCCCATGCGCTCACGGCGCACCTTGGCACGGGTGACCTCAACGCCACACCGCTCACAGATGATGCCCTTGAAGCGCACGCGCTTGTACTTGCCGCAGTAGCATTCCCAGTCGCGGGACGGGCCGAAGATCTTCTCGCAGAAGAGGCCGTCCTTCTCGGGCTTGAGCGTGCGGTAGTTGATGGTTTCCGGCTTCTTAACCTCGCCGTACGACCAGCCGCGGATGTCTTCCGCGGTGGCGAGGCCGATCTGCATGAGGCCGAAGGAGGATTCGCTGGACATATGGTCCCTGTTCTCTCTTGTTCTCTAAATTCTGAAGTCTTGCTTGCGGGGAGAGGGAGGAGGACGACGGCGGACGGCCCGCCCGCCGTCGTCGGACTCCTTAGACCTCTTCTACGGAGCTGGGCTCTGCACGAGACAGATCGATGCCCAGTTCTTCCGCAGCCGTGAAGACTGCGTCATCAGAGTCACGCATTTCAATTGTGGTTCCGTCGGTGGAAAGTACTTCCACGTTCAGGCACAGCGACTGCATTTCCTTGATCAACACCTTGAAGGATTCGGGAACACCCGGCTCAGGGATGTTCTCGCCCTTGACGATCGCCTCGTAGACCTTCACGCGGCCGTGAATGTCATCGGACTTGATCGTGAGCAGTTCCTGGAGCGTGTAGGCGGCGCCGTAAGCTTCGAGCGCCCACACTTCCATTTCACCGAAGCGCTGGCCACCGAACTGTGCCTTACCACCCAGCGGCTGCTGCGTGATCATCGAGTACGGGCCGGTGGAGCGGGCGTGGATCTTGTCGTCCACCAGGTGGTGGAGCTTCAGGATGTACATGTAGCCGACCGAGATCGGATCCGGGAACGGCTCGCCGGAGCGGCCGTCGAACAGGCGCGTCTTGCCCGAGGAGTCAATCAGGCGGTCACCGTCGCGGGTCACGTTGGTGGAGTCGAGCAGGCCCGTGATTTCTTCTTCGCGGGCGCCGTCGAAGACCGGCGTTGCAACAGTGGTCTGGCCACTCTCGCGCGGCAGGTTCGGCAGCTGCTTGGCCCACTCCGGTTCGCCTTCGATCTTCCAGCCCGTCTTGGCCACCCAGCCGAGGTGCGTTTCCAGCACCTGGCCGACGTTCATACGGCCCGGAACACCCAGCGGGTTCAGGACGATATCAACGGGGGTACCGTCGGCAAGGAAGGGCATGTCCTCGATCGGCAGGATCTTGGAAATAACACCCTTGTTGCCGTGACGGCCGGCGAGCTTGTCGCCGTCGGTGATCTTGCGCTTGGCAGCCACGTAGACGCGGACCAGCTGGTTGACGCCCGGGGGCAGTTCGTCGTCGTTGTCGCGGTCGAAGACGCGGACGCCGATGACGGTGCCGGACTCGCCGTGCGGAACCTTCAGGGACGTGTCGCGCACTTCGCGGGACTTCTCGCCGAAGATGGCGCGGAGCAGGCGCTCTTCCGGGGTCAGCTCGGTTTCACCCTTCGGGGTGACCTTTCCGACCAGGATGTCGCCGGCTTCAACCTCGGCACCGATGTGGATGATGCCGCGCTCGTCCAGGCCTGCCAGGACTTCCTCGGACACGTTGGGGATGTCACGGGTGATTTCCTCGGCACCAAGCTTGGTGTCGCGGGCATCGATCTCGTGCTCCTCGATGTGGATGGAGGAAAGGACGTCCTCGGCAACGATGCGCTGCGAGAGGATGATGGCGTCCTCGAAGTTGTGGCCTTCCCATGACATGAACGCCACGAGCAGGTTCTTACCGAGGGCGAGCTCGCCCTGGTCCGTTGCCGGGCCGTCGGCGATGATGCCGCCAACTTCCAGGCGCTGGCCTTCGTTCACCAGGACACGGTTGTTGTAGCAGTTGCCCTGGTTGGAGCGAGCGAACTTGTTGATGCGGTAGTTGGTTTCCGTGCCGTCGTCGTTGAGCATGATGACGAGCTCGGCGGAGACCTCGGTAACCACACCGGCCTTCTTGGCGATGGTGACGTCACCGGCATCGACGGCTGCTGCACGTTCCATGCCGGTACCCACGAACGGGGCCTCGGAACGGACCAGCGGCACAGCCTGGCGCTGCATGTTGGCACCCATGAGTGCACGGTTGGCGTCGTCGTGCTCGAGGAACGGGATCAGTGCGGTTGCCACGGACACCATCTGGCGCGGGGAGACGTCCATGAACTGCACGTCAGCGGCGGGAACGAGCACGGGCTCGCCTCCACCACCGCGGGCACGGACCAGGACGGTCTCTTCAGCGAAGCTCTTGTTCTCGTCGAGCGGAGCGTTGGCCTGTGCGATCAGGACCTCTGCCTCGTCGTCGGCCGTCAGGTACTGGACGTCGTCAGAAACGACGCCGTCCTTGACCAGGCGGTACGGCGTCTCGATGAAACCGAACGGGTTGATGCGGCCGTAGGACGCCAGCGAACCGATCAGACCAATGTTCGGGCCTTCAGGGGTTTCGATGGGGCACATACGTCCGTAGTGGGACGGGTGGACGTCTCGGACTTCCATGCCTGCACGGTCACGGGACAGACCGCCAGGGCCCAGCGCCGACAGACGGCGCTTGTGGGTCAGACCCGAGAGCGGGTTGTTCTGGTCCATGAACTGGGACAGCTGGGAGGTTCCGAAGAACTCCTTGATGGCTGCCACCACGGGACGGATGTTGATCAGGGTCTGCGGCGTGATTGCCTCGACGTCCTGCGTGGTCATGCGTTCGCGGACGACGCGCTCCATGCGGGACAGGCCGGTGCGGACCTGGTTCTCAATGAGCTCGCCGACGGCGCGGATGCGGCGGTTGCCGAAGTGGTCGATGTCGTCGATCTCGACGCGCAGCTCGTGGTCTTCGCCATCGCGCTTGCCCATGAGGGTCTTCTCGCCGGCGTGCAGCGCGACGAGGAACTTGATCATGGCGACGATGTCTTCAACGTGCAGGACCGAAGCTTCCTTGTCACCAAGGGAGCGGTCGATGCCAAGCTTGCGGTTGATCTTGTAGCGGCCAACCTTGGCCAGATCGTAGCGCTTGGAGTTGAAGTACAGGTTGTCCAGCAGGGACTGGGCAGCCTCGACTGTGGGCGGCTCGCCCGGACGCAGCTTGCGGTAGATATCCAGCAGGGCGTCTTCGCGGGTTTCGGTGGCGTCCTTCTCCAGCGTTGCACGCATGGAGTCGTACTGGCCGAACTCCTCGAGGATCTGGCCTTCGGTCCAGCCGAGGGCCTTCAGCAGCACCGTGACCGACTGCTTGCGCTTGCGGTCGAGGCGCACGCCGACCTGGTCGCGCTTGTCGATCTCGAGCTCGAACCAGGCGCCGCGGGACGGGATGATCTTTGCGGTAAAGATGTCCTTGTCGCTGGTCTTGTCAGCGGCGCGCTCAAAGTAGGCGCCCGGGGAACGGACCAGCTGGGAAACGACGACACGCTCGGTGCCGTTGACGACGAAGGTGCCCTTCTCGGTCATCAGCGGGAAGTCACCCATGAACACGGTCTGCTGCTTGATTTCGCCCGTGTTGTTGTTCATGAATTCGGCCTTGACGTACAGCGGTGCCGAGTACGTAGCGTCCCGGTCCTTGCATTCAGCCATGGTGTACTTCGGATCAGCGAACTCCGGATCGGAGAAGCTCAGGGACATGGTGCCCTGGAAGTCCTCGATCGGGGAGATCTCTTCGAAGATGTCGGAAAGACCAGAGGTGGTGGCGACGCTCAGGTCGCCTTCTTCGACGGCCTTCGCAACGCGGGCCTGCCAGCGTTCATTTCCGACCAGCCAGTCGAAGCTGTCCGTCTGCAGGGCAAGCAGATTCGGAACGTCAAGAGGTTCGTGAATCTTTGCGAATGAGAGCCGGCGAGTCGCACCATCGGTGCTTGCCGTGTTAGCGGTTTCGTTATTAGAGGTGCTCGAGGCGACCAAGAGGGATCCTTCCACAGACCTTCAGGCGTTTTCAGATCTCCCCCGCTTTCACCCTGCGAAGTGACTCCGCAGTGCTACCATCCGGTTCCGCTATATGACCCGGGACCTGGTTCTGCCCATGCTGGTGACGTTGTTCACGGCACATTGATGGAGCAGCTAACAGGCTAAGCCCACCGCTATATGAAGGCTGAAGGTAAACAGGGAAGACGCAAATATCTACGATACGGCAAAATTCCACGCGTGTCTACCCCACTTGCCAACAGAATGCAAGCACCGTTGCCACGGGCACCTAACCGGAATGCGCCCAGCTTCCCCAGCGTTTGAATGGATAGGTGACCGGGCTCACGATACCCTTAGGCCAACCATTGACCAAAGATCGGAAGAGAACAACCATGAGCAATTCCGCGGACAACAGCGATGTTGTCATCCTGTCCGGCGCGCGCACCCCGCAGGGCCGGCTGAACGGGCAACTGGCAAGCTTCACCGCCGTCGAGCTCGGGGCGCACGCCATCAAGGCGGCCATCGCGGCAAGCGGATTGGAAGCCGATCGGGTGGACGCCGTCATCATGGGCCAGGTCCTGCAAGCCGGGGCGGGCCAGAACCCGGCACGCCAGAGCGCCATCGGCGCGGGCATCGGCTGGAACGTCCCCACGGTGACCATCAACAAGGTCTGCCTCTCCGGACTTACCGCTGTGATCGACGCGGCGCGGCTGATCCGTGCCGGCGACGCCACCATCGTCGTCGCCGGCGGCCAGGAATCAATGACGCGGGCTCCGCACGTCCTACCGGGCTCCCGCCAGGGCTGGAATTACGGCACCGTCCAGGCGCTGGACGTTGCGGCTCACGACGGCCTGACCGATGCGTTCGACGGCCAGTCGATGGGCCTTTCCACCGAATCCAAGAACCTTACGTTGGGCATTGACCGGACCGCGCAGGACAACGTGGCCGCCCACTCGCACCAGCGCGCCGCGATCGCTTCGAAGAACGGCGTGTTCGACGACGAGATCTCACCGATCAGCGTCAAGCAGCGGAAGGGTGATCCCGTGGTGGTCTCTACGGATGAGGGCGTCCGGCCGGACACCACCGTCGAATCCCTGGCCGGGCTGCGGGCCGCCTTCGTCACGGACGGCACCATCACGGCCGGCAACTCCTCTCCCCTGTCCGACGGCGCCTCCGCCCTGGTCCTGACCTCGCGCAGGTTCGCGGAGGAGAACGGCCTGGAGTACCTGGCCGTGGTGGGCAAGCCCGGGCAGGTGGCGGGGCCGGACAATTCCCTGCACTCGCAGCCTTCCAACGCCATCGGGCAAGCTTTGGACCGCGCCGGCTGGAGCACTTCCGACCTGGACTTCATCGAGATCAACGAAGCATTCGGTTCAGTGGCCGTGCAGTCCCTCAAGGATCTGGACTACCCGCTGGAGCAGTGCAACATCCACGGCGGCGCCATCGCGCTGGGACACCCGATCGGCGCCTCCGGTGCCCGGCTGGCACTCCACGCTGCGCATGAGCTGAAGCGCCGCGGCCAGGGCAAGGCGGCAGTATCGCTCTGCGGAGGCGGCGGGCAAGGCGAGGCCCTCCTGCTGTTCCGCGACTGATGAACGCTGTTCCGGCGTCGGGCAGGGAGCGTTTCCTATCCGACGCCGCCGCGCGCGGCCTGAACGTCCAGCTCGTCGAACGGCTGGCCGCCCACAGCCTCGAGGAGGCGGCCGCGATCCTTGGCATCAGCCCGGCGGACATTGTGAAGTCCCTCGTGGTCAAGCACAAGGACGGCAGCTTCCTCTTCGCCCTGATCCCGGGCGACCGCCAGATCTCCTGGCCTAAGCTGCGCAGCCTGGTGGGCGTCAACAAGCTCTCGCTGCCGGCGGCGGATGTGGCCCTGGCGGCGACCGGCTATGAGCGTGGCACCATCACGCCCCTGGGCAGCACCACGGCATGGCCTGTCTACGCGGACCGGACCATCGCGGGCAAGCGGATTTCCATGGGCGCGGGCCAGCACGGCTACAGCGCCTTCGTCGATGCCGATGCCCTGGTCTCCGCCCTCGGCGCCGTGCTCGCGGACATCAGCGAACCCAACCGTTAAACGCAGGAATCCCCGCCCACCGGAGTGGACGGGGATTCCTGAGAAAGCAGTGTTACTTGACGGTAACGGTGGCGCCAGCTTCTTCGAGCTGAGCCTTTGCCTTCTCGGCAGCTTCCTTGGTGGCGCCTTCGAGAACAGCCTTGGGAGCGCTGTCAACCAGGTCCTTGGCTTCCTTGAGGCCCAGGGAGGTGATGGCGCGAACTTCCTTGATCACTGCGATCTTCTTGTCGCCAGCAGCTTCGAGAACGACGTCGAATTCGGTCTTCTCTTCGGCTTCCTCAGCGGCAGCGCCACCGGCGGGGCCGGCAACAGCTACAGCAGCAGCGGTAACTTCGAAGGTCTCTTCGAAGAGCTTGACGAACTCGGAGAGCTCGATGATGGTCAGTTCCTTGAAAGCTTCAATGAGCTCTTCGTTGCTGAGCTTCGCCATGGTGTGGCGTCCTTCCTATAAAGGTGGCCGGGGCTTGATGCCGTTCCGATCCACCGGAGTCTTTTTGGGAGAGAGAATTAGTTCTCTTCGGCAGCGGCTTCGGCCGGAGCCTCAGCTGCGGCTTCTGCGTCAGCCTCTGCGGCAGGAGCTTCTTCAGCGGCGGGAGCTTCGGCTTCAGCCGGAGCACCGTTCTCTTCTTCAAGCTTGAGGCGCAGTGCGTCGATGATGCGTGCAGCAGCGGCAGCAGGTGCCTTGAGGATGCCTGCAACCTTGGCGAGCTGCAGCTCGCGGGACTCGAGTGCTGCCAGGGCAGCAACTTCGCTGGCGTTCAGTGCCTTGCCTTCGAAGTAACCGGTCTTGATGACCAGCTGCTTGTTAGCCTTGGCAAAATCCGTCAGGCTCTTGGCAGCTGCAACTGCGTCACCCTTGATGAACGCGATTGCAGTGGGGCCGGCGAGCTGGCCGTCGAATGCTTCGACACCAGCTTCCTTGGCTGCAATGGCGGTCAGGGTGTTCTTGACGACCGCGAACTTGGTGTCCTGGCCGAGAGAAACACGCAGCTGCTTGAGCTGTGCAACGGTGAGCCCACGGTATTCGGTCAGGACAGCGGCGTTCGATTCCTTGAAATCGTTAGTGATCTCAGCTACTGCTGAAACCTTGGTAGGCGTTGCCATAACCCTCCTTCCGGGGATAGTGCCGGTATTCCGGGTCCCCGCTCAGGTGAGCTAAAACTAAAAACGCCCCGCGCAGATGCACGGGGCTTGGCTCAACGCTGTTCAAACAGCGGAACTTTGCTTCGTTCACCTGCGCCGGCCGCCCTATGTTCAGGGTCCTTCGTCCGGAAACCCACTGGCTCTTCCGCACACAACTGCAGAGTTGAGCTGAGCTCGAAAGAGTGGGAATCCAACAACCGACGGTCTTTGGTAGTTCAAGCTTAGGGGACGGCCCTGTGCATTACCAAATCGGGCATTACCAAATCGGCAGTCCCTCCGCCACCAGGACCTAACTCCTCCTCGGCCCAAGGTCCGGCAGTTCCTTCTGCCAGATCCCGGTGACTCCCGCCGTCGTGAACCCAAGCTGCAGGTTGACCGTGAGGAGGTACCGGTTTTCCGGCGCGTTCCAGGTGTAGATCACCCGCGCAGCGGGAAACTGCTCGGTGAGGCGTTCCATATTGGCCACCTTGATGAGCAGGCCGAGCTTGTTGCCGCGGTGCGCCTGCAGCACCACCGTGTCGTCCTGGAAGACGACGTCCTGCCGCTGCGCCAGGACGCTGATGGTGGTCAGCCCCACGAGCGCCCCGGTGGCAATGTGTTCGACGGCGGTCACCACCGTGCGCCGCCCCTGGGAGATGGTGACTTCCTCGGCTTCCCTCAGGATCCGGGCATCGAAGACTATGTCGTCGGTCCCCTCTACCGGTCCGGCGTCGCCGCCGGCCTGGTTTTCGAGGGCTGCCACCGATTCCAGCCAGCGCTCCGGGCAGCGGTCGGTCCAGTGGTGCAGGCGGTAGCGGCCGTTGTTGGCTTCCTGCGCCTCCGCCTCAAGCTCGGCCACAAGCTTGCTGTCCAGGGGCAGCACGCATGAGCTGAACTGTTCGATGTGCTGCAGCGTGTAGCCGGTACGCTGGGCGAACTCCACCTCGCGGCTCCCCAAGGGCACATAGCCCTGGCCCGATCCGGGCACCAGCTGCTCGGGCGCGAATTCGTGCAAGGACGCACCGGGATGGTTGGTGTCCACGAGAATCATGGTGCGGCCCTCGTTCCGGGCAAAGTGCTCGGCGGCTTCCAGCAACTGCCTGCCCACGCCCTGGCGCTGGTACTCGGGGAGGATGTCCAGGGTGAATTCGGCAAGGTCCAGGTTGTCGGCGAGGGGCAGGGCGATATCCACGGTACCCACGATGTCGTCGCCGATCTTCGCCACGAGGATGACCTGGCGCTCGTACGGGTCTTCCAGCTCGAGGAGCTTTTCCAGCGGCGTGTAGGCGAGGTCGTCACTCCCCCAGGTATCCATCCGGACCTTGCGCCCCACCTCGACAGCGGCGAGGAAATCCGCCGCGTCGGCAGCATCCACTGAGTCCGGAATCCACAACCGCTCGATCCGCACCTCTATTGCCATCATCCCCAGCCGTTCCGCCGCTTGCCGTGAAGGCTGCGGGCTTGAGTCCACGCGGTGTATCCGTCGCCAGCATATGCCGGTTAGCGCCGGCGCTGCCACTCGCCGTCGTACCCAGCCGGACGGAAGCCCAGCGCCACATTGATGGCCAGCATGTGGTCATTCTCTGCAGCATTGAATGTCAGGACCCGTTCCACTTCGGGATGCTCCCGCTGCAGGCGCCGCAGGTTGCGCACCTTGACCAGCATCCCCAGCCGGTGTCCGCGGTGCGCCTTGGCCACGAGCGTGTCGTCCTGCTCGGCCAGCCACGGCTTGTCGTCCGAGTGCTGCAGCACCGAGTAGGCAGCCAGTTCGCCGCTCGCCTTATGCCGGGCCACCGCCACCAGCGACTCCAGGCCCGCCCGCTTCCACTCGTCCTCGACGTGCCGGACGCGCGGGGCGTCCCAAACCTCGGCGTCGTAATGCAGCGCACCTGCCGGCGAGTCCGTGCTCATCCTGGACATGAGCGCGGCCATCTGTTCTACGTGCTCATCCGGGCAGCGGTCGGTCCAGCCGAGGATTTCATACTGGTCCCCGGCAATGCCGGCGGCCTCGCGTTCCAGTGCGTCCAGGACACCGTCCGACGGCGGCATGTCCAGTGCGCTGAAACGCGTCACCTGCTCGAGGGTGTAACCGGCCGCCACGGCGAAACGGACGCCGCGCGCCGTGGCCGGGACCCCGCCCGTCCCGGTTCCAGGCCTCAGGATCCCCGGGCCGTCCAGGTCGAAACCGGGGGCGTGTTCAGTGAAACTCTGCAGGGTGCTGCGTCCGTCCTCCGTTGCCAGTGCCTCGGCGTGCCGGAGGAGGGCCAGTCCGATACCCCGGCCGCTGAACCCGTTAAGGACGTCTACCCTCAGGAACGCATCCTGAAGGTTTTCCTTTTGCGTAAGCCTGACCCAGGACCTTGCCACCATGCGGCCGTCCAGCCGAACGAAGAAGAGCCGCAGCTTCGAGTAGTCGTCGTCACGCCACGATTCCAGTCTGGCCTTCGGCGGCGCTGCCCGGTCCAGGTTGCCCCAGAGCTCCAGCACCACGGCATCGCTGAGGTCGCTGAACTCGAGGAAGTCCGTGGCGTCGGGCGCGTCAAGTGACGCAGGCAGGAAAAGCGGCTCGATCCGGTAGGAGGGCGTCGTCACCGGATCAGCCTAGCCGCAACACCTTGGGTCCGACAGAGCCCCCTCCGGAGCGGGCCGGCGCGCTTACCGGAGTCCCGCCGTCGAGCTCCAGGGAACCAAAACGCCGCCGGAATGCAAAAGGACCGCCCGGCAAACGCCGGACGGTCCTGCTGCTTGGGCCGGAAAACCGGACGAGGTTCGCGAGACTTATGCCTCGATGAGAACCTTGGTGACGTTGGGGTCAACGGAGATGCCGGGACCGAACGTGGTGGCAACCGTTGCCTTCTGGATGTAGCGGCCCTTGGAAGCGGACGGCTTCAGGCGGAGCACCTCTTCGAGGGCAGCGGCGTAGTTCTCGGCCAGCTTGACGGAGTCAAACGAAACCTTGCCGATGATGAAGTGCAGGTTGGAGTGCTTGTCGACGCGGAAGTCGATCTTGCCGCCCTTGATGTCGTTGACAGCCTTCGTGACATCGGGGGTGACGGTGCCGGTCTTCGGGTTCGGCATCAGGTTACGCGGACCCAGGACCTTACCGAGGCGGCCAACCTTGCCCATGAGGTCAGGGGTGGCAACGGCTGCGTCGAAGTCGGTCCAGCCGCCGGCGATCTTTTCGATCAGGTCGTCGGAACCAACGAAGTCGGCGCCGGCAGCGATTGCTGCTTCGGCCTTCTCGCCCGTGGCGAACACGAGGACGCGGGCGGTCTTACCGGTGCCGTGCGGCAGGTTGACGGTGCCGCGGACCATCTGGTCAGCCTTGCGGGGGTCAACACCCAGGCGGAATGCAACCTCAACGGTGGCGTCGAACTTGGACGGGTTGGTGTCCTTGGCGAGCGTCACTGCCTCGAACGGCGCGTAGAACTTCTCCGCGTCGATCTTGGCTGCGGCTGCCTCGTATGCTTTGCTGCGCTTTGCCATGCTGCTTATTTCTCCTTGTGCAGTTGTGGTCTGCGGACCGCGCTGGGCCCTGCCACAGTCAGCATTCCCGGGATGGACTGCTGACATTACGGTTTGTGCCGGTTGTCCGGCAATGGTGCCGGTTTCCCGGCGGTGCTGCCCGGCGTCGTTCCCGGTTTCCCGGAAGTGGCGCCGCATCAGCGGGAAGGGACTAACCCTCGACGGTGATACCCATGGAGCGGGCGGTGCCGGCGATGATCTTCGCTGCGCCTTCGAGGCTGGTGGCGTTGAGGTCTTCCATCTTGGTGGAGGCGATCTCGTTGACCTGTGCCTGCGTCAGCTTCGCAACCTTGACGGTGTGCGGGGTAGCCGAACCCTTGGCGACGCCTGCAGCCTTCTTGATGAGCTCTGCAGCCGGCGGGGTCTTGGTGATGAACGTGAACGAACGGTCTTCGTAGACCGTGATTTCAACAGGAATAACGTTGCCGCGCTGGGCTTCCGTCGCAGCGTTGTACGCCTTGCAGAATTCCATGATGTTGACACCGTGCTGGCCAAGCGCAGGACCGATCGGCGGGGCCGGGTTAGCGGCACCTGCCTGGATCTGCAGCTTGATGAGGCCGGTGACCTTCTTCTTGGGAGCCAATGTAGGGTCCTTCTCTCAAATGCGTCCTGGGACACAGGAGCGTGCCTCAGGTGGTTGGCCGCCATGGCGAGGCGGCCGGCCGTTCCGGAACTGCTAAAGCGGGCCGTTCCGGAGCGAAATCTGTGGTGATCAGTTAGATCTTGGTGACCTGGTTGAAGGCCAGCGTGACCGGGGTCTCGCGTTCGAAGATGGACACCAGCACCACGAGGGTCTGGGAATCGACCTTGATCTCGGAGATCGTGGCGGGAAGGGTCTCGAACGGGCCTTCCTTGACGATGACCGATTCGCCGACCTCGAAGTCGACGTCGACCTGCGCGGCAGCCTGCTTGGCGGGCTTGCCCTTCTCGGCCTGCTCTTCTTCGAAGACCGGGGCCAGCATGGAGAAGACCTCATCGAGCCGCAGCGGAACCGGGTTGTGGGCGTTGCCCACGAAGCCAGTGACGCCCGGAGTGTGGCGGACGGCGCCCCAGGAGGCGTCCGTCAGGTCCATGCGGACCAGCACGTAGCCGGGGATGCGGACGCGGTTGATGACCTTGCGCTGAGCGTTCTTGATCTCAACGACTTCTTCCATGGGAACCTGGATTTCGAAGATGTAATCTTCCATGTCCAGGGTCTGGATGCGGGTCTCAAGGTTGGCCTTGACGCGGTTCTCGTAGCCGGCGTAGGAGTGGATGACGTACCAGTCACCCTCCTGGCGGCGCAGCTTTGACTTGAACTCCGCGGCGGGATCCGTGGCCTGGGCGGCAGCGGCGGCCAGGACATCGGTCCCTTCGGCGCCTTCCTCGGCGTCCTCTCCGGTCACGTCGCCAGCGACGTCGGTTTCAGCGTCAGCTTCAGCGTCAGCGGTCTCGTCGTCGGCGTCAGTATTGGCCTCGTCAGCGTCGCCGTCGTACTCGGCATCGCCTTCGGAATCGGGCGCAGCAGACTCAACCTCGGAACCCTCGGCGGACTCAGCCGCGGGGTTCTGGGTTTCATCCAGCTCAGTCTCAGTTACCTCGAGCTCCTGCTCAGACACTTGGTCTCCTGCTTCCTCATTGCCTAATTGCCTATTTAAATGGCTCAATTCCGCACACCCCGCAACTCCCGCCGATTCCGGTCGGGAGTCCACGCGGTCTGCGGACCGATCGCCTTAGCGGTCCCCGGCGCCTGTACCGCCGAAGACCCAGCCCACCGCGGTGCCGAACCCCAGGTCCAGCAGCGTGACGATCACCATCATGATGACCACGAATACGAGCACCACGAGCGTGTAATTGATCAGTTCCTTGCGGGTGGGGGCGACGACCTTCTTCAGCTCGCCAATGACCTGGCGAACGAAGAGTGCGATGCGAGCGAAGAAGCCGGCCTTGGCGGCCTTCTTTGCGGGGCGGCCCTTGGAGCTGCTGGCAGCTGTTTCGGTCACCTGTTCCTCACTCATCCTCGCAAGTCGGATTACCCGGCTCTGAACTGAACCTTTGGTTGCTGCGCTTGCTCCGGCTTTTCACCGGAACAGCCTGCGCAGGGCAGACAGGACTCGAACCTGCAACCTGCGGTTTTGGAGACCGCTGCGCTACCAATTGCGCCACTACCCTATGGATCAAAAACCGATAAAGGCCGCACTTTCCCAAGGACATCTGGGGCGCAAGTCATCATCTGTGTTTTCAACACCGGAGAACCAGTCTACGCAACAACTGCGCTTACGTCGAACCAGCCTCATTTCGGACCGTTTTTCAGCTTCAGGATCCGCGCCGCATCGCAGTCACAAATCCGCGTTCCACCTCGAACGATCCGGTGAACAGCATAGAGTAGATTCCGTCGAATCCCACCATTCAGCTCTCCAGCTGCAAGCGAAGAACGGACCCGCCATGTCTGCCGCCCGCGTTTCCCAACGCATTTCCGCCATTGCCGAATCCGCCACCCTGGCCGTCGACGCCAAGGCCAAGGCGCTGAAGGCGGCGGGCCGGCCGGTGATTGGCTTCGGTGCGGGCGAGCCCGACTTCCCCACTCCGGACTACATCGTCCAGGCCGCGATCGACGCCGCCAGCCAGCCGAAGTACCACCGCTACTCCCCCGCCGGCGGTCTGCCCGAGCTGAAGAAGGCAATCGCCGAGAAGACGTTCCGGGACTCCGGCTACAAAGCGGACCCGTCCCAGGTGCTGGTAACCAACGGCGGCAAGCAGGCCGTCTACAACACGTTCGCCACCCTCGTGGATCCGGGCGACGAAGTGATCGTGCCCACGCCGTTCTGGACCACCTACCCCGAGGCCATCCGCCTCGCCGGCGGCGTCCCGGTGGAGGTCTTTGCCGGCCCGGAGCAGGACTACCTGGTGACCGTGGAGCAGCTCGAAGCCGCCGTCACGGACCGTACCAAGATCCTCCTGTTCGTGTCGCCGTCGAACCCCACCGGCTCCGTCTACTCGCCCGAGCAGGTCGCCGAAATTGGCAAGTGGGCCGCCGCCAAGGGCCTGTGGGTGGTCACCGACGAGATCTACGAGCACCTGACGTACGACGGCGTCCCCTTCACCTCCATCGCCACCGCCGCCCCCGAACTGGGCGACAAGGTTGTGATCCTGAACGGTGTTGCCAAGACCTATGCGATGACCGGCTGGCGCGTGGGCTGGATGATCGGGCCTGCCGACGTCATCAAGGCCGCCACCAACCTGCAGTCGCACGCCACCTCCAACGTGTCCAACATCCCGCAGATCGCTGCCCTTGCAGCCGTCTCCGGCCCGCTCACCGCGGTGGACGAGATGAAGGTCGCCTTCGACCGCCGCCGGAAGGCCATCGTGGCTGGGCTGAACGCCATCGAAGGCGTTGAATGCCCGACGCCGAAGGGCGCCTTTTACGTGTACGCGGACGTCCGCGCGCTGTTGGGTAAGGAATTCCCGACGGCGAACGGCACCGCCCGCCCGGAGACTTCGGCCGCGCTTGCCGCGCTGATCCTGGATGAGGTGGAGGTGGCCGTGGTTCCCGGCGAGGCTTTCGGCCCGTCCGGCTTCCTTCGGCTCTCCTACGCCCTGGGCGACGAGGACCTCGCCACCGGTGTCGGCCGCCTGCAGGACTTCCTCGGCAAGGCGCAGTAACCCCAAAACGCTCGATCACATCCTGCAGGAAATCCACGGACCCTGCCTCAGATCCTGCAGAGAATCCCTAAACGCTCCCGCACCAATAAATTTTGGTGCGGGAGCGTTGGCGTTTCGGCAGCAGGAGGTGAGGAAGCGTTAGGGGAAAGGCGGCAGGAGGTGAGGAAGCGTCTGGGCTAGAGGAGGCGGCGCTCGGCGGCCCACTTGGTCAGTTCGTGGCGGCTGGACAGCTGCAGCTTCCGCAACACGGCCGAGACGTGGGTTTCCACGGTCTTGATCGAGATGAAGAGCTCCTTGGCCACCTCCTTGTAGCTGTAGCCACGGGCGATCAGCCGCATCACCTCGAGTTCCCGGGCGGAGAGCTTGTCCAGCTCGTCGTCGGCAATGTCGGCCGGGGCGGTGCCGAATGCGTCCAGGACAAAGCCTGCCAGCCGCGGCGAGAACACCGCGTCGCCGCCGGCAACTCGGAACACGGCGTCGGTGATCTCCGCGCCGGAAATGGTCTTTGTAACATAGCCGCGGGCCCCGGCGCGGATGACGGCCACCACGTCCTCGGCCGCGTCGGAAACGCTGAGGGCAAGGAAACGCGTGGCTCCCAGGAGCGCGGCGGACCCGGTGATGACTTCCCGTCCTCCCCCGCCTCGGCCGCCGGGCAGGTGCACGTCCAGCAGCACGACGTCGGGCCGTGCTGCTGCAATAACTTCGACGGCCTGTTCCACGGTGCCAGCCTCGCCGACCACCACCACGCCCGGGTCCAGGTCAGCCTTGAGGCCGGACCGGAAAATCGCATGGTCATCCACGATCACCACCCGCACGGTTCGTCCCGCCGCGCCTGCCCCTGCTGGTGTACTCATGACTTCCCTTCCCCGTTGTCCGCGACGTCCGCCGGCAGCCTGAGGCGCACCTCCGTGCCGTCGGGACTGCTGTTGATTGCGGCGTTGCCGCCGTGCCGTTTCATCCGGCCAATGATCGATTCGCGGACGCCCAGCCTGTCGTGCGGGACGTTGTGCAGTTCAAAGCCCGGGCCGCGGTCTTTGACGAAGACTTCCGCGCCGCCGTCGGACACCTCGAGATACACAGAGACGGGACCGCCGCCGTGACGGGCGGCGTTCAGCATGGCCTCGCGGCTGGCCTGGACCAGCGCTTCGTGGCGCTCGGTCATCTCCGTGTCGCCCACGGTCACGACGTCGACGGCGTTACCGAGGCCGTCCTCAACCTCCGCGGCGGCCGCCTTGATCCGGTCCGAGAGCTGGCCGGCGTCGCGCGCCGGATCCTTGAAGAGCCAGCCCCGCAACTCGCGCTCCTGAGCCCTGGCCAGGCGGACGACATCGTGCTCGTTGCCGGCGCGGCGCTGAATGAGGGCAAGCGTCTGCAGCACGGAGTCGTGCAGGTGCGCGGCGATCTCGGCCCGTTCGGTCTCCCGCACGCGGCCCGCCCGTTCGGTCTCCAGGTCACGCCAGAACTTCAGGCCCCAGGGCAGGAGCACCAGCGCCACGCCGCCCAGCACGGCCACGGACGCGAGCAGCGCGAGCCAGGTCTGCTGCCATGAGCCCGACCCGGAGACCATGACCAGCACCCCCGCCACCACGAGTGCCAGGCCCGCCGCCAGCCGCGCCCAGCCGCCGGCTTGGTCCGCCTTGGTCTTGTCCACCAGCCCGGCCCGGCGGGTCTCATCCAGCTGCATCCACGCGATGGCGGCGCCGCCGAGTATCGCAGCCGCCGGGATCAGCGTGCCGAGGGGCACCTCCACGCCCAGCAGCCTGGCGATCAGGATCGCCGCGACGAGCAGGAGCCCGGCGCCCAGCAGGATCTCCTTGCCGTAGCGCATGCTCCGGATCCGGAACCAGGTGCCGGACCCGGGAGCGGCGGCCGGCGCCGGGGGCTGGAAGGCGGTGCCGGCGTCGTACTCTCCCGCAGGCGGAGGGGCGGCGTGAGGAAAAGGTACTGTGCCGAATGAAGGGGCGGGGGCCGGGCCGGGCTGCAAGCCCACGGGCGGCAGGCTTACGGCGGGGGCAATGGGCGACGCCGGACGGCGGGCATTGCGCTTGGCGTTCTCGTCCGCGGTGGGAACCATGATCCACAGCCATCCGTAGAATGCGAGGCCCGCACCGCCTGCGAAGGCAGCCACCACCATCCCGGTCCGGACCATGCGCACCGGCCAGCCAAGATGGACCGCCAGTCCGGAGCAGACGCCGGCGATCACGCGGTCGCTGCTGCGGACCAGAGGTGGGCGGACAGGGACTGTGGTCATGCATCAATCCAAACACGGATCAGGGTTCCAGAGTCCCGTTGTGAGGGTGAACCCGGGGTAAGTCAGGGGCCGCTCAGGGTGTTCCCCAATAGAGGACTGACCAGCGCAAACGGCAATATCGAAGTATGAACTCGCAGAACCCCAACCCCAATGAAGGCCAGCAGCCGGGCACCCCGTCCGAGGGCAGCACCGGCCAGGAACCGGAGCTCCCCGCAGCGCGGGAACAAACAGGGCCGGAAAACATTGCGCCGGAAAACCCCGAACCGGAAACCCACGCCGTGCCGGAAAACCCCGCGCAGGAAAATCCCACGGAGCCGCTGTTCCCGTCTCCCGCCGCGGACGAACCACCGCACACTTCCGCTGGAGCCACCCCTCCCTCCGGAACGCGCGCCGGGTCCAGTTCCGGAACCAACACCGGGTCCGGTTACGGTGCTCCCGCCCACGGCGCTCCTGGTTACGGCCGTGCCGCCCAGCCGCTGAACTTCTTCGACTGGATCCGCAGCCACGGGATAAACCGGGGACGCGACCGCTGGATCGGCGGCGTCTCGAGCGGCATTGCGGAAAGGATGGGCATCGATCCCCTGATCGTGCGCGGCATCTTCATCGTGCTGACGCTGTTCGCAGGCATCGGCGTCCTCCTGTACGGCCTCGGCTGGGCACTGCTGCCGGAGCCCGACGGCCGCATCCATACCCAGGAGGCTGGCGCCGGCCGCTGGAGCACGGGCATGACCGGCGCACTCATCACCTCGATCATCGGCCTCACCGGCATGGGCGGCGGCTTCTGGGGATGGGGCCACGACGGCTTCGGCTTCTTCTGGGCCCTGTTCTGGATCGGCGGCGTCATCTACCTCATCTACTTCCTGACCCAGCGCAACAAGAACCGCACTGGTGCAACGATGAACGGGACCACCGGCCGCCGGCCGGCATACGGCTATGCCGGCACCGCCAACTCACCTGCCGCTGCCGCGGCCGGATCCTCCGCATCTACATCGCAGTTCCAGGCGTCCACCTTCACTGCCGGAAGCCCTGCGCCTACCCAGCCCTACACGGTGCCGCCGACTCCGGACGCCATCCCGTCATACGGCCCCGCAACCCCGTACGGCTCCGCAACCCCGTACGGCTCCACAGCCCCCACAGCCCGTTACGGGGGCGGCACTCCGCCGCGCCGGCCCGCCCCGGTCCCGACGCCGGCACCCAAGCCGCGGCCGAGCGGCCCCGGAGCCCCCGCCGTGGCCATCACCGCCGGACTGGCGCTGCTGGCGGGCGGCACGCTCAAGGCGCTCGACGCCGGCAACCTCATTGATCTCGGCAACTCGGCCAACGCCGTGGTCTGGGCAGCCGGTGCAGCGGTCCTTGGCCTTGGCATCCTGCTGGCCGGGATGCGCGGCAGGACCTCGGGCGTTCTCGGGTTCTTCGCCGTGGTGGCGCTCATCGTCGGCGGCATCTTCAGCGCCGTGCCCAACGGTGACCGGTTCCGCTTCCAGAATGCGGACTGGAACCCGGTCAGCATCGAACAGGCCCGCCAGGGCTTCCAGATCACCGGAGGCCGCGGAACTGTGGACCTGACCGGCCTGAACCTGAACCCGCCCCTGGGCACCGACGTCGTAATTCCCCTCGACGCCACAGCAAGCAACGTGACGGTGGTCATTCCGCGTACCGTGCCGGTGGATGTCCGGGCCGACATGACCCTGGGGAACCTGAACGAGGGCGTGGACAGCCGAAGCGGCATCACTTCCCGGCAAAGCAGCTACAACTCGGACAAGCCCGGCGCCCGGCTGATCCTCCAGATCGACGGCACAGTGAGCAACATCACCATCCAGGAAGGAAACTGACATGAGCAGTTTTGATCCGTCACCGGAAACAAACCCCGCGCCCAAACCGCCCAGCGCGGGCAACAACGAACCCGCCGCAGCGCCCGCACGGGTGGGCACCATCGTCTGGGGACTCGTGGTCCTCGCCCTGGCCGTCCTGATCACCGTCTCCCAGCTGGGGATCGTGGTCCTGAACGGGACATACGTGCTGATCGGCCTGATGATCGGGGCCGGGGCCGCGCTGGTGATCGGCGGACTGCTCGCAGCACGGAAACGTGACAACAGCACAACAAACGGGAAGTCTTAAACCATGGAAAAGTTCTACAGCATTGTCAGGGGCCTTGGCCTGAAGCGCGGACCCCAGCGCTGGCTGGGCGGCGTGTGCGGCGGAATCGCCGGGAAACTGAACGTGGACGTGGCATTCGTCAGGATCGCATTTCTGCTCTTCTGCCTGCTGCCCGGCCCGGCCGTCGTGTTCTACCTCGCGGCGTGGCTGATCCTGCCGGACCAGAACAACTCGATCGCGCTTGAGTCCTTCCTCGAAAAGCGCGGCACAGGCCGGTAGAGCCTCGGGCGGGCAATCGCCGTCGTCCATTCATGCAGTGTCCCCGTTCCGTCCGGAACGGGGACACTGTGCTGTCCCGGCCCTTACCCGTCCCGGTAGCCGGGACTTGGTGTCCGGGGGCCCCGGTCTCCAGACCCCCGCGGCTGTAACCGTTTGTGTCCTACCCCACACTCCGCACTAGAATCTCTAATTGAGCTCAGCGTGGCGCTCTGCCCGTAAAACCTTCGAACCAGGATTTGAGCCAAGAAAATGAAAATCGGAATCCTCACCAGCGGCGGCGACTGCCCCGGACTTAACGCGGTCATCCGCGGCGCCGTCCTCAAAGGCATCGCCATCCACGGCCACGAATTCGTGGGGTTCCTCGACGGTTGGCGCGGAGTGGTTGAGGGTGACATCATCCCCATTCCCCGTACTCTTGTCCGCGGTATTGCCAAGCAGGGCGGCACCATTCTGGGCACATCCCGCACCAACCCGTTCGAGAACGGGGGCGGCCCGGACGTCATCAAAGCGCACATGGACCGGCTGGGGATCGACGCCATCATCGCCATCGGCGGCGAAGGAACCCTCGCGGCCGCCAAGCGCCTCACCGACGCCGGTCTAAAAATCGTCGGCGTTCCCAAGACCGTTGACAACGACCTCGACGCCACGGACTACACGTTCGGCTTCGACACCGCCGTGCAGATTGCCACCGAGGCCATCGACCGGCTGCGGACCACCGGCGAATCCCACCACCGCTGCATGATCGCCGAGGTCATGGGCCGCCACGTCGGCTGGATCGCCCTGCACGCAGGCATGGCCTCGGGCGCCCACGCCATCCTGATTCCGGAGCAGAAGACCAGCATCGAGCAGATCACCAAATGGGTGACCGAGGCCCATGACCGTGGCCGTGCGCCGCTGGTGGTGGTGGCCGAGGGATTCGTGCCGGAGCACATGGAATCGCCGCACTCCGAACGCGGGCTGGACACCTTCGGCCGGCCTCGGCTGGGCGGGATCGCCGACCAGCTGGCCCCGGAAATCGAAGCCCGCACCGGCATTGAGACCCGCGCCACCATCCTGGGCCACATCCAGCGCGGCGGCGTCCCCTCCGCTTTCGACCGCGTCCTCGCGACCCGGCTCGGCATGGCCGCCGTCGACTCCGTGGTCGAAGGCCGCTGGGGCACCATGGTGTCGCTGAACGGCACCGACATTGACCACGTGGGCTTCGAAGCCGCGCTGGGCAAGCTCAAGACCGTCCCGCAGCACCGCTACGACGAGGCCGCGGTCCTCTTCGGCTAAGCCCGCTCCACACTGGGCGGCGCGAACTGGCAGATAATGCCCTGTTCTTTGGTTTTTGAGGGCATTATCTGCCAGTTCGCGCTTCTCGGTAGGCTGGGATCATGAGTCTTGACCCCGGATCCGCCGCCATCATCCAGCTTGCCTGGGCGCGCCGCCTGGGGCTCGACGACGGCGCTTTCGCCCGTGCGCTGGAAACCGGCGAGCGGATCACCAGGGTTGACGACTCCGCGCGCTCGGTTGAGTTCGTGCGGCTGTTCGGCAGCTCGGCCCTAGTGGGTCCGCAGTGGGCGCTGGACGCCGCGGCCGGCATTTCGGACGAGGAGATGGCCCAGCACGTTACCCTGCTGACCATCACCCGCCGGCACGGCGGACACGGCCAGGGCTCTGCCGCGCTCTTCTTCGCGGACGACCTGCCGCTGCTGCAGCCCGCTGAGGAGCTGACGGTATCGCACGGCAACCCCGAAGCCATTGAGCTTGAAGGCCTGTGCCCCCCGGATGACGTAAACGAGGTGGGCCTGTCCGACCTCGAGAACCGGTACACCATCATGCACGACGACGAGGGGCAGCGCGCGCCGGTGGCCTGCGGTGCCTACTCCGAATGGGAAGGCATCCTGGCCAACATGGGGGTTCTCGTGGCGCCCGAGTGGCGCCGCCGGGGACTGGGATCGCTCGCGGCCTCGGTGGCTGCCCACGAAGCGCTGGCCTCCGGCCTGACCTTGCAGTGGCGCACCGACGTGAGCAACAAAGGTTCGCTGGCCACGGCACGCAGCCTCGGTTTTTCCACCGGCGGCATCCAAACCAGCGCGCTGCTCGGCTAGCCGCTAACGCGGCCGGCCGAGCAGCGCCCAGGCACCTAGCGCGTTGTCGCCTCCGCGTCCTGGTCTGCCGCCGGCCGCTGGCCGCCCCAGCCCTGGACCGCCTTGGGCGTGGCGAAGAACAGGGCCACCGCGGCGCCGAGCACAATAACAGCTGCCGGCAGCATGATCGACTGGCCCATCGCCGTCGAGAAGCCCTCATGGAGAGCGGGCGGCAACTGGCCGCCAAAACCGCCGGCCTCACCGGGAGCCCCTCCCGCTGCCGCCGGAAGTTCCGCAGCGAGTCTGGCCTGCATGAGGACGGCGATGGCGGCGCTGCCGAGGACAGCACCGATCTGCCGCGTGGTGTTGTACACGCCAGCGCCGGCACCTGCCTGCCGCGGCGGCAGGTTCCGGGTGGCGGTGGAGCTCAGCGGCGCCCAGATGCCGGCGTTCGCGAAGCCGAGCACCGCGCTGGGCAGCAGGAACAGCCACACCGGCGTGTCCGGATGCATGAGGGCTGAATTCCAGAACAGCGCCACCGCCATGAGCAGCAGCCCGGCGGACGTGATGTATTTGGGGTTAACGCGGTCGATGATCCGGCCCACCACGGGCGCGAGTCCGCCGGAAATCAGCGCCAGCGGCACCATCATGAGGGCCGACTGCGTCGGGGTCATATCCCGCACCATCTGGTAATAGAAAATCAACGGCAGGCCAAAGGCTGTCACGGTGAAGCCCACCGTGGTGATCCCGATGTTGGCGAGCGAGAAATTGCGGTCCTTGAACAGACCCAGCGGGAGCAGCGGCTCGCCCTTGTTAATCGCCTGCCAGCCGACAAAGAGCACAAGCACAACCACGCCGCTGATGATCAGCCCCCAGACCGTGACCGGCCCGGTGATGGTGCCCCAGTTGTAGGTCTCGCCTTCCTGGAGGCCGAACACGAGGAGGAAAAGGCCGACGGCGCTGAGCACCACGCCGGGGATGTCGAACTTGTGCGGGTGGGTGGTCAAGGACGGCACCAGGCGCCAGGCCAGGATGAAGCCGACGATCCCGATGGGTACATTGATGAAGAAGATCCACTCCCAGCCAAGCCCGTCCACCAGCACACCGCCGAGGATCGGCCCTACCAGCGTGGCCACGCCGGCAGTGGCACCCCACAGCCCCATGGCAGCGCCGCGCCGGTCCGGCGGGAAGATGCGCGTGATCACGGCCATGGTCTGCGGCGTCATTAGCGCCGCGCCCAGCCCCTGAAGGACGCGTGCCGCGATCAGCATCTCAACGTTGCCGGAGAGCCCGCACCACAGCGAGGCAAGGGTGAAGACCACGAGGCCGGCCAGGTACAGCCGTTTGGGCCCGAACCTGTCACCGAGCCTGCCGGTGACCAGCAGCGGCACCGCGTAGGCCAGCAGATAGGCGCTGGTGACCCAGATGACGGCGTTGATGTCCGTGTCCAGCCCCTCCATGATGCGCGGGTTGGCCACCGATACGATCGTGGTGTCGATCAGGATCATGAAGAACCCGATGACGAGGGACCAGAGTGCAGGCCACGGCCTGCTGACATTCTCCAAGTAGCTCAGCCCAGCAATTCCAGGATGTCGGCCCGGGCGAACATCTGGGCGGCGGCACGTGCGGAGGGGGTACCGGCGTCGGGATCTGCTCCCGCGTCAAGCAGCACCCGCGCGACGTCCGAGTAGCCCTTGAACACGGCGCCGGCCAGCGGTGTCTGTCCACGGTCGTTGGCTGCGTTGGCGTCGCCGCCGTGGTGGAGGATCAGTTGCACGGTTTCGGCAAAGCCGTGGTAGGCGGCGAGCATGAGCAGCGAGTCGCCCGCAGAGTTGGTCAGCGTGGCAGGAGCGCCGGCGTTGAGGTAGCTGCGCAGCAGCTCCGTCTCGCCGTTGCGGGCCGCGTCGAAGAGGGTATGCGCCAGGGCGAGGGTTTCCTCATCCGGCTGCTGCTGGGCCTGGTCCCCGGGCGCGGTGGAGTCTGTCATCTGTGGGTCCCCCTCAGGAATCCTGTCTGTCTTCCGACCACCTGGCCGGCGTCGGGCGCCACGATCACTTCCTGCGCGGCTGTGTACGGTTCATCCCCGTCCATTACCGTCAGTATTTCATCCGGCGCGACCGAACGCTTGATGACTGCCAGCGCGACGGGGCCCATCTCGTAGTGCTGCGCCACGGAGGTCACGGTGCCCACCTTGCGCTCCCCCACCCGGACCTCGCTGCCGGCGGCCGGCAAGGTGTGCTGGGAACCGTCGAGCTGCAGGAACACCAGGCGCCGCGGCGGGTGGCCAAGGTTGTGGACGCGGGCGATCGTCTCCTGGCCTTTGTAGCAGCCCTTGGCCAGGTGCACGGCGGTGCGCAGCAGGTCCAGTTCGTGCGGAATGGTCTTGTCGTCCGTTTCGGCGCCGAGCCGCGGACGCCAGGCAGCCACGCGAAGAGCCTCGGCGGAGAGGACGCCGGCGAGCCTGCGGTCCCCCACCGTTTGCTCGAGCTCCGCCGCGGGCACGAGGTATTCGAACCACGGGCGTTCGGCCCCGGGGTGGGTGTCCTCCGGGACCACGGAGTAGGCGTACCCGCCCGCCCCGACGTGCGGCCAGGGGTCCTGCCACACCTGCAGGCCAGCCCATTCGGGCACGGCCTTGGTGGATCCAACCACCGCCCAGTCGGCCGACACGTCCGCCACCTCGACACGGAGCATGAACTTCATCCTGGTCAGCCACTCGGCCAGGGGACCCGCTTCGGCCGCCTCGACGATCAGCCAGGTGGTCCCGCCGTCGTCCACCACACGCGCATCGAACTCGATGCGGCCCTGCACGCTCAGGAGCAGCAGCTCAGTAGACTCACCGGGCTGGAGATTGGTGACCTGCTGGGAGGACAGCGTGTTAAGCCAGCTCAGCCGGTCCGGCCCGGTGACCGTCACCACGCCGCGGTGGGAAAGATCGACGACGGCGGTTCCGGCAGCGAGGGCGCGCTGCTCCCGCAGCGGTTCGCCGTAGTGGGACGCGACGCCGGCGTCGGCGCCGCCCGCTTCAACGGCGCCAGGGCGCGACAACAGAGGGCTCTTGGTAGTCATATGAAGGGGAACGTCCTTGGCTGGGAGGGTATTCCGGCCACCTAGCGGTATTCCGGGTTTTCGAAACCAAACTTGGTTCCGGCCTTCCATTCTTCCGGAAGGTTACCGTAGGCAGGAATTCCGCCGGCGTCCTTGAGCGTCCGGGCCAGATGCAGGAGGTTCCACGTCATGAACGTGGTGTTCCGGTTCGTAAAGTCGCTCTCCGGACCGCCTGAACCCTCGTCCAGGTAGCTGGGTCCTGGCCCGACAGGGCCGATCCAGCCCGCGTCAGCCTGGGGCGGGATGGAGAAACCGATGTGCTGCAGGCTGTAGAGGACGTTCATGGAACAGTGCTTGATGCCGTCCTCGTTGCCGGTGATCAGGCAGCCGCCCACCTTCGGGTAAAAGGCCCACTGGCCCTTCTCGTTGAGCTGGCCCGAATGGGCGTAGAGCCGCTCGATGAGCTTCTTGGTCTGCGAGGAGTTATCCCCCAGCCAGATGGGTCCGGCCACCACCACGATGTCCGCGTCCTTGACGGCCGGGTACAGCTCCGGCCATTCGTCGGAAGCCCAGCCGTGCTCGCGCATGTCCGGGTAAACGCCGCTGGCGATGTCGTGGTCTACAGTCCGGATGACCCGGGTGGACACGCCCTGCTTCTCCATGATCAGCCGGCTCACCGTGATCAGGCCCTCGGTGTTGCTCTGCTCAGGCGAACGCTTGAGCGTGCCGTTGAAGTACACGGCTTTGAGGTCGCTGTAGTCAGCCGGCGGCTGGGATTCATCCATCGGACACTCCATCGGGTTGCTTTGGACTTAGGCATGGAGACCTGAGGCCAAAGTAGCCGAAACGGGGGCCGCGGAACAGGGTTTCGGAGCAGCGGGGTGCGGAGAGGCGAGGTCCGCAGAGGCAAGGTGCGGAGAGGCAGGGTGGCTGCGGTCAGGAGACCTTATTAAGGAACGCCGAGGCGTGGGCCTCGAGTCCATTGCCAGGCCCAGCAGCCGCGGAGCTAGCCGACGGGCTGCCGGTGGCCACATCCCACCGCCAGAGCAGGTTGCCGTCCACCAACCCGAAGATCCGGGTGGCCGCACTGTAGTCCTTGGAGTGGCTGCCGCGCATTACCATGTCGGTGCTGAGCTGGATCTGCGGGCCCTTGATCTGCCCGTAGTACAGCTCCGAGATGCCGCCCGGGTGGCTGATCGACACCGAGATGTCGAAACCGCCATCCTTGTTACGGAGAGCCTCAACCTCGTCGGCGCTTTTCAGCACTGGCACGATGTCCCCGGGAATCAGGCCGGGGCCGCTGTCGGCCTCCAGCTGTTTGCGCTCCAGGGCCCAAAATCCGGTCTCAACTGTGAGCGGCCGGAGCTTGGTGCCGTCCTCGTCGGTCAGCCAGCTTTCCGCACGGTATTGCAGGTACGGCAGACCGTTGTGGGTGAAGGAAACATGCTGCAGGAAGTGCTCTGAGCTTTCATCACCGGCCCCGAGCCGGCCACGACCCTCCCACTCACCGATGAGCCAGGAGAGGGGAACCAGTTCGGGGGTCAGGTCTGTAGGAATTTCAATAGGCACAGCCGCTACCTCTCGAAACTGCTAAGCAGGGTCTACCGCTGTCCTTTGAACAGACGGTAGACAACAAAACCGGCAAACCAGGCCATGGAAAGGCTGGCAACGCCGAGCAGGACAAGGAAGAAGATTTCAAATGCAAGTACGGACATGATGCCATCCTAACCCGTCAGGAGATGAGTAGTTTGTCTATGAAGTAGGCGAGCGAACCGACCGCCGAAATCGGCGCCAGGCCCATGCCTAGGGCAGCCGGAAAGTTCAGCGGAGCGCCCCGGAGAGTCACCAGCCGGCGGAAACTGACCAGGACCGCCCCGACCACCACGCCGAACACCGCCGCGGGCAAAACGGCGATGTCGGAGAACACCAGGCCGGCGAGCGGCCCGGCCAGTCCGGCCAGGATGATGCCCAGGGGCGCAATAATCCGGTCCGGCCAGCGGATGAGGCCGGCGAGCAGTGCGACGGCTGCGCTGATGCCTGCCACCAGCACCATCTCCTTGACACCGTTGAACCTGGTGCCGGCAATCCATCCGGACCCCAGGCAGGAGAGAAGGACGCCCACGCTGCAGCCGAGTGTCGACTCGAGGCGCTGCGCCTGGCCGGTACCGCGCACCAGTTGGACGATGAAGACGGCGGTGACACCGAGCGCAATGAAGCCGGGCGTCCAGTTGAGGAAGCCGGGGGCGGCGGCGAAAGTGGCCGCAACGGCCGACCCGGCCCCTGACAGTCCGATCACGGCAGCGAGGGTTTTCTTGGCCGGAATTCCCAGGTAGTGGGGCCAGCCGACGCCGATCCCCAGGGCAAAAAGCACGGCAACCGCGAGGAGGACGTCCGGAGTCCGGAAGACGCTGGCCACCAGCGTGGCCAGGCCCGCCAGGCCAACGACTCCAATGCTCCATGACTGGAGCGTCCGGCCGGCAGCGACAGGAGCGCTCACCTCGGGGGCAGGCCGCGGCGTACTCATCTCGGACTCTGCACTCAAATCTGCTGCGACCTCATCCTGGCTGTGCCGTTGACGGGCAAGGGCTCGGCCCCCTGACAGTTTCAATCCTGCCCTATGTGACCGCCATATGTCGTAAACAAGGCGCGCGGGTACGGCCCATCCGTGTCCGCTGGGGAGCCGTTGGGTATACTCAGACATCAGCTCAGTCGCCCGACGATGCGCGGACAGCCCCTTGGAGGAATAATGTCGCACATCCTGTTACTGACCAACAGCACCGGGTCATCGGTGGACATTCTGCCTGCCCTGGAGCTCCTGAACCACCGGGTGCACATCCTTCCCGCCGAGCCCACCGCGCTGCTCGAGACAGACCCCTGCGACATCGTCCTCCTGGACGCGCGCAAGGACCTCGTGGGCGCCCGATCCCTGACCCAACTTCTGAAGGCCACCGGCCTCAGCGCGCCTCTGGTGCTGATCCTCACCGAGGGCGGCATGGCGGCCGTTTCCTCAGCCTGGGCCGTCGATGACATCGTGCTCGACTCGGCCGGCCCCGCCGAGGTGGAGGCACGGATCCGCCTCTCTGTCGCCCGGGCCGTACCGGATCAGGATGATGCTCCCTCCGAGATCCGGGCTGCCGGCGTCGTTATTGACGAGGCGAGCTACACGGCGCGCGTCAACGGCGCAGCACTGAACCTGACCTTCAAGGAGTTCGAACTCCTGAAGTACCTGGCGCAGCACCCCGGCCGGGTATTTACCCGGCAGCAGCTCCTCACCGAGGTCTGGGGCTACGACTACTACGGCGGCACCCGGACCGTGGACGTCCACGTCCGGCGGCTGCGCGCCAAGCTGGGCGCCGACCACGAGAACCTGATCAGCACTGTGCGCAACGTGGGCTACCGGCTTACGCTGATCCGCCAGCAGGAGGACGAACTCACCGAGGCGTAGACCCCAGGCCGGACCCACTGGGCCCGCCGCGGAGTGCCTGCACCTGCAGCAGAAATACGGAACGGCCCGGCTCAAGGGAGCCGGGCCGTTCTGTATTTCTACTTATGAGTGGAGGACATACGGGTCGAACGTATCGAGGCCACCCCAGTGGTGGATCCCCCTCACAACCTGCCATGAAGGCGGCTGAGGTAACGACTATACGGGGCGCCACGGCCTGTTCCAAATCGGGCGTGCGTGGGTGGCGTCCGTATAGCCTTACAGCATGAGTCCTGCGCACCCGGAGAAATGGCCCGTCCTAGTCATCAAGGGCGGCGTGGATGAAGAGCTGCTGCGGGACGTCCGCGCCCTGCTGGCCGCCGCCGAGGAATCGGACGGCAATCCTCCCATTTCCGAACAGACCCTCGTGACCATGCGCGCGGCGGACACGGGCCCGCACATGCTGCTGACCCTTGCCCTCTACGCCCCGGACGAGCAGTCGGACCCCGCCACAGCGCAGGACCTGGCCGGGTTCGCGGTGGTGGTCGAGGAGCCGGACGGGACAGGCGTGGCGGAAATCGCGGTGCACCCCAGCTATCGGAACCAGGGCGTGGCAGACCGGCTCGTCAGCACGCTCAAGTCCTCGCGCGGCCTGGACGGACTCAAGGCATGGTCGCACGGCAACCACGAGGCCGCCGCGGACCTGGCGGCCCGGTACGGCTATGGCCCGGTTCGGGAACTGTGGAAGATGCGGCTCACCACCGCCGCCGCTGACCTGCCCGACGTCGGTCTTCCGGACGGCGTCTCGATCCGCGCCTTCGTGCCGGGCCAAGACGAAGAGGCCTGGCTCGTGGCCAACCGTGAAGCGTTCGCGCACCACCCGGAGCAAGGATCCCTGACCATGGCCGACCTGCAGGCCCGGATGGACGAACCCTGGTTCGACCCCGCCGGCTTCCTGCTGGCGGAGGACCCGGACGGGCGGCTCCTGGGCTACCACTGGACCAAAGTGCATCCGCGGCACGGGACACACCCTGCCATCGGCGAGGTGTACGTGGTGGGCGTCACGCCCGCAGCCCAGGGCATGGGTCTGGGCAAAGCGCTGACCATCGCCGGGATCCGGCACCTCCAGCAGCAGGGCCTGCACGCCGTCATGCTGTACACGGATGCGGACAACACTCCGGCTGTCTCGCTGTACCGGCGGCTGGGCTTCACGCGCTGGGACATGGACGTGATGTACGGGCCGGTTGCGGGACGTTAATCGGCTCTTTGACGCTTGGTCCGGCTGCCCCGAAATCTTCGGGTCCCGGACCCGTGAATGCTTGTAAGGTTGAAAATAAACCCGCCAGTACTCAAGGAGAGCGCATGCAACCGGAATCCGCCGGAACAGCCACCACCGAAATCAAGGCTGCCCCTGTGCGCGCCCGGTTCGGCTCCTCCGAAGTGCCGGCCTCCCGCGCCACGCAGGACCGGATCGACATCCCTGAGTTCGCTGCCATCCTGGAGCCGGAGGGCGAGATCAGCCCGGACCGGTTCCTGGACCGCGAGCTGAGCTGGCTCGCGTTCAACGCCCGGGTCCTGGAACTGGCCGAAGACCCCGACCTATACCTGCTGGAGCGGGTCAACTTCCTCTCGATCTTCGCGTCCAACCTCGATGAATTCTTCATGGTCCGCGTGGCCGGCCTGAAGCGCCGCATCGCCACCGGGCTCGCCGTCCCGTCTCCGGCTGGGCTGAGCCCCGTCCAGGTCCTGGAGCAGATCGGCGAGGCGGCCCACCGCCTGCAGCAGCGGCACGCCCAGGTCTACGCGGAGCAGATCCGGCCGGCCCTGGCTTATGAGCACATCCACCTCATGCACTGGGACGAGCTCGACGACGAGGCCCGGCACCGGCTCAGCGCCATGTTCGCGGAGAAAGTCTTCCCCATCCTCACCCCGCTGGCCGTGGACCCCGCACACCCCTTCCCTTACATCTCGGGCCTTTCCCTGAACCTGGCCGTGGTGGTCCGGAACCCGGTCAGTGACAAGGAGCTGTTCGCCCGCGTCAAGGTGCCGGACCAGCTGCCCCGCCTGATCTCCATCGACGGTCCCCGGGCAGGCTCGGTGCCCGGCCGCGTGGCACGGTTCATCGCCCTCGAGGAAGTCATCGCCGTCCACCTGCACCAGCTTTTCGCCGGCATGGAGGTCCTGGAGCACCACACCTTCCGTGTGACCCGCAACGAGGACGTCGAGGTGGAAGAGGACGACGCCGAGAACCTCCTGCAGGCGCTCGAGAAGGAACTGCTGCGGCGCCGGTTCGGCCCGCCCGTCCGGCTCGAGGTCACCAACGACATCAACCCGAACATCCGCGCCCTGCTGATCCGCGAGCTTGGCGTGGACGAGTCGGAGGTCTACTCCGTTCCTGCGCCCCTGGACCTGCGCGGATTGTCCGTGATCGCCAACATTGACCGCGCGGACCTGCACTATCCCAAGCACGTACCCCACACCTCCCGGTACCTGAATGAGTCCGAAACGTCCAAGGCCGCGAACGTCTTCGCCGCCATGCGCCGCCGCGACATCCTGCTGCACCACCCTTACGATTCGTTCTCCACGTCCGTCCAGGCGTTCCTCGAACAGGCGGCGGCGGATCCCAAGGTGCAGGCCATCAAGCAGACCCTGTACCGCACCTCGGGCGACTCCCCCATTGTCGACGCCCTGATCGACGCTGCCGAGGCGGGCAAGCAGGTGCTGGCCCTCGTGGAAATCAAGGCCCGCTTCGACGAGCAGGCGAACATCTCCTGGGCCCGCAAGCTGGAGCAGGCCGGTGTCCACGTGGTCTACGGCATCGTGGGCCTGAAGACCCACTGCAAGCTCTCCCTCGTGGTCCGCCAGGAGGTGGACGGGCTGCGCCGCTACTGCCACATCGGGACAGGCAACTACCACCCGCGGACCGCACGCTATTACGAGGACCTCGGGCTTCTGACCGCGAACGAGCAGGTGGGCGAGGACCTGTCCAAGCTGTTCAATCAGCTCTCCGGGTATGCCCCCAAGTCGACCTTCAAGCGGCTCCTGGTGGCCCCCCGGTCCGTGCGTTCGGGACTCATCGACAGGATCGAAGCCGAAATCCGGAATGCCCGCGCAGGCATCCCCGCGCGGGTGCAGATCAAGGTCAACTCGATAGTGGATGAGTCCATCATCGATTCCCTGTACCGCGCTTCGCAGGCAGGCGTGAAGGTGGACGTTATTGTCCGCGGCATTTGCTCCCTGCGCCCCGGCATCCCCGGGCTGAGCGAGAACATCACGGTCCGCTCCATCCTTGGCCGCTTCCTTGAACACTCCCGCGTGTTCGCCTTCAGCAACGGTGGCGACCCCGTGGTGTATATAGGCTCCGCGGACATGATGCACCGCAACCTGGACCGCCGGGTGGAGGCGCTGGTGCAACTGTCCGGCGGCGAGGACACCGCCTACGTCCTGGACCTGTTGCGCCGGTACATGGACCCCGAGACGTCCAGCTGGCACCTTGACAGCGACGGCGAGTGGACCCGCCACCACATCGGCGAGGACGGCCGCAAACTGGACGATGTCCAGTCCTGGCTCCTGGCATCACGCTCCCGGCAGCGCGCCGTCGTCCGGCGGTAGGAACCCGGCCTTTGAAGAGCAGCGACTCACCCATAGCGGATCAGACCGATCACCCGGGCGAGCCGGTCGCCGTCACGGCCGCCGGCGCCCTGCCTTGGCGCGTCAAGAAGGACCAGCTGGAGGTTCTACTGATCCACCGGCCGCGGTACGACGACTGGTCCTGGCCCAAGGGCAAGCTTGACCCAGGCGAAACTGTGCCCGAGTGCGCAGTCCGCGAGGTGGAGGAGGAGATCGGCCTCGTTGCACCGCTGGGCATCCCGCTACCGCCCATCCATTACCATGTCTCCGCCGGGCTGAAGGTTGTGCACTACTGGGCCGTTGAGGTCACGGGCAATTCCCTGCGGCCCGACGGCAAGGAAGTGGACAGCGTCATGTGGTGTGCACCGGAGCGTGCGGCCGCGCTGCTGTCCAACCCGTCAGACCGGGCGCCGCTGGACTACCTGGCGGCGGCCCACGCCCGCAAGGAACTGCAGACCTGGCCGCTCGTCGTCGTGCGGCATGCCAAGGCAAAACCGCGATCGTCGTGGACCAAGGCGGAAGGCGAACGGCCCTTGGCCGCCACCGGCATACGCCAGGCCCAGGCCGTGCACCGGCTGCTGAAGGCGTGGAAGCCGCTGCGCGTGGTCAGCAGCCCGTGGTTGCGCTGCGTGGCGACCATCGCCCCCTACGTCAAGTCAGCGGACGCCAAGGTGAAACTCGTGGATGCGCTTACGGAGCACAGGCATGCCCGCAACCCCAAAAAGACCGCTGCCGTCGTGGACGCGTTGTTCGACAAGCAGCGCGCGGTGGTGCTGTGTACGCACCGGCCGGCCCTTCCCACCGTGCTGGGCCAGCTCGCCGGTTACATGCCCCCGCGGCTCAAGGGCCTGCTGCCGGTGGCGGATCCATATCTCGCCCCCGGGGAAATGATCATCTGCCACGTGGCGCACGGCAGCAAGAGCAGGATCGTGTCCGTGGAGCAGTTCAAACCCTTCGACGACTGAGGCTCCACCGCCGTCCAGGCCTTCACCTTGACCCCGCCATTTTTGTATCAAATACTTGGTACAAAGATGGCGCATCGGGATCAGGCGCTTGGGGATCATTGGGGGATCTGATGCCAATACAGTTTGAGTTGCCGCCCATGGCGCTGCTGGGACCGCTGCTGGCCGCACTGGGCATTTACGGGTTATTGCGCTGGGTGGTCTGGGCGCCTGGCGGCGGTACCTCGCCCAAGTCCATTTCAGACCATGCCCTCTGGGTCGGCGTCATCGGCTGGCTGGCGAGCACACTCCAAGGGGCAGCGAACGCTGGCATCATCCCCTCCAGTCCGCAGACGCCGTCGCTGGCGCAACCTGCCGACATCCTGGAGGCGCTGGCCTGGCCGGTCGTCGGTTGCCTCGGGGTCCATGCGCTGGGCCAGCTCAGCTACCCGGGTCCCCGTGGTTCGCGCCGGCTGGCAACCCTGTCCGTCCGGCGCGTCAGGGACTTTCTTCCCAGGAAGCTCGCGTGGACTACGCTCGGCATTTTCGCCGGGTCCGCCGCAACCATCACATGGGCGGCCATGCAACCGGCGTACCGGCCGGTGCGGCCTGATACTCCGCCGGACG
The DNA here is from genome assembly GCF_003261175.1 of Arthrobacter globiformis. Taxonomy (GTDB): domain Bacteria; phylum Actinomycetota; class Actinomycetes; order Actinomycetales; family Micrococcaceae; genus Arthrobacter; species Arthrobacter globiformis_A. Next base: position 247,750 of record NZ_QLNP01000098.1, on the reverse strand, counting down.
GTGCTACCGGCCCCAGCTTCTTCGATGACGGACGGATTCCCGGGACAGAACTGGCGGCCTGCCTGGCTGCCGCGCTGCTTCTGCTCGCGGCCGGTACCGTTCTGGTGTTGTGGCTGATTTCCCGCCGCCGGCAGCTGGAAGCACTCGACGCCGGAGACAATGCGCTTCTCCGCACTATTGCGATGAACCGGCTGCTGCGGACGGTCTCCACTGTCGCCGCAGGGCTGGCGGCCATCGCCGGCAACTTTGCCTCCCGCCCGGAGCCGGCAACTGCCACCTCATGGACTAACCCGACCGCACTGGTGGCCGTGGTGGTGCTGTTCGTGATGTGGCTGTGGCAGCCGCCGCAGCTGGCGAGCGTCCGGCCCCGCAAAGCCCAAATCCGCCGGGCTTCGTCTTCGGGCCGGAAAAACGTCCGGAATCTGCGCAGCGAGAAGCATCCTGCCGCGCTGCTCACCGCGTCCTTCGGCGCGCTCCTCGGGCTGGCCGCGGTGGCGCCGGGCGTGGCGGTCCTGTTCTTGCTGGGCTCCACCAATCCGGCCCGTGCCACCGTCATCTCGGCTGTGATGGCCGCGTGCGTCCTGCTGGCCATCCTGGCCGGCGAGCTGCTCCTCGAACGGAATTACGGCGCTGCCTCGGCAGTCCGCGGCTGGCCCGTCCAGCCGGTGGCGCCCGCTCTCCTCACCGCTGCGATCATTGGCCTGCTGCTGCTGGCAGTCGTGATGGTGATGACCGCCGTCGGAGAAGCGGCGCTTCCGTCCGGAACACCAGTAGCCCCGGGCTGGATTCCGACGGCGGTGGCCACTGCCGCCGTCGCCGTCACGGCCGTGCCCGCCACTCAAGCCGTTCGCCGGCGCCGGGGCATCGTCACCTCGGATGACGGACTGGACGCGGCGCTCCGCGCCGTCACGCTCAACAGGATCGTGCGGATTCTGGCCGCCTTCCTGCTGGCACAGGCGGGCGGCCTGTTGATAGCGGCAAACCGGGCGTGGGGTGCGCTGCTGGGAACGCGGACGGTCCCGGCGGAACTGTGGGAAGGGACGGCAGCCGCCGCCGGGTACGTGCTGGTGGCAGCCGCCGTGGTGCTTTCGCTGATTCCCGTGACCGCTTTCGGCCCTAGGAGCGTGCCGGCCACCCGGCGCGCACCGGTGGAACCTGCCCGATGACCGTGGGCATTTCGGTGGACCTCGGTTCCCCCACTCCCCCGTATGAACAAATCCGGCTGCAGGTCAGCGCGCTGATCGCCGCGGGCGGGCTCACGGCCGGCACTCGTTTGCCGGCAGTCCGCAGCCTCGCGGCAGACCTGGGGCTCGCTGCCGGGACCGTCGCCCGGGCCTACAAGGAACTGGAACAGTCCGGGCTAATCGAGACCCGGCGCCGGAACGGAACTGTCGTCGTCGGGCTTCCGGCGTACGGTGCGCCGGACACCGCTGGGCCCGGCGCCGGCACCGCCGGCTCCGGTGCGTCGGCAACGGAAGTGGGTGCCGCCGTCGAACGTCTCATCCAGGCCGGGGCCAAGGCAGGGCTGCCCGACCAGGAGCTTCTGGCGCTGGTCCGGGTCGGTCTGCAGAGGCGGCGCGGCCTGCCTTCGGGCCCGCCGTCGAGCTCCGACTAGACTGGACGGGTGAGCACCCCAACGCCCTATGAAGACCTTCTGCGCGACGTCATGGCCAACGGCACGCACAAATCAGACCGCACCGGCACCGGAACCAGCAGCGTTTTCGGCCGCCAGATTCGCTTTGATTTGGGCGAAAGCTTCCCGCTGATCACCACCAAGCGGGTGCACTTCAAGTCTGTTGCCGTCGAGCTGCTGTGGTTCCTCCGCGGCGACACCAATGTCAAGTGGATGCAGGACCAGGGCGTGACCATCTGGAACGAGTGGGCAGATGCCGACGGCGAACTCGGACCGGTTTACGGCGTCCAGTGGCGCAGCTGGCCGACCCCCGACGGCGGTCACATCGACCAGATCGCCGAGCTCGTGGACAGCCTGAAGTCGAACCCGGACTCGCGCCGGCACATCGTTTCGGCCTGGAATGTGAGCGAGCTCAAGGACATGGCACTGCCGCCCTGCCACGCGTTCTTCCAGTTCTACGTCGCAGACGGCAAACTCTCCTGCCAGCTGTACCAGCGGTCCGCGGACATGTTCCTGGGCGTCCCGTTCAACATCGCTTCCTACTCGCTGCTGACCTGCATGCTGGCCCAGCAGGTCGGGCTCGAGCCCGGCGAATTCGTCTGGACCGGCGGGGACGTGCACATCTATGACAACCACATGGACCAGGTCCTGAAGCAGCTGGAACGGGAACCGTACGAGTACCCGCAGCTGAAGATCACCCGCAAGCCGGAATCGATCTTCGACTACACCCTGGACGACTTCGAAGTGGTGGGCTACCGGCACCACCCCACCATCAAGGCGCCGATCGCCGTATGAGCACGGAGGGCACAATAGATGCGCAGGCTTTCAGCGAGGACATCGCCGCGGGGATGTCAGGGATCGGACTCGTGTGGGCCCAGACGCCTGCCGGCGTCATCGGCAAGGACGGCGACATGCCGTGGAACCTGCCCGAGGACCTGAAGCACTTCACGAGGGTCACCACCGGCCACCCCGTCATCATGGGCCGCAAGACCTGGCTGTCCTTCCCGGCGAAGTACCGTCCGCTGCCCAACCGGACCAACATCGTCATCACCCGGCAGGAAGACTGGGGCAGCTCGCCCGAGGCGGAGGGCGCCGTCGTCGTCAAATCCCTCGATGATGCCCTGCTGGAATCCCAGTTCGCACCTGGCTGCGAGGCTGTCTGGATCCTCGGCGGCGGCGAAATTTTCAAGGAGTCCACGGGCCTGGCCAACGTCGCTGTGGTCACCACCATCGATGTGGACGCCGACGGCGACACGTACGCCCCGGAGCTCGGCGACGGCTGGGTGGCCGGCACATCCGTGCCTTCCGACGGCTGGCTGACCGGCGCCAACGGCACCCGCTACCGGTTCACCAAGTGGAACCGCTCGGAAGGTTAGAACATGCTGCGTAAACCTGAAACCCTCTTCGTGCTCGGCTACATGCTGCTGCCCCTGTTTGCCCTGCTGTCCGCGATTGTCGGGCTCACCATGATCCTGGGTGGCAACAAGATCGCCGGTATCATCGTCCTGGTGGTGGTGACGCAGGTGTTCGCCTTCGGCGCCTTCTTTGCCCTGCGCGCCCGCAAGACCGCCCTGCTGGAGGAGCCCGACCGCCAGTAGCGCCAGGATGGGGAGTGCTGCCCATCGCGGCTGGCCGGGGCGCCAACTAGAGTGATGGCTGGACTTAGCAGCAACCGTGCCAGTTCGGAACGGTCAAATTTTGGGGGACGATGTGACAGGTAATTTGTGGGGCGCCGACGTCGCGCAACTACGCACACTCGCGCAGCAGTTCGGGAATGTCTCCGACCACCTGATGCAGACGTCGTTGCAGCTGACCAACCAGATCAACAACACCCCTTCCTGGAAGGGCAACGACGCCACCCAGTTCCGTTCCGACTGGAACGGCAACCACAGGGCTCTTATCCAGCGGACAGTGCGCGCCCTCAAGGACGAATCCCGCAAACTCCTGGACAACGCCAACGAGCAGGAGAAGGCCAGCGACGCCGCCCAAGGCGCCGGCGGCGGACCGATCATGCTGGGCGATCCGGGGGGTCCGGGCGGCAACTGGGCCGTCCTCGGCGGAGCTGCCCTGGTGGGTGGCCTCACCAACTTCATGGCAATCCAGAAGAACATCAAGGCACCGCTGACCCTGGCAAAGCACGTTGGCCAGTATGGCTGGGTCTTGAAGAACCACCCCGCTGACATGGTTAAGACCATGCTCACCAAGGGCCGGCATCGGCTCGGAGGCCCGGCTTTTGACAGTCGCCATCTGTGGCAGACCACCGCGGGCAACAAGGGCCTCGAGACCCTGCTCAAGAAATCGACCGAGAACAACCGCGTTCTCAGGCTGATTGACCACGCATCTGATATCGCGTCTTTGAAGAACCTGAACAGCTTCACTGAAGGGACGAACAGGTTCCTCAAACCACTGGACCGGATCGCCAGCCTAACCGCCGAGAAGGCCTGGATAGACGCAGGTGGCAAATTCGAGTGGTTGGGCAAGTCCGGCCTCGCCCGTGGTCTTGGTTGGGCGGGAGTGGGCTTCAGCGCTTACGACTCGGTGCAAAGCTTTGCCAATGGTGACATCGAAAAAGGCCTCGGTAGTGCTTTCAAGGCGGGTCTTGGCGTCGGTTGCTTCTTGCCCCCGCCTGCCGGGACTGTTTGCCAGGTTGCCAGTGCCGGTATTGCCATTTACGAAAACTGGGACACTATAAGCAGCGTCGGCAAGAACATCGGCGATGGAATTGTCAGTGCAGTGAAGGATCCCGGCAAATTCGTCAGCGGCGCTGGGGAAACCGTGAGGGACGCAGGAAAATCGGTGGCCAAGTTCTTGGGATTCGGGGATTAGGAGACGCACATGAGCACTCAGGATGAGACAAAGCAGGAGCCGCGGCTCGGTGTTGATGTCATCGGCTTCGGAGTGGGCGAGTTTGCCTACCTGCTTAACGTTTTCGAAGGACCCGCTCGGGACCGTTCTGTCAGTGCTTTTCGCGCCGAAGACCTGGTGGACGATGCCACTCTGTCGACGGCCGGGGCTTCGTCGCTGATGGCAAGGGATCTGGCTACCCTGGACGAGGACGGCGACCTTGCTGTGCAGGGGGTGGCTGCGGCCGTCGCTACGGCTCTGGGACAGGCGACGCGCTGGACCGAATTTTCTTTGCTAACCCCAGAAAGCATGGACAACGTGATGCTGCTTGAGGCTCCAGACGTGGCCCTGATGCTGCAGCCGCGGATGCTGGGAACGTGGTTCGCCTTCGCCCAAGACCCCTCAATCAGCTCTGCCGAGGCAACCCTCCGCGTGGTCCGCCAACATGTCGAGCAGCACGCGGACGGAACGGCGTACCTCGTCTTCAAGACCCTGGACGGCGAAAAGAACCTGTTGATCCGGCGGGACACGGATTCGTGGACGACTGGCACCCCCAACTTCGACATGGATGAAGTCGCGGAAACCGAAGGCCTCGATGATGCCGGACTCCTGAAGGCCATAGAGGAATCCCGTGGCTAGGCGCAGCCGCGACGTTCCCCAGGAACCCGGCTACGTTTCCTATCAGCCGCCGGAAGAACGCGTACTGCATCGACTCGCGGAGAACGGCGAGGTTGTCGCTTACACCTCTGAAGAGTACGGCGTCCGCAAGGATGACGGCGGCGGCTTCATCAAACCCGTGAACAGCTCGCGGGGTTTGCTGTTTCTTGCCGTCCTCATCACTATCGCCTTCGCAGGGATGCTGTACGGACTGGTTCAAATCGCGATCACGGCCCAGTGGGACATCCTCGGCCGCACATGGTGGATGTTCCTGGTGATCCAGATCCCACTGCTCGCAGGCTGGGCCGGCTATTTCAAGGAGCGCAAAGCCGAGAAGCTGCGCAAGGCGCGAAACCTTCCACGTCCCGTGGACTGATGCCTGTTGGCCCCTTGGCCATCGCGGCGTGACGTAACCGACTGCGGCCCGCCAAATCCAAAGATAAACTGGCCCAATGACTACAGCAGCTACTCCGTCCGTTGGACTGGTCGGTTGGCGTGGCATGGTCGGCTCCGTCCTGATGCAGCGCATGCAGGAAGAGGGCGACTTCGCCAACATCAACCCCGTATTTTTCTCCACCTCAAACGCAGGAGGTGCCGCGCCTTCGTTTGCTGAAGGCGCAGGCAAGCTCGAGGACGCGTTCGACGTCGACACGCTGGCGAAGCTGCCCATTATCGTCACCGCACAGGGCGGGGATTACACCAAGCAGGTCCACGGCGAACTGCGCAGCCGCGGCTGGGACGGCCTCTGGATCGACGCCGCCTCCACACTGCGCATGAACGACGACTCCATCATCGTCCTGGACCCGATCAACCGCGACGTCATCGACAAGGGCCTCGTCAACGGCACCAAGGACTTCGTCGGCGGCAACTGCACGGTGTCCTGCATGCTGATGGGCCTCGGCGGCCTCTTCAAGAACGGCCTCGTCGAGTGGGGCACGTCCATGACTTACCAGGCGGCTTCCGGCGGCGGCGCACGGCACATGCGCGAGCTGCTCAGCCAGTTCGGAACCCTCAACGCCGAGGTCAGCACGGAACTGGATGACCCGGCGTCGGCCATCCTGGACATCGACCGCAAGGTACTGGCCCACCAGCGTAGCGACATCGACGCCACCCAGTTCGGGGTGCCGCTTGCCGGTTCCCTTATCCCCTGGATCGACGCTGACCTCGGCAACGGCCAGTCCAAGGAGGAGTGGAAGGCCGGCGTCGAGACGAACAAGATCCTCGGCACCTCGGATGACAACCACGTGATCATGGATGGCCTCTGCGTGCGGATCGGCGCCATGCGCTCCCACTCGCAGGCGCTCACCCTGAAGCTCCGCGAAGACCTCTCCGTTGCCGAGATCGAGAAACTGCTCGACGAGGACAATGAGTGGGCCAAGGTGGTGCCCAACTCTAAGGAAGCCTCTATGGCCGACCTGACCCCCGTGGCTGCCTCGGGTACGCTGACCATTCCGGTGGGACGCATCCGCAAGCTCGAGATGGGCCCGCAGTACATCAGCGCCTTCACCGTCGGCGACCAGCTCCTCTGGGGTGCCGCCGAGCCGCTGCGCCGCATGCTCAACATCGCCACCGGCACGCTGTAACCAGCTTCCCGCCACTCAACCGGCCCCTGCCCCGCACGACCGGCCCTGCCCTTGTTATGTCACGGCCGGCCGCTCATGCGGAGCGGGGCCGGTTTTGTGTCCGGGCCCGGCCTGATGCAACCCTTCCTCACCTCCGGTCGGGTTCGACCAACCCTTCCTCAGCTCATCTCGGGTTCGAGCAAACGCTTCCTCACGTCCCATCGTGCCCAGGCGACCCCTTCGGCAAAGGGTGCCGCAGCACTTCTTTGGTCGCTGCAAGCCCTGAGGAAGGGCATCAGAAGACGCGACCAAACCTGAGGAAGCGCGCCACAAAAGGCGACCAAACCTGAGGAAGCTTCGGAGTAGGGCGGGTCGGGGTCCGGGGCCAGTCAGGACGCGAGGAAGCGCTCGTACCGTTCGGCGGCGCGGCGGAAACCCGCCAGGGCGGCCGGGCCCAGGGGCTTGGCCTCATCGAAGGGAACGGGTACGACGGCGGCCTTCCGCCCGCTCCCCTGCCTCGCCCAGGTGCCGGTCACCTCGCCGCCAGCCACGACGGCCTTCTTGAACACGCCATTCCCGCCAGGAACGATCTTCTGCGCATGCTCGGGCGGCAGCACGATGCTTCGGTCCGTGTACCCGAGGACAAACTCATCGAACCCCGGAAGGGCAAGAACCGAGCGCTGGCCTGGCACGCCGTCGTCCAGCAGTGCCGCGGCCTCCGGCGACATCCAGTACTGGGTCCCGTCGTACTCAAGCTCCACCAACTCGCTGTTAACCGCTGGCAGGGCCCGCCGCACCTCGGTCAGAGGAATGCTGGACCACCACGCGAAGTCGCGCAGCGTGGCGGGTCCATGGCCGCGCAGGTACCTCAGCAGCAGCTCGGCGACCCCCTCCTCACGGCCCAGGTCACGGGACATTGTGATCCAGTGGCCGAACGCAGCGAACTTCTGCTGGTTGCCGTCCAGCGGCCCGGGCACCAGTGTGGCGCTCTGGCACAGCATCCACAGCAGGTGAATCCCGCGCTGCTCCTTAGTGGGCTGCCCGGCCGCCTCGAAGGCCGCGAACAGTTCGCCGCGGCTGGCGGCTCGCCCGCCGTCAACCAGTTTGAGCGCGACATCCCGGCAAGCATCAATGTCGCTGCCCGTGATTTCCAGTTGCCGGTGCCGGCCGGCCGTGCCCTGGACCATCCGGGCCGTGGTGATGCTCAGGATCCAGCGCAGATCCTCGGGCGCCAGCAGGTGCAGCGTCCCCCGCATGGGCCAGGACCGGACCACGGACCCGTCATCCAGGGCGCGGCGGACGTCGCTCACGCCTGCGCCGGGAACCCGGATACCCACCGCCCACAGCGCCGCTTGGAGATCCTGGGCCTGCATCGCGGTCATCGAGCGGACTGCCTCCGGCACCCCGGAGAATCCGGCCCCCAGCAGGCCCTGCGACGCCAGCCTCAGCCGGCCCATCACCTTGGGCGTAACCCGGATCCTCACCGTTGCAGCCATGGACCCATCCTAGGGCTCCCCGTATCCGAGCAGCCCGGTTACCGGAGCAGGCGCGGGCAGACCTAGAGCGAGAGGCCGATCAGGAGCGGTTCGGGGTGCAGTTCGATGCCAAAACGCCCGACGACGCCGGCACGCACCTCGCGTGCGATCGCCACCATGTCGGTGGCGCTGGCCGAGCCGCGATTGGTGATGGCCAGGGTGTGCTTCGTGGACAGCGAGGCCCGGCCCCCGGAGACACTGCCCGCCTCCAGCCCGAAGCCCTTGCCGAATCCGGCGTTGTCGATCAGCCACGCCGCGGACAGTTTGACCGCGCCATCGGGGCCGCCCGGGTACCGGGGAGCGTTGTCGGGGAGTCCGTCAGCCACTGCAGGCGGCACGATCGGATTGGTGAAGAAAGAGCCCGTGGAGTAGGTGTCGCGGTCGGCCGGGTCCAGCACCATGCCCTTGGAGGCGCGCAGGCGCAGGACCTCGCGGCGGACGTCGTTCGAGTAGGCGCGCTGGCCCTGTTCTACGCCCAGAACCCGCGCCAGCTCGGCATAGCGGATGGGTGCGCTCATGCGGCCCAGCGGCAGCTGGAACTCGACCGTCAGCACAACGTAGCGCGGAGAGCCGCTGACGGTGGTCTGCTTGAGGATCGAATCCCGGTACCCGAATTTCAGCTCCGAGTTGGTGAACGTCTTCACGGCGTTGCGCTCCCGGTCCCACGTGCGGACCGCGGCGATGGTCTGTGAGACGTCCGCGCCATAGGCACCAACGTTCTGCACGGGTGTGGCTCCGGTGGCGCCGGGAATCCCGGATAGCGCCTCAAGGCCGGACCAGGCGTGGAGCACGGCGTGCTGTACCAGCGCGTCCCAGTTGTGGCCGGCCTGGACCACCACGGATACGCCGCCGCAGGAGTCCTCTGCGTTGACGGTGAACCCCTCCGAGGCGATTTTCAGGACGGTCCCGGGGAACCCGTCGTCGGAAATCAGCAGGTTGGAACCGCCGCCGATGATCAGCAGCTGCTCACCGGCGGCGTCCGCGGCACGCACCGCCTCGATGATCTCGGCCTCGGTGCGGGCCTCGACATATTTGCCGGCGGGACCGCCGACGGCGGCCGTGGTCAGATCGGAAAGCATTGGAGGGGTCACCATCACCTCACGCCAACCGGACGAGGGCCTGGGCTTTCATGAGGACCTTCTGACCGTCGAACACCACGGTGAGGTCCACGCGCGCGGTGCGCGCATCGGCATCCAGCGCGCCGACCGCGCCGCTGACGTCGATCACGGCACCGGCGTCGCCGGTTCCCGTGGTGTCGGAGACCAGCACCGGCTTGGTAAAGCGGGTCTGGTAGTCGACGACGGCGGCCGGGTCACCGGCCCAGTCGCTGACCAGCTGCACGGCCGCACCCATGGTGAACATGCCGTGGGCGATGACGCCGGGAAGCTCGACACCGGTGGCGAAGGCCTCGTTCCAGTGGATGGGGTTGAAGTCGCCCGACGCGCCGGCGTACTTGACCAGGTCCTGCCGGGTCACGTCGATGCTGCGGCCACCAATGTCCTGGCCGACGCTGAGTTCTTCGAATGTGGGGCTCATGGCTACTGTCCCTCTCCGCGGACCAGGATGGATGACTTGGTGGTGGCTACCGGCTCGCGCCCGTCCCCGTCCGTCAGTGCAAAGATCTCGCTGCGGGTGGTGATCATGGCACCTCCCCCCATGGCGCGTACACCGTCGACGTGCAGTTCCGCCACGAGCCGGTCGCCGGCAAAGATGGGGCGGTGGTGGGTGAAGCGCTGGTCTGCGTGGACGACACGGGAGAAGTCGATGCCGGCCTCCGGATCCTCGATCAGCTGGGCGTCGGCGCGCTGCGCGATGATGATCGCGAACGTGGGCGGTGCCACGAGGTCGGGGTGTCCCAGGCCCTGCGCGGCGTCAACATCGAAGTGGGCGGGGTGCGTGGCCTTGACGGCGCGGGCGAACTCGCGGATTTTCTCGCGGCCAACGTCGTACACCTCAGCGGCAGGGTAGCTTCGGCCCTGCAGGTCCGGATTGATAGTCATGGGTTCAAGCCTATCGGGGCCGGCGTGCAGGTCGGATGCGTGTCATTATTTCCTGATGTTCTTCCGGATCCTCTGGCCGCGGACCACCATGCCGACCATATGCAGCACGAGGCCCAGTCCTATCACCGGCAGGGACGCGATCATGAGCACCTGGTTGGCGGTGACGTTGCCCACGATGTTGAGGATCAGGCCGCCGGCGATAAGGCCCATTGCGATGAAGACCAGGATTTTATAGGACTTGGGTGCGGTGACCCAGAATTCGTGCAGCACCGTGCCAGTTTACCCAGTCAGGGCGGCGCGTTCAGAATAGGGCTTCCTGCACCGCCGGCACCTCCGAGCTGTACTCCCCCGGTTCCACCAGGCGCCCCTTCAGCAGCCCGAGGTTCACCACGAAGTCCAGCTCCGAGCCGTCGAGGCCGGCCAGGCCGTGGCTGCCGCACAGGGCTTTGAGCGTGAAGCCGTGGCTTCCGCCGTGCATCCCGTGCGGGTAGGCGTGCCGGGAAACGGCCGCGCACAGCTCCGCGGCCTGCGCCGGACGGATCCACTGCTCATCCACAATGGCAAAACCCCCGACGGCGGTGCCCGCCAACAGGGTCCGCACGTCCTCCGCCCCGCGCCGGTTGTGGAGGTCAAGCTCATCGGCGGGGAGTGGGTCCGTCAGGGCCGCGGCCTTCGCCGCGCCGCGCACCTGCTGGGCAAGGCCCGCTTCGCTCGTGGCCAAGTCCTCCAGGACACGCACCAGCCGCCCGTCCTCGGCCAGGGCAACGTACCGGGCCACCACCGCACCCTGCTCGGCCAGCCGGTTCCACTTGCGCGGCTGGGAGGCGGTGCCAATCTTGCTGGCACCGTTGGCGAACGTGGCGACGTAGAGCCAGTGCGGCTGCATGAGATAGTCCCGGAGGCCCGCCGGGACCCGCCCGCCGCGGTGGAAGTCGTGGATCAGCCGGGTGTCGTCTGCCAGCTGGCAGGGCTCACACTGGCTGCCCCGGACCGCCTGCGCACTGTCCGGGCAGGTGACGTGCCGGCGCTCGGCGGCGGAGAAAACCCTGGTGTGGCCGAGACAGTGCTTGCCGCCGTCCGCAACGCGGAACCCCAGGCGGGCGCCGGCGTCGAGCGCCATCTCACTGAACCCGCCGGAATGGTGCTGGAGGCGCAAAACGGGCCTGCCGCCGTCGGACGCTGCGGAAACGGCCGGCGGACCATCCCAAAAGACCCCGTGCACCAGATAACGGGTATCGGTCACGGGGCCTCCTGGTAATGCTGATGGCGCTTACAGCGCGGGCTGCACGCCAAACGCTACCGCGAGCTTCATGATCTTCTCTGCGCGGCCGAGGCGGGGCAGGTCGGAGCCGTCGCGGATGACGCGGCCGTTGGCTTCGAAGTCCGCCATGAAATCGGTGGCCCAGGCGACGTCCGACGGCGTGGGGCTGATGACCTCGTTGATGACGCTGGTCTGGTCGATGGCCAGGCACAGCTTTCCGGTCATGCCCATCATCACCGTGACGCCGGTCTGCTCGCGCAGGATCGGGTGGTTGGTGCCCACGGTGGGGCCGTCGATGGGGCCTGGCAGGTTACCCACCCGGCTGGCCACGACGAGCTTGGCGCGCGGGTAGGCCATGGCCTCCTGGGTGTTCGCCATGCCGGTGTCGCGGCGGAAGTCGCCGGAGCCGAACGCCAGGCGGAATGCACCCTGGGCCTTGGCGATGTGGTTGGCCTCTTCGATGCCGAGCGCGGACTCCACGAGCGGGATGACCGGGGTCTTGCCGTCCATGCGGTGGAAGGACTCGGTGACCTGGTCAGCCGACTCCGTCTTGGCCAGCATGACACCGAGCAGCCCCGGCGTGCCGCGCAGGCCCGCGAGGTCGTCGGCCCAGAACTTGCTGGTGGCGTCGTTGATCCGCACCCAGGCCTGGCCGCCGCCGGAAAGCCAGTTCACGACGTTCTCGCGGGCGGCATCCTTCTGCGAGGGGTCCACGGCGTCTTCGATGTCCAGGATGATCGAGTCCGCGCGGGACACGGCGGACTGGTCGAAAAGCTCGGTTTTCATTGCGTTGACAAGCAGCCACGAGCGGGCGATCTCGGCGGGGATATTGCGTTCTTGCCGGGTGATCTCGGCTGTGGAGGAAGACGTCATGGTTCTACCGTATCGGGCGGGCGCCCGTATGCGCGACGCAGATCGGCCCGCCAGGGCAGACCAATACGAACAAAAGGCGTCAGCGCAGCGCCCAAATCCCACAGTGTACCGCCCGTCGGGGGGTCTTTACTGCCGCCTGTCACGGGGATTCACCGGCCGCAACGGGGCGCCTCATGTCCCGCTGTTGCGCCGTGTTTCCGCGGATTTCCAACGGTTTCCCGCCGTGACCGGGGCGCTTTCCTGCTTCGTCCGAGTGCGCTTACATCGATCCATCGGCCGTTGCAGCGGCCGGAGCGAACGTGGCGAACCAGCCAACCAACCCCCTGAAGGAACCACCAATGAAACGACACCTGACCATCCTGAGTGCTGCGGCCGCCGTCGTCATCGCCTTGACGGTGTCCGGCTGCGGCGGGAGTGCCGCCGGCGATGACACAGGCCGTACCGGCGCTCCCGGCGCCAACGAAGTCAAGGAGCTCCGCTACCAGGGCTGGGCCAACAGCGTGACCCTTCCCGAGCTGGCGGAGGACCTCGGCTACCTGGGTGACGTAAAGCTGAACTGGGTGGGCAACACCATCAGCGGCCCCCAGGACATCCAGTCCGCAGCGACGGGCCAGACCGACTTCGGCGGCGCGTTCGCCGGCGCCGTGGTGAAGCTCGTTGAGGCCGGCGCTCCGGTGAAGGCTGTCATCAACTACTACGGCGAGGACAGCAAGACCTTCAACGGCTTCTACGTGAAGGAAGACAGCCCGATCAAGACCGCCCGGGACTTCATCGGCAAGAAGATCGCCGTGAACACCTTGGGCGCCCACTCCGAGGCGGTCATTAACACCTACCTCCGCAAGAACGGCCTGAGCGCGGACGAGATCAAGCAGGTCCAGCTGGTGGTGGTTCCGCCGAACGACACGGAGGAAGCCATCCGCCGCGGCCAGGTGGACGCCGGCTCCCTCGGCAGCATCCTGCAGGACAAGGCCGTTGCCAACGGCGGGCTGCGGTCCGTCTTCAGCGACTTCAACCTGTTCGGGGCGTTTGCCGGCGGGCCCTACGTCTTCCGGGAAGACTTCCTCGCCCAGAACCCCAACACGGTCCGGACCTTCACCACGGGCGTAGCCAAGGCCATCGAGTGGGAGCGGGCCACGCCCCGCAAGGACGTCATTGCCCGGCTCACCAAGATCCTGAAGGAACGCGGCCGCAACGAGAACCCGGCCGCCCTGCAGTACTGGAAGAGCGTCGGCGTCCCCGCCAAGGGCGAAATCAAGGACGAGGACTTCACCCGCTGGGAGGAATACCTGAAGTCCGTGGGCATCATCAAGTCCGATCTGGACACGAAAAAGCTCTACACCAACGAGTTCAACGGTCTCCTGACCGCTTCAAAGTAACGCCTGACCCGCATTACTGCCCAATAGAAGCTACCCCCCCCGATTCAAAAAGTATCCGCAGCACAAAGTGAGGAAAGAACGATGACTGTCATTACCGAAACAAAGCTCGAATTCTCCAAGCTGGGCTCCCGCATCGGCGCCGAGATCCGCGGCCTGGACCTCAGCGGCGACCTGTCCGCAGAGACCGTCGCACAGATCCGTGCAGCCCTCAACGAGCACAAGGCCCTGGTGTTCCGCGAAGCCAACATCCTTACCGACGAGGCACAGGTGAAATTCGCCAGCCACTTCGGCCCGCTCACCAAGGCGCACCCCACCGTTGCGTCCGTTGAGGGCGAGGAGAACGTCCTCCCCGTGGACAGCGAGAACGGTTCGGCCAACAACTGGCACACCGATGTCACCTTCGTGGTCAACCCGCCGCAGGCGTCCACCCTGCGCAGCATCGACCTCCCGGCCTACGGCGGCGAGACCCTGATCGCCTCCTCCGCCGGAGCCTACAGCGACCTGCCGGAGGAGCTGCGGAACTTCGCCGACACCCTCTGGGCCATCCACACCAACGACTACGACTACTCGGTGCCCAAGAACCTGGAGCACGCGAACGCCGAGGAGCGCCGCAAAGAGTTCACGCGGCTCAAGTTCGAGACGGCCCACCCCGTGGTCCGTGTCCACCCGCTGACCGGCGAGCGCGGGCTGTTCATCGGGGGCTTCGCGCAGCGCCTGCGCATCGTGGGTCTGTCCAACACCGAGTCCAGGGACATCATCCGGCTGCTCCAGGCCTACGTGACCCGTCCGGAAAACGTGGTCCGCGTGAACTGGGAACCGAACCAGCTGGTGCTCTTCGACAACCGGATCACGCAGCACTACGCCCCGGACAACTACGACGGCCAGCCGCGCAAGCTCAACCGCGTCACCATCGCCGGGGACATCCCGGTGGGCGTGGACGGCAAGCAGAGCCAGGCCCTGAAGGGTGATGCCTCCACGTACTCGGAGATCGCCGCGCTCTAGGGTCGCTTCCCGCCGGGAGGGCGCCCGCCCAGCTAGCTCGCATTAGTTGTCGTTTTGAGCCGTCAAAACGACAACAACTGCGAGCTAGTTGGGTTTAAGGGATGTTGCTCCCGCGGGCCGTGACCCACAGGCGGTACCACTCGGCCCGGGTCATGCTCTGGGCCGCGCGCGAGGCCCCGGCGCAGGCACGGATCCGGTCCGGGTTGGCGGTGCCGATGACCGGCGCGATCCCGGCCGGATGCTTCATCAGCCACCCGAGCAGCACAGCCTCCACCGTAGTGTCCTTCTCCCGGGCCATCTCCGCCAGCAGCTCGGCTGTGGCGCTCTCGGCCGGGGTGGGCCGTTCGGGCGGGTTGCCGGTGTAGTGGCCGCGGGCCAGGGCACCGTAGGCCTGCAGCGTGATCCCCTGCCGGGCGCAGTACTCCAGCGTCCCGTGCGGAAAGCTGTAGCCGTGGGCATCCGGATGGTTCACAAGCACCGTGCTTTCCAGCCAGTCGCGCTTGAGCAGGCTGAGTTCCAGTTGGTTGGCCACCACCGGGGTTTCCAGGCTGTCCTGCAGGAACTCGATCTGGGCGGCGGACATATTGGACACGCCCAGCGCCCGCACCTTGCCCTCCGCCATCAGCTTCCCGACGGCGGCCGCCACCTCCGCGGGGTCCATCAGGGGATCCGGGCGGTGCAGCAGGAGGAGGTCCACGTAGTCGGTGCGCAGGCGTTCGAGGCTGCCGTTCACACGCTCAATGATCGCGTCGCCGCTGAGATCGTAGTGCGTCTCCAGCCCGCGCTCGTTGAGGCGGATGCCGCACTTGGTCTGCAGCCGGATGCGCTCGCGCAGGCCCGGCGTTGACGCCAGCACCTCACCGAAGACAGCCTCGGACTTGCCCCGGCGGTAGATGTCCGCGTGATCGAACAACGTAATGCCTGCATCCAGCGCCGCGTCGACGGCGGCAGCGGCCTCCTCGACGTGGTGGACGTCATGCGGTTCGTCGGACCATCCGCCGCCAAGGCCCATGCAGCCGTAGATGAGCTCCTGCGCGGACGATGGAACGTTGTGATCGGTCATTGCTTCACTCTTTCATGAGTCGCGGCAGACGCACAGGTGGCGGCGCCCCGGCCGGGCACCGCCACCTCTGCTTGTTGTGGAGTTATGTCAGCGCAGCCAGGCCGTGGTGTTGGCCGGCAGCTTGCCGCTTTCCAGCGGTGCGCTGCTCACCAGCACCGTGCCGGCAGGGAGGTCGACGGCGGTGTCCCCAAAGTTGGTGACCGCCTGCCAGCCACCGGGGCGGCTGAAGTGCAGGACGTCCGGGTTTCCGGTTTCGATCCATTCCAGCTCTTCGGCGTCCTGCAGCTCACGGCGCAGCTTCAGGGCATTGCGGTAGAGCTCCAGCGTGGAGCCCTGGGTGCCGTCCTGCGCCTCGACGGCGTAGCTGCTGAACCAGTCGGGCTGCGGCAGGTGTGCGCCGCCGTCGCCGAACCCGAAAGAGGTGCCTTCCACCGCCCACGGCAGCGGCACGCGGCAGCCGTCACGGCCCACTTCCACTCCCCTGTTGCGGAAGAATGACGGGTCCTGGCGTTCGGACTCAGGGATGTCCGCCACTTCCTGCAGGCCCAGTTCCTCGCCCTGGTACAGGTAGGCGGAGCCGGGCAGCGCGAGCATGAGGAGCGTTGCGGCGCGGGCACGGCGCTGGCCGAGCTCGGCGTCGAGTTCCTTCTCAGGTCCGCCGGCCAGCAGCCAGGCCTTGCCGTCCTGGCCCTTGGCGTGCTTGCCCTTGGATCCCTTGGGCAGGCCGTAGCGGGTAGCGTGCCGGACGACGTCGTGGTTGGAGAACACCCAGGTGGACGAGGCGCCGGTGGCGGCCGCCTCGGCCAGGTTACGGGTGATGATCTCGTGGAACTCCTCCGCGTCGAAGTCCGCCTGCAGGAGGTCGAAGTTGAACGCCTGGCCCAGGCCCTCGGGGCTGGCGTAGCGGGCACGGCGGGTGGCGTGCACCCAGGCTTCGGCGACGGCGGTGCGCGGCGGGTTGTATTCGTTGAAGACTTCGCGCCACTCGGCGTAGACCTCGTGCACTTCGTCGCGGTCCCAGAACGGGTGCGACCCGTCGTCGAACCCGTCCGTGCCGGTGTTGGCGGCGCTCAGCTCCAGCTTGGACAGCAGCGGTTCGGTGAGGTCCTTGGTGAGCGCGTGCGCCACGTCAACGCGGAAGCCGTCCACCCCGCGGTCTGACCAGAAGCGCAGGGTCTTGAGGAAGTCGTCGCGGATTTCCCGGTTGGCCCAGTTCAGGTCCGGCTGTTCCTTGGCGAAGATGTGCATGTACCACTGGCCGGGGGTGCCGTCCGGTTCGGTGATGCGCTCCCAAGCGGGGCCGCCGAAGACGGAGTCCCAGTCCGACGGCGGGAACTCGCCGTTGGGGCCCTTGCCGTCACGGAAGATGTAGCGGTCCCGGGCCGGTGAACCCTTCGGGGAGGCGAGGGCTTCCCTGAACCATTCGTGCCGGTCCGAGGAGTGGTTCGGGACGATGTCCGCGATCAGCTTGATGCCGGCGGCGTGGAGCGCGTTGGCCATCTCGTCGAAGTCGTCCAGTGTGCCGAGCTTCGGGTCCACGTTGCGGTAGTCGTCCACGTCGTAGCCGCCGTCGGCGAGCGCCGAAGGGTAGAACGGGCTGAGCCAGACGGCGTCGATCCCGAGGGACTTCAGGTACGGGACCTTGGCCGTGATGCCCTTGATGTCGCCCAGGCCGTCACCGTTCGAGTCGGAAAAGCTGCGGGGATAGATCTGGTAGACGGACGCCTGGCGCCACCAGTTCGGATCGGCCAGGCGGTCGGAATCGGAAAGGGTTGCCAGCGTGGCGGTGGTGGACAAGGGATGATCCTTTTCTTGTGGGTGGGGTTGTTGCTGGACTGGTTTGATGGGTCTACTTGACGGCCCCGCGCATGACTCCGGAGAGTACCCAACGCTGGGCCAGGATGTAAACCACCAATGTGGGGGCCATGGCCATCAGGTAGGACGCGAACGCGAGGCTGTAATTGGTGTTGAACTCTCCCTGGAAGAGCATCTGCACCACCGGTAGGGTCTGCAGGGCGGGATCGGCGATCATCATCTGCGGCAGCAGGAAGTCGTTCCATGAGCCGAGGAAGGCGAAGATGCCCACGGTGGCGTTCATCGGGGCCAGCAGCGGGAAGATGATCTTCCGGAACACCTGCCAGGTGGTGGCGCCGTCGAGCCGGGCCGATTCCTCCAGCTCCACCGGGATGGAGCGCACGAAGGCGATATACAGCAGCGTGTTGAACGAGATCCCGCCCAGCACGTGCAGGAACACCACGCCGCCCGGGTTGTCCAGGCCGAGGAGGGCCGTCTGCTTGATCAGCGGCAGGATGATCACCGGGAACGGGATGAACATGGCCGAGAGCAGGTACACGAATGAGCCCCGGAAAAACCTCCGGTTCCAGTTCCTGGCGATGGCGTAGGCCACCAGCGAGCTGCAGGCCAGCGAACCGAGGACGCTGAAGACCGTGACAAAGGCGGTGGACATGAAGGCAACCGGGAAGTTGGTGGCCACATAGGCGGCGGCGAAGTTCTCCCAGTTCATCGGGTTCGGCCAGGCCAGGCCTGTGCCCGTTCCGATCTGGTCCGGGGACTTCAGTGCCATGGCTACGGTGAAGTACAGCGGCAGCAGGACAGTCAGGGACGCCACCAGCATCAGTGCAGTGAGCCACCAGTTGACCTTGTAGCCTTCCCGGCCGGACTTGCGGGTCCTGCCGGACCAGTTCTCCCTGCGGAGCGGGTTCGTGCGGTTCCCCGGAGAGGAAAGTGTGGATGCGGTCATTAGAGAGAAACCCCCCGGCGCTGGATGAGGCGCAGCTGGATGACGGAGATGAGCAGGGTGATCAGGAAGTAGATGACCGCGTTCGCCATCTGGTAGGAGTAGTCCCCGCCCGTGAAGCCGGAGAAGATCCGCATGGCCACGGACTGGGTGGCCATGCCGGGACCGCCGCCGGTGAGGCCCACGATGATTTCGTAGGTCCCCAGGAAGCCCTTGAAGCCGAGGATCACGTTGATGACGAGGTACCCCAGGATCAGCGGCAGGGTCAGGCTCAGGAACTGCCGGAAGCTGCCGGCGCCGTCGAGGTCGGCGGCTTCATACACCTCGGCCGGTACGCTCTGCAGCCCGGCCAGGTAGATGATGGTGGCGCCGGGAGCCGCCTGCCAGACCGTGACCAGCACGATCGCCAGCCAGGCGAGGTTCTCGTTCGCCAGGATGCTCGTGGCCAGCGGCGTCACGCCGAAGCGGTCCGCCAGCACGGGCAGGGTGTTGGAGAACAGGTAGTTGAACACGAAGGACACCACCAGGGCCGAGAGCACCATGGGGATGAAGAACACGGTGCGGATGCCGGTGCGCCACTTGATTTTGGCGTTCAGGCCGAGAGCGATCGCGAGTGCCACGATGTTGACCACCACGGTGGTGGTCAGGGCGAAAACGAAGGTGAAGATGTAGGACTGCAGGATCGCCGGGTCTTTGAATATGTTGACGTAATTGGACAGTCCGATGAACTTCCAGTCGCCGTAACCGGCGTAGTTCGTCAGGCTGAAGAACACGCCGACGAGTGCCGGCAGGGTGATGAAGAAGGCGAACAGTGCCAGGACCGGCACCACCATCCAGTAGTAGGTGGGGTCGATCCTGTTCTTAGACCTGATGGCCCGCGACGTGGCTTTCGGGGGAACTGTCGAAGCGGCGGGCTGCGATACCTGCGCCATCTCGGAGGTTGTAGTCATGGGGGCTCCTGGATTATGTCGGGTCAGACCGCGGTGCGCTCGGCGACCCGGCGCCATTCGTCGTCGAGGGCGGAAAGGAACTGCTGGCTGTTCTTGCCGTACACAAAGGCCTGGACGTAGTTGTACAGCGGGACCGACGGCGGGAAGTAGGTGGTGGCTCCCTGGTAGTACCGCCCCTCCCGCACCGAGGCGGCAAGTCCGGTGATCTGGGGATTCTCGACGGCGGGAGCTTCCTTAAGCGGCGAGAACGCCGCGTTCTTCTCGCTGTAGGCGTTCACCACCGAGGGGTCCAGCAGGTAGCTGACGAACCGCCGCGCCGCGGCCATGTTCGGGGTGTTGCGCGTGATGGACAGGGCCATGTCCACGTTCACCCGGACCTTGGTGTCCGCGGGGTTGTTCGTGACGGGCAGCGGGAAGCTGCCGAGCCTGACATTCTTGTTGGCGGCCACAAGCTGGGAAAGTGCCCACGGGCCCTGCAGGTACATCGCCGCCTGGCCCTTGGCGAACGCAGCATTGCCGTCCGCGTAGTTCTTGCTGGCGGCGCCCTTCTGCGAGAACGAAGCCAGCTCGAGCATCTTGGGCAGGGCCGGGCCGAAGTTGCTGGTGAACGACTCCGCGGCGTCCGCGCTGATGGCGGCGCCCTGGGCCGTGAGCCTGGCGAAGAAGTCCACGATGTCCAGGGCGCCGCCGGCCACGTAGTCGAACATGCCCTGCCCAAGGGTCCAGTTGTCCTTGAAGGTGCCGTAGATGGGGGTGATGCCGGCGGCCTTGAACTTTTCGCAGGCGGCGACGAACTCGTCCCACGTCGTGGGGACAGAGACGCCCTGCGCTTCGAAGATGTCCCGGCGGTAGATGACCCCGGCAGCGGCCAGGGAGAACGGGAGGGCGCTGGTCTCGTGCCCGTTGTACTGTCCCCACGAGCTGACCAGGTCCTGGATCTTGGGGTCGATCGTGGCCGCGGCGGGCAGGTCGGAGAGGTCGGCGAACACGCCCTTGCGGACGAAGTCGGCGGTGGCCTGGGCGAAGCCGCGGGTCACGACGTCGGGCGGGTCGTTGCGGACCAGGCCGGGAACGAAGTTGCCCTCGTTGAAGTCCTGGATGACGCGGATGTCCGGGTTGAGGGCCTCGAAGTCCTTGATGACCTGGTTGAAGTAGGCCACCACCTCGGGCTTGTTCTGCATGAAGCGCAGCGTGGTGACGCCGTTCTGGCTGCTGGGCACCGAGCCGCAGCCCGCCAGCGGAAGGACGGCTGCCGCGCCGGCGAGCCCGGCCGCCCTTAAGAGCGCGCGGCGGCTGAACTGAGTGTCGCGGGCAAGAGAAGTTGCGTTCACAGCGCGAAGGCCGGGGCGGAGTGCTGGCAGGTGGTGCGCCGCTGCGCATTGCGGAATGGGGAGTACTTCAAAGGGCTGTTCACAGTTGCTCCTTTGCAAAAGGCGGAGGAAAAGCTGGAAGGGAATTTCCGTGGGCGGTGGCCGTCCGGCCCACGAAGAGAATTTATATGGAATCTAAATTTAGTTCCTCAAGTATTATGTGGGGCAGAGCACAAGGAGGTCAACACCATGTCCGAAATGACGGCGGCCACACCCCAGCTGCTGCGGCGCGTGAGCGCCGGTGCAGTCCTGGACTTCATGCGCGCCTCGGGTGCGGTGACAGTCACTGAAGTCATCCAGGCAACCGGCCTGACCCGGGCCACCGCCATCTCCGTGTGCGAAGACCTCATGCAGCGCGGGTGGATCACCGAACTGGAGAACCAGCGCGCCTTCGGCGGCTACCAGAAGGGGCGACCTGCCCGGCGGTTCGAACTCAACGAGCGGGCCGGCTTCGTCCTTGGAATGGATGTGGGCTTCTCGAAGGCAACGGTGGTGGTGTCCGATCTTCGCGGCAAGGCGCTGGGACGGGCCAGCCAGCCGTTTGACATTGAGGACATTTCCGCCGAGGAACGGGTCGCGGTCATTGACCGGGCCGCCATGATGGCGCTGAACGGGGTCGGGGCCTCCCCCGACGCCGTACTGGCCGTCAGCGCCGGCATCGCCGCCCCGGTGGACCGGAAAGGCAACGTCCTCGCGTCCCAGCACTTCTGGGGGCTGTTCGACGTCGGCCTTGGGTCCGCGCTGTACAAACTCAGGGGATGGACGGTGCTGCTGGAGAACGACGCCAACCTGGCCGCCTTGGGCGACCGGTGGCGGGGCGCGGCGGCGGGTGTGGACGACGTCGTCGTGATCCTGGCGAGTGAGCGCTTCGGTTCCGGCGTCATCGAAGGCGGCCGCCTGCTCCATGGCAGCGGCGGTGGCGCGGGTGAACTCGCGTACCTGGACCTGGTGGAGGGCGTCGGCGACACGTTCGGCATAGCGACGCTGGCGCGGATTTGGGCCGCGGAGTCGCTGAAGGGCACCGCAAAGACGTCCCTTCGCGACCATGCGGCCACGGGGGCCGAGGCGGAGCACGTCTTTGCCGCCGCGGCCGCCGGCGACTCGGAGGCTCTGAAAATCCTGGACCGGCTGGCCGACAGGATGGCCCGGGTAATCGGCTCGGTGGCCACCATGATCAACCCCGAACTCGTGGTGATCGGCGGGGCCGTGGCCAACTCTGCGGGGGTCCTGCTCGGGCCCATTGCCGCCCGGTTGCCCGAGTTCACGGCCACCCCGCCGCGGGTGGCGGTCTCGCCGCTGGGGGATTCGATCGTGACAGTGGGCGCGGTTCGGCGTGCCCTGGACTACGTCGAGACGAACACCCTGGATTTGGAGCTCAACCTCCCGGCGTGACCCGGGACCGGCGTGATCACTACTCCGGCATGATCACTACTCCGGCATGATCATGGTCCGCAGGTCGAGCTGGCGCAGCACCCTGTCGGCCACCTCGGGGTCCATGTCCGGTTCACTGCGGGCCGCGACGACTTCCTGCCGTGCAGCGTCCAGCGCGATGGTCTGGACCGTGATGGCCAGCTCCCTGCCCCGCTCACGCTTCTCGGCCAGGCTCTCGTTGCGGAGGCTGCCGTCCAGCAGTTCGGCATGGAGCCGGGTCATCTTCTCCTTCACCAGCGCCACCTTCTCCGGTGGCAGCTCCTTCATGAGCTCGTTGTCCTTCAGCGCAGCGACGGCGGCTGCCTGCGCACGGCGGGCCAGGAGCCGCGCGGCGTCGCGCTCCTCGGTTCCGTCCTGGGACGCATTCAGGACCTTCATCAGCCACGGCAGGGTCAGACCCGGCAGGACCAGCGTGGCCAGCAGCACCGCACAGGCGATGACCAGCAGTTCGTCCCGGGCCGGGAACGGCGTGCCGTCCGCGAGCGTCAGCGGCAGTGCCAGCGCAAGGGCGAGGGTGGCGAGGCCGCGCATGCCGCACCATGTGAGGATCAGGACCTCCTTCGCGGAGGTCGGCTGCAGCAGGTTCTTCCGTCTGCGGGCGGAGAGGGCCAGCAGCCCCAGCCAGCCGAACCGTACAGCGAACACCAGGACGCAGACCACGACGGCGGTTCCCACCATGCCGAAGATTGCCGCGCCCTCCGCATGGATCACGTCCTGGATCTCGAGCCCCACGAGCCCGAAGGCAAGACCCGTCACCAAGAGCTCCACCACGTCCCAGAAGGCCGTCCGGGTCACCCGCTCCGCGGCGTCCTGCGGGCGGGTGTGCCGCTGCATCTCCAAGGCGGTGACCACAACGGCGATGACGCCGGAGGCGTGGAATTCCTCGGCCAGGATGTAGGCGGCAAAGGGCACCACCAGGGTCACGGCGCTGCGGGCCACCATGGAGGCCACGAGCCGCGTGATCAGCGACGTCAGCCAGCCCATGGCGATGCCGACCACGACGGCAAGCGCCGCTCCCACGACGAACTTGAGGACGACGTCGGGCCCTATCCGTGTGCCGCCGACGGCGGCGGCAACAGCGGCTTGGAAGATGACGATGGCGGCGGCGTCGTTGAATAGCCCTTCGCTCTGCAGCACCGTGATTAACCGCCGGGGCATATGCACGCGGCCGGCAACGGACTCCACCGCGACAGGGTCAGGCGGGGCCACCATGGCTCCGAGCGCGATGGCGGCGGGGATGCCGATCCCGGGAATCATAAGCCAGGCGACGCCGGCGACCACCGCGGTGGAGATGACCACCAGGGCCACGGCGAGCATGATGAGTGTGCGCCACCGGACCCGGAAGACGGCCCAGGAGCTCCGCTGGGCCGTGGCGAACAGCAGCGGCGGCAGGAAGATGGGCAGGATCAGCTCCGGCGGGATCTCGATGTCCGGGAAGCCCGGGATGAATGTCAGCGCAACGGCCAGCAGCAGCATCAGGACCGGATAGGGCAGCCGCAGCCGGTCCCCGAGGCCTACGGCCACCACAGTGGCGAGCAGGAGCCCGATGATGAGTGCCAGCTGGTCCATGTGCCCACTTTCCCCGGAGTGCGCCGCGCCTCTGGACCAAGGGCGGCCGTGCCTTTCAACCCTACCGGGAACACCCGGGGGCGCGGCCTCGCCGGCGGCGCTGCTCCCCGCCGGGCTGCCGCAGGGCTACTGCAGGGCGTCCAGCGCGGCCGCGACCGGCTCGGTGCCGTCTCGGAATTCGATGGTCTTGCCGGCGCTTCCGGGCCGGTCCAGCACCGCGGCGGCAACGATGGCCACGTTGGCACGCGAGGTGTGCGTGCCGGTGCCGGCGTCCTCGGGGTTCACGTCGATCAGCCCGTTCCCCGGCCCCTCGGTCAGGGAGCCCGGCCCCAGGATGGTCCATTCGAGGTTGGTGCTGCGGAGGTACTCGTCGGCGGCGGCCTTGGCCGCGGCGTACGCGTGGAAGCTGTGCCCCTCAGGCACCCCGTGGTCCGGGCCTGCGCCAAAGTAGGACACCATCACGTAGCGCCCGACGCCGGCCTCCGCGGCCGCGTCCATGGAACGGATGGCAGCGTCCCGGTCTACCGCGTAGGTGCGGGCCGGGTCCCCTCCCCCGGCGCCGGCTGACCAGACCACGGCGTCGTGGTCCCGGAGCGCGGCGGCGATGTCCGCCGTCGTCGAGTTTTCAACGTCAAGGACCGACGGCGATGCACCGGTGGCGGCGACGTCGGCCGCATGGTCCGGATTGCGGATGAAGGACGTGACGCTGTGCCCCTGTTCGGTGAGGAGGGCGGACAGTTGCAGGGCCACCTTGCCGTGGCCGCCGATGATTGCGATGCGGGTCATGTCCCCATTGTGTCCCACCTCCGGGCCGCAGGCGCCCGCCGCAGGTCATCAGCCCGCCCCTCTGCGTCCACCAGGTCATTCCGTCCGGTTGGCGTAACGGAGGAACACCGTGCCGTTGCCAAACCGCCGCTCCCCGAGCAGCTCAAGCCGGAGGCGGACGTCGTCCGGGAGGAAGCGCTTGCCGCCTCCCACCGCCACGGGCGAGAGGAACATCTGGAACTCGTCCACCAGCCCGGCCCGGATGGCGGCCGCGGCGAGCTCCGCGCCGCCCACCGCCAGGTCCCGGCTGGCCTCTGCCTTGAGCCGTCCGACGGCGCCGGCGCTGAAATCCCGCTCGATCCTGGTCCGGGCGGTGGTCACGTCCTGCAGGGTCCGGGAGAAGACCACCTTGTCCGCTGCCTTCCAGAGCTCGGCGAAGTCGCGGATGTGAGCGGGCAGGTCGGCGAGCTCGCCGAAGTCCTCCGGATGCTCCCAGGCGGCCATCACCTCGTACATCCGGCGGCCGAGCAGGTGGGTTCCAGCCGGCCGCATCTGCTCGTTGACGAAGGAATGCACCTCGGCGTCAGGCTCGGCCCAGTCGAAGTTGCCGTCCCGGTCCGCGATGTACCCGTCAACGGACATGAGCCCGGAGTAGATCAGTCTGGCCATGCCGGCTCCTCTTGTCCGCCTGCCTGCTTGTGTGCCTCCTGCAGCAGTCCGACCTTAGGTTCATGCCGCCCGAAAGACAACGGTTGCGCTGATTTTGGCGGCAGTCGCAGCGTTGCCACAGGATTGCGTCAAGACCTGATCAAGGATCCGATTCTCCCGCATCCGGCTGACATGCTGGTTGATGCATCAAGCAATTCGTACCGTTCCAGGATTCATCATGGGGGAATCATGCCGCTAGGCACGTTCAATCACACACGACCGTCCAAGCCCGCTGGCCCGTTCAAACAGGCCCGACGCCGGGCGGTTGCCGTCACTGCGTCCATCACGTCCGGCCTTTGGGTCCGGTCGCTCTCAGCCGCCGCCGTGGCCGCCGGCCTGCTGCTCACCGGACTCGCAGTCCCCGCCGAGGCTGCCACCTACTATTCCGCGCCGCTGCGCACCGCCGCCCGCGCCCTCGCGGTGGCCGCGGAGAACAACGCCGGCTACGACCGGACCCGCTACTTCGGCACCTGGCTGGACACCAACCGTGACTGCCAGAACACCCGGGCGGAGGTCCTGCTGCAGGAGGCAAAAGCCGGCGCAACGTACACCACTGCGCGCCGCTGCACCGTGCGCACGGCCCGCTGGGTCACCAGGTGGGACAACCGGACGCACTATTCGGCGTCGGCCGTGGAGATCGACCACACCGTTCCCGTCCACGAGGCGTGGGGCTCAGGTGCCCGCTACTGGTCGCAGGCTCGCCGGGTGGCGTTCTACAACGACCTCGGCGACGGACGGTCCCTGAACGCGCAGACGGCGGCGCTGAACTCCGCCAAGCAGGCGAAGGGGCCTGAGGCCTGGATGCCGCCGGCCAACCGCTGCGAGTACGTCGGCAACTGGATCGCGGTGAAGATCCGCTGGGGCCTGCGGGTGGACAGCGCCGAGAAGGCAGCCCTGATCCGCTACGCCGACTCCTGCCCGAACGTGCGCATCAGCGTCACGAAGGCTTAGGCCGGCGCGGGAGCCCCGCAGCCGAGAAGCCCCGCACCGCCCAACCTGAGCAGATCAGAACGGCGGTGCGGGGCTTTTTCGTGGGCCGGTGCTGTTTAAAACAAAAGCAGGCCAGGGGCTGAATGCCTCTGGCCTGCAGATTCTGTAGCGGTGGGGAGGCTCGATCTCCCGACCTCACGATTATGAGTCGTGCGCTCTAACCAACTGAGCTACACCGCCATGAATGAGAAAAACCCGTGTCAAGCCGGTCAAGACCGCCTTGACACAGGCCCTCATTCAGAGCCCCCCACCGGAATCGATCCGGTGACCTCGTTCTTACCAAGAACGCGCTCTACCACTGAGCTAGGGGGGCAACGAGTAAATACTCTACCCGAAGATTTCGCACTCAACAAATCGGCTGCCGAACGGGGTCCCCGAGGCCAAAAAAGCCCGGAATTACAGGCTCCGGGCGGGCTGCAGGCCACCTCCGGATGCCTCACCGGGACTTTTCCGGACGCGGATGTGATGAAGGAAACACGCCGCCGGAAGAACAGCCTTAAATAGAAACAGGCCGGCTGATCAGCCGGCCTGTTTCTATTCGGATGCGGAATTCACCGCAGCGTCATCATCGCGGAAATTATCCCGATGAGGTGACTACCACTTGCCCTTGCGGTTGAAGTCGCGGTGGCCGCCCTCGTTGCCATGGCGCGGCTTGCGCGAGCCGTCGCCGTGGCCGCCGAAGCGGGAGTCGCTCGACTGGCCGCGCTCACCGAAGGAACGTTCGGAACGCTCGCTGTACGAACGGCCGCCGCGGTCCGCGGAGGAACGCTCGCCGTCGTTCTTGCGGAATTCCTTCTTGAAACCGCCGCCGCCCTTGAAGTTGCCGCCGCGGTCGCCGCCACGGTTGCCCTGGTAGCCGCCGCGGTCACCGGAAGGCTTGCGGCCGGAGTCCAGCTCGAGGTGGATCAGCTCGCCGCCGATCCGCGTGCGGGACAGGGCCTTCAGCTGATCGGGGCTCAGGTCTGCCGGCAGCTCCACCAGCGAGTGGTCGGAGCGGATGTCGATGCCGCCGATCTGCGACGACGAGATGCCGCCTTCGTTGGCGATGGCGCCCACGATGGAACCCGGCATGACGCGCTGGCGGCGTCCGACGGCGATCCGGTAGGTGGCGTTGCCCTCCGTGAGCGCACGGGTCGGGCCGCGGGAGCCGAAGCCGTCCTTGGACCGTTCGCGCTTCTGGTACTCCGGAGCAGCAGGCAGTTCCTTGACCAGCAGCGGCTGGCCGCCCTGGGCCATCACGGCCAGTGCCGCAGCGATTTCTGCTGCCGGCACGTTGTGCTCTTCCTCGTAGGACGCGATCAGGTCACGGAATGCCGCCACGTCTTCGGACTCGAGCGTCTCGGTGATCTTGTCGGCGAACTTGCCCAGGCGCAGGGTGTTGACGGTTTCGGCGGTTGGCAGGTGCATCTGCTCCACGGGCTGGCGCGTGGCCTTCTCAATGGAACGCAGCAGGTACTTCTCGCGCGGAGTCATGAACAGGATCGCGTCGCCGGACCGGCCGGCACGGCCGGTGCGGCCGATACGGTGCACGTATGACTCGGTATCGTGCGGGATGTCGTAGTTGACCACGTGGCTGATGCGCTCGACGTCAAGACCGCGGGCGGCGACGTCGGTGGCAACCAGGATGTCGATGCGGCCTTCCTTGAGCGCGTCGACGGTACGTTCGCGCTGCTGCTGCGGGATGTCGCCGTTGATGGCGGCAGCCTGGAAGCCGCGGGCGCGCAGCTTGTCGGCGAGGTCCTCGGTGGCCATCTTGGTGCGGACGAACGCGATGACGCCGTCGAACTCTTCGACCTCGAGGATGCGGGTCATGGCATCGAGCTTGTGCGGGCCCATGACCTGCAGGTAGCGCTGGCGGGTGTTGGCGCCGGTGGTGGTCTTGGACTTGACCTGGACCTCGGCCGGGTTGTTCAGGTACTGCTTGGACATCCGGCGGATCTGGCTCGGCATGGTGGCGGAGAACAGTGCCACCTGGCGGTCCGACGGGGTCTGCTGGAAGATCTGCTCGACGTCTTCGGCGAAGCCCATGCGGAGCATTTCGTCGGCCTCGTCCAGCACCAGGTACTGGAGCTCGGACAGGTCCAGGGAGCCCTTGGCGATGTGGTCGATCACTCGGCCGGGAGTACCAACGACAACCTGGGCGCCGCGGCGAAGGCCGGCGAGCTGGGGGCCGTAGGCGGAGCCGCCGTAGACGGGGAGGACGGTGAAGTCATCGATGTGCTTGGCGTACGAGGTGAAGGCCTCGGCAACCTGGAGCGCGAGCTCGCGGGTCGGGGCGAGAACCAGGGCCTGCGTCTTGCGGGACGGGCCGTTGAGGTCGTGGAGCTCGGCCAGGCGGGACAGTGCCGGTACTGCGAATGCTGCAGTCTTACCGGTGCCGGTCTGGGCGAGGCCCACGACGTCGCGGCCTTCAAGCAGCAGCGGGATGGTTGCTGCCTGGATCGGGGAAGGCTTTTCGTAGCCGACGTCCTGCAGGGCGGCCAGCACGCGGCCGTCGATGCCGAGATCGGCGAACTTCACGCCTTCTTCATCGTTTTCATCGACTTTGGCAGCAGGGGCCTCAGCGGCAGGGGCTGCGGCTTCGGCGGGCTCGGCTGCGGGGACAGCAGCCTCGGTGAATTCAACGTTGGCGGTTTCGGCGGTTGCCGTCTCAGTGGCGTTGATGTTCTGGGCGTCGTCGTGATTTTCGGGCATAGGGAAATGTTCCTCATCCATAGGGGGCCAGGCGGCACAACCCGAGGTGAGCGGAGCCGCAGTACATGTGCCGTGGGCGCCGGGCATACATTGACCGGCCGGTCACGTAGAAGTCCGGCGCTTTCGCAATCCCGTGGCAGGACTTCACACTGCATCTCTTGGCTGCTATCCCAGCAGTCTGTACAGCGTTTTCTTCAGCCGGCTCTCCCTATGAAACTGCCCGCATCACATTGGCGGGCCCCAACACTTGCCAGTCCTGCCTCAAAAATTGGGCAGGAATAAGGGATTTCCGGAGTGGGGGATATTTCAAGTGTAAGGCATGACCCCCCATGCGACCGAACCGAGGGGCCGGCAGGGGTGGTGAGCTTGGGCACACGCGGCATTTCTGCACCGGTTTCCGCGGCGGCCGCGGCCGGCGCCCGCGCCGGTCCAGGGGGCACTTACGGGGGAACCCGGCCAAAGCGGTGCAGAAATGCGGCAAGGCCGCCGGGCCAGCTCCTGCGTACTAGCGGCCCACGCGGCGGAGCATCTTCTCGAACCGGTCGTGGTACTCGGGCTGCAGCCGGATTTCGCCGTCGGCCTCGGCATCGCGCAGGGCCTCGATGGCGTCGACGTCGGGCTCGCTGAACCAGCGGCCGACGGTCACACCATGCTTGGGCACGAAGAGGCGGTGGATGTGGTCGCCGGCCTGCACAGAGCCGGTCTTGGTGACGCGCAGGTAGGCACCCACCCGGCCAGCCTGCGTGAACCGCTTGACCCACTGGATCTCGTCCATGCGCCGCTGGAAGGTAGCGCACGGAACTCGCGGCGAGGTGACCTCAACCTCAACGTCCAGCCCGATCCGCCAACGTTCACCGATGACGGCGCCCGTGGTCTCGATCCCTGCCACGCGGAGGTTCTCCCCGAAGATCCCGGGCGGCAGTTCGCGCTGCAGCTCGCCGATCCAGTAGTCGGCGTCGGCCTGGGAGTAAGCGTAGAGTGCCTGGTCCTCTCCCCCGTGGTGGATGCGGCTGGCCTGGATGTCGGCGTGCAGACCGAGCTTGTGCACCTTGACCGGGCCGTCCACCGGCCGTTTGTCGATGGCGGTGACGCCCACGCTTCCCTCGTCCGGGAGGAGCTGGTGGACCCGGCAAACGGCAAGAAGAGTGGCTGTGTGCATGGCATTAGTCTAGGTTCTCGGCCTGACCAGCGCTTTTGGTGGTTCCGAGGGATAGTCGGGCAGGGAAATTTATTCACCGCAGCACCTTCCAGCCACTAGGCTTGCTGCAGTGTTTACCGGCATGGACAGCCGGTTCCGCCGGCCGCAGCCAAGCGTTCCGGCCGCCACCAGCGCCGCGTTCAGCAGCACACGTATTCGACAGCACACGTATTCAACAGCATGGAGCAGCAGGGGGAACCATGGACCCG
Organism: Arthrobacter globiformis; assembly: GCF_003261175.1. Taxonomy (GTDB): domain Bacteria; phylum Actinomycetota; class Actinomycetes; order Actinomycetales; family Micrococcaceae; genus Arthrobacter; species Arthrobacter globiformis_A. The sequence continues at coordinate 217,302 of NZ_QLNP01000098.1, read as the reverse complement.
GAGAAGGACCCGAGCAAGGACGCTCACGGGGGCCGGAGCGACGACGAGTCCGGCGGGAACGACCGCTCGGGCGGTGCGTCCGGCGGCCCGGCCAAGCCGCCGCCATGGCAGGTGCCGAAACCTGAGCTCCACCCCGAACTGCTGACCCCCGGCACACCCGGACAGGAAAGCCCCGGAAAGCCAAAGGCGGGGAAGCCCCGCAAGGGAACCGCAGGCGCACAGAAGCAGGGCCCAGGCGGCCAAGGCCCCGGAAACCAGAACCAAACCGGATTCCCCCAGCCCAGCCCCGTCTTCGACCCGTTCGCCCGTGACCGCGAGCGCGACGCCGCTGCACGGAAGAAGCGGTCGCAGCGCCGCACGGTGGTGGTGGGCCTCGGCGTCACGGCGCTCCTGGCCGGCACCATCACGGCGATCGTGGCCAGCAACGAGCAGGACCCCGACTACGCCCAGGTCTGCTTCAACGAGGAAACCGGTGAGCGGGTCGAGGATACCCAGTGCAACAGCTCGGCCGGGCGCGGCGGGGCCCTCTACGCCTGGTACTTCTATTCGCGCGGGGCCAGCGTCCCGGGCATCGGCCAGAACCGGACGGCCTACCCGAACTTCACCAGGACGGTGCCGCAGGGGGCCAAGACGTCCACGGGCTACAGCAGCAAGGGCGGGACAGTCAGCAGGGGCGGCTTCGGCAGCAGCTCCAAGGGCGGAAGCACGGGAGGCTAGTCGTGAAGCGGTTACTTTCGGAGCCCCGGCCGGACTGGAAGCAGAAAATCGAGGAACAGGGCCTGGTGTTCTCCACCACCACCCTGCCTGGTGGCAACAAGATCGAGTACTGGAACGAGGCCGCCTACTACGAATTCACCATGGACGAGGTGGAGGCACTTGAGGTCACAGCCGAGGACATGCACAGAATGTGCCTGGAGGCCGCGAAGTTCCTGGCCACGGGTGCCATGGGCCCGATCGGCATCGGTCCGCAGGCGCTGGAACTGGCCGCCGAGTCGCTGCAGGCCGGGGACGTGGACATCTACGGGCGCTTCGACTTCATCTATGACGGCCAGGGCGGCCCCGCCAAGATGCTCGAGTACAACGCGGACACCCCCACCGGCCTCATCGAGGCGGCCGTGGCCCAGTGGTTCTGGCTGCAGGACGTCTTCCCGGAGAAGGACCAATGGAACGGGATCCACGAGGCACTGATCCGGCAGTGGAAGAAGCTGCAGTACCGCACGGGGATGAGCACCTTGCACGTGGCCCACTCCGAGGCCGAGGAATCCGGTGAGGACTGGATGACGGCCGCCTACATGCGGGACGTGGCCGGCCAGGCAGGGTGGACCACCATCGGCATCAACATGTCGGACATCGGCTGGGACCCCAATCTGAAGCGCTTTGTGGACATGGACAACTTCATGATCAGCACCATCTTCAAGCTCTACCCCTGGGAGCTGATGATGAAGGAGCCCTTCGGCCACCGACTGCTGCAGCGCTCGCACAATCCCCGCTGGGTGGAGCCGGCCTGGAAAATGCTGCTGTCCAACAAGGCGCTCCTGGCCGCCCTCTGGCACCTCTACCCGGACCACCCGAACCTGCTGCCCGCCTATCTCAATGATCCCGGCCCGCTGCGGGAATGGGTGGCCAAGCCGCTGCACGGACGCGAAGGCGACAACATTCGGATCCACGCTGAGGGCATCAGCCTGGAGAAGCCGGGCGGATACGGCCGCGAGGGCTGGTGCTACCAGCAGTACCACTCCCTCCCCGACTTCGACGGCAACCACCCGGTCCTTGGCCTGTGGGTGGTGGACGGCGAATCGGTGGGTTGCGGCATCCGCGAGTCGGACGGGCCGGTCACTGATTACTTCTGCCGCTTTGTCCCGAACACCATTGACGCGCCGGCGCCGCTGAGCGTGCAGGCGGCACAGGCCAACGCGAACAAGGCAGGTATAGCTTTATGAGAACAGGTGCTCGATGAGGACACGAACGACGACGACGGCGGCCGGCGGCGCCGGGGGCCAGCCCGCCGGTGCCGTCCCCGGCAAGGGGCTCCGCGCTGGGATCCTGGACCTCGGCGACTCGGTGATGCTGGGCCTCGCCTCCACAGCGCCGGTGTACTCGCTGGCCGCGACCTTGGGCCTGATCGTGGCCGTCAACGGCAACTACACACCGCTCATCCTGGTCCTGGGCTTCATTCCCGTGCTGTTCATCGCCTACGCTTTCCGCGAGCTCAACAGCGCCATGCCGGACTGCGGCACCACCTTCATCTGGGCACGCCGCGCCTTCGGCCCCTGGGCGGGGTGGCTGGGCGGCTGGGGCGTGGCCCTGGCCGGCGTCGTGGTCCTGGCCAACCTGGCGCAGGTGGCGGGCCAGTACCTTTGGCTCCTCATCGGCGACGGGTCCCTAGCGGGGAACAAGACGGTGGTGACGGCCACCGGCGTCGTTTTCATCGCCTTCATGACCATGGTCAACTACCGCGGGATCCGGCTGGGTGAGCACGTCCAGCGGACCCTGACGTACATCCAGTACATTTCGCTGGGCATCTTTGCCGTGGCGATCATCCTGCGGATCGCGGGCCTGACCGGCGGGGCGCCGGCGGGCCAGCCGTTCGACGTCGAATGGTTCAACCCGGCCGGGGCGTTCGCCGATCCCGGCGCAGTGGTCCACGGCATCCTGCTGGCCCTGTTCATCTACTGGGGCTGGGACACGTGCTTGGCGGTGAACGAGGAGACTGAGAACCCGGCCACCACCCCGGGCCGCGGGGCGGTGATCTCGGCATTCGTGCTGGTGGCCATCTACGTCTCGGTGGCGTTGCTGGTGATGATGTACGCGTCCGTGGGTACAGAGGGAATCGGGCTGGCCAACGCCGAAAACCAGGACGACGTGTTCCTTGCCATGAAGGACGTGGTGCTGGGTCCGTGGGGCTGGCTGATTGTGGTGGCAGTGCTGGCATCCGTGCTTTCCTCCACCCAGACCACCATCCTGCCCACCGCCCGCGGTACCCTCTCCATGGGTGTGCACCGGGCTCTGCCGCCGAAGTTCGGGGAGGTCCACGAGCGGAACCGGACCCCCGGCTTTTCCACCCAGGTGATGGGCGCCGCCGCGGTCGTCTACTACGTGGCCATGAGCTTCCTCAGCGAGAACCTGCTGTCCGATTCAATTAGCTCCATCAGCCTGTTCATCGCCTTTTACTACGCCCTGACCGGCTTTGCCTGCGCCTGGTACTTCCGGAATACCTTGCGCGAATCCGCCCGCAACCTGTGGTTCCGCGGTTTCCTTCCGATGTTCGGGGCCCTGCTGCTGACCGCGGCATTTTTCATCTCGGCGGCGCAGATGTGGGATCCGGCTTACGGAAACACACAGATCTTCGGCGTCGGCGGGGCCTTTGTCAGCGGCGTGGTGCTGCTGGCCCTGGGCGTCGTGTTGGCCGCTGTCTGCCGGTTCCTGCCGTCAACCCGTGAGTACTTCGTGGGCCGGAAGCAGGTTCCCGCAGGAAAATAGCGCCGGCACGTAGGATGCTGCAATGAGCAACGACGCCCTTGATCCTGCGGAAGCCACGGCCGAGTACGGACTCCCGGACCCCTCGGATGTCCTGGCACTGGATTCCCTGCTGTCCCACGATGAACTGGCCCTCCGGCAGCGGATCAGGGACTTCACCGACCAGCAGATCCGCCCGGACATCGCGGACTGGTACGAGCAGGGGGTCTTCCCCCTGCACCTGCCCGCGCAGCTGGGCGAGCTGGGCGTCCTGGGCATGCATCTGGAGGGCTACGGCTGCCCCGGCCGGTCCGCCGTCGAGTACGGCCTGGCCGCCATGGAACTGGAGGCCGGCGACTCCGGAATCCGCACGTTCGTCTCGGTCCAGGGTTCACTGGCGATGAGCGCCATCCACAAATGGGGCTCGGAGGACCAGAAACAGGAGTGGCTCCCCCGGATGGCCGCCGGCGAGGTGATCGGCTGCTTCGCACTGACCGAACCGACGGCGGGCTCCGACCCGTCGTCGATGGCCACCGCCGCGCGGCGGGACGGAACCGGCGAGGACGCGGGCTGGATCCTGGACGGAGCCAAGCGCTGGATCGGGCTCGCCTCCGTGGCCGACGTCCTGGTGGTTTGGGCGAGAACAAACGACGGCGTCCGCGGCTTCCTCGTTCCCGCCGGCACGGCGGGCGTCACCGCCACGCCGATCGGGCGGAAACTGTCCATGCGCGCGTCCATCCAATGCGATGTGACGTTCGACGGCGTTCGGCTGGGTTCGGAGGCGCAGTTGCCCGGCGCCCAGGGACTGAGCGGCCCGTTCAGCTGCCTCAACGAGGCGCGGTACGGCATCGCCTGGGGCGCCATGGGCGCAGCCCGGGACTCGTATGAGGCGGCGCTGCAGTATTCGGTGGAGCGCCAGCAGTTCGGCAAACCGCTGGCGGGCTACCAACTGACGCAGGAGAAGCTCGTCAACATGCTGCTCGAGGTCCAGAAGGGCACCATGCTCGCCCTGCACCTGGGCCGGCTCAAGGACGCCGGGCGCCTCCGCCCCGAGCAGATCTCGCTGGCCAAGCTGAACAACGTCCGCGAGGCCATCAAGGTGGCGCGCGACGCCCGGACCATCCTGGGCGGCAACGGCATCACGCTCGACTATTCGCCTCTGCGGCACGCCGCCAACCTCGAGTCGGTGCGGACATATGAGGGCACCGACGAGGTCCACACGCTGATCCTGGGCCAGCACATCACGGGGCTCCCGGCGTTCCGCTGAGCCGCGTTGCCGGCTCTCGCCGCGGCCGCATTGCCGGGAGCATACTGGGCACATGGCTGACGCTGACGATTTCCTGGCCTTGGGAAGGCCCGAGGAACATCGGGTGGACAGTAGTGCCGAAGATTGGTTCTTGACTCGCGATGAGCGGGGGAATGCGGCCACTGAGGTGCACGCGGGCTGTGCCGGATCGCCGCCCTGGTCGGAGGGCAACCTCGTGCGCCCCCTTATTCATGGCGCCACCTACTTCGCCCGGCTGCATGAGGAGCTGTCAGCCCTGAATTCGGGAGACCGCGTGTGGTTCACCGACTGGCGTGGCGATTCCGACGAGCGGCTGACGGCGGATGGACCGACGATCGGCGAGTTGCTGGCACGGTTGGCCCGGGCCGGAGTGGAAGTGCGCGGCCTGATTTGGCGGTCCCACGGGGAGCGCGTGTCAGCCCCGATGAGCTGGCGTTCCAACGAACTCCTCAGCCGCCAGATCAACGACGCCGGCGGGGAGGTGCTGCTGGATCAGCGTGTGCGCCTCTTCGGCTGCCATCACCAGAAACTGGTCGTCATCCGCCGGCGGAACGATCCGTCGCTGGACACCGCGTTCGTGGGCGGAATCGATCTTTCCCACAGCCGCCGGGACGATGCCGATCACGGAGGAGACCCGCAGGCGGTGGCCATGGATTCCAGGTACGGAAAAACGCCGCCTTGGCACGATGCCGCACTCGAACTCCGTGGCCCGGTGGTTGCGGATGTGCTGGAACTGTTCGCCGAGCGGTGGAACGACCCCCATCCCCTGGACCGCCGCACACCGTACCGGATGCTGCTGCAGCGCCTGGCCGATATGCCCCGGCACCCCGAACCGCTCCCGGCCACTGCCCCGCCCCCGCCGCCCGCGGGACCTCACGCCGTGCAGCTGCTGCGCACCTACGGCATGAAGCACCCGCCGTTCCCGTTCGCACCCGACGGTGAACGAAGCATCGCCCGGGCCTACACGAAAGCCTTCGCCCAGGCCCGCTCGCTGATCTACATCGAGGACCAGTACCTGTGGTCTGAAGAGGTCGCGGCCGGAATCGCGACGGCCCTCGAAAATAACCCCGAGTTGAACGTGATCGCCGTCGTGCCTCGCTACCCGGACTCCGACGGAATACTCGGCGGGCCGCCCAAGCGGGTCGGGCAGATGCGTGCCATCAGCAGGATGCGCCGGGTTGCGCCCGGCAGAGTCGGGGTGTTTGATCTGGAAAACACTGCCGGGACTCCGATCTATGTCCATGCCAAGATCTGCATCATCGACGACGCCTGGTTCACCTGCGGATCGGACAACTTCAACCGCCGCTCCTGGACCACGGACAGCGAGCTCACCTGCGCAGTGGTCGACACCGCGGCCAGTCAGCGGGAACCGCCCGGTACAGACAGCAGTACAGACGCCGGACAAGGGGCAAACACGGGCCCCGGCGCCTCCCGGCCGCTGGCCTACGGGCTGCGGCTCGAGCTGTGGGCCGAACACCTGGGCGTGGACGAGGATGACCCCCAGCTCCACTCCCCTGCGGCCGGGCTTGAACTCTGGAACGCCGCCGCCGATGCGCTGGACCGTTGGCACGCAACTGGCCGCCACGGGCCCCGCCCCAAGGGTCATGTGCGCCACCACGCTCCTGAGCCCGTGCCGCCCTTTCAGCGTCTCTGGGCAGGCGCTGCAAACCGCCTGGTAGTCGACCCGGACGGCCGCCCCCGCAGGATGCGCGGCACCACCCCGTTTTAGGCGGGCAAGTCCAGGTTCCAGCGGCCGCCCCAGCATCTTGCCCGCCCCCAAAAAGCGCCAGAAAGCGTCAGGCCGAAAACCCGCCGTCGGCCTTAATGAGCTGACCGGAAACCCAACGGCCCGCCGGGGACAGCAGGAACGCCACGGTTGCCGCCACGTCGGAGGGGGTGCCCAGGCGGCCGCCGGGCTGGCGCCGGGCCAGTTCTTCACGGATCTGGCCGTCCATCCAGCCGGTGTCCACGGGTCCGGGATTCAGCACATTGGCGCTGATGCCCAGCGGTCCAAGCTCACGCGCCGCGGCGATCACAATCCGGTCCAGCGCCCCCTTGGACGCACCGTACGGCAGGTTGAACGCTGTGTGGTCGCTGGTCAGCGCGACGATCGCACCGCCGTCGTCCGCTGCCTGCTGCGCGAAGGCGCGGACCAGCTGCCAGCTGGCCCGGGTGTTCACGGCGAAATGCCGCTCGAAGCTTTCGAGGGTGGTGTCCAGGATGCCCGAGTCGACGGACTCGGCGTGGCTGAGGACCATGGCGTGCAGGGTCCCCGCCTGCGCGGCCACGTCGGCCATCAGCCGGTCGACGGCGCCCGGGTCCTGGAAGTTGGCAGGCAGGGCCACCACCCTGGAGCCGATGGCCTCCAGTTCGGTGGTGAGCCGGCCGACGTCGTCCGGCTGGATTCCCCACGGCATCCGGGCGTCGTAGTCCTGCCAGTAGGTCAGCACCAGGTCCCAGCCGTCGGCGGCCAGCTGGCGGGCGATCCCCGCGCCGATCCCGGCGAGCCGCCCGGCGCCGGTGACCAGTGCGGTGCTCATTCCGCCAGCTCCGTCACCGCATCGCGCCGGAGGGCCACGAGCCAGCACGCCATCATGGCCAGCGCGCAGAAAACTCCGGCGCTGGATGCCATGATCCACAGCTCCGGCGTCTGGAGGTTGAGGTTTTCGGCGCCTAGGGCCGTGCCGATGGTCTTCGGCGAGAACAGGAACACGACGGTGGACACGCCCAGGACGGCGGCCATCACCCCGCGCTGCAGCCGGTACCGCCGAGGCGTTTCGCGCAGCGTCCAGGCGAACGCCGGAAGCACCGCGGCCATCCAGACCCAGTGGTGCGACCACGAGACGGGGCTGATCAGGAGCATGGTGGTCGCCGTGGCGGAAATGGCCACCACCCTTGCGCCCTGGCTGCTGGCCACCCTGATGAGGGCGGCGCCCAGACCCACAACGAGCAGGCTCACGAGCAGCCAGGGCACGTTCACTGCGTCCGCCGGAACTCCGAAGTGCAGCAGCGCACCCTTGATGGAAAGGTTGTCCACGTAGCCGGCGCCGCCGATCCGGGACGTGTCGGGAAGAATTTCCAGCCAGAAGCTGAGGGACTCGGCGGGGCGGAGCAGCCAGCCCAGCAGCACGGTGAACGCGAAGCCGGCGCACATGTTCAGCAGCCCGCGCCAGTCCTTCCGCACCAGGAAATACAGGCCGAAGACCAGTGGTGTCAGCTTTATTCCTGCGGCAACGCCCACCAGGAAACCGCTGCCGGGCAGGCCGTTCCGCCATCGGGGGTTGCGGGTCAGCAGGTCCGCCGTCATCAGCCCCAGCAGGAGGATGTTGATCTGGCCGAAGGCCAGGGTTTCGCGCCATGGCCCAAGATTGAGGACCGCCAGAAAAAGCACGACGGCGCCGAGCCGGTTGAGCGCGGACCGGAATGTCAGCGAAGCGAAGGTGCTGCGCCAGCTGGGCTTGCTGTTCCAGTAGCGGACGCCGAGCGCCGCCACCCAGACGGCCACAGCAACGCCTGCAGTGTTGAACAGCATCAGCGCGGTGGCCTGCGGCAGTTTCGCGAGCAGGCTGAAGATCAGCGCCGCGAACGGCGGGTAGGTGAAGGGCAGTTCCGGGCCGCCTGCCCAGTTGACCGTGGGCTGGTAGAGGCCCGACGGTGCCAGGCCGGAGTCGTTGAGGATCTTGCCGCCGTACCAGTAGACGCTGAAGTCCAGGCCCTTCTCGCCCCAGGCATCCAACCGCGAGGTCACGAAAAAGGCCGCGGCGAGCACGGCGAGAAGAACCACCAGTTCGACGGCGGCCAGCGCTGCCCGGCGCCGGCGCAGCTGCAGTTCGGCGGTCTGCGCCAACCACTGGCCGGGGAGTTCGGCGGCGTCTTCGGGTCTGTCGTTCTTTGTTCGGGCAGTAAGCAATGCCATTCAGTGTCCCCCAGGTGTAGTCCGGCTGCGCCTCCGGGACGCGTAGCGCGTTCTGCCGCAAGAGCCGGCGCCGCCGCGGGCGCCCCGCCTAGTCTACTGAAGCCGCGGCCACCGCTGCGGGCTTCCGTCGCCCGGTGTCTTTGCGGATGGTGGCGCTGATCACCGCGGCGATGGTGCACATCGCGGCGGCGCCGAACCACGCGTAGGTGTAGTGGCCGGTGGCATCCCGGATGGCTCCAGCGGCCAGGGCTGCCGCGGCGGCGCCGAGCTGGTGCGCGGCAAATACCCAGCCGAACACCACGCTGCCGTCGGCGCCGAACACCTGGCGGCAGATCGCGGCGGTCGGGGGAACGGTGGCCACCCAATCCAGGCCGTAGATCACCACGAACACGATCATGCTGGGCTGGACCGAGGAGCCCAGCAGCAGCGGGAGCACCAGGAGCCCGATCCCGCGGAACTGGTAGTACACGGCGAGCAGGATCCGGGGGTTGAACCGGTCGGTCAGCCAGCCGGAGGCGATGGTGCCCAGGATGTCGAAGATCCCGACGACGGCGAGCAGGCCGGCCGCCGTCGTTTCCGGCATGCCGTGGTCATGGGCGGAGGGGATGAAGTGTGTGCCGATCAGCCCGTTGGTCGTGGCGCCGCAGATGGCGAACCCGGCAGCGAGCGCCCAGAAGGTCCGGTTCCTGCTGGCGCTCCGCAGCACCTGCAGAGCCCGGACGGCTGCGTTGCGGCGGGGCCCTGCCGGCTCCGGGGCAGCGGCTGCTTCCGACTCTCCTGAAGGGGCGCCGGACGGTTCCTCTGCCCCGTAAGGCAACGCCCCGACGTCGGCCGGGGAATTTTTCAGGAACTTCAGGACCAGCGGAACCACGGCCAGGGCACCGGCGGCGATGAGTAGCGAGGCCTGGCGCCAGCCCGGGTCCTGGGCGAGCATCGCGATGAACGGCAGGAAGACCAACTGCCCGGCGGCGCTGCCGGCGGTCAGGATGCCGATCACCAGTCCCCGGCTTTTGCTGAACCAGGTGTTGGCGATGGTCGCCGCGAACACCAGCGCCATCGATCCGGTGCCCAGGCCAATCAGCAGGCCCCAGGTGAGGAGGATCTGCCAGGACTGGTTAACCAGCACGGTCAGGGCGCTGCCGGCGCCGATCAGCCCGAGGGCGACGGCGGTGACGGCGCGGATGCCGAACCGTTCCATGAGGGCCGCGGCGAAGGGGGCCGTGAGCCCGAACAGCACCAGGTTGATGCTGACCGCGGCCGACAGCACGGTGGTGGACCAGCCGAACTCCTGCTGCAGGGGCACCATGAGCACACCGGGCGCGGCACGGAAGCCGGCAGCCCCGACGAGCGCCAGGAACGCCACCGCCGCAACGGCCCACGCCGGATGCAGCCGGCGCCGTTTCTTCTGCCCCTCGCCCGGCTTCTCCGGCTCCTCCTCGTTTGGAGTTTCCGCCCCCTCCCCTCGAGTTTTAGTCCCGATATCGTCCTCTAATAGGCCTTCAGGGCGCGATGTCTGGACATAAACTCCGGGGTCCTCGGGGGTGGTCATGCGGCTGTTCCTTCTTTTCCGCCGCCTTGTACGCGGGTGGTGGGTGTGTTGGTCGTTGTCTCGCGTTGCCGGGGCGCCGTCGCCAGCGGGACCGGCTCTTCTGTTCGGGTCAGGCTGTGCCAGCTGGTGTTCTCGGCGGTGAGCCGTTCCCCGCACCCGGTGCAGGTGTCCGCGGAGGACGTCCGCTGCCCGCAGGTTGCGTGGACCACGTACATGTGGGCGTGCTCCGACGGCGCCGGCAGGTGATTTTCTGACCAGATCACGACGGCGTTGAGTACCGGCAGGGCGTCCTCCCCTTTGGCCGTGAGGACATACTCCTGGCGGGTGCGTCCGCCGTCGCCATACGGCTGTTTAGCCAGCAGGCCGGACTCCACGAGGGAAGCGAGCCGGCGGGTGAGGACCGAGTCGGCCACCTGGAGGCGCGTCTTCATCGCGTCGAAGCGGCCGTTGCCGAAGAAGACCTCGCGGAGGACCAGCATGCCCCAGGGGTCGCCGAAAATGTCCAGGCCGCGGGCCATGCTGCAGTTGCGCTGGGACCAGTCGGAGCGGAGAGCCATGCTGCGAGACTAGCTGACTTTCTTGAAGAAAGCTAGGGTTGCAGGGCGGACAGATCGAAGTGGCAGAACACGGCAGTGTTTCTCGGACACACTGCCGCGAAGTGCCATCTCGAGCAGGACCTGTCCCTAGGTTTGCCGGCGGAGCCCTGTCCGCGAGGGCCGGTAGGCGGCGGCCCAGTACACCAGAAGCGCCACGCCGCAGAGAACACCCAGGCTGGAGACCATGAGCGGCCATTGCGCCTGCGGGTTCACGCCCCACACCTCGGCCCCGGCGGCCATCGCAAGGTCCTTGGGCGCAAGGTAAAAGGCCACGGCCGACGCCGCCACCACCGTCCAGCCGGCCAGCCGCATCAGGCCGGTCTTGGAGGGCACGCGGTGCATGGCGAAGGCCATGGACGGCAGTGCCACCGCAATCCAGACCCAGTGGTGCGACCACGAGACGGGGCTGACCAGGAGCATGAGCACGGCGGTCGCGGACACCGCCACGAAGTTTTCCTCCACGGCCACCGCCCACCTGATCACCAGGGCGGTGAGTCCGGCCAGGGCCAGGGCGAGCACCAGCCACAGCAGGCTGGTGAACCCCGAGTCCGGCAGCCCGGCGTGGAGCAGCAGCCCCTTCAGCGACAGGTTGTCCACGTACCCGGGATCGCCGATGCGCCCGGTGTTGGGCAGGATCTCGGTCCAGAACGTCACCGAGGCGTGGGGCAGTGCGGCCCAGGCCACGGCGATGGAGCCGAGGAAGCCGGCCGCCATCCAGCCCAGGGCCTTGAAATCGCGGCGCACCAAGAAGTACAGGCCAAACGCCAGCGGTGTCAGCTTGATGCCGGCAGCGATGCCGATCAGGAGGCCGGCAGGCCAGCGGATCTCGCCCGCCCGCGACTTCCCGTGCAGCGCGAAGTCGGCCAGGATCAAGCCCATCAGGATGATGTTGATCTGCCCGAACACGAAGGTGTCGCGCCACGGCCCCAGCAGCACGATCGCCCCGGTTCCGGCCAGGGCCACAGTCCGGAACCGCCAGTCCGCAAAGGCGTCCCGCCAGCGCGTCATCCCGAAGTAGTGCCGGGCGAGCCAGGCGGACACCACCCCGGCCCCGCCCAGCGCGGCCCAGATGAAGAGCTGCCCGCTTTGGCCCTGGCCCATGGCGGCCAGGCCGGCGAACAGCAGCGCGGCAAACGGCGGATAGGTGAACGGCAAGCCATCGCGGGGCGCGTACAGCTCGCTGATGCCGGCCTCGCCGGCCTGGAGCACCTTGGTGCCGCCGTAGTAGTAGACCTCGAAGTCGTTCATGGCCGGGGCATACCAGGCGTACAGCCACAGCAAAGCGAGGACGACCGCGGCTGCACCGCCCGCCGTCGCCAGCCAGCCGAGGACAACCCGGCGCGCCTTACCGTGGCTGCCGGCCTCCTGCCGGGTACCGCCGCCTTCCTGCGTCTGCGGGGAGGCCGTCACTGGATGTGCGTGAAGGCTTGCTCAAGGTCGGCGATGAGATCCTCGACGTCCTCGATGCCGCAGGAGAGCCTGATGAGGTTCACGGGGACGGCCAGTTCGGTGCCCTTGACCGAGGCGTGCGTCATCTCCGAGGGGTAGTTCATCAGCGACTCGATGCCCCCGAGCGATTCCGCCAGGGTGAAGACCGACGTCGATTCGGCCACCTTGCGGGCAGCGGCCTCACCGCCCTTGAACTGCACGGAGATCATGCCGCCGAACTTCTTCATCTGCTTCCTGGCCAGCTCGTGGCCGGGGTGCGAGGGAAGGCCCGGGTACAGTACCGCTTCCACCTCGGGCCGTTCGAGGAGCCATTCGGCCACGGCCTGGGCGTTGTCGCTGTGCCGGTCCATGCGAACGCCCAGGGTCTTGAGCCCGCGCGTGGTGAGGAACGCGTCCATCGGGCCGGAGACGGCACCCACGGCGAACTGCACGAAGCCGATCTTCTCGGCCAACTCGGCGTCCTTGACCACGATCGCGCCGCCCACCACGTCGGAGTGCCCGCCGATGTACTTGGTGGTGGAATGAACCACGACGTCGGCACCCAGGTCCAGCGGCGTCTGCAGGTACGGCGACGCGAAGGTGTTGTCGACGATGAGGAGGGCCCCGGCGTCGTGCGCCACCTTGGCGAGCGCCTCGATGTCGGTAATCTTCATCATCGGGTTGGACGGGGTCTCCACCCAGACGAAGCGGGTCTTGTTGGCAGCAACCGCAGCCTGAACGGCGTCGAGATCCGCCATGTCCACCGGGGTGTTGCCGATCCCCCACTCCCCCAGCACGCGGCTGATCAGCCGGTAGGTGCCGCCATAGGCGTCGTTGCCGAGCACGATATGGTCGCCGGGCCGCATCAGCGCGCGGATGAGCGAGTCCTCGGCCGCGAGTCCCGAGCTGAAGGAGTAGGCGTGCGTGCCCCGCTCGAGGGCCGCCAGCTGCTCCTGCAGGGCGTCCCGGGTGGGGTTGGTGCCGCGGCCGTATTCGTAGCCGTCCCGCAGCCCGCCGATGCCGTCCTGGGCATAGGTCGAGCTGAAGTGCAGGGGCGGAACGACGGCGCCGGTGCGTGGCTCGAAGGCCTGGCCGGCGTGGACGGCGCGGGTATTGAATCCTTGGTTCTCAGTGACAGACATGGGGCTCCTTTAGCAGTTGCTGAGGTAGGGATCAGTTGCTGAGGTAGGCGAGGAGGTCGTGACGGGTCAGGATGCCGATGGGCGCGCCGACGAATGTCACCATCACGGTGTCGACGTCGGAGAGCAGTTCGCGGGCGGCGGAGATGGTTTCGAGCGAGCCGATCACCGGCAGCTTCTCCCCCATGTGCTCGGCAATCTTGTCCGTCAGCCTGGCCTCGCCGCGGAACAGCTTGGCGGTCAGGGTCCGTTCATCCACGGCCCCGAGGACTTCGCCCATCACCACGGGCGGCTCCGCGGAGAGGACCGGGATGTGGCTGACGCCGAACTCATTCATGATGTTGATGACGTCGCGGACTGTTTCGTTGGGGTGGATGTGCACCAGGTCCGGCAGTTCGCCCGTCTTGGACTTGATGACCTCGCCGACGGAGGCCTCCTCGCCGCCGGAGAGGAAGCCGTAGGAGCGCATCCACTGGTCGTTGAAGATCTTGGCGAGGTAGCCGCGGCCGGAGTCGGGCAGGATCACCACCACCACAGCGTCCTCGGGGAGGTCCCGGGCGGTGCGCAGGGCGGCCACGACGGCCATGCCGGAGGACCCGCCCACCAGCAGGCCCTCCTCGCGCGCCAGCCGCCGGGTCATCTCGAAGGAGTCGGCGTCGCTGACCGCGAGGACCTCGTCCGGGACCGACTTGTCGTAGTTGCCGGGCCACATGTCCTCGCCCACACCCTCGACGAAGTAGGGGCGACCGGTGCCGCCTGAGTAGACAGAGCCTTCGGGATCGGCCCCGATGATCCTGACCCGGCCGCCGTCGGACTCCGGGCGGTCCGCCGACACCTCCTTGAGGTAGCGGCCGGTGCCGGTGATGGTGCCGCCCGTGCCGGCGCCGATGACGCAGTGCGTCACCTTGCCGTCGGTGTCCCGCCAGATCTCGGGGCCGGTGGTCTCGTAGTGGCTCAGCGGCGCCGCGGGATTGGAGAACTGGTCCGGCTTGTACGCGCCGGGGATCTCCGTGACCAGGCGGTCGGACACGCCGTAGTAGCTCTGCGGGCTGTCAGGCTCGACGGCGGTGGGGGTCACCACCACTTCGGCGCCGTAAGCCTCCAGGACCGCGCGCTTGTCCTCACCCACCTTGTCCGGGACCACGAAGATGCACTTGTAACCCTTTTGCTGCGCCACCAGGGCCAGCCCGACGCCGGTGTTCCCGGAGGTGGGCTCGATGATGGTGCCGCCGGGCTTGAGCTTGCCGTCACGCTCGGCTTCCTCGACCATCTTCGCCGCGATGCGGTCCTTGATGGAGCCGCCAGGGTTCACGTATTCCAGCTTCACGAGGACGGTGGCCTTGACGCCCTCGGTGACGTGGTTGAGCTTGATGAGCGGGGTGTTGCCGATGAGGTCCAGGACAGACTGGGCGTACTTCATGGGTACCAACTTACCGTCTTGGGCTGGCTGGTTGTCCCAGCGGCTTTCGGTGCGAAGATTGGGCCGTGGCGCGGCTGCGAATACCGAAGAATGTGCGGAGCTATCTTCTGCCAGGCTTCATGCTGCTTGCCGGCGCCGCCTGCCTTGGCTGTGGCCTGCTGCCGTGGCCCGCGTTCGGGGAACTGGCGGGTCGCACTGTCCCCGTTCTCGCCTTTGTGGTGGCGATGACCGTTGTCACGGAACTGGCTGACTATGCGGGGCTGTTCCGCGTGGTGACGGACCGACTTTCGGGGCTGGGCCGGGGCAATGTGTTCCTGCTGTGGCTGTTTGTGCTTGGCCTGTCCTCCGTTGCCACGGCTTTCCTGTCGCTCGATACCACCGCGGTGCTGGTGACCCCCGTGGTGGTGCTGCTCGCCGTCCATGCGAAGATCCCGCCCCTGCCCTTCGCCCTGAGCACGGTGTGGCTGGCCAACACCGCGTCGCTGCTCCTGCCGGTCTCCAACCTCACGAACCTGTTGGCGCAGTCGCACATGTCGCTGAGCCCGCTGGGATTCGCCAAACTGATGTGGGCGCCCGCCGCCGTCGGCCTCCTGGTGCCGGCGCTGCTGCTCTTGCTGGCCTTCCACCGCGACCTGCGTGGGCGCTACGGGCCGCAGCCGGCCCACGCGGCAGGCGACCCGACGCTCCTCCGGGCGTCGGCCGGCACGCTGCTGGTGCTGCTGCCGGCACTGGTTTCGGGGATTCCCGTGGCGGTTCCTGCGGCACTCGCGGCCGGGTTCTTGGTGGCCGTGTTCCTGTGGCGGCGGCCGGCAGCCCTGCGCTGGTCGATGCTGCCGTGGCGCCCGCTGATGCTCACCGCCGGGCTGTTCATGGTGGTTGAGACCCTGCACTCGCATGGCCTGACCGAGGCTCTGGCACCCGCTGCCGGGGCCGGCGAGACCTTCCCGGATCTGCTGCGCCTCGCGGCGCTGGGCGCCGCCTCCGCCAACATCGCCAACAACCTTCCCGCCTACCTGGCCCTGGAGCCCGTGGCCGGATCGCCGCTGCGGGTGGGCGCACTCCTGATCGGGGTGAACCTGGGCCCGCTCATTTCGCCCTGGGCGTCCCTCGCCACACTCCTGTGGCACGAGCGGCTGCAGAGCCTCAACCTCCGTGTGCGCTGGGGCGGCTTCGCGGTGGCCGGCCTCGTCACCGTTGTCCTCGCACTTCCTTTGGCTGTCCTGGCGCTATGGCTGGGGAACGGGATGCCTTGACGGCCCCATTGCCACTACGGAAGTACTGGCCGAAGTACCAGCCGAAGTACTAGCCAAGGCCTGTCCGGGCAGGGCAAGCTGGCTACGGCGCCCACGGCCGGGTGCCGACATCAGTGCCGTTGGAAGGAACCGTGCGTGGACTGGACCCTCGAAGTGGTTGTGCTGCCCGTGAGCGACATCGGCCGGGCCGTGGAGTTTTACCGGGACAAGGTGGGCTTCAACCTGGACCACGACACGCAGAACGAGCACCTGCACGTGGTCCAGCTGACGCCTCCCGGTTCCGGGTGTTCGATAGTGATCGGCGACCTGCCGTCGCAGAATGAGATGGCGCCGGGCTCCATGCGGGGCCTGCAGCTGGTGGTGGCCGATGCCCGGGCGGCGCGCGACGAGCTGCTCAGCCGCGGGGTTGAGGCGAGCGAGGTCACCGTTTTCGATGAGCGCGACGGCGGAACCTTCTTCGGGTTCAGCGACCCGGACGGCAACACCTGGGCGGTGCAGGAGCTCAGGATCCGCGCCCAGCAGCCCCTGATCCCGGTGGAGGCCCGCGGCCGCTTCGGCGAGGAGTAGCCCCGGCTGGCGACTGGGTTAGCCGGAAGCCCCGCCGGCATCAGCCGGGAGGTTCTCCCACAGCCCCAGGATGTTGCCCTCGGTGTCCTTGAAGTAGGCGTAATGGCCCATGCCCGGGATGGTCTCCTTGGGCTTGACCACCGAACCGCCCAGCTGCTCAACCGTGCGCAGCGTCGCGTCAATGTCCTCAACGTCCACCGTGATCACCGGTGTGGTCAGCTCACCCTCCCGTGCCATCATGCCGCCGTTGATGGCGCCCGGCTCCGTGGGCCTGCCGGTCTTTTCGTCCATCGGCGTGGTGATCACCACGTTGTAGTCCATCTCCGGCATGGGGTCGATCCGCCAGCCGAGGGCCTGATTGTAGAAGTTTCTCGCCCGGTCCTGGTCGTCCGCGGGGATTTCGAAATGCACCACGCCACCCATTGCCAGCTCCTGCAACTCGAAGGAAGGGACACGGCGGACCCGCGCCTCACTGGGGATTGTAGTCCTGGCACCGCCCCGGGTTAAGGGCCCGGGAATACCCGGCCGGCGGCCACGGCAACGGGTTTGTCGGTACGGCGTGGGACGATGATGACATGACCATTGCTGACGCCCCTGCCCGGCTGGCAGCCGCGGCGGACGCGTCCCTCAGGTGGCATCCCGGCGGCCCGTACAACCTGCAGCGGACCCTGGGCATCCTGATGCGCGGCAACGGCGACCCCTCCTTTTCCTCGCGGCCGGACGGGCTGTGGATGGCGTTCGCGACGCCTGATGGCCCCGTCACGCTGCGGCTCACCGTTGCTGGCACTGCCCTGGAGCCATACGTCGATGCCCAGGCCTGGGGTCCCGGTTCCGGCGCTGCCCTCGCCGGCGTTCCCCGGCTCCTCGGCGCCGGTGACGACTGGTCGGCGTTTGACGAGCCTTCATTCACCGCCACGCTCCCCCACATGGTCCGTGAGGCCCGACGCCGGAACCTGGACGTCCGCCTCCCGTCCACCGGGCGGATGGTTGATTCCCTCGTGCCCACCATTCTGGAGCAGAAGGTCACGGTCATTGAGGCGCGGCGGGGTTTCCGCTACCTGATGTACCGGCACGGAACCCCCGCGCCCGGCAGCGGCACGGTTGCGCCTCCCGGACTCCTGGTCCGGCCCACCGCCGAGGGGTGGCTCCACATTCCGTCCTGGGAGTGGCACAAGGCAGGAGTCGGTCCGCAGCGCTCGGCGACTGTCATGCGCGCCCTGCGGTCCGCCGTCGCCCTTGAACGTCTGGCGCCCCTCCCGGCGGCGGAGGCAGCAGCCAAGATGCAGACCATCCCGGGTATCGGAGTCTGGACAGCGGCCGAGGTGGTGCAGCGGACGCACGGCTGCCCCGACTCAATCGCGGTGGGCGACTACCATCTGGCCGCCTATGTGGGCGCGGCGCTGACCGGGCGGCGCACTGACGACGCCGGCATGCTGGCCCTGCTGGCACCGTGGACGGGGCACCGGCAGCGCGTGGTCCGCATGCTCGGACTCAGCGGCTTCCGCAAACCCACGTTCGGTCCGCGCATGACCATCCAGGACCACCGCAGCCACTGACATCTGACCACTAACCGCAACGCGGGGTCACTTCGCGCCCAATCTCCTGCCTTCATGGGGCATCAGGTGACCCCGCGTTGCTTCAGGCGGCGCGGCGCTTGGCCCTCTTGATCCGGCCGATCACGCCTCGGAATCCCTCGTCCATATCGTCGGCGTTGACCTTGAAGTAGGACCAGCCCGAGCTGGTGAAAGCCTCGTCCCGCCGGTTGTCGCGTGACTGCTGTCCACGCGAAAGATGATGCTCGCCGTCGTACTGCAGTGCGATCCGGAAACGCCGGTACCCGAGGTCGGCGGTGGGCGACCAGGGATCGTAGGGATCCAGGCACACCTGCAGTTCCGGCTCCGGCAGGTGCGAATCCACCATCGCCAGTCGGAGGAAAGTTTCCGGGTAGGAGTCGGCGCCGACCCGCATTTCGTCCAGGGCCAGCCTTGCCTTCTCAACACCCTTCATGTTGGGGTGCTGCCTTATGAGCAGGCGTAGCCCCTCCTTGTAGGCATACGGCTCCGTCCGGCCTTCAAACTGAAGCCTCGGAATCCGGATCAGCTGGTCCCCCATGGCAATGACGTACTTCAGGGGCAACACGGCCGCGAGATCCAGCCAGGTCCGCGGCGGCAGGGAAATGGGAATACCGCCGCACTCCCCAATTTCGCCCGGAACCATATGGACGCGGTGGCCGACCACTCCGGCGCGCCGAACCCTCGGAAGCTCATGCGGCTTGCTCAGGTGGACAGGGTCCCCGCCCATCCAGGGCGGAAGCCCCAGGGGTGTAAGCTCAGCGGCGGTCTGATGCGACACCCAAGCTCCTGGCGTCGCCGCCGCCAAGACCCTGGCCCGTTCCCGCAGGTCGAGGTCCCGGCCCTGCGGCAGGTAGATGAGACGGCCACCGTCGGCCAAGTCTTTGGCGCGGAGCCGTTTCGCCGGAACGCCCAGCGCCCTCGACTCGTACACCGTAAACGGCGAGCGGTGCAGGGTATCGGGGAGGGGCGTTGTCCGGGCCATGGGAATTATTGTGGCTGCTCGAAGGGCGCCCTTCGGAGTTATCCACAGCCCCACCGCTGCAACCAGCAACGCGGGGTCAGGTAGCGCCCAATAAACACCTCCCATTGGGCGCTATGTGACCCCGCGTTGGTTTTCAGGGCCCCCCCGCGTGGGTTGAGTTGTTTCAGAGGCCCAGCCGGGCAACGGCTTCCTCGCGCATCTCCACCTTGCGGACCTTCCCGGACACCGTCATGGGGAAGCTGTCGCGCACATCGACGTAGCGGGGCACCTTGTAGTGCGCCAGCTTGCCGCGGCAGAACTCGGCCACCGCGGCCGCATCCAGCGGTTCGGCGCCAGGCTTGAGGATGATGCAGGCCATGAGCTCCTCGCCGTACCTGGCGTCGGGCACCCCGATCACCTGCACGTCCTGGATGGACGGATGCGTGTAGAGGTACTCCTCGATCTCGCGCGGGTAGATGTTTTCGCCGCCGCGGATCACCGTGTCCTTCATCCGGCCTTCGATCACCACGTACCCACCGTCATCCATGCGCGCCAGGTCGCCGGTGTGCATCCAGCCGTCCGCGTCGATGGCCTCCGCTGTCTTGTCCGGCTGGTTCCAGTACCCCTGCATGACGGCGTAGCCCCGGGTGCACAGTTCACCGATCTCGCCGCGCTCCACAACTTCCCCGGCCGGGTCCACGATCTTGTTTTCCAGCCGCGGCATGGTGCGCCCCACGGTTTCCGTCCGCTGCTGCAGCGTGTCGCCGTCGCGGGTCATGGTGGACACGGGCGACGTCTCGGTCATGCCGTAGCAGATGGCCACGTCCTTCATGTTCATCTCGGAAATCACGCGGTTCATCACCTCGATGGGGCACAGCGAACCGGCCATCACCCCGGTGCGGAGGGTGGAGAGGTCGTACGAGGCGAAGTCAGGCAGCGCGAGTTCGGCGATGAACATGGTGGGAACCCCATACAGGGCCGTGCCGCCGAAGTCCTGCACCGCCTCCAGCGCGGCGGCCGGCGTGAACCCGCGCCCCGGGATGATCGTGGCGGCGCCGTGGCTCAGCGCGTTCAGGTTGCCGATCACCATCCCGAAGCAGTGGTAGAACGGCACCGGAATCACCACCCGGTCATGGTCGGTGTACCCCAGCAGCTCGCCGATGGAATACCCGTTGTTGAGGATGTTGTGGTGCGTCAGCGTGGCGCCCTTGGGAAAGCCCGTGGTTCCGGAGGTGTACTGCAGGTTGATCGGATCGTGCGGATCGAGGCCCGCCATGCGGGCCTTCAGCTCTGAATGCCCGACGGCGTCCGCCCGCTTGAGCAGCTCGGCGTACGTGAACTCCTGCTCACCCAGGGGGACGCCGGCGTCGAGCCCGTCCAATTCGAAGTCCGGCAGGAACACGAGCTCACGGAGGTCCGGGCATCCGGCGAGCGCTTGGCGCGCCATCCCCACGTAGTCGCTGTTCCGGTCCGACGGCGCCGTGACCAGCATCCGCATGCCGTTCTGCTTCACCACGAACTCCAGTTCGTGGCTGCGGTAGGAAGGATTCACGTTGACCAGGACCGCACCGATCTTCGCCGTCGCGTACTGCAGGACGGTCCATTCCGCGCAGTTAGGGCTCCAGATGCCGACCCGCTCCCCCTTCGCGATGCCAAGGGCGAGGAGCGCCCGGGCCAGGCGGTCGACGTCGTCGTTCAGTTTGGTGTAGCTCCAGCGGCGGGCGTCCGCGCCCGGCACGGCGGCAGCCTCGATCAGTGCGTCATGCAGGGGAAACTGCGCGACCACGCGCTCAAAGTTCTCGCCGATGGTTTCCTCGAGCAGGGGGACGTCCGCGTCCCCGGCGGTGTAAGCGCGCATGATGGCACGCTATCAAGCCGGTATTGTGAAATCCATGAGTGCACCCATCGACCTGCAGGCCACGTTCATCCCCAACGACGGCGAGTTCTTCCGCGTGAAGCTCGCCCTCGAAATCGCCATTGACGAGGTAGTCAACGAGCCTGGCTGCATCCGCTACGAGCTCACCGAGGCGACGGAGGAGAAGCTGGTCCTGACCGAGCGGTGGGAATCGGAAGAGGCCCTCGACGCGCACTCCAAGGGCATCGCCCTGCAGGACCTGAACGAGTCCCTCAGCGCCCTCCTGGCCGAACCTGCCCAGGTGGAACGCCTCTAGTCCTCACATACCAAAGCAACGCGGGGTCACTCCGCGCCCAATACCACGTGGTTATTGGGCGCTAAGTGACCCCGCGCTGCTGTTTATGGTGATCTTAGCTGCTGTTTATGGTGATCTTAGAGGTCCGGATCCCTTAGAAGTCGGGGATCTGCGAGCCATCCTGGGGCCCGGCGCTCTTGCCGGGGCTGTTGCCTGCGGCCGCAGCTGCTTCGGCCTGGGAGCGGGCCACATGGGCGTGGACTTCCTCCATGTCGAGCGCCTTGACGGCGTCAATGACCTGTTCGAGCTGCGGGGCACCGAGCGCGCCGGGCTGTGAGAAGACCAGCACCTTCTCGCGGAACGCCATCAGCGTGGGGATCGAGGAAATGCCCGCCTCCGCTGCCAGCTGCTGCTCGGCTTCGGTGTCCACTTTCGCGAAAACGACGTCCGGGTGCTTTTCCGAAACCGCGGAGTACGTGGGGGCGAACTGACGGCACGGGCCACACCATTCAGCCCAGAAGTCCACCAGGACAATGTCGTTGCCCTCGATGGTCGATGCGAACTGTTCACCTGTGATGTCAACGGTAGCCATGGTTCAACCGTACGCGAGCCGTGTCCGTAAGTCCCGCGGCCCGGTCGCTTGTTCGCTCCCCGCGTCACCGGGAATATTCTGCGCCCGCTGTTGCCGCTCAGCCCAATGCCCGCTTGGGCGGCCACGGCGCACGGGCAACGCCGGATAGCGCGGAAAAACCTGCGGGAAACAAGTGCCCGCTCCCGGAAAAACAGGTATTCCCTACTCGTGCAGTGCCTGTGCGGTGGTTCCATACTCGAATCAGGCTGGGGCCGGCACGTTCGCGAGCAGCGTGCACCACTCATGAATAGCGGTCATGCGCCCCATATGCCGTGCTTCCGCCCCCGTGGGCCCCAGCGCCTCCTGTGTCTGCGCGTTACCGTCCGCCGCGCACCCGGACAGCCGCCTGCGCCGAAGCAAAGGTCCGCCATGAACCTGCAGGAGACGCCAGTTCCCCAGAACACCCCTAGCCACGAAGACGATCCGCAGCGCCCGCCGTCGGGGCCCCCGAGCTTCGTCAGGCCAACCCCGGGGCGGCATGGATCGCTGGACGGCAAGTCCGGCGCCCGCGTGCTGCTCATCTCGGCTGCGGTGGCCGCTGCCCTGCTGGCGGCGTCGGCCGGCGTCAACGCGCTGGTGGCGTCCGACGCCGGAAGCCCGGCTGCCGCCGTAGGCCAACCCGCCGCCGTCGAACAGTTGCCCGCCCCCGCTCCGTCGGCAGCAGAAGCCGCGGCACCTGCCACTGACACGCCGCCCGCGGCGCCCGCCGCTGCGCCTGCTGTGGCGCCGGTTGTCAAGTCCCCTGCCGTGGCGCCAGTTGCCAAGGCACCCGCGAAAGCACCCGTCAAGGCATCGGTCAAGGCATCGGTCAAGGCACCAACTACCGCCAAGGCGCCGGCACCGAAACCGGCAACGGCACCGAAAACCACAACGGTCCGCAACGTTGCGCCCGCCCCTGTGCCCAAGCCCACCACGTACCGGGTGGTTGCCGGTGACACAGTCGGTTCAATTGCGGCGCGCTTCAATGTCAGCACCGGCGGTGTGCTGTCAGCCAACGGCCTTGCACCGAGCTCCGTCATTTTCCCGGGTCAGACGCTCAAGCTCAGCGGACCCGCGGTGGCCGTACCGGCACCGGCTCCCGCTCCGGCCCCAGCGCCCGCGCCTGCCCAAGCGCCGGTAGCCGCCCCGGTACCGGCCCCGGCCCCGGCCCCGGCTCCAGCGGTGCGGACCATCTACGTGGCTGGCGCCGGCGGCCAGGCGATGGTGGACAGCTGCATCGGCCCCATACATTTCACGCCAACTGACGGATACTCGCTCTTCATCACCGAGCACGACTTCTGCGGCGGCTGGGCGCGGTTCTCAGGAATCAGCGTCGGTGAACGCGTCGACATCCCGGGCTACGGCTCCTACACGGTCTCGGCCCGCGGGCAGGTGCCGAACCCAGGCACCACCAACGACGTCGCTGCGGTGTTCGGCGGGTTCCCACGGGCGGTCCTGCAAACGTGCATTCCGGGCACCACCCAGATGATCGTCATCGCGCTGAACTGACCGGTGACCGGGGTACGAAGCCCGGCCCGGACACCGACGGGATCCCGGGCGGACTAACGGGGCCTGCACGCAAGGCCGCCCGTAAGATCGTGGCCATGACGCAGCAACGCTACCGGGACCTTGCCGAATGGCCACTGATGGGGACGGCCATTGTGTTCCTGGCGGCGTACGCGTGGCAGGTGGTCGGCAGGACGGAGGGGCGGGGAGCCGAGTGGCTCGAGGCCACCCTGTGGCTCACCTGGGGCGTTTTCGCGCTGGACTACGCGGCCAACCTCTGGCTGGCCGAGGACCGCAGGCGCTGGTTTGTCCGCAACCTGCACGAGCTGCTGATCGTCGCCCTGCCGTTCTTCCGCCCGCTTCGGCTGCTCCGCCTGGTGACCCTGCTGTCGGTGCTTCACCGGACAGTGGGTGAAACACTGCGCGGCAGGGGTGGTCACCTACGTGGCCGCTTCCGCTGCCCTGCTGGTGTTCGTGGGTGCCCTGGCCGTGCTCGACGTCGAGCAGTCGGCTCCCGACGCCAAGATCCTTACCTTCGGCGACGCTGTGTGGTGGGCCGTGGCCACCATCACCACCGTGGGCTACGGCGACATGTACCCGGTCACTCCCCTGGGCCGCATGGTCGCGGCGGCGCTGATGATGAGCGGCATCGCGGTCCTGGGCGTGGTGACGGCCTCCATTGCCTCGTGGCTGGTCCAGCGGGTCGAAGAGACATCTGTGGCAGCTGCCGAATCGGCAGAACAGCCGGTACTGACGGAGGTGGGTGAACTGGCCGCCGAGGTGGCCGCCCTCCGGCGCGAGATCGCCGAACTCCGGCGCGACCTAGCCCCGTAATTGAGGCAGGGCTGAGTATCCAGTGAGCGGTAGGCCCGGCCTGGGGCCAGAGCCGGATAAGCAAAAGACCCCCGGAACCAGTAGGTTCCGGAGGTCTTTCCAATGTGGCAGATGAGGGATTCGAACCCCCGTAGGCGTTGCCAGCTGATTTACAGTCAGCCCCCTTTGGCCGCTCGGGTAATCTGCCGAACTTCAAAAGAAGATCACCACGGCTTTGTTTCCATCACCGCGGCAAGACAACCTTACAGAACTTCTGCCGAAGAATAAAATCGGGGATCCGCAGCCGGAAATCCGCAGAAAATCAGGCTTCACCGAGGATCCGACCCGCCAGCTTTGCCTCGAACCGCAGGGCCTGCTCCTCGGTGATCTGGTTGAGCTGCACCGCCCGCTGGAGATCCGCCTGCACTCCCTCCAGCCGGGTTGAGGCATCGGCGACGGGGCTGAGGATGATCGACGCGGCCACTGCGGCGGCGGCCACGGACGACGCGGCAGTGGCGATGGTTCCGGCGGCTGCGGCCGTGGACCTGGTGACGTAGCGGACGGCCTTGTGGGACATTGCTTTCCTTCCGAGCGGCTTCCAACTGCTACAACTCTGGGCGCCAAAACTTCGTTCCCGCCATGACTTGGCTATGAGTGAACTGTGAATGCTGCCCACGTTCACTTCCCCGCCATCCGTACTACGCTGGAAGCCAGATATCCGCACCCTGCCCGGAGCCTCAACGCCCGGGCGACGCAGGCACCAGCAAAGGAGAGTCATGGCAGGCGAGTCCACATTCGACGTCGTAAGCAAGGTAGACAAGCAGGAGGTGGCCAACGCGCTGAACCAGGCGCAGAAAGAACTCGCCCAGCGGTACGACTTCAAGGGCGTCGGCGCCGAGGTAGATTTCAGCGGCGAGAAGATCCTAATGAAGGCGAACTCCGAGGAGCGCGTCCTGGCCGTGCTGGACGTGCTGCAGTCCAAGCTCATCCGCCGCGGCATCTCACTCAAGTCACTGGACACCGGCGAACCGTACGCGTCGGGCAAGGAGTACCGGCTGGAGGCCTCCATCAAGGAAGGCATCGCGCAGGACCTCGCCAAGAAGATCAACAAGCTCATCCGCGACGAGGCCCCGAAATCCGTCAAGTCCCAGATCCAGGGCGACGAACTCCGCGTCACCTCCAAGTCCCGCGACGACCTGCAAGCCACCATGGCCCTCCTGAAGGACTTCGACGAGGCCGACCTTCAGTTCGTTAACTTCCGCAGCTAAGAAAACGTCAACGGGCCGGGGACACGCCCACCGCATGTCCCCGGCCCGTTTGTGCATCCTGCGACAACCGACGTGGGCCGAGCCACGAAAGGACAGGACATGAGCTTCGCGGTCAGTCCCGAGCCGTGGGACGCCGAGGACGGCGTCAGGCTCCGCGCCATGCAGCGGGCTGAACTGGATGCCCGCTACGGCAGCGACGACCACGAGCCGGGTTCCGCGCCCAGCGCCGGGGACATCACCCTGTTCCTGGTGGCCCGGAACCACGAGGGGGCAGCCGTTGCCTGCGGCGCACTTCGCCGGCTCGACGCCGCGTCCGCTGAGATCAAGAGGATGTTCGTGCTGCCCGGCCACCGCGGAAGCGGCGCGGCCACGGCAGTTCTGCGGAGCTTGGAAGCCGAGGCCGCCCGCCTGGGCCTGACCGAGCTCAAGCTGGAAACCGGCACAGCCCAGCCCGATGCCATCCGCTTCTATGAGCGTGAGGGCTACCGCCTGATCGACAACTTCGGGCCCTACGCCGGCGCGCCGCTGTCCGTCTGCTACGCCCGCACGCTGGCTTGACGAGGCGAACCGTATCAGGCGACAAAGGACGTACGACGGCGGTGCTCAGCTGAGCGGCCGGCCCGCCATCCGCTCCAGGCGGCTGATGCGGTCCTGCATCGGCGGGTGCGTCGCGAAGAGCTTGCTGAGCCCGCCGCCTCGGAACGGATTGGCGATCATCAGGTGCGAGGCGTTGACCAGCCGCTGGTCCTGCGGCAGCGGTGCGACCTGGACGCCCTGGTGGATCTTACGCAGGGCGGAGGCGAGTGCCAGCGGATCGCCGGTGAGCTGCGAACCGTCCTCGTCGGCGTCGTACTCCCTGGTCCGGGAGATGGCCACCTGGATCAGCGAAGCGGCCACCGGTGCCAACAGGGCCATGGCAATGAGGGCCAGCGGGTTCGAGTTGCGCCTGTCCCCACCGCCAAAGAACAGCAGCATCTGCCCCACCGAGGTGATGACGCCGGCCACCGCCGCCGCGACGGACGAGGTCAGGATGTCGCGGTTGTAGACGTGCATGAGCTCGTGGCCGAGGACGCCGCGCAGTTCCCGCGGGGTGAGGAGCTGCAGGATCCCCTCCGTGCAGCAGACTGCAGCGTTTTGCGGGTTCCGCCCGGTGGCGAAGGCGTTGGGCGCCATGGTGGGCGAGACGTAAATCCGCGGCATCGGCTGGCTGGCGCGGGCGGAGAGCTCACGGACCATCTGGTACAGCTGCGGCGCCTGGGCTTCGGAGACGGGGTACGCCTGCATGGAGCGGAGCGCGATCTTGTCGCTGTTCCAGTAGCCGTAGGCCGTGGTCCCCACGCCGATCAGCGCCATGATCAGGATCGGGGCGGAGCTGCGGGTATTGGCGGCAATCAGGGCACCCAGGCCCAACAGGATCGCCCACAGCACGCCGAACAGCGCCGCCGTTTTCAGTCCGTTGTGGTGATTGTGCACATCTGCCTCCACAGCTCAGAAGTCGGAACCGGCACGGCCGCTACGGAACGGGATTCCGCGCGTCGTACTCGAGGAAGCCGGATTGCCACCGCGCCACTATCCAGGCCACCACGATGCACAGGATGCCGCCGAGCAGCAGGACCCAGCCCTCACTAAGAATTTTAGTGCCGCCGCCTGCCAGCATGTCGCCCAGGCGCGGCCCGCCGGCCACCACCACAATGAAAACCCCCTGCAGTCGCCCGCGAAGGTAGTCCGGGGTCGCAGCCTGCAGGATGGTGGTGCGGAATACGGCACTCACCGAGTCGGCAATGCCCGCCAGGGCGCAGCAGAGGGCTGCCGGGATCAGCCAGAAGGTAACGCCGCCGGAGCCGGACCGCCCGGCCAGCACCACCACGAGTCCGAACGCCGCAAACGAGGCACCCCAGCCCATGACGGACCACACCACAGCTGTCCCCTGCCGCCGGACGGCACCCAGCGGACCGGAAAAGAGCCCGGCGAGGAAGGCGCCCACCGCCACGGCCGCCAGCAGGATGCCCACTGTGGTTTCCCCGCCGCCGATCATGAGGGCGCCGATGGCCGGCAGCAGTGCACGCGGCTGGGCCAGGATCATCGCGATGAGGTCGAGGATGAAGGTCATCCGCAGGTTGGGCCGCGTGCCCAGGAACCGGAAGCCCTCCACCACGGACCGCATTCCGGCCCGCCCCGCTTTCTCGCCCGGCGGCATGGGTGGAAGCTTCAGCAGGGCCCAGAAGGCAAAGATGAAACTGACAACATCCAGCGTGTACGTCCAGCCGAAGCCGACGCTGGCTACCAGGACACCGGCCAACAGCGGCCCGGCCGTCATGGACAGGCCAATGGTGATCATGCTGAGTGCGTTGGCGGCCGGCAGGAGCTCTTTCCGCAACAGCGCGGGAATGATGGCGCTGCGGGCAGGCTGGTTGATCGCCTGCGCCCCGCTTTGCACGGCCACGAGGGCGTACAGCAGCCACACATTGCCCACCTGCAGCCAGGCCTGGAGGGCGAGCCCGCCGGTGGTCAGCCACAGCACGGCGGACGATAAAAGCGCCACTGTCCGGCGGTCATGGGAGTCGGCGATGGACCCGCCCAGGAGGCCGCCCACCACCAGCGGCACCAGGGCAAAGATGCTGAGCAGCCCGACGTACAGGCTGTCCTGGGTCAGCCGGTACACTTCCAGGCCCACCGCCACGAGGGTGAGCTGGCTGCCCACGTTCGAGACCGCCGAGCCCAGCCAGAGCCGCCGGAAATCCGGGCTCTCGCGCAGCGGCGTGATGTCGGCCAGAAGTTTTCCCACCCGGCAACTCTAATCCCATCAGAAACTTAGTCCCACCTTATTGTGATCTAGTCAAAATAAGTGTTTCAATGGAGTCATGACCGATCACCCGGAAAGCCACGAAGCATGGGCCGCGGCCCTGCGCGCCCACGGCCGCCGGGTGACCAAGCAGCGGCTGGCGGTGCTGGCCGCCGTCGAGCATCACCCGCACTCCCCGGCGGAAAATATCCTGGCGGCCGCCCGCGAGGAACTGCCGGAACTGACGGCGCAGTCCGTGTACGTGGTGCTGGGTGATCTGACGGACCTGCAGATGCTGCGCAGATTCGAACCTCCGCATTCCCCGGCGCTGTATGAGACGCGAGTGGGCGACAACCACCACCACGCGATCTGCATCAGCTGCGGCCGGGTGGAGGACGTCGACTGCGCTGTCGGCCATGCCCCGTGCCTGACCCCGCACTGGAGCGAGGATTCCCACCCCATGACCATCCAGATCGCGGATGTCATGTACCAGGGGATCTGCGGAGAGTGCCAGCGGACCCAAAAACTTGCTTCAAACGTAACTGACAAATAATCGACAAAGTCGAAAACCAACTAATAGGAGAAAGATGACTTCGAACATCTCTGCGCCTGCCGTGTCCACCACGCAGTCCGGCGCCCCGGTGACGTCCGATGCCCATTCCAAGGCTGTCGGCGCCGACGGCGCGATCATCCTCACGGACCACTACCTGGTGGAGAAGCTCGCCCAGTTCAACCGCGAGCGGGTTCCGGAGCGTGTGGTGCACGCCAAGGGCGGCGGTGCGTTCGGCACGTTCAAGACCACCGAGGACATCTCCAAGTACACCAAGGCCGCGTTCCTGCAGCCGGGCGTGGAGACCGAGATGCTGATCCGTTTCTCCTCCGTCGCCGGCGAGAGCGGCTCCCCCGACACCTGGCGGGACCCCCGCGGTTTCGCGGTGAAGTTCTACACCTCCGAGGGCAACTACGACCTCGTTGGCAACAACACCCCGGTGTTCTTCATCCGCGACGGCATCAAGTTCCCGGACTTCATCCACTCCCAGAAGCGCCTGCCCGGATCGCACCTGCGCGATGCCGACATGCAGTGGGACTTCTGGACCCTCTCCCCCGAGTCCGCACACCAGGTCACCTGGCTGATGGGTGACCGCGGCCTGCCCGCGTCCTGGCGCGAAATGCAGGGCTACGGCTCGCACACCTACCAGTGGATCAACGCCGAGGGCGAGCGGTTCTGGGTCAAGTACCACTTCAAGTCCAACCAGGGCGTCAAGTCCATCACGGGGGAAGAAGCCGAAGCCCTCGCCGGCTCGGACGCGGACTTCTACATCCGCGACCTGCACGAGAACATCGAAGCCGGCAACCTCCCGTCGTGGGACCTGCACGTCCAGGTCATGCCGTACGAGGACGCAAAGACCTACCGCTTCAACCCGTTCGACCTGACCAAGGTCTGGCCGCACGCGGACTACCCGCTGATCAAGGTCGGCACCATGGAGCTGAACCGAAACCCGGAGAACTACTTCGCGCAGATCGAGCAGGCCACCTTCGCGCCGTCGAACTTCGTGCCCGGCATCGCCGCGTCCCCGGACAAGATGCTCCAGGCCCGGATCTTCTCCTACGCGGACGCACACCGCTACCGCGTGGGCACCAACCACGCCCAGATCCCGGTGAACCAGCCCAAGAGCCAGGCCAACAACTACAGCCAGGACGGCGCGGGACGCTTCCTGTTCAACGCTCCTTCGGTTCCGGTCTACGCACCGAACACGTTCGGCGGCCCCGCCGCCGTTGAGCCGCAGAGCCCGGCCGGCGGCTGGGAGAACGACGGCGAGCTGACGCACGCTGCGCACTCCCTGCACGCCGAGGACAGCGACTTCGTCCAGGCCGGCGCGCTGTACCGCGAGGTTTACAACGACGCCGAAAAGGCCCGCTTCCTGGACACCATCACCGGTGCCGTGGGCGGCGTCAAGAGCCCCGGCATCAAGGAACGCGCCATCCAGTACTGGACCAACGTTGACGCCGAACTCGGAGCGAAGCTTCGCGCCAACCTCGGCGCAGCTCCCCTCTCCGAGGCCGAAGCCGCCAACAAGATCGGCTAACAGCACCAGATAGCAACAGGAACCCCGCCGCGGCACAGTGACCCGTTCACAGCCGCGGCGGGGTTCCCTGCGTCCGGCGGTGTTCCCCTAGGCGGGCCCTCCGTTACGCCGTGCCCTGCCCCAACTTCGGCAGAACCGGACGGCATGGCAAAATCAGCAAGGCACTTTCCGTCCTACCCTCGGCAAAAAGGAACTCATGAGCATCGTCCAGCAGGCGCGGGGTGGGGCTGCGGCCGGGACAGTCGCGGGTGCAGGGCTCCGGCGCAGACCGTCGTTCCGGCCTGACATCCAGGCGCTGCGCGCCCTTGCCGTGTCCTTGGTCGTCCTGAACCACCTGTGGCCCAAGGAACTAACCGGAGGCTACGTCGGGGTTGACGTCTTCTTCGTGATCTCCGGGTTCCTGATTACCTCGCACCTGCTGAAGGAACTCCTGGCAACCGGCCGGATCCGCCTGGCTTCGTTCTATGCCCGCAGGATCCGGCGACTGCTTCCGGCGGCCTTCCTGGTCCTGACCGTGTCGCTCCTCGCCGCCATGGTGTGGCTGCCCTTCTCGCGCTGGGAAGACACAGCACGAGAAATCCTCGCCAGCGCCCTGTATGCGGAAAACTGGGTGCTGGCGGCCAAATCCGTCGATTACTCGGCGTCAACGTCATCAGCAACGGTGGCCCAGCACTTCTGGTCGCTCTCCGTCGAGGAGCAGTTCTACCTCATCTGGCCGCTTCTGCTCATTGCCTTGTTTTGGCTGGCCGGCCGCCGCAACAGACCGGCAATCGCCGTAGTGTTCGCCGGAATAGCCGCAGTGACGGCACTCGGGCTAGTGGCCTCGGTGCTCACGACGGAGTTCTCGCCGAACCAGGCGTATTTCGTGACACCGGTCCGGGCCTGGGAGTTCGGCGCGGGTGCGCTGACCGCCCTGGCACTCGGCCGGCACAGGCTGCCGTCGCCGGCCATGAAGGGGGTCGGGCCCGCCGGGTTCGTACTGATCGCGTGCTCGGCCCTTGCCTTCAACGACGGGACGCCATTCCCCGGATTCCTCGCCCTCGTTCCCGTCCTGGGCACGGTGATGGTCATCTTTGCCGGGAACGATAACCGCAGACCGGCCTTCAAGCCGCTAATCAGCATGCTTCCGCTGCAGTACCTCGGCAACATCTCATATTCGCTGTACCTCTGGCACTGGCCGCTCATCGTCATTGCCCCGTTCGCCTTGGGGCGCGCCCTGGGCACCTTCGACAGAATCGGAATAGTCCTTCTCGCCGTTGTCCTGGCAGCTCTCACGAAGGCGTATGTCGAGGACCGCGGCCAGTCATCCGTTTATCTCAACGCGTCAGCGCGCCGGACTTTCGTCGCGATGGCCGTCGGCATGGCCCTTGTTGCAGGGCTGGCCGGCCTTCAGCTGCAGGTCAGGGAAGTTCGTCGCGAGGCAGCGGAACAGGCCGCCGCAGCCGCCGCCCTGCAGCCTTGCCACGGACCGCTGGCACTGCTCGCCGGTGCCGACTGCGCCGATCCGTTCGGACCGTCAGCTGCCCCCGTGATGTCAGATGCCAATGAGTACTGGAAAACTCCTCCAACATGCGACCGCCCAGACGACGAGTTGAAGGCCGCTGAGACCAGGACGCACCAGCGTTGCGACTTTTCCGGCGGGAAGCGCGATGCCGAAACTGTCTGGCTGGTGGGCGATTCCCACGCGCAGCAGTGGCAGGCGGCGGTCTTCGCGGCGGCCAAGCAACGAGGCTGGATCGTCCATACAGCCCTGCTGGGAGGATGTCCTGTGGCGGACGTCAGATTCACGGGCTATGCAGACAACGTCGACCAGAACTCCACCCGGACCTGCATGGACTGGGCGAAAAGAGTAACGGACGCCGTAGCTGCAGACCGGCCCGCGGCGGTTTTCACGTCCATGTTTGCGAGGAAGCAATCCGTTGACGACGGCTCAGGCCGTCCGGTGTCCGAACAGTTCTCCGCGGGCCTGCAGAAGACCTGGCAGCGGTGGACCGATGCAGGGTCCAAGGTCTATGTCCTGGCAGACCCGCCGCTTAACCAGGCGGTGCGGCAGCCCGACTGTACTAATCTGCATGTCCAGGACCCGGCGGCGTGTGCCGTGGATCGTGCCCTTGCCCAGCCGGAGGATCCGCTAACAACGGCAGCCAAGTCTACGTACAACCGCGACGTCCAGCTTGTGGACCTGACCGACTACTTCTGCGATCCGCGCAAGTGCTATACGGTTGTTGGCGGCGTCAATGTCTACTTCGACGCCAACCACCTCAACCGGGAGTACAGCGAGCTCCTGGCGCCGCTGTTGCTGGACAGATTGGCGAAGTGAGCTAGGTTAAGCCGGTTTGCCGGCAAGTTTTCCACATGGGCAACGTGCCCGTAGCCTGGGCCGGACAGCTTCCTTAGGCTTCATTCATGAGCACATTCGAGGGCATTCCGGCAGCAGCAGCTGAGTTTTATGCTGAGCTGGAAGAGAACAACAGCCGGGAGTGGTGGCAGGCCCACTTAGAGGTGTACCGGGAGTCCGTGAAAGAGCCTCTGGCCGCACTGCTGGCCGCACTTGAACCCCGCTTTGGACCGGGGAAAATGTTCCGGCCCAACCGGGACATCCGCTTCTCCCAGGATAAATCCCCGTACAAGACGGCCCAGGGCGCTTTCGCCTCATACCAGGAAGGCGTGGGGTTCTACCTGCAGATCAGCGCGGACGGCCTGCTCCTCGGCGGCGGCTACCACTCACATTCTCCCGCGCAGCTGGTCCGATACCGGAACTCGGTGGACGCAGCTGGCAGCGGCGGACAGCTGCAGCACATCGTGGACGCCGTCGCAGCAGCCGGCTTCGCCGTCGAAGGCGAAAAGCTAAAGACGGTGCCGCGGGGCTTCCCGAAGGACCACCCGCGCGCCGAGTTGCTCAAGCACAAGTCGCTGTCCGCAGGTGTTGCGCTGGGCGAGCCGGACTGGCTCAGGTCATCGGAAGCGGAAAGGGAGATCGCCGCCCGGTGGGAACAGCTCCGTCCGCTGGTCGACTGGGTGGGAAGGCACGCCGCCCCCTGACGGCATCAGGGGGCGGCAGCCCAGCGGAACCAGTGACGGCCCGGTCCGTGCTGGCGCTAAACCTTGCTCAGCTCGTCGTCGTCATCCCGGTCGCCAAGGCCGCCTACAGGGCCGTCCACAGCTCCTTTGGCGCCGGCGAACTTCTCGTTGAGGCGGGAGTGGCGCTGCCCGTACGCGAAGTAGATGGCAATGCCCAGCAGCAGCCAGATGCCGAAGAAGATCCAGGTCTCCACGGCGAGGTTGGTCATCAGGTACAGGCACAGCACTGCGGATACGACGGGGAGCACCTTGCCAAACGGGACCCGGAAGGCCGGCTTCAGGTCGGGGCGCTTCTTGCGCAGCACCAGGATGCCCAGGCTGACCATCACGAACGCGGACAGCGTGCCGATGTTGATCATTTCCTCGAGCAGGTCCACGTTGGTAAGTCCGGCAACCAGGGCAACGGCAGCGCCGCAGATGATCTGCAGGCGGACCGGCGTCGAACGCTTTTCGCTGGTCTTGGACAGGGAGCGGGGCAGCAGGCCGTCGCGGCTCATGGCCAGCACCACGCGGGCCAGGCCCATGAGCAGCACCATGATCACAGTGGTCAGGCCCACGAGCGAGCCGAAGGCGATCACCTTCGCGGCGTCGGTGTTGCCGACAGCTTCAAAGGCCGTGGTGAGTGTGGGGCTTTCCGCCTCGGCGAGCTGCGTGTAAGAGACCATGCCGGTCAGGGCGAGGGACACAAGGATGTACAGCAGCGTCACTAGGGCCAGCCCGCCGAAGATGCCGCGGGGCAGCGTCTTCTGCGGGTTCTTCACCTCTTCTGCGGAGGTGGCCACTACGTCGAAGCCAATGAAGGCGAAGAACACCAGCGCGGCGCCGGCGAAGATGCCCATGGTGCCGTACTGCGCGGGGGCAGCACCGGTGAGGAAGCCGAAGAACGACTGCTTCAGAACGTCGGCCGCACCGGCGTTGGCCGTGGGCT
This sequence comes from Arthrobacter globiformis, assembly GCF_003261175.1. Lineage (GTDB taxonomy): Bacteria > Actinomycetota > Actinomycetes > Actinomycetales > Micrococcaceae > Arthrobacter > Arthrobacter globiformis_A. The sequence continues at coordinate 182,933 of NZ_QLNP01000098.1, read as the reverse complement.
CAGAGGCCGGGACGAAGGGGGTGTAGTTGGAGAACTTCACGTAGCTGAAGCCCACGATGATCACGAACACCACCACGGCGATCTTGATCAGCGTGAAGATGTTGCCCACGCGGGCGGACAGCTTGGTTCCAAGCACCAGCAGCACGGTGAAGACGGCCACGATGAGGAAGGCGCCCCAGTACAGGTCAACGCCGCCGATCGAGATGGCAGGCGGCATTTCGACGCCCATGAGGGCGAAGACCTTGCTGAGGTAGATGCCCCAGTACTTGGCGATAACGGCAGCCGCGGTGAAAAGCTCCAGGATGAGGTTCCAGCCGATAATCCAGGCCAAAATCTCGCCCATGGTGGCGTAGGTGAAAACGTAGGCCGAGCCGGCCACGGGGATGGCGGTGGCAAATTCGGCGTAGCACATGATCGCCAGGGCACATGTGACCGCGGCGACCAGGAAGGAGATGGTGACGGCGGGGCCGGCGAAGTTGGCGGCGGCCTTGGCGCCCACGGAGAAGATGCCGGCGCCTACAGCAACAGCGACACCCATGATCATGAGGTCCCACGTGCTCAGGGAGCGCTTCAGCTTGCGTCCGGGCTCATCGGCGTCGGCAATTGACTGCTCGATGGATTTGGTCCGGAAAAGGTTCATTGGAAGTCCACAGTCCTGATAGGGGATGGAAACAGACCTATCAAGAATAGTGTCCATCCAGTGGACGGCCACATTTGTCCCGAATACTGAGACGGTCGGCACGCAAACCACGCCCGGCCCTCCTCCGCGCTGCGGCTGCGCGGTGTGGTGGAGGGCCGGGCGTGGGTCCTTGGGTACGAGCTGGCGGCCTTGCCGGCCGCCAGCTCTGGTATTGCTGGGTTACAAGCCGGTTCCCGTGGTGAACGTCCAGGACCGTGTAACAAACGGATTCCCGGCGAGGTCACGTACTGCCGATGTCCCACCGGTAACCGTGACCCGGTACTGCGTGTTGGCCAGCAGTGTTCCGGACGGGTTGATGGTCAGTCCCCGGTTGTTCGGGTTGAAGATCATCGTCGCCGGGAATACCGCCCCGTTGGACACTCGAGTCAGCCGAACAGTCGTGGAGTTGTATCCGGTGATGTTTTCGCTGAAGAACGCCGTCAGGTTGCCGTTCCGTGCCTGCCCCGTGGCCCCGGCTCCCCGGAAGATCGAGGTCAGCGTTGGAGCTGGCCCGGTCGTAAACGTCCAGGTGGTCGGCGCCACTGTGTTGCCCGCAGCATCACGGATGTTGGAAATAGCTGCCGTGTAGGTACGGTCGGGCAGGAGTGTTGCGGACGGATTGAGCGTCGCGGTCCTGGTCGTGCCGTTGTAGGTAACCGCTGCCGCCAGCGGCGTCCCCGTTGTGTTGTTGGTTCCGAGCCGCACGGCGAATGTTGAGTTACCCACGTTTGCCACTGCTTCACTGAACGTTGCCGTCAGATTGCCCGTCTGGCTGACGGACCGTGCGGCAGGAGCGGGCGTCCTGGCAGTGATCGTCGGGGCCACGAATTCACTCCGCGGGGTGACGAGACCGCTACGAGCCGAAGGTGCTCCCGTGCCTGCCGAGTTGATTGCCGAGACATCAAACGTGTAGCCGGTGCCGTTGATCAGTCCCGTGATCACCGTGCTCGTTACATTGCCGACCGTGACTTCGCGGGCAGGCGTGGCCGCCGCTCCGACGAAGACGCGGACTCGGTACTGCGTGACCGCCGTGGCGTTGGTGACTGCCGCGGGGGCGGTCCACCTGACCGTGGCCTCGGCCGTTCCGGCCGTTGCCGTGCCGATAACTGGTGCACCAGCGACGACCGGGGCGACGGTAGTCACGACGTTGGACGGCGCAGAGAACGGGCTGGTTCCGATGTCATTGGTAGCTGACACCTCGAACTTGAACTTTCTTCCGTTCTCCAATCCAGTTACCACCAAGCTGGTGGCGCCGGCGGGTGCCGTGCGCAATGCTCCCACCTGGACACCGGCGGCGTTGGTCGTTACATCCAGCACCCTTACCGAGAAGCTGGTGGCAAGGCCTCCTGCCCCTGGGGTGAAGTTCACCGTTGCCTGACCGTTGCCGGCCGAAGCCACGCCGATGAGCGGGGCTGCGGGAGCCACAGAGTCGGAGAACCGCAGGGTTTCGATGTTGCGGAGGGTGTCCGTTCCATCGGGACCCGCATTGTTGTGGCTTACCGTGGTCACTCCGTTCGCTTCTTCGGTGATGGTGTAATTCGCGCGGATATCGGAGAACACCGCCGTATCGGTGCCACCGCTGGCGGAGAGGATTTCGCGGACCGCTACGATGTTGCCCGGGTTTACGGTTCCCGCGAAGACAGCTTCCTGAAGCGTCGGGCCCGTCAGATTGCCATTGGCATCCTTCAGGTAGCGGCTGGTCATTGCGCTCTGCCCTGCTCCGTCGGCAGCGGCACTGCCGATCTCGGTGGCCGGATCATTGGGGTTAGTGCGGACACTGAGCCGGACGCTGAGGTATGCGTCTCCGTCGATGACGTCATCGCCTCCGCGGCCTTCGATTTCGTCACTTCCGCCGCCGCCCAGGAGCACGTTGCCGGCTCCCCAAACCAGGGATCCGGGGGTAAGGAGCGGGCAATCCTTGGAAGCGGATGCTGCGATGACCGCATCCGCGGACGTATCGAGATCTGGAACCAGAGCGTCAAGACCCGTTATGCGGTTGAGCCCTTCCTGGTCCAGCACGTTGCAGCCGATGAAACCGCCGCCGCCGACGGCACTGGGAACAACGTCGTCTCCACGGATCTTGTCATCGAACTTCCAGCCAGAGGCGGCCTCAACTTCGTTGAACTTGTCGCGGACATCAACAGTAAGGATGTCAAGCGGAACAAGCGGGAGGTCAAGATCCAGGTTCTGCGGCTGGGGATCCCCAAGGCCGATCTCCCAGTCGTAACCGGACGCTCCAGCAACCTTTTCGATGCCCGGTCCGCCGAGGCCGATGTCGTCGCCGCCCTCCATGTCGTAGTCATCGTCACCGCCCTGGCCGATCAGGATGTCGTGTCCGGGCTTCTGCGAGTCATCCAGGAAGAACAGGTTGCCGCTGTCCCCCTGCATGAGGTCCGGCTGGTCGCCGCCTTCTTCCCAGTCATCGCCGCTGTCACCGAATGCGGCGTCGAGGCTCTGACCCAGCATGACGAAGTCGTCGCCGGCTCCAGCGAAGGTCTCGTTGGCGTTGGCTCCGCCGTTCGTGAAGTCCTTGCCATCGCCACCCATGACGATGTCCAGGCCGGGACCGGCGTCGATCGCGTCATTGCCGGGGCCGCCCTTCGGGACGTCGTCACCGGCGAGGTCGGTGATGATGTCGTCGCCTTCTCCACCGAGCGCGACGTCGGCGCCGTCACCACCTTCGATGACGTCATTGCCTTCACCGCCCCAGAAGGTGTCGCTGTCGTTGCCGCCGAAGATACGGTCCACGCCGGCGGTGCCGTTGTAGACGCTCTGTCCGTTGATTCCGGAGGGGTCGACGGAGTTCCGCGCGCGGTACTTGATCGTGCCGTCCGGCATGCGGATCAGCAGGTCCGCCTCACTGCACTCCGAGTCCGGGTCATCCGCTACGGCGTTGCCGGATGCTGCAAAGCCGGCTGTGGTGCCTGCCAGCTTCTTCAGCTCAAACTTGCAGTCCGAGGTGGCGAACGCGTCGGCCTTCAGGGTGTGCACATTGGTGTTGCGCATCATCATCTCGGCGAACGAGTTGCCCTCCAGCTGAGCCCTCAGGTTCATGCCCGGGGTGCGCGCCAGGTAGTAGAGGCGGTCGCCGTTCTGCAGGTCCGTCAGCTGGTTCTCGAAAACGTAGTTGAACGTGCTGCCCAGCAGGCCGCCGAACACAACGGTCTGTTCCGCGAGGCCGCCGACCCAGAGATCGACGTTGTCGAGGCCGGTCTTCGAGTTGGCGCCGTCGTTGGCCCAGGCGTCCGTGCTGTTCATGAACGCGGCGGCGTCGGTCGGAGGGACGTCCCCAAGTTCGGGATTGACGATCGCCCGTGCAGCTGCCCGACGCGATTCCAGCGTCGCCGGACCGTCGTCGGCGGTGTCAAGGAGGCCGTCCGCCCCTGCATCCTTAAGGATTGTGGGGTGCTGGCCGTACGCCGCGACGAAGTTGACGAGGGACTCCGGGTGCTTGAGGTTCTCGCCGAAGTCGACCCAGTTGATGTAGGGCTTCAGCTGGCCGTCATTCGTTTTGTTGAAGAGCTCACGGCGAAGGACGTTCAGCCGCGGGATTCCTTCAGAACGGGCCCGGGTCATGTTGATCGTTGGAAGGTCCAGGGGCAGGCCCAGCAGGTTGTTGCGGAGCGTGTCGGTCACGAACTCATCAAGTTCGTTACCGGCCTGGTCCGACATTCCCATGATGATGCTGCCTGCAGCCTCTTCCGAGGTCAGCGCCCCGGCAGGGCCGCCGTCGGTGTACTCCGGCGGGTTGAGGAATCCGTCGAGCAGCGAGATGTCGTTCGGGCTGCCCTTGGTGTCGTCGGAATCACCGAATGTTCCGTTGAGGCCCGGGCCGTCCTCGTTCCTGCGCGAGATCGTTTCGGTCAGCATGGAGTGGCCGAAACGGTACACGGCGTGAGCAAATTCGGCCTTGACCGCCGGGTTGAGTTCCGTCTGAGTGAAAGCAAATGGCTCAAACGGGTTGATCGCCGGCTGCACCTTGCGGGCGAATTCCTCGAAGACCAGGTGCTGGTATTCCATCTCGGTGATAAATCGAGCCGCCTGGAAAAGCCGCTCACCGTTCCAGCCATCCCCACCGTTTGCGCTACCTGCACCGGTGGCCAGCTTCCACTCTGCCAGGGCCTTGACGCCGCTGGCGGAAGTATCGGTCGTCAGGACGTGCTCAATGTCGTCGACGAGCCGGTCGTGCTCTGAGTGGAAGATCTGGTGGATGGCCGTCAGGCCGATGTTCTCGTTGACGCGGCCGTCGCCGGCGATGAAGTGCGCGTCCAGCATCTCGTCGTCATAGGTGCCGGGGGCCTGGCTGGCGAAGTCGGCAGATGCCGTGTTGTCGGCGTCCGGAGCCGGCGTAACCTTGGCAGTCGCAGGGTTGTGGTCCGTATCCTGCGGGGACGGATCAGCGTTGTGGGCGATGTCGGTCAGGAACGGGGTGTCAAAGTACTTGACGTTCGCCGGGACCGGTACGGTCTCGTCCACCGTTGTCGTCAACGGGTCGTCGAGGTGTCCCTCGACCAGCCCCGTCGCCGTCACGTACTGCGGCAGGCCGTTGGGTCCGGGGATGAACTTGCCGTATGGGTCCGCGGCGATCATCGGGACGTTCAGGACGTCCTTGTCTTCGAGCCTGAGCCCAAGCTTGGTCGCGGCCTGTTCCTTGGTCGTAGCCCAGGTGGCCATCCCACCGGCCGTCGGGCCGGTTGGACCGCCCAGCAGCTTGCCCGTTGAAACCGGCTTGCCCTCGGCATTCTCGACGTACTCCCGCACGAACACCTGATGGGAAGCGTGCGACGTGTAGGTCTGGCTCTGGTCAACCCACGGTGAGTCCGTGTTGTTCGCGTCCTGGATGTCGTCAGCACTTTCATCGGCAGGAGTGTCAGGCTTGTCACCCAGGATGCCGTCCGGGCCGGGCTGGTTCTGGCCACGGGTGAGGACCATGAAGCGCATATGCGGGTCGAGGTCGTCCGCGTTGCCAAAGACGTGGTCCGGACCTGCGATCAGCGGGTCGTCGCCCTTCAGCGGAACGTAGACCGTTCCGCCGCTCTTGACAGTCTGATCGACACCGTGGTCGAAGAACTGGCCGAACAGGGTGAACATTGAGTTGTAGGGCGGGGAGAGGCCGACGTCGGTGGTCACGTTCTCGATAAACAGCGTGCTGTGGGACGGGACGCAGTCTGCGGGGACGCCTGGGGTGGCGCCCACCGGGTCCGTGGTGCACGGCTCAACGCCCGTGTTGCCCTGTGTCCTCACCGGGAAACCGGCGGCCGCCCGAGCAGCCGGGTTGGTGGAAGTCTGGTCCACGATCAGGTTGCTGATCACGCGGGGCTCGGAGTCGAAGACGTTGCCCTTCTTCTGCTTGTAGGAAGACGGGCCGGGAGGGCCGAAGCCGGCAGGAACAGCGTCTGCATCGTTGAACACCGGCGTTGTGAGGCGTGGGAATTTCTGGTCAGCTGCACCGAACGTTTCCTGGCCCGGCTGCAGGTTGTTGCATGACCCGTCAACGGTCCGCAGCCCCGCGGAGACCAAGGGGCTCGGGATCTGGTTGGGGCCCGTGCCGATCAGCGCGCCGCAAGGGCCGGTAGCTGAGGTCGTATTGGCCACATGCGCTTCAGCGATCTTGATCTGCTTCAGGATGAAGGAGAGATCTGAGGGGGTGATGGTAAATCCTTCCCCCACTGGTGCCTGCACCGCGTTGGCTGCCACAACGGGCAACCCCATGGCGATCGGCATCATTAATGTAGTTACTGCTGCCACCGTCCGAAAGGACATGGACTGTTTGCTGCGCTTCTTGCGTCGTTGACGCCGGTTGGTTGGTGGATCCACGGGGGCCCCGGATCGACTCTGATCCGGGTCCCCCTCTGACTTCAAGGCTGAATTGTTCATGGCACACCTGCCGCTAGGAGGAATGTAACGGTGCCATCGTCCGGTGGAGTGCCCGTGAAAACCTTGGGGGGATAGCTGGTCGGCCCGCCCAGCCACCCAAATTGGGGGTTCCCAATCGCGGTTTAAATGTGCAACGCCCGGACGAAGCCCCTGATTCGGGGCCCCATCCGGGCGTAACACTATGGAGTTTTGCTGGGCAAAGCCTGTCTACACGGGCCAGTCCATGAGCGTGGAGCGGATCAGGAAGCGTTTGCCTTCCGGCGCCTCGACCGAAAACCCGCTCCCCCGGCCCTGCACCACATCCACCGTCAGGTGGGTGTGGCTCCAGTAACCGAACTGTTCCCGGGACATCCAGAACTCCAGCGGCTGCCCGCCGTCGTAAGCGGAACCGAACACGCCGCCGTCGTCCGCAGAGAGATCAAACCGCCCCAGCAGCACGTCCGAATCCCCGGTGAGGAACTCCCCCGCCGGGTAGCACATGGGCGCGGAGCCGTCGCAGCAACCACCGGACTGGTGGAACATGAGCGGGCCGTGCTGCGCCCAGAGCTTCCGCAGCAGCCCCACCGCCTCGGCGGTGAGCGCCACCCGGGAGAAGTCCTCCCCGGGCAGCGTCACGGCGGCGTTCAGCTTAGTGTCGGTCATCAGAACCTCAGCACCACCCGGCCGTCGATCTTGGCGTGCTTCATTTCGTCGAGCACCGCATTGACTTCCGAGAGTTCCCGGGTGGATACAGTCGGGTGGATCTTGCCTTGCGCGTAAAAGTCGAGCGCTTCCTCCAGGTCCTGCCTCGTTCCCACGATGGAGCCGCGGACAGTCAGGCCCTTGAGCACAATCTCGAAGATCGGTGCGGGGAAGTCGCCCGGCGGCAGGCCGTTGAACACGATGGTGCCGCCGCGGCGGGCCATGCCGATGGCCTGTCCGAAGGCCGACGGGTGCACCGCCGTGACCAGGACGCCGTGGCAGCCTCCGGTTTTCTGCTGGATGACTTCCGTGGGATCCTCGTGGAGCGCGTTGACGGTGAGTTCGGCGCCGTGCTTCTTGGCGAGGGCGAGTTTGTCGTCCGCGATGTCCACGGCGGCGACGCGCAGGCCCATTGCCACGGCGTACTGGACGGCGATGTGCCCCAGCCCGCCGATGCCGGAGATGGTGACCCACTCCCCCGGCTTGGCCTCGGTCATTTTCAGTCCCTTGTAGACGGTGACGCCGGCGCAGAGCACCGGGGCAACCTCCACGGGGTCCGAACCGGCCGGAATCCTGGCGGCGAACCGGCTGTCCACCAGCATGTACTCGCCGAAGGAACCGTCCACGCTGTAGCCCGCGTTCTGCTGCGCCTCGCACAGCGTCTCCCAGCCGGTGCGGCAGTACTGGCAGTCGCCGCAGGCGGACCAGAGCCAGGCGTTGCCCACCAGGTCACCGACGGCGAGGTCCGTGACCCCCTCGCCGAGGGCCACCACCTCGCCCACGCCTTCGTGTCCCGGCACGAAGGGCGGCGACGGCTTGACCGGCCAGTCCCCTTCCGCGGCATGGAGGTCGGTGTGGCAGACACCGCTGGTGATCACCTTGACCAGGGCCTGGCCGCGGCCCGGGGTGGGAACGGGGATGTCCTTGATCTGAAGATCCTTGGCGAATTCGGTCACTACGGCTGCTTGCATTGTCGTCGTCATTGGCGAAATCCTTGCGTCGTTGAAGCGTTGTTCTGGGGTGGTGCGGGACGGTGTTGCTGCCTTCCTGAGGGGTGGCCAGGGGTCGGTCTTCCGCCGCGGTGCGGGCGGGAAGCATGGTGCGGGCGGGGACGGATGGAGCTGATCCGTCCCCGCCCGGGCTAGGGGCGGCCTAGAAGAAGCCGAGCTTGTTTTCGTTGTAGCTGACCAGCAGGTTCTTGGTCTGCTGGTAGTGGTCCAGCATCATGGCGTGGTTCTCGCGTCCGATGCCGGAGGACTTGTAGCCGCCGAACGCGGCGCCGGCCGGGTATGCGTGGTAGTTGTTGACCCAGACACGGCCGGCCTGGATCTCGCGGCCTGCCCGGTATGCGACGTTGCCGTTACGGGACCAGACGCCGGCGCCCAGGCCGTAGAGGGTGTCGTTGGCGATGCCCATGGCGTCGTTGTAATCGCTGAAGCGGGTCACGGACACCACCGGGCCGAAGATCTCCTCCTGGAAGATGCGCATCCGGTTGTGGCCCTCGAAGATCGTGGGCTGGACGTAGTAGCCGCCAGCCAGGTCCCCGGGCAGCTCCGCGCGCGCGCCGCCGGTGAGCGCCTTGGCACCTTCCTGCTTTCCGATGTCAATGTAGGAGAGGATCTTTTCCAGCTGGTCATTGGAGGCCTGCGCGCCGATCTGGGTTTCGGTGTCCAGCGGGTTGCCCTGGATGATCTTCTCGGTCCGGGCGAGGGCGTCGGCCATGAAGGAGTCGTAGATGTCCTCCTGGACCAGGGCCCGGGACGGGCAAGTGCAGACTTCGCCCTGGTTGAAGGCGAACAGCGCGAAGCCCTCGAGCGCCTTGTCGTAGAACGCGTCGTTGGACTGGGCGACATCGTTGAAGAAGATGTTCGGGCTCTTGCCGCCGAGTTCCAGCGTCACGGGGATCAGGTTGTTGGAGGCATACTGGCTGATCAGGCGGCCGGTCGTTGTCTCGCCGGTGAAGGCGATCTTGCGGATCCGCGGGCTGGAGGCCAGCGGCTTGCCCGCCTCGACGCCGAAGCCGTTGACCACGTTGACCACGCCGGCCGGCAGCAGGTCGCCGATCAGTTCCATCAGCACCAGGATGGACGCCGGCGTCTGTTCCGCGGGCTTGAGGACGACGGCGTTGCCCGCCGCGAGCGCGGGGGCCAGCTTCCAGACGGCCATCAGGATGGGGAAGTTCCACGGGATGATCTGGCCGACGACGCCGAGCGGCTCGTGGAAGTGGTACGCGGTGGTGTCGTCGTCGAGTTGCGACAGCCGGCCCTCCTGGGCGCGCACGGCGGAGGCGAAGTAGCGGAAGTGGTCGGCGGCGAGCGGGATGTCCGCGTTGAGGGTCTCGCGGACCGGCTTGCCGTTGTCCCAGGTTTCGGCGACGGCGAGCAGTTCGACGTTCTCGTCGATGCGGTCGGCGATCTTGTTCAGGATCGCCGCGCGCTCTGCAACGGAGGTCTTGCCCCAGGAGGGGGCCACCTTGTGCGCGGCGTCGAGGGCTAGTTCGATGTCCTCGGCGGTGCCGCGGGCCACCTCGCAGAACGGTTTCCCGGTGACCGGCGTGATGTTCTCGAAGTACTGGCCCTTCACGGGGGCAACCCATTCGCCGCCGATCCAGTTCTCGTAGCGGTCCTTGAACGTGACCTTCGAACCTTCGGTGCCGGGCTGTGCGTAAACGGTCATTGCTAGCTCCTTTGCTGTGCAACACGGAGGCGATACGTCATGGTGATCGCCGATGCATCGAGCCTAGGAGCGGGTAGGTTGCAGCAAGGTTGCAACAGAAGTGACCCGGGTCACCCGGAGTTTGAGCCCGTCGAAATTAGGTTTCGGCAAGCTCGACCAGCGGGCAGGAGCCCCGCGTTGGGGACTAAACGCTCAGTTCCGCTTCCAGCCGTTCCAGATCCGCGACGACGGCGGCCCGCTTGGGTGAGCGCGGCGGCAGGAGCTTCAGGGCGGCGCGGCGGACGTCGACGTCGTCCGCCGCCTCCGGCAGTTCCGCGTACTTGAGCAGCGACTCCGCGCTGCCGTCCGTCAGGACGGCCTCCCGCAGCAGCGCGGACACGCGGTTCCGGAGCTCAACGACGCCGGGCGCCTCAGAGCGGGGCAGAACAGCGCCGCGGTAGATGTCGAGGGCGATCCGGTGGGCGCCGCGCTGCAGGCAGGTGAGCACCTGGCTGCTGTCCGGCAGGAGATCCATGGCCAGCCTGTACGGCCGCGATTCCGGTACCGCGGCCGGGTTCAGCTGCTGTAGGACCTTCCGGAGGCGCACCATCTCGGCCCGCAGGGTGATCGTGGACCCGTCCCCCGGGTACAGCAGGACGCTCAGTTCCTCGGCGCTGAGCCCGTCCGGGCGGGTGCCGAGCAGGGCCAGGATCTCGCTGTGCCGGGCAGACAGCACCACGCTGCGGCCCTCGATGCTGAGCAGTGCCTGGTCGCGGCCCAGCAGCTGCAGGCTGTTGCGGTACAGGCTGCCTTCCCGCGCAGAACCGCCGGCAGCCCCGGAACCGGGGTGCCGCCGTCGTGCCTTAACCCGTTCCTGGGCGGCAGCGAGCTGCAGGCGTTCCACGCGCAACTGGGCCTGGGCTGCCGCCACGGTGGCCTCCACGAGGGAGAGCGTGTGTGGTGCGACGGCCGCCTCGGTGCCCGTGATGTCCACGACGCCCAGCAGCGCGCCGGAATCGGGGTCCTGGAACGGGACCGCCGTGCAGCTCCAGGGGTGGACTGAACGCTTGTAGTGCTCGGCGCCGGAGATCTGGATGCCCCGGCCCAGGGCGAGCGCCGTCCCGGGGGCGCTGGTCCCCACGGTCGCCTCCGACCAGTCGGCGCCGGGAACGAACATCATGCCCTCCGCCCGGCTGCGCGCGCCGGGATCGCCCTCCACCCAGAGGAGGCGGCCCACTTCGTCGCCGACCGCAACCAGCAGGCCGCTGTCATGGCTGGGCCGGATGAGGAGCTTCTGGATGACGGGCATGATGGCGGCGAGGGGGTGTTGGCGGCGGTATTCGTCAAGCTCGTCAGCGGCGATGGCCAGCGGGGCCTCGGGATGGTCAGGGTTGGCCCGCAGCTTGGCCGACCGCTGCCAGGATTCGCGGATTAGCCGGCGCAGGCCGGGAAGCTCTTCGGCATCGGGGAATGCTTCGCTCTGCGCGTGGCTGTCCAGGAATTCGTGGCCGGCCAGGGCGCGGCGCTGCAGCAGCACCGAATCCTCGGTTCCGGGTGCCGTCGGCTGGATCAGGTTCTTCATCGAACTCCCACTCGCCCAAACGCTTGCCCGCGACAGTCTAGTCCACCCCCGTCAGGCGCGGGAGATCTGGATCATCTCCTCGCGCGGCACCACCTTGATGCGTTCGCGCACGACGCCGTCGGACGCGGCGGATTCCGTCCACGATGCGCCGAGGGCGGCCTCGTGAGCGTTCAGCTTGTTCCAGCCCTCCCACGTGGTGTACTCGATGCCGCGCTCCTCCAGCAGGTCGATGATCGCCTGCGGGTCCGGGTTTTGCGCCGGCGGCAGGGTGAGCCGGTCCTCGAGGAGGAACCCGATGGTCTCCAGGGCGTCGCCCTTCGTGTGCCCGATCAGGCCGACCGGGCCGCGCTTGATCCAGCCCGTGGTGTAGATGCCGGGAACGGCGTTCCCGTCGGCGTCGAGGACCCGGCCGCCCTCGTTGGGAATGACCCCGCGCTTGGCGTCGTATTCCAGTTCGTCGAGCGCAGAGCCGTGGTAGCCGATGGCGCGGTAGACGGCCTGCACCGGGTAGTCGATGAACTCCCCCGTGCCCTTGACGTTGCCGGTGCCGTCCAGCTGCATGCGCTCGAACTTGATGCCGGCAACATGGCCGGATCCGCCGTCGCTATCGCTCCCATAGATTTCCACCGGGCTGTGCAGGAAGTGCAGGTGCAGGCGGCGCGACGACGGCTGCTCGGCCTCTGCGTGCTCCTCGACGAGCCAGTTGGTCATGGTGTTCACCATGGTCTTGGTCTGGTTGTTGCTCCGGATCGCGTCGTCGGAGGCCTCGTCGAATTCGAAGTCCTCCGGGTACAGCACAATGTCGACGTCGCGGGCGTGGCTGAGTTCGCGCAGCTCCAGCGGGGTGAACTTCACCTGGGCGGGGCCGCGGCGGCCGAAGACGTGCACGTCGGTGACCGGCGAGTTCTTCAGGCCCTGGTAGACGTTGTCCGGGATCTCGGTGACGAGCAGTTCATCGGCGTGCTTCACGAGCATCCGGGCGACGTCCAGGGCCACGTTGCCATTGCCGATGACGGCGATTTCCTTGGCATCCAGCGGCCAGTCCCGCGGAACGTCGGGGTGGCCGTCGTACCAGGACACGAAGTCGGCGGCTCCAAAAGAGCCCTCGAGGTCGATTCCGGGGATGTCCATATCAGCGTCCTTGATGGCGCCGGTGGAGAAGATGACGGCGTCGTAGAAGGCGCGGAAGTCGTGCAGCGTCAGGTCCCGGCCGTAGGTGACGTTGCCGAGGAAGCGGATGTCTCCGCGGTCCAGGACTTTATGCAGGGCGTTGACGATGCCCTTGATGCGCGGGTGGTCAGGCGCCACGCCGTAGCGGATCAGGCCGTACGGTGCCGGGTAGGCCTCGAAGAGGTCGATGCTGACCTCGAAGTCGCCGTCCTTGACCTCGTTGGACTTGGTCAGGATGTCCGCGGCATAGACGCCCGCGGGTCCGGCGCCGACGATCGCGACGCGGAGCGGGCGCTTGGCCGTGGATTCAGCTGTGTTGGACACCTTAAGCCCTTCCGGAACGGGAGACCGCGCCCCACCGGCGCGCAGTTTTCAATTCTAATTGTCCGCCCGGCCCCCGCCCGCATCAGCCGCTCTTGCGGAGGGGCACCACGTCGCCCTCGCGGTACAGCAGTGCCCGCAGCTCCGACTCGGCCGAATCCAGGCGCTTGGGGTCTATGGTCTCCCCGGCTGCGAAGTGGTCCAGCAGCCGGGGGTCCACGTAACTTTTGCGGGCGATTGACGGCGTGTTGCCCAGCACCGCCGCCGCCTCCATCATGGCGACGCTGATGGCACGCTTCCGCTTCCCCTCGGTTTTCTGCGGTCCGCTCCGGGCCAGGCTGACGGCGGCCGCGACGGTGCCGCGCAGGGTGCGGAAGTCCTTTGCGGTGAAGTCGTCGCCAGTGCGTTCCTTGACATAGCCGTTGATGTCGGCGCTGGTCACGGGGTGCCACGTCCGGCCGTTCTTGTAGGCCAGCAGCCGCGCGTTGCCGCCGCGCCGCTTGAGGGCCTGGGCCAGAGGAGCCAGGTCCGGGTCGTCAATGCGGGACTCCCATGTTTTGCCGCTCTTGGCCGGGAAACTCAGATGCAGGCATTCCTTGCGGACACGGACGTGGGCGCAGAGCAGGGTGGCAAGCCCGTGGCTGCCGTTTTCGTTCGTGTACCGCTCTGACCCCACCCGCAGGGAGCCGCTGTCCAGCAGCCTGAAGGCCGCGGCCAAAACCCGCTCGCGGGTGAAGCCGTCGGACCTCAGATCCATGGTGACCAGCCGGCGGGCGGTGGGCAGCGACTCGGCGAGCTGGAGCGCGCGGTCGAATTTCAAGCGGTCCTTCCGTTCGCGCCACTCCGGATGGTAGATGTACTGCCGGCGGCCCACGGCATCCAGCCCGGTGGCCTGGATATGCCCGTTCTCAAAGGGCGCTATCCAAACGTCCGTCCAGGCGGGCGGAATCCCGATGGCTTCCAGCCGGTCGCGGACCGGACCGGGCGGCAGTGTGGAGCCGTCCAGGTCCCTGTAGCTGAACCCGGCGCCGGCCCGCACCCTCCGGTAACCGTGGCCGGAGGCGTTGCTGTGGCGGAGCCTCATCGTGCCGGCGCCCTGCGGTGAGTCGTACTCATAATGGCAAGCCTACTGACTAATTCGTTTCCGCAGGCAGCTTTTCGCTCGGTCAGACGGAATACCGCTCCTTAGGATGGTGTTATGGGACTTGTGCCTAACCCCGACGGATCCGTCTCCTCCGCTGTTCCGACTGCCCCTACACCTGGCGCCGCGCCCGCCGGCGTGACCGGCTCCGGTAGGGCCGGGTCACCCGGTTTGCCTGGGGCACCCGGTTCGCCCGTGGCACCCCCTTCCCCCGTGGCACCCAAGGCGGTGGACAAGGAGACGACGGCGGGAATCCTGTTCGGCATCGGCGCTTACGGCCTGTGGGGGCTGCTTCCGCTGTACTTCTTCGTTCTGCAGCCCGCAAGTGCCGTTGAAATCGTGGCCAACCGGGTGGTCTGGTCCCTGATCTTCTGCGCCCTCCTGATCACCGTGACCAGGGCATGGCGCGCCCTGGGCGCTGCCCTGCGGAACCGCGCCATCCTCGGAACCTTGGCTCTTGCCGCCGGCCTCATCGCGGTGAACTGGCTGACATACACGTACGGCGTCACCACCGGGCAGGCGGTCGAGGCCTCACTTGGCTACTTCATCAACCCGCTTGTGTCCGTCCTCCTCGGCGTGTTCGTCCTCAAGGAAACGCTCCGGCCCCTGCAGTGGGCCGCCGTCGGAATCGGTTTCATCGCCGTCGGGGTGCTGACCGTGTCCTACGGGAAACTGCCCTGGATCGCCCTGACCCTGGCCGTCAGCTTCGGCCTCTACGGCTTCGTGAAGAAACGGGTGGGTCCGCGTGCCGACGCCGTCACCAGCCTTACCGTGGAGACCATCGTCCTCGCGCCCCTGGCCGCGGCCACCATGATTTTCCTCGCGGCGAGCGGCACTGCCTCGCTGACCACCCACGGACCGGGGCACTTCTGGCTGCTCCTGGCGTCCGGCGTCATCACGGCCGTGCCGCTGGTGTTCTTCGGCGCCTCCGCCCGCCGGCTGCCCATGACCACCATCGGGCTGCTGCAGTACTTCGCCCCGGTGCTGCAGTTCATCGTTGCTCTGGTGGTGTTCCGGGAGGCCATGACGCTGGACCGGTGGATCGGCTTTGGCGTTGTGTGGCTCGCCCTGCTGGTGCTCACAGTGGACATGCTGGCCGCAACGCGGAAAAGCTCAGCGGCCAAGCGCCTCGCCCGCAGGGAAGCGCGAACGGACACTTAAGCCCCGGCGGCGGGGCCACAACTGTCCGTTCGCCCTCGGGAGGGCAGCACCGATCAGGGGGCCGAGTCCTCGCGGTCGTAGTCGCGCGGCACAACCACCATGGGAACCGGCAGGGCCCGCAGCACCTTGTTGGCCGTGCTGCCCAGGAACATGCGGTTCTTCCCGGCCAGGCGTGAGGACCCCACGATGAGGATTTCGCCGTCGTCCCATTCGAGTCCGTCGATGGCTTCCTCGATGGTGCGGCCGTGGGCCACGGCGACGCCGACCTCGTGACCGGCGGGTACCTTCCCTGATGCGGCCGTCAGGACGGTGTTCGCGTGAATGTGCGCTGCATTGATGGCCTCCCCTGCGTCTCCGGCGGCGTCGAGCTCCACCAGTGACACCAACCGCAGCGGCACACCGCGCCGCCTGGCCGCCCTGATGGCGGTCTCGATTGCGGCCTCGGCCCCGGCACGTTGCCCCACGGCCAGCGTCAGGCGGGTAACGGGTGCCGTCCGCTGGTAGCCGCGCGGCGCGAGTGCCACCGGGACCGTTGAGGCGTGCAGCAGCGCGTTGGCCACGCTTCCCACGGTGTGCCGCTTGAACAGGCCTGCGCTGGCGGCGCCGACCGCGATGAGTCCGGCTTCGAACTCCGCCGCAGCGTCGATGAGCCCGCCGGCGAAAGAATCGGCCTCCCGCACATGGAATTTCGCGGGCAACCCCTCCGGAACGAGAGCCAGGCCCTCCCGTTCTGCCGTCAGCACCTCCTGCTCCGCGGCGCTGACCCGGCTGCCCTCCGGGTTTAGTGCCACGTACGGCGTGCCCGGCTTCACCACATAGACCAAATCAAGTTCGGCGCCCTGGGCCAGGGCCAGTGACGTGGCCAGGGCGACGGCGTCCGCGCCGCGCTCGGTGGGTGTGTAGCCGACTACGTATCGCATGCGAAACCCCTCTTTGGGTAGTGCAGACCGGCGTCCGGATCGCGGCGGCGCTCACCGGCCTGCGGCGTGAAGTGCAGTGGTGAGGATGACTCTACCGCGGCGCCCGCGCCGGCGGGCGGGAACGCAACGGGAGTACGACGGCGGCGAGAACGACGGCGGGCCGGGCACCTTTTGGTACCCGGCCCGCCGTCGTCGTACATCCCCCGCGCGAACTGGCAGCTAATGCCCTGTTGCGAGGATTTTGGGGGCATTACCTGCCAGTTCGCGCTAAAGGAAGAAGAGAACTATGCGTTGGCCTTGATGGCCGCGGCGAGTACTTCCAGGCCGTCCAGCAGCAGCTCGTCGCTGATCACCAGCGGCGGCAGCAGGCGGATGACGTTGCCGTACGTTCCGCAGGTCAGGATGATGACGCCTTCCTTGAGGCAGGCGGCTGCAACGGCCTTGGTGAGCTCCGGGTTGGGCTCCTTCGAGCCGGCCTGGACCAGCTCGATGGCCAGCATGGCACCGCGGCCGCGGATGTCGCCGATCACGGAAACTTCTTCAGCGAGCTCGCGCAACTTGCCGAAGGACAGGTCCTCGATGTGCTTGGCGCGGGCGTTGAGGTCGTACTCCTGCATGGAGCCGATGGAGGCCAGTGCGGCGGCGCAGGCCACCGGGTTGCCGCCGTAGGTGCCGCCGAGGCCGCCCGGGTGGACGGCGTCGAGCAGGTCCGCGCGGCCGGTGATGGCGGACAGCGGCATGCCGCCGGCGATGCCCTTGGCCATAGTGATGATGTCCGGAACGATGCCCTCGTGGTCCACGGCGAACCATTCGCCGGTGCGGCAGAAGCCGGACTGGACCTCGTCGGCGATGAAGACGATGCCCTTTTCCTTGGCCCAGGCGGACAGCGCCGGCAGGAAGCCTTCGGCCGGGACGATGAAGCCGCCCTCACCCTGGATCGGCTCGATGATGATGGCGGCCACCTGATCGCCGCCGATCTGCTTCTCGATCGCGGTGATGGCGCGCTTGGCGGCCTCGGCACCGGTGATCGCCGGGTTCTCCTCGCGGAACGGGTAGCTCATGGGCATGCGGTAGACCTCGGGCGCGAACGGGCCGAAGTTGGTCTTGTACGGCATGGCCTTGGCGGTCAGCGCCATGGTCAGGTTGGTGCGGCCGTGGTAGGCGTGGTCAAACGCGACGACGGCGTCCCGGCCGGTGGCCAGGCGGGCTACCTTGATGGCGTTTTCCACGGCTTCCGCGCCGGAATTGAACAGCACGGTGCGCTTCTCGTGGCTGCCCGGGGTGAGCCTGTTCAGCTGCTCGGCAACCGCGACATAGCCCTCGTAGGGGGTGACCATGAAGCAGGTGTGGGTGAAGTGCTCCACAGCCTCCTTCACGGCACCGACGACGGCGGGATCGGACGCGCCGACGCTGGTCACCGCGATGCCTGAGCCGAGGTCAATGAAGGAGTTGCCGTCGACGTCATGGATGATGCCGCCGTCGGCGTCTGCGACGTAGACGGGAACGCTGGAGGCGACGCCGGCGGCGACCACGGCCTTGCGGCGTTCGGTCAGTGCCACGGACTTGGGGCCCGGGAAGTCGGCCTGGACGCGGCGCTTCTGCTCGAGGCGGTAAGTGATTTCTGATGCTGTTGCGGTCATCGTGTTTCTTTCTTTACTGAATGGGCGCCGGCGGTTGGGGCCACGCCGGCAGGGTTCCCTGGCCGAAGCGGAGCGAGGTTAGGGTGCCGGTGGGGACTATGCATCAAGGGCGGACATGACGTGCTTGATGCGCGTGTAGTCCTCGACGCCGTACATGGAGAGGTCCTTGCCGTAACCGGACTGCTTGAAGCCGCCGTGGGGCATTTCGGCGGTGAGGAGAATGTGCGTGTTGATCCAGACCGCACCGAAGTCAAGATCGCGGCTGAGGCGCATGGCCGTGCCGTGGTCGCTGGTCCAGACGCTGGAGGCCAGGGCGTATTCGACGTCGTTGGCCAGCTCCACGGCTTCGGCCTCCGTGCTGAACTTCTGGACCGTGATGACCGGGCCGAACGTTTCCTTCTGCACGATGTCGTCCGTCTGCTTGGCTCCGGTGATGATGGTGGGCTCGAAGAAGAACCCCTTCTCCCCCGCACGGTGCCCGCCGGTTTCGATCCGGCAGTGCACCGGCAGCGAGTCCACCACAGAGCTGACGGCCTTGAAGTGGTTGACGTTGTTCAGCGGGCCGAAGTAGTTGTCTTCGTCGTTCTGGGAGCCGGTGTGCAGGGTCTTGGTGTGCTCCACCATGGCCGCCACGACGTCGTCGTGCACCGAATCCTCCACCAGCACACGGGTAATGGCCGTGCAGTCCTGGCCCGCATTGAAGAACGCGAACTCAGCGATGGCCGCGGCGCTCTTCTTGATGTCGGCGTCCTTGAAGACAATGGCCGGGGCCTTGCCGCCGAGCTCCAGGTGGGCGCGCTTGAGGCCCTTCGCCGCGCCCGAGGCGACGGCGATGCCGGCACGCACGGATCCGGTAATGGACACCAGGCCCGGCACCTTGTGCTCCACCATCAGCGCACCGGTTTCCCCGGTGCCGAGGATGACGTTCAGGACGCCGGCGGGCAGGATGTCCGCGGCCAGGCGCGCCAGGACCAGGGTGGATTCGGGCGTGGTGTCGGACGGCTTCAGGACCACGGTGTTGCCGGCTGCGAGCGCGGGGCCGATCTTCCAGATGGCCATCAGGAACGGGTAGTTCCACGGCGCCACCTGGGCCACGACGCCGATCGGCTCGCGGCGGATGAAGGAGGTGTGGCCTTCGAAGTACTCGCCGGCGGACTTGCCTTCGAGGATGCGGGCAGCACCGGCGAAGAAGCGCAGCTGGTCGGCGCCGGCCGCCACCTCCTCGGACGCGATCAGGGCACGGACCTGCCCGGTGTTGCGGTGCTGGGCATCGACGAGCTCGTCGCTGTTGGCCTCGATGGCGTCAGCGAGCTTGAGCAGCATGAGCTGGCGCTGCCCGGGGGTCACGTGCTTCCAGGTCTTGAAGGCGTCTTGGGCGGCGGCCATGGCGGCGTCGACATCGGCCTCGACCGAGACGGGCGACTTGGCCACGACGTCACCGGTCACGGGGTTCACGATGTCGATCAGGCCCGTCCCGGCCGGCGCGACGAACTCGCCGTTGATGAAGTTCTGCAAGGTTTGAACCACGGTGTACAACCTCTTTCGTCCTGAATAGTGTGATGCGGCTGACTCGAGCCTATTCCAGCCCGCCACCGCGGGGAATAGCCACCTGCACACCCGTGGGCCGTTGCTTTAGTGCGAAAGCCCAGCCTCCCGCTACCCTTGGTCCATGGCAATTTCCCTCGCGGCGCTGCTGGCCGTGCAGTCTCTGGGACTCAAGAAATCCAGCCTCGCGGAGACCACCTCTCACCAGGACATCCGCTGGGTGGCGGTTACCGAACTCGAGGACCCGCAGCGATTCCTCAACGGCGGCGAGCTGGTGCTGACCACCGGGCTGCGGATGAAAAGTGCGCCCGAACAGCGCCGCTTTGTCCGCCAGGTCCAGCGCGCCGGCGCCGTGGGGATCGGGTTCGGCGTGGGGCTCTCGCACGACGCCGTTCCCCCGGCTTTGATCGCGGAAGCGAACCGCTGGGGGCTGCCGGTGGTCGAAGTGCCGTACGGCACTCCGTTTATTGCCATCAGCAAGCTTGTGGCGGACGCTCAGTCCGCGGACCACTACTCCAAGCTTGAGCGGCTGATCGCAGGGCACCAGATCCTGGCCCGCGCCCTGCTGACCGGCGGCGGCCTGGCCGAGCTCCTGCGGCACCTGGGCGGCATGCTCCGCACCGAGATCGCGCTCACCCAGTTCACCGCCCAGCTGTACAACAGCGGCAGCGAGCCGCCGTCCGCGGACTCCTGGACCACGTACCCCATTCCCACCGGCCGCCGCGATGCCTGCACATTGTGGGTGAAGCAGCCGTTCGAGGATTCCGGCATCATCGGCTACGCGCAGAACCTCATCAGCGTGGAGCTCAACAACATGGTCAAGCAGCGCCAGGCCGAGCGGGCTCTCTGCGGGCAGGTGCTCGAGGACGTGATCCACGGGACCCTGGACCCGAGCGAGGCACAGCGCCGTCTTGCCGGGACGGGCATCAACAGCACGCGCAAGAATGTGGTGATTCTGGCCGGCTCCGAGGCGCACCACAAGCAGCTGGTCAGCTCCTCACTGCCGCAGGCGCTGGAGACGGCGGTGACCGCCGTCGTCGGAAAGGATCTGGTCACCGTGGTGCCCGACGACGGACGCGGCGCCACGGCGATGGCCAGGAGCCTCAGCGACCACCTCGCCGAGGCCGGGATCCACGCCACCATCGGCATCGGCGGCGCGTACACCAAGCCGAACGGCCTTCGCTGGAGCTACTTCGAGGCGCGCGACGCCGCCAGCCACGGGCTGCCGGTTAATGAACCCGAGCGGCTTAGCCTGACCTCCCTGCTCCTCGCGAGCGAGGACGTGCCGCTGGCGGACATGGCCAACGAGTCACTGGATCCGCTCCGGAGCTTCGATGCCGCCCACGGCGCTGAGCTGATGGTTACGCTGGAGAGCTACCTGAACAGCAACGGCTCCGTTGCCGCCGTCGCCGAGGCCCTCACCCTCCACCGCAACACTGTCCGCTACCGGCTGGCGCAGATCACCGAACTCACCGGGTACGACCCCTCCGTCACCGCCGACCGGGTGCAGCTGTGGCTGGCTCTGGCCGTCGCCCGGCTCGGGGCGCGGCACGCCGGCTGAGCCGGGCTACCCATCCGGTCACAGCGATCTGCGTGCGTAGCCGTCCAGCCGGCGTGCGAGCTCAACCGGGTTGCTCAGGGCAACCAGGTGTCCGCCCGGGATTTCGTCGGTCCCCAGGCCCAGCCGGGTGCGGACCACGCGGCGCTGAAAGGCCACGGGGAAGAACCGGTCGTCGCGGCCCGGTGCTCGTGTTCCTCTTACACCGCGTCTCGGTGCGGCCCTCGAGAACCCCCGCTCCTACTCGAACCACACCACGTTCCACTCGAGGATCCGCGGCTCCGCGAGCCCCTCGGTGGTGAATGGATCGCCGGCGATGAAGCGTTCGGCGTCCTCGCGCGAAGTGAAGATGCCCATCGATGAGCCGGCCGGATCAGGAGCCTGGAAGGGGCCAAGAGCGACCAGCCCGCCCCCGCCGGCGCGGAACTCCTCGTAGTAGGCCTTGTGGCGGGGATACGTCTCAAGGACTCGCGAGCGGTCGACGCCCACAGGCAGGCTGTACAGCACGACGAATTTCATGGACGCGATCCTACCGGCCGCCACCGGAAACACCGGAGAGGTCAAGCACAACCGTCCCCGCCGCTCCGTCCACGGTGACGGTGTCCCCGGTTCGAATGCGCATGGTCGCGTCGGGGACTCCGACGACGGCGGGAAGCCCGTATTCGCGGGCCACCACCGCTCCGTGGGAGATGGGTCCGCCCATTTCCATGACCAGCGCCCCCGCTGTCATGAACAGCGGCGTCCACCCCGGGTCCGTCGACGGGGCGACGAGGATTTCGCCCGGCTCCAGGTGCGCCCCGGCCGGGTCAAGGATGACCCTGGCTTTGCCAGTGACGGTGCCGGCCGAGGCCGGCGTCCCGGCCAGGGTTCCCGCCTGCAGCTGCCCGCCCGAGGACGACGCCGCAGCAGTCCGTCCGGCCATGGCCGCTTCCACGTCGGTGCCATCGGACAGCAGCAGGCGGGGGATGCGCCGGCGCCGCATTTCGCGTAGGTAGCTCTGGCGGCGTTCGGCGACGGGTCCGCGCAGGTCCGCGCCGCGCAATGCCACGCGGGCTTCGGTGAGGTCAAGGAAGAAGACGTCGTCGGGCACCGCGATCCGGCCCGCGTCCGCGAGTTCCTGACCCACCAGCTGGAGCTGGCGGCGGAGGACGGCGAACGCCGCAATGAGCCGGAACTTTGGGTACTCGCGCATGCCGGCGGTTTCGCGGGCACGCCGCAGGCTGTGGGCAACGGTTCTGCCCAACTGCCGGCCCCGGGAACGGGCAGCGCGTGCGGCCAGCTCGGCCGCCTTGGTTTCCGCGTTTTCTGCGGCCCGCCGGAAGACACGGTCCGGTGCGAGTTCCGGGTCCGCCAGCTTCAGGTAGTTGGCCAGGGCGTTGATGATGTGGGCGGGGTCCTCACCCCAGCGGGGAATGCCGAGGTCAATTTCTGCCACGGCGCGGTGTCCGTACCTGGCGAGGAAGTTGCGCAGCGCGCCCTGGCAGACGGTGGGCAGTGATCCCTGGGCGTAGCGGCCGGCGAGTGTCTCCGGATCCTCCCCGGTCAGTGCGCGGACCGACTCGGGGTCCTCCCGGATGGAGGTGGCTGTCCGCCAGAGCTCCAGATCCATCTCTGTGGTCACGTTGTGGGGCAAACCGCGCAGCACGGCCTGCAGCTCGCCGGCCTGCGCAAGCCGGCCCAGCAGCAGCCGGGCCAGGCCAAGCCATACGTACCCGGCGGCCGCCGGCGGCAGTACCCCCATCACGGCGGGCGTGATCTCTTTGGTGAGGAGGCGTTCCACGAAATCCAGCCGCCGGGAGCCAGAGGCCGGCTCCGGCAACACCAGCATCCGGTCCAACGCATGGTCCGCTTCCCTGACCCGCTCCAGCGCGGCGGCGGGATTGACCAGCGCGCGCAGGATTTGCCCAACCAGGCCAAAGGGCGGCGAGGCCCGGAGCCCCGCCTTCAGCGACGCCAGCTTGGGTGCCCTGGTGAGGGCGAAGCGGGGGTCGGCCGCCAGGTAGGCCAGCACATCCACAGACCTGGCATCGGCCACTTTCATGGCTCTCAGGAGGCCGCGCCTCCCGCCCTTGCTCCGCAGGAGGGGCGTGACATCCACATACATGCGCATCCCGATCTGGGCGGAACGGTAAGCCGCGGGTCCGTTGTCCGCCGACCGGGCGCTGTCGCTCATCAGGGTGAAGGATGCCAGTCCCATGGGGGTCAGCGGCCGGGTCAGCCCCTGCAGCAGGCTGGCGCACAAGTAGGCGCGGGCGCCGCCGTCGTGGTTGTCAGGCTCGGGCAGGGGAAACAGCGTGGTGATCGGACGGGATTGCACCACCCGGATTCCGCCGTCCGGCGCGATAGCCCACTCTAGATCCTGCGGCTCGCCGTAGAGTTCTTCCACACGGGTCCCTACCCTTGCCAGGGAGCGGACCTGCTCATCCGTCAGGCACGCCTTGCGGCCGGCGTCCTGCCGGCGCAACAGCCGTGTCCCACCGCCGGGGGCTGGCCCGATTTCGGTGCGTTTGTCCCCCAGGCTCCGCTGGAGGATCTCCCCGGTGGCCGCGTCAACCGTGAACTGGTCCGGGTTCACAGCCCCGCTGACCAGCGCCTCGCCGAGTCCGGGCGCTGCGTCGATGACGGTTTCCCTCCTCCGGCCGGTCAGCGGGTTTGCCGTGAACATCACGCCGGCCACGTCGGCGTCAACCATTTCCTGGACAACGACGGCGAGGCTGACCGAGTGCTGATCCATCCCGTGGTCTGCCCGGTAGGCCACGGCCCGGTCTGACCAGAGGGAGGCCCAGCAGCGGCGGATTGCGTCCAGCAGCGGGTCCGGGCCGACGACGTTGAGGTACGTGTCCAGCTGGCCGGCGAAGCTTGCTTCGGGAAGATCCTCGGCGGTGGCGGAGGAGCGCACGGCCACCGGGAGGTCCCCGCCCAGGCCGGCGTAGGCGGCAAGGATGTCTTCGTTTATGTCCTCGGGTATGGGAGCCGACTCCAGCCTCCCGCGTGTCTGCGCCGCGGGCTCGGAAGGTTGCACTCCTGCCGCGGCCGCCGCCCGCCGGTAGGCCGCGGTGGTGACGCAGAAGCCGGGCGGGACCGGCATTCCGGCGGCCAGAAGGACACCGAGGTTGGCAGCCTTGCCGCCCACCGCTGGCACCATGTCCGCGTCCACGCGGGCCAGGCTGATGACAGTCCCCACCTGGCGTGGTGCGCGCCGCTCTGCCTGTTCAGCCATCGGCCGCCGCTATCCCACTCCGCGCCGGACCAGCTTCCGGGACTTCCGGTGCGCCTTGCGGTACTTGGCTTCGGCTTTGGCGGCGCTCTTCTGCTCCCGCTTCAGCAGCGAGCCGTAGGCCGCCACCACCGGCTCCGGCAGGTCCGGCCCGCCGGCGAGCTTTCCCAGGAAGATCCGCGCCATCACACTGTCGTGGTGGTCGCCGAGGATCTTCTGCTGTTTGTGCGCGGCCTTGGCGAGCTTGGCCGCGCGCTTGCCGAAGACGGGATCGACGGTCTCGGCCGCGTGCCTCAGCCGCTTGGCGTCCTTCCGCACCTGGTGCAGCGCGGTTTCCTGCGCGGTGGCATCCTTGAGCTCCATGCCGGGCTTTTCGCTGGCGTCGTCTTTGACGCGCAGAGCCGCCTTGTGGGCGCGGCGCAGGCGTTTTGCCGACTTGCCCACCAGCTTGCGGGCGGCCTTGCGTGCGGGTGCCGCAGCGGACGGGCGGACGGGCGGGTGGTCACGGAAGTCTTCGAGGTCGTCCAGGAGGCGGAAGTAACGGTCGGTCAGGAGCACCTCCTGCGTCTTGCGGTAACCGGCCTCCAGCCTGGTGACCAGTTCCCGCTCGATGCGCCGCTTCACGTCGTCGGCCGCTTCCCCCGGCGGGAGCTTCCCGGCGTGTGTCCGCAGCCGGTCCAGCATGACTTCAGCGTCACGCGGCGTTCCGAGGATCCGGCCCAGCCACTTGAGCTCGTCGCGCAGCCTGCCCACCGCTCCCCCGCCGTAGAGCTTCCGGTAGACCGCGAGGGCAGACCGCACGCGGCGCGTGGCCGAGCGCATCGCATGGACCGCGTCCGGCTCCTCCAGCCGCACCCGGGGGTCGTTGGCCAGGATTTCGCTGATCTGCCCGTCCAGGTACGCGGTGACGACGGCGGACGCCGGCCACTTCTTGCCCGGTTTCCTGCCGCCGGGCTGCCTTACGCCGCCTTCGGCCTCCGCCGTGCCGTCAGCTTCGGCAGTCCCCGATATTTCCTTGACTTGGGCCTTCGGCGCCGCCGCGCCCAGTGCTCGCCGGAGCTTGGACTCGTGCGCTGCGGGCCGGGCACCTGCCGCGGACAAGACCGCTGCGGCTGCCTTGAAGACCTCCGGCTGGCCGTGGACCAGCTCAAGTTCCCATTCGCGCCACTGCTGCTCCCGGCCGGCGGACTCACCTGCCGGTTTCTGGTCCGCGCCCTGAAGAAGCCTGGCGTCCACGGTGTCGTCGGCAAAGTCGGCGAGGTGCACGCCGTCGTCCCCGTACAGGGCAAGTGTGGTGCGCCGCGTGCTGAGGCGGGCTACGGGCACGGGATCCGATCCGCGGAGGTAGGCGTGCAGGTGGGCCAGCAGTTTCCCCGGAACGACGTCAGCCTGGCCCAGCGGGGCGTGGATCTCGCGGCGGGCTTCCGGTCCCTCTTCCAGTCCGGGTCCGGTTGCGGACCCGGACTCAGCCCCCCGCTCCGGTGGCAGCTTTACATGCCAGCCGGCGTCGGCTCCGCCGCTCCTGCGCCGCAGCGTGATGCGGCGGGAGGCGAGAACCAGATCTTCAGTGTCGAAGTAGACGGCTTCCAGTTCAGCGCCGTGCGGCTCGCCCACGCGGCCCACACCGGGGATGGCGGCGAGGTCGGGCAGCTCGGCGCCGGCGTCGACGTCGTACTTCTTCTCCCTTTCAAGGCCTTCGGCGGTCATGGCCGGACGCCGTCCTTTCCCCTTGCCAATCCCTGCGCGCTACGCGCCTGCTGGCCTGAGTCTATGCCCGCGCAGGAACGGCCCGCGAGAGTTTCCCCACAAAACTCTAGACATCAAACGTCAAACGTCTAACGTTAAGGAATGGCGACCACTTCCTCAGCACCCGCGACCACGGCCACGTACCCAACCAGGCCCCGCGCCGCCGTCGCCGCCGCCGTGATTGCCCTGGTCCTCATCGGCCTGAACCTGAGAGCCGGCATCACCGGCGCCTCGGCGTTGCTGCACGACCTGCAGCAGGTGCTGGGATACGGGCCGCTGGTCGCCTCGCTTATCCCCTCCATTCCCACGCTGTGCTTCGCGGTGGCCGGTGCCGCGACGTCGTGGCTGACCGGGAAGCTCGGCGTCGAGAAGGCCATCCTGCTCTCGCTCGGCATGCTGGCAGGCGGGCTGCTGCTCCGGGGCATTCCCACCACAGGAATGCTGGTGGCGGGCACGGTGGTTGGGATGTCCGGACTTGCTGTCTGCAACGTGTCCATGCCGTCCTTCATCCGGGAGCACTTCGCCGCTCGCACCTCGCTCATGACGGGCGTCTACACGGTGACCATGACCAGCGGCGCCACCGCCATGGCCGTCGTCGTGGTTCCGCTGTCGCAGGCGCTGGGGTCGCCGTCGGCCGGGC
This sequence comes from Arthrobacter globiformis, assembly GCF_003261175.1. Classification (GTDB taxonomy): domain Bacteria; phylum Actinomycetota; class Actinomycetes; order Actinomycetales; family Micrococcaceae; genus Arthrobacter; species Arthrobacter globiformis_A. The sequence goes on along the minus strand of NZ_QLNP01000098.1, from coordinate 156,400 downwards.
TGGGCACCATCGGGGTCCTCGCCCTGTCCGCATTCCTCGGCTTCCTGCCCGTGACGCTGCACGCCCACCGCAACACTGCCCGCAAAACGGCCGGACACATCTCCCCGTGGCCGCTGCTGCGCACCAAGACCGGGCGGCTGCTCACCGGCATTTTCACCCTGCAGGCGCTGCTGGCCTACGCGCTGCTCAGCTGGTTCCCGTACATGCTCACCACCATGGGCCTCAGCGCTGCGGACAGCGCCATCATGTTCGGCGTCATGCAACTGGTCTCCGTACCTGCCGGGATGGTGCTGATCGCCATCGGGTCCCGGCCGCGGATGCTGCGCCCCGCCGTCTACCTGGCCACCCTCACCATGACGGCCGGTATCGCCGCGTTGCTCTTCCTTCCCGTGTCACAGGCCGTCATCCCCGCGGTGCTGCTGGGCTTCGGGCTGGGCATCTTCCCCCTGGTGATGGTGATCATCAGCCGCAGCGGGCGGAGCACCGCCGAAACCACGGCACTGTCCACGCTGGCCCAGTCCACCGGCTATCTCCTGGCCACCGTGGGGCCGTTCGGCATGGGCCTGCTGCACAGCGCGACGGGCAGCTGGACGCTGCCGCTGGCGCTGCTCCTGGCCATCGCCGTGGTGCAGATCGCGGTGGCGCACATGCTCAGCAGCCGCCGGGCTGCCGGAGTGAGCGCCGCCGGCACCGGCGCTGCCGGCACCGGCGCCGCCGGCACCGGCGCTGCCGGAATGAAAGAATAGGACGCCATGACCCTGAGCACGTCGCACCGCCAGCCGCTGGCGGACGAAGTCACCGCCAAACTCCGAGAAATGATCCAGACGGGTGAGTGGCCGCTGCAGCAGCGCATCCCGTCCGAAACCGAACTCATGACCGGACTCGGCGTGTCCCGCGGGACACTCCGGGAGGCGGTCAAGGCGCTGGCCCACAGCGGGATGCTCGAAGTCCGCCGCGGCGACGGGACCTATGTCCGTGCCACCAGCGAAATCTCGGGGGCCGCGCGCCGGCTGTACAAGGAGCACACGGACGAACACGTCCTCGAGGTCCGCGTGGGGCTGGACACGCAAGCGGCGCGCCTTGCCGCCCGGCATGCAACGGCGGACGACGTTGCCGCCATGCGTGCGCTGCTCACCGAAGGTGAGGAGGCCTGGCGCGCTGCGGACTTCGCGCGCTGGGCCCGCGCGGACTGGGGCTTCCACGAGCGGGTGGCACAGGCCTCGGGCAACCCCCTGCTGCACGAGCTCTATGTCAGCTTCGGCGACGTGTTCCACGCCGACCTGCTGAAGCAGCACCGCCGCCCCGGCTTCAACGGGCTGCCGCAGGCGGGCCACGGTGAGCTCGTGAATGCCATCGAAGCGCATGACGGCGAGGCGGCCCTGGCCAGCGTGCACCGGAACCTCAACTCCTGCGCGGAGTGGCTGCGGGAGTAACGGGCTATCGCCCGAACAGGGAACATCAGTAGGCTTACTAAGCAAGCCAGTCGCCTGGTTGCCCTGATGAGTAGGAGTTCCCCATGGCCCGAACAGCCCGACTGTCCGAGCAAGATCCGCCCCAAGAGCTTGCACCCGGCCCGCTCCTGGGCCGCAAGGCACCCCGGCAGCCGAACCACAAACCGCTCCACGGGCTGTGGTCCGACAACCTCGGCAAGGTGGGGATCCGGTGCGCCCAAGTCCTGCTGGTCCTTGCCGTGGCAGCAGTGTCCGTGTACGGACTCCTGCAGGTCCGGCTGCTGGTCATTCCCGTGCTGATCGCGCTGATCCTCGCGGCCGCCATTGGGCCGTTCGTCAACCTGCTGCGGCGCCGCGGGCTTCCCGGCGGGGCCGCCACGGCGGTGGCATTCGTGGCCCTGCTGCTCCTGCTGGCCGGCGTCGCCACCGTGATCTACTTCTCCGTCCGCAGCCAGTGGGGCGAGCTGGCGCAGCGGGCCTCTGAGGGACTCGACGAACTCGAACGCTTCCTCCTCTCCGGCCCGGTCCCCATTGACCGCGAGCAGCTGAACCAGGCCCGGGAAGGCGCTGTCCAGTTCGCCACAAGCAGCCAGGTGCGCTCGGGAGCCATCACCGGCCTGTCTGTGGTGACGGAATTCCTGGCCGGCGCGAGCCTCATGGTGGTGATCCTCTTCTTCTTCCTCAAGGACGGCGCGAAGATCTGGAACTTTCTCCTGCGCCCCTTCACCGGGGAACGGGAAGCCAGGCTGCGGCGCGTGGGCAAGCGGACCCTCGAGGTTTTGGGCGGCTATGTCCGGGGCACAGCCATTGTGGCACTGGTGGATACGGTGGCCATCGGCGCAGCGCTGCTCATCATGCAGGTGCCGCTGGCCATCCCCCTGGCCATCATCGTCTTCATCGGCGCCTTTGTTCCGCTCGTGGGAGCCACAGTGGCCGGCATCCTGGCAGCCCTGGTGGCCCTCGTCGCCAACGGCCCGGTGGTGGCACTGATCGTGGTGGCGGTGGTCATCGCCGTCAACCAGCTCGAAGGCGACCTGCTGCAGCCGGTCGTCATGGGCAAGTCCCTGCAACTCCACGCCCTCGTCATCCTCATGGCCCTGACGGCGGGCACCATCCTGGCGGGCATCATCGGCGCCGTCCTGTCCGTGCCGCTCGCGGCCGTGGCGTGGGCGATTATCCAGGTGTGGACGGCCGAGGACCCCCACCTCCAGGACATGAACCCGGACCTGCCGCCCGCAGACAGCCAGCCTACGTAGGACACCCCGCGTCAGCGGAGGTGATCCGCGCACGACGGCGGCCGGGCCCGATGGGTACCCGGCCGCCGTCGTACGTCATTGACTTAGAGTCCGTTATCGCCGGCGGCGGACGCCGTCAGCGCAGCCCCTTGAAAACGTTCTTGGGCCGCTGCATCTCACCGTGCTTCGCGCCAAGGACGATGACGGAGGCGGCGAAGGCGGGGATGGTCCACTGCAGCACTTTCAGCTGCTTCTGCGCCGACTGCAGTTTCGCGGAAGAGCCGGGCCGCGGCTCGGTGGCACCTTCGGCACCCTCATCGGCCAGCTTGTCCACCTTCTTCCCCAGTAGACCCGCGTACAGCGTGACTGCGGCCCCCGCCACCGTGACAGCCGTCTTGTAGACGGTGTCCCGGGCCACGCCCTCCTGGCTTGCGATCCTGTCCTTGTTTTCCAGCGCAATAAACAGGTCCGCGAGCAGGTGGGTTGCGAAGGCGGCCGTCTGGACCGGGGCCCACTTCATCCAGCCGCGGCTCGAGAGGCGCGTGCGCTCGGCGGGATCCTTCGCCTCAGCAGCGGCTCCGTTGAGGCCGACCGCCCCCATCAGGGAGCCGCCAAACCAGGCCGCTGCCGTGAGGTCATGAACAGACCGTGCAAATAGATTTCCAGCCATGATGTCCTTCCTAATACGAGAGGTTCAATCCGGAACACTGGCTGCGGCGGGCCCTGGGTCCAGGTGCCCTGCAGCCGTACCAAAGACATGGTCCCCACATGGTAAGCACACTTACTAACGTTACGATAGCCCGTAATATCAGTGGTTCTGTGCGTAAAATCAAGGCCATGGGATCAACAGGAACACTGTTCGGCTGGGCATTCGGCGACTCCGAACGCGAAGACGACCAGGCGTACGTGGACGGGCTGAAGGGCGAGGCGCTGTCGAACGCGACGCAGGCCGCCAAAAGCAAGGGCTTCGATGTCGAGGCGGGCTCGGAAGTATTCACCGTCCTCAGCGCCGGCGACGCCCTCGTCGACATCGACACGGCGCCCGACGACCTCGTGGTGCGCTGCACGGTAAGACTCGTGGGCGAGGGCGCCGAGCGCATCCACGCGGAAGGGCCGATGAACGGCTGAACGCAGTAAGGCAAATGGAGCACGGCTGGACACCGTCCGGCAGACACCAGGACGGATAAGCGGGAACGGCTACCGGAGGGCACTACGGACTACGACTCGACGATCAGCGAGGCGGCCGACGCCGCGGAGGCTGCATCGAACACCAAGGCGCTCGACGTCGTCGCGCGTTCCGGTTTCGCTGTGATGGCCCTGCTGCACATTATTCTCGGCGCCATCGCGATTGCCCTGGCCTTCGGCCACCCCGGGGAGGCCGAGCCCACCGGTGCCATCGAACAGCTGGCCGCCAATCCCTGGGGCCCGGCAGTCATGTGGGCGTGCCTGATCGCGTGCTGGGGGCTCGCCCTCTGGCAGTTGAGCGAGGCCACTCTCCGGGCCCGCCATCTGCCGCGCAAGGAACGGATCGGGAAGCTGATCTCCTCCGGCTTCCTCGCGATCGCTTATGGCAGCGTCGGGGTCAGTTTCGGCGGTTTCGCGGTGGGGCTTCGCGGCGACTCCGGTGAATCAACACGGGACGTGAGCGCGGCACTCCTCAGCAACCCCTTTGGCGGCGTGATCCTCAGCGCCCTCGGCCTGACCGTCATTGGCGTGGGCATCTACTTCGTGGCGAAGGGCATCCGGCGCGGCTTCAAGGAGGAGCTCTTCCACTTTGACGGCACCCGCCGGGGCAAACTCATCGACATCCTGGGTGTGACCGGGCATGTGGCCAAAGGCATCGCGCTGTTCCTTGCCGGGCTGCTCTTCGCCATCGCGGCCGCCAAACGCACGCCCGAAGAATCCACCGGCCTCGACGGCAGCCTGAAGGCCCTGCGGGACCATGCGTATGGGCCCTACCTGCTGTTCGCCATCGGTGCAGGCTTCATTTGCTACGGAATCTTCGCCCTGGTCCGGTCAAAGTTCGGCAGGATGTAGCCATGGGAACGGGCCAGCGATGGGAAGGCGACGCGTGAAAAGACGATTCAGCGGCGATCCGGGCGGCGCGCCACATCGCACGCACGACCTGGCCTCGGACCGGGCGGCAGACCTCGCCGGGCTCGGCTTCGCCGCCGCGTTCCGGGCGATTAAGGCAGTGCGCCCCGTCCGCCCCATCCATCCGCGGGGCATCAGCCTGGTGGGGGAACTGAACCTCACGGGCGCCGCGGGGCGGGCAGCGGCAGGTCTTCCGGCGGCCAGCGGAATCGCTTGGCTCGACGACGCCGGGACCTTCCAGGTACGCGGCCGGTTTTCCCGCTCGGTCGGCCTTCCCGAGTCGCTGCCGGACATACTGGGTTTGGCGCTGCGGACTTCGGGCGCATTAGGTGCTGCCGGTGCCGGTGACATCCCCGGCGTCGGTGACGGTGCCGACGTCGGGGATGTCCTGTTTGCTTCGACCGGCTGGGGCGTGCCGGGCCGTTTCATTCTGCTGCCCAAGCTGGATGTTGGCTCCGCCAGGTTCACCACGCTCATGCCGTACAGGGGTGCCAGCGGCCCCGTCCTTCTGGGACTGCGCACCCTGTCGCTGCCCGGGCGTGCCACCGGCAGGGCGGACACCGGGGGCAATTTCAAGGAGTCGCTGGGTACCGAAGACTGGACCTTGGCGCTGCATTACGCCACCCCGGCAGGCCGGTGGGTGCCGGCCGGTGTGCTGCACCTGAGGGCCGCTGCTTCCGACGCCGGGCACGCGGACGGTGCGGAAAGGGACGGTAGGGACAGTGCCAGCACGGACACAGCCATCCGGTTTGATCCGCTGGAGCATCCCCTGCCCGGCGCCGGGACGTATCCCTGGGCGCGCCGGCTCCGGGAGCGTTCGTACCGGGCCGCCCGGCGCCCCTCCCCCCGCATTATTGCCGCCCCGGATCCCGCCGGGTCCACAGCTGCAGACCGGATCTCCGCCACCCGCCGGCAGGGCCCGGCCGACGAAAGGAACACCATGTCAACCGTCACGCAGGTCTTCAATTCACCGGCATCGGCAGTCTGGAGGGTGATTGCGGACGGCTGGCTCTATTCCGGCTGGGTGGTCGGGGCCTCGAGAATCCGCGACGTGGATGCGCAGTGGCCGGCGGTCGGGTCACTGCTCCACCACTCGGTCGGCGCCTGGCCGCTGCTCATCAACGATTCAACCAAGGTGACGGCGGCCGACCCGGGGCGGCAGCTGGAACTGATCGCGCGCGGCTGGCCGATCGGCGAGGCCAAGGTGATTATCACCCTCGAGGACCTCGGCGAGCAGTGCCGGGTCACGATGAGCGAGGACGCGGTCCGCGGCCCCGGCCTGGCGGTTCCCAAGGCGCTGCGCGACCCGATGATCACGGTGCGCAACCGCGAAACCCTGCAGCGCCTCGAGCTCATGGCCGCCGGCGGTGCGGGAGCCTAAACCAACGCGGGTTAAACCAACGCGAGGTCACTTGGCGCCCAATATTCCGTATGGAACAGGCGCGAAGTGACCTCGCGTTGCTTTAGAAAACTCTCAGACGCTGGCGGGAATCCCGTCGCGGGAGATGGAGACCATGTCCTCGCGCGGCACCACCTTGACGCGCTCACGCACAACCTCAACACCGTGTGAGCCGCCGGCAGCGGTGGCCTCGGCGCCCAGGGCGAGCTCGTGCGCGTCCAGTGCCAGCCAGCCTTCCCAGGTGGTGTATTCCACGCCGCGGCTCTCAAGCAGGTCGACGACGGCGCTGGCAGCGGGTGCCTCGGCAACGGGCAGGTTTTCGCGGTCTTCCAGCAGGAAGGTCACGGTCTCGAGGGCATCGCCCTTGGTGTGGCCGATCAGGCCGACCGGTCCGCGCTTGATCCAGCCGGTGGCGTAGATGCCCGGGACGTGCTCGCCGGAGGCGTCCAGGACGCGGCCGCCGGCGTTCGGGACAACGCCCTTCTTGTGGTCGAACTCGATCTCCGGCAGGGCCGAACCGAAGTAGCCGATGGCGCGGTAAACGGCCTGGACCGGGTAGTCGACGAACTCGCCGGTGCCGCGGGCGTTGCCCGTGCCGTCCAGTTCGGTGCGTTCAAACTTCATGCCGCTGACGCGCCCGGGGTTCTCGGCGTCGTCGTAAATTTCCACCGGGCTGTGCAGGAAGTGCAGGTGCAGGCGGCGGGATGCCTTGAGCTCGGAGAGGTCCTCAGGCTGCTCGGCGATCCAGTTGGTGAGCGTTCCAACCATGGTCTTGATCTGGTTGTTGCTCTGGATCTGGCGGTCCGATTCCTCGTCGAACTCGAAGTCCTCCGGGTACAGGATGATGTCCACGTCCTTGGAGTGGGACAGCTCGCGCAGCTCCAGCGGGGTGAACTTGACCTGGGCCGGGCCACGGCGGCCAAAGACGTGGACGTCCGTGACCGGCGATGCCTTCAGGCCGGCGTAGACGTTGTCCGGGATTTCGGAGACCAGCAGGTCGTCGGCGTGCTTGGAGAGGACGCGGGCTACGTCGAGGGCCACGTTGCCGTTGCCGATAACGGCGATTTCCTTCGCGTCCAGCGGCCATTCGCGGGAAACGTCAGGGTGTCCGTCGTACCAGGACACGAAGTCGGCGCCGCCGAAGGAGCCCTCGAGTTCGATGCCGGGGATGTTCAGGTCGGCGTCCTTGATGGCGCCGGTGGCGAAGATGACGGCGTCGTAGTGCGTCTTCAGGTCCTCGATGGAGAGGTCCGTGCCGTAGTCAACGTTGCCGAAGAAGCGGATGTCGCCGCGGTCCAGTACCTTGTGCAGGGCGTTGACGATGCCCTTGATGCGCGGGTGGTCCGGGGCCACACCGTAGCGGATCAGGCCGTAGGGTGCCGGGTAGCGGTCAAAGAGGTCGATGCTCACGGTCAGCTCGCCGCTCTTGACGGCCTCGCTCTTGGTGAGGATGTCCGCTGCGTAGACGCCGGCCGGGCCGGATCCGATGACGGCCACGCGCAACGGGCGGGCGGCGGTTCCTACGGGGGTGCTGGTTGACACGGCTGTGTTCCTTTTCTTCGGTCCCACCCAACTGACTCGCATTTGTTGTCGTTTTGAAGGCTCATAACGACAACAACTGCCAGCTAGTTGGGACTCGGGGGCTAGGGGGTGAGAACGCGGGTGGTGCTTGTGCGGGGCTTGTTGGGGCTGGTGGTGCTGTAGTCGGCGGTTTTGAAGTGCGACGGCGCGAAGGGGCTGACGCGGACAACGTCACCGATGACGATCACTGCAGGATTGGCGACGCCGGCGGCCTCGGCCTGGTCGGCGATGGTGCCGAGGGTGCCGATGGTGACGCGCTGGTCCGGCAGGTAGCCGTTTTCAACAATACCAACTGGTGTGTCTCCGGGCAGGCCGGCTTTGCCGAGGGCGGACGCGGATTCGCGCAGCTGGCCCACGCCCATCAGCAGCACCACGGTGTGGTCGGCGCGGGCCGGGACCTCGGACAGTTCCTCGTGGCCCGTTACAACGCTGAAGCCCTTCGCCAGGCCGCGGTGCGTGACCGGGATGCCCGCTGCGGCGGGGACAGAGATCGCGGAGGTCACGCCGGAAACCACTTCAACCTCGACGCCGTGCCGGCGGCAGAATTCCGCCTCCTCGCCGCCGCGGCCCAGGACGTAGGGGTCGCCGCCTTTGAGACGCACCACGCGGTGGCCTTGAAGGGCTTCCTCGACGAGGATCCGGTTGATCTCGGCCTGCGGCACGGGGTGGTGGCCGGGGGTCTTGCCCACCTCGATGACGCGGACGTCCGGGGCAAGTTCGTTGAGCAGTTCACGGGGACCGAGGCGGTCGGCGACGACGACGTCGGCCTGGCCGAGCAGCCGGCGGCCGCGGACGGTGATGAGGCCGGTGTCGCCGGGGCCGCCACCGACAAGGGCAACCGATCCGCGGTGTGCCCGGCGGCGCCGCAGCGGCAGGTCGCCGGACTCCAGGGCGGTGGCGACGGCATCGCGCAGGGCCATGGCACGGCGGGGGTCTCCCCCGGCGTTGACGGCGATCTTGACGTCGTCCACCACGGCGACGGCGGGCGTCCAGGCGGCGGATGCTTCATGGTCGGAGGCGTTGACGCACCAGACGCGCTGCGCCTCGGCGTCGGAAGCTACCAGCTTATCCACCATGGGATCGCCAGTGGCGGTCTGGACGAACCAGACGCCGTCGACATCCTCGGACCGGTAGGTGCGGGGCTCCCAGGTGAGAAGGCCGGCGTCGGCGAGTTCGCGGAGCGCGGCAGTGGCCTCGGGGGCAACCACGGTGACGCGGGCACCGGCGTCAAGCAGGCCCTTCGCGCGGCGCGCAGCAACGCGTCCGCCGCCCACCACCAGCACAGGGCGGCCGAGGAGGCGCAGCGCAGTGGGGTAAATGTCCTGAATTGCCATGAATCAACGGTAGGGCTGTATTACGGGCCCCACCAACGGCACAGAAACACCAGTTCACGCAAGGTAACGCTGCGTCACATAGGTGCGGAGGCGGCGTAGGGCCGCCTCCGCCCCACGCGGGCCGTTACTTTACGGCGATGAGTTCGATCGGCCGGATGTCCGGATCCTTGGCGAGCAGGGACGGACCATATTGGCCAAGGGCTGCAGGAATGGCCCCTTGGAGGTGCGCCTGTCGGTCCTCCTCAGTGTCAAAAGTGTCGAAAATGCCGAAGGTGTTCGCGCTGACTCGGAAGGCGTACCAGGTCCTCGTGCCGGGCTCGGTGAGCACTATCTCGCGGCCGCCGCCGAGGAAGTCCCAAACTTCCTGTTCCTTCCCGGGCTTGGCCTCGACCAGTGCCAGCAGTCCAAATTTTGGTGCCACGGCTACCTCCTGAACAGTTGTGGAATCGGGCCGGATGCCGGCCTCATCGCGAGTCTAGGCATGCATTGTTCGCGGAGCAAGGGTCCGTCGGCGGGCAGAGGAAAGCCCGACGGCGGAGTCGCCGTCGGGCTTTCGGGTTCAGTACGGGGGTGCTTAGCGGGTGCTGCCTGCCAGGAGGCCGCGGCGCTGGAGGAGTCGCTTCTCGATCGGCGCGAACACCAGCAGCTCGATCAGGATGCCCACGGCCAGGATCAGGAGGATCGCGGACATGACGATGGTCATGTCGGCAAGGTCGCGGCCCTGGTTCAGCATGGAGCCGAGGCCGAAGCCGATGGTGCCGCCCACGGCGATGATTTCCGCGGCCATGAGCGAACGCCAGGAGAAGGCCCAGCCCTGCTTGAGGCCACTGAGATAACCCGGAAGTGCCGCGGGGAGGATGACCTGTACGGCCATCTGAAGCCGCGAGGCGCCGAGGACCGTACCCACGCTGCGGTACTGCGGCGGGATCTGGTCAACACCGGAGATCAGTCCGTTGATGATGGACGGGATGGCACCCATGAACACCACGAAGTACACCGTGGCGTCGGTGAGGCCGAACCAGATGATGGCGGCCGGCACCCAGGCCACCGACGGCAGCACCTGCAGTCCGGAAATCAGCGGCCCGAACGCCCTGCGTAGCGGCGCCACCTGGGCTAGGAGCAGCCCGACAGGTGTGGCGATCGCAACACTGATTAGGAACCCCAGAAGCCCGCGCTGCAGCGACGTCCAGACGGCCTCCTGCAGCGACCCCTCAGCCCACAGCGCACCGAACTGCTCCAGCACGTCCATGGGGCCGGGCACCTGGTCGCGGCGCTTGAGGCCCAGCGAAACGTAGAACTGCCAGATAATGATCAGCACCACGACGGCGGCGATCGGCAGCAGGATCCGGCTCCAGTCGATGCGCGCCTTGCGAACAGCGTCCGACTGCAGCGAGTCCAGCCCCGATTCGAGTTCGCGCAGGTCCGCCGAGCCAGTGGAAGACCGGGTCAGCGCGGCGTGAACCTTTTCCGCGGCGCTGGTTGAGATCTTGGTTTCGGCAGGCTCAACCAGCGGCGTTTCGGTCGCCTCGGGCGTCTCGGCCACGGGAGATGAGTTACTTGGCATGGCGGCGGATCTCCTCTCGCAGCCGGGCGGTGATGACCCCGGTCAGCTGTCCGGCAAGACCGGCGTCGGTACGGTGTTCTTCGGTGACTTCCCATTCCTGCACCACGCGGCCGGGCCGGGAGGACAGCAGCAGGACGCGCTGGCCCAGGCGGACCGCCTCGCGGACGTTGTGGGTCACAAAGACGATGGTGCGTCCGGTTTCCTTCCAGATGCGCTCGAGTTCGTCGTGCAGCAGGTCGCGGGTGATGGCGTCCAGCGCCGCGAACGGCTCATCCATGAGGAGCAACTGGCGGTCCTGCGCGAGCGAGCGGGCCAGAGCCACGCGCTGACGCATGCCGCCGGACAGCTCGTGCGGACGCCGGTCAGCGGCCTCGGCAAGGTGGACCAGGTCCAGCAGCTCGGCGGCCTTGACGCGCCGTTCGGCCTTGCCCACCCCGCGCAGCTTCAGCGCCAGCTCCACGTTCTCGCGGGCGGTGAGCCACGGGAACAGGGCAGAGTCCTGGAACATGAAGGCGGCGCCGTCGCTGGGCACCTCCAGGGCGCCCGACGTCGGGAGCTCCAGTCCCGCCATAATGTTCAGCAAGGTGGACTTGCCACAGCCGGACGCCCCCAGGAGTGCGACGAACTCGCCCCTGCCGATGGTGGCGTTGACGTCGTCCAGCACCGGGGCGCCTTCGCCGAAGCGCTTGCCCAGGTTCTCCAGTACGACTGGCATGGTTCCGTCCTTTGTTCGTGGTGCGTTAAATGCAGCGGCGCAGATGCGGGGCCGGACTAATCCTGGCCCAGCCCTGCAGCTGTGATTTTTTCCGTGGCCACTGAATTCAGCGCCCGGAGATCGAAGAGGCCGTTGAGGTCGGCCTGCTTGGTGGTGCCGGCGTCCACACCGTCCTGCAGCAGCTTCTTGTACGTTCCCGCCAGCGGGTCCACCGTGAACACGATGTTCTTCAGCGAGCGGTCAATGACGTTAGGCGCCAGGGCCTTGCCTGCATCCTGTTTGAGGGCGGCATTGACGACGGCGGCCTTCTCGGCGGAGGGGGTGTCGTTGAGCCACTTCACGGCTTGGACATGGCCCTTGAGCAGGGCCTCCACGGTCTGCGGGTGCTCCGCGGCGAACTTCTTGTTCACGATCAGGATCGTGGTGGGGAACTCGCCGGGCTTGCCGGTCAGCGAGCCGTCCCACAGGTCCTTCTCGTCCACCAGGACCTTCGCTCCGGCCTGGAGCACCAGACGGGAGGCCCACGGCTCGGGCACCCACGCGCCGTCGAGCTTGCCGTCCTGGAACAGCTTCAGGGTCTGGGCGTTCTCGGTGGGATTGATGGCAACGTCCCCGCCGCCGTCGGGAGTGGTCTTGTAACCCTGCTTGCCCAGCCAGGCGCGCAGCGCCACGTCCTGGGTGCCACCCAGCTGCGGGGAGGCCAGGGTCTTGCCCTTGAGGTCGGCCGCGGACTTGATCTCCGGCTTGACCACCAGCTGCGCGCCGCCGGAGGCTGCCCCGGCGATGACGCTGACGGATTCGCCCTTGCTCTTAACGAAAGAATTGATGGCCGGGTTCGGACCGATGTACGTGGCATCGATCGCGCCCGCGTTCAGCGCCTCAATAGCGGCCGGGCCGGCGTTAAATACCTGGGTGCTGAGCTTGGTGTCGCCCAGGTTCTTGGCAATGAGGCCCTGCTTCACTCCGACCAGTGCCGGGGCATGCGTGATGTTTCCGAAGTAGCCCAGCTTTAGCTCGGCCGCCGGGGTACCCGCCGCGTCCGGAGCCGCGGAGGCATTGGAATCCCGGGCCACTGCCGACGCAACAACCGCTCCAACACTGATCAGCAGGACCAGGCCGACGGCCAGCGCGACTTCCAGGGCGCGGCGGCGCTTGGGCGTCTGGCTCTCGCCGGCCACAATGCGGGTCATGCCCGGCCTGGAAGTACTCATGGATTCACCATAGGGACTGGCGTAAACACGGTTCAACGAAGCGGAAACCGGGGGTCACGCACGTTCATGCAGCGTCACATTCAGCCACATAAATCCGCCTGTGCGCAGGCCTTAACATTTCAGGGGCTAATCCCCCTTGACATTGACCAGCTGGCGCAGCCGGTGCCGTACCCTCACGAGGTCCTTGGCGTCGTGCATGACCTGGTCGATGGGCTTGTAGGCGGCCGGGATCTCATCGATGAACGCCTCGCTGGCCCGGAACTCGATCCCGTGCATGGCCTCCTTGAGCTGGGCGAGAGAAAACGTCTTGCGCGCTGCGTTACGCGAATACTCCCGGCCGGCACCGTGGGGTGAGGAGTTCAGGGAGGCGGTGTTGCCCAGTCCCTCCACGACGTACGACGCCGTCCCCATGGATCCCGGAATCAGGCCGGGGTCGCCGGCCTCGGCCTTGATGGCGCCCTTGCGCGACACCCAGACCGACTTTCCGTAATGCGTTTCCTGTTGGGTGAAGTTGTGGTGGCAGTTGATCCGCTCCGTCTCCGTGACCGTTCCGCCGACCCAATCACCGAACTGCCGGATCACGCGGTCCATCATCTCCTCGCGGTTCAGCAGGGCGAAGTGCTGGGCCCAGCGCAGCTCCTTGATGTACCGCGTGAACTCCTTCGTGCCCTCCTCCAGGTACGCGAGGTCCGGGTCCTCCAGGCTGATGCGCTTGTCCCGGGCCACGCCCTGCGCCACCTTGATGTGGTGCTGGGCGATCTTGTTGCCGATGCCGCGTGAGCCCGAGTGCAGGAACAGCCACACGGCGTCGGTCTCGTCGGTGCAGACCTCGATGAAGTGGTTGCCGGAGCCGAGCGAGCCGAGCTGCAGGTCCCATTTCGCCACATACTGCGCCGGGTTGAACCCGGCCTTTTCGGCCCGCCGGTGCAGCTCCGCGATGCGCGGCTCCGCAGTGGTCGTCACCTTGCGGTTGTTGTGGCCCGCCGACAGCGGAACGGCGCGCTCGATGTTCTCGCGCAGCGGCTTCCGGTCCCGCGGCAGGTCTTTAAGGCTGTACTGGGTTCGCACCGCGATCATGCCGCAGCCGATGTCCACCCCGACGGCGGCCGGAATGATCGCCCCGAGCGTCGGGATGACGGACCCCACCGTTGCGCCTTTGCCCAGGTGTGCGTCCGGCATCAGTGCCAAGTGGGGGTAGATGAACGGTAGGCGGGAGGTAGTCAGGGCCTGCTCGCGGGTCTTGTCGTCCAGAATTGACGCCCAGTTGATGAGCCGGCTGGTGATGGATTCCACGTACCCTCCCGGGACGAACGAGGACTAACGTTGTTCCTAGGCTAGACCTCGCCCCCGCACATAGGAGACGCAAGCATGGTGGATGTTCAGACAGAGGTCCTTATCCGGCGGCCGCGGGATGTCGTGGCAGAGTACGCCTCGAACCCCGACAACGCGCCGCAGTGGTACGACAACATCCACTCTTCACGCCGGCTGACGGCCGGACCGATCGACGTCGGATCCAAGGTTGCCTTCACTGCCAAGTTCCTGGGCCGAGACCTGAACTACACCTACGAATTCACCGAGTACGTCCCGGGCGAGAAGCTTGTGATGCGCACCGCCCAGGGTCCCTTTCCCATGCAGACGACCTACACGTGGGCAGAGGTCAGCGGGGGGACCCGGATGACGCTCGGCAACACGGGCAAACCGTCGGGTTTCTCGCAGCTGGCGGGGCTGTTCATGGCGCCGATGATCTGCAGAGCAACACGCAAGGACCTGCAGAAGCTCAAGTCGGTCCTCGAAGCCGGCGCCTAACGCCGGCCGCTCACCCCGAGCTCGCAGGAACGCAGCGAGGCCGCCGTATGGCTACGGCGGCCTCGCAGGTTTGCGGCGAATTCGGCGCGATCAGATCGAGTAGCGCTCGTCCTCGTGGTCGCCCGGGTGGTCCTTGACCAGGCCGGCGGCGAGGGTGTTGCCGTCGAGCGGGTCGATCACCAGGAACGCGCCCGTGCGGCGGTGGTGCAGGTAGTTCTCGAGCGGCAGCGGAGCCGCGAGCCGGAGCTGAGCGTGGCCGATGTCGTTGAGCTCCAGGCTGGAGGCACCCTCGAGGTTGAAGGTGGCCAGGTCCAGCTTGCCGTTGACGCTGCGCACCAGGGCCTGCACGGTGCGGGTGCCGTGCTTGACCAGGACCTTGGCGCCCTCGCGGAGCGGCTTCGGGGACAGCCAGCACAGCTGGGCGTACAGGTCGGCGGTGCTTTCGCGGACAGTGCCGGCGGCGGCGATGGTGTCACCGCGGGCGACGTCGAACTCCTCCGCCAGGCGGATCGCCACGGACTGCGGAGCGGAGGCTTCCTCCAGCGAGACACCGGCGAAGTCAATGCCAATCACCGTGGTGGTGCGCGGGTCCTGGCCGGGGGTCAGCACGCTGACCTTGTCGCCAACCTTGACCGAGCCTTCGGTAATCTGTCCGGCGTACGCGCGGTAGTCACGGTAGGCCTCCACGTCCAGGCCGGCGGCCACGGCGTCGGGTGCCAAGGCGCCCTGCGGCCGGATGACCAGCTGTACCGGGAAGCGGAAGCTCTCCAGGTGGCTTTCGAGTTCGTCGGCGGCGGGCAGCGTCTCGAGCACCTCGAGCAGCGCCGGGCCGGTGTACCAGGGGGTGCGCTCCGAGCGCTCCACCACGTTGTCGCCGTCGAGCGCGGATACCGGAACCACCAGCAGGTCGGCAATACCATCGGAACCGAGGCCCAGTTCACGGCCCACCTGCTGCACGTCGGCTTCGATCTCGCGGAAAACGGACTCGCTGAAGTCCACCAGGTCGATCTTGTTCACGGCCACAATCACGTGCGCCACGCGCAGCAGCTGCAGCACGGACAGGTGCCGGCGGGTCTGTTCGAGCACGCCCTTGCGGGCGTCAATAAGTACGACGACGGCGTCCGCTGTGGACGCGCCGGTCACCGTGTTTTTGGTGTACTGGACGTGCCCCGGGCAGTCCGCCAGGATGAAGCTGCGGCGGTCGGTGGCGAAGTAGCGGTAGGCCACGTCGATGGTGATGCCCTGTTCGCGCTCAGCACGCAGTCCGTCGGTCAGCAGGGCGAGGTCGATGCCGCCCTTGTCGCCGCCGAAGCCGCGGTCCGAGGAGGTCCGGGCAACAGCCTCGAGCTGGTCGGCGAGGATCGCCTTGGAGTCGTGCAGGAGGCGGCCCACCAGAGTGGACTTCCCGTCGTCGACCGATCCGGCGGTGGCGAAGCGGAACAGCGAGGCAGAGGCGAGGGGGGCCTCGTCCAGGAGCGCCGCGGCGCGGGCGGTGTCAATGTCGGTAGTCATTAGAAGTAGCCGTCCTTCTTGCGGTCTTCCATGGCGGCCTCGGAGATGCGGTCATCCGCACGGGTGGCGCCACGTTCGGTGATGGTGGAGGCGGCAACTTCGATCACGACGTCGCGCACTGTGGCGGCGGCCGACTCGACGGCGCCGGTGCAGGACATGTCACCGACGGTCCGGTAGCGGACGGTCTTGGTGATGACTTCCTCGTGCGGCAGCGGCTGGGACACCTCGCCCACCGCGCGCCACATGCCGTCGCGGGCGAAGACCTCGCGGTCGTGGGCGTAGTACAGGCCCGGAAGTTCAATGTTTTCGCGCTCGATGTAGCGCCACACGTCCAGCTCGGTCCAGTTGCTGATGGGGAACGCACGGACGTGCTGGCCCACGGTGTGCCGGCCGTTGTACAGGTTCCACAGCTCGGGGCGCTGGTTGCGCGGGTCCCACTGGCCGAACTCATCGCGCAGGCTCAGGATGCGCTCCTTGGCGCGGGCCTTGTCCTCGTCGCGGCGGCCTCCGCCGAACACAGCGTCGAACTTGTTGGACTGGATGGCGTCCAGCAGCGGGACGGTCTGCAGCGGGTTGCGGGTGCCGTCGGCACGCTCGGCCAGCTCGCCGCGGTCAATGAACTCCTGCACGGAGCCGACGACGAGCTTCAGTCCCAGCCGCTCCACCGTCCGGTCGCGGAAGTCGATAACCTCGGGGAAGTTGTGGCCGGTGTCCACGTGCAGCACGGGGAAGGGGACCTTGCCGGGCCAGAACGCCTTGGTGGCCAGGTGCAGCATGACCACGGAGTCCTTGCCGCCGGAGAACAGCAGCGCCGGCTTCTCGAACTCGGCCACAACCTCACGGATGATGTGGATCGCTTCGGATTCGAGGGTGTCCAGGCTGGAGAGGCGCTTGGATTCAGCGGCGTCGGTCACCAGGGTGGGCTCCTCAGTAATGAAAGTGCTCATACGTGTAGTCCGCATTCTGTCTTGTTAGTTCCTGCCCAGCGGCCGGCGCGGGGATCATCACCGGGCGCCACCTTGCGGGTGCAGGGCTGGCAGCCGATCGATGGGTAGCCCTGGGACAGGAGCGGGTTGACGGGCAGGAGGTTGTCATCGGAGTACTGGACCAGCTGGTCGAACGTCCAGGCCGCCACCGGGTTGACCTTGACCAGGCCGTTGGCCTCGTCCCAGGTCACCAGCGGCGTGTTGGTGCGGGTTGGGGCCTCGTCGCGGCGGACGCCGGTGAACCACAGTTCGTAGCCAGCGAGCGTGCGGCGCAGCGGGGCCACCTTGCGGAGGGCGCAGCACTGGGCGGCGTCGCGGGCGAACAGGTCCTTGCCCAGGAGCCGGTCCTGCTGCTCCACGGTGTTCTCGGGAAGCACGTCGACCACGTTGACGCGGAGGTTTGCGGCCACCTCGTCGCGCGTGGCGTAGGTTTCCGGAAAGTGGTAGCCGGTCTCCAGGAACAGGACGTCGACGCCGGGAAGCTGGTCGGCAACGAGCGCCGGCAGGACGGCGTCGGCCATGGAGCAAGCGACGGCGACGGCGGGCATGTCGAAGTTGCGCTCGACCCATGCGATGACGTCGCGGGCCGGGGCGTCCCAGCCGAGCTCGGCTGCGCCGGCCTCGGCGAGGGCCTTCAGCTCTTCGACGGAACGCTTGGTTCCGCTGGTCGAGGTTTCGACAGGCTCAACCACCGGGTCGATTCCCAGTGCGTGCTTGCTCACTGGAGTGCCTCCTCGTCTGCTGCGTGGGCCCACTCGGCGAACGTCTGGCCCTCGGCGCGGTCCGCGACGAACCTGCGGACAACCCGCTCGACGTAGTCCGGCAGGTCGGCGACGTAAACCTTCAGGCCGCGGACGGTGCGTCCCAGGCCGGCCTCGTCGCGTTCAACGGAAGCCAGCCCGCCGCCCAGGTGGACCTGGAAACCCGGGGTGGGGTCGCCGTCGGGCGTGGGAAGCATCATGCCCTTGAGCCCGATGTCCGCGGTCTGGATGCGGGCGCAGGAGTTGGGGCAGCCGTTGATGTGCAGCGACAGTGCCTGCGGGAGCTGGCCGCTGTCCGCGAGGTCGGCGAGCCGGCGTTCCAGCTCGGCGACGGCAGTGGCCGCGGTGACCTTGGTTTCCACGATGGCCAGCTTGCAGTATTCGATGCCGGTGCAGGCGATGGTGCCGCGGCGGAACACGGACGGGCGGGCGGACAGGCCCAGCGCGTCGAGTTCAGCCACAAGCGGCTCCACCTCGTCCTTGGGAACGTCCAGCACCACGAGCTTCTGGTGCGGGGTGGTGCGCAGGCGGTAGGAGCCGCGCGCCTCGAGCGTGTCGGCGAGCTTGACCAGCTGCGCGCCGGAGAGGCGGCCTGCAATGGGGGTGGCACCGATGAAGAACTTGCCGTCCTTCTGCTCGTGCACGCCCACGTGGTCGCCCGGAGTGGAGGGCTTGGGAGCGGCAGGGCCATCAGCCAGCTTGTAGCCGAGGTATTCGTCCTCGAGGATCTGGCGGAACTTCTCCGGACCCCAGTCGGCCATGAGGAACTTCAGGCGGGCCTTGGTGCGCATGCGGCGGTAGCCGTAGTCACGGAAGATGCTGGTGACGCCGAGCCACACGTCAGCGGCCTGCTCCGGCTTCACGAACGCGCCCAGGCGCTTGCCGAGCATCGGGTTGGTGGAGAGCGCGCCGCCGGCCCAGAGGTCGTAGCCGATGCCGAGCTCGGGGTGCCTGACGCCAACGAGGGCGAAGTCGTTGATCTCGTGCACCACGTCCTGGCTGGGGTGGCCCGTGATGGCGGTCTTGTACTTGCGCGGCAGGTTGGACAGCAGCGGGTTGCCGATGAACCGCTCGCCCAGCTCTTCGATGAGCGGGGTGGGGTCGATGATCTCGTCCTTGGCGATGCCGGCCACGGGCGAGCCGAGGATGACGCGCGGAACGTCGCCGCAGGCTTCGGTGGTGGACAGGCCGTTGCTCTCGAGGCGGCGCCAGATCTCCGGGATGTCTTCGACGCGGATCCAGTGCAGCTGGATGTTCTGGCGGTCGGTGAGGTCCGCGGAATCGCGTGCGAAGTCCACGGAAATCTGGCCGATGACGCGCAGCTGCTCGGTGGTCAGCGCGCCGCCGTCGATGCGGACGCGGAGCATGAAGTACTTGTCCTCAAGCTCGTGCGGCTCCAGCGTTGCGGTCTTGCCGCCGTCGATCCCGGGCTTGCGCTGGGTGTACAGGCCCCACCAGCGGAAGCGGCCGTGCAGGTCCTGGCCGGGGATGGCGTCGAAGCCTTCCTTGGCATAGATGGACTCGATACGCTCGCGGACGTTGAGGCCGTCGTCTTCCTGCTTCCAGGTTTCGTTGGCGTTCAGCGGGGTGGTTCCGTCCACCTTCCACTGGCCGTGAGGCTTGGCGGCGGGTCGGGAGGCACGGGCCGGGCGCGCGGGCTTGTCCGTGGCCGCTCCGGCTACAGCTGTATCAGTCATGCATCGACTGTAGGGCCGCCCCGAAACACGTCACAAAGGCCCGGAAATGCTAAGTCACCTAAGGAAACATTTCGTCATGACTCGCCGGGAGGCCTTGAACGGCGCCGCCGCCTGTGCTTCCTGGGGCTTGTCTCCCGGCGCGTTTCAGGACGTGACGGCGTGGGCCGCGAGCGCGGCGTCGTACCGTTCCAGCGCGATCTCCGCGAGCACCGGCGAGGGCAGCAGCGGCTCGGTCACCAGGTCTGCCCCGGCCTTAGCGAGCTGGTCGTGGAAGAAGCCCGGCGCCAGGAGGTACGAGGCCACTACCACGCGCCCGCCAACGCTCACGCCCCCGGCCGACTCCCCCGCCCCGGCGCCGCCTGCGGCTTCCTCGCGGAGCATGGCGACGGCTTCGGGCACCGACGGCTTGGCCGAGGCGCCGTACGCGGGGACGATTCGGTTGGAGCGCAGGGCCCTCAGCTGGTCAGCCAGTTCCTCCACGCTGACCGCGGCGTTCGGGTTGGACGAGCCGGCGGCGGCGAGCACGATCGCGTCGTTGTCCGTAACACCTGCCTCCCGCAGCCGCTGGTCGAGCAGGGCGGCGAGGCGCGGATCGGGTCCCAGCGGCGCCGCGGCCGCCGTCCCCGGCCGGCTCTTGACGGCCTTCGCGATGTCCACCTTGACGTGGTAGCCCACGCTGAGCAGCAAGGGTACGACGACGGCGGACGTGCCGGCGGCGCCGGGCCCGCCGGCGGCAGCACCGCCGTCGGCCGTTGCTGCGGAGCCGGCCGTTGCTGCGGAGCCGGGGTCCCCGGGGAGCCCGGCCACTACGTCCACCAGATCGGGCTGCTGGACGTCCACGTAGGCTTCGCGGACGTCGAGCCCCGGACGCAGCGCGGCGATGGCGTCACGGAGGGCGTTGACCTCGGCGGCTCCTTGCGCGTTGGAGGTCCCATGGGCACAGGCGATCAGGATCGGGCTATTCATAGGGGCTAGCGTAACGTTGGAGCTGCACTGTCCGCCCCTTGAAATATGCCGGGACGCTCCATGACATTCTCTTTTGACATCGCCCTGGCATGGCTGGACCTGGCCGGCATCTTCTTCTTCGCGGTGTCCGGATCGCTGCTGGCCGCGCGGAAGCAGTTCGACCTACTCGGGTCTCTCCTGCTCGCCTCCCTGGTCTCGCTCGGTGGCGGCGTAATCCGCGACATCGTCCTCAACTCCGGCCCGCCCGCCGCGTTCAGCAACCCGGCCTACCTGGTGCCGCCGTTGCTGGCCACCGGGCTGGTGTACTTCCTGTTCTCCAGCGTGCAGCGCTACACCTCACTCCTCACCCTGTTCGACGCCGCGGGCCTGGCCCTGTTCTGCATCACCGGGACGCTCAAGGCGCTGTCCTTCGGGATGAACCCCGTCGCCGCCGTGCTGCTCGGAGTGACGACGGCGGTGGGCGGCGGTCTGCTGCGCGACATCACCGCGAACGAGGTGCCCCAGCTGTTCGATGCCCGGGATCTGTACGCGCTGCCTGCCTTCTTGGGCGCCGGACTCACCACAGTGCTGTGGCTGCTGGGTGCGTTCAGCGCCCTCACGGCCAGCGCGGTGGCGGCCCTGGTGTTCACGTTCCGGGTGGTGGCCTGGCGCCGGTCGTGGCGCATTCCGCTAGCCGTGCGAGGGTGGCACCGGCTGGGGCTCGAACCCGGCAATTCGAGGGGCCGGGATTAGCTAGGATAAGAGCCATGACTGACATGTTCCTCGAGAAGTTCCGTGCGCTCGTTCCGAAGTATCTCGAAGACGAATGGCAGGAAGAGGACGGGCTGTCAGCCGAGGAACTGGACGCGGAGCTCTCCGACCACAAATTCACCATCCCCCTGGTGCTGCGCGAGTTCTACCTGGCACTCGGCGGGTGCGAGGACCTCATGGAGGCCTACCACTACTTCTGGGACCCCGAGGAACTCGAGGTGGACGACGAGGGCTTCCTTATGTTCCTGGAGGACGAGGAAGAAAACTTCACCTGGGGCTTCCGCACCGGCGACCTGAGCGTCCCGGACCCCATCGTGTACCGGCGGAACAACGCCCGCGGCCAGTGGAAGAGCGAGGAAGGCACCTTCTCTGAGTTCGTCTTCGACATGTTCGACTGGGCCTTCAACGACGAGGACTAGATTCCTGCTGCCGTCCTGACCCTGATGGGTCGCGTCCGGGCCGCAAGTCGCCCCTTTCGTCGGCGTGTCGCGGGACTTGCGGCTCAAAGAAGGTCACGACGGCGTCATTCAGGAGCAAACCTGCCAGGTGTCCGCAGACGGAGGACCGCCAGGACCTCTTCCACCATGGACTCGGGGTGATAGACCACGTCGTCGTAGTAATAGCGCAGTGTGAGAAAGCCCCCGCGTATGCCGGCGTTGTTTCTCCGGTGGTCCTTCTTGACCTGGCGGGGTTCAAAGTGCGTAGACCCGTCCAGCTCCACCACGAGGCATTCCTCAACCAGGCAATCAACCTCGCCCACCCCTGGCAGGGGAACATGCATGCGGACGCTGAGTCCGGCCCGGACAAAGTGGGTATGGGCCAGGACCTCCAGCACGGAATCTGCCCGCGATATAAGCAGACCCAGCACCGCGCGGGCGCGGCCATTCCTGTTCCCGATGAGCTTGTCCCTCAGGAAGTCGGCGGATATCTGGCCCCGGCCGGTCGCCGACTGTACCAGCGCGAGCGCTTCAAGCTCCGGCAGGCACTTGAGTGCGTGCAGTAGCACGTCGGCCAAGCCCGCCACCGGATAGCCCGGTTCGGATGCGTGCATACACGGAGCGTGGTCAATGACGCCGACCTTTGGCACCCCGTTGCCGCAACTCAGGTGCACTTCCCGTGGAGGATGAAGGGCCCACAGGCTGTAAAAGCGGGCAGCCGACACGCACGTGAGCCGGCCGTTCGCCCTGAAGGCGGCCAGGACGCCGTCGTCCGCGGTGTGCAGTGCGTAGACCCCCCGCAGCGGCCGGTACAGTCGGCCGGAATCTACGGCAGCCTCAAGTACGGGACGGCGGAACCCGGCCCGCAGCAGATCGCCCCTCCTAGCCGCTCCCCCGCGGCGAACCAGATATTTCTCAAGGTCCATCGCTCCACTGTCCGCGCGCCCGGGGCTGTTGGGGAGCAGCGGGTTTGCCTATGTGCACAAAACAGGCGCCGTCCGTCATGACCCGGTTTCACGGCCTGCCCCTCAGGACGCGCCATGCCAACGGCGTGTCTTCCAGCGCGGGTGGCCAAAGAGGGTCAGGACGGAGCGGCCTCGCGGGAGCGGACTGTGTGACACGCCGCTTAACAGGAATTTTGCAGATGTGACAAAGCTGTCATAGACTGTTTTTCGGATCAACTGAATGCCTCCGGTGGATCTGATGCGAACGGAGAGACGGCCCCGGTTCCGCGCAGCGTTTGACTCGTAACGCTGCAGGGAACCGGGGCCGTTCCGTTTAAGCTGGGTCAAGCGAGAAGGGCCCGGCACCTCACGGATACCGGGCCCAATGCTACGGCCAAGCTAGCTGGCGCGGTCCACCACGGCGTGCGCGAAGCTGGTCAGCGAGGCCTTCACAACGCCCTCGGGCAGCGGGGCCAGCGCGGCGATGGCCTCGGCCGCCCACGCACGGGCCACCACCCAGGACTCCGCCGCCACGGGGTGCTCGCGCAGCCCGGCGACGGCTTCGGCGAGGGCCTCATCCGAGGACAGGTCGCCGTCGATCAGCTTGAGAAGTTCGACGGCGGACTGGTCACCGTCCGCCGCGGCGTTGCGGAGCAGCAGCACGGGCAAGGTGGGAACGCCTTCACGCAGGTCCGTGCCCGGGGATTTGCCGGACTTGACCTTGACGCCCGTGACGTCGATGACGTCGTCGGCAAGCTGGAAGGCGACGCCCACCTTCTCGCCGTACTGCACCAGCACGTCCTCGTAGGCCTCGTCGGCGCCGGAGAAGATGGCACCGAACTGGCCCGAGGCCGCCACCAGCGAGCCGGTCTTGTCCGCGATCACGGACAGGTAGTGCTCCACGGGGTCCTCGTCCGGGCGTGGCCCGACGGTTTCGTGCAGCTGGCCCAGGCACAGCCGCTCGAAGGTCCGGGCCTGGATGCCCAGCGCGCGGCCGCCCAGCTCGGAGACGAGGATGGAGGCGCGGGCGAAGATCAGGTCACCGGTGAGGACGGCTACGGAGTTGCCCCAGACCTCGTGGGCCGTTGGTGCGCCGCGGCGGAACGGCGCGGAGTCCATGACGTCGTCGTGGTACAGCGTTGCCAGGTGCGTCAGCTCAACCACGACGGCGGCCTGCACCACAGACGGCAGCGACGCGTCGCCCAAGTGGGCGCAGAGCAGGGTCAGCAGGGGGCGGATGCGCTTGCCGCCGGCCTCCACGAGGTGACGCGACGTTGCGTCAGCCAGCGGGTCGGAGTTGGCGATGGCTTCGCGGAGTTTCTTCTCCACCCGGGCCAGGTTGGTGGTGAGGGCAGGACCCAGGTCGGGGTCTTCCGCGATGGCCGCAAAGCCTGCCGGCAGCTGCAGTCCGGTGGCGATGGCAGTGGTGTTGAGGCTGGGTTCGGAGTCCGGCAGGCCATGCCCGGCGTGCGTCCAGCTGTGGTTCGCGGAGTTGGTCACGGGTTAACCCTAACTTTTTGTTGCGGAAACCGCTGATTTGGAGCCGGAGGGGGCAAGGGCGGAAGTGTTGGAGGTGGCCGGGACCAGCAGTTCGAGGAGGCGGATCACGCGGTCTTCGAAGCCCTTGGCCGACGGGTCGGTCAGGTTGGCCAGCAGCCGGACCACGAAGCGCATCAGCACCGGAATGGGCATCCCGGTCCGCAGCGCGAGCTTCATGACAGCCGGCTTGCCGATCAGCGCGGCGAAGGCACGCCCCAGCGTGAAGTGGGATCCCCATTGTTCCCGCACATAGTCCGCGTACCCGGCGAGCCGGGCGTCGGCGTCGGACGCGTTCCAGCCCCCGGGGGCGGGGCGGCTGCCAGCAGACCCAGAGGCGTCAATGATGAACTCGGCCGCGAAGCGGGCGGACTCCATGGCGTAGGAGATGCCCTCACCGTTGAAGGGGGACACCATGCCGCCGGCGTCGCCGAGGAGCAGCAGGCCGGGCGAGTAGTGCGGGGTGCGGTTGAAGCCCATGGGGAGGGCGGCGCCGCGGATCTCCCCCACCTGGTTCTCGGGGGTGAAACCCCACTCGGCGGGCATGCCGGCAGTCCACTCGCGGAGCACCTGCTTGTAGTCCAGCTTGCCGAATTCCTTGGAGGAGTTCAGGATGCCCAGGCCCACGTTGGAGGTGCCGTCGCCGACGCCGAACACCCAGCCGTAGCCGGGCAGGAGCTTTCCGTCGCGGCCGGGAAGTTCCAGCCAGCCTTCCATCCAGTCGTCGTCGTGCCGCGGCGAGGTGAAGTAGGTGCGGACGGCGACGCCCAGGGGCCGGTCGTCGCGCTTCTGGATGCCGAGGGAGACGGCGGTGCGGGTGGAGTTGCCGTCGGCAGCAAGCACGACGTCGGCGCTGAAGTCGAGCGTCTCCCCCGTCTTCCGACCGGACTCGTCCAGTATCGCTGCGCCCACGCCGGTCACGCGGCCGTCACCGTTGCGGAGCGCCTGGGTCACGCTGTGGCGTTCCAGGACTGTGGCACCGGCGGCCTGCGCGTGCCGGGCGAGTTCCTCGTCGAAACCGAGGCGGGTGCGGATCAGGCCGTACTGCGGAAAGTCGGATACCTCGGGCCACGGCAGTTCGATGCTGCGGCCGCCGGCGAGCAGGCGCAGCCCCTTGTTCCGGCGCCAGCCGTCCTGTTCGGGGTGCGGCAGGCCGAGCTTCTGGATCTCGCGGACAGCCCGCGGGGTGAGGCCGTCGCCGCACACTTTTTCGCGCGGGAAGCTGGTCTTTTCCAGGACCGTGACGTCGATGCCGGCTTTGGCGAGGTAATACGCGGCGGTGGACCCGGCGGGACCCGCGCCAACAATCAGTACTTTCACAGTGTCAGCGGGCGGTCCGCGGAAGGTTGCGGCGCAGTTTGGCCACCGGGCCGGTGTGGGCTGCGATGGCTTCCGCGGAGCCGTTGCCCGTGACGGGCTTGTGGGCGCGGTGGACGGCCACGATGCCGCCGCTCAGGTTGCGGTAGGTGACATCTTCCCAGCCGGCGTCCTGCAGCCAAGCTGCGAGGTTGTCCTGGTCCGGCCAGGCACGGATGGACTCGGCCAGGTAGACGTAGGCATCCGGGTTGGAGGAGACCTTGGTGGCGATAGCCGGCAGGGCGCGCATGAGGTACTCCGTGTACATGGTGCGCCACAGCGGAACGACGGGCTGGGAGAACTCGGCGATGACCAGTTTGCCGCCCGGTTTGGTCACGCGGAGCATCTCGGCCAGGGCCTTCTTGGGCTCGTTGACGTTGCGCAGACCGAAGGAGATGGTGCTGGCGTCGAAGGCGTTGTCCGCGAAGGGCAGGTTGGTGGCGTCACCGGCGATGAAGTCGATGTCCGGGCGGCGTCGCTTTCCGACCTTGAGCATGCCGAGGGAGAAATCGCAGGCAACGACGTCTATGCCTGCATCGGCATATGGCTCGCTGGAGGTTCCTGTTCCTGCGGCCAGGTCCAGCACCCGCTGGCCGGCCCGCACGTCCATGGCTTCGACCACAACCTTGCGCCACCGGCGCGTCTGTCCCATCGAGAGGACATCGTTGACGACGTCGTATTTGGGTGCGACGTCGTCAAACATCGTGGCTACTTCGTCCGGACGCTTATCCAAGGATGCTCGGTTCACCCTGTCATTGTCTCAAAAGTTCCGCAGGCTCCGTGACACCGCCGCTGCCGGGCGTGGTGGCCCGGCTGGATTACTGCGAATCACCGTAAATTGCTGCGCGGAGTACTGTTGACCCATCATGACCAGCACGCTCCGCACCCTGACAGTCCCTTTGGATGGAGATTCGGCTCCCGAGGGACTGCCGTCGTATCTGGTGCGCGATGACGTTCTGTGCTGGACCCGGCGAGAAGCCGGTCTGGTGGGCTTCGGCGAAGTGGCGCGCTTCACCGCAACAGGCCCGGAACGGTTCCTCGAGGCGGACATCTGGTGGCGGCACCTGGTCATCGAGGCAGACATCACCGACCATGTGGCGTGCCCCGGCACCGGCCCGGTGGCGTTCGGTTCCTTCGCGTTCTCCAAGGCTTCAGACCACCAATCCCGCCTGATCGTGCCGGAGATCGTGGTGGGCGTCCGGGACGGCCGCGCCTGGCTCACCCAGATAACGGCCGACGACGGCGAACTCACCGAGGCGGGCGCGTTCGCCGCCCTGAAGGGGTGGCTGGAGTCGGACCAGGCTGCCGCCGTCGTACTTCCGGGCCCGGCCGAAGTCCCAGACCAGGCCACGCTGAAGACCGGTTCCCTCAGCGAAGAGGACTGGAAGGATGCCGTCACCGCCGGCGTCGCCGAGATCCGCACCGGGAAACTGGAGAAGCTGGTCCTGGCCCGGGACATCGTGGCGACAGTTCCCGAGGGCGTGAACGCCGCCGAGGTGTTGCGACAGCTGGCCGGCCGTTACCGGGAATGCTGGACTTACGGTGTGGACGGCCTCGTGGGGGCGACCCCGGAAATGCTCATCCAGGTGGAAGGCCGCACCGCCCAGGCCCGGGTGCTCGCCGGGACCCTGGACCGCCGCGACGCCGTGGGCGAGGCCGGGCTGCCGCTTGACTATGCCGAGAGGGTCCTGGCCGGCTCGGAGAAGCAGCGCCACGAGCACGAGATCGCCATCCAGTCGCTGACCACCCAGCTCGCCCCCTTCTCCGAGGCCATGAATGCCCACGACGAGCCGTTCATCCTGGAGCTGCCCAACGTGTGGCATCTCGCGTCCGACGTCAAGGCCGAGCTCACCGAGGTGGAGGGCCACGTTCCCACCTGCCTTGCGCTGATCAATGCGCTGCACCCCACCGCGGCCGTGTGCGGCACGCCAACGCAGGTTGCGGGGGCACTGATCCGGAAACTCGAGCACCTGGACCGGGGGCCGTATGCCGGTCCGGTGGGCTGGCTGGACGCGGCGGGCAACGGCGAGTGGGGCATCGCGCTCCGCGGCGCGGTCATAGAGTCCCCCACTACCGTCCGGCTATATGCCGGCTGCGGCATTGTCGAGGGCTCCCAGCCGGAGGCAGAGCTGGCTGAGACGTGGGCCAAGTTCCGGCCGATGCTGGAGTCGCTCGGGATCAGCAACTGATCTGATTCGGACGGACATCGGCCCGTACGCCCTACTATCGAGGGCAGAGAGCGTCCGGAATCCCGGACAGGCCTACGATTAAGGCCCTTGAAAAACGCTGTGGTTTAGTTATCAAATAGTGAAACTTAGTTTTCTGTGATGCACATCTCCTCTTCGGCGATACACTATGAACCGATTTAGTTCCGCATACCCCTGCAACAAAAGGTAAAGAAATGCAGCTTAAGTCCCGTGCCACGGCCACATTCAGCGCCAAGGCAGCCGCAATCCTCGCCGTCGGGGCCATCAGCCTCACCGCTTGCGGCGGCGGTAGCTCCACCCCGGCTGCAACCAGCAGCGGCGGCGTGCAGCTCATCAATTCCGGAAAGCTCACCATCTGCTCCGACGTCCCCTACGAGCCCTTCGAATTCCAGAAGGACGGCAAGATCGTGGGCTTCGACATGGACATCGCCGGCGAACTGGCCAAGGACATGAAGGCCGAAGTCAATGTGGTGGACAGCTCCTTCGAGGCCATCGAGACCGGCACCGCACTCACCGGCTGCGACGTCTCCATCTCGTCCATTTCCATCACGGATACCCGCAAGGCCGTCATGGACTTCTCCGACCCCTACCTGAATGACGACCTGACCCTGGTGGCATCGGAGGCTTCCGGCATCACGAACCTCGACGGCGCCAAGGGCAAGAAGGTTGGCGTCCAGCAGGCCACCACAGGTGCCAAGTACGCCAAGGACAAGGGCATCGACGCGCAGCAGTTTGAGGACACCGGACTCCTGGTCCAGGCGCTCAAGGCCGGCACCATCGACGCCGCCCTGGGCAACCAGTCGGTCCTCGGCTACGCCATCAAGGATGACTCCAAGTTCAAGCGTGTCGAGAACTACGCCACCGGGGAAAAGCTCGGCATCGCGGTCAAGAAGGGCAACACCGCCATGCTCGCGCAGGTCAACACGACGCTGAAGCGCCTGACTGACGACGGAAGCCTCAAGAAGTTCGAGACCAGCTGGTTCGGCGAAGCCACCAAGTAACCGGCGCGCCTGACACCTACGCGGCAGGGGCCTCGTCCGGGATCTGTTCAGCAGTCCGTGCGGGGCCTCCACTGCGCAAAATGAATGTGAGTACACCATGGCAATGACCGCACGACAGCGGGCCAGAGTAAGTCTGTACGTCCAGGCAGGGATTTTCGTTGTGGCCGTGGCCGCGTTGATCCTGGCCACCGACTGGAAGACCCTCACCACCAACGTCTTCAACTTCGGCAAGATCGGCCCGATGTTCCCGGACATCTTCTTCTCGGGCCTGAAAAACACCCTGATCTACACGTTCCTGGGGTTCATCGTGGGCCTGTCCGGGGGCCTGCTGCTGGCGCTCATGAAGCTCTCCAGCTTCCCGTTGTACCGCTGGATCGCCACTGGCTACATTGAATTCTTCCGCGGCATCCCGGCGCTGCTGGTCTTCATCGCCTTCGGCTACGGCGTTCCGCTGGCGTTCGGTGTCCAGTGGAACGTAGCCGTCGTGGTGATGGTTTCGCTGGGCATGGTGGCGGCCGCCTACATCGCCGAGACGCTTCGTGCCGGACTGCAGGCTGTGCCCAAGGGCCAGACCGAAGCCGCGCGGTCGCTGGGCATGCCGCAGTGGCGGGCCATGGTCACGATCGTCATCCCGCAGGCCTTCAGGATTGTCCTCCCGCCGCTGACCAACGAGGTCATCCTGCTGACCAAGGACTCCTCGCTGATCTACGTGCTGGGCCTGACGGCGGCGCAGTACGAACTCACCAAGTTCGGCCGGGACGGCATCTCCAGCCTCGGTGCGGGACTAACTCCGCTCCTCGTGGCGGGTGCGTTCTACCTGGTGGTCACCATCCCGCTGAGCCTCCTGGCCCGGAAGTTCGAAAGCCGCTCCGCGCGGACCAAGCGTTAGGCAGGGAAGTCATGAACGACGTCGAAATTCACTCCCGCACCCAAAGCGGGCGCGTCCACGCCGCCGGTGTGGCCATCAAGGACCTGCGCAAATCGTACGGCTCCAACGAGGTCCTCAAAGGCATCAGCCTGGACGTCGCACCGGGGGAAGTGGTGTGCCTGATCGGCCCGTCCGGTTCGGGCAAGTCCACCCTGCTGCGGTGCGTCAACCTGTTGGAGCAGCCTAATGAAGGCAGCATCCACGTGGGCGGCTTCGACGCCACGGATGCCGATGTGGACATCGACAAGATGCGCCGCAAGGTGGGCATGGTGTTCCAGCAGTTCAACCTGTTCCCGCACCTGAACGCGCTGCGCAACTGCACCATCGCCCAGACCAAGGTGCTGAAGCGCCCGCAGGCCGAAGCGGACAAGATCGCCCGGGCCAACCTTGAGCGCGTGGGGCTCGGCCACCTCGCGGACCGGTTCCCGGACCAGCTCTCCGGCGGCCAGCAGCAGCGTGTGGCGATCGCCCGCGCGCTGAGCATGGACCCCGAGCTGATGCTCTTCGACGAGCCCACCTCCGCCCTCGACCCTGAGACCGTCGGCGACGTCCTCTCGGTCATGCGGAACCTGGCCAAGGAAGGCATGACCATGCTGGTGGTCACGCACGAGATGGGCTTCGCCCGCGAAGTTGCGGACCGCGTGGTGTTCATGGACGGCGGCGTGGTGGTCGAGGAGGGCGTGGCCGAGCAGGTCATCGGCTCCCCCACCCAGGGCCGCACCAAGGAATTCCTCCGCCGCGTGCTGGACCCGACCCACATCGAGATCGCCGAATAGGCCACTCTTCAGGACGCGGTAACGGCCCTGCGACGCGCAAATGCCCCGGCGCTATTCCGGTAGCGCCGGGGCATTTCCGCATCACGGGCAAGTTTGCGCGTCGCCAAGAGGAGCGACGTCACTGTGCGGACCGGGCACGACGGCGGGGCACGCCTGCCGCCGCCAGCTCCCGTTCCAGCCGTCCCGGCGTCATCAGGTCCGACCACACTAGCCGGCAAGCACCCCGGCCACTGCCGCACTCACCGCGGCCTTGATCCTGCCGTGCAGGGCGCGGAGTTCATGCCGGTCCGTGCGCACTTCGACGATGGTGCGTCCCGTGAACGGTGCGGCCAGCGCCTCGGCGAGTCCCGCCGTCGTACTCACCGAGCAGTGCCCGACGCCGTACGCCGCGGCGAGTGCCGCGATGTCCACTGAGTGCGGGGTGCCGAAGAGGCGTTCGACGGCGTCCCCGTAGCCGCCGGCCTCGGCCACCGCGCCGTGTTCCAGGAGGCTAAAGATGGCCCCGCCGTAGTCGTTGAGGACGACAATGCGCAGCTGCGGCTGTTCCTCGCCGGCGCCGAGGAAGAGGCCGCCGGCGTCGTGCAGGAAGGTGACGTCGCCGAGCAGCAGGGTGGTCGCCTGGTGTCCGCCGAGGGCGATGCCGGTGGCGGTGGAAACCGTGCCGTCGATCCCGGCGAGGCCCCGGCTGGCGAAAACCGTGGCGGATGGCTCGGGTGCGGGCTGGCCGGCGAGGTCGACGTCGCGGATGCCGTTGGATGAGCCGAGGACGAGCTGGCCGCGGGCGTGCTGCCAGACCAGGGAGCCGACGGCGGGGCCGGTCGCCGTGTCAGCGGCGGCAAGTATGCCGTCGACGGCATGCTGGGCCGCGGCGCCCGCGAGCAGCCAGGCGTCGAGCCAGGAGGACGAGCCCCGGCCGGCGAAGTCCGCGAGTTCGGCCAGGGTGGCAACGGGCGTTTCCCGGCGCCGCCCCGGCTCGTACCAGGCAACCGGCACCGGCTCATACAGGGCCGCCGGAACGTCCGTCCGGGCCAGCAGCGCCGACACCGGCCGCGACAACGTCGGGCGGCCGAACACCACGGCACGCTCGATCGGCAGCGCCGAGTCCGGACCGAAGTGCTCCAGCAGCAGACGATAAGGTCCCACGGCGTTGGGGCCGAAACGGGAGTTGGACGACGGCTCGGCCAGCAGCGGCAGTCCGTGGGCGCGGGCAAAGGCCTCGGCGACCGGACCGGCGTCGTGCCCGGCAAGGACCACGGTGCGCCGTTCCGCGAGGCCGGCCGGGGCGGGATCGAGGGTCATGGTGAGCGGTTCGGTGCCGATCCGGAAGGTCCCGTGGCCGCGCCGTTCGGGCAGCCGCTCCCCCGTCTCAGGCACCAGCGGATCACGGAAGGCGAGGTTGAGCTGCACCGGTCCCGGCGGTGTGCCCTCGAAGGCACCCGTCGCGGCGGCAAGCGATGTTTCCACCGCACGCTGCGGGCTCTCGCCGGCGGGAACGTCGACGGCGAAGCGGACGTGCTCGCCGAAGAGGTCCAGTTGGACTGTGGTCTGGTTCGCACCGGTTCCGCGCAGTTCCTCGGGGCGGTCGGCCGAGACCACCACCAGCGGGACGGCCGCGTGGTTGGCCTCCATCACAGCCGGGAGGAGATTCCCGACGGCGGTCCCCGACGTCGTCAGCACAGCCACCGGAGCGCCGGTTGCCAGGGCCAGCCCGAGTGCAGTGAAGCCGGCCGAACGCTCATCGATGCGCACCAGCAGATCAACTTGCCCCGCAGCCGAGGCCTCTGCCAGCGCATAAGCCATAGGCGCGGACCGCGAGCCCGGGGCTACAACGACGTAGCGGATGCCACCGCCGAGCAGCGTTGCGACGGCAATCCTTGCCGAAGCCATGGACGTCAGGGCAGGCTCGGGGTTGGCCGTGGAAGCCGCGGGTTGGGCAGTGCCAGCGGGGTCTGCAGGCGCGCCGATGGTGTAGGCGGAGGGCTCGGTGGGGTCCTGTGAAGTCACCAATCCAGTCTGCCACCACCGACGCCCCATCAGATCCTGCCGTCCAACGCCAAACGCGTCCTCACCTCCCGGCACTTAAGCGCCAAACGCGCACTCACCTCCTGCCGCTTAAGCGCCAACGCTCCCTCACTTTCCCGACGAAAGTGAGCGAGCGTTGGCCGAAAACCTGCAGGATCTGATGGAGCGTCGGGAGGAAACCCGGCCGGATGTGATGGAGCGTCTGGCAGGTAAAACCCTAAGCGTCGGTTCGGAACACCTGGACCACGGCCGGACGGGGTGCCCTGGCCTGGCCGCGCCGGACCGGGGCGCCGGCGCGCACGTAGTCCGGGAAGTACGAGTGCGGCGCCTCGAAGGTGCCCTCCTCGCCCGGGTGCTGCACGGAGACGAAAACGCTGCGTTCGGTGTCACGGACAATCGGGCCGCAGGTTTCGGCGTCGCGAGGCACGGCCAGGAACTGCTCCACGCGGCCGCGCTCGGGGCCGTCCAGGGTGACCTTGAACAGACCGTCAGCCTTGCCGATGCCGGAGGGGGCGCCGTCGGTGGAGATCCAGAGATTGCCCACGGAGTCGAAGGCCAGGTTGTCCGGGCAGGAAATCGGCGAGACCTGGTCAGCCGGGAAACCGGAGAAGTAGGTGACGTCACCGGTGGATGGATCACCGCAGACCATCAGCAGGTTCCACGTGAACTTCGTAGAGGTCTGGTCGCCAGTCTCCGTGATTTCAACGATGTGGCCGTCGCGGTTTTCGTTGCGCGGGTTCATCTCGGTGGCGCCTTCCTTGCCAGGCTTGCCGCGGTCCGAGTTGTTGGTGCAGGCCACGTAGACCTTGCCGGTGTGCAGGCTGGGCTGGACGTCCTCGCAGCGGTCCATCTTGGTGGGGCCCACCTTGTCCGCCGCCAGCCGCGTGTACACGAGGACTTCCTCGACGGACATGCTGGCCACCATGGACTTGCCGCCGACCACCAGGGGCAGCCATTCGCCGGTGCCGTCGAAGGATCCATCCGCCGGAACGGAGCCCTTGCCGTCGATCTCCGCTGCCGGGGCGTTGCCGGTGAACTTGGCAACGTACAGGTCGCCCTCGGAGAGGAGCGTCATGTTGTGCTTGCGGTCGCCCTCGCGGTACTTGGCCTTGGAGACGAACTTGTAGAGGTAGTCGAAGCGCTCGTCGTCGCCGGAGTAGGCAACCACGTGGCCGGACTTGGCCACGATCACGTTGGCGCCCTCGTGCTTGAAGCGGCCCAGGGACGAGTGCTTCTTCGGCGTCGAGGTCGGGTCGAACGGGTCCACCTCCACGATCCAGCCGAAGCGGTTGGTTTCGTTTTCGTAGCCGGCGTTGTTGGCGTTGAAGCGGGGATCATCGAGCTCCCACTGCCGCGCGGTGGCCTTGTTGGTCAGGCCGTAGCGCTTGTCCGAGGTGGACGTGCCCGGGGCAACGAAGTAGCCGTTGAAGTTTTCCTCGCCCGAGAGGATGGTGCCCCACGGGGTGGTTCCGCCGGAGCAGTTGCCCAGGGTGCCGTTGATCCAGCGGCCTTCGGGGTCGGCCACGGTCTTGACCAGGTCCGAGCCGGCGACAGGTCCGGTCAGCTCGTAGCGGGTGCTGTTCAGGTAGCGGCGGTTCAGCGGGGCGCCCTGGACGTAGGTCCACGGCTTGTTCTTGTTCTTGCGCTCCAGCTCGACGACACTCAGGCCGTGGGCAGCAGCCCCCACCGCGCGCATCTGCGCGGCCGGCATGCTGGCCGGGAACATGATGTTCTCGTTCGTGTATTCGTGGTTCGCGAACAGCAGCGCGCGGCGGCCCTTGCTACCGGGGATCTCGAGGATGTCCGAGTAGTCGTTGTTGTAGCCGAACTGGCGCTCCTGCGCTGCGGCGGTCTGGTTGCCCAGCTCGAACGCCGGGGCGTCCTTGAAGATCGGGTCGCCCCACCGGATCACCGGCTGCCAGGTGAAGCCTGCCGGCACCGTCAGGGCGTCGACGTCGGACGCTACGGCGGGGATGGCCGTGAACTGCAGCTTGGACGCACCCGGGCCAAAACCGTTCTTCGCGGCGGCGGACAGTCCCGTTCCGCCGTCGGCAATGGCCTTCTCGCCGGACGTTACGGCACCGCCGAGTACGACGGCGAGGGCACCTGCGGCGCCGAAGCCTAGGGCGGCGCGGCGGGATAGCGTCGTGGAGGCGATGTCGCGGAAGTAGCTGTTGGAGCTCGTGTTGCAGACGTCGCCCGCGCAGGCGTTGTCGCACTTGAGCGCGCAGGTGATAGGGCTGCGCTTGCCTTTGGTGTGCCCGAGCATGGGTAGCAGGGCGAACTTGCGTCCGGAGATTTCAGACATGGAGAGAGACCTTCCAAGGGTTTAGATGCGGCACCGCCACCTTTCCATCGAAAGCGAACCGGAAGCTGACACTCAGATGAAGATCCGGTGAACTCGCATCCCACTGAGAGAGGGACAGGGGAAAAGCTGCAGGAACCGCGAGAGCGTCAGGGGCAAGGTGGCAGGACGTGAGAGAGAATCGCGGGAGAACCTGCAGGAGGCGGGAGAGGGTTGTTTAGGCCGCGGCTTGGAGTGCAGCGTACGCGCGGTGGAGCCGGGCGAGCCACCACTCCCGGCGCTCGGACGGGGCGGCGTAGTGCTCAAGCAGCCCCTCGTCGGCGACGGCATCGCGCAAGGCGATGGCGCCGTCGTCCGCCACCAATGGTTCGGTAATCACGTCCGCGGCGAGCAGCGAGACCGTTCCCAGCCCGCAGGCATAGGGCAGTTCCGGCAGTGCGGCAGCGAGCGCGAGCCCGGCCCGGATCCCCACCGACGTATCCAGGGCGGAACTCACGACGGCGGGCATCCCGGCCTGCGCGACCAGCTCCAGCGCGCGCCAGACTCCCCCGAGCGGCGCTACTTTCACCACGAGGAGGTCGGCGGCGCCGGCCCGCGCCACCTTGAGGGGGTCGTCCTCTTTGCGGACACTTTCGTCGGCCGCAATCAGCACCGGAACCCCTGCCGCACGAAGCCGGCGCCGCACTTCCGCCAGGCCCTCGATCTCCGGTACGGGCTGCTCGGCGTATTCGAGCCCGACGTCGGACAGCCGGGTCAGTGCCTCCACCGCCGACGGAACGTCCCAGCCGCCGTTGGCGTCCACGCGGACGGCAGCGTCCGGAAGGGCGGCGCGGACCGCAGCGAGGCGGGCCGCGTCGTCGTCGAGCGTCTGCCCGCGTTCCGCCACCTTGACCTTGACGGCGTCCACGCGGCCGAACCTGTCCAGAATCTCCGGCACCCGGTCCGCCGTGATGGCGGGCACGGTCGCATTGACGGGAATGCTGGTCCGCAGCGGCGCCGGGAATCCGTGCCAGGCGGCTTCGATGGCGGAGGCAAGCCAGCGGGAGGCCTCGGCGTCGCCGTACTCGGGGAAGGCGCCGAACTCGCCCCATCCCAGCGGACCGCGGAGGAGCAGCGTTTCGCGTTCCAGGATCCCGCGGAACTTGACGCGCATGGGCAGAACCACCACGCGGGCGCTGTGCAGCAGTTCCTCGAGGGACGGGTACGGGACAGGCATGGAATCACTGTACCGGCGTGGCCGCCGCCATTCAGTGAGTCATGTTGAGGGGACCGGCTCCTGTTCGTGCTCGACGGCGGCCGGAACCTTGGTGCCCCCGACTCCGAAGCGCGCGATCACCGTGGTGCCCCGTCCGGGAGCGGACATCAACTGGAGCGTGCCGCCGGCCTCGCCGATGGTGTCCTTCATGATGCGCAGGCCGAAGTGTCCTTCCGGCGACCCCTGGCTCTGGTCGAAGCCGCAGCCGTCGTCCTGGATGCGGATCTCCGAACGGTGGCCGTCCTGATGGAGGTGGAGCTCAGCCTTGGTCGCCCTGGAATGCTTGGCGGTGTTGGCCAGGGCCTCACGGGCCACCCGGTAGAACAGCGCCGCCCGGTCCCGGTCCAGCTCACACTGCTCCGGCAGGTCGAGCTCGAGGCTGATCCCGCGTTCCTCGAGCGGATCGCCGAGCCGGGCGAGCGCCCCGGAGAGGCCGAGGCGGTTCAGGTCCGGCGGGTACAGCTCGCTGGTCATGGCGCGCAGGCTGCGGACGTTGTCCTGCAGGATCCGGCGGGCGTCGGAGAACAGCGCACGCTGGCCCACCGGGCTGTGCAGTTCCTCGGACTCCATCACGTAGGACAGGCCCGAGAGCTCCTGGATCACTTCGTCGTGCAGGTCCCGGGCAATGCGCTGGCGCTCCAGCTCGGAGGCTTCGATGGCCCGGCGCAGCAGGCGGCTCCGGCCGGCTTCATAGGCCTGGATCCTGCGGGCGAGCTGGACTGCCGGGAACAGCTGTGCCAGCTGCAGGACAGCAAGTGACAGCAGGAACGGCGGGGCCATGCCGAACAGAACGGCAGCCTGCTCCTGGCGGACACCGTCGTCGTCGTAATAGCACTCAAAGACAAGTTTCTGCCCGTCGGGAGCCACGACGGGCACGTAGACCTCCACGAGCTCACCGTTTTCGACGTCGGGCGTGTTGACCTCGTCCTTTTGCGTCTCCAGGTTGGCGGGGACGTCCCCGCCGTCCAGGATTTCCTGCGCCTCGTGCGGCAGGTCGAAGGTCTTGCCGATCAGTTTCGAATCTTCAGAGTAGACAATGCGCCCGTCCTTGTCCCACAGCCTGATCTCGAACACCGAGGTCTCCCCCATCCAGGGACGGAGGCGCTCGTCGAGCCGTTCAACGGCAGTGGGTTCGCCGGACAGGACTTCCTTGTCCAGCAGCGGCCCCACCACGTTGTTGGCCAGGTGGTCGGTGGCTTCCTTGGAGTTCTCCAGCGCGTGGCGTTCCGCCTCGGACCAGATCCAGAAGGCCACCGGGGTGGTGACCACCACCAGGGCAACCAGCCCCATCAGCAGGAACCGCCGGACGGCCTTGAAAACCTCGGAATTGTGATAGGCCGGCGATTCGAACGGGCGGAACAGAGCAGGTTTGCGGAGCGATGGCCTAGCCATTTGATGGCTGCTCGAGCATGCCGCGCCGTGACGCTTCCATGACCGATTCGAGCTGCGAGTGGGTGCCGAGCTTCGCGAAGATTGCCTTCACGTAGCCGCGGCAGGTGTTGAGGGAGATGTCCAGCTTGCTGGCCACTTCCTTCGACCCGTGGCCACCGGCCATGAGCCGAAGGACGTCCAGTTCGCGGGGCGTCAGGACGGGTCCGCCGGGCTCCACTTCGCGGACCACGGGGGCCGGAGCGGGGGTGGACATGCCCAGCTGGGCCACCAGCGAGGGGTGCACCACCATGTTGCCGGCCCGCGCGTAGCGGAGGGTGTCCAGGAGGGTGGACAGCGATCCGCCCTTCGGCAGGAAGGCGCAGATACCCATGGAGGCGGCGGTCCGCAGCGCTTCCGGCGTCGGGTCGCCGGTGAGCATGACGATCCGGGTGTCGGGGGCGTCGGCCAGGATGCGGGCAGCGGCAGTGAGGCCGTCGCCGTCGGGCAGGTGGAAGTCCATGATCACGACGTCGGGCTTGAGGGCGATGCTCTGCTCCACGCCGCTCTTGGCGGTGGTAGCCGAGGCGACGCTCCGCAGGTCCGGTTCGCGGTCGAGGGCTGCCGTCAGCAGTTCGGTAAACGTGCTGTGGTCGTCGATGGTCAGGATGCTGATTTCCCGGGTGACTTGGGAAGTTGCCGGGGGCTGGGCACCTGAATCTGTGAGGTCCATGTCATCCTCGCTGGCGGCTGTTGCCTGGAGCAGCCGGGCGT
This sequence comes from Arthrobacter globiformis, assembly GCF_003261175.1. Lineage (GTDB taxonomy): Bacteria > Actinomycetota > Actinomycetes > Actinomycetales > Micrococcaceae > Arthrobacter > Arthrobacter globiformis_A. Next base: position 118,429 of record NZ_QLNP01000098.1, on the reverse strand, counting down.
GCGCTTCGCGAAGCGGGCGTCCGGGGAGGCAGCCGATCTCCTGGTCCATGACCCGGCGGCAGCGCCCGTAGGCCCGCAATGCTTCCATGTACTGCCCGGATTCTTCCAGACCCAGGATCAAGGCGGTCCAGGCGCGCTCGTTGATGGGATCGTCCACGAGCAGTTCGCTGGCGAGGGCCACTGCGCGCTCCGGGTGTCCGACGGCGACGGCTGCTTCCGCGGCCCGTGCCTTGATGCTCGCGACGCGGGCTGAGTGGAGCGAACGCTCTTCCTCTGCCCAGCCGGCCAGCAGCTCATCGCCGAGCAGTGGCACGGAGGCGATGCCGAGGGCCTTCTCGAGCAGCCGGAAGGATTCCTCTGGTGAGGCGTGCCCCGCCTGCTTCAGAAGCTCATCGAACCGATCGAGGTCCAAGTCAACCATGGCGCGGTCGATCATGTAGCCTCCGGTGACTGTGCGGAGGGCTCCGCCCTTGCCGCTCCCGGGCTGAAGGTGGCGGCGCAGGACGCTGACGTAGCTTTCCAGAGTGGACAGTGCCTCGGACGGCGGCTGGCCATTCCACAAAACTTCGATCAGGTGGTTCTTGGAGACCGGGGTCCCCAGCTTGAGCAACAGGATTTCAAGGACCTGGCGGGGCTTGGGCCCACCAAGCTCGTGGGATCCGATCTCCACGCCGCCGCGGCGGACACGGAGCGGGCCCAGGATGTTGATGGACAACTTCGTCGTTGTTCCACCAGCGTCTTCCATTGAGTTTGGAAGGTACTCGTCGTCGTTAACTCTCCGGGACCAACGAGTATCTTCTGCAACAGTTTGTACCATTTTGTGCACCTACTATCCCCATGAACTGCATTCCCCATGAATGGCTTGGATTCATACTTGTCACTCGGGCAAGTGTGGGCACGAGTAGCGAGTACTCGACTTTCGGCTGGGCCACTACTTGGTTGCTTTCGCATCAAGCGGGCCACCACCAGGCTGGGGTGGCCCACGGCTCCCCTGGAACCTCCTGCCGGGAATGCAGCGGCGCCGCAGACACCAAGTTTTTCCCAAGAACCCGGGGCTAGATTCGTATTACCGCAGTAACAGCGGTGCTATTGCGGTTTTCATCCCCGGAGGACCGCCGAATCAGCGTGAAATGGGTGATCCAATGAGACAGACCATGGCCGGGCCGGGTACAACCAAGTATTCCGAGTACTCGGCGATGAGCGTCTCTGCCGGCGACCCCCGATTTCAAAAAAATTTTGCGTGGCCAGCCCTGCCTCGCGACGTGTTACGTGCATCACACGTCAGATTCGCCCGGGTGGTCCCATGAACACGGCCGGCGCGCTGCGCACGGAAGTCCACTCCGTCCGCTTCCGGCTGCTGGCCACGCTGCTCGTCTTCATGGCCGTGGGCCTGTTTGTCGCCGGCGCCGCCACCCATGCCGCCCAGCTGAACAGCCTCAATGACCGCGTCAATGCCGAGCTCCAGGTGCCGCGCAAGAACCTGGACGCGCTGGCCAAGCGCGGCCAGCCCAATTCCGGCGCACCTTATGCCTCCCTGAACAGCCTCTTTACAACCTATCTGCGCAGCGGTGCTCCCGGGGGCTACGTGTCGGTGATGACCGTGGTCCGCGGCCGCAGCGTCATCCTGCCTGCCGGGGAGCAGCCGACCAAGCTCAGAACGGCCGCGATCACCGACAACATGTGGGACTGGAGTGTGCCCCGTCAGACCGTGATGCGGGACATCGACCTCGACGGCCGGCAGGTCCGCCTGGCCATTACGTCGGTGTCCCTGCCGGGCGGCCGCCCAGACCAGGGTCTTCTGATTACCTCGAGCGAGATCGGAGCCCAGCGCGAGGAGGTTTTCGCTTCGATGTGGACCTTTGCCCTGGCGTCCGCCGTCACGCTCGCAATGACCGGCCTGGTGGGTTATCTGGTCACCGGGCGGCTGCTGCGCCCCGTCCGGCGGCTCCGCGAGGCCACGGAGGCCACGACATTTGAGGACCTGAGCAAGCGGGTGGAAGTGCCGGCCAGCACTGACGACATCGCTCAGCTGGCCATGAACTTCAACCGAATGCTCGAACGGCTGGAATCCGGATCGGACAACCAGCGCCGCTTCGTCCACGACGCCAGCCACGAACTGCGCACCCCCATGACGATCATCCGCGGGTACCTGGAGCTGCTCCGCAGTGGGGACCCCAACGACGTGGACCAGACCCGCGAGCTGCTCCTGGACGAACTTGACCGGATGCAGGTGCTGGTGGATGACCTGCTGCTGCTTGCCCGCAGCGGCCGGCCCGACTTCGTGACGCCCGCCTGGGTGGAGGCGGATGACCTCCTGGAGGATGTCCTCAACCGCGTCCGGGTCCTCGGCGAGCGGCAGTGGCGGCTGGAGGCCAGGCCCGGCGGCCTAATCCGCGCTGACCGCCGCCGGCTCACCCAGGCGCTGGAACAGCTCGCCGCCAATGCGGTCAACCACACGTCCGAGTCGGACCAGATATCCGTTGGCGGCGCCTGGGTGGAGGACGACGGCGGCGCTCCCCAGGGCGGGCGGGCAGTAGTTGTCCGCGAGCTGGCAGCGCGGCACCGCGCGTCCAGGGAGCTGGAAATTTGGGTCTCGGACACCGGCACGGGGATTCCGGCGGACGAGCATGAGCGCATATTCGAACGCTTCGGCAAGGGCAGCAATTCGGCGGCCACGGAAGGCTCGGGCCTGGGCCTTTCCATCGTCAAAGCCATCGCCGAGGCGCACGGCGGCACTGTGCTTCTGGAGTCGGAGGAGGGCAAAGGCAGCCGCTTCACGCTCCGGATACCGTCCGGCGGCACAGATGAGAGCGATGAAACGGATGGCTCCGTCGCGGCGGACACCGGCGGCGACACCGAGGGCTTCGACGCACAAGGTGATGCGCGGCCCAAGAAACGGCGCCGGGGCGGCAAACCGAAGCTGGCCGGGCCGGCGTCGGGCATTGAACTGGCCATCCGGGCTGGAGGTACGCCTTGACGCGGATCCTGATCGCCGACGACGAGCCCCGCATTGCCGCCTTCCTCGCCAAAGGCCTCACAGCGGCCGGCTACACCACCACCCAGGTCTTCGACGGGGTGAAGGCGCTGGATTACGCCACGTCCGGGGAGTTCGACCTCCTCATCCTGGACATCACCATGCCGAGGATGGACGGTCTTACCGTCCTCAAGAACCTCCGGAACATGCGCTCAACGATTCCGGTGATCGTGCTGACGGCGGCAGACAGCCTTGAGAGCACTGTGGCGGCGCTCGACGGCGGTGCGGATGACCACATGACCAAGCCCTTCCGGTTCGAAGAACTGCTCTCCCGCATCAAGCTCCGGCTCCGCGGCGCGCAGGTGGTCGCTTCCGCCCCGACATTCGTCTGCGGCGACCTGTCCCTCGACGTGAACCTCCGCACGGCAGAGATCCGCGGCCGCGTGATCGACCTGTCCGCGAGGGAGTTCGTCATGGCACGGACATTCATGGAGAACGCCGGCAAGGTGCTCAGCCGCGAGCAGCTTCTGAGCCGGGTGTGGGGTTACCACTTCGAGGGGTCGTCCAACGTGGTGGACGTCTACGTACGGTACCTGCGGCACAAGCTGGGCGCGGACCGCATCCAAACCGTCCGGGGCGTGGGCTACCGTCTGGTGTGCCTTGGCGTTGATGGAACGAACGGGCATGGCGGTCCGGTTCAAACCCCTTAACCGCGCTAAACCCGGCCCCGCCCGGCGATGAGAAGACTCTCATCCGCGTCTCATCCCTGCCTCACCTTTACGCCTCAAAGTGAAAGCACGAAGGAGGGCCGGCCCATGAAGAAGTGGTCGTTGCTGAGCATTCCGCTGGTGGGTTTCGCCGGAATAACTGTCTGGGCGCAGGCTGTTGCCGGGGCTCCAACCGGCCTGGGACCGGGCGTGATTGTTACCGAGGTGGCTCCCCGTCACTCGGTCCAGGAGCTCGACCCATCCACGGGAAATCGGCGGCTGACGCCGGCCACCGGCCCCGCTGCCACGCCCAAGACCACGTCTCCGGCGCTTAAATCGGCTCCGCTGAACGAAGCCACCCCCTCTCCGCTCTCCACGAAAGCAGCGGAGCCCGGCGTCGAGTTCGTGGAACCGGCGCAGGTCACTTCCCCGGCACCGGCACCCACCGACGATTTAGCGTCCTCGAGCCAACTCGAGGACAAAGGCGGTCTCTCCAGCAACAACGGCAGGAGTGGCAGCAGTAATGGCTAGGCGTACCCGGAGGCAGTCCGCAGAAGCAGTTTCTCCCCGCAAGAAGGAGCCAGTGATGCATACGGAATTCCGCGACCTGTATGAACCCATCCCGCCGGAGCGGTGGGGGACGACGGTCGACGCTGCCTTTGGCGAGCCGACGACTGTCATGGTGGACGACTCCGAGCTCCATCAACAGGTCCTGGATATTATCCACAACGTGCTCGCCACGGCTGATCCGCGGTCGGAGGTCCGGCGCCGGCTCCTGCGCCATCTGGCGGAGAACCCCGGGCATCCCGAACAGGCGCTGCTGGACCACCTGCGGGACCGGAACCGACGCGGCGGACGTCCCGCACGCGCTGGCCGGGCCGCAACAGTGGACCCGCACGTCTAGCTGGCGAACAAGGCAGCACCGGCTGCCCCACGGACCGGGTACCCGCCGCGGCACGGGTACCCGATGTATGTCCGGCCCGGGTTGGTTCATCCGGGCCGGACTTGTCCGGGCCTCACAAGAGCAGCAGCACGAAGCCCCCGACGGTGCTCAGGATGCCCACTCCGGTGAGGATCCAGCCGAGGACCAGGATGACGTTGTCGTGCTTGGGCGGTTTCAGGCCCCAGCGTGAAGGGTGGCAGAGGTCGTAATGGAGTTCCACCTGGGTGCCGGCCACGAGGCCCCGCGCAACGTCGGAGTCCACCAGGGTCTGGCGCGGGACGTTCTCCTGGTCGGTCCAGCGGAAGCCGGTGAAGCCGCCGGCGGTGTAAACCTCGCCCGTGGTCTTGGTCCAGGCGCAACGGCGCCGTTCGATAATGAGTCCCCATACGAGCAACGGCACGCCGGGGAGGAAGCCCACCCACGTCATCATTTCCAGGATGGGGCCAAGTACATCCGCGAGACCGCCCATGCACCAACTTTAGCCGTCCGCCGGCCTGCGTTTAGCACCCGGAACAGGCCCAGGTTCAGGCCCCGGTTCAGGCCGTCAGCTGCCGGTTTCCTCGGGATGCTCCCGGGCGCGCTTGGCCTCGGGGGTCTCGCCCTGCTGCGGGATGAAATCCGGGTCCAGCTTGGTGCTGAGGTCGGTTTCGTCGCGGCCGGTGTCGCGGTCGGATTCTGCGCGACCGGGCTCGTCGGAAACAGTGCGGGTCTCGTCTGGGTTTTCGGTCATGCCCCCAACGTAATCCCCCCGCCCTATGTAGTCGAGCATCAGGGAAGGCCGGGCGAACATGACGCACTTACCCGCCTGACAGGCGTCTCCCAGCAAACTGTGACACCCTTGTTACGATGACTTTCCAGCTCAGGGACCCCCGCCGTAAGAAACAGGGCCGCCAGCAGCAGGGCCGTCAGAAGCCCCCCCGGCCTGCCGGACGGATGCGCCTCGCAGCGGGCACCGGCTTCCTCTTCGCCGTGGCCACCCTTGCCTGCGCCACTGGGCTCGCGGCCACGTACTACTACTTCGTCCGAACCACGACGGGCCAGTTCATCGACGAGTCCGCCCTGGTGGAGGCCGTGGATATCCACGGGCCCGCGGGCAAGGTGACCACCCGGTTCCTGGACTTGCTGCCTACCATCTCCCTGGTGATGGCCGCCGTCGTCGTTCTTCTAGTAACGGTGATTCACCGCCGATGGCGGGCCGCGGGTATTGCCGTTGCGGCGTGCGTCGCGGCGAACATCGCAACGCAGGTGCTCAAGGACCTGCTGCCGGTGCGGCCGGACCGGGGCGTGGAGACGCTGGAGTTGAACTCGCTGCCGTCCGGTCACACCACGCTGGCGGCGTCCGCGGCGGCAGCCGTGTTCCTGATGTCGTCCCCGCGGTGGCGGCCGCTGGCCGGCTTTGTCGGCGGCACTTTTGCGATCGCCTCGGGCATGTCCACACTCGTGAACCAGTGGCACAGGCCGGCGGATGTGGTGGCGGCATTCCTGGTGGTGGGCTGCTTTATGATTCCCGCGGGCTGGCTGATTCTTCGCAACGACGGCCACGAATGGAACGTCTGGGACGGCTTCGGCGGCCACTGGGGTTCGGCGCGGCTGTGGATCGGGCTGCCGATGGTGCTGGGGCTGGCGTCGGCAGCGGTGTCCGTGTACTCGCTGGTCATGATCGCCCCGGGAATCGGTCACGAGGCCAGTACCACCAACTACTTCTCGGCCGGCATCTCGCTGATCGTGATCGCCGGGTACCTGGCCACCGTGGCCACTACGTCGCTGTTCGCGTACGCCGTCCGACGCCGAAACTAACCAGGGCGCCGGCGTGCCCTCCCCTGTCCCCACCGCCCGCAACCTTTACAACCCCGGCCGGGGAGCCGACAATAAGTCGCACCACAGCCTCCACTGGCTCAACAGTGCGCTGAAACTGGACCTGCGAGAGCAGAGGTGCGCGGACATGAACGACCAGGCCGAGGCGGACAAAGCCCTGAAGGAAAAGCACCGGGCCATGTGGGCGCAGGGCGACTACCCTGCCCTCGCCAACGAGCTCGTTGCGGATCTGGGCGCCATCCTGGTGGAAGCCTGCAACATCAAACCGCGCCAGCGCGTCCTGGATGTCGGCGCGGGCGCCGGCAATGCGGCCATCCCGGCGGCCATGATGGGTGCCCGGGTGGTAGCCAGCGACCTCACCCCGGAGATGTTCGACGCCGGCCGCCGGCAGGCCGCCGACCGCGGCGTTGAGCTCGAGTGGGTGGAGGCCGACGTCGAGAATCTCCCGTTTGCGGACGGCGAGTTCGACGTGGTCATGTCCTGCCTCGGCGCCATGTTCGCCCCGCACCACCAGGCGAGCGCCGACGAACTGGTGCGCGTCTGCAGGCCGGGCGGGACCATCGGGCTGCTGCACTGGACCCCGGAAGGCTTCATCGGCCAGATGTTCGCCGTCATGAAGCCGTTCGCGCCGCCCCCTCCGCCCGACGCGCAGCCGCCGCCGCTGTGGGGCAGTGAGGACCATGTCCGTGAGCTGTTCGGGGCCCGGCTGGGCGACATCCGGGCGCAGAAGCGGACCGTTGCCATCACGAGCTTCCGCCAGCCCGAAGACTTCCTGCACTACTTCAAGTCGCACTACGGCCCCACCATCTCCGTGTACAAGTCGCTGTCCGGCGACGACGGGAAAGCCAAGGCCCTGGACGATGCCCTCACGGAACTTGCCAGCACGTACATCGAAGCCCACGGCGATACGCCCGCGCAGATGGAATGGGAGTATCTGTTGCTCACGGCGAAGGCGAATGCCAAGCCCCAGGAAACCGGGCTGTGAAGGACTCCCCCGCCTCGCGCCGCGCCCTTGAGGTGGCCTCCATTCCGTCCTTTCAGAGGATCTCCGAGCACCTCAACCATTCCACCTACGCCCGCCGCAAACATCTTCCGGGCATCTGCGACTTCACCCTGGGCAACCCGCACCAGACGCCGCCGGACGCCTATGTGGACGCCCTCCGGGACGCGCTCCACCCGCATGACGACCAGTGGTTCGCGTACAAAACCAATGAGGTGGATGCCCGGGAGGCGGCCGCGGACTCGCTCAGCCGTCTGCTCGATGTTCCGTTCGAAGCCGAGGACCTGTACCTGACCACCGGCGGCTTCACAGCCATCGCCCTCGCGCTGAAGGCGGTTACCGATCCTGGCGACGAGGTCATCTACAGCCTGCCGCCCTGGTTCCTCTATGAGCCGCTCGCTGTCGAGGCCGGACTGGTCCCGGTCAAGGTCCGGATCGACCTCGAGACCTTCGACCTTGATCTGGCGGCCATTGAAGCGGCCATCACGGAGCGGACCCGGGTGCTGATCATCAATTCGCCGAACAACCCCACCGGCAGGATTTACCCGCCCGAACTCCTCCGCCAGCTGGCAACCCTCCTGGACGAGGCATCGGCGCGGATAGACCGGCGGATCTACCTGGTGTCCGACGAGCCGTACAACAGGATCGTTTTCGACGGTGCCCGCTTCCACAGCCCCGCGGAGTTCTATCCGTACACGCTCCTGGCTTACTCCTACGGCAAGACGCACCTGGCGCCGGGCGAGCGGATCGGGTACCTGGCGCTGCCGCCGAGCGTGCCGGACCGCAAGGAGCTCGGCATCGCCGTCGAGGCGATGCAGCTGGCCATGGGCTGGATCTACCCCAACGCCGTGCTGCAGTACGCGCTTCCGCGGCTGGAGACGTTCACCATCGACGTCGGCCGGCTGCAGCAGAAGCGGGACCGGTTGGTCCAGGAGCTGGGCGGGATGGGATACCGGCTCCGGCCACCCGAAGGCACCTTCTACCTGTTCATCCATTCCCCCATTCAAGACGACGAGGCCTTCACCGAGGCGCTAGGCCAGGAGGACGTCTTTGTGCTTCCGGGCGTCCTGTTCGAGACACCGGGGTTTTTCCGGATGTCCCTCACGGCCAATGAGGACATGGTGGAGCGCAGCCTGCCCCACTTCCGGGCAGCCATCGAACGGGCGGGGCAGGACCGCCCCGAAGACGCCGACATCAAACTTCCCACGGGACTTATCCCCGTCATCCCCGCCAACCCAAGGAAACTGCCATGAGCTGCATCGCCGGCGACAGAGTTGCGGGCCGGCGGACCCCTCAAGGATTGGGGGCGCCGGCCCGGCACGTCAGGGGGGTGCAATGCCGGGCCGGCCAGCTGGCTGAACGACCACTCGCGGCTGTGGCTTCGGACCAGATGGAAAAAGAGTGCCAGCGGTTCCTAGGAAATTCCCAGTCAACCTTGGGAGAACCGAGACCCCCCACCCAAACAGCGGCCGCTCGCCGCCGCGCACTGCTGACGCGTCCTCCGGTTTGGGGGGACCTCACCCTCTTCGGCAGTCCAAGGTTCACCGGTAAATCCACCATGACCTGACGCAACAATTACCCCAGACGGCACTTCCCCTTCACACCGGGATACTGCCGGCAACGCCGCCGGTCTCAGCGCATGCCGGAAGGGCCCGCGGGGCGGCGAAGGTGGAAGGTGAATAAGATGATGACCCCGGACCCGCACTCACCCGGTGACAGCCACTGGCAGTCCCACACGTCGGAGAGGCTGCCTGCCCATCAGGCTGCCGGCGGCCCAGCAGTTCCCGACCCGGCCTGGGTCAGCCATCGGCCAGCACAGCGCGCCCCCCAGGGCGGCATACTGCAGCGCCAACTGATGCGGCTCATCGGCGAAATCCTCGGCGACGAAGGGCTGAGACCGGACCTCCGGTTATCACTGCTCAGGCACGTTTCCGAGCATCCGGGACACCCCGAACAGGCAATGCTCGCGCATCTGCATGAGATCCAAGACGGAGGATGATGGCCGCCGGTTCCTGACTTCCCAAAAGCAATCTTTCCGACGACACATTGGAGGATCCATGAAAACCAGAGCAGCCCTCGTGCTTTCCGTGGCCGGGATCCTCGTGACCGGATCCGCCGCTCTCGCCGTCAACACCCAGGTACTGAGCACTGCGCCGTCCGGTACCGGCAACGCGAACAGCGTCCTCCTGCCCAGCAAGTCCAGCAGCACCGCGGCACCGACCGCCGCCGTCGTCGCGAAGGCTACGCCGAACGTGACGTCAGTAGTCGACGGCGGCAGCACAGTTCCCGCCCCCGCGAAGACCAAGGGGGCGCCGGAATCCGGTGACAGCAAGGGCGGCCGGCGGACGGCGCCGTCGCCGTCCCCGTCACCATCGTCCGAGTCCGAGCCCGAGCCCGAGCCCGAGCCCGGTGACGATCGAGATCATGAGGACGGCACTGTTACGGGCATGCCCGACGCCGGCCCTGCCGCGTCCCAGCCCGGCGGCACCATCGGTTCCCCGTCCGGGGGCGCCGGCGCTGCCGGGGATCCCGCCGTCGTCGCCGGCCAGACGGGGGACGACAAAGGCGGCCTTCGGACCGCCCCGGAACCGGGCGATGACAAGAGCGGGCAGCGCAAGGATTCCGGGTCCGGAGAAGACAGCGGCGGCCACGGTTTGGACGACTGAAGCGCGATTAACTCCGAGGCGAAACCCCCACGAGCGGGCCTTCTGCGCCCACGTGGAAGGCCCGTTAGCAGGACACGTCAATACCTGCAATAAGGCGAAATTCAGACCCGCCACGCCGTGGAATAAGGAACTCTTTCTTTGCCTAATCCACAAATCAACCTGTATCGTATTCATTTAGGTAGACCGAAACTCCTCTGGAGCCACAATCTTCAGGGGCCTCGCCCTGCATCGCAGCGCGCCAGCCACTCCCGGCCCCTCAAATAAATCCCCCAACTAGCCCAGCAACTCCCTGCTGTCCGGAACGCCCCGGTCAGCCCAGCTCCCGGCACCACTCTCAGGGGAGCACAACAGTGATGAAAGGCCGGCATTATGTTCGCCGACACCCGCACCACCTTGACCCGCCCTGAAACCCGTACCGCCGCAAATTCCGCGCCCAGGTATCAATCCCAGCGCCGACCAGTCACGGCCCGCCGCAACCGCGCCGCGCTGAGGACTCCCACGTCCCGCAAGCAGACCGTCCGGCTGGTGCTGCTGGGCGTCCTCTGCACCGCGGGCTGGCTTGCCTCCCTGCTGGTGGGGCACTTCGTGGAGTTCGGCCCGGTACTGCACCGCATCGGGCTTGCCGGCCACATCCTCGCCCTGGTGCTGGCCTTCGGCACCATCCTTGTCGTGGACTGGCTGGGCCTGCTGTGGCTTCTGGGCAAGGTGCACATGCATGCATCTCCCAAGCTTGAACGCGCAACAAAGCCGCTGATTTGGGGCGGCCTGGCGCTGCTGCTGGCATCCGGAGCGCTCATCCAGCCTGACATCACCAACCCAGTGACCGCCGTGAAGCTCGGCTGTGTGCTCATCCTGATGCTGAACGGCCTGGGCATCGCGCCGGCCATGCACAAGATGTTCGCACTTCCGCGGGAAACACGCTTTAGCGAACTGGGCCGCCGACTGCGCACGCGCCTGCTGATCGCACTCAGCATCTCGCAGGCCTGCTGGTGGACGGCCGTGCTCATCGGCCTCGTGAACAGCACGCTCCGCCGCTGGACTGGGATGTAACCACAACCCTGACGGTCCGCCCTCCCCCGTGCAGGCCGCCCTTGGGAATGGGGGCCGCATCCGTCGCCGTCCCGAGGGTGCTGCCGCGGTGAATCCCTTGCAGAAGCCGCGGCAGCATCAGGGCAGCAAGAACCGCGAGGCCCACCATCGGCAGCCACGGCGTTCCCGGCCACCAGTGGTTCCGGTCCGTCAGATCCAGCAGCCAGCCCAGCAGTGCATTCCCCGCCAGCACGGCGATGCCGCCACAGGTTGCGGACAGCCCGTAGTAGGCGCCGCGCCCCGAGGCCGCCCCTTCCGGCGGGATGAACCGCGGGATCAGAGACAGGATGGTGGGCCTGAGGAGCATGTGGCCGAGGATCAGGGCGCCGACGATGCCCGCCATCAGCGCCACGGCGCCGGCTTGCGTTGAACCAGTCGGCGCGGCCCCTCCCACTCCGGAATCTCCCGCCACAGCACCGTCGGCTTCCGCCTGGACGGACGTCAAAGCGGCGGCCGCCAAGGCAGCTGCCACCAGCAAGAAGCCTGCCGACATGGCCCGGCCCGCCCCCAGCCACTGGCCAACCGCGGCCACCGGCAGCTGCAGCAGCAGTGTCAGCACGGAGGCGAGCAGGAACAGCATGGCCAGCCACGAACCGTCCAGGCCCCGCCGGTCCAGCTCAAGCGGGAACGCGAAGTAGAGCTGGTTGTAGGCCACCATGTTGGTGCTGGCAAGCAGGCAGAACGCCACAAAGCGCCGGTCCTTCAGGCACCCGAGTGCGCTGCGAGACTGGCCCGGCGAGGCTTCCGGCTCCCCCGCTCCCGCAGTTTTCGGCTTCCCCGGTGACCTGGCGGGGAGGCGGAACCACAGCAGGACCGTCACCGCAACGAAGACGGCGATTCCCGCCGCCAGCGCCGCGTCAAAGCCCCACCCCAGCAGGGCCGCCCCGAGCAGCGGGCCAGCGAGGGCGCCCATCTCCCCCGTGATGGCCAGCCAGACGAACACCGAGCGCCGGCCCTTGCCCGCAGCCCGCCCCTTGGTTGCGTCGGCATGGGCACGGTCTGCATGCGCCCGGTCCGCATGGGACAGCTGGGACTCCAGGGCGGGCGAGAACAGCGCACCTCCCGCACCGGTGAGCACGGCGCCGAGGAGGAACAGCGTGAAATCCGACGCGGCCGCCAGGGTGGCGTACCCGGCGATGCGGACCAGGCAGCCGGTCAGGATCGCCCGCCGGGCACCCCACCGGTCGGCCAGCAGGCCGCCGAACAGGAACATCCCCTGCTGGCTGAAGGTGCGGGCGCCCAGAACAAGGCCGACGGCGGCGGCGTCCAGTCCGTAATCCCCGCCCATGGCGCCGGCCAGGAAGGGAATCACCGCATAGAAACCCAGATTGAACACCATCTGAGTGCCGAGCAGGATGCGCGTTTCAGGCAGGTATGACTTCAAACCCGGGGTCCCTAGGCGTCCCGGGCGCTGACGAGCTCCAGGGAACGCGAAGTCCCGGGCCGGCCGCCAGCCACATTCGCGCCGAGCATCCGATGAGCGCAGGCCGCCAGGTCACTGCAGGCCACTGGAGCAGCGCAGGCCGCCGGATGCGCGCGGGCCGCCGCCACCAACTCCTTGCTGTGCCCGTGCCGGGGGTTGGCAAAGAACTCGGAGGTGCCGGCCAGTTCCACCAGGGCACCCTGGTACAGCACTGCCACCCGGTGGCTCATGTACCGGATGACGTTCATGTCGTGCGAAATCATGATCAGCGAAAGTTGGCGGTCCCGGTGCAGGCGCAGCAGCAGGTCCAGGACCTTGCGTTGCGTGACGGCATCCAGCGCCGACGTCGCCTCGTCGCAGATCAGCACTGCCGGGTCCAGCAGCAGCGCCCGGGCGATCGTCAGCCGCTGCAACTGGCCCCCTGAACACTGGCTGGGGTACCTGTCCAGCAGATCGGGGTCCAGCTCAACGTCCCGGACGGCCTGCTGGATCCGCTCCCGGCGCCCGTCCGCCGTGCCCGTCCGCTGCCGGAGCAACGGCGCCTCCAGGCTGTCGAACAGTCTCATCCGCGGGTCGAAGGCGTCGTGCGGTTCCTGGAAGACGAGCTGCACCCCGGTGCCCGGGACGCCGGAACCAGCACTGCCGCCGTCGTTCTTGCCGTCCCCTGCCCGCAGTTTTCGGGTGATGCTGCCGCGGTCCGGGGCCTCAACCTCCACCAGCAACCGGGCCAGGGTGCTCTTCCCGGAGCCTGACTGGCCCAGGACGCCGAGGATCTCGCCTTCGCGGAGGCTCAGCGAGACGTCTTTCAGAGCCGGCTTGGCGCCCCGCCCCTTGGCGAACCGCTTGGTGACGCCGTCCAGCGCCAGGATGTCTCGGGACGGGCCAAGGCCGAGGGCCTCCCCGGCCACCACAATTCGACGGCGGGTGAGGGCGCATGCCTCCAGCAGCTCCCTGGCACAAGCAGTTTGGGGTGCGCCGATGACGGATCTGGCCGGGCCTTCCTCCTGGACGCGGCCGGCATCCATCACCACCACGCGGTCAGCGAACGCGGAGACGGTGGCAAGGTCGTGCGTGATGTAGAGGACGCCGAGCCCGTGCTGGCGCCGCTGGGTGTCGATCAGTTCCAGGATCTGCCGCTCCAGCACCTTGTCCAGCGCGGACGTCGGCTCGTCGGCGAGCAGCAGCTCCGGCTGCCCGGCCATGGCCACTGCCAGCATGGCCCGCTGCGCCATGCCGCCGGACAGCTGGTGCGGATACGCCCGGGCGACCCGCTCCGGGTCCTCGAACCCGGCGCTGGTGAGCAGCTCCAGCGCCTGCGCCCTGGCCTGGCGTCCGCGCAGACCGCGGTGCAGCTTCAAGGGTTCGGCCAGGTGGCTGCCAACGGTCATGCGGGGGTTGAACATCCGCTTGGGCTGCTGGTACAGCATCCCGATCCGGCCGCCGCGCAGACGGTTGAGCGCCGCGCCACTGGCCGCAAGGAGGTCGGTTCCGCCCAGGGTGATGGACCCCGACGCGGCTTGGATCTGCGGCGGCAGCAGTCCGAGAACGGACAGCGCGGTCATCGTCTTGCCGCTTCCGGATGCCCCCACCAGGGCGACGAACTCGCCCGGCGCCACGGTCAGGCCGACGCCGGAAAGCACCGGACGGGCGGACGAACCGGACGAAACCCCGGCGGGAGCCCGCAGGCTAAGGTGCAGGTCATCGATGATCAGGCCCTCAGGCATGGGTGGCCTCCGGTGCGGGGGCGGAAGCCAGCAGCAGCCGGCTGCTGGACATACGCGCCAGGTGCTGGCCGATGAGCGTGACGCACAGCGCCACCGTGAAGATCACCAGGCCGGGCGCAAGGATGGTCATCGGCGACCTCACGGCGTACGGCTGGGCGGCGGCGAGCATCGAGCCCCAGTCGGACTGCGGGGGCTGCACGCCCAGGCCCAGGTAGGACAGGGCGCCCACGCTGATCAGGAACTGCCCGAACCGGAGCGTGGCCTGTCCCAGCAGCGGGCCGGCCAGGTGGGGCAGGATGTGCCGCCGCACCGTGAACCACGGCGAGCAGCCCAGCACCCGGGCGGCCTCGATGAAGCCGCGGGCCGAGACGTCGTAGGCCAGCGCCCGGGCCAGCCGCGCGAAGGGGGTCCAGCCGGTGACGGTCAGGGCCAGCAGCAGGGACGGATAGCCTGCTCCCATCGCTGCCACCAGGAACAGTGCCACCACCATCTCCGGCATGGCCAGCAGGATGTCGTTGGTGCGGGTAAAAAACTCGTCCAGCCACCCCCGCCGGCGCGCGCTGAGGACGCCGACCGCCGTGCCGATGGCCGCGGTGAGCACCGTCGCCAGGGCGGCGATGGTCAGGGAGAACCGGCCGCCGTCGAGCAGCCGGCTCATGGTGTCGCGGCCCAGGTGGTCGGTGCCCAGCCAGTGGGCGCCGCTAGGCGCAGACAGCCGGGAGGCGAGGTCCTGTTCGGCGGACGGATAGGGCGCCATCCAGCCGGCCAGGGCCACGGACAGCACCACGACGGCCAGCACGCAGGCGGCAAGCCGGATGTGCAGGGGAAGGTTACGCATGCCGCATCCTGACCTGGGGGTTGAGGAGCCCGTGGACCAGGTCCGCGGCCGTGGTCAGCAGGACAGCCAGCCCGACGACCACCACCACTGCTCCCTGTGCCAGCGGAATGTCGCTGTTCAGGACGCCGTCGAACAGCAGCCGCCCCATCCCGGGGATCGCGAAGATGACCTCGACGATGACCGACCCGCCCAGCAGCCCCGCGAACCACACGGCCGCGAGCGTGGTGAGGGGCAGCAGGCCGTTCGGGATCACGTGCTTCCGCACGGTGTGGAAGTAGCTCAGTCCCCTGCCCCGTGCGGCGGTGACGTGGTCGGCGCCCAGCGCGTCGAGCATTCCCTCGCGCACCGCGGAGGTGAAATGGCTCGCCGGACGCAGGGCGAGGACCGCCACGGGCAGCACGGCCGACGTCGGGCCTTCCCACCCGGCGGACGGCAGCACGGACAGTTCGAGCGCAAAGACCAGCACCAGCATGGGCGCCAGCCAGTATTCCGGCATGGCGATGAACGCCTGGGAGACGGCGGTGATGGCCTTGTCCGCCGCCCGCCCCTCGTTCAGCGCGGCGGCAATGCCAAGGATCACCGCTATCAGAGCCGCCACGGCCAGCGTCATGACCACCAGACTGAGCGTGACCCAGAGGGCGGGCAGCACCTGGTCCACCACGGGCGTGCGGCTGGTGTAGGACAGGCCCATGTCGCCGCTCGCGAAGCGTCCCAGCCACCGCAGGTACTGGGTCCAGAGTGGATCCTGGAGCCCCAACTGGGCGGTCAACGCCTGGACGGCGGAATCATCGATCGCGTCGCCGGCCACCCGCGAGCGGATGATCTTGCGGACCGGGTCGCCGGGGGTGACGTACGGGATGAGGAACACCACGAAAGATGCCAGAAGAACGGCGACCACCAGGGCCGCCGTTCTCCTGGCGAGGAACAGCATCATGCCGGACCCTGCGCTCGGGGTCCGCGGTACGGGGGCGTCACGATCCGGACTTGGCCGTTTCGGCCCGGAGCACGTAGCGGGCCAGGGGGTCCTGGACGTGCGCCTGCAGGTCGGTGCGGACGGCGTCGGTGGCCTGCTCGTTGACCAGCCACACGTTCACGGCCTGGTCCTGGAGGATCTGGCCGGCCTCGGCGTACATCCGGTAGCGCGCCTGGGCGTCGGCCGTCGTCGCAGCCTGGGCGACCTTCTTGTCATACTCAGCGTTGCAGAAGTGGCTGAGGTTGTAGGTGCCGTCGCAGGTGTAGTCAGCGGTGAGGAAGCCGATGGGGTCGGCGATGTCGATCAGCCGGTTGCGCTGGCTCAGCACCATGTCGTAGTTGCCGGACAGCAGGTCCGGTTCCACGGCGGCGTACTCCTTGGTGGTGATTTTCACCGGAACGCCCACGGCCTTCAGGTTCTCCTGGATGACGGTTGCCACGTCAGCGAACTCCGCACGCTCCACGATCGCGATGATCTCCAGCGGACGGCCGGCGGTGTAGCCGGCGGAGGCGAGCAGCTTCTTGGCGGCGTCGAGGTCCTGCTTCGGCGTCTGGGCACCCTCGATGGCCCACGGCTCCGACGGCGCGAACGGACCGGTGGCCGGGACTGCAGCGCCTTCATAGACGCTGGCGGCCAAGGCGTCCAGATCGAGAGCCGAGCGCACCGCCTTGCGGAAGTCGACGTCGTCGAACGGGGCCTTGCCGTTGTTCATGTACAGCGTGGCGGTCCGCGGCGAATCCGCCTTGAGGACCTTGACGTCGGAGTCCGACTCCAGAGCGGCGAGGCCGGAGACGGGGATGGAGAGGGACACGTCCGCTTCGCCGGTCTGGACCTGTGCGGTACGGGTGGCACCGTCGGTGATGAAACGGATCTCTGCCCCGGCAAGCTGCACCTGGCCGCCCCAGTAGTTTTCGTTGCGGTCCAGGGTCAGGGACTGCTTCGGCTTCTCGGACACCGGCTTGAAGGGGCCGGTGCAGTGGCCGAACGGGTCGACGGTCTCGCCCTTGAAGGCGGCCGGCGACAGCACGCCGGTGTTGACGCTGGCCAGCCGGTAGGGAACCAGCGGGCTCTCCGTCGGCGTGGTCACGCGGACCGTATTTTCATCGAGGGCCTTGACCGCCTTGACCACCTTCGGGCTGAACGCGCGGGCGGGGACTTCGGCGTCCAGGACGTTCTGCAGCGAGGTCACCACCGCCTTGGCGTCCAGCGCGGCGCCGTCCTGGAACTTGACGCCCTCGCGGATCTTGAAGTCCCACTCGAGGTCGGAGACCTGCTTCCACTCCGTGGCGAGCGACGGCACGATCTTCCCCTGCGCCTCGTCGTAGCGGGTCAGCGTCTCGAGGCAACCGGACAGGGACAGGATGTAGGCGGCGTCGCTCTCCAGCGCCCAGTCCGCGACGGGTGCACGGAAGTTGTCGACGACGATCCGCTGGTCGGGGTCGGCCGCCTGGCTGGATTTGCCGGACTCGCCGCTGAAGCCGCAGGCGGACAGGGAGAGAAGCGCCACGAGCCCCACGGACACGGACAGCGGGAAGGAAGAGCGCAACGAAACCACCTAGATTCATGTCTGCGGCAACGGCAGACGCACAGCGAACGGCCGAAAAGGCCAAGCTGAGTGTAGGCTAACCTAACTTCTTCCGCCAAAGCGGATGCGTCATCTACCCAACTGACTAGCAATAGTTGTCGTTTTCAGCCGTCAAAACGACAGCAACTGCGAGTCAGTTGGGTGGGAAGCGTCAGTAGTTCCGGCGGTGCCTGAGCCTGGGAAGCACGACGGCGAACACACCTGCCGCCGCAAACCCCAGTACCCCGGTGGCCGTCACGCCGGCGCCGAGGGAGGCCACGGCCGTCACCGCGGAGAGGAGCACCGGCCCGCCGGCGGAGCCGGCGTCGGCCATGAACCGCCAGAGACCCAGGAACTGCCCGCGACCCAGGTCGGGCGAGAAGTCGGCACCCAGCGTCATCACCAGGCCCGAGCTGATCCCGTTGCCGAAGCCGATCAGCAGGGCCGCCAGCAGCAGGCTGGTGAACCCGCCGGTAAGCGGGATCAGCACCAGCGCCACGCCCATGATCAGCGTGGACGGGATGGCCACCCACTGCCGCCCGCGCCGGTCCATCACCTTGCCCGCGGGATAGAAGACGAGCATGTCGATCGCCCCGGAGAGCCCATACACCAGCGAGGCGTGGGCGGGGTCGAGGCCCAGGTGGTCGGCCCACAGCGGGATCACCACTTGCCGGGAGGCGCGGAGTGCGCTGAGCAGCAGGATGCCCATTCCGGCAGTCAGGAAAACGCCTGCATGGGAGACTGCCACGCCGCGCAGGGTGGGCTCCGGTCCGGTCTTGCCGTCAGTTCCGTGCACCGACACCAGATCGGGGACTGCCACGGCGAGGACGGCGGCCGCAGCCATGCCGGCCACGCCCACCCAGTACGCGCCGCTGATGCCGACGAAGGCCATGGCTGCGGCGCCGACGAACGGGCCAACAAAGGTTCCGATGCGGCTCACGCCGCCCAGCGTGGACAGGGCACGGGCGCGGAACTCCACCGGAACCGCTTCGGTGAGGTACTTCTGCCGGGCCAGGCTGAAGACGGCGGCAGACATCCCAACGACGGCCATCGCCACCGCGAGCAGCCAGAGCCCGTCGCTGATCACCAGGGACAGCCCGGCGGCCAGCAGCGCGAGCGCCCCCGCGGCGGCCGCACCCACGATGGACCACCGTTCGCCGAACTTCAGGGTGATCATCGAAGCCGGCAGGTTGAAGAACCACGAGCCCAGCCCCATGAGCGTGACGATCAAAGCGGCCACGGCAACGGATGCGCCCAGTTCACGGGCGGACAGCGCCACAACAGGGAGGATGGCGCCCTGGCCAACGCTGAACAGGAGGGCAGGGCCGAACGCCGGAACAGCGATGCCGCGAAGGCTGAAGGGCGGCGGGCTGTTCGGAGTCATCCCCTTTATCGTAGGCGGGGGCCGGGGCGGGACGGCGGAAACACGGGCTTCACGAGGCCGGAATCACAACGATTTGATTTATATCGCGCCGGGACCTGAATCTAGCTTGGCGAAAGTACTAAGTGTGCTTAGCCTTGGTTCAGGGCGAGGCGCGCGGACCCCAACTGGACATTGAGCATGGTTCCGAGACAACTGAACAGCCGCAGGAGTGATCATGGAAGTCTGGCCGGGCAGCGCGTATCCACTGGGTGCGACCTTTGACGGGATGGGGACAAACTTCGCGCTCTTCAGCGAGGCGGCCACCGCCGTCGAGCTGTGTTTGATAGCCGGAGACGGCACTGAAACGCGCGTCGAGCTCCTCGAAGCGGACGGGTATGTGTGGCACTGCTACCTGCCCCAGATCCAGCCCGGGCAGAAGTACGGATACCGGGTCCACGGACCCTATGACCCGGCCAGGGGCCAACGCTGCAACCCGAACAAGCTGCTTCTGGACCCGTATGCCAAGGCCGTCGCCGGGCAGGTGCACTGGCACCCGGCCATGTTCTCCCACAACTTCGGAGACCCGTCCTCCCGCAACGACCAGGATTCGGCGCCGCACACCATGCTGGGCGTGGTCATCAACCCGTTCTTCGACTGGGCCGGGGACCGGCCGCCCCGGATCCCGTACCACCGCTCCGTCATCTACGAGGCGCACGTCAAGGGCCTCACCGAGCTGCACCCCGAGGTGCCCAAAGAGCAGCGCGGCACCTATGCCGGCGTCGCCCATCCTGCCGTCATTGCGCACCTGCAGCGCCTGGGCATCACGGCCATCGAACTGATGCCGGTGCACCAGTTCGTCAATGACGGGACGCTGCAGGAGAAGGGGCTCAGCAACTACTGGGGTTACAACACCATCGGCTTCTTCGCCCCGCAGAACACGTACAGCTCGATCGGCCAGATGGGCCAGCAGGTCCAGGACTTCAAGGCGATGGTCCGCTCGCTGCACCGTGCGGGGATCGAGGTGATTCTCGACGTCGTCTATAACCACACGGCGGAAGGGAACCACTTGGGGCCCACCCTGAGCTTCAGGGGGATCGACAACGCCGCGTATTACCGCCTGGTGGAGGACGACAAGCAGTACTACGTCGACTACACGGGCACCGGAAATACCCTGAATGTCCGGCAGCCCCACTCCCTGCAGCTGCTGATGGACTCGCTGCGGTACTGGGTCACCGAGATGCACGTGGACGGGTTCCGCTTCGATCTTGCCGCCGCTTTAGCCCGGGAGTTTTACGACGTCGACAGGCTCTCCACGTTCTTTGAACTCGTGCAGCAGGACCCGATCGTGTCGCAGGTGAAGCTGATCGCGGAGCCGTGGGACGTTGGCCCGGGCGGGTACCAGGTGGGCAACTTCCCGCCGCAGTGGACGGAGTGGAACGGCAAGTACCGCGACACCGTGCGCGACTTCTGGCGGGGCGAGCCGGCCACGCTGGGCGAGTTCGCGTCACGGCTGACCGGCTCCGCCGACCTGTACGAGCGCTCAGGGCGGCGGCCCGTGGCGTCCATCAACTTCGTCACGGCCCACGACGGCTTCACCCTCCGGGACCTGGTCTCCTACAACCAGAAGCACAATGACGCCAACGGCGAGGGCAACCGCGACGGCGAATCGCACAACCGCTCGTGGAACTGCGGCGTGGAGGGCCCGACGACGGATCCGACGGTACTGGCGCTGAGGGCGCGGCAGCAGCGCAACTTCATCGCCACCATGCTGCTGTCCCAGGGCGTGCCGATGATCGCGCACGGCGACGAAATGGGCCGGACACAGCAGGGCAACAACAACGTCTACTGCCAGGATTCCACGCTCAGCTGGATCGACTGGGACGCCGTCGACTTGCCGCTCATGGACTTTACGTCCGCCGTGAACCGGCTGCGCGCCCAGCACCCCACGTTCCGGCGCAGCACGTTCTTCGACGGCCGGCCGGTCCGGCGCGGCAAGGGCGAGAAACTGCCGGACATCGTGTGGCTGAACGAGGACGGCATGGAGATGCTTCCCGAGGACTGGGGCCGCGGCTTCGGCCGGACCATCGGCGTGTTCCTCAACGGGGACGGCATCCAGGGCCGGGACGACCGCGGCCGCCGGATCACGGACGTGAACTTCCTGCTGTACTTCAACGCGCACGACGACGACATCAAGTTCACGCTCCCGGCGGTTGAGTTTGCGGAGGCCTGGGACATGGTGATCAACACGGCCGGCACCGGAGTGGAGCGCGGTCCGATCGGCGCCGGCTCGGTGCTGAAGGTGGCCGCCAAGTCCATGGCAGTCCTGCGCGCCCGCGACCTCACCCAGACCGAACCCAACCTCTCCGTGGCCCCCGGCCTGCAGTCCCCCGGCCCCGCCTAGCCCCGGCGCTCACCTCGCCGCGTAGCGGCTGAAGGCGCCGGCCGACGCCGCAGCAGGTCACGCGAAAATCACCCGGTGGAAACCGCCCGGCAATGTGCCGGCCCCATCCTGAAGGAGCGCAGTGGCGCAACAGGATGACGGCGCCGATTGCGCCAGGACGGAGCCCGCCATGGCTGAACCGGCCGCGACCGACGGATCCCCCGGGCGCATCATCGACTGCCGATGTCTCTCCCCGGGCGATCTGGTGGAGGCCCGCTACAACGGCCGCCTCTACTACGAGGGAAAAGTGACGGAAACCGTGCCGGTCCTTGGCATGTTCTGGATCCTCGAGACCAGGACCGGCACCAGGAAGCTCCTGGACCCGCTGGCTTTTCACGTGATCCGGTTGGCGGCAGCTGAGGGGACCGGACCCACGCGCTAGCGTGTCAGTGACGTTTGCCACAACGGGAATTGCTCGGTACTTTAGCCTCACAGCGATCTTTCGGGCGGCATTCAGGCAGAAACTGGGGTCTCGCCGTCGTACTTCGGATGATCAGCAGTACGAGCGACTCTCCTGCACGGCCCTGCCGGACTCTTCGGACCCTCCGTCATGAGCCGCTCTGCCGCGTGCTGAAACTGCCGGGGCCGTCCCGGCGGCCGCTTCGTGTATTTGGGGGACGCACACACTATGACCGCTGTATCTAAATGGGTCGCCGCCGGTTCGTCGGCTGCAGTTTTCGCCGGCGGCCTTTTTCTGGGAGTCCCGACGGCCGCCGCGGCACCCGGCGACGCCGCCTGCCAGCAGGCCTTTAACCAATACGAGTCCGCGCTCGGCGCCGCGGGCATCACGCAGGCAACTGTTGCCGATCTCGAGTCCGCAGTCGACGCGGCGGCGGCGGCCGAAGCTGCGTACACGCCCCTTCAACAGGGTGTCGACGACGCCGAGGCTGCTCTGGCCGCGGCCGAGGCACAGCTCGCTGACGACGAGGCCGCCAAGGACGCAGCCGAAGAGGCACTGGAGGAAGCCCAGGATACCGGTGATCCCGAGGCAATCGAAGCCGCGCAGATCGCCTATGAAACGGCAGACGAGGCCCGTGGAGACTCCAGAGACGCTGTGGAGCTGCGGGAGTCGGAGTTGAACGCTGCCATGGTTTCACCGGAGCTCATCCAGGCCCGGGACGCCCTGGATGCAGCGGTCGCCAACTTCGAATCCCTGCTGGCAGCCGTCTCGCTCGATGAGGCTTCCGCCACCAACCTTATGGGCCTCTTCGAGGCGTACCTGACGGCCTGCGATCCGGACACCCCCGGCGTTGATCCCGTGGTCACGCCGCCGGCCACTCCCCCGGTGGTTCAGCCAGTCGCTCCCCCCGTCAATGCACCGGGAAACACGCTGGCCAGCGCACCGGCCGGTGCACCGGGAAGCACGACGCCGTCGGTTGGCGCTGCGCTCATTGCGACTCCCGCCGGGGGCGGCAACGCCGCCGTCGCAACGAACAAGGGTCTCAACGTACAGACCGCGGTCGAAGCCGAGCCGGGTGTTGACCCTGGACTGGCGCTCCTCGCCGGGCTCCTCGCGGCGGGAATCGCTGTGCCGGCAGCGGTCGCCAGGAGGATGCGCCGCACGGAGCGCGCCCGCAACTAGGCACATCACTTGGAAGCGCCAAAAACGTCCGGCCGGCACCGGCGTCAGCGCCGGCCCATCCGCTGGCACTGGTTCGCTGTGCCCCCGGTCGCCGCCGCGGGCTTGGCCGCCGCTCTCTACCTGGCCCCGTCGAACGCTGTGGCCCCGAACGATGGCGGCAGCACCGCCGTCGTGCCTTCAGCCGCTCCGTCAGCGGTGGCTGCTTCCCCGAGCACCCCCGCCGCCCGGAAGCCGCTGCGGCCGCTGGCCGCAGCGCCGACAGCGGTGTCGATCGACGCTGCCGATCTGGATGTACGGGTACTGCCGCTGACGCCCAGCGCGGACGAGATGGCTTCGGAGTCGCTGGTGCCGCCGCTGACCCTCGATGCCTACTGGCTGACCAGCTACGGCGTGCCCGGCACAGGCTCGACCAACACGACGTACATCGTGGGGCACAGCTGGGACGGCAGGGACGCCCCGTTCAACCGCCTCAGCGACGAGTCCCTCGTGGGCAAGGCGGTCACCGTGACCACGGCGACCGGCACACTGAAATACGTCGTGGATTCCGTGACGACGCACGAGAAGAACACGCTCAAGGACAGCGACATCTGGAACGTCGTGCCCAACCGGCTGGTGCTGATCAGCTGCTACACCGAGGACCCGTGGGGCAAAAACGTGGTGGTCGCGGCCTCTCCAGCCCCGTAGGTCCGACGCTCTCTCACTTCCTGCCACCAGTAGCCCGACGCTCTCTCAGCTTTCGCCGCTTCTCCCCCAACGCTCCATCGCTCCACAACAACCTTGACTCAATATTGATGGAATCCTGCGCAGATCTTAGGCGTGATCGGGCAGGTAAGTGAGAGTCCTGTGACAGTATGAATTCGGTTGAAAAAATCAGACAAAAAACTTCCTGGGGGAACTATGTCCACGACTGAAATTACGACAGTGACCGCTTTGCCTTCTGCGGATAATTCCAAGAAGAGGAAGCTCAAGGCAATTCTGGCCGGCGGCCTGGTCCTCGGTATTGGTGCCGCCGTGACCCTGGCGGCGTGGAACGACTCTGAATTCGTGAACGGCGCCTTTGGTAGCGGCCACTTCAAGATGATGGGAAGCAAGGACGGCGTTATCCCGTTCGAAAACTACGACACTTCAGGCGCTGCTAATGCGCTGAGCTTCTCGGATGGTTTCAACAACCTTAGCCGCGACGAAGTAGTGGCTGCGCCCTACGTAGTGCACCTGGATGCAGACAGCACTTATTCGGGAGAAGTAACCGTCGAATCTGCCGCCGGCTCTACAGGCACCGACGAACTCCGTTACGGAATCATTGAGGTTCCATCAGTGGCAGGTTGCTCGACTGCGGCATTACCCACTCCCGAAAACACCGTTGTCCCGGCAAACACAAAATTCAATACTGATCCGGGTGAGGGCAGCTTTACCCTCGACAAACCTGTTCAAGGGAATCCAGGAGCGAACGTCTACCTTTGCGTTCTAGTCAGTGCAACCAGCAATCTCCCTCAGGACACGACTGCCACGGCCACCTGGAAGCTCGTCGCGAAGAGTAACTCCTAACACGTCATGCGCAAACCCGTGAAACCGCTGCGGCACCGCACTTTCACGCGTGTACGCGCGGTCCTCGCTGGCGCCCTCGTCCTCGGCTTGGGCGCCAGCGTGACCCTCGCTTCCTGGTCCGACCCGGAGTACGCCGCTGGCACTTTCACCGCCAGCACTTTCCGCCTGCAATCCAGCACCAACAACACGGGCTGGAGGGACAGCCCATCAGTGGCGGACGCATCCCTCGTGGTTGGCGCAACCGGACTGTCACCCGGCGCGTCGGAATACGCATGGCTCAATATCCGCACCTCCCCGGAATCTACGGTCGGCGGAACGGTGGCACTGACAAGTTCGACGTCAGTAGGAGGCTTGTCGCCGGTCGGAGACCTGACGCTTGCGCTTGAGTACCGGGCGGTGCTGACTGCGGCGGAGACAACCTGCGACGCCGCTGCCTTCGCCGGCACACCTCGCTACGTCGCAGGATCGTCGTCCGCCTACCTGCCCGTCACTGCCGTGGAGCCTACGCCGGTACCTACGCCAGTCGCCGACGGCGGCAAGGCGCCGCTGCGTTATTGCTTTGACGTCCGGATCAAGCCCTTCACAGACACCAGCTACCAGGGGAAGGGCGCAACAGTCACTTGGTTCTTCACGGGAACATCGGCCTAGACAAGGAAGGACCGGCCATGAGCCGAAGGAACATGCGAGCGCGTCTAGGCAACGCACTCCTAAACGTCGCCGCGGTCGGGGGCTCGGTTTGCATCGTCCTGGTGATCCTCGCCTTCTTCTTCCAGATCACGCTGATCATGTTCAAGACCGGTTCCATGAGCCCGACAATTCCGGCGGGTTCACTCGCCGTTGTCAAGAAAATCCCGGCGTCCGAGGTGCGGGTGGGAGACGTCGTCACCATTGACAGGCCGTCGGCGCTACCGGTGACGCATCGCGTCACGTCGGTATCGCCGGCAGAAGGTGGCGCCGCCAGCATCACCATGCGTGGCGACGCCAACCCCACTGACGATCCGCTGCCTTATGAAGTCGAGACGGTGCGGATCGTCCTCTGGTCCGCGCCGGAACTCGCCTACACGGTGAACGCCGCTAACAACCCCCTCGTCATGGGCGGCATGACTGTCGCAATGGCCGTCGTCGTGACGTGGGCTTTCTGGCCCCGGGACGAGCCGCGCCGCCGCCGGAATGAAAGCGAGCACCAGGGAGCCGCGACGTGAAGCGGCAGCGTCTCGCCGTCGTCGGGCTCCTAGCCTTGGTGGGCGCCTTTGCAGTGGCGCCCCCGGAGCCGACGACTGCGGCCTGGATAGTGCCGCAGCGCGCCGAAGCGACACTTGCGGCCGGGACGGTTATGCCCCCGACTTCACTCACCTGTAGCGCAGTCGACCTCCGAGAGGTCCGCTTCAGCTGGACTCTGCCCGACGGCGGTCTGCCAAGAAGCGGCTATGCGTGGACCCTAACACCGTCCAACCCCGGCGGCCCGACCGGCCAGGGAAGTAGCAATAACGGCAGCCAGGCAAGCCTCGATGTATCGTATGGCGTGCTCGCCTCCGGTTCAGCTGATTTTTCCCTCGTCGCTGTTGGGCCTGGTGGGTGGAAGTCCGCTCCGGTCAAAGCCGAAGTGACTGTTCTCCTAAGCCTGCTCGGTCTGCCTCTCGGCACAGACTGCAAGATTCTAGGGACCTAGCCACGCCTGCTCAGAAACCTGTCCAGCGAGGGAAGGTCGTCAGTGTTGATGTGGTCGACACCGGCGTCATGAAGTTCGGTCCACATCGCGTCGCGCGCAGCCCCGGCCTGGTCCGGCGTCGCCCAGAACCGCACCCGGTACCCCTGAGCATGGGCGGTTTCCACGGACGCACGCAACCTGGCGCGCTCGGCCTCCGGCATCGGCCCGACACCCTGCCACGTGAACAGCTTGGTCCAGTTGTCGCTGACCAGCGGCATCAGCGCGGCAGGCATCCCCGTCGCCAGATCCGCCGAGCGGCCGTCATAGAAACCGAACCGCTTGGGCGCAGCCTGCATCGTCGCCAGCGGGCGGTTGCCGCTGATGACGGCGGTGACTGGCCCGGTCGAAACCTTGCCGTTGGCGTAGCGCGTCATCAGCGCAGGGTGCTCCGCCAGTTCCTTCTCGACGGCCGCATAGGTCGTCTCACCGTCGCTCTTGATGTCGATCAGCAGCTGCAGGCTACCGTCCCAGCCCGGGTAAACGCTGTGGCCCTGCTGCCGTACGAGCTTGTCGAGCGGGTCCAGGTAGAGGCTTTCGAGGGTGATGCCGGCCCGCGCATCCGCGAGGTCGTGCGCCACGCGCAGCTCGCCGTCCACCAGCCAGACGTCCGCTTCCACACTCGTGAACCCGTGTTCCAGCGCGTCGAGCAGCGGCCGGCCGTGTTCATAATCGTTGTGCGCGTGCGCTGCGGCATGCGGCTCCCCCAGTACGACGGCGGCACCCGGTGCCGCGGTGGATGGGGCGGTGATTCCGGCGAACGCCGTTAGGGCGACAAGGGCAGTGACAGTGCTTTTGAGCAGCACAGGGTTCTCCTTCAGTGCGGTGGCGACGCGGCCGCGTGTCCCTGATTGGGAACGTCCGACGGCGCGCCCCACCACCCTGCCCTCTGGCAGCTAACGCTTGCCCACCCTCACCTGACGCCGCGGTGAACAGGACATGTCGTGCGCCGCGGTTGGCAACTGACAGAGCGTTGGGGGGAAACCGGCAGGAACTGAAAGAGCGTTGGGGGGAAACCGGCAGGAAGTGAGAGAGGGTCCCGCGGGCTAGCCGACGTGGATGCCGGGGCGGCGGGCGGGGTCGGGCTCGTTTTCGCGGATGATCTCGCGGACCACGGGGGCGGTGTCGCCGCGGCCCAGGAGCAGGTAGCGCATCAGGTGGGCCAGCGGGTTGCCCTCGGCCCACTCGAAGTACGCATGCGGCCGCACCCCGGTGGCGTCGCGCAAGGCCAGCAGGATCGCGGCGATGGCGTTGGGCGCGGCCGGGCTGGTGGCGCGCAGGACGCGGTGCCCGGCCACCTCGACGCCGCGCACCGTGAGCACGTCACTGAAGCCCGACGGGTCCGTGACGTCGATCTCCAGGAACATCACGTCGGCTGTGCCGGGCACGGGGTTGTTTTCCCGCTGCGCGGCCTCCTTCTCGGCGTACTCCTTGGCGTCTCTGGCCTGCGGGCGGTTGGCGATGATGTTGATCCGCCCGTCGTAGTCAATCGTGTCCGTCACGAATCGGCGCGCAGCCTCGTCGAACTCGATCCGGTCCACCCGCAACTCGGTGGTCCGCGAGACCCGGGACACCAGCGACACCACCACGATGCCCAGGATGAAGAACCCGGAGATCGCCAGGCCGTCCGGCTTCTCGATCACGTTTTCCACGAGGGCGTAGAGCATCACGAGGGTCAGGACGGTGAAGCCGACGGCGGCCCCGCGCTTCTTCTTGCGCGCGGCGGAGATGCTCACGGCCACCGCGCCGGACACCATCATGAACAGGATCCCGGTGGCGTACGCGCCTGCCTGGGCGTTGACGTCGGCCTTGAAGCCGATGGTGATGAGGATGCTGATGGCCGTGTACACCAGGACCACGGGCCGCACCGCGCGGGACCAGTCGGGCGCCATGCCGTAGGACGGCAGGTACCGGGGCACGATGTTGATCAGCCCGGCCATCGCGGAGGCGCCGGCGAACCACAGGATCAGGATGCTGCTGACGTCGTATACGGACCCGAAGCCGTTCCCGAGCCGCTCGTGCGCCAGGTATGCGAGCGCTCGGCCGTTCGCCGGCCCGCCCTCCTGGAACGCCTCGGCCGGGATCAGCACGGTGGTCACGAAGCTGCTGCCGATCAGGTAGACGCTCATCACCACGGCCGCCGTCGTGAGGAGTTTGCGGGTATTGCGGATCCGGTTCCGCAGCGTCTCCTCCGGAGTTGCACCGGAAGCCTTAACCAAGGGCATCATGCTGACGCCGGTCTCGAAGCCGGAGAGGCCCAGGACCAGCAGCGGGAACGCCAGGATCGCGGGCCCGGCGATGTTGCCAAAACCGCCGCCGGAGGAGGTGAGTTGCGCCATCCAGGCGGCGACGGCACCCGGCTGGGTGACGGCGTCGTAAATTCCGGTGCCGATGATGACGGCGTTCAGCAGCAGAAAGACGCCCACCAGTGGAATGGCCACGGCCACCGCCTCGGAGAAGCCCAGCAGGAACACCCCGCCCAGGATCAGCAGCATCACCACCGTAATGGGGACGGCCTGGCCCTCCAGGAACGGCGGCAGGTACGGGTTCTCCAGCATGTGCACGGTGGCGTCGGCGGCGGACAGGGTGATGGTGATAATCCACGACGTCGCTACGAACCCGAGGAGCACCAGCACGAACACCTTGCCGCGCCAGAACGGGAGCAGGTTCTCGAGCATGGCGACGGACCCCTGCCCGTGCGGGCTCTCCTGCGCTACCCAGCGGTACATCGGCAGCATGCCCAGCAGTGTCAGGGCCACGATCAGCAGCGTGGCCAGCGGCGACAGCGCCCCGGCGGCGAGCGCGGCGATGCCGGGGAGGTAGGACAGCGTGGAGAAGTAGTCCACGCCGGTCAGGCACATGACCTTCCACCAGCTCTGCTGGTGCCCGGTGCCCTCGGCGGACTCCGGCCCCACCGGCTGGTGCACCTTGTGCTCCAGCAGCCACCGCGTGAACGCGCCGCCGGGGCCGTTCTCCCGCTCTGGGTTGGGCACGCTGGCCGGAACGGAGTATTGGGCTGGTGCGGTCATGGAGTGTCTTTCTGGATTTTGGGGGAAATCGCCGTCCCAGCGGCGGAGGTTCCGCCGTCGGACGGCGGAGGGCGTCCGACGGCGGGGGCTACTTCGTTGCTCTGATGAGCCGGTAGATCATGTAGCCGGTTGCGCCGATCCCGAGGATCAGCCACAGCAACGGGGCGCTTTGGGTCAGCATGGCAGGACACGGCCTTGCGTGCTTGAGGTGGCCACGGGGTCCTTCGATTCACATGGGCAGTTTGCTGATGACCACGGGAGCCTAGCACCGGCCGGAATCCGCAAAGCGCCAAAACCGGGGATCTTAACGCTTTCTTAACGCCTCCTCCTTCACACCGGCTGCAGGGGACACCGCGGTGGTAGCGTGACGCGTATGCGCGACGTTCCTGCCCCGAAGGCCCCGCCTGCGGCCGGAACGGACCGTAGGTACAGCGGGCTGTGGGCCGGCGGCTCCAAAGTTTTCCCGCGCATTCTCAACGTCTTCGCGCCGCAGCACCCGGCCCAGGTGATCGTGCTCGGGTTCGCCGGGGCGGTCGCCGTCGGCACCATCCTGCTCATGCTGCCCATCTCGCGGAACGGCCCCGAGGGTGCACCCTTCCTCGACGCCCTGTTCACGTCCACGTCCTCGGTGTGCGTCACGGGGCTGATTACCGTTGACACGCCGGTGTACTGGAGCGGCTTCGGCAAGGTGGTGATCATGGCCCTGATCCAGATCGGCGGGTTCGGGGTCATGTCCTTCGGCACGCTGCTGGGCGTGCTCATGGCCCGCCGGTTGGGCCTGCGCTCACGGCTGTCAGCCGCCGCTGAGACCAGGAGCACCGGCTTCGGCGACGTCCGCCGCGTGCTGCTCGGGGTGCTGGCCATCAGCCTCACCGTGGAGATCGTGCTCGCCGGCATCCTGGCCGTGAGGCTCGTGGCCGGCTACGGCTACGAGCCAGGGCGGGCCATGTGGCACGGTGTCTTCCACTCGGTGTCCTCCTTCAACAACGCCGGATTCGCGCTGCACACGGACAACCTCATCGGCTTCGCCGGGGACCCGTGGATCTGCCTGCCCATCGCCGCTGCGGTGATCATCGGAGGCCTCGGCTTCCCGGTGCTGTTCGAACTGCGCCGGCAGTACCAGCGGCCCATCCACTGGAGCATGAACACCAAGCTGGTCCTGGTGGGCACTGGGGTGCTCCTGGTCAGCGGGACTGTCTTCCTCACCGCCGTCGAATGGTCCAACCCGGCCACCCTCGGCCGGCTGAACCCCGGCGAGCGCATCCTGGCCGGGTTCTTCCAGTCCGTCATTACCCGCACGGCCGGGTTCAACAGCGTCGACATCGGGCAGATGCACGAGGTGTCCTGGCTGGGCATGGACATCCTGATGTTCATCGGCGGCGGCCCGGCCGGCACCGCGGGCGGCCTGAAAATCACCACCTTCAGCGTGCTGTTCTTCATCATGCTGACGGAACTGCAGGGCGGAACGGCCGTGAACATCTTCGGCAAGCGCCTGTCCCGCGCCGTGCACCGGCAGGCCATCACGATGGTGCTCCTGGCCATCGCGCTCGTAGCCGGCTCCACGATGTTCCTCATGATCATCACCGGCTTCGGCCAGGAGCGGATCCTGTTCGAGGTGATCTCCGCGTTCGCCACGGTCGGCCTGTCCACCGGCATCACGGCCGGCATGCCGCCGGCCGGGCAGGTGGTGCTGATCCTGCTGATGTTTGTCGGCCGCCTCGGCCCGGTGACGCTCGGGGCCGCACTGGCGCTCCGCGAACGCCCGCTCCTCTACGAATACCCGAAGGAAAGGCCCCTCATTGGCTAAGAACTTCTTCTCCCGTTCCCCCGAATCCACGGCACAGGCGGATTCGGTGGTGGTCATCGGACTGGGCCGCTTCGGCGGGTCGCTGGCGCTGGAGCTCGAGGCGCAGGGCACCGAGGTGCTGGGCATCGATTCCAATGAGGACACCGTGCAGTCCTACAATGGCCGACTCACGCACGTGGTCCGGGCGGACTCCACCAAGGAGGAGGTGCTGCGCCAGCTCTCCGTCCACGAGTTCGACCGTGCCGTGGTGGGCATCGGCAGCGACATTGAGGCGAGCATCCTCACGACGTCCCGCCTGCTCACGTTCAAGAAGCCGCAGATCTGGGCCAAGGCCATCAGTGAGCCGCACGCCGAGATCCTCAACCAGCTCGGCGTAGACCACGTGATCCGGCCCGAGCATGACATGGGCAAGCGGGTGGCTCACCTGGTCCGCGGCTCGCTGCTGGACTACGTCGAGTTCGAGGACGACTTCGTGATGATCCGCACCAGCCCGCCCACCGAGGCCCGCGACCGTCCGCTCGGCGTGCTGGGCCTGCGCGACAAGTACGGCATCACCATCGTGGCGGTCAAGCGCCCCGGCGGCATCTGGGGCCACACCACCGCGCAGACCGTCCTGTACGACGACGACCAGATCATCGTGCAGGGCAGCAAGACCCAGGCGGAGCGGTTCAGCAACCTGCCCTGACGCTTAGCGCGTTGCCGGTGCCTCAATAAAGACCACCTGGCTCAGGCTTCTCACAGGCCTTCGCCGGGCGGGAGGCTTGCCGACGGCGTTTGCCGGGTTCCCGGCGTCGGACGCCCTTACGCTTCCGGCACCGTTGGAATGCCCGACGGCGTCTGCCGCCTTTCCGGCCGCGACCCGCCGCACGCTGAGCTGCTCGAGGTCCAGCAGCCGGCGGGCTCCGGTCCGGGCGTCGATGATCCAGACGAGGTCGATGTCCTGGATCGTGCTGCTCACGGTCCCCCGGTGAGCCAGCCGCCCCCGGTGCCAGGCCTCAATCTCGTCGCCTACAGCCAGTTCTGCACCGGACCGCACTTCAAGCTTGTCTTGTTCAATCATCTCTGGGCCCCTTCCCCGAACAGCTTCGATGGCCCCAGCCTGCACCACGATGTTTTCAAGAACGTTTCGCGTTGATGATGGGCTCGTGTCAGGCCCCGGTGCCGCGGAGCTGCCTGGCAAAATAACAGCTCCGACCGGCGCTCCCGTTGCATTTTCCGGAAATTGCGCGCTTCTTGATCCAATCCTGTGGAATTCTTGAGTTTCGATTTGCAATTCAGCTTTTTGTTACGAACGAGGCGATCCACGGGCACAATTCGGCAGGTAGTTGATTACACCCTATTCTTCCACTCGGTTTATATACCCCAATCTGCGGGTTACACTGAGGCGTTATTTGACAATTGAATGGCGCAGCCGCACCGCTGCCGTACCCGTGGGGGGATGGAAGATGCTCGCTAGGAGCAGGCGATTCCGCATGAGAATCGCAATATTGTTATCGGTAATGTCGGCACTGATAGTTACGGGGTTGACACCGGCGGCCGCAGTAGAAGTGGGCGGCGATGCCAGTGCCTCCATCAGCGGAAAAATCACCGCTGACTTCTCTGGAGGCAGCCAAGGGTACATAGGCGTTCACGTGACCAACGCCGAAACTTCTGAATATGTGACCAGCAGCTATGCAGATGCCGAAGGCAATTACACTGCCGGAAATCTTCCTGCAGGCTCCTACAAATTGCAGTTTTTTGACTACAGCAACATCCACCTCGGAGAGTGGTACGGCGGAACCGCCGACCAGGCGAGCGCCACGGTGGTGGCCCTCGCCCCCGCGCAACAGCTCACCGGCATCGACCTGACCCTAGTCAAGAGCGCAGCGATAAGCGGTCAGGTAACGGCGCCGACGGGAGTCGATCTCAACGGCATTAGCGTCAGCGTCCACACTGCGGACGGCATGTCCATCCCGGCCTACGCGCCGGTGGCCGGAGACGGCAGCTACAAGGTCATCGGCCTTCCGGCGGGTAGTTACAAAGTCCTGTTCAGTGGAAACAGCTCCGGGGCCCTGGACCGCTGGTACGAGGGTGCCCAATCCATTGACACCGCCACTCCGCTAACGCTCGCCGCGGGCCAGGAGCGGACCGGGATCAACGCAACACTGGATAAGGGCGCAACCGTCAGCGGGCGGGTCACCGCCCCTGAAGGAGTCGACCTCACAGCCGTCAGCGTCAGGGTCCACAAATCGGACTACTTCTCCTACTCCGGGTACGGACAGGTCAGCCCGGACGGCAGCTACACGGTCAAAGGGCTGCCCGCAGGCAACTACAAAGTCCACTTTGACGCATATAACTCCGGAGCGCCGGACCAGTGGTATGCCGATGCCGACTCCTTCAACACCGCCACTTCCATTCCGCTCGCCCAGGGCCAAGACCTCACCGGCATCGACGCAGCAATGGTGAAGGGTGCCACGATAAGCGGGCAGGTCACCGTACCGGCAGGGATGGATGTCACCTCCATAACAGTGCAGGCGTACGCATCCAACAGCACGTTAGGCTTTCCGGCGAGCACCTGGGTCAGCCAGGACGGCAGCTACAGGATTGCCGGCCTTCCGGCAGGGACCTACAAAGTTCAGTTCAGCGGAAACAGCTCCGGCGCGCTGGACCAGTGGGCCGCGAACGCCGAGTCGGAGGAAGCCGCCTCGCCCATAACACTCGTCCCGGGCCAGGATGTCACCGGAGTCGACGCGGCTTTGGTCAAGGCCGCGACGATCAGCGGCCGCGTCACCGCACCGGCCGGCGTAGACCTGACGGGCGTCACGGTACGAGTCCACAGGTCCGACAGCATGTCCGGCTCCGGGTCCGTCCAGGTGGATCAGGACGGCAGCTACAGGGTCACAGGCCTTGCAGCGGGAAGCTATAAGGTCCAGTTTGATGGAAACAGGTCCGGCGCGCTGGACCAGTGGCATGCGGGCGCCCATTCATTCGAAACGGCCACTCCCCTCACCCTCGGAACAGGCCAAGACCTCACCGGGATCAATGAGACCTTGGTCAAGGCGGCTTCCATAAGCGGACGGGTCACCCTCCCCGCCGGCGTTGATGCTGCCTCCATTTATCTCAACGTTTACTCATCGGAGGACCGCAACAGCAGTAGGTGGTTCCAGGTCAAGGCAGACGGAAGCTATACCGCCGGCGATCTTGCCGCGGGAAGCTATAAGATCCAGTTCGCCGGCGACGGCACCGGGACCCTTGCACAGTGGCACGCCGGGGCCAAATCATTTGAAACTGCCACGGCCATCACACTTTCCGAAGGCCAGGACCTTACCGGCATTGATGCTGACCTCGTTACAGGGGCCTCGATCAGCGGCTTGGTGAGCGCACCGGCCGGAGTGGATTTGGCCCGGGTGAGGGCCTACTTGTTCCCGGGCGGCTCGTACGACTGGTCATCCACGGTAAGCCTGGGTGCCGACGGCTCCTACAAATTCGTCGGGCTTCCCGCCGGCTCCTACAAGATTCAGTTCGACGCAAGCGATTCCGGAGCGCTGGACCGATGGTATGGCGGTGCATTGACGTCTGCTGAGGCTACCGCTATTACTCTTGCGGATGGGCAGGCCAGCACGAACGCGGATGCAACTCTGATCAAGGCCGCCTCGATTAGCGGCCAGATGGTCGCTCCGGCCGGCGTCGACATCGCCGCTGTGAACGTGGCCGTATACAACACAGACAACGCCCGGGCGTTTCCCCTTTATGCGGAAGTGCAATCTGACGGCAGTTACAGGGTTTCCGGGCTGACGTCCGGTAACTACAAAATCCGCTATTCCGGCTACGACTCCGGCGCCCTGGAGCAGTGGCATGAAAATGGCACCAGCATGGCGACCGCCACAACTGTTGCGGTAGCCCCCGGACAGGATCTGTCGGGCATCAAGGCAACCCTGATCAAGGGCGCCACGATCAGCGGCACGGTAAGTGCACCTGCCGGCGTCAGGCTGACATCGACGTATGTGACGGCAGTCTCAGAGGCAGACCCGTACCGGCCTGGCGCCAGCGTGAACAGCGACGGAACATACAAGCTGAAGGGCCTGGCCGCGGGAACATACAAACTCAATTTCCAGGGCAACTCGGGAGCTCTGGAGGAGTGGTTTGAGGACGCCCAGAGCGAGGCGGAAGCAACCCCTGTGACAGTAACGTCGGGCCAGGACCGCACGGGCATCAACGCTACGCTGGCGAAGGGTGCCAGCATCAGCGGCAAGGTCACGCTGCCGGAAGGCGTTTCCCCTTACTCGGTGTACGTCAGCCTGTATAGGACCGGCGAAACCTTGCCTACGGGCACCGCGTACCTCGACGATGCGGGCACATACACCTTCCGCGGACTGCTGGCCGGAGGTTACAAGCTGCAGTTCCGGGGATACGAAAACAACTCGGGTGTCCTTCAGCAGTGGTACAGCAATGCCACCTCCATCGGCACCGCAACTGAAGTGGCCGTTACCGCGGGCCAGGACCGCTCCGCCATCGATGTGACGATGAAGAAGGGTGCCTCCATCAGTGGCAAGGTGACTGCGCCTGCCGCGGTAAATCTAAGTGCGGCACAGGTTCACGCCACGCTCGCCGGAGCCCCCGCTGACAGTGCGGCAGTCGTCTGGGTCGCAACAGACGGAACCTACACAATCGCTGGCCTCGAACCGGGTACCTACAAAGTGCGGTTCTCAGGCGAACAGAGCGGGGCCACGGATACGTGGTACGGCGGCACGACAGCCGACACGGCAACCCTGGTAACGCTCGCGGCGGAGGAGGCCAAGCCGGCCATCGATATGGCCGTCGGCACGGGCGGGTCCATACAGGGCAAGGTGACGGGCACGGTGAGCGGCTACTCGTACCCGATCACCGTATTTGACCAGGCTGGGAAAGCCATCAGGACCACGCAGACGGACGCGGCCGGCAACTACAGCCTGGTCGGTCTCACTGCAGGTTCATACAAGGTCGCCTTCAACCGGTCCAACGGCTACTACGGGGACGAAGCGCAGTTTTACTCGAATAAGCCTGAGTCCG
Source organism: Arthrobacter globiformis (assembly GCF_003261175.1). GTDB lineage: Bacteria > Actinomycetota > Actinomycetes > Actinomycetales > Micrococcaceae > Arthrobacter > Arthrobacter globiformis_A. Next base: position 82,214 of record NZ_QLNP01000098.1, on the reverse strand, counting down.
CAGGCCTGGAACAGGCTCAAGCCATCACCCTCGCTCAAAACCAGTCCGTGCAGAATATCGACGCAACGCTGAAACGTGGCGGGTCGATCACAGGAACACTGCTGGACAAGGCCGGCAAGCCGCTGCCCAACGCGTATGTTGAGGCCTACACCCGGGACGGTTCGTTCGTCACGCGCATGGGATTCTCCGATGACAGCGGAAAATACAGCATCGGCGGGCTTACTACAGGAAAGTACCTCCTGCATGTTCTCGCTTACATGAGTCCGGGCAACCTCTACTCGGGCAACACCGCCGAAGAAGCCAGCGCGATCCCGGTAGCCGTGACCAGCGGGAGTGCCACCACGTTTGACCTGTCCTACGCGGTACCCCAGCTCACCGCCCCGGCGCCCACCATCGCCGGCACCGCTAAGGTGGACTCCACACTCACCGCGGAGCCGGGCACCTGGGGACCTTCACCGGTGACGCTGAGTTACCAGTGGAAGGCCGACGGCGCCGACATCGCCGGGGCCACTGCCAACACCTACAAGCCCACGGCAGTTACGGTCGGCAAGATGCTGACCGTGACCGTCACCGGCACCAAGGACGGCTACACCACGGAAACCAAGACGTCCGCAGCCACGGCCAAGGTGGCGGCAGCCGCCCTGACCGCCCCCACACCCACCATCAGCGGCACGGCCAAGGTGGATTCCACGCTGACCGCGGTACCCGGCACGTGGGGACCTGCGCCGGTGACGCTGATGTATCAGTGGAACGCCGACGGCATCAGCATCACTGGAGCCACGGCAGGCACCTACAAAGTCACGGCAGCGACGGTCGGCAAGACCCTGACCGTCACCGTCGCTGGCTCGAAGGCTGACTACGCCACGGAAACCAGGACCTCGGCGGCCACCGCCAAGGTCGCAGCAGGAACTCTCACCGCGCCCACCCCCACGGTAAAGGGCACGGCCAAGGTGGGTTCCACGCTGACTGCAACCGTCGGTACATGGGGGCCTTCACCGGTTGCCCTGAAGTACCAGTGGAAGGCCAACGGCGCCGCCATCACCGGCGCCACCGCCGCCACGTTCAAGCCGGCCGCGGCACAGGTGGGCAAGACGCTGACCTTTAGCGTGACGGGCACCAAGACCGGGTACACCACGGCAACCAAGACCTCCGCCGCCACCGGCACGGTGATGGCCCTCAACCCCGTCCTCACCGCCCCGACTCCCAGGATCACCGGAACCGCCAAGGTCGGTTACACGCTGACCGCAGTCCCGGGACCCTGGGGACCGGCGGCGGTCACCCTGCGGTACCAGTGGAAGGCCAACGGCGGCGCCATCGCCGGAGCCACGGCAAGCACGTACAAGCCGGCCGCGGCTGTGGTGGGCAAGACCATCAGTGTCTCGGTCACCGGCAGCAAGGCCGGCTACAACACGGCGGCGAAGACGTCGGCACTCACCGCAAGGGTCGCCGTCGGAACCCTGTCCGCACCCGCTCCCAGGATCACCGGAACAGCAAAGGTGGGCTACACCCTGACGGCGGTTCCCGGCGCGTGGGGACCGGCACCGGTCGCCCTGAAGTACCAGTGGAAGGCCAACGGTGTTGCGGTTGCCGGCGCCACGGCCAGCACGTACAAGCCGGCCGCTGCCGTGGTCGGCAAGACCATGAGTGTCACGGTCACCGGAAGCAAAGCGGGCTATACGACGACGGCCAAGACGTCCGCGGTCACCGCAAAGATCGCAGTCGGCACCCTCACCGCACCGGTTCCCGGCATCAGCGGTGCTGTCAGGGTGGGGTCCGTCCTCACGGCAACAGGCGCCTGGGGGCCGGCGCCGGTCACGCTGAAGTACCAGTGGAAGGCGAACGGCGTTGCCATCCCGGGCGCCACGGCCGGCACTTACACCCCGTCAACCGCGGTGCTTGGCAAGACCCTGGCCGTCACGGTCACCGGCTCGAAGTCCGGCTTCACCAGTGTCACCAAGACCAGCGCGGTGTCGGTCAAGGTGGCCGCTGGCGTGCTGACCGTTCCGGCGCCCACAGTCTCAGGTACTGCCACAGTGGGCACGGTGCTCACCGCGGTGCCGGGCACGTGGGGACCGGCACCGGTCTCGCTGAAATACCAGTGGTACGCCAACGGCGTGGCACTCGCCGGTGCCACGGCCAGCACGTACAAGCCGCTGGCAACGGACATGGGCAAGACACTGACGGTAACCGTCGCGGGATCCAAGGCCGGATTTACGACGGCGGCGAAAACCTCCGCCACGACAGCGGCGGTGAGCTGACAACCTCGGTGAGCTGACCGTCGTCGCAAGTCAGGCGCACGAAAACGGCACGGCCGCTGCAACTCCAACCGGGTTGCAGCGGCCGTTCCACATTAAGGGCAGGAGCGTTCCGGCCCCGCCGCCGATAAACTGAGAGCGGCCGCCGCGGCAGCGGGCCGCCCCGGCTTTCCCGAACAGGAGGTCATGATGGGTTTGGGTGACAAGATCCACAATGCCGCCGAGAAACTCCACGGCAGAAGCAAGGAAGCAGCCGGACGCGCCACCGGTGACAGGCGCCTCAGGGCTGAAGGCAGGGAGCGCCACATCAGGGCCGACCTCAAGCAGGCCGGCGAAAAGATCAAGGACGCCTTCAGGAGGCACTGACCCAGGTCCCGTTTTAATGCTCGAGGCCCTGTCCGGTAAGAGCGGACAGGGCCTCGCCCGCGTTCGGCGCTCCCCCACGCCGGCGCCGCGAGGAGCCGGCGCACCCGGCAGGCAAGGGCTCAGCCGGTGAAGGTGTCCTTGGCGATCATGATCGCGGTGATGGCTTTGGGCCAGCCGGTGTAGAAGGCGAGGTGGATGATCGCCTCTTTGACCTCGTCTTCGGTCAGGCCGTTCTTCCGGCCGAGGGAGATGTGGTAGCCGAGCTGCTCGCTGTTGCCGCCGGCTACCAGGGCGGTGATGGTCACCAGGCTGCGGTCGCGGGGTGACAGCTCGGGGCGTTTCCAAACGTCGCCGAAAAGCACGTCGTCGGTGAGCCGCGCGAACTTCGGGGCAAACTCGCCGAACATCTTCTGGGCGCCGGACGGTTCGTTCTCAGTCATGAGTTTTCTCCTGCCCTTTCCTACTTCGCCACCGTGCGGGGGCCGTTGTATTCCTCGTCGGTGACGTGCTCGAACCAGCCGCCGTCGGCGGGGTCCCCGCCGCTTTCCAGCATGGCCAGGTGCTCCATGTAGCTGTCCGGGGCGGCTCCGTGCCAGTGCAGTTCTCCGGGCGGCGTGTAGATGGTCTGGCCGGGGTGAACCTCGAAGAGCTCCCCGCCCCGGGACTGCACCAGCCCGATCCCCTCGGTGATGTGCAGAGTCTGGCCGTTGGAGTGGCTGTGCCAGGCAGTGCGTGCACCGGGCGCGAAGCGCACCTTGGCCACCACCATGCGCTGGTTGTCGTTCTGCGGACTGGCGATCATGTCCAGCCACACGTCGCCGGTGAACTGCTCGGGCGGGTTCTTGACGGTGGGCGGCTTGGGCGCAATTTCCACTGTGATTCTCCTTTTGTTCGTCTCCAGTTACCAGAGAACCCCAGACAGGACAGGTAAGGGAGTCACCGTTCTTAGGGGTACCGGCAGGGACTCCCTCACAGGGCCGGAATGCCCCTAGCGTTATAGGCATGGACAACCGCACCGAAATCCGCGACTTCCTGGCCTCCCGCAGGGCGAGGATCACCCCGGACCAGGCCGGCCTGCCAGACTACGGCGGCAACCGGCGCGTGCCTGGACTGCGCCGCGGGGAAGTTGCCTCCCTGGCCGGGGTCAGCATCGAGTACTACACCCGCCTCGAACGCGGGAACCTCGCCGGCGCCTCAGATGACGTGCTGGAGGCGGTCGCCAGGGCACTGCAGCTGGATGAGGCCGAACGAGAGCATCTGTTCGACCTTGCCCGCGCGGCCAGCGCGGGAGGCAAGGCCCGGCGTCGACCTGCCCGGAAGCAGACGGTCCGTCCCAGCCTGCAGGCGATCCTTCACGGGATGACCGGGTCTCCGGCCTTCGTGCGCAACGGGCGGCTGGACATCCTGGCCATCAACAATCTTGGACGGGCCCTGTATTCGGAGGCGTTCGGCCGCGCCGAGCAGCAGGTCAACCTGGCCCGGTTCTGCTTCCTCGATCCGCGGGCCCGCACGTTCTATCCGGCGTGGGAGGACTCGGCCAACACCACCGTGGCCCTGCTGCGCACCGAGGCCGGCAGGGACCCGTACGACAAGGCCCTCCAGGACCTGATCGGGGAACTGTCCACACGGAGCGATGAGTTCCGCATCCGGTGGGCAGCCCACAACGTGCGCCTCCACCGGACCGGCCTCAAGCACTTCCACCACCCGGTGGTGGGCCGCCTCGACTTGGCCTTCGACGCCATGGACCTGGCGGCTGATCCCGGACTGACGCTGACCGCTTACAGCGCGCAGCCAGGTTCGGCCGAGGAAGACGCCCTCAAACTGCTGGCCAGCTGGGCCGCGAGTCAGGAGCAAACCGCGGCTGGCTTGCCACGGCAGGCCACACTGGAGCCCAAGCCCGCCAAGGGGTAACCCTCGGTTGAGTGACCCCCGCCGTTTCGGCATCCCAGACGCGGAGAGGCGTTAAAAAACCGTTAAGATTTCCGCCACGACAAAGGAAATACTGTTGGGGCGAACCACGGCAAAGTACCGTTGATCCATGCCGTCCTGCGATGGCCCCCAACACCGCAGGGCGGCATCTCCATGCCCTCGGCCGAGGCCCTCCGGCGGTACTTCCGGTGCCGCTCCCGCCGCGCGCCCAATGTCGCACAACGGAAGAAAAGTAAGCCAGCTCACTTTTGCGCCCATCCGGTCCCTGCGCTGCTCCGAACTGCCTGTGTCCCATCCACGGGAGATCCACCACCACTCGCACGAGGAGAACGCTTCCGATGAATAAGACTTTGCGACTTCTGGCCGTCCCGACCCTCGCTCTCGGCGCACTGGCCCTGTCCGGCGCACCTGCCATGGCCCACGACGGCGACCACACCTACCAGGCCGCGCTCGGCCAGCTGAACGGCAGCTCCGCTTCGGGCAACATCACCCTGCACGTCACCGGCGACCAGGCGCACGTGGTCCTCAACGTCTCCGGCCTCGCCACGACGTTCAACAACGCCCCGTACCCGCACGTGCAGCACATCCATGTCGGCGCCAAGGGCCAGTGCCCCGCCCCGTCAGCCGATGCCAACGGCGACGGCGTCATCTCCACCACCGAGGGCGCCCCGGCCTACGGCAAGATCGGCACCACGCTCTCCACCAGCGGCGATACCAGCCCGGCAGCCGGCCTGGACCTTAAGGTCGCCGGCCAGGGCGGCGCCTACACCATCGACCGCAGCTTCCCGCTCAACGCCGAGACCAAGGCAGCCCTGCATAACGGCACCGCCGTTGTTGTTGTCCACGGCCTCGACCCTGCGACCCTGAGTGCTGCCGGCCAGGCCGCCAAGAGCGACCTCGTGCCCAGCCTGCCGCTGGCCGCCACGTCGCCGGCCCTCTGCGGCACCCTGACCGCCGGCCAGATGGCCATGCCGGTGGGCGGCGCGGACACCGGTGTTGAGCAGACTCCGCAGAAGAACGACGCCGGGGTGCTGGCTTTGGGCGGCGGCCTCGTCCTCGCTGCCGCAGCGGGCGGAACCTACATGGTCCGCCGCCGCAGGGCAGCCGACGCAGCATAGGGTATCGGGCACCGATTCCGGTTGCCGCGGATGCCTTCGCGGCCTCCGCGGCAGCCGGAGTACCTCCCGGCCACACCGAAGAACCACACTCCAGGACAGGACGATGAGGATGATCAGAGCAACGAAGAACCGCAACCACGCGATGGTGTCGCTGGCCGTGGCATCGCTGCTGCTGTCAGGCTGCGCCGCAGCCGCGGGAAGCACGGGGCGGGCTGAAACAGCGAGCGCACCACCGCCGCCGTCGAGCCCGGCGGCTACGCACTCCGGTGACCCGCACGCCCAAACCCAATCTTCCGCCCCCCAATCTCCCGGCCCCTCCGAGGCCTTGAAAATGATCTGCGGAAAGGAAACCAAGGACGATATCTCCTCCATCTTGGCCCTGAAGCAGGCTCCGCACACCGTGGACGAATGGACGGACAGCACCTACACGTGCACCTACCACCTTGCCGAAGGTCCGCTCGTGATCTCGGTGAAGGAATCCCCTGACCCCGCCCCGGCACGCAAATACTTCGACGCCCTGCAGGACAAGCTCGAAGCGGCACCCATCAAGGGCCTCGCAAACCTCGGCTTCCCGGCGGCCCAGACCCCCGGCGGGGCGGTCATATTCCTCAAGGACAGCAGCACCCTGTACGTCAACGCCACCGGGCTGCCGGCCGCCGTCGGGCCCCAGAAGGTGGCTCCCACCGACTTCGCCTACCAGGTGGCCACCACCATCCTGGCCTGCTGGAAAGAACACCACTGAGCCATGGATTCCTCATTCCAGCGTCAGCGCAGCGCGGCTGCCCTCCTGCTGCTCGGCAGCCTGCTCCTGGCCGGCTGCGGAACCCAAGCGCCGTCGTCGGCCCCCACCACGGCGGCACCGCCGGCGGCAGCGTCCCCGGCCCCTTCGTCCTCGCAGCCGCCAACCAAAACGCCGGCATCAACCAAAAGCACGACGGCGGCGGCCGGCCGGAGAGCGATTGTGCCCTCTCCTGTCCGGCCGGCTCCCGCTCCCGTGTCGGTGGCTGTTCCTTCCATCGGGGTCCAGTCCCCGCTGGTGAAGCTGCAGCTCCGGGCAAACGGGTCGCTGGAAGTGCCGCCGGACGGGCCGGGTGCGCCTGCCGGCTGGTACTCCGGGTCGCCGTCGCCCGGTGAGACGGGCCCGGCCGTACTGCTGGGGCACGTCAACGCCACTGATGGCGGTCCCGGCGTCTTCGCCAACCTCCGCGCTTTGAAGACGGGTGCGGAAATCAGGGTGCAGCGCGCCGACAAGAGTGCCACCGTCTTCACGGTGGCCAGGACCACCGCGTACAGCAAGAACGACTTCCCCACGTTCGAGGTCTACGGCAACACCAAGGGCCCGGAGTTGAGGCTCATCACCTGCGACGGCTACGACCCCGCCACCGGCCTCTTTAACGACAACTACGTGGTGTATGCCAAGCTCAAGTCGGCCGGTTGAGGCAGACCTCCGCCTGACCCGCCGCACCCTGCAGTGTTGCCCTCCTCCGCCGTTTGGCCTAAAAGGGCCGCTCGAAGTGCTTCGAGGCGGCCCTTTTTGGCAAAACGAGGCGCGGAGGGGTGAATCCGGCAGGGCGGAAACGGCGTACGCTCATTGATATATGTGTGCCCCAGCAAAGCCGTGTGAACATGCATCATCTGAGTAAATTGGCAGTTGTCGGAGCCGCGCTTTTGCTCGCTCTGTCTGCCGCGGGCGGCCCTCCCCAGCCCGCGACAAGCAAGTCCCAGTCGGCGACAAGGGCCGAGCTCCTGCCCGCAACGCCCCGGCCCGCCGTAAGCCGACCTTCAACAAGCCAGCCCGCAGCTGTCCGCCGTACCGTACCCAAGCCCGCCGCCCGCCATACTGCCGCCGCCACGGCGGCACCCACTCCGGCTGCACCCACTCCGGCTGCACCCACTCCGGCGCAGCAGCTCGCCCGGCTCACGCTGGCGCAGCGTATCGGCCAGCTGTTCATGGTGGCGGCCACGGCCGCCGGAGCGGACGCCAACACCATGTCCGGCCTCACCAGGTACCACGTCGGCAATGTGTACCTCGCGGGGCGCAGCCGCGCGGGCACTGCGGCGACGGCCGCCGTCGTTCGCCGGATGACGGCAACCGTGTCGGCGGCCAGCACGGGCGGCATCCGCCTTGCCGTGGCTACCGACCAGGAGGGCGGCTTCGTCCAGGTCCTCGGCGGGCCGGGGTTTTCGGCTATTCCCACGGCACTGTCGCAGGGAACACAGACGACGGCGGTCCTCCAGACAAGCGCGCGCGTGTGGGGAAGCCAGCTGCGCGCGGCCGGGCTCACCATGAACCTGGCGCCGGTTTTGGACACAGTGCCGAGCAGACAGTTCGCTCCGCATAACGCGCCGATCGGTTTCTTTGGCCGCGAATACGGGTTCACGCCGCAGGCGGTCTCAGCTCATGGCGGCGCCTTCGCAGCCGGCATGCGACAGGCCGGCATCGCCCCTGTCGTCAAGCATTTCCCCGGCCTGGGCCGCGTTACTCTGAACACGGACACCACGCGGAACGTGAAGGACACCGTCACCACACGCACGGACCCGTACCTGCTGCCGTTCCGGACCGCCATCCAGTCGGGTGCCCGGTGGGTGATGGTCTCCAGCGCCTACTACACGCGCATCGACGCCGGCCACATCGCGCCGTTCTCACCGCTGATCATGCGGACGATGTTGCGCTCGGACCTGCATTTCACCGGCGTCGTCCTGTCCGACGACCTGTGCAACGCGGCGCAGCTGGCACCGTGGGCCCTGGGCACCCGGGCCACGAGCTTCATCAACGCCGGCGGAACCATGCTGCTGTGCGCCAACCCCCGCGCCATTCCCGCCATGTACTCCGCGGTGCTTCAGCTCGCCCAGCACAATCCTGCGTTCGCCGCGGCTGTCAACGCCGCCGCGCTGAAGGTGCTGACGGTGAAGGCCGGGCACTAAAGGGACAGTAGTACGCATCAACCCAGAAAGCGCGAACGGACACTTGGCGCCCCCGCAATGAAGGGCCTCAAGTGTCCGCTCGCGCTCGACTGTCGTCTCTAAACCACGCCGCGTTAGCTGAGTACGGGCACCTGCACCTGCCCCGGCTTGAACCGCGCGCCGTAACCGGGGGCGGCAGGCACGTCGATCCTGGCGTGCGTGTGGACCTCGGAAACGGTCGCCTTGGTGTGCTCAGCGATCTGCTCCAGGGTCGTCACCCACATGCCGTCCATGCCCTTGACCCGCTCGATCAGCCGCTCCAGGGCCACGGCTTTGGACGGCCGGCCCGAGATGAACGGGTGGTTCGTGAGCACGAAGCAGCTTCCCTGTGAGTGGTGCGCCTCCGCCTCAAGCGTCCACATCTCCAGCACCTTCGCGGGGCTTTCGATCACGCCGCTGCCGGTCACGCCGGGGTAGAACGCGTACTGCTCCCAGTCGTCGAGGGTCCAGTCCACGGGGATCTCCACGATGTCGCGGGTGTCGCCGGCACCGGAGGGTGAACCCGAGGACACCGACATCCGGTACGGTGCGTCGCCGTCGAGCAGGCTCGAGTCGTAGAGGAAGCCTCGGTCAGCCAGGAGCGCCGGCGAGTGCCAGTTCAGTTCCCACCACGGAGCCCGGTACCCAACCGGACGGATTCCGGCGACCTTCTCCAGCGTCTCCAGTCCCCGGTCCATGTAGCTCGCCTCGGTGGCGGCGTCGATCCCCTGCATCGGTTCGTGGAGGTAGCCGTGGTGCGCAACCTCGTGGCCGCCGTCGACGATCTGCCGCACCACGTCGGGGTAGCTTTCCGCGGTGAACCCGGGGATGAAGAACGTCCCGCGCACCTCCTGCCGCGCCAGGATCTGCAGCAACCGGGGCACAGCGACCTTCGGCCCGTACGACTGGTGGCTCATGAGCGACATGCGCCGGGTGCTGGTGGGGTCGTGCGCGAAGACGCAGGATTCGGCGTCGACGTCGAAGGTGAAGGATGCTGCGGCTTTGAAGCCGGCCGGCCAGGTGATGGGGTGCTGGGAATCCGCGAAGGCGCTGGTGCTCATGCCGGGGTTCCTTTCGTCAGAGGGCGAAGTGCAGAGGAAGAGAAGGATTTAGAGTTCGACGGCGGGAACCGGCTGGGGTGTCTCCGCGGCGGAAGGTGCGCTGGCCGCCACAGCCGCGGTGCCGCCGTCGGACGTCACCGTCACGTATGGCCGGTGTAGCCGGGGGCCGAGAACCGCGTAGACCGCGGCGCTGGTAAGGCCGCCGGCCAGCCAGGAGAGATCCCACCCGCCCAGGGCAACCGCGATCGGGCCCTGCATCACCGGAACCAGCCCGTACATGAACAGCCAGGTGGCGAAGATACCGGCGAGCAGCGCAGTCACGCCGGCCCAGTTGACCACGGGCAGACGCCGGGTGCCGACGCCGTCGAACAGCCGTTCCACGTTGCCGGGCCAGCGCTTCTCCAGCCAGAAGAAGTGCACCAGCATCACGCCGCCCCAGGCAGCCACCCAGGCCACCAGGCCGATCAGCCAGGCGTCGAGCACCGCGGCGAAGTCCTCCTGGAAGATGAAGTAGACGACGGCGATGAGCGAGAAGACGCCGACGAACAGGTTGAGTTTCCGGCGGCTGATGGTGATGTCGAGCGCCTGCGTGGCCACTGAGAAGGTGTAGATGTTCAGGATGTTGGTGGCGATGGGGCCGTGCAGCACCATCAGGAGGACGGGCAGGGCCATGGCGCCGAAGTTTTGGACGATGAGCTTGCCGGGGTCGACCTCGCCGCTGTTGGTGGCGAGGCTGGCGCCGAGGACGCCGAGCCAGACGACGGGGATGAACTGGCCCAGGACCGAGGCCAGGTAGACCTTTTTCTTGGGCACGGAGGTGCTGACGAAGCGGGAGTAGTCGGCGGCGTAGGTGAACCAGGTGATGCCCCAGCCGATGCCGATGGCCGTCATCACGGCGCTCATGGCGGCAATACGCTCTGAGCCTTCCAGGATGTTGCCGGCGGGGCCGGCGTAGGTCCAGTCGATCTTCAGGCCGAACCACGCGACGGCGGACATGACCACCAGGATGATGATGGTGGGCGGCACGGTCCATTTTTCGAAGGCGGCGATGGCCTTGTAACCGAACCACGCGATGGCAACCTGGGCGGCCATGATGAACGTGGCGACGCCGATCTTCCAGGCGTAGTTGTGGGCGGCAGGATCCACCCAGCCCAGCGTGCCGAAGAGTGCCATGACCAGGTCGAGGATGATCCAGGTGTTCACGGCGCACCAGCCCACCACCAGCAGTGCCTGGATGGCGGCCGGCAGGTAGTTGCCGCGGCGGCCGAACGCGGCGCGGGCCAGGACCATGCCGGTGGCGCCGGTCTTTTGGCCGAGCAGGACGAAGCAGCCGAAGAGCAGCATGCCGATCAGGTTGCCCAGGACCAGGACGGTGACGGTGTCGGCGAACCCCAGTCCGAGGTTGATGCCCAGGGCGCCCAGGACCCAGTTGATCGGGGCGAGGTTTGCGCCGGCCCAGATCCAGAACTGGCCGGAGACCTTGCGGGTGCGCGCGGATTCGGGAATGGGCTGCAGCCAGGCTTCGAAGTCCTCGGCCTGCTCCATTGCGGGCCCGGACTGCGGTGTTGAGGAGTTGTGCATCGGAAAAGCCTCCGTATGAGGAAGAAGAGCCTCCGTGAAGAAGGGATGGATTAAGCCTATGTGCGCCACATCACAGCAACAAGGTACGATCCGTCTAAGAGAATCGCCTTCCTTATGACGGAGTGTCATGTTCCTCGACGAAGTCCTGAACCACCGCAGCGTTACGGCAGCTGATCCGCTCCTGTGCGCCGGCGCCTCCGCCGTGGAGGGCAGGCAGGTGCGGTGGGTGCACTCAAGCGAGGTCTTGGACATCGCTCCCCTGCTCCGCGGCGGCGAGTTACTCCTCAGCGGCGGGCAGGCCCTTGCTGCGGCCACCGATGAACGGCGGGTCGGCTACGTGCGCGAGCTCGCCGGACGCGGCGTCGCCGCCCTGGCCATCGAGACCGGGCCTGCGCTGCCCGACATTCCCGAGTCGATGCTGGTTGCAGCCGAGTCCAACGGCCTGCCGCTGTTCGAGCTCCGCAAGGTGGCGCCCTTCGTCGGCATCATGCAGGAGATCAACTCGATCCTGATTGGCCAGTCCGTAGAGCTGCTGCAGCGCGGCGACGAGATCAGCCACGCCATGGCCGCCGAACTCGCCCACGGCGGCGGGCTGGACGAGGTGCTCGCCGTGCTCGCCGGGCAGACCGGGAGCGGCGTGCGGCTGATGTCGCCGGCGGGCCTGACGCTGGGGAGTGCGGGAGCGGCCGACGGCGGCGGTGCCGGTAGCGGTCCGGAAACCGGCGGTTCTGGAACAGTGAGTTCCGGGGCAGTAAGCACGACGGCGGTCGACGTGCCGGTCCGCGGCGTGCTGGCAGCGCGGCTGGAGCTGGAGCTGCCCGAAGGCGTCGACCCGACGTTCATCCGGGTGGCAGGCGAACGGTCCGTCGACATTCTCGGCCTGGCGTTGCTGCAGCGGATGCCGCCGGGCCTGAAGGAACTGGCGGGAGCGGAACTGATGCGAGCCGTCCATTCCGGCTCCCAGCCGTGGCGGCTGGAGCAGTTGGGTGCGGCGGCGGGCTTCGCCATCGACGGGCCGGTGGCCGCCGTCACGGTCCGCTCCGCCACATCGGGCCGGCTGCGCCCGGCGCTGGACGCGCTCCTGGCAGGGGCGGTTCCGCATGCCGCGAGCTACGTGGACAAGCTGGAACTCATCGCGCTGGCCGGCCTCCCCCGCGAGGGAACCCGGGCCGCGCGCGCTTCTATGATCGAGGCCCTGGGCAACCTGGAAGTCCCGGAAGGTTCCGCGATCGCCGTCGGACCTCTGGGGCTGGGCATCGGCGAGGCGGCCTGGTCTATGGCGGAAGCCCGCCGGACCCTGGACCTGGCGCCCCGGACAGGCCGTGCAGGCGGTCCCGCCCGGCAGGTGCGGGATGCGGATGCCTTTGCTGCCGAGCGACTGGCTGCCGAGAGTCTCGAGGCCGGTGCCCGCCGCGACTTCGTCCGCCGGACGCTGGGACCGCTCCTCGAGCACGACGAGCAGCGGAACTCGCAGCTCTTGCAGACCCTGACGGTGTGGCTCGACTCCGGCTGCAACACGGCTCAGGCAGCACGCGAACTGCACCTCGAACGGCAGTCGATGTACCACCGGCTGCAGCGCATCTTCGACCTCTGCGGCGGCGACCCCAGGGGAACCGGCCGCCTGGTCGGCCTCCACCTGGCAACCCGCCTGGCACCCCTCCCCTAGCGGCCACCCACGCTTCCTCACACCCCGTCGCCTCCCACCCGACGCTTACGGGGGAAGCTTGCCATGCAACCTAAGTAGTGCGACTATCTACCTGTGCAAGAAATCGACTGGCAACAGGAGCTGACCAGGGCAGCCCTGCCTCATGCGGTACTCGCGGTGCTGAGGAACGGGGACATGCACGGCTACGCCATGCTCGAAGTGTTGAGCTCCCGCGGGTTCCCAAAGATCAAGGGCGGAACCTTGTATCCGCTGTTGAAACGGCTAGAAGACCAAGGCCTGGTCGGCCATGAATGGCAGCACGACACAGCAGGGCCAGGACGCAAACAGTTCACCGTCACAGAACAGGGCCGCCGCGAGTTGGCAAGAGCGGCGAACGCGTGGTCCCAGATGGATGAAGTGCTGAAGAATTTTCGCGCAGACAGACAGGAGACTCCATGAAATACGAGCGTGACCTCGCCTTCAATCTCCGGATACGCGGATTCTCGGAACGTGAAATCGCCGAATCCCTGGAAGATGTTCGTGCTCATGAAGCGGCTACAGGAGTGCCGGCGAGAAACGAATTTGGCACTGCCGCCGAGTATGCCAAGCAGTTTCCGAAGAAGAGCCGCTGGTCACGGGGGAAGGTCGTCGGCGCCTTCGCTACGCTGCTGGCCCTCGCGTACGTGCTGGTAACCGTCATCCTGATGTTCGCCGGCGTTGACATCCGGACATACGTGGGTCCCCTATCGCTCATGCCGGCATTGGCGTTAGTTTTCGGCGGCAACCTCATTGGATTCTTTGTCGACTTCCTGCGCCCGGCACCGCGGCTGACTCAAGGTGTATCGCAGTAGATCCCGCCTTCACATCTGTCCGGCGGCCTGTTTGTGCAGGAGTCCCCACAGCGCGGAAACGGCGCAGTGAGTGAGCGTTATGCTCGACCCATGTTGCCCAATCGCTACATTGCCGAACTCACCAGCAGCCTCGGTGCCCTCGAAGTACTGGCGCGCCAACCGGAGAGCACGCTAAATAGCCCAGTTCCGGCCTGTCCTGGATGGACTCTGGATGCGCTTTTCGGGCATCTCGGTTCGATAGAACGGTGGGCTGCCGCGGTGGTTCGCGGCGGGCAGTACGTCCAGGAGCCGGCACCGCCTGCGGAGAAAGCAGCGTCCTGGTTCCTTGACGGAGCGCCTGACTTCCTGGCCACCATGACCTCACTGGACCCCGCGGCGCCGTGCTGGAACTTCGGCCCTCCCCCGCGCACTGCCGGTTTCTGGCTCCGCCGGCAGGCGCACGAGCACGCCATCCACCTCGTCGACGCACACCAGGCGTCCGGTTTGGCGGACCCGGAATTCGCCGAGGACTTCATGCTCGACGGGATCGACGAAGCCCTGGCCATGTTCGCACCGAGGCAGCTCCGGCTGCAGCGAATGACCGACCCGGGAAAGGCTGTGACATTCCGTCTGCCCGGCGGCACAGTGTGGAATTTCGGAACCGGAGAAGTCGTGGCATCGGTCACCGCAGCACCACAGGATATGTACTTGGGCCTCTGGGGCCGCGCCAGCCTTTCCGAAACGGCCGTGCTCGACGGCGACGTCGGCCTCGCGTTGCGCGTCATCCGCGGTCCGCTGACGCCGTAAACGATCTACCGCGCGTTATTGTCCAGGGCCCATCGCAGTGGCGCACCATCCACCGCTCCACCTGTTGCTGCGAGCGCAGCCTGACCACGGCTACTTGGGCGATGTCGCATCGAGTGTTGAGACCTTTGCACGGTACTGTCACCGTTCACAGTGGACTTCTTCGCGCACCCGCTCAGATCGGTCATCGACGCACCCGGTAGAGCAGGTGAAGCACCCGGTTGCCCCGAATCACCACGTCAGGATCCTCCAACAGGTGCTGCGCATGGACCGACCCGAAGTGGGCGCCCTTCTATTGGGCGCTTTTCTACCTTTCGAGCCTGATCTCCTCGGGGTGGCGTGCCGCGAGACTTCCGAGCAGGCGGAGGGCGTGGTCAGTGGAGGATCCCGGTTCGGCTGTGAAGCCAACGAATTGGAGCCCCGGGTCGGTCATGAGCTGCATGGCTTCGTAACTGAGATCGAGGTCACCCACGTCAGGGTGACGGAAGAGTTTCTGGCCGGCGAGGTGTATCCGCACGTCGTGGGCTTCCCAGAGCGCCGCAAACTCGCTGCTGCCATTTGAGAGCTCGTCGATGAGGTTCCTGAGGGCACGGTCGGAGGGCACGCGCCCTGATTCGGCGCGGAGCAGGGCTACGATTTGCTCGGCAGAGTCGTTCCATTCGCGGTAGGCAACCCTGGCCCTGGGATCCAGGAAGAGGAAACGGGCGAAATTCACAGGCTCACGAGGCTCCACAAACATCTCAGAGAACAGCGCACGACCGAGCGTATTGGTAGCAACGACGTCCATCCTGCCGTTCTGTACGATCGCAGGAAACGTCATCGCGTCCAGGATCTGCCGGGTGCCGGGACGGATCTGCTGGGTGCGGGAGGCAGGCCTTCGTTGCGGCGTCCGTGTGCCCCGGTTTGCCGCTCGGACGAGATCGTAAAGGTGGGCGTGCGCGGCGTCGTCGAGCTTGAGCGCGCGGCTGATGCCGTCGAGGATGGCGTCCGAGATGCCTGACGCGTTGCCCCGTTCCAGGCGCACATAGTACTCAACGCTCATTCCAGCGAGCAGGGCCACCTCTTCGCGGCGCAGGCCCGGCACCCGGCGGCGTCCTCCAAAGTCGGGCAGCCCGGCCTCTGCAGGGGTCAGCCGCGACCGGCGCGTAATGAGGAACTCACGGATGTTGGCGGCGACGGTCATGCTCTAAATCTACGCCGGGCACCAACGCTGAGGGGGTCCCGCTCATTAACCCTATAAAGCGGGTCTGCTTCCGGCCTTTGGGTTCTCCTTTACTGGATCTATCACGTCATCGGATGGGCAACGGGCCGGATCCGCCAAGTAGAAGGACATGCAGTCATGGCAGAAAAGAACGTTTGGTTCATCACCGGGGCAAGCCGCGGGTTGGGCGTCGACATCGCCCAGTCCGCTCTGGCCGCAGGGCACTCGGTCGTCGCCACCGGCCGCGACGGGGCCCGGGTCGCGTCAGCAGTTGGAGCCCATAAGGACCTGCTCACACTCGCGCTCGACGTCACTGATCCAACCGCGGCGGAAGCCGCCGTCAAGGCTGCGGTGGACCGCTTCGGCCGCATTGACGTAGTGGTCAACAACGCCGGGAACTTCTACGCCGGCTACTTCGAGACCCTCAGCCCCGAGCAGATCCGGGCACAGATGGAAACGAACTTCTTCGGTCCTCTGAATGTGACCCGCGCCGTCCTGCCAGTCCTGCGCGGTCAACGCTCAGGCCAAATCATCACGGTAACCTCGACCGCGGGGTTTGTCGGCGGCTCGTTCACATCAGCGTACGCAGCGTCGAAATTCGCGCTCGAAGGGTGGATGGAGTCCCTGAGCCTGGAGGTTGCGCCGTTCGGCATTGAAACGATGGCCGTCCAGCCGGGCTTCTTCCGCACCGAACTGCTGGTCGAAGGCTCCTCGACGATCTGGCCGGAAATGCAGATCGAGGACTACGCCGAGGAGACAGCTTCCACCGTCGCGGCTTGGAAGAGCATGACCGGACAGCAGGGCGGCGACCCGGCAAAACTGGCCGACGCGCTGGTCATGCTCTCCGACCGAGGTAGCCTTCCCGCGCGCTTCGTCGCGGGCGCCGACGCCATGGCCGCAATCGAGCAGAAGCAAGCCGCCGTCCAGGAACAGATCGAAACGAACCGTGCGCTCTCCGCAGCACTGTCCTACGACTCCTGAGGAAACAGCTATGCCATTACTGACCGATCCACTGACTCTCGCCACGGGTTCCGTGCTGCAGAACCGGTTCGCTCTCGCCCCACTGACCAACCAGCACAGCCACGAAGACGGCACTGCGTCAGAGCATGACCCTCCGACGACGAGACCACCAGTGCCCGGGCGCTCACCCTACCCGAAGTCGAACAGCTCCGCGACGATTTCATCGCAGCAGCCGCACGGGCCCGCAGGGCCGGGTCCGACGGCATCGAACTTCACGGGGCCTTCGGCTTCATCCTGTCGGTTGAAGCCCAGTAGCAACACCAGCACACCTCTTATTGAAAGGGAACCCACAATGAAGACCGCACGCCTTGGAGACCTTGAAGTCTCCGCCATCGGACTCGGTGCCATGACTATGGCCGGCACCTACACCAGCGAGGGCACCCTGGATAACGCGGAGTCGATCCGTACGATCCACCGCGCCCTCGATCTCGGAGTCACCCACATCGACACGGCCGAGATCTATGGACCGTTCCTCAGCGAAGAGATCGTGGGCCAGGCGATCAAGGGACGCCGGGACCAGGTCAAAATCGCCACGAAGTTCGGCCTGGTCTCCCACTTCAACGGCGGCCCCGGCGTGATCGATAGCAGCGCCGCGAACGTCAAAGCCGCCGTAGAAGGCTCCCTCAAGCGCCTCGGCACCGACCACATCGACCTTTACTACCAGCACCGGGTCGACAAGAACACCCCCATCGAGGAAACCGCAGGGGCCGTTGCGGACCTGATCGCCGAGGGCAAGGTGCTGCACTTCGGGCTGTCAGAAGCCTCCCCGGAGACCATTAGCCGGGCACACGCCGCCCAGCCGGTCACGGCATTGCAGACGGAGTACTCCCTGTGGACCCGCGACGTTGAGGAATCGATCCTGCCGCTGCTGCGCGAACTCGGCATCGGCTTCGTCCCATATTCACCGCTCGGTCATGGCCGGCTGACCGGTCAAATCCGCTCCGTGGATGACTTTCCCGACGACGACTGGCGCAAGACCAACCCGCGCTTCACCGGCGAGAACTTCCACCGGAACCTCGCGATAGTCGACGAGGTGAAAGCTATCGGCGCCGAGGTCGGAGCAACCCCCGCACAGACTGCCCTCGCCTGGCTACTGACCGCGGCAACGACATCGCCCCCATCCCCGGCACGCGCCGGGTCTCACGCCTCGAGGAGAACACCGCGGCCGACAGCATCGAACTCACCGCCGGCCAACTGAACCGGCTGAACATGCTCCGACCGGCCGCCGGGGAACGCCACGACGAGACCAACATGGCGTCGATCGACCGCTGATCCGAAGAGACAGGACACGCCCCCTCGTATTTTGGGGCTGAATGTCAGCCCTCGAAGTGCAAGGCCTAAGGGCGGAGCGGACGACGGCGGCCACTCACCTTCAGGGCGGAGCGGACGACGGCGGCCACGCGTCTTAAGAGCGGACCTGAGAACTACTCGCCGAGCGGCCACACCGGCCTGATCTCGATCTTTCCGAATTTTGCCATGGGGTGCTTCGACGCCACTTCGATCGCCTCGTCGAGATCGGTACATTTGATGATGTCGTAGCCCGCGATCCACCCCTCCGTCTTCGCAAACGGCCCGTTTGAGACCACCACTTCTCCCCCGCGAACCGTCACAGTGGTCGCATCCTCAACAGGACGCAGCCTGTCCCCGTGCAGGGCAACACCGCGGGCTTCCATCTCGGCGCCCCATTCCTCAATGTTGTCCTCGGCGGCCACATACTTCGACGCTGTGGGATCGGTACAGATGAAAAGCATGTATTCCACGATGACTCCTCTTAGCTGGCTCCGGTCGGATACCCGCAAGATACCCCATCCGGAAGTCCGATGGCGGTGCTCGCCTTGAAACTCAACCTCCAGAAACAAACGACCCAGGTGAGGACGCGTTGGAAAGGCCGGCGAAAGGTGAGGGAGCGTCGATCAACTCCTGCTCGCCAGCCTCCACCGAAGCGTGATGGAGGTGGGCGGGAAAAGTTCTCAAAAACAAAACCGCCGTGTAGCGTCAAGGCAACACCAAGCCTGAGGGGGCAGCGCTATGAATAGTTACTCAGTTCCGCTAATTGCAGCCGTATTGGTCGGGTTGCTGCTCACCGGCTGCTCGGCCCCCTCAGAACTCAAGGCACTCGACCGCCCGGCGACGGCGGATGATCGGCTCCCGGACGGAGTCCAAGTCAGCGATGTCGACAATCCGGAAAATGTCCGCCTGCTCGTCGTTGACGACGGCGTCAAGTACTTCGCCGTCACTAAGAAAGAGTCCCACGCGGCATGCCTGATAGTTGTTCCGACCGCCACTCCCCCGATGTGGGGATCGAGCTGCTCGAGCCCGGTGAGCGACGGTGAAATCGTCAAGGTCGATGTCCGCGGCGCCGGGTCGACAATGCTGGTTACTGACGGCTACGACACGAACCAACTGCAGTCAGAGGGCTGGAAAAAGGTCCACGACAACCTGCTCGTCGCCCGCGGCTAGCCCCTTCACACGCGACGCGTCGTCACGTCCTGCCGCTACGGGTTGACAGTGGCTCTCACTACTGAAAAGAGCCTGCGGTAGTTAGGGCATACGCTCAATTTCTCATCAGCCGGAACACGCGCACCGTCCAGGGCCACGTTGTCGCCTTCGGACAGGGATGAACCGTCCGGCAATGCGAGCGCTTCGCCCTTGAACGCCGTGCCCTGGGGAAAGACCAGAGTGGTTTCTTCCCCGTCGCTAGCCCGCACCACGACGCATCCGGCCCCAGCCGCGGCAAGGGTGCCGACGAGCTGGCCGCTTTCCTCCGGGGCGGACGACACCCCGGCGTGCACCACGGCCTTCTTGCCTCCGGAACTCTGCACAACCGCCGTCGGCATTTCCTGCTGACCCGACGGCACAGCCGACGGCGCTGCCGGGTCCGCCTGCGGCGCCGAACACGCCGAAAGTAACAGCGCTACGGCCGCGACAATACCGAAGGCAGCGCGGTGTGCCATTTCTGCCCCCCCCAAGAATTCGGCGCCAATTCCTAAGCCAGCTTAGAGGCCCGGTGGTCGCGTCGCCGGCCTGCACGGCCTTCAGCCGGACCTTGTCGTCCGTTGTCTTTTTGATAATTGCAGCCCGCCCATGATTCCTGGCGTGGTTCCCCACGGCACCGTTAACGTAAAGCCGGGCAACGGGCTGCATCATTGCACGTCCACACAGTCCACCCGCCCGGCTTCGGCACGTCAAACCGCCGCGAGGCGGCTGCTTCAAACCCTTCCAACGCCCGCCGCGGCCGAATACCGTAATGCCTGACGACCCGATATTGGAGGAAGCGATGCGCAAAGTGACGGCCGGACTGTTCCACTCCGTGGACGGCGTGGTGCAGGACCCGTTCAAGTTCCAGTTCGACAGCTTCGATGAGGACCTCGGCAAGGGACTGACCAAGATGATCAACACCGTGGACACAGTCGTCCTCGGGCGGGTCAGCTATCAGGAATGGGCGGGCTACTGGCCGAACGCCTCCCGGGACGAGGACTTCGCCGCCTTCATCAATCCGGTGGAAAAGTTCGTCGTATCGCGCACCCTTTCGGAGCCGCTGGAATGGGAAAACTCGCACCTGGTCGATGCGCCGCTGGAGGAGTTCGTATCAGATCTCAAAAAGCGCGACGGCGGTGAGATCGCCGTATGCGGCAGTATTTCAGTCACGCGGCAATTGCTGTTCGCCGGCCTCCTCGATGAGTTAACCCTGATGACGCACCCCGTCGTGGCCGGCAGTGGGCGGCGGCTGTTCGAGGACGGCGATCCGCTGACAAGGCTGGAACTCAAGGACCAGTACGGGACCAGCAAGGGCAACGTCGTCAGCACCTACAGCGTGCGCAACGACTGAATCAACGCTTCGGCTGTTAGCAGGGTGCATTGGGAGCTTTGCGGTCCTGATGCCGTCGAGCGTTGCCTGCTGGTGGCACTACAGGTTACGCCCCGCTTTCCGTCGGGCAGTGGCCTAGCTCCGGCTACTCCCCCACCAGGCTGGACGGCAGCTCGGCTTCGGGTCCCGCCTCGCCGCCCATGGCGGCGACCAACCGTTCGCGCGCGCGCCCGAGGTGCTGGTCGAGCAGCCGGGCCGCGTCCTCACCCTGGCCGGCTTCGATGAGTTCCAGGAGCTTCTGGTGCTCGGCTTGGATCAGTGCGGTGTCCAGGAGATGGAGCGACTGCACCCGGGACATGCAGAGGCGGACTTCCGCCACCAGGGACGAGTACATCTTGCTGATCCGCTCGTTGCCCAGGGCGTCAATGAGGCTGGTGTGGAACCGCATGTCCGGCTCCACCACGTCCAGCGGAGCACCTGTCTTCAGCGCGGCGATGTCCCGGTTGGCCTGCACGGCCGCTGCCGGCACCGTCCGGCCGGCGGCAAGCCTGCGGAGCACTTCGCTCTCCAGATAGGCCCGGGCAAGATAGATGTCGCGTACCGACTCCGGGCCCAGATCGGCCACCCGTGCGGTCTTGTGCACGCCACGAACCAGCAACCCCTCGGCAACGAGCTTTTCGATGGCGGCCTTGGCTGTAGGGCGGGCCACCTCGTAGGAGGAGGCAATGTCGGTCTCCGTCAGCGCTTGGGAGGAGACCAATTCGCCCGAAAAAATGCGGACCCTCAGGTCTGAAGCCACCGCTTCGACAATTGAGACAGCTGATATCCGGCTGGCCACGCATCTCCGTTCTTCTGCGGCTGATCACATTTTCTCCATTTTGCCAGACAAGTACTCACAACGTTTGACCTACATGTGTACTTGTTAGACAATTGGTTTGCTGTCACGCCGATGTGGCGCCCATCACGATCTGGAGTTTCATGTTTCAGCAGATCCTCGACCCCATTGGCGGGTCCCTGTTGCTTTCGGCCCTATGCGCCGCCCTTCCGTTGGGCCTGCTCTTTGTCCTCCTGGGTGTCTTCCGGGTCAAGGCGGCCAAGGCCGCCATCGCCAGCCTCGCCCTTTCCCTGGTTCTGGCCGTTGCCGGCTGGCGCATGCCACTGGACCAGGCGCTGGGTGCGACGGCGGCGGGTATCTTTTACGGGCTCTTTCCCATCCTGTGGATCCTGGTGAACGCCCTGTGGATCTACAAGCTCACGGTGGCCACGCCATGGTTTGAAGTCCTGGGCCGGACCATCCGTTCCATCACCAACGACCTTCGCATCCTGTCCATCCTGATCGCGTTCTGCTTCGGCGCCCTCCTCGAATCCCTGGCCGGTTTCGGTGCGCCAGTGGCGATTTCAGCCGCGATGCTGATGGCGGCCGGCATGAAACCGCTGAAGTCCGCCGTAGTCTCGCTCCTCGCAAATACCGCCCCCGTGGCCTTCGGCGCAATGGCCGCACCCATCATCGCCCTGAACGGCGTCACCGGCCTGCCCCTTCACGACCTCGCCTCAATGGCCGGCCGCCAGACGCCATTCATCGCCCTGATCGTGCCGCTCCTGCTCGTCTTCATCGTGGACGGCAAACGGGGCCTCAAGCAGACCTGGCCGGTGGCCCTGGTGGCCGGCGCGGCCTTCGCTGCCGCGCAGTTCGTTACCTCCAATTACCTGGCCGTGGAACTGACCGACGTCGTCGCTGCAGTGGTCACCGTTGCAGCAGTGCTGCTGATGCTGAAGACGTGGCAGCCCAAGGAAACGGTCGGTGTGGGCGGAAGTGCGGAGCCGGTGTCCGTGCCGGCGATGGCCAGCGGCACCAGCGGCCCCACTGTGCAGAAGAAGACGACGGCAACCGGGCAGTTGAGCGGCGGTCTGGGCGTGGACGGTGTCCCCACCGACAACACCCGCCCCGAACCCCGCCAGGTCTGGTTCGCCGTGGCACCGTACCTGATCATCATCGCGGTCTTCACCGTTGCCCAGATCCCCTTCATCAAGGCCTGGCTGGGACAGGTGGGCAGCGTGACCTTCGCATGGCCCGGCCTGCACATCGAGGACTCGGCCGGCAACCCGGTGGCGGCAACCAAGTTCAAGCTGGACCACTTAAAGTCCACCGGAACGCTGCTCCTGTTCTCCGGCATCCTCACCATGGCCCTCTACCGGATCAAGCCGCGACAAGGAATGCGTATCTACCGCGAGACCGTGGCGCAGCTGCGCTGGACTATCGTCACTGTCACCGCGGTTCTGGCCTTGTCCTTCGTCATGAACCTCTCCGGCCAGACCACCACGCTGGGCTTCGCGCTGGCGTCCGCCGGTGGCTTCTTTGCCTTTCTCTCGCCGCTGATCGGCTGGATCGGAGTTGCCCTGACCGGTTCCGACACCTCGTCCAACTCGCTGTTCGGGCAGATGCAGGCCACCGCGGCCGAACAGACCGGCCTCTCGCCGGTCCTGATGGCAGCCTCCAACTCCTCAGCGGGCGTGATGGGCAAGATGCTGTCGCTGCAGAACCTCGCCGTTGCCTCAGCAGCCGTGGGCCTTGAGGGTGCGGAAGGAACGCTGTTCCGCAAGCTGATCGGATGGAGCCTGGGTTTGCTGGCCCTCATCACCATCCTCATCTTCCTGCAGTCCACCCCGATGCTCGATTGGATGGTCCCCTGATGACAAGCCTCAAGCTGGCGGAGTTCCGGCAGGCCGTGGCTGATTCCGCCCAAGTAAAAACGCGGGCCATCGACCTGCATGCCAATGCCCACGACGCCTCCCACTTCCTGCTCATCCCGCAGGCAGTGGTCATGGCCGGAAACGCGGCGGAAGTGGGCGGCCTGCTCCGTGCCAGTGCCGCGCAGGGCGTTCCGCTGACCCTCCGTTCCGGGGGAACCAGCCTGAGCGGCCAAGCGGTCACGGACGGCGTGCTGGTGGACGTGCGCCGTAACTTCAAGGACATTGAAGTGCTCGACGGCGGCGCCCGGGTCCGCGTGGAGCCCGGCGTCACGGTACGGGCATTGAATGCGCGGCTGGCTCCTTACGGGCGGAAGTTCGGCCCCGATCCGGCCAGCGAATCCGCCTGCACCATCGGCGGGGTGGTGGCGAACAACTCCTCCGGCATGAACTGCGGCACGGTGGACAATGCGTACCGCACCATGGAGTCCCTGACCGTCGTGCTGCCCTCGGGGACGGTGATCGATACGGGAGCGCCGGACGCGGACACCAGGCTGCGGACGCTGGAACCCGAACTGTATGAGGGCCTGGCCCAGCTGGCCGCCCGGGTGCGCGGCAACAGCGATTCCGTGCGCCGGATCCGGCAGCAGTTTTCCATGAAGAACACCATGGGTTACGGCCTGAACTCTTTGCTGGACTACACCGGACCGGTGGACATGCTGGCCCACCTAATGGTCGGCAGCGAAGGCACGCTGGGTTTCGTGGCGGAGGCGGTGTTCCGCACCATCCCGCGCCGGACGCATGCTGCCACCGGACTGCTGGTCTTTCCCGACCTGCAGGCCGCCAATGGCGCACTGCCGGCGATCGTGGAAACCGGCGCCGCGACCGTTGAGCTCATGGATGCGCTGTCACTCAAAGTGGGCCAGACGCTGAAGGGGACTCCCGCCGTCGTGCAGGACCTTGCGGTCCGCGAGCATGCGGCGCTGCTGGTGGAATACTCGGCCGGGCAGCCGGACGAGCTGGAGGCCCTGCAGGAGGGCGGCGGGAATGCCCTGGCGGAGTTGAAGCTTGCGGCTCCCGCGCAGTTCACCCGTGACGCGTCCGCCCGGGCTCAACTGTGGCACCTCCGGAAGGGCCTCTACGCCTCCGTGGCTGGCGCCCGCCCGCAGGGCACTACGGCCCTGCTGGAAGACATTGTGGTTCCGGTCCCCGTCCTGGGCCGCACCTGCAGGGAACTGATCAGGCTCTTCGATAAATACAGCTACAGCAACAGCGTGATCTTCGGCCACGCGAAGGACGGGAACGTCCACTTCATGCTTACCGATGGTTTCGCTACTGCCGATGAGCTGGACAGATACAGCTCATTCACCGAGGACATGGTGGACCTCGTCCTGGGCGAAGGCGGCTCACTCAAGGCCGAGCACGGCACCGGACGCGTCATGGCCCCGTATGTGCGGCGGCAGTACGGGGACGAGCTGTACGGCGTGATGCGCCGGATCAAGCAGCTGTTCGACCCCGCCGGGATGCTGAATCCCGGCGTCCTGATGGATGATGATCCGCAGGCGCACCTCCGCCACATCAAGACGGCGCCTCCGGTGGCTGAAGAAGTGGACCGCTGCGTGTCCTGCGGGTACTGCGAACCGGTGTGCCCCAGCAAGGACCTCACCCTGACGCCCCGCCAGCGTATCGTCACCCTGCGCGCCATCGAGGCAGCCCGGCTGGCAGGCGACGCCGCACTGGTGAAGCAGCTCGAAAAGGACTACGACTACGAATCAGTGCAAACCTGCGCCGTGGACGGCATGTGCCAGACGGCTTGCCCTGTCGAAATCAACACCGGCCTGTTGGTGAAACGGATCCGGCGTTCCGAGTCCGGCCCCGTGGAGAACGGAGTGTGGAACGCCGCGGCGAAGCACTGGGAAGGAGTCACCCGCGGGGCATCGCTGGCGCTCACTGTGGTGAACAAGCTTCCCGCTGCGGCCGTGGTTCCACCCAACAAGGCAGCCCGCGCGGTCCTCGGCACAGACACCGTTCCGCTGTACTCACCTGAATTGCCTGCCGGCGGTTCACGCAGGAAGCGCCCGACGCCGGACCGGGCACCGGACGCGGTCTACTTCCCCGCGTGCGTGGGAACGATGTTCGGGCCGGCTGGGTCAGGCGGTTCCGGGTCCGATGCGGGAGAGAGCGAGCAGGCTGGCCGGGGCGTTCAGTACAGCCTGGAACAGCTGTGTGAGCGGGCAGGCATCACGTTGCTGGTCCCGGACGGCATCGATTCCCTGTGCTGCGGCACCCCATGGTCGTCCAAGGGCCTGGTGGCCGGCCAAGAGACCATGCAGGAGAAGACCCTGGCGGCATTGCGGGAAGCAACCCGTGACGGCGAACTCGACATTATCTGCGACGCGTCCTCCTGCACGGAGGGGCTCCGCCAAGCGATGGAAATTGATGCCCCAGCGCGGGGCCAGCGCCCGCTCCGGATTGTTGACGCCGTGGATTTCGCCGCCGAGCACATCGTGCCCAGGCTGGGGGATCACCAGAAGCTCGATTCGCTCGCCCTGCACCCCACTTGCTCGTCGACGCGGATGGGGATCAACGATGCCCTTAATGCGGTGGCCGATGCGGTGGCGGAGAAGGTGGATGTTCCGGTGACTTGGGGCTGCTGCGCCTTCGCCGGGGACCGCGGCATGCTCCACCCCGAACTCACGGCATCCGCCACCCGGAAACAGGGCGAAGAGGTTGCCGGGATGGGCGCGTCGGCGCACGCGTCGTGCAACCGCACGTGCGAACTGGGAATGACTCGGGCAACGGGCAAGGACTATCGGCATGTGCTGGAACTACTGGAGGAAGTGACGCGCTGACGGACCACGCCGGGAGGGGACCGATGCCGGACATGCTCAGCAGCCTGAGTGTGCTGGTGTTCGGTGACTTTCTCGCTGAGCATCCCATCCAGTTCGGGCAGTTCCTCGTTCAGGGTAGGGATTTCTCCGGTGAGCGCGGGGACGTATCCCAGCAGCTGCGTCTCCAGGCGGTTCAGCGTCCGGACCGGTGCGCCGCCTTGTCGGCGCACCGGCCTGTGAGAGCGGAACCCAGGGCCTCGATACGGTCAACTACAACTGGTTTTGAGCAGCGGAGCCTCCCCTAGCTCCCAGCGAACCGCCGGCCAACACCTGCGGACGACTTCAGGCCCCACCGCGACAAGCCGCGCCTCTCCTCCTACACCCGGAGCAGACGCTCGAGGCCGCCCTCATCCTGAAGAATTGGCATCCGACGAACGGTGCGGACGCGCTCATCTCGATTCGCCTACTGCGGCTGAAATCACA
Source organism: Arthrobacter globiformis (assembly GCF_003261175.1). Classification (GTDB taxonomy): domain Bacteria; phylum Actinomycetota; class Actinomycetes; order Actinomycetales; family Micrococcaceae; genus Arthrobacter; species Arthrobacter globiformis_A. The sequence goes on along the minus strand of NZ_QLNP01000098.1, from coordinate 55,651 downwards.
ACAGTGTTGCACCCACAGCAACGCCGCCTGGCCAGTTCGAGGACGCAATCAGATGGACCAGTCAATGGCCGAACCCCGAAAGGTACAACAAAATACCCATTGACGGGCGAGCTGTGTCACGCCTACTCTGGTGCAACAGCGTTGCAACAGAAGCAACCCCAAGTTTATTGGTGGACACATGGAACACCCGATAACCCAACCGGCCGGAGCAGCAGAGCCGCTGACCAGCCAGCCCAACAGCAGCACAGCCCACACCGGCGACGACGTCAGCAAGGACACCCGACGCCGGGTCATCACCGCGAGCTTCATCGGCAACTTTGTCGAGTGGTTCGACTACGCCGTCTACGGCTACCTGGCCGGCATCATCTCCGCTGTCTTCTTCCCTGAAGCAGACCGCCAGACAGCGCTCCTGGCAACCTTCGGCGTCTTCGCCGTCTCCTTCTTCGTTCGGCCCCTGGGCGGCTTCTTCTGGGGCCACATCGGCGACCGGCTCGGACGGCGGAAAGCACTGTCGCTTTCGATCGTCATCATGTCCGTGGCCACGTTCTGCATTGCCCTGATCCCCGGCTACGGCACCATCGGCCTGCTGGCGCCGGTCCTGCTCCTGCTGGTCCGCGTCGTCCAGGGGTTCTCCGCCTCGGGCGAGTACGCAGGCGCCTCCGCCTTCCTGGTGGAGTATGCACCGGCACATCGCCGCGGACTCTATGCCGCCGTCGTACCCGCAAGCACCGCGGCGGGCCTGCTCCTCGGCAGCCTGCTGGCCGCACTGCTCACGTCAGTCCTCAGCGAATCCCAGCTGCACGACTGGGGATGGCGCCTGCCGTTCCTGCTCGCCGCGCCCATGGGCCTCATCGGCCGGTACATCCGGACCAAGCTCGAGGACACCCCCGCCTTCCGCGCCCTCGCCCAAGAGGACCACGGGACCAAAAAACCCGCCAGGGACATGTTCCGGAACAACCGGAAGCAGCTCATCATCGCCACCGGCGCGGTGCTGCTGAACGCCGTGGGCTTCTACGTCATCCTCAGCTACATGCCCACCTACCTCTCCGAGGAACTGGGCTTCGGCGCCAGCGAATCCTTCCTGGCCACCACCATCGCGCTGGCCAGCTACATTGGCTTCATCTTCCTCACCGGCATCGCCTCGGACAGGTTCGGCCGCAAACGGATGCTGATCACCGCCTCCGTGCTGTTCATGCTGCTGACCGTGCCGGCTTTCATGCTCCTGGACACCGGCAACTTCCTGGTGATCGTCCTGGTCCAGATCCTCCTGGGCGGCATGCTCACCCTCAACGACGGCACACTCCCCAGCTTCCTGGCCGAACTCTTCCCCACGAAGACCCGATACACCGGCTTCGCCGTCAGCTTCAACCTCTCCAACGCCCTGTTCGGCGGCACGGCCCCGTTCATGGCCACCCTCCTCATCGGCCTCACGCACAACAAGCTGGCCCCCGGCTGGTACCTCGTGGCCGCCTCCCTGGTTTCCCTCATCGCAGTGCTGTTCGCCGCGGAGACTTCCAAGAAGCCCCTGCAGCAGCACTGACAACACCCACCCAAGAAAGAAAAGGAAAAACCGCATGACTATCACCGAGAACGACGCTGTCAACGACGTCGCCAAGCTCGAGCGCCTCAAGGTCCTCAACAACGGCGAGAAGGTCGCCCTGACTTTCTCAAATGAAGAGTTCGAGCGCCGACTCGCAGGCCTGCGCAGCATCATGGTGGAGAAGGACCTGGACGCCGTCGTCCTGACCAGCTACCACTCGATCAAGTACTACTCCGACTTCCTGTTCACCTACTTCGGCCGCTCCTACGCCATGGTGGTCACCAAGGAGGACACAGTCACCGTCACCGCAAACATCGACGCCGGGATGCCCTGGCGCCGCAGCTACGGCGAAAACCTGGTGTACACGGACTGGCGCCGGGACAACTACATCCACGCCATCCAGGAAATCCTGCGCACCCGCGGCATCAACGTCCGCCGGCTCGGCGTCGAGGACGACTCCCTGCCGTTGGACAGCCGCAACAAGATCCAGGCCGCCTTCGCCTCCGCCACCTTGGTGGACGTGGCCCAGGCCGCCATGCGCCAGCGCATGATCAAGTCCGCCGAGGAAATCGAGGTCATCAAGCACGGTGCCCGGATCGGCGATCTGGGCGGCGAGGCCATCCGCAACGCCATCACGGCCGGCATCACCGAGTACGAGGTGGCCCTCATCGGCACCGAGGCCATGGTGCACGAGATCGCCCGCACCTTCCCCAACTCCGAGATCCGCGACACCTGGGTCTGGTTCCAGTCCGGCATCAACACCGACGGCGCGCACAACTGGGCCACTACCCGCAAGATCCAGGAACACGACATCCTGTCCCTGAACTGCTTTCCGATGACCTCCGGCTACTACACGGCCCTGGAGCGGACGCTGTTCTACGGCGAACCGGATGCCCGCTCCCTCGAGCTGTGGAACATCAACGTGGAGGTCCACCGCCGCGGCCTGGAACTCATCAAGCCCGGCGCCGTCTGCAAGGATATCGCCGCGGAGCTGAACGAGATCTACGTGTCCCACGGCCTGCTCGCCAACCGCACCTTCGGCTACGGCCACTCCTTCGGCGTCCTCAGCCACTACTACGGCCGCGAAGCCGGACTCGAGCTCCGCGAGGACATCGACACTGTGCTCGAGCCGGGCATGGTGGTCTCCATGGAACCGATGATCACGGTCCTCGATGGCCAGCCGGGCGCCGGCGGCTACCGCGAGCACGACATCCTGGTGGTGGGCGAGGACGGCGCCGAAAACATCACCAAGTTCCCCTTCGGCCCTGAGCACAACATCATCAGCGCCTGACACCCGGGCAACTGGGGCATGCCCTCCTCCGCCGTCCGTTGCCAGCAAGGCTTTCGTTTTGGCAGCCTTGGGTTAAGTACGACGACGGCGGGCGGCCGGGAGGGCATGCCCGCCCCCGCTTCCGCGTGGCAAATGGACCGGAAGCACAACAGCGAAGAAATATAGTGAACACCATGACTCCCCCGGCAACACCCGCGAACCCCGCCCCCGCAAGCGGCGGCCCCGAAGGCAAAGACGCAGGCAACGGAGATGCCCGCGGTGCCTCGGTGATCGTCAACGCCATCGCCGTGCTGCGCAGCTTCACCGCCGACGAGCCCATGCTCGGCGTCACCGAGATCGCCAGCCGCGTGGGCCTGCACAAGAGCACCGTGTCCCGGATCCTCGCCACGTTCGAGCAGGAACACCTGGTGGAGCGGGACCCGGACACGCGGCGCTTCCGGCTGGGCCTGGGCCTCATCGCGGTGGCCGGGCCGTTGCTGGCCGAGCTCGAGGAGCGCCGGGTGGCCTATCCGGTGTTGCGGGAGCTGACCGAACGCACCGGTGAGACCAGCGCGCTCATGGTGTGGAACGGCACCGAGTCCATGTGCGTGGAACAGATCGCCAGCCGGCAGCAGGTCAAGCACACAGCCCCGCTCGGTGCCCGCTACAACACCGCGCTCAGCGCCTCGGTCCAGATTTTCCTCGCCGCCGAACAGCCCGAGCGTGTGAGTGCCCTGCTCCGGAGCGGCAACATCACCCTGCCCGGGCTGGACGACCAGTCCCTTGACGCGTACGTGCAGCGGCTCGAGGAAGTCAGCACGCGCGGCTGGGCCATCAACTATGGCGAGACGTCCATCGAGGAAGTGGGGATCGCAGCCCCCGTGTACGACCACCGCGGCGATATCGTGGCTTCGGTCCTCATTCCGGCCCCCAAGTTCCGGGTCTCCCCGGACACCCTGCAAAGCCTCGGCGAGGCCTGCGCCGCAGCAGCCCGGCAGGTCACGCAACGCCTGGGCGGCGCGGCGCCCAAGGAGCGCAGAAGCGCGTAGCTGCCGCATCGCATGGGCGCCCCGCCCCCCACCGAGGCGGAGGCAGCACCTTGTCGAGGGCTGCCGTGGAGTTGCGGGATTGCGGGCCTACGAAGCCAACCGCTCACTTGCGTTGCGCCCGGAGCCCGCTGGTTCAACACCGGGTTCGGGCTGGTTCATCGCGGCCCACACGGCGTCGAGTGAAAGCCCCAGGACGTCCGCGATCGCAGCGATCGTCTGGAAGGCAGGGGTCGCTACCCTGCCAGACTCAATCTTGCGGAGGGTCTCCGGTGAGACACGGGCATCGAGCGCGGTCTCCAGCATCGAGCGCCCTCCCCTGGCACGACGCAACAGGGCACCGAGACGCTGTCCGCGTTCGACTTCTTCGGATGTGAGCGGCAACCTGACCATGGCTCCAATACTAATACCGGGATAATATGGCCGGTATAGTTATTGGTAGACGAGAAGGGCCGCCGCATGATCGAGATCCTCAACCCCGCCGAACTGGCCCGAGCAAAAGAGTCCGGCGCCTTGGTCGCTGACATTCTGCACACGCTGAAGAGCCGCAGCGCGGTGGGCACGAACCTCCTGGAGATCGACCGCTGGACCCAGGACATGATCCGCGAGGCTGGAGCGGAGTCCTGCTACGTCGACTACGCGCCTTCCTTCGGACGCGGGCCGTTTGGCCACTACATCTGCACGGGTGTCAACGACGCCGTGCTCCACGGGCTGCCACGCGACTACACGCTTGCCGACGGCGATTTGCTGACGCTCGACCTCGCCGTCTCCAAACACGGAGTCGCAGCAGACGCCGCCATCAGCTTCATCGTGGGTGAATCAAAGCCCGCGGAAAGCGTCGCGATGATCGACGCGACCGAACGCGCGCTGAGCGCAGGGATAGCAGCCGCCGGACCCGGGGCCCGCATCGGCGACATTTCCTATGCAATCGGCTCGGTCCTCGGCGAGGCGGGGTACCCCATCAACACCGAGTTCGGCGGTCATGGCATCGGATCAACCATGCACCAGGACCCGCACGTTCCAAATACCGGGCGACCCGGCCGCGGATACAAACTGCGGCCAGGGCTGTTGCTCGCGCTCGAGCCGTGGGTCATGGCGGACACGGCCCAGCTCGTCACTGATGCCGACGGGTGGACGCTCCGAAGTGCGACGGGCTGTCGGACGGCTCACAGCGAGCACACGATCGCCATCACGAACGACGGGGCCGAAATCCTCACCCTGCCGAGGGGCAACTAGCCTGGTCCTACTCGGCGATGTCCTCTGCCCACAGGTCCGGGTTGTTGTCCTGAAAGGTGCGCATCATGTCCACGCAGCGCTGATCGTCCAGGACCAGCACCTCAACGCCACGTGATCGCAGAAGCTCGAATTCGCCGTCGAACGTGCGCCCTTCACCCACCACCACGCGGGGAATCTTGAACTGGATAATGGTCCCGGTGCACATGGCGCACGGGGCGAGGGTGGTGTAGAGCGTGGTGTCCCGGTAGCTCGTCTGCCGGCCGGCCGCGCGAAGTGCTGACATTTCGCCGTGCGCGATCGGATCCCCGTTCTGGACCCGTTCGTTGTGTCCGCTCGCGATGACCACGCCGTCGCGGGCGAGGGCTGCTCCGATGGGGATGCCGCCTTCGCGGAGGCTTTTTTGGGCGGCTTGGTAGGCGGCTTCGAAAGCGGTGTGGTGCTGTTCGTGGGTCATGCGGTCATTTTCGCAGGTGCAAGACCAGCGCCAAGTGTCCGACCCACCGATAGCTCGGCTTCATCAGGTCAACCTTCTTGGCGCGGTCTTGCCACCCGCTCGGAGCTGCACTGGTTTAAGGTGCCGGAGCCGCCACAGGAGCCGGAGCATCAGCGGGTGCCGGAGCGGGCTCAACCACCGGAGCCGGCTCAACGACAGGAGCCGGCACAACCACTGGAGCCGGCACAACCACAGGAACCGACACGACGACCGGCGCAGGAGCCGGAACGGCCACGGGAACCGGCGCGACAACCGGAGCGGGATCAACCGCAGGAGCTGGCACGACGACCGGCGCCGGAGCTGGCACAACAACTGGAGCAGGCGCCGGCACGACGACGGGAGCAGGAGCAGGAGCAACCACAGGAGCCGGCACAACAACTGGGGCCGGAGCCGGAGTAACCACAGGAGCTGGCGTTGCCGGCTTGGGCGCGACAACCGGTGCCGGAACCGGCTTGGGCGCGACAACAGGTGCCGGGACCGGCTTGGCGGGCTTGGGCTTGGGCGCGACGACCGTCGGTGCGGGAACCGGCTTTGCCGGCTTGGGCTTAGGCGCGACCACCTTCGGTGCCGGAACCGGCCTTGCTGGCTTGGGCTTGGGCTTGGGCGCGGCCACCTTCGGTGCGGGAACCGGCGTTACCGGCTTAGGCGAGGCCACCCACTGCGCCGGACCCGCGGCCCACGAGTATGAAGGCTGCGCTGCGGAAACAGACGCGGCGGCAGCAGAGGAAGACCTAGCCGCTGAAACGGCAACGGCAGGCGATTCATGCCCTTCGACTGGCGCTGCGCGGCGGGCGCTGGCCTCCACCGGAACAGCCCAGGAGGCAGTCTCCGCAGCGGTGCCGGCCTTCCCGTAGTCGGTCATCTTGACGTTGGCAACGGGCCCCGAATGACGCAGCCGCAGCAGAGTCCAGTTGTCGGGGTCGGTGTGTTTGCCGTTCAGAATCGTTTCGAAGTGCAGGTGGCATCCGGTTGATGACCCCGTGGTTCCGACCTTGGCGATAAGTTGCCCCACCTGGACCGATTGGCCCTTCTTCACACCGATGCCCTCAAGGTGGTTGTAGGTGGTGATCAGGCCGTTGCCGTGGTCGATTTCCACCCTGTTGCCGCCGCCCCACGGATGCCACCCCACGGTCCGCACCACGCCGGAATCCGCAGCATACACGCGCGTTCCGCAGGCGGCGGAGAAGTCCTGGCCCCAGTGAAACTCACCTACGGAACCGGTGATGGGACTCGTCCGCAGACCGAAGTGCGAGGTGGGGGTAAGGACCTCCAACGGTGCCATCAGAGTTCCTGCCGCGGGGCGTTTCACCTTGCTTGATGCAGCATGGAGTTTCTGGCTCACCGGCTTTGCCGCGGTGAAGACCACCGTACGGCTGTAGGACACATACGCATCCGCCGAGGCCGACACGGCACCGGCGGTTGAGACGAAGGCGCCTGAAACGGAGCCCTCCCCAGCCGAAGCAACTGCAGCCGAGGCCAGCGTGACCGAACCGAGGGGCACGCCGACTGAGGCGTCACCGTGCACGCCTGCCGCCACCTGCCCGGAGGACACACCGGACGAAAGAACTGGGCCAGCGCCCTGGAATCCAAAAGCGTAGACCGCCAGGAATGCCGCGCCTGCGCCTATCCGGACGGCACGGCTCAGAACGGGACGGCCCAGAACGGCATGACGTAGGTCCTGAGGCGTGCGCCGGACAGCGGCAGGTGCCAGATGCTTTGACATTAGATCTCCCCATAAAAGGCCGCCGGATGCTGGAGGATGGCGGCATGCTCCTACCATGGGAGCATGCCGGGCAGGCCAACGAAACCGATTCGCCCGCACATGTGGATAAGCTCAGAAGATCTTGACCGGGCCTTTCCTTAACTGCGCAAATCTTCAGCTGAGGTTGAGAATCCCGGCTGCCTCCAGCAACGAAACCGGCCCTAGAAAATACCCGTAGTCCCCGGCATCCAACGGGAGTATCCTAGGTCGAGCCCGGCCCGTGACGCCCGGCCAGCCCCGCCAAAGCTCCGGCAAAAAGCCCCCGCCAAGAGCCAGCAAGCACCGGCGCCCCTCCCGGCAAACAGAAACCAACAAACTAGTGCACAAGTGTCAATGCAGACCGCCTAGGAGGGCACCATGCCTGCGCCCGGCAACCCCAGCAACCCCACCCAAAGCAGCAACAGCAACCGCACCCCGATCCCCCAGCCGCCGCCAAAGCCCCTGGTAGGCAACCTGCCCGATATCGACGCCAGCCAGGGAGTCATGGGCCTGATGGAAGTCGCCGAGGAGTACGGCCCCATCGTCCGCATCCAGGTTTTCAACCGCAGCATGATCGCCGTTTCCTCCCAGGAGCTCGTCAACGAGATCTGCGATGAGACCCGCTTCGGCAAGGTGCTCGGCATCTCCCTGCGCCAGGTCCGCGAATTCATCGGCGACGGACTGTTCACTGCCGAAACCGAGGAACCCAACTGGCAAAAGGCGCACCGCATCCTGATGCCCGCCTTCGGACCGAAAGCCCTGACCAAGATGTTCGCCGGCATGGACGACATCCTCGAGCAGCTCTTGCTCAAGTGGGAGCGGTTGGGCCCCGCGGCAAGGATCGACGTTGCGGACAATGCCACCCGACTGACCCTGGACACCATTGCCCTGTGCTCGTTCAGCTACCGCTTCAACAGCCTCTACCGGGATGAGATGCACCCCTTCATCGGGGCCATGGTCCGAGCCCTGAGCGAGTCCCGGGACAGGTCCACCCGGCTTCCAGTGCAGAACAAGCTCATGATCCGCAAGCGGCACCAGCTCGAGGAGGACAACGCGCTGATGCTCGAGGTGGCCGAGCAGCTCATCAGCGACCGGCGGCGCAACCCGAACCCGCCGGGCAGCGAGGACATCCTGGACACCATGCTGAATGCGGCGGACCCGGTGACCGGCGAGCGCCTGCCCGAGGACAATGTCCGCAACCAGATGGTCACCTTCCTGGTGGCCGGACACGAGACCACCAGCGGCCTGATCACCTTCATGATGTACGAGCTGCTGCGGCATCCGGAGGTGCTGAGAAAGGCCCGCGCGGTGGTGGACGAGGTGCTGGGCACCGAAGCAGCCCGGTTTGAGCACCTGCCCAAGCTGGGGTACCTGGACCAGATCCTCAAGGAAACGCTCCGGCTGTGGCCCACCGCCCCGGCGTTCAACGTGGCGCCCTACGAGGACACCGTGATCGGGGGGCAGTACGAGATCTCCAAGGGCCAGACCCTTATGGTGCTGATCCCGCAGCTGCACCGGGACAAGTCGGCGTGGGGCGAGGACGCCGAGCTCTTCAACCCGGACCGGTTCTCCCCCGAGCGCGTCGAGTCCATTCCGGCCAACGCGTGGAAGCCGTTCGGCAATGGCCAGCGCTCCTGCATCGGCCGCGGGTTTGCCCTGCAGGAGGCCCAGCTGTTCCTGGCCAAGGCCCTGCAGCGCTTCGACATCACTGCCGCGGATCCGAACTATGAGCTGCACATCAAGCACACCCTCACCATGAAGCCGGAAGGGCTGTACATCCACGTCCGACGCCGGAACGTCCGGATCGACGCAGCGGCAAGTGCCGCCGTCGGACAGGCAGACGGAGGACAGGAAAGCGGCCGACCGCAAAGGACGGCGGAGGCGCTGGCAGTTGCCACCGCCAACGGCGTTCCGGTGCGCGTCCTGTACGGGTCCAACGCGGGCACGTCCCAGGACTTCGCGCAGCGGATAGCGAACGACGCCGGGCGGCGGGGCTACAGCCCCACCATCGCCCCGCTGGACGCGGCGGCCGGCGGGCTTCCCACGGTGGGGCTGGTCGCCGTCGTGGCCTCCTCCTACGAGGGGATGCCGCCGGACAACGCCAAGAAATTCATGACCTGGACCGAGAGCCTGCAGCCGGGCAGCCTCACCGGTGTGCGGTACACGGTGTTCGGCAACGGCAACCGGGACTGGGCCCGGACGTACCAGGAGGTGCCCAAGGCCATCGACGCGCGGCTCGAGGCGGCCGGCGCCGAGCGGATCTACGAACGCGGCGAGGCCAATGCCCGCGGCGACTTCTTCGGTGATTTCGAGGAGTGGTACGCCGGGTTCTGGCCGGCGGTGGACGGCGCCCTCGGCCAGCGGACCAGTGCGCCCACCGGCAAGCCGCAACTGGAGGTCCAGTTCGTGGGCAACGTCCGGGACACGTTCCTGCGGCAAAACGATCTGGCCGTGGGCACCGTCGTCGCGAACCGGGAACTGGTGGACCTGACCAAGCCGGATGCGCGGTCCAAACGGCACGTGGAGATCGCGCTGCCGGAGGGCATGAGCTACCGGGCAGGCGACTACTTGGCAGTACTGCCGCTGAACCCCAGCGACCTCGTGCAGCGGGCGCTCACGCGATTCAGCCTGGACTACGATTCCCACGTGGTGCTGGCCATGGAGCACGGGGACACGTTCCTGCCCACCGGCACGCCCGTGGCCGTGGGCGAGCTGCTGAGCAGCTACGTGGAACTCGCGGTTCCTGCCACGCGGCCGCTACTGGAGCAGCTGGCCGAGGTGGCAGCTGACCCGGCCCAGCGTGCTGAGCTGCGGGCGCTCGCGCAGGACCGGGAGCGGCATGCGGCGGAGATCGTGGACAAGCGCGTCTCGCTGCTGGACCTGCTGGAGATGTACCCGTCGTGCCAGCTGCCTCTCACGTCGTTCCTGCAGCTGCTCACCCAGCTGACGCCGCGGCGGTACTCCATCTCGTCGTCGCCGCTCTGGAGCCCTGACCACGCGACGCTGACGTTCGCCGTCATCCAGGCCCCGGCGTGGTCCGGACGCGGCACCTTCGAGGGGGCGGCTTCCACGTACCTGGCCCAGGCGCGGCCGGGATCACGGGTGGCTGTGACGGTGCGGCCGTCGAACGCGGCCTTCCACCCGCCGGAGTCCCTGGCCATGCCGGTCATCATGGTGTGCGCCGGGACCGGCCTGGCGCCGTTCCGCGGCTTCGTGCAGGACCGGGCTCTGCGGGCCCAGGCCGAAGACATCCAGCCGGCGAAGTCCCTGCTGTTCTTCGGCTGCCGGGCACCGGACACCGACTTCCTCTACCGTACGGAGCTGGAGTCCTGGGCGGAGCAGGCCAACCTGGACCTGCGGCCGGTGTTTTCCAAGGAGCCGACCGACGGGCAAAGATACGTCCAGCACCGGCTGTGGGCGGACCGGGCGGACGTCAAGGAACTGGTCCAGCAGGGAGCCACGGTGTTCGTCTGCGGCGACGGGAAGAACATGGCGCCGGAGGTCCGCGAAACCTGCGAGCACATTTACCAGGAGGCCACCGGCGCTTCCGAAGCGGATGCTGATGCCTGGATGGACGAGGTGGAGCGCACGCACGGCCGGTACGTGGCGGACATCTTCACGTAGGAGGTGTCCCCTCCTGCTCAGGCCTGCTGCGACGATCCCCCAAAAAGCCGTCGCAGCAGGCCCTGCCCAAACGCTATCGATATTCCGGGTAGCGTTGCGCCGCTGCGACGCCCGTTTCAGTGAATTGTCACCACAACTGGTGACGGCGGATTCAGGCGCCCTCCTTGGGTTACCGTTCCCTGATCTCCACGTAGACCTCATCCTGATGCGCCGACTCATCGTAGGCGAGGATGGTTACGGCCGTCTTCGACCCGGAAGGGAGTGCCCGTCCCCGTACGAATCCCCCGCCGGCATTCTCCAGTGAGGTGCACAGCAGCGCAGACGCTTCACTCAGTACAGCGGCGGAAAGTTCTGTCTCCCGGTCATCCAGAATGTCCACCTTGACCCCACGCGCCCGTGCATTCCGGGCAGCTCGAAGCACTTCCGGTGTTGCCAGAGCGCGGCCCCTGATCTGGTCGCGGAGCTGGGCTTCCAAGAGGGCGCAGTCCTGGCGATCCTGCTCCGACAGCGAACCACTTGCGATGAGTTCCAGTGAGGGACGGGCGAGACGGTCAAGCTCTTGGGTCCACTGGGTTTGCGCCAGCCGCTGCGCTTCTTCGCGGGCCAAACGGAGGGCCGCCTCCGTCTCCTGACTGGTGTATGTCCGGGCCTGGTCAACGCAGCGACGCAGTACCTTGCTCACCGCGGTTGCAATGCCGATCCACATCAGCGGGGTGACCACCAACGCGAGCGCGTCCACAACGCTCAGCCGGTGAAGCATCGAGCCACTGAAGTCCAAAATGGCGAACAAGCTGATGCCCAGCCAGGCCAGTGCCACCCTGTTCCTCATGGCGACGGTCACCATCAGCATCTCGATGGCTCCGCAATGCCATGCAGCGTAACCGGGATGAACATCTGACGGGAGCGCGGTCATGACCAGCAGGTCCATCAGAACAACGCCGAAAACGGCCATTACCGCATGAAACCGTGGCAGGGTCCTGCCCTTGCCTGGCCACGTAACGACGGCCATTAGCACGAGGCAGATTGCCATGGCGGCCAGTGCATTCCAGATTGAGGTCACCGTGCCCAGGTTGGCCAGGCCGAGCAGAATGTGGGCCGCGGGGAATGGCAGGCCGAGGGCCAGAATGAGCGGCCGGGTAATGGCGTTATCCATGATCCGCGGGCATCCTCCACGTGAGGCGGACATGGGTTCCGCCGGCCGGGCTCGACGCGATCCGGGCTTCGCCGCCTGCCTCGCGCATCCTTTGGATAATGGACACCCGGACGCCCATCCGCTCCTGTGGAAGCGCGCCTGTGTCGAATCCTGGTCCGCCGTCAGTGATGTCAATTGCCACTTCCGGGCCCGCGGCAGCCGGCCCCCGCCGGCATGTGATCTTCACTTCCGCCGGCGCAGCGGGCGCGTGGAGGAAACTGTTTCTTACGGCTTCGGTGGCTGCCTGGATGAGTGCACGCGCGGCGCCCAACGGAATAGCCCACTGGGTTTCGGGTTCCGCAAGATCTGGATGTGACCTGATGCTGGGCCCGTACCGGGCTGTGGCTGCGCGGAGCCGACTAACGAGTTCGTCCTCACCGACGAATGCACTGTCCACGTTCGGTTCCCCGGCCAGGGTTGCCAGGTCGGACAGGGCGTCCACGGCGGCTTTCTGCGCGGCATCCACCACCTCGGGAGAACGGGCTTGCCCCGCCACAATGAGCGTTGCCATCACCGTATCGTGGATCAGCGCGTCCAGCCTGGATCTTTCAACCCTGATGGCCTCAGCGCGGGCAGCGGCAGCGAAGCTGGCAACGGCCGCAACCGATGCCCGGTCCGAAGCTGAGGCTGCCCTGCGCAGCGCCGTGATCGGCGCGATGATGACCACGGCCAAAGCAGCGGTCAGGAGCGCGTCTTGAACGGCATCGGTCCCCACCTGAGTGTTACCAGCCGTCGCCAGCGGCACCAACACAATCAGGACGCAGAACACAGTTCCATAGACGACTGCAGCCCCGACGCTGTACGCAATGGCGGCCAAGGCGATGCCAACACCGGCTACACCCCAGGACCAGGGCCTTGACCCAATCTGGCTGCCGTCGCCGAGAAGCCCCATGAACCACAAGAGATAGCTTGAGATCATCAAAGTAGCGGCAACTCCGGCAGCGATCCGAAGCCACACGAGCGATCTCCGGACGAGCATCGTCCACAGTATTGCGGCCGGGATCCCCGCCATGAAGACCAGATCCCACCACAGGTTGTGCAACGGTATTTGGGCCACGACAGCGGGCAGTGACAGGCAGTAGAGCACCAGCGCGAAGATGCTGGTGGAGCGGCCAAGGACGAAATCGATGCTGGCCCGGGAAATGGGGCCTGCGCCACCACCCGTTCGGGCGTTTATCCGCACCGTGACTCCATGCTCACAACCGTTCCGGGGGAAGGACGCCGTCCTCCACAGCCCGGTGGTAGAGCTCCAGCTTGGTGGCGGCCGGCCTCTCAGCAGCGGCGTACTTCTCGCGGATACGCTTGATATTCGTTCCTACCGTATTGGAAGAAACGTTCATTCTTGACGCGATCTGCGTCCGCGTGAAACCTGCGGCGTACAACCCCAACGTCTCGCGTTCCCTGTCACTCAACGCCACGACGAATTCGGCATCTCCGTCGATGGCTGCCGCCAAGTCCTGGTTGTCGATGGTCGCCCCGTCCGCCACCTGGCGCACGAGGTTCAGCGTGTCTCGGATGTCATCGGACTTCCTTGATACACCGGAGGCGCCGGCCGCGAGCGCCTCCCTAAGAGCGTCCGATCGGTCACCGACGCTGAAGACCAAAACGGGATACCCGGCCTGCACAATCCTGCGCACGTTGTCCCCTGGACGGGATCCGTCGGCCAGGGACATGTCCAAAGCCACCACATCGAACATCCCGTTGGAGCCAGCCAACAGTGAGCTAACCGTGTCCGCGAGCCTCACCGCAACGACCGGGACCTCCGCAGTTTTTGCCTCCACCGACGCTGCGGCCGCGAACCCAATGCGGACAGCTTCGTGATCGTCAACCCGACCCTGACAACACGACGATCCATCCACTCCCCCAAGGTCAAACTAGGAACCACCATCGGCATGCCGAGTAGCGGCTTTCAGATCAACCTATATGCAGTCAACGGATCATTCCTGATGATGTCGCGAATGGGTTTGCAGATGACGCGATGCAGGAATCTCGGTGATGATGCGGAGGCAGCAGGGTCGAGGGGACGCGGATGTACAGTTGTGCTGGCAGCAGGTTCCGCAGCGTCCAATACCGAGAAATCCGGGGTATGAGTGTGAACGAGTACGAGGCGTCGCTGATCATCAGGGCCGGAGCGGAGCTGCTGCGCGTGGCTTCGTCTGATCCCCGCTCCGAGGAAGGCTACGAGGCCGTCAAGGCCAATATCTCGGAGGCTTTGGAAGGTATAGCGGAAGCCCTAGCGAACTTTGAGGCTAGTTCGGGAGCACCCAGCCGTTCAACAGGCTGGGTTCAGGACCTGCACCGTGTGGCGGACGACATCGTGCAGAGGTAGTAGGCCACCGCCGTCAGGTCAGCGTTCAACGACGGCGGCCTGGTTCAGCTCCCACTCACTCCGGGAGATCGCGTACTCGACGTCGCCGTGCTCATCGCCCGGGATGGACACGGGCCAGTCAGCGACGAAGGAACGGACAAAGCGCATTCCGGATTTCTCCATCACCCGCCGCGAGGCGGTGTTCACTGCCATGGTCTGGGCAACCACCCGCTGCACGCCGAACTCCGCAAACCCCTTGGCGATCAGGGCCCGGGAACCCTCGGTGGCGTACCCCTTCCCCCACGCCTCGCAGCGCAGCCGGTAGCCGAGTTCGGGCTGGTCGGGCGGGTCGCCGGGGGCGGGCCGGAAGTGGAACCAGCCAAGGAAATCCCCGGTTGATTTCTCCACCGCGGCCCAGAAGCCGTAGCCCGGGAACCTCTGGTAGTAGCCCAGGAACGCCGGAAGGTAGTCGCTTTCAATCTCTTCCCGGGGTGTCGGGGCACCGCCGGTGATGTACCGCATCACGCGCGGATCGCCGTCGAGCTCCACGAGCAGGTCCGCGTCGCGGGCAGTGAACTGACGCAGCACGAGCCGCTGTGTCTCCAGGAATATGGCCATGCGGCATTCTCGCACCGGGACGGCAACAAACCCGCTACTTGGCCGTCAGTTCCTTCCGGCGGAACGTCCCGGCGATGGACAGCTTGCGGCCGTATTCGATGGAGCCGTAGCGGAACAGGTGCACGGCCAGGCGCAGGATGAGGATCCCCACGATGAAGACCTCGGCGATCACGATGGCCGATTCGACGGCGCCCAGGGTTCCGAAGCCGTTGCGGAGCAGCGCGGTGACGGGCGCGGTGAGCGGGAAGTAGGTGAAGACCTGCACGATCAGGGCTTCCGGGTCGCTGATGATGAGGCTGACGGCGTAGAACGGCACGAAGATCAGGGCCATCAGCGGGCCGAAGATGGTGCCGGCTTCCTTGGCAGTGGGCATGATCGCGCCGATGGCCACGAGCACGCCGGTGAACAGGGTGAAGCCGCCCAGCAGCAGCAGCGCCCCGGTGATCATCGGCACGGGCTCGAACACCAGGGAGGACAGGTCAAGATCGGGCAGGGCCACCGAGTCGCGGAAGAGTAAGTAGGCGGCGGCGATCGGGGCGAGGAACACCGTTATCTGGAGAAGCCCGACGGCGAACAGGGAGATGATCTTGCCGGTCACCAGGGTGGTGGGGTTCAGCGTGGTCAGGATCATCTCCGTGACCCGGTTTTCCTTCTCCTCCAGCGTGCTGTTGAGCATCTGGTTGGACAGCAGAATCATGCTGACGTAGAAAATGACGAGGAACACCAGCGGCGGTATCACTGAGCCGATGCCTCCGGAGGCCCGGCCGTCCCGGTACGTTTCGGCGTCGAACTTCACTTCCCCGCTCAGGGCGGCGGTGACTTCCGGTGAATTCACTTTGGACTGGGCCGCGGTGACCAGCAGGTGTTTGGCCACGGCCTCATACTTGCCGTTCTCAAACATGCCCTTGTCCGCGCCATAAACCTTGACCGGCTCGGTGGCGGGGTTTGCCGGGTAGGCGAAGTAGGCCTCGCTGCTCCCCTTCTTCACCGACTCGAGGGCAGCGCCGGGGTCGGACGCCACGCTCCCGCCTGCGGCCTGGGCCAGCGCTGTGGGGATGAGGCCGGAGGCGTCGGTGTAGGTGAAGGTCAGCGCAGAGTTCTTCTGCGCGTCGGCGTTTGCCGAGGTGCTGGAGTTGCTGGCATAGACGAGGGCGAAGATGATCGCGAACACCACCGGGATGGCCAGGGTGGCGATCACGAACCCGCGCTTTTTGATGGTCCGCATGAATTCGAACCCGACGACGGTGCCCAGGTTGTGCTGTTTGAATGCTGTGCGTGCCATCGTCCTAGACCTCCGCCATTTCGTGCTGTTCCCCGTACACCTGGATGAAGATCTCCTCCAGTGACGCCCGTGCCGTCGCGAAGCTGCGCACCGCGACGCCGGCGCCGATCAGTTCCCGCAGCACCGCCGTTTCGTCCGCCCCGACGGCGGGGGCCAGCTCCGCGTGCCCGTCGCCGTCGCGCACCACGTCGTACAGGTCCGAGGCGGGCAGGATGCCCTCGTAGCCCAGCCGGTAGACGGTCCCACCGAACTGGTCCTGGACTTCGGCGACCGTCCCGTAGGCCCGGGCCGTGCCGTCCTTGAGGAGGATCACCCGGTCACACAGCCGCTCGACTTCCTCCATCTGGTGGGTCACCATGATGACCGTGGCGCCGGCGAGTTTCTGCTCCTCGATGATGTCCATCAGCAGCCGGCGGTTCACGGGGTCGAACCCCTTCGTGGGCTCGTCGAGGATGAGCAGGTCGGGGCCGTTCATGATGGTGACGCCGAGCTGGACCTTCTGCTGCTGGCCGCCGGAGAGCTTGTCCAGCCGGACGGCGGCCTTGTCCGCGAGGCCGACCCGTTCCAGGTAGGTCTGCGACCAGGCGCGGGCTCCGTGTTTGCTCAGGCCCTTGAGCCTGCCGAAGTAGACCATCACGTCCAGGACGGCTTCCTTCTTGTACAGGCCCCGCTCCTCCGGCAGGTATCCAAGGCGCGCCCCGTCCCGCGGTTCGAAGACCTTCCCGCCGATGTGCAGGGTGCCGGCGGTGGGCTGGTAGATGCCCAGCAGCGCTCGCAATGTGGTGGTTTTCCCGGACCCGTTGCTGCCCAGGAACCCGAAGGTTTCACCGGCCCGGACATCGAAGGACAGGTCTTTGACGACCGTCGTCTCCCCGAAATCCATGCGAAAGTTTTTGATGTGCACAAGCGGCTCTACCGCGTCCCCCAACGTCATGGACTTAGCCTAGCCGAAGCGCTTCAGCCGTCTCGGCTCCGGCCACAATTTCCACCCCGGGAAAGTCTCGTCAGCGCCCCGGCCCCACGAGTACCTTTGTGCCATGACGGAGGACTTTGACCTCTATGCGGAGGAGTCGCAGGAAATAGCCAATGACCCGCGCCAGATCGGGTATTGGTTCTTCAGGGCGCTCCATGACAGGGCGAGGAATTTGGATGACCTGCATCTGATCGTCACCCCGGAGTCCCGTCCGTTGTGGGGGGCCTTTGAAATCGCCGCCGCACTGCTGGACTCCATCGAGGACCCCGGCATGCTCCAGGAAGCCGTCTACGCCCACGGGGACCTCGAGGTCTGCTACATGCGAGTTATCCGGGAAGCCAAGGAACATACGTTCATTACACCGGCCACAATCCTGGATGACCCGCTGTTGATCACGCTCGTGTGGCGGCCGGACCACGGCCGGTGGATGGTCCACGGCTTCGGAGACATGGTGCACCCGGACAGGGTGCCCCGCGGGGCCTAGCCCTTCATGCGGCGGGCGGTCCGGCGGAAGTCTCGGAAAGGACGTCCCTACGGATCGCCCAACGGCCGATCGCTGCCGCCGCGCCAACGGTGGCCCACGGGATCAGCAGCAAAGGCTGCCAGCCAAGGCCCAAAACACTTCCCAGCAACCAGAACGCGAGGGTGGGAACCGCGAAAAAGGCCCCGATGTGGATCTTTTGATTCCGGACTGGGCGCAGAAGGTAGGACAACACCCAGGCCAGTGGCGCCGCGAACACCAGCGAAACTCCGAAGCCATAAAAAATCACCAGGCCCAAAAGGCCCCATACGTGCCCGCCGTCGGTGCCGTCTCGCCCAGCGGCTACGCCGTAGCCTGCCGCAACAAAGATCAGCAGTATTCCTACCCAGAGCGACGTGGCAATCAACCAGCCCTTGATAAAGGCGTAGGCATCTAGGACCACCCTGCGTGGTCGAACTGCCTGCGGTTGCCCCGCGTCCCCCAACACCATGGGCATAGCCTACCGATGCAAAGGCGGCTCCGGTCGGGGTCATCCCCGCTGAGCGAGAACAGCCGCCTTACGGTTTCTCGGCCGAGTCGCCGGCAGCATCGTCGTCGACCCACTCGAGCAGGTCGCCCGCCTGGCAGCCCAGGACCCGGCACATCGCGTCCAGTGTGCTGAAGCGGACAGCCTTCGCCCGGCCGTTCTTCAGCACCGCCACGTTGGCCGGGGTGATCCCCACGCGCTCGGCGAACTCCCCCACGCTCATCTTGCGTTTGGCCAGCTCGACGTCGATGCGCACCACAATCGCCATCAGATCACCCCTTCCATGTCCGTCCGCAAGGACGTCGCCTGGCGCAGCAGATCCCGCATGACCACGATCAGGAGAACCAGCACCGCACCGATCAGCGTGGTGCCAATCAACACCATTGGCAGCCCGGGGTCGCGCAGCTCGGGGGTGAAGTAGATGTACGCGACGAGGGAACCGGCCATCGACGCCAGCACCAGCCACGCCACCACGAACGCCCACATGATCACGTCCACCCACCGCAGCGAGGCCGCGGTGAAGATCCGGTCGCGCTGCACCAGGGTCAGCAACCGCCAGATGCAGACGATCACAACCTGCAGGCAGACGGCTTCCAGTTCCCAGAAGAGCAGCATCGGCCACCGCCAAGGATCCGCCCCGGGCCCTTCCTCCGCGGTGGAGAGAAACTGGCCGGGGAACGACATGACCTGGGCCACCAGCAGCCCGAGGAAGACCATTACCAGCAGAACCCTGAGCGGGAGGACCAATCGACTAACGATAGACATGGCCTAAGGCTCTGATTATTTCTATCGAAAGTCAATATGACGTGCCGTGGTAGAAGCCCGACGGCGGGACCGCACATGCGAAAGGCAAGGGGAAACGATCCCCTTGCCACTTTCAGGATATCGCCTGCCAGGGGGCTTGCCGCAAGGGCCCCACCCCCGGCCAGAATGGTTGGCCGCGGCGAGTTTGGATTGGGGTTTCACATGTTCGACGTAATCATTAGCGGTGGCGGGCCCACGGGGATGATGCTGGCCAGCGAGTTGCGGCTGCACGGGGTGGACGTGCTCGTGCTGGAGAAGGACGCCGAGCCGACGCAGGCGGTCCGCTCGCTCGGCCTGCACCCGCGCAGCATCGAGATCATGGACCAGCGCGGGCTGCTGGACCGTTTCCTCGCACAAGGGCAGCAGTACCCGGGGGTCGGCCGCTTCGCCGGGATCGACAAACCCCTGCCGGCGGACCTGGACACCGCACACGGTTACATCCTCGGCATCCCCCAGCCGGTCACCGACCGCCTCCTGGCGGAGCGCGCCGTCGAACTCGGCGCGCAGGTCCGCCGCGGCTGCGAGGTGACGGGCTTCGCGCAGGACGACGACGGCGTGACCATCGAACTCGCTGACGGCACCCAAGAACGCTCGCGCTGGCTGGTCGGCTGCGACGGCGGACGCAGCCTGGTGCGCCGGCAGCTCGGCATCGGCTTCCCCGGGGACCCCGCCACGAACGAATGGATCCACAGCGAGATGGAGGTGACCACGCCGCCGGACGAGCTGGCCAAAATTGTGGACGAGGTCCGCAAGACGCACAGGGGGTTCGGCGTCGGCCCGGCCGGGAACGGGCTCTTCCGTTCTGTGGTGCCGGCGGCCACGGTGGCCGAGGACCGCTCGGTCCCGCCCACGCTGGAGGAGCTAAAGACCCAACTGCGGGCCCATGCCGGCACCGACTTCGGCGTCCACTCACCGCGCTGGATAACGCGTTTCAGCGACGCCACTCGGCTGGCCGAGCAGTACCGCGCGGGACGGGTGTTCCTCGCCGGCGACGCGGCGCACGTCCACCCGCCGCTGGGAGGACAGGGCCTGAACCTCGGCATCCAGGACTCGTTCAACCTCGGCTGGAAGCTCGCCGCCGAAATCAACGGCTGGGCGCAGCCGGCGCTGCTGGACACTTACTTCGAGGAGCGCCACCCCGTCGCCGAAGGCGTGCTCACCATCACCCGCGCCCAGAGCGAACTGATCTCCCCCGAGCCCGGCCCCCAGGCAGTGCGCCGCCTGCTGGCTGAGCTGATGGACTTCGACGACGTCAGCCGGTTCCTCGCCGAAAGGATCGCCTCGATCGGGGTGCGTTATGACTTCGGCGAAGGACCCGGGCTGCTCGGCAGGCGGCTGCGCGACATCCCCCTCTCGCGGGGCCGTCTCTACGAGCTCACCCGCGAAGCCCGCGGGCTCCTGCTGGACCAGACCGGCAGACTCTCCGTAACGGGGTGGGCGGACCGGATCGACCACGTCGCGGACACCAGCGGCGAACTTGACGCGCCCGCGGTCCTGCTGCGGCCGGACGGCCACGTCGCATGGATCGGCGAAGACCAGGACAGCCTGCTCCCCCACCTGGAGAGATGGTTCGGGGCCGCTTCCGAGGGCAGCGAAGACAATTAGGTACGACGGCGGCGCTTAAGTCCGGCGGCGGCCGGCCGGCTTTAGGCCGACGCCGGGCGGTACCGCAGCAGGACGTTGCCGGATCCCGGGAACGCCCGCACTTCCAACAGGGAAAGGTTTGCCGGCCGCAGGAACAGGGGCTGGCCTGACGTGAGGGCGCCCGGACTGACGGTCAGGTGCAGTTCGTCGATGAGTCCCTGGGCCAGGAGGCTGTTCCACATGATGCGGCTGGCGAAGATCAGGATGTCTCCGGTCCCGTTGAGCCTTTCCTGTTCCAGCCACGTGGCCACTTCGTCCCGTCGGATGACAGCGGTGGTGGCCACCCAGGGGTGGTCCGCAGGGACAGTCAGGGAGTCCGACACCACCACTTTGGCCACGCGGTTGTAAAGGCGGCTGAGTTCCCGGTTGTCCGGACTCAACGCGCGGTTGCTGGGGTCCTCGTCAGAGTCCCCGATGGCCGGCCAGTAGGCACCGAATCCTTCAAAGGATGTCCGGCCCAGCAACACCGTTCCCGCCGACCGCAGCCGTTCAAGGTTGTAGGCGTCGAAAGTCTCGTCCATGTTCAGCACCGTCGGGTTCCCGCTTTGATCAGCATAGAATCCGTCCAGGGAGACGATGTTGTTCACAACAGTCCGGCGCATACACGAATCCTAGATGACTCCGAGGTCCATTTGGCGGCCGGCAACGGAGAGCTAGGCAGTACTGTCCGTTGCCGGCCGGTTCAAGTCTCTGGCACCGTCCTTGGAATTAGGATGGAGTTCCTTGGAACCGTTCAGGGAGTTGTTTGGAAGGTCTCAGGGGACAGTGGTTTGGCATCGGACCCTAAGCTATCCCGACCACGGCCGCGAGGGGACCAGTTTGGTTGGACCCCCGTCAGCTCCCTAGGGTCCCGAGGGGTTTCCCTAGGGTGACGGTGCCAAGCTAACGGCATCTGGCTGGGGAGTTAGAAGTAACTCGTTCCAATCAGTGTGCCGGGTTCGGCAGAGCAGCCCGGCGGCCAACTCTCGCTTCAGAACGTAAAGGCCGCCCAGCGGCCGCGCAACTGATGCCGCGTCACAGATTGGACTGCGGAAATGCCTATCACCAGCAATGTCGCTTGGGACACGCGACTGGAATCCTTCAAGGGCAGGGACACTGCCCAGTACATCGAGACAGTCATGGGAATGGCCAGCCGCTGCGCTGCCTGCCGGCTTCCACTCGGCCCCGGCGCTGCCGTATCCCTGACTGTCGACATCACCGAAAGCCACGACTTGGAGGGCATGGTGTCCCTCACCTTCGATCCAGCTGTCTATCACCTGCAGTGTCAGGAACCTGCCCTGAGGTTGATTCAGTCGGCCGACTTTGACAGCGATCTGACCTCAGTCGGTGCGCGTCTCGTCCTGGCCAGAGGCCCAGGCAGCGAACGGAGCATTCCCGTGCTTGCCTTCACCCTGACACCGAGCTTGGTCTTCGGAGCCCCCGGCGGTGAGATGACGTCTGCCTTGGTTTCAGCCCTGCTCAACCATGGGTTCCAGATGTCATTGACCGGCAGCTATGGCGAGATCGTACGGCGATCTGTTCCCGCGCGGGACACCTGCACCTGCTCGGTGAGCGACGGCCGAGCAGGTGCGCTGCATGTGGACGGAGAACTCCTGCATTCCCAGCAGCATGATCAAACGGACGTTGGCGATGCCCTGTGGCTCGAAGGAACCACGGCAGGTCACATACTGGTCATAAGCGGCGACAACCTCGTGTTCACAGAGACCGGCCTGGAAGTGGGCGTCGCGGCGCGGCTCGGCACACTGGTCACGGGCATCGTCCCGGTGATCGCGTGACCACGCGCGAGATGACGGTCGTGGACCCGCGCCCGCCGGTGCCGCCGATGAACGAGAGCGGGCTAGAACGATTCACCGTTTCGTGTCCCCCCACGCCGGCCGAACTATCCCAAACACGGGCGTACCACCCCGAAGCGGCTGCCCCGTCCGCCCCACCAGCGCGGGGAAGTCGCCTGGAGTTCCAGCTCAGACGGCTTGTCGGTGAAATCCTCGCCCAGACGGACCTCGAACCCCATATCCGGGCGTCACTGCTGCGAAACACCGCATTGCACCCAGACAACCCTGGGCTGGCACTGCTATGCCACCTGCGCGGTGTCCACGCCCCGGAGAACCTGTAACCAGTTTCGAACCCGACGACGACGACCCCGCGGATGCGATGGACCTGTGCCGTTGGACCGCAGAAGCGGTCTCCGCCGTGCGAGGCGAAGACCGCTTCTTTCTGATTTGAATCCGCGGGAGCGGCGGTGTGAACGGTCCTGCGGGAATCAAACGTCGCGTGCCGCGCCGAGGCGGCTACCGGGGTCTACCGATGCGGGCGCTTGGGCTGGTTGTCGTGCCCTCCCTTGTGCTTGCCGTCCCGGTAGTCTCCCCTCTTGTCCTTATCCCAGTCACGGCCGTGACCGTGGCGGTCCTTGCCGTGGCAGTCGTAACCCGAGCGGTCGTAACCGCGGTGGTCGTAGCCGCGGCGGTCATACCCATTACGGTCGTAGCCGTTGCGGTCATACCCGCGACGGTCATACCCGTGACGGTCATGACCGTGACGGTCATACCCGTGACGGTCACAGCCGTGACGGTCATACCCGTGACGGTCGTAGCCAGAGCGGTCGTAGCCGTCGCGGTCGTACCCTCCGTTGTCGTACCTGTGCTGCGACGAATAGCTCTGGGTCGTCTTCGATCCAGTGTCAGCAGAAGCGGCTCCGGCAGTGAGTGCGGCGCCACCGAGAGTCAAGCCTGCGGCGAGAACAGTAGTGCTGATAACGCGAGATGCTGTGTTCATGGAAAGTGGTCCTAGCGGGTGTAGCTCATAAGGAGGCGCAGAGCTGCAGGGTGCGCAACATTGCAGCGCACATCGCATGTGCGCACTTCACCCTTGGAGGTGCTGCCTGCGTCCGTTTACCCAGGCTTTGATTCGAATTACGGCGTCGATTAACACCGCACCTGGATAGTATTTCCCATGCTCCCGATCCAACGTCATGCGATGCAATGAGCAGGCGTTGCGAGTGAGCATGTTCGAGTGCCCGGCGTTCTTTTGTTGCACTGTTATTTATTTGTCAGCGTGCGGTTTCTTCGTCAATCCGAGATTAGGCACGTCAAAGTTCTGCGTTGATGGCGTACAAAGAAAAGGATGCACGGATTTCGTTATGGTTTTATCCGCGCAAAGGCGCCCAGCTGGCCTTGCCGCGATGCCGCCCCTGTGATGTGGGGTCTTTTGGGTTGTATCTACCCTATGGGACATGCAACATGAACGCACCCCGGAAGAGTACTCGAATTTAGGTCCCATCCACTACTTACCTACCCGGGTGCCAGAGGCCAGCCATTCGGCCGCCGGCCGCCGGCCGCACGCAGCAGAAAGCCGGGCACCGCTTCGGGGAAGTCGTGCGGACAGAGGACGACGGCGGCACTTGCGGTGCCGCCGTCGTCCTCCCAGTCGCTAGTCAGTCAGCGTAAAGTCCGCGGACTCCTACTTATGGTTGTTGTTGACCCAGATCTTAACGGTGTCACTGCGGCTGAAATCGGACGAGCCGTTCCCGTTCCCGTGGCCACGATGGCCATTGTCCTCCACACGGATCCGAACAGTGTGGTAGACCTTGACGAAGTGGTCGCCCCGGTCAGCAGTTACCTTCTCCACATTGATGATCTTGTCGTGGCGGCCCGAAACCGAGACGGTATCCCAGGCGTCCCCGATTTTCTCGTTGTCCCAGCGGTTGTGCACCTGGAACATCTTCTGGTTGTAGCGAACATCGGCGTCCTTGTCGCAGTGGATCCTGAACGCGAACGCAACCCGTACATCACGGTCCTTGCGGTTGTCGCGGCTCATGGCGTTCCGCCCATTGTCCTTTTTGTACGGGTCGAGCGCCTTGACGGTGCACTCGGCTTTTCTGGAATGATCGTTCGACGCTGTAGCTGGTGCGGCCATGGCGATGGGGCCAGCGAGCAGACCCAAGGAAACTGTCGAAATCATCGCCAGCCGGGCGGCGAAGGAACGGCGGCTACGGGTCGTCGGAGTTGTAGTCATTTCTTTCTCCTGCATTTCTGCAAATTTGTTTTGTGGGCGGGCAGCGCTGGCCGATCCCTACACTGGCAGGCTGAGTCAGCCGTTTGCCCCAAATTAAAAAAGGCTCCCTTAAACTACGGGAGACCTGGAGGCCGGATTCGTTTTCAAGGCTCATTCCTTGGATCCGGTACTTCAATATAATACGCCCGACTTTCGCTGTGAGCACCTATTTCCTCAAACTTTGATTGCCCGACGATGACCAGGTCGGTACCCGTCGGGCTCAGCCGTTTCCGGACGAAACAAAGCAACGCAGCACCCACCGGAAGATGAAAGCAGCTGCCAGCCCTGCAGCCGAGGCCGGCTCGACGGGCGCGGGCGCGGGCGCCCTTTTGCCATTCACCTTCCCGGCAGCAGGCGGTACAGTTCAAACCCCGGGCACCCTTCGGATGAGGAGAACACGCCATGACCCATCTTCGGATTTCGCTCGTAATCGACATCAAGGCTGACGCCAGCGCGATTCAGGCCGCGGCCCTGGCTACCCCCCTGTACACCACGGACGAGGAGCCGGACATGACAGCCCCGGCCCAGGTGGCGCAGGACCCGGTGAATGCCGGCCACATCCTGGCGCTGGCCATCCAGAATGGCCTGGCGGACAAGATCCAGCATGGTGCCGTGACGCTTGAGAATGTTGAGATCCAGGCCACGGACGAGTGACGGGGACGCCTATCTCCAACCAGCACCTACGGCAGTCTGGCGCAGGAACAGCCCAAGCCTCGCGTCCGCTCGGGGTCAAACTCGCCGACGTTCGAGGCAGCATTCCCGCGAACGTCTTTTTGATCTTTACATTGCCGGCCTGTTCCCGGTTGGACAGCTGTTTGCTGAGCACGGAATCGCTGACCTGGATGGCGTCACGGGGGTCCTTGAAGTCCAGGGATTCCGCACGAGCCAGCGCTGCCATGATGGAAAAGCGGACCGGCGAGTGGACCAGCTCATTGAGCCTGTCCAGCGAACGTGAAGTCGCAGGCAGCGCACCGGCCGTGGTGCCAGCGGATTGTCAAGCCTAGACATCTAAGACCACGGCCGGGAACTCGTCAGTTTCACTGGCAACGCGGTCACAATAGACAAGCTAAACGCCGACGGCTCGTTCAGGACCAGCCTCATCATTCACGGCAAGGGGACGGGGGCGCAGGGCAGTAAATACGTGGTCCACTTCAATCTTCTGCTGGTCAGAGCCTCCACGGGGCTATTGACTCTCGACGATGAGAAAACAACGCTGGTCAGCATGGGGGCTACACCAAATCAGAGCGTCCGTTTCCACTTTTCTTCCGATTCACCGGACGTCATTTTTAAGGTGGACTGCAGCGGCTAGGTGCGCCCAGCATGCGAGCGTGAAGGAGCGCCGGCACAGGACCCACTAGGAAATCGACGTATTCACTGAACGCATTACAACTGCGCCGCTGGTGATGGTTCAGGACGCCGCATCCAGCGTGATGTCCGCGGTCTGCTCCTGGCCGTTGCGCTGGAAGGTGATCTTCACGGTGGATCCGGCGGCCTGCTCGCGGGCGGCTGCCGTCAGCTCGGAGGCGTCCGTCACGGTCCGGCCGCCCAGCCCGGTCACCACGTCGCCGGCCTGCAGCCCGGCCTTATCCGCCGCGGACCCGGAGGTCACCGAGGCCACCTCGGCGCCGGCGGTGAAGTCCGACGACGACCCTGACGTTTTGTCCTGAACGGACAGTCCCAGCTGGCCATGGGTTGCCTTGCCCGTGGAGATGATCTCCTCCGCCACCCTCTTCGCCTGATTGATCGGGATGGAGAAGCCGACGCCGATGTTGCCGCTCGAGCTCGACGAGGACGACGAGCCCGCCGATGCGATGGCCACGTTGACGCCGATGATCTCGCCCTGCCCGTTCACCAGGGCGCCGCCGGAGTTGCCGGGGTTGATGGCTGCGTCCGTCTGGATGACGTTGATGCTGATGGAGTCCTGCGCGGGGGCCGAGATGCCGGACTGGGAACCGAACGGGTTCTGCGACGCGCTTCCGCCCTGGGACGAGGATCCATCGGTGGTGGCGGAGGACTCCGTCTCGATGGTGCGGTTCACGGCGGAGACGATCCCGTCCGTGACGGTGCCGCTGAGTCCCAGGGGTGCGCCGATCGCTATGGCGGCGTCACCGACGTTGACAGCAGACGAGTCACCGAGGGTTGCCGGGGTCAGCCCGGCGGCATTGATCTTGATGACGGCCAGGTCGGAGAGCGGGTCGATGCCTACGATGGTGGCCTTGTAGACCTGCCCGTCGCTGGTGCGGACCTCGACGGCGGCATCCGCCGCTGCCCCGTCCAGTGTCACCACGTGGGTGTTGGTGAGGATGTGGCCCTCCGTGTCCAGGATGATGCCCGATCCGGTGCCACCTGAACTGCCGGAGCTGACGCTGATGGTCACCACGCTGGGTGAGGCCTTCTGCGCGGCGGCGGTGACGGCGTTGACGCTCTCCGTGTTGTTGACGATGACCGGGCCGATCGCCGCCTGCGCCGTGGTGGCTGCCTGTGCTGGCGCGTCGGGCCACAGTGCTGAAACACCGGAAGCCACCCCGCCGCCCAGGAGTCCGGCCGCCACAAGGCAGGTGACGAAGACTGCGGGGCCAACCCTCTTCTTGTCCCGTAGCCGGACCGGTGGAACAGGCGGCGCAGGGGGCACGGGACCAAAAGCCGACGGGGCAGTGGCAGGAGGAACCATGGGCAGAGGGGCCGTACCGTGCGGCTCGTCGGTGTGAGCGACAGGATTGTGGCTGGACTCCGTGTGCATGTGGGGCTCCTCAGGGGTACCGCTCCGATGCTTCCCGGAGCTTTCTCCCTAATCCTGTCCGCCAGGCCTTTGGCCCTTCTGTCGCCGTGCTGTGATGAGGCTGTGAAGCTCGCGATGGGCATGCACGCCAGAAGCGGCCTCCGCAGGCGCGCAAGAGACCGCTTCCTTTATTTTGATTCCGCGGGGACGCTGGTGAGAACGGCCCCGCGGAGTCAAACCTTTTGTGCGTGCTGGGTAGGTTACGCGGGGCTAGCGACGGGGCGCCGGCTTGCTCGGGTAGCCTGGCTTGTTGTTGCCGTAGCCCGGCTTGCCCGGCTTGTTGTTGCCGTAACCCGGCTTGCCCGGCTTGTTGTTGCCGTAACCCGGCTTGCCCGGCTTGTTATTGCCGTAACCCGGCTTGCCCGGCTTGTTATTGCCGTAACCCGGCTTGCCCGGCTTGTTGTTGCCGTAACCCGGCTTGCCCGGCTTGTTATTGCCGTAACCCGGCTTGCCCGGCTTGTTATTGCCGTAACCCGGCTTGCCCGGCTTGTTATTGCCGTAACCCGGCTTGCCCGGCTTGTTATTGCCGTAACCCGGCTTGCCCGGCTTGTTGTTGCCGTAACCCGGCTTGCCCGGCTTGTTGTTGCCGTAACCCGGCTTGCCCGGCTTGTTATTGCCGTAACCCGGCTTGCCCGGCTTGTAGTCACCGTACCCCGGATGACCGGGCCGATTGTGGGCCCGTCCCTTGTTGTAATGCTTGTTCCAATTACGGTCGTAGCCCTTGCAGTCCTTGCCGTTCTTGTTGTAGCCCCACTTGTCGTAGCCCCACTTGTCGTAGCCCTTGTTGTCGTAGCCGTGGCTGTCGTACTTGCTGTGCTGCGTGGACGAATAGGTCGTCTTCGACCCGATGTCCGCAGAAGCAGCTCCGGCAGTGAGGGCCGCGCCGCCGAAGGTCAAGCCTGCGGCGAGAACGGTGGTGGTGATGAGGCGAGATGCTGTGTTCATTGGAGTTGTTTCCTTGCAAGTTGTTATTCATAAGGAGCCGTAGACCAGTAGGGTGCGCGACATTGCGAATGTGCGTTATCTGGGCGCACTTCACCCTGCAGGTTTCTACGGTTATTTGTCCAAGCGATCAATTACGGCGAATCAGCACCGCACTTGGATAGTTTTCCCATGGCCGTAGAACGTCAGGCGATGAATAACTCTTGCGCCTATTGTTCTGGAGAGCCCTGGTTGCGAGTGAGCACGATACCGTGCTCGGCGGGATACCTGTTCAAGCAGTGGAGCGGTCAATGTTGACTAAACCAATGGACTGAAACAGTAGCCCAAATCTTTCCGCTTCCCCGATGTGTCTTGGGGCTAATAACTACGCTACCGACGAATTCCGATTTTGAAAAGACCCAATCTCTAATTCGGTCGAAATTTTCTTACTACCCGGCTTTGCACAATCACGGCGTCCGTCATCGCATTATGTTTCATCGACCGAAAAAGCGCATGACCAATCAGCGAGTTCTATTTGGGATCGGCTTTTTCATAATCGAAAAAGCCATGATGACCCAGCGGAATTAACGCTGCTGGGGGCCGCAGCCTTATGCGGAACTAGCGCTGCGGGTAGATGGGGTGGACCGGATCCTTGGGATGCGGGTACTTGGGTAGGTTGCCGTGGCACTTGCCCTTGTCATGATGCTTGCCTTTGTCCTTGCCCCAGTGCCTCCAGTGGCCGTTGCAGTCCTTGCCCTGGCGGTTGAAGCCGGCCTTATCAAAGCCGTCTTTGTCGTAGCTGCTGTGCTGCGTGGACGAATAGGTCGTCGTCGGCCCTGCGTCCGCAGAAGCAGCTCCGGCAGTGAGTGCTGCGCTGCCGAGGGTCAGGCCCGCGGCGAGCACAGCGGTGCTGATAAGGCGAGATGCTGTATTCATTGGAATGGTTTCCTAGCGAGTAAATATCCAAAAGGAACCGCCGAGCAGAAAGGCCCGCATCATTGCGGCGCTCTTTCGCCTGGGCGCAGTACACCCCTGGGCGCAGTCAACGGTTATTGATCCGAGCGTGCCGTCATGCTGCTTCAGCTGCACTTGGATACTTTTCCCATGCCGATCAAACGTCAGGCAGCGGACTACTTTGTGCCTGTTATTTGGAAGAGCCATGGTTGCAAGCGGCACAATTCGTGTGCCTGGTGGGATACCTGTTCAATAACAGTGGATCAGTGACTGTGACCGGAACCAATGGGGTTGAACAGCACCCCCGCCCTTTCAGTTATTCTCGGTGAAAGCGGCGTGGGAACCACCCTAACCGATGAATGCGCGAACTGAAAAGACGTTTCCTGTTTATTTCTACAAAATCTTTTTATGAGAACTTCTTGAGAATACACATTGCGTGTGTCACGCACGTGAATTCCTCGCCAGCGCATTCCGCGCGGGTCTGGAACCTCAGCGAGGCAGCCTCCGGACATCGCAAGTTCGGAGCTATTCCTGCTTTTGCTTTGATTGTGGCCGCACCTCACCGTGCAGCGTGTTGTGAAGAGTGGGCGCGGATTCCATTTCTGGTCTCTCCGCGCAGAGGCCCCCTCTGGCCTTGCCGCGATTGTGCCCCTGTGGCTAGAGGACTTTCGGACTACCTAGCCTAGGTGAGGCGCAACTATAGCGCACGCACAACGAGTACTCGTTTTTCAGCATCGCTTACTACTTGGTTCCTCGGGCGCGCGGTGACCAGCAGGTATGCTGTCACGTACCCATAATGAGGCAGATAAATGCATCGAAGCATTACGGATCGTAGGTAATACAACTAGCCCCAGGACCTGCGGCCCAGCTGTACGTTCGCGCTGTGAACTACCCCCAGCCGGCCCCCACGGCGGTCCGGCCCAGGAATCCGCCGGTCCCGCTGCCCCGGTAGAGCCATAGCGTCCCGTTGGTGTCCACGGCCAGGAGATCGGTCTTCGCGTCGCCGCTGTAGTCGCCCCGGCCGGCGATGGCGGTCATGGCGTTCCAGCCTGCGCCCGGCTTGGTCCGGGGGAACCAGCCGCCGCGGCCGTTGCCGGGATAGAGCCAGAGGGTGCCCGACCCGTCGCGGGCCAGGACGTCCGCTTTCCGGTCACCATTGAAGTCACCGGGGCCCACGACGGCGGTCATGACGTTCCAGCCGGAGCCTGCCTTCGTCTTGGTGAGCCAGCCGCCCCGGCCGTTGCCGGGATAGAGCCAGAGGGTGCCTGACGTGTCGCGGGCCAGGACGTCGGCTTTCCCGTCGCCGTTAAGGTCCCCCGGACCGACGATCGCGGTGAAGGACTGCCAGCCGGACCCCACCTTGGTCCTGGGCAGCCAGCCGCCGCGGCCGTTGCCCGGGTACAGCCACAGTTCGCCGGCCATGTCCCGGGCCAGAATGTCAGTCCGCCGGTCGCCGTTGAAGTCGCCAGGGGCAATGACCGAGCTGAAGACGTTCCAGCCGGAGCCCACCTGCTGGCGCGCCAGCCAGCCGCCGCGGCCGTTGCCCGGGTAGAGCCACAGGAACCCGGAATTTTCACGGGCCAGGACGTCCGCCTTGCCGTCGCCGGTGAAGTCCCCGGCGGCAATCACCGTACTGAAGTGAAGCACTGCACTGGCGGCGTCCAGGAGCCCGGCGCCGCAGCCCTGCGGGCAGCCGCCGGTAATGGGCCGCGCGGTGCGCTGGAGGCGGGTGACGACGGCGGCCGGTGTCGCCGTCGGGCCCATCTGCGCCATAAGCAACGCGGCCGCAGCCGACACGTGCGGTGTAGCGAAAGAGGTGCCTTCTGACCAGTAGTAATTAGTTCCCGGCGTGTCCGTTGCCGTTGTCTCGCCGTCGTTTTCCGTGGACAGAATGCCATTGGGATCGCCGCTATTGGGATCGTTAGCCGTCGTCGGCCTCATGTCGCCGCCGGGGGCGGTGATGTCGACGCCGGGACCGAAGTTTGAGTAGGGCGCCAGAGCTCCGGTGCTGCCGCTGGCAGCGACGCTGACGACGTTCCGGCAGTTCGCAGGGTTGGCGTCGGAGGCCTGGGCCATCTCGTTGCCGGCTGCCGCCACCACTACCGATCCCCTGGCCGTGGCGGTGTCGATGGCCTCCTGGAAAGTTTGCGGGCACACGCCGGGGCCGCCCAGGCTCAGGTTGATCACCCGTGCAGGATGAAGGTTTAGTGGCGCGTCGGCGACCGGCGCCCCCGAGGCCCAGAGAATGGCGTCGGCAATGTCCGACACTGTGCCACCGCACGGCCCGAGCACACGCACCGGGAGGATTTTGGCTCCGGGCGCTGCACCTGCCATGCCCACCCGGTTGTTGGTGACTGCGGCGATGATGCCGGCCACGTGGGTGCCATGCCAGGAGGAGAAAGGCGATCCCGGGACTCCCCCGCCGCACTGGTTATCAGCTGAGAAGTCACCCGGGTCTGTGGCGTCGGAGTCGCGGCCATCGTTGTCGCCGGATATGGCCGGGTCCGTGATCATGTCGTAGCCGTCCAGCACGTTCGCGTCCAGATCAACATGGCTGGTTATGCCGGTGTCGACGACGGCCACCACCTGCCCGGCGCCCTGGGTAACGTCCCAGGCCCGGGTGGCCCGGATGCCGCCCGTCTTCAGGGACAGATTCCACTGGTCGTTGAACGCGGGATCGTTTGGGTTGGCGGCTTTAGCCTGCAGCCTCACGTCCGGCTCGGCGTAGGCAACTGCCGGATCAGCCCGCAGTGCGACGAGCAGCTTGTCCGCATCGCCGTCGCCCAGTTCCTTGCTGGTGCGCACCACGCGGGCTCCGCTGGCCGTGGCGCGGACCTCCTTGGCGGTGGCCCCGAGCTTGGCGGCGGCCCGGCTGAGGGACTGGGCACGGAGTGCAGAGCCTGACCGGGCATGGTCCTTGAATTTGACGATGAACTGGTCGGTGGGCGGGGTGGCCACCGAGGGCCGGCGCGGAACGGACGCAAACGAGTGGGCCGGCGTTGGGGTTACCGGGTCATCGGCGGCCGTTGCAGGGGGCGCGATGACGGCCGTGGCCACAAGCGCGGCGATGCCGGCGGACGTCATGAGGGCAGAGAAGCGTGTTCGGCGCATGACAAACATCGAGACCATCCTGTCCGGCGTCCTTCAGGCGCTGCCGCTGGAACGCAATCCTGGGACGCGGCCCCCGCCGCGTTCAGGACGAGTCTACGCTTTGCGGCTCGCGGACAACCGCAGGTTACTCCCCGGCACGGGGGACCTTAGGGCCGTGCCGGACCGGCCCAAAAGGTAGTTGCCGAACCAGGGTGGTGTTACCGTGTCTCATCGCCACGTTGCGAACTATCACTTTTCATGGGGGAATCATGTTTAGCAATTCTGCTCCTTCAGCGCGCCTGCAGCGTGGCTGGCGACCTACCGTAACTCTCCGAGTGGTTGCCGGGATTGCCGTGGCGGCAGCAACCATAGCCACCACCGCTCCCGCTGCCGGCGCAGCTGGGTTCACGCCGAGCTCGGCGGAGAACGTCGTCCACGACAGCAACCAGCAGACCATCATCGACACGTTCAATGGGATCAACGCGTTCCGCGCCTCCAAGGGACTCAAACCGCTGACCTTCAGCGTGCCGATCTCCGCCATTTCCCAGAAGTGGTCGGACACTATGGCGGCCACGGACACGTTCTCCCACAACCCTGATTACGTTACGGGCGCCCCGGAAGGGTATGTTGCCGCAAGCGAGATCATCGCAGCGCGCTGGGACCGGTCGGGCCAGGGCCTCGTGGACCAGTGGATCAACTCGGCACCCCACAACGCCATCATGTCCCGCCCGGACATGACCACTGTCGGCATCGGTGTTGCCTACACGGACGGCAATTTCTCCACCCCAAAACGGTACGCCGCCTACGGCACCGCAAACCTGTTCAGGTACAACAGCAGTCCAGCGGGCACCTACACCTCGCCGGCTGACTACTTTGCCGGGAGGCCGCCATTGGTGAAGCCCGGCGACCTGCTGGCCATCGACACCCGGACCGGAGTCCTCTGGGACTACGGGAACAAGTCAGCAACCGGCCGCAAGTCCATCTTCTCCAGCGGTTACGCACCGGTGAAGGAGCACTTCAACGTTGACTGGAACGCTGATGGCGTCGCCGACATCCTCACGCAGTGGAAGTCCGGCAATCTGTCGGTCAGTTTTGGTTCAAATAACGGCACCCTCTCCGCAGCGAAGGTCATTGGCCAGGGCTGGGGTTCCTACGATGTGGCAGTCGGCAAGTTCACGAAGACTGACAAGTACCCGTCCATCATCGCCAAGGGTTCCGATGGCTACCTGTGGAACTACAGCAACCTGTACGGGACGGGCATCAACGGCCGGACCCTCAAGGGGAGTGGGTGGAACGCTCTTGGCGTAAGCCTCCTGGACTGGGACAAGGACGGCAGCCTCGACATCCTTGCGAAGGACAGTGCCGGCAAGCTGCTCCTGTACCGGACGGACGGCTACGGCAGTTTCAAGTCTGAGGCCCGGCAGGCCATCGGCAGCGGCTGGGGTTCCTTTTCCGTGCAGAGCATCAGGGACTACGCCGGGGCTGGCACTCAAGGACTGATCGCCAGGGACGCCAGCGGTCGTCTCTACTACTACGGGACCGGCAGGGGCGCATGGGTCCCTCGCCATTACATAGGCGCCGGATGGCTCCCGATGAACATCGCCGGATAGGGTCCCAAAGCGCAGCGAGACAAGTCCTGCAAGCGCTACTTAGCGACCAGGACCTTCTCGGGCTCCAACGTATCCGCCACCGGACCGCCGCCCGAACCCCTGTTCCGGAGCCGGGCCTCTAGGGGACGCTCAAAGAAGGAGTAGGCAGCGCCGGCCAGCGGGATGGACACCGCTATTCCGACGACGGCGAACATGACAGGCTCGGCCAGGCTCACCGGGCCGAGTTCCAGGGCTGTCCGCAGCACCAGTTCGTGGACCATGCCGCGCCTGCTCCTATTGCTGCCGCTTGTACGGCGCAGGGTTAGGCCAGGGACGAGATGCAGGTAACTTTGTTGCTGTTGTTGCCTTGTTCGAGCTGCACCACTGCGGTGGCGGTGGTCTCAGTGTGGTCGGAGTAGGTGGCAATTACCCTGATGGTGAGCTGTGAAGTGGACCTGTTGGCGACGATCATCGGCGAGGTCATGGTTAGGGCCACAGTGCTCGTGATGCCCAGGGTCACATAGTCGGAATAAGAGGGTCCGTAGGTTCCGTTGGTCTGGAGAGCAGAATAGGTCAGGGAGACGGGGGGCTTCGTTCCGGTGGCGGTCAGCGTCGCGTGCGTTTTGTTGTTGTCATTGCCACAGCTGAACCCCGTGAAGGCGGGTGCCGGCCACGTCGCCGCCGCGGTCACTGTCATGGTGGCTGTCGCGCTTTGTTGCCACAGGGCAGAGGCAGCCGCGCCTCCGAACCCCATCATGACGGTGAGTACGAAGACGCAGACGGCCGCAGCGGTCCCTGGCAGGTTCCGGAACCGGAGCATCTATTCCACCCCAGCAGGAGTCTGGCGGTTCCGCGGCCGGCGGACGGCCTTGAAGACTGTGATGGCGCCGTATCCGATGAGTGCCAGGGCGGCGACGACCGCCCAAGTGTCCCGGTCGGAGTTGCCCAGGGCGTTGGCCAGGAAACCAACGTAAGGGACAGCGTAGAAGAGCTTGCCCTTGACCTGGATGGCACGGACTGGCTCGGGATCGTTGGCGCCGTTGTTGTCGCCCCTGGTGATCAGGGTCTTTTCACCCTGCTGGGTGGCCCCGAAGCCAACAACCCGGTGGGTTTCCACCTCCGGACGGCCGGAGTACAGCTGAAAGGTGATGACATCCCCGTACTTCAGCTCGTCGAACGGCGCGGGTTTCATCACCATGAACGTCCCCGGTGGGAACTTCTGCACCATGGACTGGGTGAGGATGGTGTAGGTATGCGATCCGGTTGCCACCGGGATCACGATCAGGACCGCCGCCGCGAACAACGAGATCAGCATCGCGGACAAGCTGGCAGTGCGTCCGACGGCGGCCCCTGCCCCGCCGTCCTTTCCCCCGCTGCCTGTAGCCTTCGACGGCGACGGTTCGGCCGTGCGGGTTTTCTTGCGTGAAGTGCGTTCCGAAAGTTCCGGCCGTGCTGTCAGGTCAGCAGACACCGGGCACCCCGCAGAGCTGACTGGCGGTGAGCGTCAGGGGAATATTCACTGCTTGTCCTTTCACAGATGGCGGGGCGTTCGAACTGAGTGTGATCTGGAAGCAGAGGACCGTGGATCCGCCTTTTATCACGGGGGGAGAGACCAGCCCGGACGCTCCGAGGACTGTGTAGCCGGTGGCGATGCTGCAGTCCGCCGCCGAAGTGCCGAGTTTGGCATTGACGCTGACATTCAGTGCCAGGCTTCCGTCTCCGGTACTGGTCACTATTCCCTTTGTGGCCGTGATGGCCGTATCAAAGGATCCGCCGGCGTTGGTGTTGTTCGTGACCACCACTCCCCCATATGCCGATCCGCCCGGCAGCAGCGTGCTGGTGGGAGTAATGGTCAGGTTGGCGGGCTTATCGTTTGCCAGCGTCATGTTCGTGGTGATCTGGCTGTTCGGCGTGGCGGTCATCTTCACATCGAATGATGCCGACGAGACAGTTCCAGGGGCTGTTGACGCGGTCGCGTTCCAGAGGGCGTAAGTCCCCTGCACGGTCAGGAGGCCCAGGACCACTGCTGCGGCGATAAGAGCCGCCGCCTGCAGAGAGCGCTTGATGCGCATGCGTTCCTCCTGGTCCTAATTCCGATCGTCAGCTGGCGGGTGACCGTTCAGCCACCCGCCGCCATCAGACTACGGGGCGGCGACCAGGCCAGCTCCGGCAACAACCTGCTGCACGGTGTACTTTACGTTCCCCAGGTTGTAGCTGGTGTTGATGTCGGAGCGTGTGCCCGTAGCGCTCTTGAATTCGAAGCTGGTGGATGCGGTCACGGCCTGCGTGGGGCTGCCGACAACGGGCAGCAAGCGCGATGCCGCGGTGCCATCGCTGTTCTTGAGCTGCAGAGCGGAGACGATGACGTTGTCCGCCGTGAAGTTGTTGGCGGAGTCTGCACCGGTCAGGGTTATGTCGGCTGCCATTTTGTTGCCGACGAGCTTAACCGTGAGCGTCTGGGTGTAGGTCAGTTTGTCGCCGGGTACAACCTTGTAGGTGCTGATATCGATGGTAGCTCCGGCGCGGTCAGTCCAGACACCGGCTGCTGCCGTAACGTTCAGGTCGCCGGAAACGATGGTGCCCGGAGTCGCCGTAGCTTCGGCGTTCCATGCGGCCAGGGTTCCGCCGCCGCCCAGCAGCAGTGCTGCGCCAACGGCGATAGCTGCGGTTCCCTTGATCAGAGTGCTGTTCTTCATGATGTGTCCCCTCAGACTTTGTGGTGGCTTGGAAGTTGTCTTGCTGGAACAAGAATGCGCGGTGAATCTCAGGAACTGAGGGTGTAAAGAATCAAGGATTGCTCAATTTGTTTGAACCTACATCTTTGGTCTGCGCGGCGGCGCGTCGCTTACAAACAGAGGGCAGAAGGCCACAATTAGTCGGATCACGGCCCCCGCCCGTGTCTGTGCGCGGCGTCGGAACCGCAGCGGTTTCCCGCCGATCCCCGAGGAGCGCTCATGACCATCCTGATAATGACGCCGGAAGCCGAGGCGTCAGGACTGACGGCGGAAATTTACGATGATGACCGCCGCTCGCTCGGCTACGTGCCCAGCCATACGAAGGCCCTGAGTCTGGATCCGGAGGCCTACATGGCCTGGGAGTCTCTGGTCGGGGCAATCAGCTCCTCTTTGGGCCTCCGCCGGTACGAGCTGGTTACCCTGGCTGCTGCCTAGGGCATCGGGCGCAGGATTTGGACACGGGTCCGTCCCGGCACAAGGAGCAACGGCCCCCCATAAACGCCGTTGGCATCCTTGGACCTTTCGAGAGGATAGCCAGCCGGACCGACCCGGTCATCACCGCGCCGAGCTAACAGCAGTGATTGTCACCGGAAGTGGGGACACAGGAGCTGGATGAAGACACGCCCTGGGCCAAAGGTGATTCCGCGCCGGAACTGCCTCTAGTGGTCTACCAGGACCTTCCCCGGTACGGGCTTATCCGCCACAGGCCCGCCACCCGATCTCCGAGTCCGCAGCCGGGCCTCGACGGGACGCTCAAAGAATGCGTAGGCGGCACCGGCCAGCGGGATGGACACTGCGACTCCGACGACGGCAAAAACCACACGTTCGGCAAGGCTCTCCGGGCCGAGTTCCAGGGCAGTCCGCAGAACGAGCTCGTGGATCAGGTAGAGGGCGAACGACCATTCGCCCAGCTTCACCACGGCAGGCGACATGGCGAAGGTGGGGCGGCCGCCGCAGCGGTCACGGTCCGCATGGGCAGCAATCAGGAGGGCGAAACCCGGGATGCAGAGCGCGCCCGCCAGCGGCCCCGCCGTATGCCAGGGCGCGATGCCGTCGACGATCTCGAGAATGAGGAACGAACCGATGGCTGCGGCAGCGCCGACGCCGATGCCGAACCTGGGCTTCCAGCCTTTCCGCATGGCGATGGCCAGGCACACGCCCACAAGGAACTCGGCAATCCTGAAGGCGGGGAACGTGTAGAACAGGGCGCCCCAGTCGAAGCCGGGGACGAGCGCGAGCAGGACGGCAAGGAAGGACACGGCAGCAACGAAGACCGTGGCGCCGAGGCGGAAAAGCTTCCCCGGTTCGAGGCGTGAAAGCCGCACCGCCAGAAACGGGAACACCGCATAGAAGAACGCTTCACACGAGAGCGACCACGACACACCGTTGTAGGCATAGACCCAGTGCTGGTCGCCGAGCCAGCCCTGAATGAGGAGAAGGGAGGCAAGGAGCTGGGGAGCGGACTGGTCACCTTGGGTGGCGAAAACAAGGACGACGGCGGCCAGTGCCGTGAGCGCGTGCAGCGGCCAGATCCGGGCGAACCGGCGCCAGTAGAACTCTCGTTTGGTTGTGCGTGGGTTCATGGACCAGGCGAGCACGAACCCGGAAAGCATGAAGAAAAACGTCACGCCGGTCTGACCCATGGACACGAGCGGGTACATCTCGGGCACCAGCGTCACTGCCGCGTGGTACGAAACCACGAGCATTGCCGCGATGAACCGCAGACCTGTCAGTGAATCCAGCCGGGTGCGTGAAATAGTTCGTTCTCCCTCGGTGAGACGGTGGCGAAAGGTCTAGTTTAATCAGGACAAGAGTATTTATCACAAAAAGATAACGATCGCTCGGTCTCGCCGAGATTCAAATGGGACACGTTCGAGTGAACAAAATGCCACTTATGCCAGCGCCTTCGCTGACCAGTCGATCACCTACAACACGGACGGAACGGTGGCGTTCGTGACCGAGGGCGGGATCACCACGACGTACACCTACAACACGGATGGCACGGTAGCCACGGACACCTGCCTCGGCGTCACCCGGACGTACACCTACACCGATGGCAACCTGACTGGAATTGAGGCCGCCTGATGGACCCCGTAACCCTCGGCATGGGCAAAGCCAACGCCCGTATCCACCTTCCGCGCCCCCAGACCATCGTCTACCACGGCGACTCCCACACCGCTGACGGCGGCTACGCCCGTGACAATAAACTCCTGACAGGCGTCGCAACAACTCCTACCTCGGTATCGGATACGCCACCTGGGCGCAGGCCCTCTCCGGCCACCGTCTCCAGCTTCTGGGAAACACCGGCAAGGGCGGCTGGACCACGGGACAAATCCGGGACACCATCGGCGACGTGCTCGCACTCAAGCCCGGCTGGGTGCATGAGCTGTCCGGGACGAACAACCTTGTCAGTGACGCGCTGGTGGCCCAGGCCAAGGTGGATAAGCTCGCCATGTGGGATACCTACGAACGCGCCGGCATCCGCGTCATCGTCGGCACGCTGCCCCCGTATGGCATCTACACCGGGTCGATGCGGGTCTGGCTGGATGACCTGAACGAGTGGATCAGGCAGCAGGCGCAGAAACGCCCCAACATCGTTCTCGTGGACTACTTCGAAGTCCACGCGGGAGAACTCGGGAACTACGAAATCGGGTACAACCGCGACAACACCCACACCAACCCCATCGGGGCAGCGGCGTCCGGCAGGCTACTGGCCAACGTCATCAAGCAGCTCGTGCCGCCGCGCCGGGTTGTATCCCACGCGCAGGGCGACTCCGCCAACCTCGTCACGGCCGGAAGGTCCAAGGACGGCGGCGCGGGCACGGTTCCGACACTCTGGTCAACGCCGAACCTCGCCGCTGGGGCTTTCAGCAGGATCGCCCGCACGGACGGCGTGAATGGTCGGTGGCAGTCCATCACCGTCGCCAACGGGTCCAACGGGTCCAACGGGTCCAACGGGTCCAACGGGTCCAACGGAACCATCCAGCACAACATCGCCGTGAACGGCACAACGCTCAGCGTCGGAGATGTGGTGATCAGTGCCATCGAGTTCGACATCTCGAACCCGGACCCGGCAGCCGCCGCCAAGACGCAGGGCTTCTCCACGCGCCTCCAGGCGTACAACGGTTCCACCACCACCGACCTGGCTCAGTCGATGTGTTTCGCCCCGACCTCGACGGACAACTTCCCGTCCTGGTCCCGCTCGGGCATCCTGGTCACGCCACCGGCGACCATCCCGGCAGGGACGACGACTCTGCTGTTCCAAGTGCTGTGCAACGGCGGAGGAACCTACAACGTGGACCGGGCCACCGTGAGGAACCTGACCAAGCTCGGCCTTCCGACCAACCTCGGCTAGCTACTTGCTGGCGCTCGTCACGGCTTTCTTGATGACGGGCGCCAGCCGGTCTGCCATGTAGACGTGACCGGCGTCCGTCGGGTGCTTGCCGTCCTTGCCGATATACTGCGTTGCTTCGCCCATAAACCACTTGTCCGCGATCGGGTCCACGAACGTTGCCCTACTTGCTGCCGCGGCGTTCCGCAGCACGTCACGAATGGCCAGGACTTCAGGTGTGGGATCGTCGTTCATCCATGAGGGGCCGACGACGATTAGCTCCGCCTTGGGTGAAGCCTTCAATGCGGCGGCGTAGAGGTCGCGGGCAGCCTTGTCCACGCTGGTCACGTCCGCGGGCTGGTCGTTGATGGAGCCGAACACGAGCACGACGTCATATGGTGCGCCCTTTGCGGAGGCCAGGGCTTGCTGGAAGTTCTGGCCGGTGGG
Organism: Arthrobacter globiformis; assembly: GCF_003261175.1. Taxonomy (GTDB): domain Bacteria; phylum Actinomycetota; class Actinomycetes; order Actinomycetales; family Micrococcaceae; genus Arthrobacter; species Arthrobacter globiformis_A. The sequence continues at coordinate 14,977 of NZ_QLNP01000098.1, read as the reverse complement.
GCCGACGAGCACATAGCCGGAACCGCCGCGGGCCTGAAGATCGAGATGAAGCCGGGAACCGTCAGACGTGACTTGCGTCTGGGCCAGCACTGGCCAGCCCTTCTCTTTGTTCCCGCCCTCGTTGCTGCCGCCCGAGTACGAGTCACCGATCACCAGCAGCCGCGGCATCTTCTTCGGAGCGATAGTCGTAGTCGGGACAGGCTGCGTAGTCGCTACGGGCGCCGGGCGCATCAACGCGGCCCCGGCAACGGCGAACGCAGCAATCGCGAGCACGGCAAGCAACAGATACTTCCAACGGCGCACAAGTCCCCCAAAAAGCAGATACGGAATGCCAACATTCTACGGCCCTGAAAGAAAGTCAGCGTTACCGTCGCGTGAGAGAAGCCGCCATTTCGCCAAGCTGCCTTGCGACACCTTGCATGACGACAGGGTTTACAGCGTCCTGGAACGTTTCTCTACCCCACTCCACAGGCACGGCCCCGTTTTTTACGAGTTCATCGAACAGCGCCGAGGCCCGGACGGCAAACTTCTGCTGCCACTTCGCTCTCGTCGCCTGGCTGAATCTGTGCAGGCGGCTATTAGAGCGCTCCCAGTCTTCCCAGTCCAGTTCCGTGGTGGGATCGTCATGTGTCCGTTCCTGCAGCCAGGCCATCATCTCTCCGGACAACGCATGAGCATCCGCTGCGATGAGCATGCGCTTCGGTCGGCGCCCAGGCAAAGGCCAGTGGCAAATTGATCCAAGCCCCGCCTATGCGCCCATCGATACCGAGAGCGCGCCTATGACCCACCAGTTAGCGGTGCCTGGTGCCAAGCCGGCGGCGAACATCCCGGTCGCTGCACCCAGCAGCACCCCGCCTACACGGGCATACACCTGCCCAGCTCTGTCGGTCATGACAGGAAGCATATAGGGCTCCATAAGACCGGTGAAGTGCCCTTACAGCGGTGAGCTTGGTGACGAGGCCGACCCCGCAGGACGCCATACAGTGCGCCGTCAGTGACCGGACTCTACCGGTACCCGTCCACGATCGCAGCAGCAATCTCCTTGTACGCGCGGCGTGTCTCCGGCTTCAGGTGGTCCAGGGTGACCAGGTCGCCGTCGGCTACTCCCCTGTCATGCGGCACCGCGATCAGCTCGCGGCACATTCCGGCTAGGTGTTCCTCGATGGCGTCCTTATCCACCCGGGAGGAAACCTCGTCCTTGTCCGTGATCACCACGATCGCGTTGCGGGCGAGTTCCTCGTACCCGTGGCCGGCGAGCCACTGCAGGGTGCTCCGGGCGCGCTTTGCGCCGCTCACGGCATAGCCGGCCGCGATGATCAGGTTGTCCGCGGACTGCAGGATGCCGCTCATCGCGTTGTGCGTGACACCCGTCCCGCAGTCCGTCAGCGCCACGGAGTAGTAGCTGGAGATGAGCTTGCGGATCCGCAGGTACTCCTCAGCGGTAAGGGAATCGGACACCTCGGGGTCCTGCTCCCCGGCGATCAGGTGCAGCCGGCCGGAGTGGTGCATGTAGCGGGACAGTTCGGTAAGCGAGCTGACCGAGTCAATGTTCTTAAGCAGGTCCGTGATGGTCCGCGGGGTGGCCTTCTGGTAGATGCCCTCGCCGAGGGCGCGCTCCACGAGGTCACCCGAGTCCGGGTTAGCGTCGATGGCGCAGGGCGGGTCGCCGCGGAACTCCGCGAGGGTGAGGCCCACGCCCACTGTGGTGGACGTCTTGCCGATACCACCCTTCAGGCTGAGCACGGCGGTGTTGAAGCTGCCCTGCAGCTGGCGCGAGATCCGGCGTGCCAGCTCGTCTTCCTCACGTTCATGGGCGCTGGGGCCGAGGTTCCAGGAACCGCCGCTGGCCCGGTACAGGAAGCCCCGGAAGCCCTTCTTCGGGCGCGGCTTCTGCTCGCGGACGAACGACGTCGGCAGTGCGGTGGCATCCGCTTCTGCAACTTCGGGTTGTACCCGGCTCTCCGGGTCGCGCGACGGCGGGGCAGCCGCCGGGCGGCGGAGCGGCGTCGGCGGGGCAGCAGGCGCAGGAGGGGCGTCGCTAAGTGCGTCCGCGACGGCCGCCGCCTCCGCCCAAGACGAACTGCGGACGGGCAACGGCGGTGCGGCGGGTTCGGGTGTCACGGCGGGAAAGGTTCCTGTCCAAGCGTCGGAGCCGTCATCATTGCGGCGGCGGTAGCGGCGGCGGCGGAGCTCGGGCTGCTCCTCGTCGGTGTCGGCCTCGGCTAATCGGTCATCCACTGGTCTGGGCATGTTCGGTCCCCCCGGGACTCGCAGCAGCGTCCCGCTGCGGTGGTCATTCGGTCTGGTTCAAATAGCTATTCTAGGTGCTGGCGGAGCGCGAACTGGCCAGCACCCTTGCTAACCCCATTAGTCAGCCGCCGAAGAACACCTCTTCAGACATGCATGAGAGCAGCGGCCACCACTGACACCGTGACCACCAAGAGAATCCCCAACGCGACATAGCTCCACCACTTGGGTCGACTGCGGTGAGGGTTGATGTCGATGTAAGGCACGCCTACTTCACCGGCCCCGGGGCCACGGCGGGTACCCTGACCGCAGAGGGAGTAACGGCGCGGCGCCTTACCCGCAGCATCCAGTACAGCCCGGCGAAGGGAAGGAGCAGGCTGCCGAGCAGGCCGGACAGCGCAAGAACAAAATCTGTGAAAGCCACGGTGCAGACCTCCGTACGCGGCAGTACTTTCGACGCCTCCAGAGCAGCACTGCTCTGGGTGCGGCAAACTGACTGGAAGTGGATCCCCCATTTTCGGATCGTTCGCCAGCCTACTTAGCATTTAAGGGCGCTGTCCAATCGGACACGCCCGCCTCGCCAAGTCAGTCAAATATTCACTTATCGAGCCGGACCAGACCGGCTGTGTCGCTATCTCCGAAGGGCCAACACCACCACCACAGCAGTTGTCGCCGCCAGGGCTGCGAGCCCAATGTAGGACAGCGCACGAAGCCGGCGGCTGCGGAGCTCCCTCCGCGATCCCCTACCGTACCGAGCACCCCCATATGTCCTCACGCAAGAGATGGTAGATACCCAAGCTCAAGGAAAGCTCAGGCAATCCTCAAGAATGGCTCAAGGAGCGCACTGGCACCCAGGAGTAGTCAACTGCCGTCGCGGGTAGCGATGGTGGCATCGTGGCTGCGGGTTCTCCGCCGCAGTGGCTGAGGGTGCCGAGCTGAACGGTCGAGGAGTGGCGGGAGCGGCTCCACTGGCAGTCCGGCTACGGCCGCCCTTGAGCGCTGCTTCACTCGGGGCATGTCCTGCTGGTCCAGCCAGGAGCGCTCTGGGAATGGGTCATCAGCCACGACGTATTGCTCGACGAAGCGGCGAAAGGCTCCACTGATTCCGGTGTTCATGAAGCAAACCTAGGGAGGTTTGTCGCGTGCCCCCAGCGTAGTTACTACCTGTCTTTCCGTGTGTCAGGTACCCGAAAGCAGGGAGTACTCGGATCAGTGCTGCGAGCGGGTCTCTTGCAGCCGCTTGATGAACCAGCGGGATTGCTCAGGTCCGTACGGCAGAACCGGAATGGCCTTGGTGGCGTCTGCAGGAGTGTCACGGATTGACTGCCGCGCCTGCCGGACGGCCGTAGTCATGGTGTCGGCCATGGTCTTCACGAACCGGTCGCTACAGGGTTCGCCGTGCCCCGGGACTAGGAACTCGTAGCGGTGCCGGAGAGCCGAGAGGTGCCGGAGCGCGTCGGCCCACTCCTCCGGGTAAGAATCTTCGAAAGACGGGTACGACCCCTGTTCTACGAGGTCGCCAGCGAACAGGGTGGTGGTGGTACCCACCAGGAGGTCACCGTCTGTATGCCCGCGGCCCAGGTGGAACAGCGTGACAGTCTGCCCCCCGAGGTCCACGAGCACGGGCTGGTCACGGACGATTGCGTTGGGGACGACGATCTCCACGTGCTCGCCGTCGCCAGCAGCCATTTCAGGTTCGGTCTCCGTGACCTCACTGCGCTGTGCTTCGCCGTCCTCACCGATCTCCTCGGCGCAGTTCTCGTGCGCCCAGAACTCCTCGACGCCGGCCTCGGTGAAGACCGCGTTGCCAAAGAAGTGGTCATAGTGTGCGTGGGTGTTCACCACCACAAGCGGCAGCCGGGTCTTCTCCCGCACGGCGTCCAGGATTTCCTTGCCTTGCCTCGGTCCACATCCAGTGTCGATCACCATGGCCCGTTCGGTTCCTACGATCAGGCCGGTGTTGAGCTTTGAACCTTCAGTCACCAGCACATAGTTGTCCGCGCCGACGTCGAGCCATCGTGACATTGTTTCTCCATACATCAGGGGACCATCTGCGATCTTCTGGCCTCGATTGTACTCATCTAGCTTGGGATTATCAGGGAAGCGCCTATAGCGCCAGACCGGCGGGAACCCAGCGCGTAGCCGCAAATTCACTCATTCGAAACACCGCGCTAGGTATAATCTGGCCATGGGGACTAAACAACAGAAGCACTTCTGCGAGACCTGCAATACGATCACCAACCACGTCACGTCATACAAGGATGACGGAAGAGGGCTCGTGGCTCTCGTAAGGTGCAGCGACCACTCAGACACAACGCTGTAGGACCTACAGTCCTTCGCCGCCGAAAGCGGCGGCGAAGGACCGATCACCTGAATGCCGATACGTTCGTTTTATAAATCGGCCAAAAGCGAAGTCGGGCCCTCGATCGCATCCGCAACATAACGAAGGAATCCGGCTGCCGTACCGCCATCGCAGACGCGGTGGTCAAAGGTCAGCGTCAGCTCAGTGACTTTGCGGACGGCAAGGTCGCCTTCGACGACCCACGGCTTGTCGATAATCCTGCCAATTCCGAGGATAGCCACCTCGGGATAATTGATGATTGCCGCCGAACCATCCACGCCAAACACGCCATAGTTATTAAGCGTGAAGGTTCCGCTGCCCAGTTCCGTTGGGGTCGCCTTGCCGTCGCGCACGACGGCGGTCAGCCGCTTAATTTCTTCGTCGAGTTTGCTTGCACTCAGTTTCTCAGCGTTGCGGATAGAAGGCACCACCAACCCCCGGTCCGTTTGAGCGGCGAACCCTAGGTTCACCCCATCAAACGCCAGGATCTCCTGGGACTCCCCGCCAGAGGTGTCCTCCCTGCTGACGAAGCGGGTGTTCAGCTCCGGATACTTCTTCAAGCCTGCGGTGACAAAGCGGGCAATGAAGGCAAGCAGCCCTGGGGTACCACTCGGGCCGGATTTCTTGAGTTCCGTACGTAGGTTCACAAGGGCCGTGGCATCAACGTCGACCCAAACTGTTGCTTCGGGTATTTCCGAGCGGCTTCGGGACATGTTGGCAGCTACGGCTTTGCGGACGCCTCGTACAGGTGTGCGACTGGTGATTCCCAGGCCAGTGCGAGTGTCGATGGCGTGCGTTGCTTCAGCTGGCCTGGTTTCGCCAGGCTCAACTGATGGGGCCTCGGCTGGCTTGGCTTCGACAGGCTCGATGACCCGCGCATTGATTGCCGCCTCGACATCACGTCGCAGGATCAGACCGCTGTCCCCGGAGCCGTGCATGGGCCCGAGGTCTACGCCGTGCTCCTTGGCCATTCGGCGGACAAGCGGAGAGATGACAGCACCGAGTTTCCCGGGGACTCGGGTGCGCAGGAGGAGAGCATCGTCTGCTGGGCTGGTGAGCTTATTCTCGGAGTCCGGGCGCTTGGTTTCGACAGGCTCAGCCGGCCGATTTACGCGGCGTGGCCGGGTTCGCCGGACAGTTGCCGTGCCGCCAGGCGTTCCGTAGCCAATGAGGACGTTGCCTGAGCCCGCCCTTTCTTCAGTCCGGTAGGTTTCGGCTGCCGCGGTTTCCGAGGCTTCGACAGTCTCAATGACGGGGGTTTCGCTTGCGGCCGCTTGGAATTCGACGGGTTCGGCCAGTGGGGTGCTGGTTCCGAACGGCTCAACCAGCGGCGCCAATGGAGTCACGGAGATCAGGGGCTTGCCTACGTCCAGGGTTTGACCCGGTTCACCATGCAGTTTGGCGACGGTGCCGGCGTACGGAGAAGGGACCTCCACCACTGATTTTGCGGTTTCCACTTCGGCGATGGGCTGATCCACTCGGATTTCGTCGCCGACCGCCACGAGCCAGTTCAAGAGCTCGGCTTCTGTCAGCCCTTCGCCGAGGTCGGGCAGGAGGAATACCTTCGTTTCCGTCATTTGATCAGTCTTCCCACTGGAGGTCGTCTACGGCGTCGAGGATGCGGTCCACGCCGGGCAGGTAGTGGTGCTCGAGCTTTGGTGCCGGGTAGGGAACATCAAAGCCCGTGACTCGGCGGATGGGCGCGGCCAGGTAATGGAAGCAGCGTTCCTGGATACGGGCCACGATCTCGGAGGAGACAGAGGCGAAGCCGTGAGCCTCCGCGATCACCACAGCCCGGCCGGTCTTCCGGACGGAAGCGGCCACCGTGGCGTCGTCGAACGGCACGATGGTCCGGATGTCGATGACCTCGAGCGATCGCCCTTCTTCGGCGGCTGCTGCGGCGGCGGCAAGTGCCGTCGGGACAGAGGGACCATATGCGATGAGCGTCGCGTCGGTGCCCGAGCGGGCGACAGCGGCGCGGCCCTCGGTGGCCTCGCGGCCGTCGGCCTGCCGCCCGTACTCCGCCCGGAGCGCATCCAGGTCCACCAGGTCCTTGGACCAGTAGAGCTTCTTTGGCTCCATGAACATCACGGGGTCGTCAGAGTCGATGGCTTCCCGGAGCATGCGGTAGGCGTCGGCCACCGTGGCCGGTGTGTAAACCTTCAGACCGGCGGTGTGGGCGTAGTAGGACTCGGAGGAGTCACAGTGGTGCTCCACTCCCCCGATGCCGCCGGCGTAGGGAACGCGGATGACCATGGGCAGCTTGACCCGGCCCTTGGTGCGGTTGTGCATCTTGGCCACGTGGCTGACGATCTGCTCGAAAGCCGGGTAGGCGAACGCGTCGAACTGCATTTCGATGACCGGCCGCATGCCGTTGATGGCCATACCCACGGCCATACCGACGATTCCCGACTCAGCCAGGGGCGTGTCGAAGCAGCGCTGTTCGCCGAAGGTTTTCATGAGTCCGTCGGTGATGCGGAAGACACCGCCCAGCATGCCGACATCCTCGCCGAAGACCAGGACAGAATCGTCCGCGTGCATGGCATCCGCCATCGCAGTGTTCAGCGCCTTCGCCATGGTGACAGGCTGTGGTCCGGCTTCCTCGGCGTTTGCCGCAGCGGAGGCAGCAGCGCGAGCGGTGGCCGAGCTGACGTTGCCGTTGGCCTCGGACGAAGTGGTGATTGTGGGGCTCATTTATCGGTTTCCTCTTCGGATATTGCACCGGCAGCATCGCGGGCGAGCTCGTCCGCGAGCAGAGCCGACTGCTGAGCGAGTTGCGGCGTCGGCGTTGCAAAGACATGTTTGAACAGGTCCTGGGGGTCGACGCGGACGTCTTCGCCGAGGCCGGTACGGAGCTGCGTGGCAACTGCCTCTGCCTTTTCGGCAATCCGGGCGTCACCGCCGTCGTCCAGCACTCCTTTGTCTGTGAGGTATTTCTTCATCCGTGTGAGCGGATCTCTGGCAACCCATTGGGCCACCTCGGTGTCCTGGCGGTAGCGGGTGGCGTCGTCCGCGTTGGTGTGGGCCTGCATGCGGTAGGTGTGGGCTTCGACGAGAAGCGGGCCGGAGCCTTCGCGGGCGAGCTTGACGGCGCGGTCCAGCACGGCGAGAAGGGCGACGACATCGTTGCCGTCCACGCGTTCCCCCGCCATGCCGTAGCCCACGGCCTTATGGGCGAGTGACGGTGCGACGGACTGGTGGGCCAGGGGCACGGAGATGGCGTACTGGTTGTTCTGCACGAAGAAGATCACCGGCAGGTGGAAGACGGCGGCGAAGTTCAGGGCTTCGTGGAAGTCGCCTTCGCTGGTGGCGCCGTCCCCGCACATGGCCAGCACTACCGTGTCCTCGCCGCGTAGCTTGGCCGCGTGCGCGACGCCGACGGCGTGGAGCAGCTGCGTGGTGAGCGGCGTGCACTGGATGCCGACTTTGTGCTTCAGCGGGTCGTAGCCGCCGTGCCAGTCTCCGCGGAAGATGGTCATGGCCTCGATCGGGTCCACGCCGCGGGCCATGACGGCAACCGCGTCTCGGTAGGTGGGGAACATCCAGTCACCTTCTGCCAGGCAGAGGGCCGCCGCGATCTGGCAGGCCTCCTGGCCGTGGCTGGAAGGGTAGACGGCCATGCGGCCCTGGCGGACCAGCGCGGAGTTCTGGTCGTTGACCCGCCTTCCGACAACGAGCTGTTCATAGGCGGCCAGCAGTTCCTCGTCCCCGGGCAACGGGTACTCATGACCCGGTTCAGCGCCCTGCTCGGAGTGGTGCTTCAGGTTGCCTTCCTGGTCCACCATCTGGATCTGATGGCGGGCCGGCAGCATGTAGTCCTCTGCGGTGATGCCAAACTTGCGCACGGCATCGACAGCCGCCCCTGACAGATATGTGGCCTCGGCCTGTTCCGGTGCCGGTTGGTCCCCGCTCATTTCACCACGAGCACTTCGGTCTGCGGAGATCGTCATCGGTCCGTCCTTCTGTAGCCACTATTCGCTTTCAGTATGGAACGGGAGATTGTTTCGTATCCAGCCTCACAGCGAATCATGGAGAAGTACGTTCACTTCGCCTAGTCTGAAAGACGAATCGCATTTGTGAGCTAGGTAACCGGGAGAGTTGTAAACACATGGCCGAGACGGACGACGAGCAGACGGCTGTGCCGCTTGACGACGTGGACCGCAACATCATTGCCGAGCTGACACGTGACGGCCGGATGTCCGTTACACACGTTGCGGAGAACGTCCATATTTCCCGGGCCCACGCCTATACGCGGATTGCGCGGCTGACGGGCCAGGGTGTGCTGACGAAGTTCACGGCCCTGGTTGATCCGATAAAGGCCGGCCTGAAGTCCTCTGCCTACGTGACTCTCAAAGTGCAGCAGCATTCGTGGCGGGAACTGCGGGAGCAGCTTCGGGTGATTCCCGAGGTGCACCACATCGCTTTGGTGGGCGGGGACTTCGACGTCATCCTGCTGGTGCGGGCAGTAGACAACGTGCACCTACGGCGGGTGATCTTTGATCTGCTGCAGTCCATGCCGGGAGTGCTGGATACGCAGACGTTCTTGGTGTTTGAAGACGTAGATACGCGGTGATTACGTTGTGGAGACGGATTGCGGCTGCAAAGGCGCCGAAGCTGTCGTGGATTCAGCGACGTTAGGCGCTTCAGATAAGTTGAGAGGCTCCCTAGCCATCAGGCTACTACTACCGCAGGTCAGGTAAGAGCCTGACCCACAAACGCCGTGCCGGTTCCGCGCACCCGACGGACGCTGGTAATCGGAATCCGTCATTGGGTGGGTAGAATCAAGGTGCTCGCATGCAAATGCCTTTATCGTGGCTTGCCTCTATGGCTGTGCCAGTCAGTGCTTCAGGGGGACCCCGGTTTGGATCTACACGAATACTTGAGAATCCTCAGCCGCAATTGGATCTTGATTGCTGCGACGGCCTTGGTTGGAATACTCATAGGCGGCGCAGCCTCGGTACTAGCGAAGCCGGTCTATACGTCCGAGACCCAGCTTTTCGTGGCCATCCAAAGCTCAGGTTCGGTTCAAGAGCTCCAACAGGGTAATACGTTCAGCCAGGCTCGTGTTCAGTCCTACGTTAAAACAGTTGAATCCCCGATTGTGCTACAACCGGTCGTAGATGCACTGGGCTTGCCTCTGACGGCAGACGAACTCGCTACCCGCGTTACTGCAACCACGGATCTTAACACCGTACTGATTAACATTGCCGTAAATGACACATCTCCGGTTCAGGCAGCTGCAATAGCTCAAGCTACCGCTGACAGCCTCGTCAAAGCAGTCGACACACTTGAAAAGCCCAAGGCCGGTGGTGAATCGCCGGTTAGCCTATCAATAATCAAGCCAGCAATAGCGCCGACGTCGCCCTCAGCTCCGAACACACGCCTGAACTTGCTTTTTGGCCTGCTCGCTGGCTTGGGAATCGGGCTGGGGTCTGCAGTGCTACGGTCGACCCTAGACAACAGGGTCAGGAGTGAAGCGGATCTCCGACGAGTAACCGATGCCCCATTGCTGGGGGGTATCTCCTTTGACCAAGATGCAACGAAGAGGCCCCTGCTTACGCAAGCGTCCCCCCAAAGCCCCAGGGCGGAGTCATTCCGTCAACTGAGGACGAACCTTCAGTTTGCCAACGTCGCGGGCAGTGCCAACACCCTGCTGATAACTTCTTCCCTGCCGGGAGAGGGCAAGAGCACAACTGCTACAAACCTCGCTATAGCTTGTGCCCAAGCCGGGCAGAGCGTCTGCCTCGTCGATGCCGATCTGCGGCGCCCCATGGTGAATGACTACTTGGGACTAGAAAGAAATGTTGGACTCACGACTGCACTTTTGGGCACAGCAGACGTGAATGACATCATCCAGCCATGGGGGGATGACAACCTTTATGTGCTGGCGTCCGGTCGCATTCCCCCCAACCCTAGTGAGTTGCTCGGCTCCGATGAGATGCGACAACTAATTCTTCGTTTGGAAAGTGTGTTCGACATCGTCATCCTGGATGCTCCACCCCTTCTCCCGGTGACAGATGCAGCCGTCCTTTCACAACATGTTGGCGGAGTGGTTGTCGTCGTAGGATCCCAAAAACTTCGCCAGAACGATCTCGAAAAATCGTTGACCGCCCTCGAGCTGGTCGGCGCTAAAGTGCTCGGCATCGTACTGAACAGGCTCCCGTCCAAGGGACCGGACGCTTACAGGTACGGCTACTACAGCCACGACATGGAGCCGACGCGGAAACAGTCACGTAAGATGAATGGGCGAAGCGAGGTTTTCGTGCCTAGGTCTGCTGACCGAGCTAATGATGTGGTCGGGCACTAACCCTCGTTTTCGAGGACAAAACAATGAATAGGCGTGCTGTACTTGCAACAACCAGAAAGCACATTCCAATGAGGGTCCAAGTTCATTGTTCGAGGCCTCATAACTGCACCGGAATAAACGAGAGATATCGTCCAACTTTATTCAAATATGCTCGCTTCCAGGGTTCGGGAACCTGATGAAGCACCCGCGCGGGGTATCGCCTCAACCCCAACGGTTTCGGCGGCCCGTTTGGATCACTGTCTAATAGGGCAAGACTTCTTCATAGTTGAGTTGGGGCTGCTCGACGCGCCGGCGGCCAGGTGGGGCGACGGCTCGCATCCAGCCCAGATCGTTTGTACAAGCCAACACCCTTGGGGAGGCGCTCGTACAAGGCGTACGCCTCTAACAGCCCAAGCTGGCTGAGTCAGCTGCGGACGTATAGCAGAACAGCCAAAAGCAGCATGGAAGGGACGAGCGGCCAGAGATCAGGACTTTGACCTGCCGTTCGTTGAGGCTAAGTGTTTGTACCAAGAGAGCGAAGACTTGGGGCGCGATATCGCGCTTGAGGCAGCGCATGATCTCTCGCTTATCGAGGCCTTCAGCCGTTCGTCTGGCGGCGTAGTCTTTGGTGCGCTGGTCGTATCTCATTCTTACTAACACGATGTGGTGAAGCGCGGAGTTGGCCTTCCGGTCGCCGCCCCGATTCAGACGGCTCCGATCTGTCTTCCCCGACGAAGCAGGCCGGGGACAAGTTCAGGTCAGGGCCGCGAACTGGTTTTCGCTTCTCAGTCGCGCAATGTTGTCGCCAGCGGTGATGAGCAGTTGGTCGCCGGTATCGGTGCCGGCACCAAAGACGTTCATGATGCCAGGTGCATAGGCCTTAAGGAGGCGGTCGATTTGAGCTGAGAGATCCCGAGCCTGCTCATCGAGTTCCTGGTAGCGCCTGGCCAACAGGCGCAGCGCGTAGCGGGTGCATTCTTCTGAGGTGACTGGCCGCCGCTGATGCGGGTGGCAGCCAGCGCCGCGACGAGCCGCGGTGTTGTCAACGACCTGGATGGTGAGCGTGCATTATCAGGGGAACTGATGAGCATAGCTTTGATCTGGTTGATGGTTGCCGTGCGATCCCGCAAGGCAGATTCTCGAACCGTCCTCAGGCTTCGCAGGGCTTCGACGAGCCCGTTGCGGCCCTTCGGTGCAGCGCTTGCTCGGCCGCTCATGACTGCTTCCGCAGCGCTGGAAGCGTCGAGCTGATCCGTCTTCCCCCGCCGCCTGCGTTGATCACGGTAGGGCTGATTGACCTCGACGACCTCAAATCTTGCTCGCGCCAGCTGCCGGGCTATTACTGCGCCATAGCTGCCCGTGCATTCAACTCTGATGCTAGGAGCGATGCCGTTGGCGCGGATGAACTTGATGCTCCTCCGGTATCCACCGGCGGTCGCTGGAAACTCCTGGTCTGTCAGCTGTCAATGGCCAGTAGTTTGTGCCCACGGGCGGCCAGTTAATGTGCCCGCTGGTGGCCAGTAAAACTGCCCGGTGATGGCCAACAGATCTGCCCACTGAAGGTTTCGGCGGGGTTGGCCATCGTGGGGTCGTGTCAGTTCAGTTGGGTGACTCCTTTTCCCGCGAGGGCCTGGGTGAGGCGGATGGAATCGCCGCTGGTCTGGCAGACATGGGCGTGGTGCAGCAGCCGGTCCACGGTGGCGGTGGCCAGGGTTTTGGGCATGAGCTCGTCAAAGCCTGCCGGGTGAAGGTTCGATGAGATCGCGACGGAGCGCTTTTCGTAGGCTGCGTCCACGACCCGGTAGAGGCCTTCGGCGGCGTCGGTGGCCACCGGCAGGAGCCCGATGTCATCGATCACGACGAGTTCGGCGCGTAGGATTCTGGCGACGGCCCGGGTGACGCTGTCGTCGGTGCGGTGGGCCCGGATCAGGGCGCCGAGGTCCTCGAGCCTGAACCAGGCCACGCGCATGCCGGCTTCGACGGCTTGCTGGCCGAGGGCTTCGAGGAAGAATGTTTTCCCCGTGCCGGACGGTCCGCAGACGACCAGGTTCTCCCGCCGGCCGATCCATTCCAGGGTGCGCAGGGCCTGCTGGGTCGGCGCGGGGATCGAGGAGACGGCGGGGTCCCAGGCGTCGAAGGTTTTCCCCGTGGGGAAGCCTGCTGCCTTGCGCCGGGTGGCGAGCATGGACCGGGCCCGGCCGGCTGTTTCCTCGGTGAACAGTGCCTTGATGATCTCTGCCGGTTCCCAGCGCTGGGCGCGTGCGGTCGCAATCAGCTCCGGGGCCAAAGCCCGGGCGTGGGGCATTTTGAGCTGCCGCATCAGTGCTTCGAGTTCGGCCGGCAGGGGCGGGGCGGTCGTGTTCGTGGTGCTGACAGGGCTCATCGGTTCTGCTCCTTCACAGGGGCGGGTTCAGTGCCCAGGCCGGCCCATGCACTGGTGCCCTGGGTCAGGGACCGGGTCTCGTCCGCGGCGTGGGTAGTGGTGCGTCGGATGTTGGCGTTCAGGATCGAGGCCAGATCGCCGTGAGCGAAGCGGCCATGAAGCGCGGCGTCACCCAGGGCCCGGTCCACCGCCTCGGCGCCGGCGATTTTGGCCAGCGTCACGGCCTCAGCCATTTTCACGTTCATCCGGGCCGTCCCGGTCCCGGCGGCTTCCACGAGCCAGGTCCTCGCGCCCTCGCCGATGGCAAGGAACTCGGCCTCACCGGCGTTGCGGGCCTTCACTGCGTAGTCGCCCGGGATCCTGGTCCTGGTTCCGGGAAAGTGCTCTTCGATGATCGCGGGGCTGCCGGGCCTGGCCCGGTGATGACGGGCGACCTCGACCGGACCGGCGGAGCCGTGGTGGACGATGATGACCTGTTCATCGGGCCCGGTGCCGTGGGAGCGGACGAACACCCTCGCGCCGAGCAGATGCGCGGGCACGGAGTACTGGGCGTTCTCGAAGGTGACCATCGGGGTGTTCTCCGGGACGGTGCGGGCCACTCCGAACGCGACCGTGTGCGCGGTCTCCGGGATCCGGTGCAGCCGGAGCTGTTCCTCTGCCAGCACCGCTGCCGGTTTGCGCCGGATGGTGCGGTGCTCCCGGTTGTTCACCTCGTCCATGAATGCCTCGCAGGCCGCCTCGAGAGCGGTGAAGGAACCGTAGTCCGCCCGCAGGTTGGTCTCTTTTGGGACGATATCGGCCTTGGCTAGCTTCACGGACGCTTCGACCCCGCCCTTGGTGGCGGGGTCCGCCGGCTGGCAGGTCAGCACTGTGACCCCGTAGTGGCGGGCGAAGTCCAGGGTTTGCTGGTTCCGCACCGGCACCCCGGCCACGTGGGCCGTGGTCACAGTTTTCTCGTTGTCCGTGAGGACATAGGTCGGTGCCCCGCCCAGGATCCGGAAGCAGCGGTCCAGAGCGGCGAACACGCTCGGCGCGGTCCGGTCCCGCAACGGGATCACGATCCTGAACCTCGAGAACGCCAGCCAGGCCACGAACAGGATGGTCTTCACCCCGCCGATCCGTGGTCCGTCGCCGAAGTCGTACTGCAGCCACATCCCGGGCTCGGTGATCCACGGTCGGTGAACGCGGGTGTGTCCCAGCCGCCACGCGGCCTTGACCTGCGCGATCGCCCGGCGGGTGGATCGCTCGGACCCCGCGTAACCCATGGCGAGGAGCTTCGCGTGGGCTTTATCGGCACGGATCCGTCCTTTGGACGCCTCGACCCATTCCTCGATCTTGGGCAGGTAAGTGTCCGTGACCCGGGGCCTGGGCGCGGGTTCGGCGATCGGCCGGCCGGCGTCCCGTGCCGCTACATGCCTGGCTACAGTGTGGTGCGAACAGCCCGTGAGCTCGGCCGTGGCGCGCAACGATCCGGTCAGATCGTAGGCAGCAAGAATTTCCATGATTTCTCCGTCATGCTTCATACAGGGCCTCTTCCTGGGACGACATTTGGTGCGACTAGACACCGTCATCAAATCCCGGGGAGAGGCCCCCACCGCTTAAGACGCGGCAGGTTCAGTAAGGAAGTGGGCAGATCTCATGGCCACCAACGGGCAGTTCTACTGGCCGTCAGTGGGCATTTCCGTGGCCGCCTACGGGCAGTTTTTCATGGCCGCTAACA
>NZ_QLNP01000097.1 GCF_003261175.1 Arthrobacter globiformis | reverse complement strand
GGTGACGCCACCCTGAACGGGCGTGAGCTTGCCGTTGCTGCCTATTTGAAGGAGCACGTCGCGCAGCTGCTGATCGGGAAGGACCCGCACCGGATCGAGGACACCTGGCAGTTCCTGTACCGGTCCTCGTACTGGCGCCGGGGCCCGGTGACGATGGCCGCGATCGCCGCGGTGGACATGGCGTTGTGGGACATCAAGGGCAAGCTGGCCGGCATGCCGGTGTACCAGCTGCTCGGCGGGGCGTCCCGGAACGGGCTGCGGGCGTACGGGCACGCGTCCGGTTCGGACATCCCCTCGCTGTTTGACTCGGTCCGGGAGCACCTGGAGCTCGGGTACAAGTCGGTGCGGATCCAGACCGCGGTGCCCGGGATCAAGGCCGTGTACGGGGTGGCCGCGCAGGCCCAGGCGTCGGGGGAGCGGTACGACTACGAACCGGCCGGGCGCGGTGCGTTCCCGGTGGAGGAGGACTGGGACACCCGGGCCTACCTGCGCCACCTGCCGTCGGTGTTCGAGGCGGTCCGGAACGAGTTCGGACCGGAACTGCCTTTGCTGCATGACGGGCACCACCGGATGACGCCGATCCAGGCCGCGAAGCTGGGCAAGGCCCTGGAGCCGTATGACCTGTTCTGGCTGGAGGACTGCACCCCGGCGGAGAACCAGGAGGCGCTGCGCCTGGTCCGCCAGCACACCACCACCCCGCTGGCCATCGGTGAAATCTTCAACACCGTGTACGACTACCAGACCATCATCAAGGAACAGCTGATCGACTACGTCCGGGCAGCCTCCACGCACTTCGGCGGGATCAGCCCTTTGAAGAAGGTCATGGATTTCGCCGCGCAGTACCAGATCAAGTCCGGCTTCCACGGACCCACGGATATTTCCCCGGTCGGGTTCGCCGCGCAGCTGCACGTGGGCCTGGCGATCCACAACTACGGCATCCAGGAATACATGCAGCACTCGGCCGCCACGAACGAGGTGTTCGAGCAGACCATGACGTTCACCGACGGCTACCTGCACCCGGGCGACAAGCCCGGCATCGGCGTCGAATTCAACGAGGAAGCCGCCGCCGCCTACCCCTACCAGCAGGCCTACCTGCCCTACAACCGCCTCGTCGACGGAACCGTCCACGACTGGTGAGCGCTGTCCTGCGGGAGGCGGCAGCTAGGCGCGGGGCTGGAGGCCGGGCACGCCGTCGTCTATCCGGAAGGACGCCTTGGTGCTAACCGCCGAACCTGGTGCGTTGACGTAGTCCAGCACCCGGAAATCCGCTGTCAGGGAGTCCCTGGTGATCGTGGTCCGGACGTAGCCGCGCTGGTCGTTGTAGAACTTCAGGTGTTCGTTCCAGGCCATGGTGGGGTCCGTGACGGAGCCCGTCCCGTTGCCGGAGGAGGTAACGGACGTGCACACCAGTTCAGACCCGACCACCGGCGCGTCCGGGTTCTTGTAGTCGACCTTGACGTCGTTGGCCCAGTTGCGGTGGACGTCGCCGGTGAGGACGACGGCGTTGCGCACCTTGGCGTCCACCCAGCCCTGGGTGATGCGGCGGCGGGAGGATGCGTAGCCGTCCCAGCCGTCCATGGACACGTCGTCGATGTCGGCGGCCTGGTTGCGGTCCCGCTCGGCGAAGAACACCTGCTGGCCCAGCAGGTCCCAGCGCGCCTTGGACTTCCGGAAACCGTCCAGCAGCCACTGCTCCTGGTCGGCCCCGGTGATGGTCCGGTTCTCCGCCAGGCGCTCCTGGACGTTCTTCCGCCACCCGTCCCCGGCCAGCTGGTCGTCGCGGTACTGGCGGGTGTCCATCATATGGAAGTTGGCAAGCTGGCCCCACTGAACCGTGCGGTAGATCTTCATGTCTGCCCCGGCGGGCATGGAGGGTGCGCGGAGCGGCATGTTCTCGTAGTACGCCCGGAAGGCGGCGGCCCGGCGCTTCCTGAAGTTGGCTGCCGTGTCGTTCAGCTGGGCAGGGTCCGCGTTTTCCGGGACCTCGTCCGCCCAGTTGTTATCCACCTCGTGGTCATCCCAGACCACCAGCCACGGCGCCGCGGCATGCGCGGCCTGGAGGTCGGCGTCGGCCTTGTACTGAGCGTGGCGCTGGCGGTAGTTCTCCAGCGTCACCGTCTCCGGGCCCTCGTGGTTGCGGACGTTCCCGCCGCCGGTCACGTAGGAGCCCTTCTTGTACTCGTACTGGTAGTCGCCGAGGTGCAGCACCAGGTCCGGCTGGTCCTCGGCGAGGCGGCGGTAGGCCGTGAAGAATCCGTGCTCGTACTGGGCACAGCTGGCGAAGGACATGGACAGGGCGGCCGGCGTCTCGTACCAGGCCGGACTGGTCAGTGTGCGGCCGACAGGGCTGATGTGCCGGCCGGCGCGGAACCGGTAGAAGTATTCGCGCCCCGGCTTCAGGCCGCGCAGTTCCGCATGGACGGAGTGGGCGCTTTCCGGCCGGGCCTGCTCCACGCCGCGCTGGACGACGTGCCGCATCGCCGCATCCTCGGCAACCTCCCAGGCCACGGCTACGACGCGGGAGGGCATGCCGCCCAGCCCGTCTTCTGCGAGCGGGTTGAGCGCGAGCCGGGTCCAGAGCACGAAGCCGTCGGGCCAGGGGTCGCCGGACGCGACGCCGAGGGTGAAGGGATCTGTGGGGAGGCTCGCTTCCGCGTTCCGGGGATCGGCGACGGCGGTGCCGGGCAGGGCGATGACGAGGCCGGCGCCGAGGCTGCTGGTGATGAGTGTTCTGCGAGTGATGTCCATGGCCCCGAACCTAACGGGGCAGCTTGGACAGGCGAGGACGCGCGCGTTAATCGCGAGTGAACGGTAGCGCCCCGTCGGGGTAAACGGCCCGTTGTTTTACCGGGCAGGCCGCTGCTTGGAAGGCTGAGTTTACTTGGAAGGCTGGGGCACTTCGCAGGTCAGCTTGGGGTTGGCGCCCATGTAGTTCAGCGGTCCGGCGGCGATGGTGATCGCCACGGTTCCGGCCTCTGTGCACGAGTCCGGGGAGCCGCTGAAGTAGCCCCGCTGAAACGCGGCAAACACGCCGATGATGAGCCAGATGACCACAAGCAGTCCGATGATCCTCACGGCAGCCTCCGTAGCCCCGTTGCCACTTCAATGTGTGACTAATTATCCACCGGGGCTGCCAATCAGGACAGGGCTACCGGAACGGGCCTTGTTGTTCTGCGTACTGCTCGGGAGCCGCAGCCAGGTCAGCTGGGTTCGGTGGTGTCCACCGGTGTTTCCTCGACGTCCGGTGTGTCCTCTGCCGTGGCAATCTGGCTGTTGCTGGGCGTTCCGGCCCGCGGGCTGTCCTTGCCCTCTTCCGGTTCGAACGTGTTCGGCTCGCCTGCGCCCACGGCGACGCCGTCGCCGGAGTCCGGGACGCCATCCCCTTGGGTCTGCGGTGAGGGTCCGCTGTTCTGGTCTTCCTGGCCGGTTCCTTCTGTGCTCATGTCGTCTCCTGAGACCTCGCGGGGCTGGAAGTTTTACCGTAACAGCGGCGAAGGACATCCGTAAGGGGGCTTAGGATTTCACTTCAAAGGCAGTTTTCCTTAGCGCACACAGGCGGTCTTTCAGGTGGCAGAAGAATCGGCGGACAAGCAGGGCTGGTGGCGCGTCTTCCATGACAAGTTTGTGGTTGAAGAACGCTACATGGAACCCGGCGCGCGGAAGGCGCTCTACGTGACGGCGGTCGTCCTCGCAGTTGTGGGGGCAGCCGTCTTCTTCTTGGCTCTCTCCGGAGTTCAGGGTCATGACGGGGTGGCCAGTGCTGATGACGAGGCATGGAGGTGGCTCCTGACGACGCGCTCGCAGGTGCTGACCGTGGTG
The DNA here is from genome assembly GCF_003261175.1 of Arthrobacter globiformis. Taxonomy (GTDB): domain Bacteria; phylum Actinomycetota; class Actinomycetes; order Actinomycetales; family Micrococcaceae; genus Arthrobacter; species Arthrobacter globiformis_A. Next base: position 38,737 of record NZ_QLNP01000097.1, on the reverse strand, counting down.
ATGATTGTCCTGGCTGTCATCTTCGGGCCCGTGGCGCTGCCCATCATCGTCCTCGTTGTCACGGTGGCATGGGGCATCCTGGCGAAGCATGCCTGGCGGCCGATTCTGCTGGCGGCGGCAATGCTCACGGGCGTGGGACTGGCGCAGCTCATCGGCAGGTCGGTCGACAGGCAACGCCCTCCAGTGGACCAGATGCTGTTCGGCGCGGATCACACCTTTTCGTTTCCGTCGGGCCACGTTCTGGGGGCCTCCGACTTCCTGCTGATAACGGCGTTCCTGGTGTTTTCCCGCCACCGGAAACCAAAGACAACAGTGGTCGGTTTTGTCTGCGCCATCATCGGAGTGATCCTGGCGTCCGTCAGCAGGCTGTACCTTGGCTATCACTGGGTGAGCGACGCCGTGGCTTCCGTGGCACTCTCGCTGGTGGTGCTCGGTGCCGTGATAGCCGTCGACACCTGGCGCACTGCCCGGGTGCCGGGCGAAGAAGTTACGGGCGAGCTTTCCAAGGCGGACGCCCCGGACTGAAAGCATGGCCACCGAAGCCGATGTCCGCAGGATCTGCCTTGCACTGCCGGGCGTGACCGAGCGCGCCAGTTGGAACCAGCCGGCCTGGTTCGCTAAAACCCTGATGGCCCGCATCTGGGAAACGGACGTGCTCACGGTCAAAACCGCGGAGCGGGAGGCTCTCGCGGGCACGGATCCTGAGACGTTTTTCTGGACGCCGCACCATGAGCGTTCGCCGCAGCTGGTCCTCGTCCGGCTTTCAAGGGTCGACGGCGGCCTGCTCGCCGAGCTGCTGGAGGATTCCTTCCTGCTCGCCGGCGGACGGCTGTAGCTACGGATCAATCGCCGTCGTCCGGGCGGGCGCTCCGGGCCCGGGCAAGCTTCAGTTGCCGCCGGAGACGGGCGTTGTCCATTTCCAGTTCCAGCACCTTCGCCACGCCCGCCAGGTTGAGCCCTTCGTCCAGGAGTTCTCCGATGCGGCGCAGGACGGCCAGGTCGGATTCGCTGTACTGGCGGGTGCCGCCGTCGGTCCTTTCCGGGGTCAGCAGGCCGCGGCGCTCATAGAGCCGGATGTTTTGCTGGCCTGTTCCCACGAGCTCCGCCACCACCGAAATGGCGTACAGCCCGCGCCCAGTGCTGCCCCGGTTGGCCATGTGATTCCCCGTCCAAACTTTTCCTGATTTGCCCCTTGCCCCAGTTTGTCACTGGTGCTATAAAAAATCTATATCCACCACCATAGATAAGCGGTGATGGATAGCCATTGAACCTACATGCTGAAGGGAGTGGGAAATGATGCTAATCCGTACCGACCCGTTCCGTGAGCTGGACCGTCTCACCCAGCAGGTCTTCGGAACAGCAGCCCGTCCGGCGGCCATGCCGATGGATGCGTGGCAGGAAGACGGGGAATTTGTGGTGGCCTTTGACCTGCCGGGGATTTCGCCGGACGCCGTGGATCTGAACGTTGAAAGGAACGTCCTCACTGTCCGGGCGGAGCGCCGGGATGCCACCCAGCCGAACGTCGAAATGGTGGTTTCCGAGCGGCCACGCGGCGTCTTTAGCCGGCAGCTCATTCTCGGTGACACGCTGGACGCGGACAACATCAAGGCCAGCTACGACGTTGGAGTGCTGACACTCCGGATCCCGGTCGCCGAGCAGGCAAAGCCACGGAAGATCGAGATCGAAAGCAAGGGCCAGCTGCATCAGATCGGGACGTAGCCGGCCGCAGCGCTGGCAGGGGCGGCCTCCACCTAACCCGAAGGCCGCCCCGGCCACGGCAACAGGAACAACCACTTCAACAGGCTTCAGTGATGACCAGACCCGCACCGGACTACTATGCGGTGCTGCAGATTCCGCACGGCGCGTCGCAGCAGGAAGTCGCCCGTGCCTACCGCGCGCTGATGCGCCGCCACCATCCGGATCTCGCCAACGGTGACGCGGTGCCAGCCGAACTGCAACTCGTCATGCAGGCCTTCTCCGTGCTTCGGGACCCGAAGCGCCGGGCAGCCTACGACCGCGAGATCCTTCGTGCCGGGGGCCCCGACCCATCAGCCAGCCAGCCACACAGCATTCCAGTCCACGTAGTCCGGCACCGTGAACCGCCGCTGCGCGTCACCCGCGTCAGGTGGGAGAGCGGACCCTGGGCCTGAATCCGACCTGAACGTCAGAGGAGAACCACAGCCATGAGCGATTGGCGCCGCTACGACTCCCACCTGATCCCGGCCTTCCATGAGCGCTTCGAGCAGCGTTGGGGCAAGGGCACAGCGCCGTTCCTGGATCCCGAGGCCCATGAGGAGCCGCTTCCCCGCGCACAGTGGATCAATCCCACAACCGGTGCCGCCCTGGCCGTGGTGCCCATCTGGTCCGACGACGACCGCCAGCACCGTACGTTCGGAGTGTTCTACCTGCCGCCGGCTGGGGATATCTGGGTGCTTCGCCCAGGCCTCACCCAGTTCCTTGAGCCCGGCGAGGCCGGCTCGGCGAACCTGGTGGGCCTGCGGAATGATGCTTTCCGCAAGGCCGTGTCCCACGCCAACGAATTCCTCTTCGGGCCGCCGCCGCTGGTGGACTGACCCGTAACTGGACTAACCCGGCCCGGCGAAACCAACGCTGCCAAAATCAGGCCCTGGGAAGAAGCCCGGCCGGGGAGAACCCGGCCCGCCAATTCCCGGGCCAGGGAAGGCAGGAACAGCGAAGCCGCCCTGCCCGTCCCCGGCGCCGGCCGGGCCGCTGCCCAGCAGGCTCCTGGTGAGGGTCTCGCCGTCGGCCATCAGTTCTTCCACCGCCCCGAGCAGGTGGCTGTCCGACACGGGTGCGCCGTCCAGTGCGGCACGCACGACGGCGCGGCGGACCAGTTCGCGCGCGAATGAGGCCGTTGTCCCTTCGGTGCGGGCGGCGGCGTCCCGGACAGCCTGCGGGCTGAACGGAATGCCGCGCGCATACAGCGTCACCAGCCCGACGCGCTCGTCCGCGGCCGGCAGCGGAATATCCACGGCGAGGTCCACGCGGCCGGGGCGCTGGGCAAGGGCGCGTTCGAGCATGTCCACACGGTTGGTGGTGAGGACGAACGCGACGTCGGCGTCGTGGTCCAGGCCGTCCATGGCGTCCAGCACCTCGAACAGCAGCGGCTGCGGCCCGTGCCCGAAGCTCCGGTCCTCGGCGATCAGGTCGCAGTCCTCCAGCACAACGATCGAAGGCTGAAGGGCCCGGGCCATGGCGGCCGCCTCGGAAATCCGGGCCAGGGATCCTCCGGACAGCAGGATTGCGGTGATGCCGGCACTCTGGCTCAGCAGGTACCGCACCGTGTGGGTCTTGCCGGTCCCCGGTTTGCCGTACAGCAGGATGCCCCGCTTGAGGTGCTGGCCGTACTCGTTCAGCGACTCCCGGTGTGCGGCGATGCCGAGGGCGTGATCAGCCACTTTCTGGAGCAGCCCCTGCGGCAGGATGACGTCGGAGGCGGTGAGTTCCGGGCGGGCGTGGAACGTCACGCCTCCGGTGCTGGGCCCGTACTCTCCCATGACCAGGGAAATGACCTGGCCCTTCAGGACGCTGCCGCGCTGCATGCGCCGGCGGAACTCCGCCAGGAAGTCCGCCGCGTTCTTCGCATCAGCAGCCAGAACCTCGAGGCATGCCGTCTGCCGCCCGTACCGCGGCGCCGCGTCCCGCTGCAGGACCGCAACAGGGCTGCCCGCGTGCCGGAACAGCCACAGGCCCAGTGCCACGGCCTGCCGCTGTTCGTCCGGGCCCACAGCCAGGTTGATGTAGTCGGGCTGGGACAACGGGAACTGCGGGAAAAACTGCGACTGCTGCAGCATGTCACTCAGGGACTGGTGGTGGCGCTGGTCTCCGCCGCCGATGCCCACCAGCCGGAACTCCGGGTCCTCACCGGCGAGCTCGGCCATCAGGATGTCCGCGTCCACGAACCGGTGCGCCGGCACCTCCTCCACCACCACCGCAAGTGATTCGGCCGGCACCGCCAGATGCTCGGTGATTGTTGTCAGCAGCTGCGTTCCGGCCTTCACGCGGTGCTGCCCGGACTGGGCGATCTGCACCAGTTGCGCGAAATCATCGATGAACTTCCCCAATTTTTCATCCATGCCGCAGACCCTACCAGCGCCGGTCAAGACCCTGCCGGGGCCGGAGGCGGGGCGACGCCAGGAACCCCGTTCAGGCCCCTCGTCAGCGGCCCCGGCCTGTGCCATTCTGGGAGGTACCCCAGTCCAGAGGTACCCCAGTCGTCTTGAGCTGCTGAAGGATCGGAGCTGTGGAAGGACCGGAGCCGTCGTAGGAGAAGGCCATGTTTGCGCCCAAGGGTTCGTTTTCCAGCTTTAGCGTGGACGAACGTGATGTCCGTGATTAATCCTGACAGCGCTTAATCCGGGCAGTGCGGCGCCCTGAGCGGTAGACTCCGGCAATCTGAAGTTTTGGCCAAACGGCCTTTCACAACGTCACAGAGGTCCAGCGATGCATCCTTCCGCCAAAGAATTGGCAGCCATGGTTCCGGCCGATTTCACCCTGGGGGTAGCTACAGCCGCCTTCCAGATTGAAGGGGCGCTCGATGAGGACGGCCGCGGACCCGCCGGCTGGGACGTCTTTGCCGCCAAGCCCGGGACGATCGTGGACGGCCACAGCCCCGCGGTGGCGTGCGACCACTACCACCGCATGCCGCAGGACGTGGCCCTGATGAAGGAGCTCGGCGTCGATTCCTACCGGTTCTCACTGGCATGGCCGCGGATCCAGCCGGACGGACGTGGAGCGGTAAACCGGGCCGGCCTCGACTTCTATGACCGGCTGCTGGACGAGCTGCTGGCGAACGGGATTTCGCCGATGGTCACGCTCTACCACTGGGACACTCCGCTGGCCCTCGATGAGGACGGCGGCTGGCTCAACCGGGACACGGCTTACCGGCTGGGGGAGTTCGCCGCCATCGCCGCGGCCGCGTACGGGGACCGGGTGGCCCGCTGGGTGACCATCAATGAACCCGCCACCGTGACCACCAACGGTTATGCCCTGGGCCTGCACTCTCCGGGGAAGGCCGACTTCGCCAACGGTCTGCCCACCGTGCACCATCAGCTGCTCGGCCACGGCCTGGCCCTGCAGGCCCTTCGGGCCGCCAGGGTGCCTGGAGAAATCGGCATGACCAACGTGTACTCGCCCGTGGTGCCCAACTCGGGCAACCCCCTTGACTGGATGAGTGCCGGAGCGATGGACATGGCGCAGAACCGGCTTTATGCGGACCCCGTGCTTACCGGGAAGTATCCGGACCTCATCCGCCTCGGGAAATTCTTCTCGTCCTTCGACCATCCGGACGAGGACATGGCCGTCATTTCCCAGCCGCTGGATTTCTACGGCATGAACTACTACATGCCCACGCGGGTGGCAGCGGGCGGGGGCGACAGCCCCGTTCCGGCGGCGATGGCGGAGGCGATGGGGGATGACCTCAAGGACGCCACGCCCGGTGCCCCGCTCCACATCGAACCGTGGCCGGACACCGAAACCACTGCCTACGGCTGGCCCGTGAAGCCCGAGTACATGGCCGTGGCGCTCAAGGAAATGGCCGAACGGTACCCGAACCTTCCGCCCGTCATCATCACGGAGGGCGGGGCGAGCTTTGAGGACATCAGGGTCCTCGACAAGTCCACGAACCGGACCTTCATCCCCGACGAGCGGCGGGTCCGTTACCTCTCCGACCACCTCGGCACCGCCCTCCGGGCCACGGCCCCCGGCGGCGAGGCCGAGGCGATCGACCTGCGCGGCTATTACGTCTGGTCCTTCATGGACAACTTCGAATGGTCCGGCGGGTACAAGCAGCCGTTCGGCCTGGTGCACGTGGATTTCGAGACGCAGGTGCGCACGCCGAAGGCCTCGTTCTACTGGTTCCAGGAGCTCCAGGAGGAACGCAAGCTGGCCGCGTCCGCGGATGCCGCCGTCGCGGCTGCGGCAGCAGGGCCGGACGGAGCCGTGGCTGACGGAATGCTGACAGACGCAGGGATGTCCGACGGCGGAACGCCCGACGGCGGGCCGGTCACCTGAAGCGGTCGGGGCACCTAGAGCAGTTCGAGCTCCCTGAGCTGGCGGGCTATGCCCGCCCCGTCGGGAGAGTAGATCCACGGCACCGTTGAGGCGCTGTGGTCCCCGTCTTCGGAGTGGCCGCCGGCGAAGACGGCCTCGCTCACGGACAGTTGCCGGATGGCGATGGCCGCCACCTTGTGCGCGTTGTGCTGTGTGAACTGCGAGTAGATCTGCTCGTCATGCTGGCCGTTGTCGCCGATCAGCAGCCAGCGCATGTGCGGGAACTCCGCCGCCAGCCGCTCAAGGTTGCGGCGCTTGTGCTCCTGGCCGCTGCGGAACCACCGGTCCTGGGTCAGTCCCCAGTCCGTGAGCAGCAGCGGGCCGGCCGGATACATGTTCCGGGTCAGGAACCGTGCGAGCGTGGGCGCTGCGTTCCAGGGGCCGGTTGAGAGGTAGATGACCGGCGCGTCGGGATGCTCAACTGTCAGCCGGTCCAGCAGCACCGCCATGCCCGGGGTGGCCATCCTGGCCCGCTCGCTCAGGACGAAGGTGTTCCAGAGCGCCAGGAACGGCCGGGGCAGTGCCGTGACCATGACGGTGTCGTCAATGTCGGAGACAATGCCGAACTTTGTGTCCGGGGCAATCACAAAGATGCTGGCTTCCGTGGGTTCGGTGCCCGCGGAGCGAAGCACAGCCGTGTGCCAGCCCGGGGCAAGGGACACCGGGATATCGATGTCCACCAGCCCGCCGCGGTCCGCCTTGACCTTCGTGACTGTTCCGCCGATCTCGATCTCCACGTCCGAGCCGGGAATGGGAACGCTGGTGAAGGCACGCCAGCCGCGCACATTCTCGGTGCCGTTCCGGGCGGCATGGTCGGCGCGGCTGCCGGGCACGGGCTTGCTGGCCAGCACCACCCTGCCCAGGACCCGGACCCACTCCGTGGAGCCGTAGCCCTGGTAGGCGATGGTCTTGGGCTCGAACTTCCAGCGCCGGGCGGCCTTCAGGCGCGACGTGTTGATCGCATCCGAGAGCCGGTGGGCCAGGCGGAAGACGCGCTTCCCTGACAGACTCGCCCCTGACAACGGTGATTCCTGTGACGCCATGTCCATGCCTTCACTCTGCCACAGGGCAGGGGCCCTTGGGTTGCCGTCCTGCTCTCTGTTACTCCCCGCCGTCTCCCAGCATGCCGCGCAGGGTGTCGGCGTTACGCACGGCGTTGCCGCCGCCGTCGTTGTTGAAATACGCGAAGACTTCCCGTCCGGAGCCTCGCCACTCCCGGATCCTGTCCGCCCACCAGCCCAGTTCCTCGTCCGAGTAGGAGCCGCCGTACAGGTGCCGGTGGTCGGGCCCGTGCAGCCTGACGTAGACGAACGGGGCGGTCGCCTGCAGGTTGCAGGGCAGGTTTGCACCGCTCATGACGGTGTACGCGGCCCCGTGCCGTTCCAGCAGCCCGTACACTTCCGGCTGCTCCCAGCTCGGATGGCGGAATTCCACGGCCACCCGGATCCACTCGGGCACGGCGCCGAGGAAATAGTCCAGGCGGGCGTCATCCCTAGCCATGCCGGGAGGCAACTGGACCAGCAGCACCGCGCGCTTGTCGCCGAGCTCGTGCCAGCACCGCGAGATCCGTTCGATCCAGACTTCGGGGGCGTACAGCTTCTTGCCGTGGGTGAGGCCGCGCGGGGCTTTGACGGACAGGGCAAAACCGGCCGGCAACCTGGTCCGCCAGCCGGCGAACGTGGTGTCCCGCGGCCAGCGGTAGAAGCTGGCGTTCAGCTCCACTGTGCTGAACCGTGACACGTAGTGCTGCAGCCGGTCCCGGGTGGGAAGCCCCGGCGGGTACAGCACATGTTCCCAGTGGTCGTAGCTCCAGCCGGACGTACCGATGTGGATGTTCATCCGTGGGAACTCAGTCGAAGTGGGTTGTCACGGTGCCGCCGCCGGCGGACTCCACGATGGCCGCAGCGACGTCGCGCAGCTTCAGGTTGCGCGTGCTGGATGCCGACTTGATGAGGTTGATGGCGTCCTCCTGGCTGCAGCGGTTCTGCGCAATGATGATCCCGACGGCGGTGTCGATGATGGTCCGCGACTCCATCGCCCGCCTCAGGTTGTCGGCGTTGTCGTTGCGCTGGGCGAGCAGGACCGCGAGCCGGAGGCCCTTGGACGCCTGGCGGACATAGCTGATGGCACTCTCTACGGCGGAGGCGTCAAAGACATTCGGCTTTTCGGAGTACAGGTTGAGTCCCGCCCGCGCGTCTGCGCCGGGCAACTCGAAAGGGACCGCCAAAACCGAACGGATGCCGTTCTTCAGCACGGTGTCGTTGTAATCCGGAAACTCCGAATCGAGCTCGAAGTCCGGTACGTGGACCAGGACGCCCTCCCGGCAGGAGCGCAGGCAGGGGCCGTCGCCAAACTGGTACTGGATCTCGTCCACCGCCTGGGCGTGCTCGCTGCTGCTGGCCACGGTGGCCGCCGAACGGTGCCGCAGGAGGGTGATGCCGCAATAGATCCGGCCGCGCGGCCCCGACATGCTCTCGGCAGAGTACCGGGCCAACTCGTCAAGGAAATCCTGGACATCCTGGGTGTCCAGCAACATGTCCTGGACATGCGCCACCACGTCAGCTTCATTCAGGCGACTATCCACGCAAGGCTCCACTTCCGCCCTTCAGACCGGCACCGCCGGAATAACGAGGCAAGGCTGGCTGGGTAGGCTCCGGCGGCAGCTCCGCCTAACCTCAGGCTACACCCGGTCGCCCCTCGTGCCGCGGGGCCCGCTGTGGCACTGTAAGGGCATGGTACGCATCGAGGATTACGCGGTGGTCGGGGATCTGCACACCGCGGCCCTGGTCAGCACTGAAGGCTCGATTGACTGGCTGTGCCTGCCGCGGTTCGATTCGCCGGCCTGCTTCAATGCGCTTCTGGACACCCCCGAATCCGGCCGCTGGCTCCTCGCCCCGGCAGCCGGGGGCGGCTGCACACGGCGCCGCTACCGCCGGCACACCCTCATTCTGGAAACCGAGTGGGAAACCGACGACGGCGCCGTCCGGGTCATCGACTTCATGCCGCCCCGCGACGAGGTGGCGGACATTGTGCGGATCGTGGTGGGGTTGCACGGACATGTCCGGATGAGAAGCGAGCTGGCCCTGCGCTTCGATTACGGCCACATCATGCCGTGGGTGCGTCGGGACAGCCACGGTCTGCACGCCATCGCCGGTCCTGATTCTGCCTACCTGGTGACCACTGCCCCGCTGCGGGGCGAACGCATGCACACCGTCAGCGACTTCACCGTGAAGGCCGGCGAACGGGTGCCGTTCGTGCTGACGTGGGCGCCCAGCCATGTGCGCCGTCCCCGTTCCGTGGATCCGGAAGAAGTGTTGGATTCCACCGAGCGTTTCTGGCAGGAGTGGGCAGGCAAATGCAAGGTATCAGGACCCTACAAAGATGCCGTCCAGCGCTCGCTGATCACACTGAAGGCCCTCACATACGCGCCCACCGGAGGCATCGTTGCGGCCGTGACCACGTCGCTGCCGGAGCAGTTGGGCGGGCCCCGGAACTGGGATTACCGCTTCTGCTGGTTGCGTGATGCAACCCTGACACTTCAGGCGTTGCTGGCCGCCGGCTACACCTCCGAGGCGGCGGCCTGGCGCGACTGGCTGCTGCGGGCCGTGGCAGGCGACCCGGCCGACCTGCAGATCATGTACGGGATCCACGGCGAACGCCGGCTGCCGGAAATGGAACTCCCCTGGCTGGCGGGCTATGAGAATTCGGCGCCGGTGAGGGTGGGCAACGCCGCCGCGGGCCAGCTGCAACTGGATGTGTGGGGTGAAGTGCTGGACTGCCTTGCCCTGACCCGCAACTCGTTGCTGAAGCACACCGACGAAGCCTGGGACGTCCAGGTGGCGCTGATGGAATACCTCGAAGGCGCCTGGGACCAGCCGGACAACGGGCTGTGGGAGATGCGCGGTCCGCGGCGCCATTTCACCCACTCCAAGGTGATGGCATGGGTGGCGGCGGACCGGATGGTCAAGGGGGTCCGGGATTCCCGGCTTCCCGGCCCGGCAGACCGCTGGGAGGCGCTCCGCGACACCATCCACGCCGAGGTCATGGCGAACGGCTTCGACGCCGGCCGGAACACCTTCACGCAGAGCTACGGCCGCCCCGAACTCGATGCCAGCCTGCTCCTGATTCCGCGCGTCGGCTTCCTTCCGCCCGACGATCCGCGGGTGATCGGCACCATCGAGGCCATCCAGCGCGAACTGACCGAGGATGGCTTCGTGCTGCGGTACCGGCCCCAGGCGAGCGACGACGGCCTGCCGGGGGATGAGGGGGTATTCCTCGCCTGCTCCTTCTGGCTGGTGGAGGCCCTGCTGGGAGCAGGCCGGCGCAGAGAGGCCACGGAACTTTTCGAACGATTGCTGTCCCTGCGCAACGACGTCGGCCTGCTGAGTGAGGAATGGGGCGTCCAGAGCGGGCGGCACCTGGGGAACACCCCCCAGGCGTTCAGCCATTTCGCGCTGGTGACCAGTGCCTTGGAACTCAACCAGCACCGGTCCCGCCGGAGCGACAGGCCGCTCCCGTCAAAGGCCGGTACCGGGTGACAACTCTCACCTTTGGTGCTAGGTAAGTATACTTACTAACACGTCACCGAAGGGTGAAGAAGGAGGAAAGCCAAAATGGCTGGATATTTCGAGTTGGTGGACGCTCCCGACGGCGGTTACAGGATCCGGCTGCTGGATGGAACGGGGGCGCTGATGGCCGTATCCGTCACCTTCCCGACGAAGCGCGCAGCAGTTGCCGGGGTTGCCCAGGCCAGGGAGATTGCCGGCACGGGCCTGATCCGGGACTGCTGCAAGGATGCAGTCAAGCGACCGGCGCAAAAGCGCCATGCCTGGCCTCTCCGGCAGGCAGTGAAGTCCTCGGTGGGTGCAGGTCACGGGTCCCGGAAGACCGCACCGCAGCGCGTGTCCGCTCCGCTGCTGGCCGAGCGCTGAGGCCGGCTGGAGTGTCAGAAGGCAAAGAGCCGCGGAATCAGTTGTCACCGGGGCAGCGCAGGGAGAAGGGGGTCCTGTTCGACGTTGACGGGACCCTGATCGACTCCGCCTATATCCACACCCTTGCCTGGTGGCAGGCGTTCCGCCAGTCGGGCTTCGATGTGCCCATGGCCCGGATCCACCGCTGTGTGGGGATGGGTGGGGCGCGACTGGTCGACAGTCTGCTGCCGGACTCCCGAAACAAGGACGTGGACGAGGCTATCCTGTCCGCCCATTCCGGGGTTTTCGGCACGTACTGGCCCTCGCTCCGCCCCTTGGACGGGGCCCGGGACCTGCTGGCCAAGTGCAGTGAAAAGGGACTGGCGGTGGCTCTGGCCTCGTCTGCGAGGGAACAGGATCTCGAAGCGCTCCGCTCCGCCCTGTCGGCGGATGACTTCATCGACGCTGCTACGAGCTCCAATGATGCGGAGAACAGCAAGCCCGAGCCGGACATCCTGGTGGCGGCGCTGGAGGCCGTGGGGCTTGACGCCTCCGGGGCCGTCTATGTGGGGGACGCGGTGTGGGATGTGATGGCGGCCGGCAGGCTCGGCATCCCCACCATTGCCCTCACCTGCGGCGGCACCAGCGAAGCTGAGCTGCGGGAAGCAGGGGCCGTGGAGGTCTATGACGGTCCGCGGGAGCTCCTCGACAACCTGGGCGGCAGCGCGATCGGCAGGCTGCTGGCCGGATAGGGTGTCCCGGTTTGAAGGGTCCGGGCTTGAGGGTCGGGGCGCGGTCAGGCCCCGGCCGTGTCCGCCCCCGACTGGGTGTTCGTGGACTCGGTGTTGGTGAACCCGCCACCCTCTGGCTCGTCGGCGTAGGTCCCCCTGTTCCACGACACCGCGACCGCCACGGAGCCGTCGTCGTTCCGGACCACCTCGGTAAGCACGTCCGAAACCGCCGCCCCCATGGCGACGATTTTTGCTTGGTAGGTGCTCACCAGTTCTTCTAGGCTGGCCTCCGTCCATTCGCCGGGGCGCATGCGCGTGGAGATTTCCACCGGTTCGGGCTGGTACAGCGACATGACGGGCGCCTTTCCTTTGGGGCAAGAACAGTTCCTACGCTAGGAGCGTACGCCGGCTGAAACAAGTGAAAAAGCAACGATGCTTACCCTCCGATTGCGAGTTCCGGGAAATTGATAAGCATACTGACCTTCACATTGGGACCCGGGCACGTTACGGTCGAAAGGACGCGACGTGCAGCTACAGGAAGGCATTCCATTGAAGGCACTGACTTGGCAAGGCAAGCGCTCGGTGAGCGTGAAGGAAGTACCGGACCCGGTCATCAAGGAGCCCACGGACGCGATCGTGAGAATCACGTCGTCCGCGATCTGCGGCTCGGATCTCCACCTGTACGAGGTGCTCGGCCCCTACATGCACAAGGACGATGTGCTGGGCCATGAACCCATGGGCATCGTGGAGGAGGTGGGGAGCGCCGTCACCAACCTGGCAAAGGGAGACCGTGTGGTCATTCCCTTCAACATTTCCTGCGGCCACTGTTACATGTGCTCCCAGGGCCTGCAGTCGCAGTGCGAAACCAGCCAGGTCCGGGAGAGGAATTCCGGGGCCGCGCTGTTCGGGTTCTCGGAGCTGTACGGCTCCGTTCCCGGCGGACAGGCGGAGTACCTGCGGGTGCCGTTCGCGGACTACGGCCCCGTTAAGGTGGGGCAGGAGCTGCCGGACGAGCGGTATCTGTTCCTTTCGGACATCCTTCCCACCGCCTGGCAGGGCGTGAAATACGCCGATGTTCCGGCCGGCGGCACGCTGGCGGTCTTCGGGCTGGGCCCGGTGGGGCAGTTTGCCTCCCGGATCGGCACCTACCTGGGCCAGCGGGTGATCGGCGTGGATCCGGTTCCGGAACGCCGTGAGATGGCGGCGCGGCACGGCGTCGAGGTTCTGGACTATGCGAAGGGGATCGGCGACGAACTGCGCGAGATGACCGGCGGCAGGGGACCGGACGCGGTGGTGGACGCCGTCGGCATGGAGGCGCACGGCTCGCCGGTGGCTGCCTTCGCGCACCAGGCGCTGGGGCTCCTTCCCGACAAGGTGGCGCAGAAGGCCATGGAAACCGCCGGCGTCGACCGCCTTGCCGTGCTGCACACAGCCATTGACGCGGTCCGCCGCGGCGGCACACTCTCCCTGAGCGGCGTCTACGGCGGCACGGCCAGCCCCCTGCCGCTGCTGACCATGTTCGACAAGCAGATCCAGCTCCGCATGGGCCAGTGCAACGTCCGCCGGTGGACGGACGAGCTGCTCCCGCTGGTGGAGGACGACGCCGATCCGCTGGGTGTGATGGATCTGGTCACCCACACCGCGGGGCTCGCCGAAGCGCCGGAGCTCTATGAGAAGTTCCAGAAGAAAGAGGACGGCTGCATCAAGGTGGTCCTCAAGCCCTGACGGGCAAGTGAGGCACCGGGATATATAGACACCGGGCTTTAGCAGCGAGGTCCGGGACGGCGGCTGGCGGGCGACTCACCCGCCAGCCGCTTTCCGTTGCGGGACCTGTCCGGCGGCTCGCGTGGCGGCTGGAACCTGCTCGCGCCACTCATGGCCGGTGATATGTGAGCCGGCCTGCGGCCCCATCTGGAGCATCCCGCCGTCGACCGCCCACGACGCCCCGGTGACATAGCTCGACGCCGGAGAGGCAAGGAACGCAATCACCGCGGCCACCTCCCGCGCATCGCCGGGCCGCCCGAGCGGAACACCGGGCCGGTCCGTGGTGCGGGGGTCTTCATCGGTCTGGCCCGTCATCGGCGTCGCGATTTCGCCTGGAGCCACTGAGTTGGCCGTGATGCCGTGGGTGGCCAGCTCCAGCGCAATGGTCTTGATGAGTCCGCCCAGCCCGTGCTTGGACGCGTCGTAGGCCGACGAGCCCACCCGCGGCTGCGTCTCGTGGACGCTCGTGACGGCGATGATGCGGCCGCCCCGCCCGGCGTCGACCATCCGGCGGGCTGCCGCCTGGATGCAGAGGAAGGCGCCGTTGAGGTTGGTGTCCAGGGTCTTCGCCCAGGTCTCATAGTTCAGCTCGAGGAACTTGGTGCCGTCGCCCGTGCCGGAGTTGTTGACGAACACGTCGACGCTGCCCAGGTCCTCTGCCAGGCCGTCGATGACACCGGCGCACGCCAGGAGGTCGGTGGTGTCGAGCTGCCGGACCACCGCGTTCCGGCCCTCGGCGCGAACCTCCTCCGCTGTCCGTTCGGCACCGTCCCGGTCCGAGTGCCAGGTGACGCCGACGTCCAGGCCGGCCCGGGCCAGGGCAACCGCGGTGGCGCGGCCGATCCCGGAATCGCTGCCCGTGACGATGGCAGTGCGGGGCGAGAAATCGGGCGAGAGATTCATGGTGCGTCCTTCCGCGCGTCCCTTTTTAAGAGGTCAGGTTCGAGGGGTCAAGCTGCCGCATCCACAACGCAGAAGCGGTTTCCGTCCGGGTCTTCCAGCACGATGAAATCCGGGTCATCCGGATACGAGTCCCAGGCCACCCTGGCTGCCCCGAGCTCGACGAGCCGTTCCACCTCGGCTGCCTGGTCATCGGCGTAGAGGTCCAGGTGAAGGCGCGGATGGGACTGCACCGGAGTCTCGCTGAGCATGAGGGCGAGCCGGGCGCCGTCGCCCTTTTGCGGGACGAGCACCACCCACGTCTCGTCGCCGTCCTCCCGCGGGATGTAGCCGAGGGCGTCGCACCAGAAGGCGGTGGCGCGGGCGACGTCGTCGACGCCGAGGACAGTCGTTCCGATCGTCAGCATGCCTTCATGCTTCCCTGCGTGCAGTTGTGACGCAAGGGTTGGCGGAAACCGGAGACGCCGGAAACGCGAAATCGCCGGAAGCTTCCAGCGTACTGGCAGGTTTCCGGCGATTTCGGCGGCAGTGAGGTCCGTGGCGGGACTAGGTGAGGCGGACCTGGCGGTTCATGTCCTTATAGAGCAGGTAGCGGAACTCGCCCGGGCCCCCGGCATAGCAGGCCTGCGGGCAGAAGGCGCGCAGCCACATGAAGTCGCCGGCCTCCACCTCCACCCAGTCGTTGTTGAGCAGGTACATGGCCTTGCCCTCAAGGACGTACAGGCCGTGTTCCATGACATGGGTTTCCGGGAACGGAATTACTCCGCCCGGCTGGAACGTCACGATGTTCACCTGCATATCGTGGGCCAGGTCGCTGGAGTCCGTGAAGCGGGTGGTCTTCCAGACGTCATTGGTGTCCGGCATCGACGTCGGCTCCACGTCCTTCTCGTTGGTTACGAAGGACTTGGCTTCATACCCCTCGAGCCGCTCGTAGGCTTTGCGGATCCAGTGGAAGGACACGACGTCGTCGGAGACATTCTCCAGGCCCCATTCCGCACCGGCGGCCAGGTAGGCGTAGCCGCCCTCCTCCAGCTGGTGCAGTTCGCCGTCGAGGGTGAGGCTGACCTTGCCGCGGGTCACGAAGATGACGCCTTCGACGCCGGCCTCGAATTCGGCCTTAGGCGCCCCGCCCCCCGGGCCGATCTCGACAATCAGCTGTGAGAATGTGGTGGCGAAACCGGAAATGGGGCGCGCGATAATCCAGGAGCGGGTGTTGCTGAATCCCGGCAGGTTGCTGGTCACGATGTCGGTCATGACGCCCTTGGGAATGACCGTGTAGGCCTCGGTGACGATGGCCCGCTCAGTGGTCAGGTGGGTCTGCGGCGGCAGTCCGCCTTCGGGGGAGTAGTACTTTCCCATGGGGAGATTCCTTACCTAGGAGTTGGAAGTGGTAGCCAGTCGCGGGTGGGCCAGGGCAGTCAGCTGGGGGATCCCGACGGCGGCGAGTGCCTGGACCTCTTCGGCCCCCACGGCGCCGCACTGGACGCCGCGCAGCACGAACGCGGCGAGCGCGCGGGCCGTGGCCGGCTCGTCCATGACGCCGCCTTCCGTCTGCTCCACGTAGTTCCGCAGCCGGGCCGCCGCGGCCGGCAGGCCCTGCCGGTAGAAGGCATACGTTGCCGCGAACCTGCTGGGGAGCTGGGCCGGGTGCAGGTCCCAGCCCTGGTAGAAGCCGCGCTCCAGGGAACGGCGCACCAGGCGGCCGTGCAGCTGCCACGCGTTTTCCACGTTGTCGCCCACGGGAATGATGTTGGTGGATCCGTCGGACAGCCGGATGCCGGTGCCGGCCACGGCCAGCTGCATGACCTCCTTGGCGAAGTCGGCCACCGGGTGTTCCATCGACTGGTACTCGGCGGAGATCTGCAGGGAAGCGGAGTAATCGTACGTGCCGTAGTGCAGGCCGCTGATCCTGCCGGGAACGGCATGCGGCAGCTGTGCCACCGGGGACGTCCCCTCCGGGCCGAGGATGAGCTGCGGCGTCTCCACCTGCACCTCGAACCGGAGCCGGCCGGCGGGGAGGGAATGAATGTCCTCGAGCCGGGAGACCGCATAATCCATGGCCCGCACCTGGGCCACGGTAGTGACCTTGGGCAGCGTCAGGACCAAGCCCTCGGGCAGTTCGCCCGCGGCGGCCAGGCCGGAGACGAACAGGTCGAGGGTGCGCAGCCCGCGGGCGCGGGTGGCGGCCTCGAAGCACTTGAACCGGATGCCGATGAACGGCGGCACGGACCCGGCCGAGACTGCGGCGGCCACGGCGGACGCCGCGGCAACGGCAGCGGCGTCCTCGGCGTCGTCGCCCCGGTCCCCGAACCCGTCCTCGAAGTCGAGCCGGAGGTCCTCGATCGGCTCGCTGGCCAGCTTCGTTTCCACCCTGGAAGCGACGGCCTCGGCGAGCTCGGCGTCCTGGCCCAGCAGCGCACCCAACCGGGCCAGCCCGCCGTGGGCGGCCGCCGCCGCCAGCGCCTGGGTTCCCCAGTCGGCGGCGAGCGACGGCGTGAACCGGTCAGCGGGGACGTACACGGTGTGGACGGGCTGGCGGGAGCCGTCGTCGCCCGGGTAGTTCTGCTCGAGCAGCCGGTCGGTGTCCGCCAGCTGCCCGTCAATCCGGGCCAGGTCCGCCGCAGTCAGCGATGTTTCGGGTACCGCCATGCCTCAGCCCACCAGTTCGTAGGCGGGGGTGGTGAGGAAGTCTGTGTAGTCCTCGGACAGGCAGATGTCGCCGATCAGGGCGCTGGCGGGCTGGTAGTAGCGGGCGAACGCTTCCTCGCCCACCTCGCCGCGCAGCTTCTCGGTTTCCTCCGCCAGGATCCGGGTGACCAGCTCGCGGGTGACCTTGTTGCCGGTGTCGGCGAGGACCACCTCGTTGCGGATCTGCTGCCAGACCTGCGAACGGGAGATTTCCGCCGTGGCAGCGTCCTCCATCAGGTTGTGGATGGCCACCGCGCCGTTGCCGGAGATCCAGACGGCGGTGTAGGCCACGGCGACGTAGAGGTTCAGGCGGAGTCCGGCTTCGGTGACCTGGCCCTCGGCAGAAGCGATGTCCAGCAGCTGGCCGGCCGTGACCGAGACCTCGGGACGCTGCTTGTCCAGTTGGTTGGGGCGGTCACCGAGCACTGAGTCGAAGACCTCCTGGCAGACGGGCACGAGGTCAGGGTGGGCCACCCAGGAGCCGTCGAAGCCGTCGTTCGCCTCACGGGTTTTGTCCGAGCGGACCTTCTCGAAGGCCTGCGCGGTGACCTCGGGTTCGCGCCGGTTGGGGATGACCGCGGCCATACCGCCCATCGCGAACGCGCCGCGGTGGTGGCAGGTCTTGACCAGCAGCTCCGTGTAGGCCCGCATGAACGGCGCCGTCATGGCCACGGTGGCGCGGTCCGGCAGCACGAAGCTGGCGCCAGCGTCACGGAAGTACTTGATGATGCTGAACAGGTAGTCCCAGCGGCCGGCGTTCAGGCCCGAGGCGTGGTCCCGCAGCTCGTAGAGGATCTCGTCCATCTCGAACGCAGCGGGAATGGTTTCGATCAGGACGGTTGCGCGGATGGTGCCCTGGCCGAGGCCGAGGAAGTCCTGGGCGAAGACGAACACGTCGTTCCACAGCCGGGCCTCGAGGTGGCCCTCCATCTTCGGCAGATAGTAGTACGGGCCCTGGCCGTTGAGCACCAGCTGCTTGGCGATGTGGAAGAAGTGCAGGCCGAAGTCCACCAGCGCGCCGACGGCGGGTTCGCCGTCGAGCAGCAGATGCCGCTCCTCCATGTGCCAGCCGCGGGGGCGGGCCACGACGACGGCCAGCGGGGCGTCGGTGCGGAGCCGGTACTCCTTGCCCTCGGGCGAGGTGTAGCTCAGCGTCCCGGTGGCGGCATCGCGGAGGTTGAGGATGGCGTCAATGACGTTGTCCCAGGTGGGCGTGCTGGCGTCCTCCAGGTCGGCGAGCCACACCTTCGCGCCGGAGTTCAGCGCGTTAATGGCCATCTTGGCCGGCGAAGCCGGGCCGGTCATCTCGACCCGGCGGTCCTGCAGGGCCGCCGGTGCCGGCGCAACCTTCCAGTCGCCGTCGCGCACGTTCTTGGTTTCCGGCAGGAAATCCAGGCTGCCGGTCCTGGCCACCTGCTCGCGCTTGGCCTTGCGGGCCGTAAGCAGCTCGCCGCGCCGGCCGGCGAAGCGCTTGTGGAGCTCCTCCACGAACGCGAGGGCCTTCGGGGTGAGAATCTCCTCCGCACGCTCGATCGGCCGGGGGTCTGTGACTGTGATAGCCATTGTGGGTCCTTTCCAGGGCTGATTCAGGCGTTGGCGAGAGCTGCTGTGCCTGCCGCAGCAGAAGCTGCTTCTTCTGTTGAGTCTTCCGCTGTTGCGGTCGCGATGCCAGTACCTGCGGCGGCGTGGGCCGCGGCGGCTGCGTTTGCTACCGCAGAAGCGACGTCGGCGGCCACGTGAGGGTCGAAGACGCTGGGGATGATGTAGCTGGCGTTGAGCTCGTCGTCAGACACCCGGTTGGCGATCGCCTCGGCGGCAGCCACCAGCATCTCCGGCGTGATGTCCGATGCCCCGGCGTCCAGCAGCCCGCGGAAGAAACCCGGGAAGGCCAGGACATTGTTGATCTGGTTCGGGAAGTCGCTGCGGCCGGTTGCGACGACGGCTGCGTGCTTGGAGGCCACTGTCGGGTCGATTTCCGGCGTCGGGTTGGCCATGGCGAAGACAATGGCTTTGTCCGCCATCGAGGCAACCTGCTCCTCGCCGATCACGTGCGGGGCGCTCACGCCGATGAAGACGTCGGCCCCCTTGAGGGCCTCGTGCAGCGTTCCGTCGAAGCCTTCCGCGTTGGTGTTCGCGGCAATCCAGGTGCGGTGCTCGTCGTCGTACTTCTCGCCTGAGTGGATGGCGCCGGAGCGGCCGGCGGCGACGATGTGCTGCGCGCCCTGGGCCTTGAGGAGTTGGATGATCGCGGAGCCGGCGGCGCCGACGCCGGAAACCACGATCTTCACCTCGGAGAGTTTCTTGCCCACGACCCGCAGGGCGTTGACCAGCGCGGCGAGCGTGACGATGGCGGTGCCGTGCTGGTCGTCGTGGAAGACCGGGATGTCCAGTTCCTCGCGGAGCCGGTTCTCGATCTCGAAGCAGCGCGGCGCGGCGATGTCCTCGAGGTTCACGCCGCCGTAGACGGGGGCGAGGGCCTTGACGATTTTGATGATCTCCTCGGTGTCCTGGGTGTCCAGGCAGACGGGCCAGGCATCGACGTTGGCGAACTGCTTGAAGAGGGCGGCCTTGCCTTCCATGACCGGAAGCGCGGCGGCCGGGCCGATGTTGCCGAGTCCCAGGACGGCGGAACCGTCGGTGACAACGGCGATCGTGTTCCGCTTGACCGTCAGGTTCCGGACGGCGTCGGGGTTTTCCGCGATGGCGAGGCAGACGCGGGCGACGCCGGGGGTGTAGGCGCGGGAGAGATCGTCGCGGTTGCGCAGCGCCACCTTCGGGACCACCTCGAGCTTGCCGCCGAGGTGCATCAGGAAGGTGCGGTCCGAGACGTTGCGCACGGTGACGCCGTCGAGCGCGTTGAGCGCATCCTTCACACGGTCCGCGTGGTCCTGGTCGGTGGTGTTGCAGGTGACGTCGACAACGAGCGTCTCGTGGTGTGACTCGGTCACATCCAGCGCGGTGATGGCCGCTCCGGCCGCGCCGACGGCGGCTGCGAGCTCGCTGGTGGCCGTGAAGCTCGACGGTGCCTCCACGCGCAGGGTGATTGAGTTTCCGGGGTTCGGGTTCGCCATTGAATGTCCTCCTGGTTGGGCCCATCGCTGCGGTGGGCTCGGCTGATCAATGTTTTCGTATTATGGATATTATTATCTACTTTATGGAAATACAAGCCCCGGGTCGTTGCATCGACGTGGCGGTTGGGTGTGCTGTATCTTTGGCTGTCTAAGCAACTTTTTTCACGATGCGGATAAGAGTTGTCGTATTCAAGACAACAGGAGAGTGCTACATGGCTGAGAAGGCCTCCGGAGGCGTGCAGTCCGTTGAGCGCGTCTTTGAACTTTTGGAACTGATCACCGACGCCGGCGGCGACGTCACGCTCAGCGAGCTCTCCTCCTCAACAGATTTGCCTCTCCCCACGATCCACCGGCTGCTGCGAACGCTCGTGGCACTGGGATACATCCGCCAGCTGCCCAACCGCCGCTACGCCCTCGGCCCGCGGCTGATCCGGCTCGGCGAAGGTGCCAACAAGCAGCTTGGCGCCCTGGCGCGGCCGCAGCTGAAGTCCCTCGTGGACCGGTTGGGGGAGACGTCCAACATGGCCGTGCTGGACTCGGACATGGTGATCTACGTGGCCCAGGTGCCGTCGCTGCACTCGATGCGCATGTTCACCGAGGTGGGCCGCCGCGCCCACACGCACGACACCGGCGTCGGCAAGGCGATCCTGGCGCAGCTGGACGACGAGGTGGTGCGCGGCATCGTGACCCGCACCGGCATGCCAACGCCCACGGCCAAGAGCATCGGCGACTTCGACTCCCTGATCGCAGACCTGAACCGGATCCGGGAACGCGGCTACTCGATCGACGAGGAGGAGCAGGAGCTCGGCGTGCGCTGCTTCGCCATGGCCGTGCCCAACGCCCCCACGCCCACCGCCATCTCCGTCTCCGGGCCGGTCTCCCGCGTGGACCAGTCGTTCGCCGACCGCGCCGTGCCGCTCCTCCGCGAAGCAGCCCAGGCAATCTCGGACGAGCTCAACCAAAACTGACCCCCGCCGTCGTCCTTCACTACAGTGCGAACGCGCAGGTAATGCCCTCAAATCCGGGATTTGAGGGCATTACCTGCTTGTTCGCGCTTGTTAGTGCTCTGACTTGGACGACGACTGGATGGGGACTTCCTTGCCGTCGCAGTCGATCAGTTTCCCGCCTTCGAAGCGGTCGCCGTCGGCCAGGCAGTGCAGGTCCTCCTCCTTGACCAGGCGCCCGGTACCCGCCACGAACACTGACTGGTTGTCCGAGTTGCCCGCCTTGAGGTGGTTGAACAGCAGGTTCAGCAGAATGGCCATGACCGCGGCCGAGCTGATGCCGGAGTGGAAGATGGTGCTGAACCAGGACGGGAACTGGTCGTAGAACGCCGGTGCCGCGATCGGGATCATGCCGAAGCCGATGGACGCGGCCACGATGATCAGGTTCATGTTGTTGCGGTACTCCACTTTGGAGAGCGTCCGGATGCCGCTGGCGGCAACAGTTCCAAAGAGTACGACGCCGGCACCGCCCAGGACGGGCGTCGGCACCGCCGCGACCACCCGGCCAAGGACCGGAAGCAGGCCGAGGATGACCAGGATGAGACCGCCGGCGCTGACGACGAACCGGCTCTTGACGCCGGTGATGGCCACGAGGCCGACGTTCTGGGCGAACGCGCTCTGGGTGAAGGAGTTGAACAGCGGGGAGATGGCGCTGGAGAGCATGTCAGCCCGCAGTCCGTCGCCGATCCGCTTCGAGTCAACCTTGGTGCCCACGATCTCGCCCACGGCGATGATGTCCGCGGAGGTCTCGGTGAGCGTCACCAGGATGACGATGAGCATGGAGATGATCGCCGCGATCTCGAATGTTGGCGGGCCGAAGGCGAACGGGGTGGGGAACGCGACGATCTCGCCCGTGCCCACCTTGGAAAAGTCAGCCATGCCGAAGGCGAAAGCGATCAGGGTCCCCAGAACCATCGCGAGCAGGATGGACAGCCTTGAGATGGCGGCGTTGCCCACCTTGCTCAGCAACAGGACGATCGCCATGGTGGCGGCGGCCAAGCCGATGTTGGCCGTACTGCCGTAGTTCGGGGCCGTCTTGTTGCCGCCCATCGCCCAGTTGGCGGCCACCGGCATCAGCGTAAGGCCGATGGTGGTGATCACCGTGCCGGTGACAACCGGCGGGAAGAATTTGATGATCCTGGAGAACAGCGGGGTGATGAGCAGCCCGATCAGCGAGGCCGCGATCACCGAACCGAAGACCGACTGGATTCCGCCCCCGCCGTGGACAATCGCCACCATCGTGGAGACGCCGGCAAAGGAGACGCCCTGGACCAGCGGGAGCTGGGAGCCGAAGAAGCGGATGCCGACGGTCTGCAGGATGGTGGCCAGTCCGCCGACGAAGAGGCAGGCGGCAATCAGCAGGCCGATGTCCTGGGAGGACATGCCGGCCGCGGCACCGATGATGAGGGGCGGGGCGATGATGCCGCCGTACATGGTGAGGACATGCTGGAACCCGTAGGCGAAAGTGCTGCCGATCGAGAGGCGCTGGTCTTCCGGGCGGGTTGCCGCTGGGCGGCTTTTCTTGGTGATGTTCATGGCAGACTTTCTTGGTTCATGGCAGACGCCTTCGTCTGGCTAACAATGTCTGGCTAACAATTTGAGACTTGTGGTGGGGCCTGGAGCCCCGATGCGTTCTTGTTTCGGGTGTTGCTGGCTGTGCCGGCCGAACCCGAGGACCTTGGTTTCCGCGGGTCGGCCGGCTCGGGTTTAGCAGAAGCCGGCGATGCCCGACCAGGCAGCGTCGGCTGCTTCGGCGTCGTCGCGCAGGACGGTGGCCTCGATGAGCCCGTACGGGCGGTCGGCCGCGAAGAAGACCTCGTTGGGGTTGTCCAGGCCGAACGGCGAGAGGTCCACGAGGAAGTGGTGCTTGTTGGGCATCGAGAACTTGATTTCCTCGATCTCGCTGTGGGCTTCCAGGACCTTGGCCCCCATGTCGAACAGGGTCTGCTGCAGGGCGTGGGAGTAGTTCTCGGTGAAGCCTTCAAGCAGGAGGCCCTTGACGTCGTCGTAGCTCTTGTTGAAGTCCAGCGAGCTGAAATCCGTGCCGGCCTTGAAGCGCCAGCGGGCCGAGACGTCGGTGGCCAGGATGCGGTCCTTGGTCTCCGGCAGGGTGGTGTACTTGTCCTTGGGGTACCCGACGAAGCCGGACTGCGTGGACTTCAGGACGGTCAGGTCCTTGAGCCCGGAGATCAGGTGGGTGGCGGCCCCGTCCCGGACCAGGACGGCGGTGCGGACTTCCTGGCCCTTGCGGACGAAGGAGTGGTCGTGCGCGCTGCCGTGCGCCTGGATGCGTTCCCAGGCGTAGGACTCGGCTTCCCAGCGGCCGCCGGTGACCCAGTCAAAGCTGGAGGTGAAGTGCTCGCCGAGGCGCAGCAGGAATGCCTCGGGGGAGCCGACCCCTTCGCGGGCGAAGGCGTAGATGGTGTTCTTCTGGGTGTCGGTAGCCACCACGTGGGCGTTGTCTCCCTCGAGGTGGGCGGCTTCGAAGTCACCGCGGAGCTGCGAGGTGACGTTCAGGTCCTCGATCTCATGGCGGTCGGTGTCGCGGGTGATCTTGACGACGCGGACTTCGGCCTTGCCGTACTGGTTGTGGCCGAGGACGATCTTGTTGCTCATGGTCTGTTCCCAACTTCCCGTATGTGGAACGAAAGTCCCACATAGAAATTAAGTGCGTGTTTCCCACGCATTTCGTATGGCGTCGACCCAAACAAAAAATGAGCCGACATCAGTTGATGCCAGCTCATTACGACCCTGCCTGCTGCTCCCAGGTTACGTGACGTACGCCACGAATTGACTTAAAGCGTAGCGCAGCATTCCGGTGGTGTACATCACAGATTCAAAAAACTGATTGTGACCGACGACGGCGGATGGCCGGGCGGAGGGGTCTTGACGGCTTCCACGGCTCATCCGTATGATTTCGCATAACAAAAACTATTTTCCGCTATACGAAAAATACCAAGCGGACTAGGGCAAGAAAACGAGGAGGAACAGATGGACTCGCAGGATAAAAACAACGTCGTGGAATTCCCGGCACCCGGCCAGGAGCTGTACCTGCCGTTCGGCGCCACCGATCCCGACTTCTACATTCCGGCGGACTGCGACCGGCGCTCCGGCCTGTCCCGGTGGCTCCGCGCGCTTCCGGTCTTCGGGCGGCGGCCCTAGCCCTCGCGGGAAGACGTCAGGACACCGGGCGGCCCGGCCACTCCTTGCCAGCCCAGGGATCGTAGTCGGCGATGAGCTCCTCCTGGGGCGGGCGCTCCGTCTCGGGGACATGCTGGAGGTTCACGCGCACCCGGTACCAGAGCGAGCTTGACCCGCGCATTCCGTCGACCAGCACGTCGGCCGGATGCAGCGACGGCAACACGTCCGCGTGCCGTGCCTTCCAGTCGTCGAGCGCGGCGAGTGCTTCCGGCTTGGTTCTGGTGCGGGCCACCTCGATGAGCGGCATCACTGACTGCCGGCGGCCGGAGCCGTTGCCCCCGCGCGGCGCCTTCTCGGCGGGCCCGAGCTCGGCAGCCAGGGCGAGAAGCCCATCGAGCCTGCCGGCGGCGTCGTCGATGCCGGTGTGTGGGTCCCCCACCTCGGCGAAGCGCTCCGGCACAGTGAGTACCGTGAACTGTTCGGGCCTTGCGGAGCGGACCTCGTCCCAGGTGAGTGGCGTCGAAACCCGGGCGTCGGGCAGCGGCCGGATGGAGTACGCCGATGCCACGGTGCGGTCCTTCGCGTTCTGGTTGAAGTCGACGAACACACTCTCGCCGCGCTCCTCCTTCCACCACCGCGCGGTGGCGAGGCCGGGGGCGCGGTTTTCGACCTCACGGGCCAGGGTCTCGGCAGCCAGCCGAACATCGCGGTAAGACCACTCCGGTGCGATGCGCACCAGAATGTGGAGTCCCCGCGACCCGCTCGTTTTCGGCCAGCCCACGAGTCCGACGTCGTCGAGCACCTCCCGCGCCACATACGCGACGTCAACGATTTGGGACCAGTCGACCCCCGGCATCGGATCCAGGTCCACCCGGAGCTCGTCCGGGTGGTCGTGGTCTTCGGCGCGCACCGGATGCGGGTTGAGGTCGAGGCAGCCGAGATTCACCACCCACGCCAGGCCCGCGGCATCCCGGATGACCGCCTCCTCCGCCGACGTCCCCGACGCGTAGTGCAGCGTGGTCGTGTCGATGAAATCGGGATGGTTGTCGGGTACGCGCTTTTGGAAGAACGCCTCCGCGTCGATCCCCTTCGGGAAGCGCTTGAGCACCATCGGCCGGCCGCCTGCCCCCCGCAGCGCGCCGTCCGCGACGGCCAGGTAGTAGCGCACCAGGTCGAGCTTCGTCAGCCCGGGCTCAGGAAACACCACCTTGTCCGGGCTCGAGATGCGGACCTCGGTGCCGGCGATGTCCAGGGTCTCGGCCGGCGTCTTCGACGGAGTCATGCCGCCACGCTAGCAGTTGACCGGCCCCGTTTCGATGGTTCCCTGCCCACTCGACGTTGCGGCGAAACGTCGTCTGCGCAGGGAACCGTCGAAACGGCGAAGGTCAGCCCTTCACTAAGCGCCGCGCCGCCGCCGAATGCTCCGCGATCAGGCCGACCACGTCCAGTCCCGGAATCTGCCCGTCGATCACGCGCCACTCGCCGCCCACCATCACGCGGTCCGCCCGGTCGGCGGCGCACAGCAGCAGGGCGGCGAGAGGATCGTGGCTGCCGGAGAACCGCAGGTCGTCCAGCCGGAAAAGGGCCAGGTCCGCCTGCATCCCGGGGGCCAGCTGGCCCAGGTCCGCCCGGCCCAGCACTGCGGCGGATCCCCGCGTCGCCCAGCCCAGTGCCCGCTCCACCGGCACATGCGCGCCATAGCGCAGCCGCTGCAGGTACAGCGCCTGCCGCGCCTCGAGAATCATGTTGGAGGCATCGTTCGACGCCGATCCGTCCACTCCCAGCCCCACGGGCACTCCCGCTTCCTCCAGTTCGAGCACCCGGGCGGTGCCGGACGCGAGCCGCATGTTCGACGTCGGGCAGTGGGCGACGGCGGTTCCGGCCGCTCCCAGCCGGGCAATTTCGGCGTCGCTGAAATGGATGCCGTGGCCCAGCCACGTCCTGTCAGTCAGCCAGCCCACACTGTCCAGATAGTCCACGGTGCGCAGCCCGAACGTCTCCAGGCAGAACTGCTCCTCGTCGAGGGTCTCCGCGAGATGCGTGTGCAGCCGGACGTCATGCCGCTCCGCCATCGCGGCGCTCTCGGCCATGATCTCCTTGGTGACGGAAAACGGCGAGCAGGGCGCCAGCGCAATCTGGATCACGGCGCCGTCCCCGCGCTCGTGGTACTCGCGGATCAGCCGTTCGCTGTCCGCCAGCACCACATCGGGTGCCTGCACCGTCGACTGCGGCGGCAGCCCGCCGTCGTCCTCTCCCAGTGTCATGGAACCGCGGGTCAGCGTGGCCCGCATGCCGAGGCGCCGGACGGCACCGATTTCGACGTCGACCGCGTCCTCCAGGCCGGCAGGGAACAGGTAGTGGTGGTCGGCGGCGGTGGTGCAGCCGGAGAGCAGCAGTTCGGCGAGGGCCGCGGTGGCTGCGAGTTCAAGGTCGCGCGGGGTGAGCCTGGCCCAGACCGGGTAGAGGTTCCGCAGCCAGGGGAACAGGGGAGCGTTGGCCACCGGCCCCCAGGCGCGGGTGAGCGTCTGGTAGAAGTGGTGATGGGTGTTGATCAGGCCGGGCAGCAGGACATGGCTGCCGGCCTCGAAGGTCTGCTGGCAGGGGGCGGAGGGCGTCTGCCCGGCAGCAAGCACCTCCACAATCCTTCCGCCGCTGACCACCAGACCGCCCGAGGCGTCGAGGCTGTTCGCGGTGAAGGCGGCCAGCGGGTTCCGGATCCAGAGCCTGGATTCGGCGGCGGGGTGCGTCGATGGAAGGTCAAAAAGCTGGGTCATGAGGGTCCTTGTCTGAGCGTGCTGATACTTTCCAGCTCAGTGGTCCTGTCTGCTGATCCAGGGGACACGCTGCCCTGCAACGTGACGTGCGGGCGACGAGTCGGCACCAGCGTAGGGCGGGCGCGGGAGGACGGTCAATGGGTGCGCTTTGTGACTGCGCGGGAAGCGGCGGCCCGGAAGCAGCCAGCCGTGAGCCGCCGGTAACACGCATTTCACATTGCGAAATTAAGTTTCCAGAAACTATGGCGCGGACCACATTCGGGTGCTAATCTCGAGTTGCCAAAGGCGGGCACCCGGACTCCGGGGAAGCTATCTACCAGGCGCAACTTAACCTTCAAAAGCACATGCTGAAGCCTGGTAACCGTCGCACTTGGTCCTTTCCGTTCCGTCGCGGGGTACCGGCTTCCACAGCAAAGGGAGTCGCATCATGAGTACCACCGTCACGGCCGAGGCATTCCTGGCCAGGTCCATCCGGTTGGCAACCGCCAACGTCCTGAACAGCGGCGGCCCGTTCGGCGCCGTGATCGTCACCGCCGACGGTCAGGCGTTCGACGGCGTCAACCGGGTCACCGCCGACAACGATCCCACCGCCCACGCCGAGGTCACGGCCATCCGCCGCGCGTGCAGCGGGCTTGGCACCTTCGACCTCCGCGGAGCCACCCTCTACAGCAGCTGTGAGCCATGCCCCATGTGCCTCGCCTCGGCGCTGTGGGCCCGCATCGACCGCGTGGTCTTCGCCGCGGACCGGCACGACGCCGCCTCCGTGGGCTTCGACGACGCCGTCTTCTACGAGTACTTCGACAACGAGGACCGGCACACCCTGATGCCGGTCTCCAAGCTCGAGCTGGGCCATCCAGAAGCCCCGGCCATCCTGGAGCCGTTCAACACCTGGAACACGCTCGACTCCAGGATTGATTACTAGGGCCGGTGGCTGACATGACAATCCTGGACAATTCCGCTGAAAAGCAGGCTGCGCTTGAGGGTGCGGGGCAGACAGCGGCACTCGAAATGCATCATACAACCGGCAAGGCGCAGCGGGGCAGCAGCCCCAGGCCCCCGGCGTCGAACTCGTTCCTTGACCGTTTCTTCCACATCACCCGGCGCGGTTCCACCGTGGCCCGCGAGGTGCGCGGCGGACTGGTCACCTTCTTCACGATGGCCTACATCGTCATCCTGAATCCCCTGATCCTCGGGGGCTTCAGCGCGGACAACGCCCCGACTGACGTCGCCGGCGGCTGGCTTTCCGCCGCGCAGGTTGGCGCCGTCACCGGGCTGACAGCCGGCGTCATGACCATCGCCTTCGGCCTGATCGCCAACCTGCCGTTCGGCCTGGCCGCGGGACTGGGCATCAACTCCTTCCTCGCGGTGGCGGTGATCCAGGAAGTCACCTGGGCCGAGGCCATGGGCTTGGTGGTCATCAACGGCATCCTGATCGTCCTGTTCGGTGTCACCGGCGCGCGGACCGCGATCTTCCGGGCCGTGCCCAAGGAGCTGAAGGCCGCCATCACGGTGGGCATCGGCCTGTTCATCGCCTTCATCGGCTTCGTGGACTCGGGCTTCGTCAAGGCCACCGCCGGCGGCCCGCCGGTCCAGCTCGGCGACAACGGCTCCATCACCTCCATCCCCACCATGGTGTTCATCGTGGGCCTGCTGGTCATGGGCATCCTGGTGGCACGGAAGGTCCAGGGCGGCCTGCTCATCGGCATCGTGGCCACCACCGTGCTGGCCGCCGTCGTCGAGGCATTCCTGCACATCGGCCCCGCCAGCGACGCGAACCCCGGCGGCTGGCACCTGAACACGCCGGTGCTGTCGGGCCACCTCGTTTCCGCGCCGGACCTCGGCCTCGTGGGGCAGTTCGACCTGTTCGGCGCCTTCGGCCGGATCGGCGGCCTCGCCGCGACGATGCTGGTGTTCACGCTCGTGTTCACCAACTTCTTCGACGCCATGGGCACCATGACCGGGCTCGCGAAGAGCGCAGGCGTGGCGCACAAGGACGGCACGTTCCCCCGGCTCAAGTCCGCCTTCATCGTCGAAGGCGTGGGCGCAGTCGTGGGCGGCGGCACGTCGGGTTCCTCCAACACCGTGTACATCGACTCCGCCGCGGGGATCGGCGAGGGGGCGCGCACCGGGCTCGCCTCGGTGGTCACCGGCGCTCTGTTCCTGGGATCGATGTTCCTCACCCCGCTCACCAGCGTGGTGCCGCTTGAGGTGGCAGCTGCCGCCCTGGTGGTGGTCGGCGCGATGATGATGGCGCAGATCCGCGAAATCAAGTTCACCAAGTTCGCGGTGGCGCTGCCGGCCTTCCTGACGATCGTCACCATGCCGCTTAGCTACTCGATCGCCAACGGCATCGGCGTGGGCTTCGTGAGCTGGGCGGTGATCGGCGCGGCCTCAGGCAAGGCGAAGAAGATCCACCCGCTGATGTGGGTGGTGACCGTGGGCTTCGTGGTCTACTTCGCGCGGGGTCCGGTCAGCGCACTGCTCGGGGCTTAGCGGCCGGGGCTTAGCGGCTTAGGGACGCGGAAAATGCCCCGCGACGCGCAAACGGCCGGAGGACACGGGAATCCGCACATCCCCGGACCGTTTGCGCGTCGCTGGGCCGGACCGGCGTCGAACGCTTTCCACTACCAAGGATAGGAACGAGAATGGGCACCATCGCACGGAAAGAGGGAGTGCTGCCATGCTGAATCTGATGCCTTCTCTGGCCGGCTGGCGCCCGGCGGCTTCCGGGGAACGGTGCGCCGTCGCCACCATCATCACCGCCAGCGGCTCCGTGCCGCGGCCGCCCGGGACCTCCATGCTGGTGTCCGAGTCGGGCGAGATCCTCGGCAGCCTCTCCGGCGGCTGTGTTGAGGGTGCCGTGGTTGCTTCGGCGCTGGAAGTGATGGCCGACGGCGGCACGCGCCTTGAGGCGTTCGGCTTCAGCAGCGAGGACGCGTTCGCCGTCGGACTCACCTGCGGCGGCGAGCTGGAGGTCCATATCCAGCCCCTGGACGGCAGTGCCGCCGGGCTCGGAGCCCTCCGGAAGTTCGCGGGCGGGGACCCCGAACGGCCGCTGGCGCTGATCCGGCGCATCGACGCCGGGAGCGGTAAAACTGAACTGCCCGCCGTCGTCGTGGTTCCTGATCCGGGGAGCTTCCGGGCGGCGGAATCAGCGGAGCTCGCGTCACTGCTGGGGCTGGACGCCCTGAATCTGGACGCGGAGGCCTGGCGAGAAGCACTCCTGGCGGCCGCGGCCCAGCTCGAGCCGCTGCTGCGCGGCGGCCGGACGGGGCTGGTCCGGCTGGCGCCGGCGCAGGGCTGCAGCGGTGTTCCGGCCCGGGGCGCCCAGGGTACAGAGGGTGTAGTGCAGCCGACCGAGCCCGTGACCCTGCTGGTGGAGAGCCGCCTGCCACAGGCACGGCTGCTCGTGTTTGGCGCCAACGACTTCGGCGCCGCCCTGGTGCCGGCCGCCAAACTGCTCGGCTACCGCGTCACGCTGTGCGATGCCCGGCCGGCGTTCTCGGCACAGGAGCGCTTTGCCGCGGCAGACGAGGTGGCCACCGGGTGGCCGCACCGGTATCTCGCCGCGGAAGCCGCTGCGGGGCGCATCGACTCCCGCACTGTCATCTGCGTCCTGACCCACGACCCCAAGTTCGACATCCCACTGCTGCAGGAAGCGCTGGAACTGGACATTGCCTTCGTCGGCGCCATGGGCTCGCGGCGCAGCCATCGGCAGCGCATCGACGGGCTGCTCGAGGCCGGCGTGGCACCGGAGAGGCTGGCCCGGCTGCATTCGCCGATCGGCCTGGATCTCGGCGCCGTCACGCCGGCGGAGGTGGCCGTTTCCATCACCGCGGAGCTGATCGCGGCGCGCACCGGTGCCGCCGCCTGCATTCCGTTGCGGGACGGCAGCGGACCCATCCATTCCCTTCCCGCCGGGGGCACAGAGCCCGCGATAAGCCACCAACCGGCACTCAATAAAGAACAGGCATCCCAGGAGATCGCATGGACATGAACACCATCGAGGCGGTGGTCCGCACCACCGACCCCGCCGACTGGCGCGAGGGCGACGCCTGGCTAGCGGGCGGCACCGTCCTCTTTTCCTACGGCAGCACGGCCTTCGGTCCCGAGCCGCTGCGGCGCCTGCTGGATCTCGGCTCCGCCGGCTGGCAGCCAGTGGCCGTGACCGCGGCCGGCATCGAGCTCGCCGCCACCTGCACCGTCGCCGAACTGTACGCGCTCCCGGAGAAGCTGGCAGAAGAGGCCAGCGGCACGGCGGACTGGGCAGTGAATGCTCAGGACTGGCCCGGCCTGGACCTCATCCGGCCCTGCTGCGACTCCTTCGTGGCGTCCTTCAAGGTCTGGAACATGTCCACTGTGGGCGGCAACCTGTGCACGTCCCTGCCCGCCGGGCCCATGATCTCGCTGTGCGCCGGACTGGACGGAATGGCCACGGTCCTCGGCCCGGCAGGCTCCCGCCGGGAACTCCCGGTGGCCGACTTCATCACAGGGGACGGGCAAAACGCCCTGGCACCCGGAGAGCTGCTCCGCAGCGTCAGCCTGCCGGCGTCGGCACTGTCCTCCCGGGTGGCTTTCCGCCGCCTCTCGCTGAGCAACCTCGGCAGGTCGGGCGTGCTGCTGATCGGAAGGCTCGACGGCGGGGGCCGGTTCATGCTGACAGTCACCGCCGCCACCAAGAGGCCCGTGCAGCTTCGGTTCGCTTCCCTGCCGGACGCGCCGGAGCTGGCGGACGAACTTGCGGCCGCCATCCCGGCTGGCCTGTACCACGACGACATCCACGGGCTGCCCGCGTGGCGCCGCGACATGACGCACCGCCTGGCCGAGGAAATCCGGACAGAACTGGGCATGCCGGCAGGAGCGCCGGCAGCAGTCTCCGGTGACTTCTGGCCGCCGCAGCCGACGCAGACGCAGCCAACCAGGCAGACGAAGAGAGGGGCCTGAGCATGGCCATGGAAATCAACGGCGCGCCGGTAGAGGCGCAGCCGCGGCCGGGCCAGTGCCTGCGCACGTTCCTCCGGG
The DNA here is from genome assembly GCF_003261175.1 of Arthrobacter globiformis. Classification (GTDB taxonomy): domain Bacteria; phylum Actinomycetota; class Actinomycetes; order Actinomycetales; family Micrococcaceae; genus Arthrobacter; species Arthrobacter globiformis_A. The sequence continues at coordinate 6,660 of NZ_QLNP01000097.1, read as the reverse complement.
AGCAGGGCAACTTCGGCGTGAAGAAGGGCTGCGACGGCGGCGACTGCGGTGCCTGCACCGTGCACGTGGACGGCACCCCGGTGCACAGCTGCATCTACCCGGCCGTGCGCGCCGAAGGCCATGCCGTCACCACCATCGAAGGCCTCGCGGCCACGAGGGAGGGCGTTGACCTGCACCCCGTGCAGCAGCAGTTCCTGGACCGCCAGGGCTTCCAGTGCGGCTTCTGCACCGCGGGCATGGTGATGACGGCGGCCACCTTCGACGACGCACAGAAGGAAAACCTGCCGCGCAACCTGAAGGGAAACCTGTGCCGGTGCACCGGATACCGGGCCATCGCGGACGCCGTCTGCGGCCACGAAGGCCACCCGGCCCCGGAAGGCCCGGGCTCGGGAATCGCCGGCGAGGGGCAGCCCGCCCCGGAGCCCGGCCGGCTGGGCGACGACGTTCCGGCCCCCGCCAGCCGCGCGGTGGTCACGGGGCAGGCGCGCTACACGCTGGACGTCCCGGCCGAGGCGCTGCCCGGCCTGCTCCACATGAAACTCGTGCGCTCGCCGCATGCGCACGCCCGGGTCCTGTCCATCGACACCTCGGCTGCCATGGAGGTGCCGGGAGTGGTGGCCGTGTTTACCGCCGAGGACGCCCCGGACCAGCTGTATTCCAGCGCCCAGCACGAGCTCTACACCGACGATCCCGACGACACTCGGCTGCTGGACACCGTGGTGAGGTTCCGCGGACAGCGGGTAGCTGCCGTCGTCGCCGAATCGGTGGGGGCGGCGGAGGCGGGCGTCCGCGCGGTCCGGGTTGAATACCGGGAGCTCGAAGCGGTGTTCACCCCGCAGGACGCCATCCGGCCCGGTGCTCCTGCAGTGCACGGGGACAAGGATGCCGGGACGGCGCGGATCGCCCAGCCCGAGCGGAACATCGTGGCCGAGCTGCACTCCGAACTTGGCAGTGTCAGCGACGGCTTCGCGGCGGCCGACTTCATCCATGAGCAGACCTACAGGACCCAGCGCGTCCAGCACGTGGCGCTGGAAACCCACGCTGCGATTGCCTCGGTGGACGACGACGGCCGGCTGCAGGTGCGCACGTCCAGCCAGGTTCCGTTCCTGGTGCGCCGGACGCTCTGCCGCGTGTTCGGGCTGCCGGAGGACCAGGTCCACGTGGTGGCCGGCCGGGTGGGCGGCGGCTTCGGCGGAAAGCAGGAGGTCCTGACCGAGGACATCGCCGCGCTCGCGGCCCTGAAACTGCGCCGGCCCGTGCAGCTGGAGTTCACCCGGACCGAGCAGTTCACCGCCAGCACCACGCGGCACCCGTTCACCATCAAGCTCAAGGCGGGCGCCAGCAGTGACGGCAGGCTCACGGCGCTGCAGCTGGATGTCCTCACCAACACGGGGGCTTACGGCAACCACGCCCCCGGCGTCATGTTCCACGGCTGCGGTGAATCCCTGGCCGTCTACAAGTGCGCGAACAAGAAAGTCGACGCGCTCGCCGTCTACACGAACACCGTGCCGTCCGGCGCCTTCCGCGGCTACGGGCTCAGCCAGATGATCTTCGCCATCGAGTCGGCCATCGACGAACTGGCGGCGGGCATCGGCATGGACCCGCTGGAGTTCCGCCGCCGCAACATGGTCCGCGAAGGCGACGACATGCTCTCCACCCATGCCGAACCGGAGGAGGACGTCCATTACGGCAGCTACGGGCTGGACCAGTCCACGCGACTGGTGCAGGACGCGCTGGAGCGCGGCCGCGAACGTTACCGGTCCGCCGGGCTGGATGACCTGGGGCCGGACTGGGTCACGGGGGAGGGTACGGCATTGTCCATGATCGACACCGTTCCGCCGCGGGGCCATTTTGCCCATTCCAGGCTCCGGCTCCTGGCGGACGGCACGTACGCGGCCGACGTCGGAACCGCCGAATTCGGCAACGGCACCACCACGGTGCACGCGCAACTGGCGGCGACGGCGCTGTCCACGGTGGCCTCGCGGGTCGCCGTCCGGCAGTCCGACACTGACCTGATCGAGCACGACACCGGCGCGTTCGGTTCGGCCGGAACGGTGGTGGCCGGCAAGGCAACACTCGCCGCGGCCGAGGAACTGGCCGTCCGGATCCGGGCGTTCGCTGCCGGCGTCCGGCAGATCCAGTCGTCCGGGTGCGTGCTCGACGGCGACGCGGTCTTCTGCGAGGGAACCCGGGTGCCGCTCACGGAGCTGTTCGACGCCGCCCGGCAGGCCGGCGTCGAACTTGAGGCCGAGGGGCGCTGGGGCGGAACGCCGCGCTCGGTGGCGTTCAACGTCCACGGGTTCCGCGTGGCGGTGAACACCGGGACCGGTGAGCTGCGGATCCTGCAGAGCGTGCAGGCGGCCGACGCCGGCGTCGTGGTTAATCCGCGGCAGTGCCGCGGCCAGATCGAGGGCGGGATTGCCCAGGCCCTGGGTGCCGCACTGTATGAGGAGGTCCGCGTGGACGACGGCGGCCGGGTCACCACGGACATCCTCCGGCAGTACCATATCCCTTCCTTCGCGGACGTGCCGCGCAGCGAGGTGTATTTCGCCGACACCAACGATTCGATGGGACCGCTCGGGGCCAAGTCCATGAGCGAAAGCCCTTTCAACCCCGTGGCACCGGCGCTGGCCAACGCCATCCGCAATGCCACCGGCGTGCGGTTCGCCGAACTGCCGATCGCCCGGGACAAGATCTACCTGGGGTTGAAGGAAGCGGGACTCGTTTCTTCCAGCGTTCCTGCAGACAGCGTTCCTGCTGCGGAGAGCATTTACGCTGGTCCGGGCAATGCGGAGTCACTTTGCGCCCCATGAACCGCGACCGGGCGCGCGAAGTGAGCCCGCGTGGGCTCGGCAACATATAGTCGGGGGATGGAACAGCGCATCTTAGGCAAGACCGGACGGAACGTTTCAGTCGTTGGACTGGGAACCTGGCAGCTCGGTGCGGACTGGGGCAACGTTGACCCGGCACAGGCGCAGGCCATCCTCGCGGCGTCTGCCGAGGCCGGCGTGACCTTCTTCGACACGGCCGACGTCTACGGGGACGGCCGCAGCGAGCAGGCCATCGGAGCGTTCCTCGCCGACAACCCGGGCACAGGCATCACGGTGGCCACGAAGATGGGCCGCCGGCTGGAGCAGCGCCCGGAAAACTACAACCTCGCCAACTTCCGCGAGTGGGTGGACCGTTCGCGGCGCAACCTGCGGACCGAGGCCCTGGACCTCGTTCAGCTGCACTGCCCGCCCACCGCGGTGTACAGCCGGGCCGAGGTGTACGACGCCCTGGACACCCTCGTTGCCGAGGGGGCCATCCGGAACTACGGCGTCAGCGTGGAGCGGACCGATGAAGCCCTCGAAGCCCTGCGCCACGAGGGCACCGCATCCGTGCAGATCATCCTGAACGCCTTCCGGCTCAAGCCGCTGGAGCAGGTGCTCCCCGCCGCGAAGGCCGCCGGCGTGGGCATCATCGCCCGCGTTCCGCTCGCCTCCGGCCTGCTGTCCGGGAAGTACACCAAGGAAACTGTCTTCGCCGAGGACGACCACCGCAACTACAACCGCGCCGGGAACGCCTTCGACGTCGGAGAGACCTTCTCCGGAGTGGACTACGAGCTGGGGCTCAAGGCAGTGGCCGAGTTCGAGCAGCTGGTACCGGAGGGCTCGGGCACCGCGCAGGCCGCGATCGCGTGGGTCGCCGCGCAGGACGGCGTCACGTCCGTCATTCCCGGTGCCCGTTCGGTGGAGCAGGCCCGGGCCAACGCCGCCGCGGCCGCAACTGTGCTCAGCCCGGAGTTCGATGAAGGCGTGCGCTGGATCTATGACCACTACTTCCGCGAGGCCGTCCACCCCCGCTGGTAAGTGCAACGCGGGGTCACTTAGCGCCCAATGAGGGGCCTTCATTGGGCGCTATGTGACCCCGCGTTGCTTTGATCCAGGGGCTGAAGGGAGACGGGCGAATGACCTCATCGTCGATCGAGGACTTCATAGACCGGCTCGCGGCCGTCAAAACGCCGCCGGGCTGCAACAACTTCTTCGACCATTCGGTCCCCGCGAACGCTTTGCGCCGGCAGAACCTTGCGGCCTATCTCGGGGACATGCTGGAGCGGGAACCGAGGGTGCTCCTGGTGGGGGAGGCGCCGGGCTTCCGGGGAATGCGGATTACCGGTGTTCCCTTCACCAACCGCACCATGTTCCAGGGGCCGGCCAATTCCCTCGGGCTGTTCGGTTCCGGCAAGGGGTACGTGCTGCCGCCGGAGGCCGCCGGCATCGCCGCCGAGCCCACGGCCACGGTGATGTGGGAGGTGCTGGCCGAGGTCGACTTCCTTCCTCTGCTATGGAGTGCCTGCCCCTGGCACACGCATGTGCCGGGAAAGCCGCTGTCCAACCGCACGCCAACACCCGCGGAAGCCGCGCTGGGCACCCCGTTCTGGCAGGCCCTGACAGGGATCTTTCCCGTCGAAGCCGTCGTGGCCGTGGGGAACGTCGCGCACACCAGCCTCCGCCGCAGCGGCCTGGACGTGCCGAAAATAAGGCACCCTGCCCATGGCGGAAGGGCCCTCTTCAAACAGGGGTTGCAGGAACTTCACGCGGCGGGGATGATCCGGTAGGCCGTTAAGGCCACGAACTAGCCCAACAGGTGCAGTTGGTCCGGGGTATCCAGGTCTTCGCCGCCGGACTGGCCTGAACCGGGTGGCAGAGTGCAGTCCACCAGGTCGATCAGCTCCGGGTGCGCCTGCAGGAAAAGCCGGGCGCCGGCGTCGCCCTTTGCAGATTCGGAGGCCCGGGCCCGCAGCGTTGCATCGAGCAGCAGCGGGTGGCCGCGGCGGAGGGTCCCGGATGCATCGGCGTACGCGGCGGCCGTCACCCGGCCCGGCCGGTGCGCCCGGAGGAGCCGGGTGACAGTTTCCGCCGTCAGCCCCGGCTGGTCCACGAGCGCTACCAGCACATCGTCTTCTGGGCGTGCACGGTCCAGTCCCGCGGTGAACGAACTGCCCATTCCGCCGGCCCACTCCGGGTTCTCCACGACGGTGTGCCGGGCCAGGTCCGTCCGCCCTACGACGTCCGCGGCACCTGCACCCAGCACCACCACAACCTCGCGGCAGCCGCCGTCGAGCAGCACGTCGGCGAGCACCTCTACAAGGGTGCGGCCCCGGAACGGAAGCAGGGCTTTTGGGCCCCGGCCCAAGCGGGTGCCGGCACCCGCTGACAGCAGCACACCAGTGGTGGACGGAAGGAAGGAAACCATGCTTACTACCTTAAGGCGCAAAGATTACCCGGTAGTAGGGGTGGTTTGTCCAGTGAACGGCGGCTAACGTCGGACATGTCGTGTTGGCAATTGGGGGTCGTAATGGCGGCTGCAATGGTGCAGTTGTCGGAAGGAGCATCTATGGCAGGCACATTCGTAATCGAGACAGCAGGCGCAGGGCAATACCGGTTCAGGCTGACGGCCGATGACGGAACCGTGGTGGCGGTTTCGCCCAGCTTTTCCAACATCAAGGCAGTCACTGCCGGAATCACGGCGGTCCGCGAGAGCGCAGCAACCGGCTTCGTTGTCGATCGCAGGCGTCCCTGACCTAACCCAAAGAAGCACGACGGCGGCCCCCACCATCAGGTGAGGGCCGCCGTCGATTTTTTGTTTGGGTCAGGAGTCGCCGCCGGCTCCTCCTGTTGTTCCGGCCGTGACGTCCAGGAGTTTGTAGCGGTCCATGGCGTACGACGGCGCCCCCTCCTGCACTTCGCCCCTCGCCGCCAGCAGCTGGAGGGTTTTGACGACGATGGAGTGGATGTCGTTTTTGAAGAAGCGGCGGGCGGCGGCGCGGGTGTCGGAGAAGCCGAAGCCGTCGGCGCCGAGGGTGGCGAACTCGTTCGGGACGAATTGCCGGATCTGGTCCGGGACGGCCTTCATGTAGTCCGAGACGGCGACGACGGGGCCCTGGGCGCCTTCGAGCTGCTGGGTGACGAATGGCTGGCGGACGTCCTTGCCGGGGTTGAGGAAGGCTTTCTCTTCGGCGGCGAGGCCGTCGCGGCGCAGTTCGTTCCAGGAGGTGACGGACCAGACGTCGGCGGAGACGCCCCAGTCTTCGGCGAGGATCCGCTGGGCTTCGAGGGCCCAGGGGACGGAGACGCCGGAGGCGAGGATCTGGCTCTTGGGGCCTTCGGCGGTGGAGGCTGCGAGCTTGTAGATGCCCTTGAGGACACCTTCGACGTCGAGGTTCTCCGGTTCCGCGGGCTGGACGATCGGCTCGTTGTAGACGGTGATGTAGTACATCAAGTTTTTATCGGATGCAGTTCCGGTTCCTTGGCCGCTCGCGGCCTGACCGTACATGCGCTCGAGGCCGTCGCGGACGATGTGGCCCATTTCGTACCCGTAGGCGGGGTCGTAGGTGACCACTGCCGGGTTGGTGGAGGCCAGCAGCGGGGAGTGTCCGTCGGCGTGCTGGAGGCCTTCGCCGGTGAGGGTGGTCCGTCCTGCGGTGGCGCCGATGATGAAGCCGCGGGTCATCTGGTCGGCGGCGGCCCAGAAGGCGTCGCCGGTGCGCTGGAAGCCGAACATGGAGTAGAACACGTAGACCGGGACCAGGGGCACGCCGTGGGTGGCGTAGGCGGTGCCGGCGGCGGTGAAGGCTGCCACGGCGCCGGCTTCGTTGATGCCGGGGTGGATCAGCTG
>NZ_QLNP01000096.1 GCF_003261175.1 Arthrobacter globiformis | reverse complement strand
GCCGATTTCACCACCGGTGCCCGCCCGGTCAAAGCAGCCCGCGGCACCGAGCTCACCGCCAAGTCCTGGCAGACCGAGGCGCCGCTGCGCATGCTCATGAACAACCTCGATCCCGAGGTCGCCGAACGCCCGGATGACCTGGTGGTCTACGGCGGTACCGGCCGGGCGGTGCGCTCGTGGGCCGCGTTCGATGCCATCACCCACACCCTGGAAACCATGGAGAAGGACGAGACCCTGCTGGTCCAGTCCGGCAAGCCGGTGGGTGTTTTCCGCACCAACGAGTGGGCGCCGCGGGTGCTTTTGGCCAACTCCAACCTCGTGGGCGACTGGGCCACGTGGCCCGAGTTCCGCCGGCTCGAGGCCGAGGGCCTGATGATGTACGGGCAGATGACGGCCGGGTCCTGGATCTACATCGGCACGCAGGGCATCCTGCAGGGCACGTTCGAAACCTTCGCCGCGATCGCCCGGAAGCTCACCGGGGACAGCAACGGCACGCTCGCCGGCACCCTGACGCTGACCGGCGGCTGCGGCGGCATGGGCGGCGCCCAGCCCCTCGCCGTCACCCTGAACGAGGGCGCCTGCCTGATCATCGACGTCGACGAGACCCGCCTGCGCCGCCGGGCCGGCAAGCGCTACCTGGACGAGGTGGAGACCGACCTCGACGCCGCGATCGCCAAGGTCCTCAAGGCCAAGGAGGAGCGCCGCGGCTGGTCCGTGGGCTATGTGGGCAACGCCGCCGAGGTCTTCCCCGAACTCCTTCGCCGGCACAAGGCCGGTGAGCTGACCATCGACATCGTCACCGACCAGACCTCCGCCCACGACCCCCTGTCCTACCTGCCCGAAGGCATCTCCGTGGACGAATGGCACCGCGAAGCCGAGGCTGACCCGGAGGGCTTCACCAAAAAGGCCCAGGCATCGATGGCCCGCCACGTCCAGGCCATGGTCGAGTTCCAGGACGCCGGCGCCGAGGTGTTCGACTACGGAAACTCCATCCGCGACGAGGCCCGCAAGGGCGGGTACAGCCGGGCCTTCGAATTCCCCGGCTTCGTCCCGGCCTACATCCGCCCGCTGTTCTGCGAGGGCCTGGGCCCGTTCCGCTGGGTCGCCCTCTCCGGTGACCCCGAGGACATCGCCGTCACCGACAAAGCCATCAAGGAGCTCTTCCCGCAGAACCAGCACCTGCACCGCTGGATCGACGCCGCCGCCGAGCGCGTCGAATTCGAAGGCCTGCCGGCCCGCATTTGCTGGCTGGGCTACGGCGAACGCGCCAAGGCCGGGCTGCTCTTCAACCAACTGGTCAAGGAAGGCAAGGTCAAGGCCCCCATCGTGATCGGCCGCGACCACCTGGACTCCGGCTCCGTTGCCTCACCGTACCGGGAGACCGAAGCCATGGCCGACGGCTCGGACGCGATCGCCGACTGGCCCATGCTCAACGCCCTCCTCAACACCGCCTCCGGCGCCACCTGGGTCTCCCTCCACCACGGCGGCGGAGTAGGCATCGGCCGCTCCATCCACGCCGGCCAGGTCTCCGTTGCCGACGGCACCGATCTCGCCGCTCAGAAGCTTGAACGGCTCCTCACCAACGACCCCGGCATGGGCGTGATCCGACATGTCGACGCCGGCTACGACCGCGCCCTCGACGTCGCCAAGGAACGCGGCGTCCGCATCCCCATGAACGAAGGAGCCACAAAGTGACTATCACCACCCACGAACCGCTCACTGTTACCCTCGGTGCCAGCGGTGCCACGCCCGAGGACCTCGTCGCCGTCGCACGCCATGACGCCAGGGTTACCATCTCCCAGGAAGCCCTGGACACCGTCGCCAACGTCCGCGCACACATCGACGAACTGGCCCACAGCGACGTGCCCGCGTACGGCATCTCCACTGGCTTCGGCGCGCTGGCCAACCGCCACATCCCCGGCGAGCTGCGGACCCAGCTGCAGAAGTCACTGATCCGCAGCCACGCCGCAGGCATGGGCCCCGCGGTGGAACGCGAAGTGGTCCGCGGCATCATGTTCCTGCGCGCCAAGACCCTCGCCTCGGGCCGCACCGGTGTCCGGCCCGTGGTCCTGCAGACCATGGTGGACGTGCTCAACGCGGGCATCACCCCGGTGGTCCGCGAATTCGGGTCCCTCGGCTGCTCCGGCGACCTCGCACCGCTGTCCCACTGCGCCCTGGTCCTCATGGGCGAAGGCGAAGCGACCGGACCCGACGGCGAACTGTACGGAGGCGCCGGCCAACCCACGGTTGCCGAGCTGCTCGCCGCGCACGGCATCGAACCGGTGACACTTGCTGAGAAGGAAGGCCTGGCGCTGGTCAACGGCACCGAGGGCATGCTGGGCATGCTCCTGATGGCCATTGCTGACCTGCGGCAGTTGCTGACGACGGCGGACATCACCGCCGCGCTCAGCGTCGAGGCGCTGCTCGGCACTGACCAGGTGTTCCTGCCCGAGCTGCACGCCGCCCTTCGGCCGCACCCCGGCCAGGCCGCCTCCGCGGACAATATGCTCCGGGTCCTGTCCGACTCGGCCATCGTGGCATCCCACCGCGTGGGCGATTCACGTGTTCAGGACGCCTACTCGCTGCGCTGCGCACCCCAGGTTGCGGGCGCCGTCCGGGACACGGTCGACCACGCCGAGCTGGTGGCTTCCCGTGAACTCGCGGCCGCCATCGACAACCCCGTGGTCCTGCCTGACGGCCGGGTCAGCTCCAACGGCAACTTCCACGGCGCCCCGGTGGCGTACGTGCTCGACTACCTGGCCATCGCCGTCGCGGACCTCAGCTCCATCGCCGAACGGCGCACGGACCGCATGCTTGACCCTGCCCGTTCACACGGTCTCCCGGCGTTCCTGGCAGCGGATCCGGGCGTGGACTCGGGCCTCATGATCGCCCAGTACACCCAGGCCGGGCTGGTCTCGGACAACAAGCGGCTCGCGGTTCCCGCCTCCGTCGACTCCATCCCGAGCTCCGCCATGCAGGAGGACCACGTGTCCATGGGCTGGCACGCCGCCCGCAAGCTCCGGAAGGCCGTGGAGAACCTCCGCCGCGTTCTCGCGATCGAACTCGTGACTTCGGCACGGGCGATAGACATGCGCACGCAGCTCTCCGATGGCCAGCTGACCCCCGGTCCTGCGGGGGCAGCCGTCCTCGAAGCGCTGCGGACCGTCGTCGGCGGCCCGGGCACGGACAGGTTCCTTTCACCGGAGCTCGAGGCCGCCGACCGGCTGGTCGGCTCCGGTGCGGTGCGGGCGGCAGCCGAATCCGCCGTCGGAAAACTCGCCTGAGGGTGAACAAAGTGCACCGCCGGCAGCCATTTGCCGGCGGTGCCGAAATACTCTGCAACGCGCCGCGCACAGCCCGGCAAGTGTAGTAGAACTAATGGTGTAGTAAAAGTCACATCAAAGAGGCTGTGGCGGAAAAAAGAACATCCACAAAGGGGTAGAAGTTCAAATGAAAGCACGCGGGGCAGTCCTGTCCAGACGCATCGCACACGCAGCTACGGTTTCCAACTGGGGATCGCTGCACGTGGGTGAGCGGGTCGAGATCATCAAGCATGCCCATGTCATTGCGGCAGGCGAGGTGGAGGAAGTCTCACGGAGCGGAAACGTACTGTGGCTGGTCTGCAGTGGAGCGCATGAGTCGCAGCTCTTTATGAGGTCCGACGGCGTGCAGGTGCGCCGGATGTAGTCCGGCTCAAGCCGGGCGCGGCAGGCCGCGCACCGGAAAACAAAAAGCCCCCGACCTTGGATCATTCGGCCCTTCCGGCCAGAATGAGCCCAGGATCGGGGCTTTTTCGCGTGCTAGGCCGCGATGTCCTCGTGTGTTTCACCGAAGGGAACAGACTCGTCGAGGGCCACCGTGTAGCGGCCCGGCTCGAGGCGCGTGACCTTGATGCCGCAGGTGCCTTCCTGGGCGGCGGTTTCGATCAGCGTCTCCACCGCGCTTTCCAGGCCATCGTGGACCTGGGCGGCACTCGTGAATGCCAGGTGGATGGACCGGGCATCCGCAGAGGGACACGCGCTCGTAGGAGCGGTTGGGCGCTCCAGGGTTGCTGTGCTCAATGTACTGACTTTCTGTGGTTCTTGCCGGGGGGGCAGTAGACCATTCTACCGGGAACCATGCCAAAGGTAAGATGACTGGCGTTTGACAGTCCTGTTGACGATAGTTGTCTCATCAACCATTCTGCCGTCCCGAGCCCGGTAAAAGCCACTTGAGCAGCGCCCGGCGACCTCCTCCCTCCTGCTCCGCGCTAGTGTTAGTCAGGTCTGAGAGGCCGACGGCGCAGGAGGCGACCGTGTTTGAAGGTGCCAGCATCATGTTCGCCGCGGCGGGCGTAGCCGTCTTTGTTGCTGCCATCCTGCCCAAAGCGCTCCGCAATGTTCCGATCTCCATGCCCATGGTGTTCCTTGGCGCCGGCGCGGCCGCCTTCGGCCTGCTTCCCAACCTTCCGGACCCGAACCCCGTCCAGCACACCGAGCTGACGCTGCATCTGACCGAAATCTGCGTGATCATCTCGCTGATGGGAGCCGGGCTGGCGCTCGACCGGTCCGTGGGGCGGCGGAACTGGGCGACCACCTGGCGGATGCTCGGCATTGCCATGCCATTGTGCATGCTGGGCCTGACGCTCCTCGGACTCTGGCTGCTGGGCCTGGGACTCGCCGCCGCGCTCCTCGTGGCCGCTGCACTGGCACCCACCGATCCGGTCCTGGCCTCCGAGGTGCAGGTGGGAGAGCCGGCCGACGAGGAGGAGGGCACCGACCAGGAGGATGAAGTCAGGTTCGCGCTGACCTCGGAGGCAGGACTGAATGACGGGCTGGCCTTTCCCTTTGTGTACCTGGCCATTGCCATGAGCCTTGTGGGGACCGCGCCGTCGGCCTGGTTTCCGGAGTGGTTCGGTGTGGACGTGCTGTGGCGCATCGGCATGGGCGTACTGCTGGGCTTCGGGACGGGCAAGGCGCTGGCCCGGCTCTTCTTCTCCGCTCGGCACGACAGCATCCGGCTGTCCAACCACTCCGAGGGCTTCGTTGCGCTGGCCGCCACCTTCCTGGCCTACGGCGTCACCGAAATGATCGAGGGCTACGGCTTCATCGCTGTGTTCGTCTGTGCCGTGACCATCAGGGCGGCGGAGCGCACCCACGGTTACCACCGCATTCTTCACTCCTACGTGGAACAGCTGGAGCGGCTGCTGACAGTGGTCATCCTGGTCCTCCTGGGCGGAGCGATCGCGCGGGGTATGCTGGCCGACGTCGGCTGGGCTGAAGTGGGCGTTGCGCTGGCCTTCCTGGTCCTGGTCCGTCCGCTCTCCGGCTGGTTGGCACTGGCCCGCGGCAAGACCGGTCCCCGGGAACGGATCGCCATTTCCTTCTTCGGCATCCGGGGCATAGGGTCCCTGTATTACCTGGCCTACGCGCTGGGCAAGGGTGGCTTCGGGGACCGGGCGGAGTACCTGTGGAGCATCGTCGGACTCGTCGTGGCCATGTCAGTGGTGCTGCACGGCGCCACCACGGCGCCGGTCATGAAACGACTGGACCGGCTGCGCGAACGCAGGGCCGCCGAGAAATTCGGCGACGGGGGAAAGGCGCCGCACACCCCGGTCTGATGCGGGGGAACGAATGACGGTCCCGGGCCGTGAATATTCTGTATTCACTCCGGTGGTGTGGTGAGCTTGGATCATGGCAGGCAAAAGGTTGATATCCCGTATGGCTCTGGGCCTGGCAAAGTTGCTGGGGTTCGTGCTGGTCAGCTGCCTCTGCGGGGTTCTGGCGGCCAGCTTCCTGGTGCCCGGGGCCGCCCTCGCCGGCACCTCGGTCAGCAGGTCCATTTCCTACTTCAACAGCCTCCCCACCGAACTCGCGGTGCCCGCACCGTCGCAGACCACGCGCATGCTGACGGCGGACGGCAAACTCATTGCCACGTTCTATTCCGAGAACCGCGTCCGCGTGCCCCTGAAGCAGATGTCCCCGTTCATCCGGAAGGCCGCCGTCGCCATCGAGGACAGCCGCTTTTACGAACACAGCGGCGTTGACACGCAGGGCATCCTGCGCGCGCTGACCAGCAACCTGACCCGCGGCGACCGGCAGGGCGCCTCCACCCTCACCCAGCAGTACGTCACCAACATCGTGAACGAGTCCCTGATCTCCGAGGGCCGTGAGGACCAGGTGGTCCTTAGCGGGCAGAAGACCATGGGGGACAAGCTGCGCGAGATGCGGCTCGCGATGGCACTGGAAAAGAAGTTCACCAAGGACCAGATCCTCGAGGGCTACCTCAACATCGTCTTCTTCAACCGCAGCGCCTACGGCATTGAGGCGGCGTCCCAGTATTTCTTCAGCGTGCCGGCCAGCAAGCTGACCCTGCCCCAGTCGGCGCTGCTCGCGGGCCTGGTCAACAGCCCCAGCTTCTACGATCCCGTCACCAACCCCAAAAACTCGCTGCAACGCCGCAACCAGGTCCTCGGCGAAATGTTCAAGCAGAAGATGATCTCCAAGAAGGAGCATGACGCCGCTGTGGCCTCCGGCGTTGGCCTGAAGGTGCGGCCTTCGCGGCAGGGATGCGCCGCTGCCACCATGGCCCCGTACTTCTGCGACTACGTGACCCGGCTCTTCCTCAACAACCCGGCCTACGGCGCGGACACCGAGGCGCGCGAGAAGCGGCTCTTCCGCGGCGGGCTGACCATCACCACCACCTTGGACAGCCGGCTGCAGGCCAAAGCACAGGCGCAGGTGAACGTCACCGCCGGCGCCAACCCGGACAGGTGGGGCGCCTCACTGGTCACGGTCCAGCCCGGCACCGGCCGGGTCCTGGCGATGGCGCAGAACACGGTGTACCTGCCCGGGCCCGGAAAGTTCGACACCCAGCTGAACTTCAACGTGGACGCCAAGGACGCCAACGGTAACGATCTCAACGGCGCCGGCGGGTTCCAGCCGGGCTCCACCATGAAGCCCTTCACCTTTGCCGAGTGGCTGCACCAGGGCAAGACCATGACCACGGTGGTGGACGCCTCGAAGCGCGAGTACCTGCTGGGCTTCCGCTGGCGGTCCTCCTGCGGCAAGGTGGCGGGCGGCTACAGCACGAAGCAGCGCAGGGCCGGACTCGAAACCGCTGACGACCTGCAGAATGCGTCGGAGGGCTACTACCGCAAGATGCCGGCCGACTACGGGCTCTACAACTCCATCAACACGGCCACCTTCGCTGAGGCCGCGCAGCTGGACTTCTGCGGGATCCAGAACATGGTGAACGCCGTCGGGCTCCGCAGCGGGCTGGACGGGACGCCGGTGAACATGCACCAGCTGGGCAACCTCCTGGGCGGCACCGGCGTGGCGCCCCTGACCATGGCCAACGCCTTCGCCACCTTCGCCGCTGACGGCCGGTACTGCGTGCCGGTGGCCCTGGCCGGGGTGGCGGACATGGCTGGCAAGAAGCTGCCGGCGGAGGCCCAGCAATGCAGCGACACCGTGGATAAGAACGTGGTCCGCGGCGTGAACAAGGCGCTCCAGGACATGCTCAACAAGGGCTCCGGCATCTACATCAACCCCAAGGTGCAGAAGAGTGTGCCAGTGGCGGCCAAAACGGGCACCAACAACAGCAACAGCGCCACCTGGGTGCTGGGCTACACCTCCGGCCTGGCCACGGCCTCGTTCTTCGGGGACGCCCTCGAGGGCCAGCAGCGCCCGGGCCGGAATCTCACCGTGAACGGCAAGCACTACGACCGCATAGACGGCTACATGATCGCGGGCCCGCAGTGGGCGAACTACATGCTCCAGGTGGCGCGGCTCTATCCGGCGGCCGCCTTCCCCAAGCCGCCGGCGTCGATCGTCAGCAAGCCTGCGGCCAAGCCCAAGGCGCCCGCCCGGGCAGCCCCGAAGCCGTCGCCCAAGCCGAAGGATTAGCCGGCCCGCAGATTGCCCGGGCCCCGGACTATCCGGGCGGACAGGAAGCTGCCTAGCCCAGCAGGATGCTGACCAGCCGAGCCGCTACCCGGGCCGTCCGGTTGTCGATGTCGAAGGCCGGGTTCAGCTCGGCGACGTCCGCGTGCAGCAGCTTGCCGCTGTCCACCACCTGGCGGCAGACGGCACTGATCACCGGCAGCGGGACGCCAAATGCGGCCGGGGCGCTGACTCCGGGAGCCACCGCCGCCGGCAGTACATCGAGGTCGATGGTCAGGTACAGCACGTCGATTCCGCTGAGGAAATCCGCAACGAAGGCCTCCGCCGCCCCGGCAGTGCAGTCCTCATCCAGCAGGTAGCGCACCCCCAGCTCCCCGGCGCTGCTGAACAGCGCCCGGGTGTTGTTGGGTTCGGAAATTCCGACGACGGCGTACTTCAGTTCCCGCCCCGCGGCCGCTTCTGCACGGGCCATCTGGAGGAACGGAGTTCCCGAGCTGGGGGTGGCCTCATCCCTGAGATCGAAATGGGCGTCGAGATTGAGCACGCCCAGCCGCTGGCCATCTCGGACTGCCCGGGACCCTGCCACGCCGAGGTAGCTCGCGTACGCGGTTTCGTGGCCGCCGCCCAGCAGCAAGGTGAGGTGGCCGCCGTCGAGCAGCGCGGACACGGCGAGGCCTGCGCGGGCCTGGCCGGCCTCCAGCTCACCGTCGCGGACTGCCACGTCGCCGGCGTCGGCGACGGGCCGGTCCGAGTGGTGGGCCAGCGGGCCCAGCGCACTGCGGATGGCTGCAGGGGCGGCCGCGGCTCCGGTCCTGCCCTTGTTCCGCCGTACGCCCTCATCGCTGCAAAAGCCGAGGATCACGGCAGGGCGTCGCGCGGTGACGGGAGCGTGCGGGGCCGCCGTGTTTTCCGTAGCCGTTGTTACGGCCTGCCACCACCTGCGGTGGGTGTCGCCGTCGCCGTCGTAGCGGCCTGTCCAGGGGCGGGGTTCAGCGTCGACGGAGAGCGGGGGAAAATCCATGCTTCAAGCTCACCGCAAGGACACAGCGAAAACCAGCAGCGCCGCCGTCGTGATGTCTGGAATACCGGAACCCGCTTAAGCGCCAGAGGGCACCTGGCGGCAGAGTCGCTGAGGAACACTGCCGCCAAATGCCATCTCGGGGGGAAGGTACTACATGCCGAGTGACTGTTCGATCGGGCCAATGGCGAAGAACAGGACGAAGGCGGCCGCAACGGCCCACATCAGCGGATGCACTTCGCGGGCGCGGCCCTGGAAGGTGCGGATGAGGACGTAGGAAATGAAGCCGGCGCCGAGGCCGTTGGCGATTGAATAAGTGAAGGGCATCAGCGTGAACGTGAGGAAGGCGGGCAGGGCGATGCCCCAGTCCTGCCAGTGGATCTTGCTGATCTGGGCCACCATCATGAAGCCGACCACCACCAGAGCCGGGGCCACGGCCTCGAACGGCACGAGGTTGATCAGCGGGGTGAAGAACATGGCTACGAGGAACAACAGACCGGTCACGATCGAGGCCAGGCCGGTCCGCGCGCCTTCGCCGATGCCCGCGCCGGACTCGACGTAGATCTGGTTGGAGGACACGGAGGCGCCGCCGCCGACGATGGCGCCCAGGGCGTCCACCTGCAGCACGCGGTCAACGTTGGGGATGTTGCCGTCCTTGTCGACCGTGCCGGCCTCGTTGGCCAGGCCCACCATGGTGCCCATCGCGTCGAAGAAGATGCTGAGCAGGATCACGAACGCGAGCAGCGCGGCAGCCACAACGCCGAGATGGCCGAAGGCGCCGAAGGGGTTGGCCTTGCCGATCAGCGAGAGGTCGGGAGCCGCCCATTCGGTGAACTTGGGGGCAACCAGGGACCAGCCCTGCGGGTTGAAGTTCTTGCCGTCGAAGCTGGGGCCGATGTGCAGCGTGAACTCAAGGATGACGGCCAGGATGGTGGAGGCGACGATGCCGATCAGGATGGCACCCTTGACGTTGCGCACCAGCAGCGCGATGGTCAGGATCAGGCCGAACACGAACACCAGGGTTGGCCACCCCAAAAGCTTGCCGTCAAAGCCGAGACCTACCGGGACCGTGGTCCCGGCCGCGTCCGGAACGCGCCGTACAAAGCCAGCGTTGACCAGGCCGATCAGGGCGATGAACAGGCCGATGCCCACCACGATTGCGGTCTTGAGCCCGTCCGGAACGGCCCGGAACACGGCGGTCCGGAACCCGGTCAGGACCAGGATCATCATGGTGACGCCGGCGAGGACCACGAGTCCCATCATGTCCGGCCAGGTCAGTCCCGGGTTGGTGGCCACCGTCACGGCCACGAAGGCGTTGACGCCAAGGCCCGTGGCCATGGCAAACGGGTGCTTGGCCCACGCACCCATGAGGATGGTGAGGATGCCGGCAACAAAGGCGGTGACCGCAGCGACGGCCTGGAATCCGAGTGTGGCGCCGGAGGAGTCCGCAACGGACAGGATCAGCGGGTTCAGCACCACGATGTAGCTCATGGCGAAGAAGGTGGCAAAACCGCCGCGGATCTCGCGGGAGAGGTTGGACCCCCGTTCGGATATTTTGAAGTACCGGTCCAGTGCAGAGCCCTGCTTGAGCATTAGTCCTCCGGTGAGAGTGTTGGGGTTACTTGAATCCTAGTAGGTGCCGGGCGCCGTCCCAGCAAATTCGCCTAGTCTGTAAGGAAGTCAACACTAGGAGTAGTCCGCCCATGCGTTTTCCCCGCCAGTTGCTGTCCGCCCTCCTTGGTGCGCTCACGCTCGTCGCCCTGCTCCTGACGGCGGGTCCCGCTTCCGCGCACGACGCCGCCGAATCCAGCAGCCCGGCTGACGGCGCCACCGTGGCGACGGCGCCCGCCAAGGTCTCGATAACCTTCAACAACACCCCGCTGGGGCTCGGTTCCCAGGTCAAGGTGACGGACGCCGCCGGAACCGACTGGGCCGACGGCAAGGTGGAGATCGTGGACAACGTCGCGTCCCAGAACCTGCGGGAAGGTGCGCCTGCCGGGAAGTATTCGGTCGTGTGGCGGGTGGTGAGCTCGGACTCCCATCCGATCGAGGGCACGTTCTCCTTTACTGCCACGGCGGCTGCGGCAGGGGCAACGGCGGTGCCGGTTCCTACTGTCGGCACGCCGCAGCCAGGGGCAACCCAGGCAACGGGGGCAGCCCCGGATTCCTCGGAACCTTTCCCGTGGAGCATCGTGGTGTTCGCGGCCGTGGCCCTCGGCCTGCTCATCACCCTGGGTGTGCTGGCCCGCCGGCGGCTCGGTGTCAGCGACGAGCCTGACGGCGACGGGAACTAGCGACCGCTCCAGACAGCCGCGGCTTTAGAGAGCCATGACTTCAAAGTGCCCCGGCGGGCAGCGCCGGGAAACTTCCGGTCAGCACCGACGGCACACTGTCCGGGTAGACCTTCGCCGAGATGGCCTGGCCCACCACCTTGGCCTGGCGCAGGACTTCCTTCGGTGTGGGTGTGATGAGCTCGCCGACGCCCACCAGATAGATGCCGATGGCACGCATCGTGGCGACGAGGTTGGCGCCAATGGAGATGCCGAGGTCTGTGAGCATGCGCCGCAGCTGGCTGTGGGCGCAGCGGGTGAGCACGATGTGGTCGGCCAGCAGCACGCCGTCAGGGGTGTGAACGGCCCAGCGGTGGAGCGAGGCCTCCGCCCCCGGACCCATCTTGTCGAGCAACAGGGCAGACGTGTCGCTGCGGATGTCCAGCTGGTGGCTCGACGCATAGTTGCGGAGGTGTCGGAGGATTTCGTTCCGCTCCTGTAGCGACGCGGCCTCGGCATCGTCGCACCGCTGCGGCGCGGATTTCTGAAACGACTGGCCGCCCCTCGGGGATTCGAGCCTGCTGACGATGATTGAATCAACGCCCCGTCGCCGGAGTTCCGTGGCGATTGCCAAACCGGGAAGTCCGGTGCCGATGACCACAGTGGTGGTCCGTTCTGCGCCGCTGAGACCAGGCATGCGTGACACTACAACTTCCTCCTCGAGATTTTCGAAGCGCAGGGCACCATCGCCGTGCACCGTCCACTGCCCCAGCAAGCAGACACAAGCCATCCCCGGGTGTGCGGTGGAGCACAATCCGGATCGATAGTGCCTCGACATTACAGAATTTTTTGGTCGCTGGATACCCCACCCGAAACATTGGTTTGCGGGGCTTTGCACGGCGTTACCGGCGCACCCAGAGCAGTGCCAACAGAGCACCCAGACCGGTGCCGGATCAGCGCCCGGAACAGGCGGGAAAATGCCTTCCCTGAGGCCCCAAAAAGCCGCGGAGGGCCCGCTTGCTAAGAGATCGCGGACCGAGAATAGTTGGACTTAAGCGCAGGCTGTACGCAACCGGGAACCGGACGGCCTGCCGGTGCCGGCTAGACAGGCTGCTTCTGGCAGAATAGCCGCATCATCAGGCAGTATCGCGAGGAGGCGGACCACATGGACGCACACGAATTGCATCCCGACCCGGCACGGGATGGCGGTGCCCGCCGCGCGAGACCCGAAGGAATCGTGGTTGGCGTCGATGGTTCGGACCACGGCCAGTGCGCCCTCGTGTGGGCTGCCCGCGAAGCCGAACGCCGCCGTAGTCCGCTCCATATTGTCACCGCCTACTCGGTGCCTATCTTTGCCGCGTCCGGACTCGACGGCGGCTATGCCACGGTGGACGACTCGGTGATCCGCGAGGGCGCGGAGGCCATCCTGCAGCACGCAGTGGACAAGGTGGCCGGCTACAACATCAGCGTCAGCGCCTCGGTCGAGAACGGGGACGCTTCGGGCGTACTGCTCGACCTGTCCGAAACCGCCGAGCTGCTGGTCTTCGGCACACGCGGGCGGGGTGGCTTTGTTGGGCGGCTCCTCGGCTCCGTGAGCAGCGCGCTTCCCGCCCACGCCAAATGCCCAACTGTAACGGTTCCGCTGATCTGCTCCGACCGCTTGGGCGAGACCACCCAGGACAAGCACATCCGCGCGGAACAGGCCAAGGCTGGCCACGGCCCCGTGGAAAAAGCTGTCGTGGTGGGCGTGGACGGGTCCGAGCAGGCCCGTGTCGCCGTCTTGGAAGCCGCGGAGGAGGCCGAACGGCTGGGTGCGCCGCTGCGCGTGATTTGTGCCGTGCCGCAATACAGCGGCTCCCTTGCCTGGGTTCCGGCGCCGCTGGACCGTGAAGCGCTGTTCGCCGATATCCAGGTTCAGCTGAAGGCCGGGGTGGCGTGGCTGCAGAGCCATTTCCCGCGGCTGGCCATTGAGACCCGGCTGCTGGATGGGTCGCCCGTGGATGTGCTGGTGGAGGCCAGTCGGCATGTTGAACTGATCGTCGTGGGAACCCGGGGCCGCGGCGGCTTCACCGGCATGCTTTTGGGATCGACGTCGGACGGCGTCCTGCACCATGCCAAGAGCCCCGTGATGGTGGTGCCGGACCGGGAGGACCCGCGGCTCGCCGACCGCGCCAGCTTCGGACCGATGCTCGGCGCCTCGTAGCGCATGAGCGGCCTGGTGCTCGGCCTCGGGGACCTCAGCGCCTCCATGTTGCCGGAGGTTGGCGGCAAGGCAGCCAACCTCGGCGAGTTGCTCGCGGCCGGCCTCCCGGTCCCGGACGGGTTCTGCCTCACCACCGAGGCCTACGTCCAGGCCGTGGAGCCACTGGGCCTCGCGGACGTGCACCGCGCCCTCCAAAACACCCCGGCCGAGGATCTCGAAGCCCTCGCCAGCCTGGCTGCCAGGGCCCGCAGCCTGATCACCTCGGCAGAATTGCCGACGGCGATAGCCGGGGAGGTGCTTACGGCCTACCGGGCGCTGGCCGGCGTTCCGGTTGCGGTGAGGTCCTCGGCGACGGCCGAGGACCTTCCCTTTGCCAGCTTTGCCGGCCAGCAGGACACGTACCTGAATGTCATAGACGCCGTGGCGCTGCTGGACGCCATCCGGAATTGCTGGGCTTCGCTGTGGACTGACCGGGCGGTGGCATACCGCGCCAGCCGGAACATTGATCCCGCAACGGTGGCCCTCGCCGTCGTCGTCCAGCGGATGGTGGACGCTGAGGCTGCAGGCGTGATGTTCACCGCGAACCCGGTCACCGGCAGGCGCCGGGAAGCTGTGATCGACGCCAGCCCCGGGCTTGGCGAGGCAGTGGTGTCGGGCGCCGTCAATCCGGACCACTTCGTGGTGGACACCGCATCCGGTTCCATCCTGCAGCGCCGGCTGGGGGACAAGCGGACGGCTGTCCGGCCGCTGCCCGCGGGAGGAACAGAATCCGTGGAGCAGACGGCAGGCGGCCCGGGCACGCAAAACCAGCCGTGCCTGACCGACGCGCAGATCCGGGAACTCACGGCGCTGGGCAGCAAGGCTGAGGCCCACTATGGCGCCCCGCAGGACACCGAGTGGGCGCTCGACGTCGACGGAAAGATGTGGCTGACCCAGTCGCGGCCCATCACCACGCTCTACCCGCCGCCGGGGAAAGTCAGCCTCCCGGAGAATGAGCAGGAACGGCCCGGCCCGGGGGAGGACCTGCGCGTCTACCTCTGCTTCAGCCTCGCCCAGGGCCTTACCCGGCCGCTGACCCCGATGGGTCTTGCCGCCCTCCGGCGGATCGGCTCATCAGTTGCTGCCGCGGCGGGCTTCGACGTTCCGGACCCCCGCAGCGGGCCGCCGCCTTACGTCGAAGCCGGACAGCGCATTTTCATCGACCTGACCGCCGCCGCCCGGAGCACCGTGGGCCGCCGGATCATTCCCAGGGTCTTCGACGTCATGGAGGCACGCTCCGCCAAAGTCCTTCGCAGCGTGTTCGATGACCCGCGCCTGTCCATCACCCGCCGCACACCCTGGGACCTCCTCAGGCACGTGCTCCCCATAGCTGCCCGGGCGCGAGTGCCGGAAGCAGCGATCCGGGCGCTGGTCCGTCCCGAGGCGGCCCTCAAACGCCTGAACCGCTTCACCACGGAGTTCAACGCGACGCTGGAACTGCCCCAGGGTGCTTCCCCGCGGGCGCGGCTTAACCATGCCGAGGGCCTACTGTCGCGGCTCTTCCCCAACCTGCCGGTCGTGCTCCCGCTGGCCGGCCTGGCCTTCGCCATGCTTGGCCTCGCCGGGAGACTCCTTGGTGCCGGCAGACTCTTTGGTGCGGGCGAGGGTGGTGCCGGCGGGGACGGTGCCGCGGGAAGCAGAAACACAGACCTGCAGCCCGTACTCCGCGGCCTGCCCAACAATGTGACCACCGAGATGGACCTCGAGCTGTGGCAGGTCGCCACGGCGATCAAGTCCGACGCTGAATCGCTTGCCGTGCTCACCGCTGAACCGCCTGCGGTGCTGGCGCAGCGCTTCGTGGCAGGCAATTTGCCGGCCGCGGCCCAGACCGGCGTGGCAGGGTTCCTGGCACGGTACGGGCACCGGGCTGTGGCCGAGATCGACGTCGGCATGCCCCGCTGGCGGGACGACCCCACCCACATTCTTGGCGTCCTGGCCAACTACCTCCGGCTGGAGGACCCGGAACGGGCCCCTGACCGCCAGTTCAGCCGGGCAGCAGCCGAAGCGGACGCACAGATTGAGCGGCTGGTGGCCGAGGCCCGTTCGAGGGGACGCCTCCGTGCCGTGGCCGTCCGGGCGGCGCTGCGGCGGGCGCGGCTCTTCGCCGGGCTGCGCGAACTTCCCAAGTTCCAGATCGTGCTGGCGCTGGCGGAGGTCCGGAAGCAGCTGGCGGCAGTCGGCGCAGTGCTGGCGGAACAGAAACGTCTCGCCCGGGCAGAGGACATCTTTTTCCTGGACCTTGCAGAAGCCCACCGGGCCCTGGATGGAGCGGACATGCAGGATCTCGTGGCGCAGCGGCAGGGGGCCTACTACCTGGAACTCGAGCGGCGCCACATTCCGCGGATGCTGCTCTCGGACGGAACGGAACCGGAAACGCTGCTTACCGCCGTCGGATCCGCCGCCGGGGCACTGTCCGGGAGCCCGGCGTCGGCGGGGACGGTAACAGCCCCCGCACGCGTCATTCTCGACCCCGTGGGCGCCCACCTGGAACCGGGCGAAATCCTTGTGGCGCCGTCCACCGATCCAGGCTGGACCCCACTGTTCCTCACGGCAGGCGGCCTGGTGATGGAGATGGGCGGACCCAACTCACACGGCGCAGTGGTCGCCAGGGAGTACGGCATCCCCGCCGTGGTGGGCGTCGCGGACGCCACCTCGCTGCTCCGGACGGGTCAGGAAGTGACGGTCGACGGCGGCGCGGGCACCGTGGTGCCGCTGGCTTAGCGTGGGTCCCGTGCCGGCCTCCGGCGCCGGATGTACCGGACCACGAGCCAGAGCACGAAGAGGGCCAGGGCGGCGTACACGGCGTAGTTGAGGTAGCGGGAGTACTGTTCCACCATCGCGTACTGCCGGCCCAGCAGTACGCCGAAGCCGATCAGCGCGCCGTTCCAGATGCCGCTGCCGGCAATGGTGAAAATGCTGAAGGTCCCCAGGTGCATCCTCTCGGCGCCCGCCGGCAACGAAATGAGGCTCCGCACGCCGGGCAGCAGCCGGCCGAAGAAAATCGCCGACCTGCCGTGGCGACGGAACCAGACGTCCGCGCGCTCGAAGTCCTCCCGGTCCACCAGCGGCAGCTTGGACAGCCAGCGGATCGAACGCTCCAGCCCCACCTTCGCGCCCAGGAGATACAGCGCAAGGGCGCCCAGATATGCCCCCAGCGTGCTGGTCACGAAGACCAGGGCCAGGTTGAGGGACCCCTGTCGGGTCAGGAACCCGGCGAGCGGAAGAATTACTTCGCTGGGAATCGGCGGAAACACCGTCTCGAGGAAGGTAAAGAGTCCCACACCCCATTCCCCGAGCGTATCGATGGCCTGGGCAGCGAAGCCCACGATGCCTGTCAGTTCGTCGGCCGGACTGGATGTGGCACCGGGAATGTGCATTGGCGAAGGCTCCTGGAAGCTGGAAAACGGGGTCCCACCCAGTCTGGCCCACCAGCCGCTGCAGCGAAAGCGGACAACCCGGCCGGGGCTGCCACATGGGGAGCCGAGGCGTACCCTGAAGTTATGAGCTGCGACGTCGGAGCGGAGTTGACATGACTGCCACCTGGCTGCGGTGGACACCCGCCGTGGCCGTACCTGCTGTGATAGCTGCCGGAGTCCTGGCGGGGTCCTTGCCCGCGAGCGCCCGGGATCCGTTGCCAGAGAAGACACCTGCCCAGGTGCTGGCGATGATCGGACAACACCAGACCAAGTCCTTCTCCGGCACGGTGGAGCAGTCGTCCGAACTCGGGCTGCCCGATGTCCCCCAGGTAGGGCCCACCTCGGGTGCAGGAACGGGTTCGCTCGCCGAGCTGCTGACCGGGCCGCACAGCGCCCGCGTCTACGTTGACGGGCCAACCAAGGCCCGCATTCAGGTGATGGACCGGATGGCCGAGCGCGACGCCGTCCGGCAGGGCAATGAACTGTGGCTGTACAACTCCAAGGACAACACGGCCACACACGTCATGCTTCCCGCCGCGTCGAAGGAATCCCGCAGCCATGACACGCCGGCAGGTGTGGCAACCCCGGAGGAACTGGCCGCGAAGATGCTTGACAAGCTGGACGGCAGCACAGACGTTGCGGTGGCCGAAGACACCGAGGTGGCGGGCCGGGCGGCGTACAGCCTGGTTCTCACGCCGCGGTCGGCCGTGACACTGGTGGGCTCCGTGGCCGTGGCCGTGGACGGTGAAAACGGGCTGCCGCTGAGCGTGGAAGTGCGGGCACGCGGGCAGCAGGAGCCTGCGTTCCGGACCGCTTTCTCCAGCCTGACGCTTGGGGCTCCGGATGCGGCTTTGTTCAACTTCGCGCCGCCGCCGGGTGCCTCGGTGAAGGAACTTGCGGTGCCGGCAAAGCCCAACGGCACGACGGGCCAAGCTGACAAGAACCGAACGGGCAAGGATCTGGCCGACAAGAACCCGGCCGACAGGAATACAGACCATAGGGACCTGCGCGGGCATGCCCCCACCGTCACCGGCTCCGGGTGGGAACGGATCGTCGGTATTCCGGCCCCCTCCGCTTCCGCGCCGTCCGAGTCCCGCGAGTCCGGGAAACAATCAGTCGACAGGCTGCTCAATGATCCCCTGCTTCGCCAGGCGACCGTGACCGTCCAGGGTGGGCGGGCTATCTCCACATCACTGGTGAACGTCCTGCTGACCGACGACGGCCGGACGTTCGTTGGTTCCGTGCCCCTGGAGCGGCTCCAGGCCGCCGCTGCCGCGAGGTGACAGCCGCTGGCCGCGCTCTTGCGCTCGAGACAAAGGGGCTCAGCAAGCGGTTCGGCCACCAGCTGGCGGTCAACAGCATCGACTTGGCCGTGCCCCGGGGCTCTGTTTTCGGCTTCCTCGGGCCCAACGGTTCAGGCAAGACCACCACTATCCGCATGATGCTCGGCCTCGCCGCGCCGACCGCGGGCGAGGTCAGGGTCCTGGGGATGGACATGCCGCGGCAGCTGGATGAGGTCCT
The DNA here is from genome assembly GCF_003261175.1 of Arthrobacter globiformis. GTDB lineage: Bacteria > Actinomycetota > Actinomycetes > Actinomycetales > Micrococcaceae > Arthrobacter > Arthrobacter globiformis_A. The sequence continues at coordinate 69,091 of NZ_QLNP01000096.1, read as the reverse complement.
GCCCCGGGTCGGTGCCCTGGTGGAGGGGCCGGCTTTCTATCCTTTCCTCTCGGGCGCGGCAAATCTGCACCGCTTTGATGCGGCGGACCGCCACGCCGCGCCGTCCACCCGCCGCGCGCGGGTGGCTGAAGCGCTGGAACGCGTGGGGCTTTCCCACGCCGCCCGCAAGAAGGTGCGGGCCTACTCCCTCGGCATGAAGCAACGGCTGGGAATCGCCAACGCGCTGCTGGCAAGGCGCGAATTGCTGGTGCTGGACGAACCGACCAATGGGCTGGATCCGCAGGGCACGCGGGAGGTGCGGAACCTGGTCCGGTCCCTCGCGGCTGACGGCGCCACCGTGTTCGTCTCCAGCCACCTGCTGGCCGAAGTGGAGCAGATCTGCACCCATGCGGCCATCATGAGCGCCGGCAGGCTGGTGGCCCAGGGGCCCCTGGCCGAACTCCGCGAGTCGGGCACCGCGCAGCTCCGCCTCGTGACGCCCGACGCCGGTGCGGCGTCGGGCGTTTTGGTGCGGTTCGGTCTCTCCCCGGTTGTGGGTCATCCAGACGGAGCGGATGCCGTCATTACCTCCAGCCTGCCTATCGGGGCAGGGGCTGACGGCACAGCGGGGCTTCCGGCCGCCAACGGAGGCGTGGCACCAGAGGCGGTAGTCGCGGCCCTCGTGGCGGACGGCGTTCGCGTGCGCGGGTTCACGGTGGAGCGTGGCAGCCTGGAGGACCGCTTTGTGGCCTTGACGGGGGAGGGCTTCGATGTCGCACAGTGATCGGCCGCCAGTGCAGGAACCTGGGGTGCAGCGGCTCACCGTGCGAGACAGCCCGGCGCCGGGTACCAGGCGCCGGCCGTCCAGCAGTTCGCTGCTCGCCTCGGAGCTGAAGCAGCTGTTCCGCCGCCGCAGGACCCAGGCCATGCTCCTGGCGCTGGCCGCCATCCCGGTGGTGATCGCCGTCGTCGTCCGCGTTTCCTCAGCCGTTCCCCCGGGGAGGGGGCCGGCGTTCCTGGACCGGATCAGCCAGAACGGCCTGTTCGTGGCCGTCACCGCGATGCTGGTTTCCGTTCCGCTGTTCCTCCCGCTGACCATTGGCGTGGTCGCGGGGGACACCATTGCAGGAGAAGCCGGATTGGGCACGCTGCGGTACCTGCTGGTGGCTCCCGCGGGCAGGGCGCGTCTTCTGCTGGTGAAGTATGCCGGGGCGGCTGTGTTTTGTATTTCCGCTCCGCTCGCCGTTGCACTTGCCGGCGCGGGCATCGGCTGGGTGCTCTTCCCGGTGGGACCGGTGGCACTGCTCTCGGGCGACCTCGTGGAACCGGATGAGGCGCTGGTAAGGATGCTGCTGATCGCCGCTTATCAGGCCGTGTCGCTCCTCGGTCTATCGGCTATCGGGCTGTTTCTGTCCACGCTGACCGACGTGCCTGTCGGCGCCATGGCCGCCACCATTGTCCTGTCAGTCGTTTCCCAGGTGCTCGACCAGCTGCCCCAACTTGAGTGGCTGCACCCGTGGCTGTTCACGCACCACTGGTTCGGCTTTGCAGACCTTCTTCGCCAACCCATCGGCTGGGATTCGTTCGGTGACAATGCGCTGCTGCAGGCGGGCTACATTGCAGTGTTCGGCGCGCTCGCGTTCGGCAGGTTCGTGAGCAAGGACGTGCTGTCCTAGGGGTTTCCGCCCTCGTGGTCCCTTGTAGTGGGGCGTGCGCCTAGTACCGCGCAGCGACCGGGTAAAGCTGCATGCCAGCCATCATGCTCAGGTCCGTCACGGTGATGCCCGCAGACGGGTTCAGTGCCTGAACTACCTTGCCGCCGCCGAGGTAGATCGCCACATGGTAGAAACCGGGCGCCGATCCCCAAACCAGCAGGTCACCGGGCTGCGCCTGGGACAGGGGCACGTGGACGGGCGCCTGGGCGAACTGCTCCGCAGCCGTGCGCGGGAGTTGCTTCCCGATGGCCGCGAACGCGTTCTGGACCAGGCCCGAACAGTCGAAGCCGTACGCGCCAGTGCCGCCATATTGGTAGAAGTACGGGGACCCCACTTTGCCCATCGCCACGGAAATGGCCGGCTGGTTGGAACCGCCGGGAGACGGGGCAGGCTGAACCGGCACCGGCCGAACGGGCGCAGGCGCAGGCGCAGGCGCTGGCGCGGGGGCGGGTGCCGGCTGAACGGGCGCAGGAACCGGGGCGGGTGCCGGCCGGGACGGTGCAGGGGCCGGGCGGGCCGGAGCAGGTGCCGCCGGCGCCGCAGGTGAAGGTACTGAGGGAGCCGCCGGAGCGCCAGGTGCCGGAGCGGCCTGGGCAAGCGTCCGGGAGGGCGCGGAAGCGGACTGTTCCGCCGGAGCCGCACTCCCGCTGTCGGAACCCCCAGCATTCGCTGCCGATGCCTTGTCTGCGGCCGCCTGGGCCGCGGCGGCTCGTTCGGCTGCCGCAGTTACGGCGGCGAGGCGGGCCTGCTGGCGTTGGCGTTCCAGGCCGTCCACGCGGGCGGACTCCAGCGCCGCCGTCGTGTTCCGCAGCGAGGCAAGCTGCCCCACGAGGACAGTCCGCTGCGCCTTCGCGTCGGCCACCGCCTTCACCTGGGCCGCATTGGCCTGATCGGCCTGTGCCTTGAGTGTCTCGGCGGTTTTTGCGGCGTCGTCTGCTGCGCGGCGGGCGTTGGCGGCAGCAGTGGTGAGCGATTCGGCGGCTGCGGCGGTGGTCGATGCGGCGGCGAAGGCCCTGCTCCGGCCCGCGGTGAGGGCCTGCAGTGTTGCGGCCTTGGCGAGGACGTCGCCCGTGCCCGTGACCAGGCCGCTCAGCTCCGGATTGAGGCCACCGTTCCGGTACAGGTCACCGGCCAGCTGCCCCACGGCCTTGCGGCTCTTGGACTGTTCCTTGTCCGCGGCGGCAGCCCTGGCCGTGGCCACCGCAGCCGCGTCCGACCTCGTGTCCAGCTCCACGAGGGCGTTGCTGTAGGCGTTGTTGGCTTCGAGCGTCCGTGCGAATGTGGCTTCCTGGGCCGTGGCGGCGTCGGCCAGGGTGCCCTCAATGTCTGCGACCTTTGCCGCCGTCGAACTTTCACTGGACTTGGCGGCAGCGATGTCCGAGGGGGAGGGGATTTCAGGCGACGCCGGTACCGTCAGGGCTGTTGCCCCGAAGGCAGATGTTGGCGGGCTGACCGCGAGCGCCCGGTCAGCGTTGGCAGGTGCCGCGAGGGTTCCAAAGAGGACGACGGCGGTGCACAGGACTGCCGCTGTGCGGCCAGGGCCGGTCAAACTCATTCATAACCTCGCAAGTCAGGGCGGGGCGAACGAGTCGGGAGGCAGCACGGAAGTGCTCCTCTGAAGATGCCCAGCCCTCTGAGGTTAGGGCCAGGGTTGCCACATTGGCAACACTAGTCACATCAATAACATAAACAACACCAGTGTCATTTGGGTGGAGATGCGGGTGGGCGTGTCGCACCGCAGTCGCCCGGCGGCAACAACGAAACAGGACCGGGAAACACCGTCAGGCGTGCTGGGGCGATTCGTGCTCGTAGTGGCTGGCCGGTTCCAGCTGGAAGGTGCAGTGTTCAGTGTCGAAATGCGAGCCCAGGCAGGTGGTGAGTTTATCCAGGACCTGGTCCGCGCCCCTCGCGCCTAGCATCCCGTCCTCCACCACCACGTGGGCGGAAAACACCGGCACGCCGGATGTGATGGTCCAGATGTGGATGTCATGGACGGCAACCACGCCCGCCACCGAGAGGATGTGTTCGCGGATCATGCTGACTTCCACGCCTTTCGGAGTGGCCTCCAGCAGGACATCGACCACCTCGCGGAGCAGGTGCCAGGCCCTCGGCAGGATCATCAGCGCGATGATCACGGAGGCGATGGTGTCTGCCGCCAGATATCCGGTGAACTTGATGACCAGCGCCGCGGCGATCACGGCGAAAGAGCCGAGGAGATCGCCCAGCACCTCCAGGTAGGCGCCGCGGACGTTCAGGCTTTCCTGCTGGGCCCTGCGCAGGATCAGCAGCGAGACGAGGTTGGCGGCCGCACCGAGGATCGCGGCGTACAGCATGATGTCGGTGTGCACCTCGGGTGCGGAACCAAGTCGGCGGATGGCTTCGGTAAAAATGACGGCCGCTACCACCACCAGGATTAGGGCGTTGGCGAGGGCGGCCAGGACTTCCGCACGTTGGTAGCCGTACGTCCGGAGATCGCTGGCCGGCAGTGCAGCGATCCACATGGCCATCAGGGCGATGAAGACGCCGGCTGCGTCAGAGAGCATGTGGCCCGCGTCGGCCAGCAGGGCAAGGGAGCCGGAGAGCAGGGAACCAACCAGTTGGATGAGCATCACAGAGAGGGTGATGGCCAGAACCGCGATCAGCCTGCCGCGGTGCCTGCCCGTTGCCGTGAGGCCGTGGGCGTGGTTGTGGTCGTGTCCCATGCCTACAAGGCTAGTCCCACCCGAGTTCGTGAAGCCGCTGGTCATCGATTCCGAAGTGGTGCGCAATCTCGTGGATCACAGTTACCGCCACCTCCTCCACCACGTCCTCCCGAGACGAGCAGATGTCCAGGATGGGCTGGCGGTAGATTGTGATGCGGTCCGGAAGCGATCCGGCATCCCACCAGGAGTCACGCTCGGTCAGCGGAACGCCCTCGTACAGTCCCAGGAGCACCGTGTCCGGGTCGTCGCCGGGCTGCGGGACGTAGTCGTCGTCAATGAACACCGCCACGTTGTCCATGGCCCGCGCCACCTCGGCCGGAAGCTGGTCCAGCGCATCGCTGACGGCCGCTTCGAAGTCGGCCTCGGACATCTCGAAACCGGGGGAGTCGCCGGTGCCGTCCGGCACGATCGGGAGGCCGGGCGGCAGGTTAGCGGGCATATCCAAAACTTTAGCGGGATCTCCGCCGGGTCAGCCCAACGCCGAGGAGGCAGATGGCGCCGCCGACGAGTCCCCAGACCGTCGGGATTTCGCTGAGCACCAGCCACGAGATCAGCACCGTCGTGCCCGGCACCAGGTAGGTGGTGGCAGCCAGCTTGCCAGCATCGATCAGCGAGAGGGCGTAGGCCCACGTGGTGAAGGCGATGGCGGTGGGGAAGATGCCCAGGTAGACCAGGCCGAAAGTGGCCGGCAGCGGCGCCGCGTGCAGTTCCTGTCCCAGCTGGCCGGCGAAAGGCAGGCAGCAGACAAGGCCCACCATGATCCCGAACCACGTGGCCTGACCGGCGGGGAACTTCCGCAGCACGGGTTTCTGGATGATGACGCTGACCGCTGCGAGTGCAGCAGCGAGGAGGCAAAGCAGCACGCCTGCCACGTCCGCCGTCGAACGCGTCCCCGACCCCAATGCGATGACCGCGACTCCGCCAAACGCCACCAGGCTGCCGATGATCAGCCAGCGCGGAAAGCCCTCCTTGAGGATGATGCCAGCCATGACGGCCACCAGGATGGGGTTCACATTGATCAGCAGGGCGCTGGTTCCGGCGTCGAGCGAATGCTCCGCAGCGTTGAGTGCCACGTTGTACCCGCCGAACCACATGACGCCGTAGGCGAGGATCGGCCACCACTCGCGGCCCCGCGGCAGCGCCCGCAGCTTGGGGAGCACCACGGCGCCGAGCACAACGGCGGCAATCGCCAGCCGTCCCAGCGTCAGGGCTCCGGGGGAGAAGCTTGGGCCGACGGCGCGGATGCCCACGAAAGCGGAGGCCCAGAGCACCACGGTCACCACGACGGCGGCGACCCCCAGCGCGTTCATGGAGGGTGCGGGCTTCCGGGGAGCGGGTCCTTTGGGAGCGGGTCCTTCCGGCACCGATCCTTCAGAGGAGGGGCCGTCGGGGGAGTGGGGCTGGAGGGGGCTGGTGCCGGCGGTGGATGCCATGGTGCCAATCTAGCTCCGTTCCCCGCGCGGTGGCTGGCGGAAATCGGCCATGTCTAGCCAAGAAGCTGCCATTGTGGCGGGCCTCGGTTTGCTTGCCGTTTGGGTGCGCTCCGGGCCGATTTTGGATATTCCGGGGAGAGGCTCTATAGTTTTACAGGTCCAGTTCGGAGGAACGCGAAAGGACAAGAACGAAAGGCTTCGGCCCTTTATTTTTGCCCTTGTTCAACCAAGTTGAGTCCAGGCCCCCATCGTCTAGCGGCCTAGGACACCGCCCTTTCACGGCGGCGGCACGGGTTCGAATCCCGTTGGGGGTACGCAAGGAAGTGGTCAAAGCAGGCAAGAAAGTCTGGTAGGCTGGAGTCCTTGAAAAAACGCGGTAGCAATACTGCGGAAAGCAAGAAATAGCAAGGCCCTGTAGCGCAGTTGGTTAGCGCGCCGCCCTGTCACGGCGGAGGTCGCGGGTTCAAGTCCCGTCAGGGTCGCTTTGTTTGCGGGAAGAAATTTCGGCATTCATGGTGACACGTCACCTAGGCTCTGTAGCTCAGTTGGTAGAGCGTTCGACTGAAAATCGAAAGGTCACCGGATCGACGCCGGTCGGAGCCACCAGCTAGAACCCCGCTGTTCCATCAGGAACAGCGGGGTTTTTTCGTTCCCGGGTCTACTGCTTCTTCGGGGTTCTCTCTTCCTGCGGCTTTTCTGGCAACGCGTCCTCAGGTCCTGCGGCTTTTCTGGCAACGCGTCCTCAGGTCCTGCGGCTTTTCCGGCAACGCGTCCTCAGGTCCTGCGGCTTTTCCGGCAACCCTCCCTCACCTACCCCCCCCCGGAGGTGCGGGAGGCGTGCCCTCCGGGTGCGCCACTGAACCCACCGACTGTCACTCGCTCGGTGCCTGGGGGAGCCGCAGGGAAGCCGGCCTCAGCCCGTCCCCGCGAAGATCCAGACCTTCCCCGCTGAGTGAGCCGTCGTGGGGCACTTTGGGGCGTCGGCGTCGTACATCCCGACCAGCCGGCGCGTTGCGCGTCGAAGTGCCCCGTTTTGGCCGGCCGGACCCGGGGCCGGCGGTGTGAGCAACGCCATTGATGACGCAATTGTGAAGACATATTTGATTCTGGTGCTTGATTGCGGCACGCGCGCGCAGACCAGATGTAAGCGCTTGCGCGTCCGTAGGTCGGGCTGAGGACGACAACCCAAAACCGTGTTGAACTCGACTGACAACGTTGTCTAGCGTTGAGTGTGGGCCGCGAAATGTATGACGTTTCCGATCGCCCACCGCGGGGTCCCACCCAAACCCCGCTTCTCTCTCGACACAACGGCGTCCTCGATGCCGCATGCCGTGTCACCGAGGTCTCCGGAGTGCCGGGACAAGGGCAGCTGCCCGTCTTCCACGAACATATCTCCGCGAGAAGAGCAAACATGCACAAGCACCCCAATACCCCCCGGATGCTGCGGTGGCGCTCCGCCGCCGCAGCTCTGGCGGCAACTGTCGCCGCCACGGCGTTCCTCGCCGTGCCCTCGGCGCAGGCAAACGAGCCGTCGGATCCGCCGGCGAGCACCCAGATGCCGGCGCCGGCACCGGGCTTCCCCCTGCCGACGCCGCACACCCAGACGGCACACGATCCGGCGTCGGACTTCACCTCAAAGTGGACCCGTGCGGATGCCAAGCAGATCATGGCGCAGAGCGATTCCCAGGTTAAGCCGGGCCAGAACTCCATGAGCCCCGACGTCACCATGCCGGAAATCCCCGAGGACTTCCCTGCCATGAACGACGACGTATGGGTCTGGGACACCTGGTCGCTGACCGACGAGAACGCGAACCAGATCAGCTACAAGGGTTACGACGTAATCTTCTCGCTGGTTGCTGACCGGCACGCAGGCTACGGTTTCGACCAGCGCCACTGGAACGCCCGCATCGGCTACTTCTTCCGCAAGACCAACGCCGACCCGGCCAAGGACAAGTGGAACTACGGCGGGCACCTGTTCCTGGACAACACTTCCATCGGCAACACCGAATGGTCCGGCTCCACCCGCCTTATGAAGGGCAACCAGGTGAACGTGTTCTACACGGCCACCACGTTCTACGACGTCAAGGAGCGCAACGCCGGCGGCGGCGGCATTGCCCCGGACGCAGTCATCGCCAAGGCGCTCGGCAAAATCCACGCCGACAAGAACGGCGTGACCTTCGACGGCTTCCAGCACACCAAGCTGCTCGAACCGGACGGAAAGCTGTACCAGAACAAGGCGCAGAACCCGGGCTTCGCGTTCCGCGACCCGTACACCTTCGCGGACCCGGCACACCCCGGCAAGACCTTCATGGTGTTCGAAGGCAACACCGGCGGCAAGCGCGGCGACTACCGCTGCAAGAACGAGGACCTGGGCTACGCCAAGGGTGACCCCAACGCCGAAAACCTCGCCGAGGTCAACAGCAAGGGTGCCTACTACCAGACCGCCAACGTTGGCCTCGCCGTGGCAGACAACAAGGACCTGACCAAGTGGCACTTCCTGCCGCCGATCCTCTCCGCCAACTGCGTCAACGACCAGACCGAGCGTCCGCAGATCTTCATCCAGAATGAAGGCGGCAAGAACAAGTACTACCTGTTCACCATCAGCCACCAGTTCACCTACGCTGCAGGCATGCGCGGACCCGACGGCGTCTACGGCTTCGTGGGCAACGGCGTCCGCTCCGACTACCAGCCGATGAACAACAGTGGCCTGGCCCTGGGCTCCCCCACGGACTTGAACCTGCCGTCCGAGTCCCCGGAAGCGCCGACGCCGAACCAGAACGGCCGCCAGTTCCAGGCCTACTCGCACTACGTGCAGCCGGGCGGCCTGGTCCAGTCCTTCATCGACAACGTGAACGGCGTCCGCGGCGGCTCCCTGTCGCCCACCGTGAAGATTAACTTCCGCGACGGCGTGTCCAAGGTTGACCGCAGCTTCGGCAAGAACGGCCTCGGCCCGTTCGGTTACCTGCCCACCAACGTCCACGTTGGCGGCAACGGCCACTACAAGTAAGCCGTCACTGTCGCAATAACCGGGAGGCGCCCGGACCTGGTGAGTATCTCCGGGTCCGGGCGCCTTTTGTTGCACGTCAGTCCCTGTATATACAGCGCCGTTTTGATGCACGACTGCAAAGTGCACCCGCACTGTCAACTTGGAAAGACACGCGCCGGCCGGGCTAGACTCGCACGCCGGGGGACGGGCAGGCGGTCTGTGGCTGCCCAGCCAGGCCGCCGAAGGCGGCAAAACCACTCCAGGAATGAAACCGTGAAACAACTTGCCCGCCCGCTGTACGCCGTCGCTTTTCTCGCCCTAGCGGCACTTACCGCCTGCTCCGCACCTGCCTCCGGCAGTGCGCCGTCGGCGTCTGAAACATCCACGACGGCGGACAGCAGCGCCGCGCCCGCCGCCTCCGCGAGTGCGGCGTCAGGTCCCTTTGGCGGCTATGCCTCGGCGGCTGAGGCCTGCGCCGCCATCTCCACGCAAGCCACGGGGGCATCCCTGCTGCCCCTCTCCGCCGCCCAGGGCAAGTCAGCGGAACTGGAGCAGAAGAAGGCCGAGCTTGCGGAGACGGCACAGCGGGTGCCTGAGGCGCTGAAGGCGGACTTCGCGCGGTTCAACGAGGTGGCACTGGCGGGCCTCTCCGACCAGAGCGTGTATTCCAACGGCGAATTCGAAGCCGCCATGGCCCCCGTGACCGGGTGGCTGTCTGCGAACTGCCACTAACGCTCCCTGGGGACAGCGGGCGCAGGGGCCCGCGGGGAATGCGGTGCGCGCGGCCCCTGACGTTGTCCGGCCTAGGGGATAGGGTTGTGTTCAACAGAAGGGGAGTGCTGATGGAATACCAGAATCCACAAACCGCCGCCGTTCGCGCGGACCCTGCCCTGACGCCGGCTGGAGCCGGCGGGCGGACCGTGATCTCCGAGACCGCCGTGGCCAAAGTCGCCGGGATTGCGGCACGGGCCGTGCCGGGCGTGTACTCCCTGGGGACCGGGTCCTCCCGGGCACTCGGTGCCATCAGGGACGCGGTGGGCAGCTCCGATCATGCAGCAGGCGTGCACGCCGAGGTCGGCGAAACCCAGGTGGCAGTGGACATCACCCTGGTGGCGATCTATGGCGCTCCGCTGCATGCACTGGCCAACCAGGTCCGGGCAAGCGTATATGCGGCCGTCGAGAAACTGGTGGGCCTGCAGGTCATCGAGGTGAACGTCGAGATCAACGACGTTTACATAGCACCGCCGGTGAAACCGACGGGCGCTGCCGCCGTCGCTGAGAGGGAGGCGGTCCTGTGAGCCCCACCGTCGTTGGAATCGCAGTCGGCGCCTTCGTGGCATTCATGTCACTACAGTTCGGCCTCTGGGGCTTCCTGATTTCCCTGCTGTTCATGGGAATCGGCGCGCTCCTGGGCCGCGCCGCAGAAGGGAAACTGGACCTCCGCAGCGTCATCGATGCCATCAGCGGCCGGCGCTCATCCTCATGAACGGTGCATCCTCATGAACCGGGCAGCCGATACGCGCCAGGCAGCCGAAGCAGCCACGCCTAGCGGGCAGTACAGCGGACACAACAGGATCAGCACCCAGGCGCTCACCAGCCTGGCCAAGGCTGCCGCTGCCGATGCCCTGGGCATTCACGCCCATGACGTGCGCGCGGACTGGTCGGACGACGGCGGCTTGCTGGCTTTGTCGCTCGTCGCCCCCATCCGGATCCCCAGCCTGACTGCCGTCCTCCGCGACCCGGGACGTGTCCCGGCGCTGGGCGGCTCCATCTGGGACAGGACCGTGCACGCCAAGACCGACATCTTGACCAAGGTCACCGAACTCAGCGGTGCGAGTCTGAGCAGGGTGGACATCCGCATTAGCGGTGCCCACGTCACCGAAGAGGGCAGGGTGCGGTGAGTTCCGTCGTCGAACAGCAGCATGAGGCCGGCGGGGACCCGGCGCAGGGGAGCCCCACTGCGGCGCACGCCGCCGCCATCGACATGCGCCGCGTCCTGCACCGCGAGACCCACGCCTCACGTGCCGTGCCAGCAGTCATCGCCGGTTCCCTGGTCATTGTGCTCTGCCTTTACGCTCTCCTGGAATCCGCGGTGCGCGCCATCGGCCAGCCGCCATGGCTCATAGACCCGCAGACGGCGGCCGAACGGATCGTGGCACTCCCGTCCGGTCTGCCGCCGCTGCTGCTGGGTGCTGCCGGAGCCGTGATCGCTGCCGCGGGTCTCTTCTTTTTCCTGAGCGCGGTCCTGCCCGGGCGCCGCGCCCGGCATCTGCTGGCTGACCGGCGGATTGCCGTGGTGGTTGATGATGAAGTCATCGCGGCCGCCCTTGCCCGAAGCGCACGCTTGGCGGCCAATGTCACTCAGGAACAGGTCATGGTGGTGGTTTCCCAGCGCCAGGTGGTGGTCAACGTCCGTCCCACGTCCGGCGTGCCGGTCAGCGAGAATGCCCTCCTGCGAGCGGTGGAGGACGAGCTGGAGGCGATGGGACCGTCTCCCATGCCGCAGGTGACCATCAATCTGTCGACCTCCGGGGTGGTGGGCGCATGAACGGCACACCGAGGCTTCTCAACCGGATCCTTCTCGGCATTCTTGGCTTCAAGCTGCTGGCGATCGGCGTGCTGCTCGTACTCTTGGCGGCCGTCCCCGCCGTCGGGCCGTGGTGGCACTCCTGGTCCAGAGGCGTGTCGGACAACGTCACCGCGGCCTTCGAAGGCACGCAGTTTCCCGGCCGGCAGGGGAGCTGGCTGTGGGTGGTCCTGGCCCTCGCAGTGGTGCTGCTGATCGGCCTCATGGTTGCGTGGATCGCGCAGCAGGGCAAGGGCCGCGCCGACCTCCTGCTGGCGGCAGAGGATCCCGGCAGTGTCCCCGGCGACATCAGGATCGGCGGGGGAGTGGCCGAGCAGGCACTGAGGAACGCCCTTGCCGACCGCCCCGATCTTGCCGGTGCCACGGTCTCGATCTACGACGTCAAGGGCCAGCCGGCACTGAAGCTCCGGCTGCACCCACGGCCGGGTGTGGCTCCGCAGGCCGTCGCCGCCGATGCGGCGGACCTGGTTGACGCGCTGAGCGCAGTGGTGGGCCAGCGGACGCCGGTTCTGGTGCACATCGCCGCAGGCGCGCGGACCCGCTTCAGCCGCGCCGAGCGGGTCCGCTAGCTCCGTCATCAGGAACTCCGACTAGCCGGAAACCGGTTAGTCGGAGACCGTCGGGCAGCCTATCCGGCCACCAGGTAGGCCGCACTGTTGGGCGCAACCACGGCTTCATCAGCGCCTGATTCTGCACCGCTGGACAGCGCCACCCGGTAACCGTCGGGGACCGGCGTGGGATCCGCCCCGGTGTTGGCCACCACCAGGACATCACGGTTGTGGAACGCCAAGACGCCCAGTTCGGGGTTGTGGTTGTCTGCCCAGCAGAACGTGCCGGATCCCAGGCCGTGGTTCCGGCGTGCGGTGAGCGCGGCGCGGTACAGCTCCAGTGTGGAGCCTTTGACGCCATCCTGCCGGTCAGCGGCCAGGTCTTCGAAGGATTCGGGCTGGGGCAGCCAGGGCGCGGCCGGGTCCTGCGCGGTGGACGCCTCCCCGAAGCCATACCCGGGCGCTGCGGATTTCCATGGCAGCGGCACCCGGCAGCCGTCGCGCCCGCGCTCAATGCCGTTGGTCCGGAAGAACGTGGGGTCCTGCCGGGCCTCGGCGGGCAGCGTGGTGTGCTCCGGGAGGCCAAGCTCCTCGCCCTGATAGATGTACGCGGAGCCGGGGAGGGCCAGAGACACCAGCGAAGCGGCCCGGGCACGGGCCAATCCCAGGGCTGCATCGGGCTGCTCGTCCTCGGCGGCAATCCCCTTCGGGAAGGTGGTGGGATCCTGCAAACCGAAACGGCTCGGATGGCGCACCGTGTCATGGTTGCTCAGGACCCAGGTGGACGGTGCGCCCACGGACGCGGCAGCCTCAAGGGAATCCTCGATGGCCACGGCCATCCGCCGGGCGTCCCAGCCAGCCAGCAGGAAATCGAAGTTGAAGGCCTGCTGCATCTCGTCCGGCCGGATATACCGCGCCAGCCGTTCCGCCGGTTCAACCCACGCTTCGGCCACCAGCATGCGGTCGCCGTCGTACGCGGCCAGGACCCGGTTCCAGTCCCGGTAAATGTCATGGACGCCGTCCTGGTCAAAGAACGGCGACGGCGGATACAGCGGCGACACTGGTTCGTGTTCCGCGCCCTCGGTGGCCTCCCCGACGGCAGTGTGCGCCGTATGCGGCTCAACCGACTCTCCGTGGGCGCCCGGGGGATCCGTCAGATGGGCGGCTTCAGCGGAGCCTTCCACCATGGCGGCCACGCCTTCCCAGTCCGGAAGGCCGGCCTCCTTCACCATCCCGTGCGCCACATCCACCCGGAAGCCGTCCACGCCCCGGTCCAGCCAGAAGCGGAGCACGGAACGCATCTCCTCCCAGACCTCGGGGTTTTCCCAGTTGAGGTCCGGCTGCTTCGTGTCGAAAAGGTGCAGGTACCAGTCCCCGGGGGAGCCGTCGGCGTTTGTGGTCCGCGTCCAGGCCGGTCCACCGAAGATGGATTTCCAGTTGTTGGGTGCAAGGTTTCCGTCGCCGGAGCCTGTAATCTCGTCCTTCCCCGGCCGGAACATGTAACGCTCCCTGGCGGCCGAGCCGGGTTCCGCCGCGAGGGCCTCCTGGAACCACACGTGTTCATCGGAGGTGTGGTTGGGGACCAGATCGACGATCACCTTCAGCCCGCGGGCGTGGGCGTCCTCCAGCATGGCGTCGAAGTCAGCCAGCGTACCGAACATAGGGTCCACCTGCCGGTAATCGGCGACGTCGTAGCCGCCATCGGCCTGCGGAGAGCGGTAGAACGGCGAAAGCCAGACCGCGTCGACCCCGAGCTGCTGCAGGTAGGGCAGGCGTGTCGTGACACCGGGCAGGTCACCCATGCCGTCACCGTTCCCATCGGAAAAGGAACGCGGATAGATCTGGTAAACAGCTGCGTGGGCCCACCACGCAGTCGTCTCGGATGCTGGCGTGCTGATCGGGCGGTGACTCATGGTTGCCTCTCCGGTAACAATTAGGTGTAAACGCTTGCATATCTTTGGGCAACGTTACTAGTGTGACAGTCACCACATCAACCGCACGAATGATTTCCATGTCACTCAGCGAGGAGTCTCCAGCCAATGAAAACCCCTAAGTTCTTACTCCCGGTCGCCACTGCCGGCGTGCTCGCCCTGACCCTGTCTGCCTGCGGCGGCGGCGGGGGCGGCACCACGGGCGGCGGCGGTGCCGGGGGCGGTGACGCCGCCAACGGCCTCGACGGAAGAGGCCCCATCACCTACGTTCAGGGCAAGGACAACAGCAACGTGGTCCGCCCGCTGATCGAGAAGTGGAACGCCGCCCACCCGAACGAGAAGGTGACGTTCAAGGAGCAGACGGACCAGGCGGACCAGCAGCACGACGACATCGTGCAGCACTTCCAGGCCAAGGACCCCAGCTACGACGTCGTGGACGTTGACGTCGTGTGGACCGCAGAATTCGCCGCCAAGGGATGGCTCCAACCGCTGAAGGACAAGATGGCCTTCGATACCAGCGCCATGCTGAAGCCGACCGTCGACGCCGCCTCGTACAAGGGAACGCTGTACGCGGCCCCGCAGACCTCCGACGGCGCCCTGCTGTACTACCGCAAGGACCTGGTTCCCACTCCACCGAAGACGTGGGACGAGATGATGGGCATGTGCTCCATCGCCAAGCAGAACAACATGGGCTGCTACGGCGGGCAGTTCAGCAAGTATGAAGGCCTGACTGTCAACGCTTCGGAGGCCATCAACTCCGCCGGCGGCGCTGTTTTGGATAAGGACGGCAAGCCCAGCCTGAACACCGCCGAGGCCAAGGCGGGCCTGGAGAACCTGGCCAAGGCCTACGCCGACGGCAACATCCCGAAGGAGGGCATCACCTTCCAGGAGGAGCAGAGCCGCCAGGCGTTCCAGAGCGGGAAGCTCCTCTTCCTGCGCAACTGGCCCTATGTCTACAACCTGGCCACCACTGAAGGTTCCTCGGCAGTGAAGGACAAGCTGGGCATCGCCCCGATCCCGGGCAAGGACGGCCCCGGTGCCTCCACGCTGGGTGGCCACAGCATGGCTGTGAGCGTCTACTCCAAGAACAAGGCAACGGCCCTGGACTTCCTGAAGTTCATGACGTCCGAAGAGACGGAGAAGTTCTACGCCACCCAGGGGTCACTGGCTCCGGTGCTGGGCAGCCTTTACACTGACGCCGCCCTGGTGAAGAAGCTCCCCTACCTGCCCGTACTGAAGACCTCCATCGAGAACGCCGTGCCGCGTCCGGTCAGCCCGTTCTACCCGGCGGTCACCAAGGCAATCCAGGAAAACGCGTATTCAGCCATCAAGGGCGAGAAGCCCGTGGACACCGCGCTTTCTGACATGCAGAAGTCCATCGAATCCGCCGGTTCAGGATCGTAGTTCTGCCATGGCAACCGAAGTAGGCCCGACGCCGGTCAAGGCACCGGCGTCGGGCGGCGCCCCGATCCACCATGGCCCCAAGGGCGTGGGTGAGGATAACAAGATTCTGAGCCAGGGAAAGTGGGCCTCGTGGCTCCTTGCCCCGACCATCATCGCCCTTGCCGTGGTGATCGTTTACCCGATCATCAGCGCAATCGTGATGTCCTTCCAGAAGGATGCCGGCCTGGATCCGGCCACCGGCCTCTTTACCGCAGGCGGTCCGGCAGGCGTCCAAAACTACGTCAACTGGCTCGCCCAGCAGTGTTCTGCGCCGGCAGGCGGAACGGTGGCGTGCCCGCCGGGTACGCTGGGCGCGCAGTTCTGGTCGGCCACGGCGACAACGTTCTTCTTCACCGTGGTTACCGTAACCCTCGAGACCGTCCTGGGCTTCTGGATGGCAATGATCATGGCCCGCACCTTCAAGGGCCGGAGCATGGTCCGAGCAGCTGTACTGGTGCCGTGGGCCATCCCCACCGCCGTCACCGCGAAGCTCTGGTTCTTCATCTTCGCCTTCGAAGGCATCGCCAACAAGCTGTTCAACACCTCGATCCTGTGGACAGGCAGCGAATGGCCGGCGAAGTGGGCAGTGGTCATCGCGGACGTCTGGAAGACGACCCCCTTCATGGCCCTGCTGATCCTCGCCGGACTCCAGATGATCCCGGCAGAGGTTTATGAAGCCGCCAAGGTCGACGGTGCCACCGCCTGGCAGCGCTTCCGGCTGATCACGCTGCCCCTGGTGAAGCCAGCCCTGATGGTGGCCATCCTGTTCCGTACCCTGGACGCGCTGCGCATGTTCGACCTCCCGTACATCCTGACGGGCGGCGCAAACAACACCACGACCCTGTCCATCCTGGTGATCAACCAGATCAGACAAGGGTTCAATGCCGCCGCGGCGTTGTCGACCATCACCTTCATCATCATCTTTCTTGTCGCGTTCATCTTTGTCCGGTTCCTGGGGGCAAATGTTGTTGAACAGAGCGGCGCCACCGGTAAGGGGAAGAAATGACCGCCGCGACATCCTCCGCCACAAGCCTGCGCGCGGAGCAGGACCGAGGCCGCCGCAACGCACAGAACAAGGAAAAGTGGGCGCAGGGCAGGACCTACATCAGCGCCGCCGTCATCCTGATCTGGTGCCTGGCGCCCGCGTATTGGATGGTGGTGACGGCGTTCCGCGAGGTGGGCTTCACCTACGACACCTCGATCCTGCCCAGCCATGTCACGCTGGACAACTTCAACACCGCGTTCGACACCTCGTTCGGCAACCGGTTCGGCCAGGCGCTGCTCAACAGCGTCTTCATCGGCGGCGTCGTCACGCTGGTGTCGCTGGTTATCGGTGTCTTCGCGGCGTATGCACTAGCGCGGCTGAACTTCCGGTTCAAGTACATGGTGCTCGGCTTCATCCTGGGCGCATCCATGTTCCCGGGCGTTGCCCTGATCACCCCGCTGTTCCAGCTGTTCACCAACATCGGCTGGATGGGCACGTACCAGGCGCTGATCATCCCGAACATTTCCTTCGTCTTGCCGCTGACCGTCTACACCATGACTTCCTTCTTCCGGGAGATGCCATGGGAGCTGGAGGAGTCTGCACGGGTGGACGGATGCACGCAGGGACAGGCCTTCCGCAAGGTCATCATGCCCCTCGCTGCACCGGCCATCTTCACCACGGCGATCCTGGCCTTCATCTCCTCCTGGAATGAATTCCTGATCGCCAGCCAGCTGTCCAGCGATGCAACCCAGCCGGTAACGGTGGCTATCGCCAACTTCGCCGGTGCCCAGCCGAACCAGGTCCCGTACACGGCCATTATGGCGGCAGGCACCATCGTCACTATTCCGCTGGTCATCCTGGTGCTGGTGTTCCAGCGCAAGATTGTGGCCGGCCTGACGGCGGGCGCTGTCAAGTGACCCACGGAGCAGCACCACGGGGCAGGAAGCCGGAACCGGTCGCGCCCAAGCGCGTCCGGTCCGGCGAGGACTTCGACATCATCATCGGATTCCTTGGCTTCTGGGCCGTGGTGCTGCTCGTCGTCACCGTCTGGATGGAGGTGACGGCGCAGCCCGCCGTCTTCTGGGCGCTGGGGTTGCTGGCCACACTGCTGGCACTGTATGGCATGGTCAGGCTCCGCAGGCGCCTCCCGGCGCGCACGGCCACGCGCCGCAAGTAAAACCTTCGGGACTAAAATGGATTCTTGCCGCCGGGACACTGCACGGCGGAAATCGGCATGACGCTTGGAGAGGACATCGTGGCGCGCACTACTGAAAGGGCACAGCGCGGTGGCCACTCAGGAGTCAGTATCGAGGATGTGGCCGCGGCGGCGGGAGTTTCCACGGCAACCGTGTCCCGCGCCGTGCGGGGCTTGCCCAGGGTCTCGCCGGCAACCCGGGAGAAAATCCTGGAGGTGGCAGCGGCGCTGGGCTACGTGGCCTCATCCTCCGCGTCCGGCCTCGCCACCGGACGCACCAAGACCATTGGCGTGCTGGCCCCGTTTGTGAGCCGGTGGTTCTTCTCCAAGGCGATCGAGGGCGCGGACCGCGAACTCCATGCGCGGCAGTACAACCTGTCACTCTTCAACCTGGGCGGCCACGGCAGCCACCGCGAGCGGCTCTTCAGCAAGACCATGGTCTACAAGCAGATCGACGCCCTCCTGGTCCTGTGTATGGCGCTGACCCGGGACGAGCTGGAGCACCTGCAAAAGATCGACATCCCGCTGGTGGTGGTGGGCGGCCATGTGGAGGAATGTGCCTACATCGGCATCGACGACTACGCGGCAGCGTCCACCGCCGTCAAGCACCTGATCGGACTCGGCCACCGGGACATCGCGCTGCTGCATGGCGACGATGAAACCGACCTCAACTTCGATGTTCCCCGGGTCCGTATCCTGGCCTTCCAGGACGTCATGACAGCTGCCGGCCTGGAAGTCCGTCCCGAGTGGGACGAGTGGGGCGACTTCACCGTCCGCAGTGGCCAGGAGGCGTTCCGGCGGCTGTGGGCCCAGCCAGGCGAGAAACCCACCGCCATCTTCTGCGCGTCAGATGAAATGGCCATGGGGGTCATCTTCGAAGCGAACCGCGCCGGCGTCCGGGTGCCGGAGGACCTGTCCGTGATCGGCATCGACGACCACGATTTTTCCGACGCCATCGGCCTCACCACTGTGGGGCAACGGCCCGACGAGCAGGCCGAGCTTGGCACCAAGATGCTGCTCGACGAACTCCTGGGGATCCCCGGTTCGGTGCAGTCCTCCGTCGCGCCGCACCGCCTGATCGTCAGACGCACGACGGCGCCGCCCCGGTCTCCCTAGCAGCGCAGCTGACGTGTTGAAAGAGCACAGTGCCGGGCGGGGAAGTGCAGGTTACGAGGCCCGGGCCAGTTGACGGATCGGGATCCAGCGGGAGGCCAGCCGGCGGTACGCAGCGGCCGCGCCCGTCATGTCACCCTCTGCGAGGCACTCGATCCCCAGCCGCACGTCCATGGGAGAGTCGTCCGGGTAGACCTTGTCCGCCACCGCGCCGTAGTCCAGTTCCACCATCGAGTCCGCGTGGAAGAGCTCCAGCCATTCGGTGAGCTGCGTGAGGTCGTCCAGCATGTCAAGGTCAGGCGCGGCGAGGGCCAGGTTCGCCACGGCGTAGCGCACCCGGTCGAGGGCGTCCGATATGGGCGCCCACACACGCACGGTGAGGATCCTGCCGCTGGCCTCCACGACGTCCTGCGGGTCGGACTCGAGGAACAGCGAGAACCAGCTGAAGGGGATACCCCAAGTGGAGGCCCGGGTGTGCACCCGCGTGATGCCGTCGCGCGCGTTGACCATGTCGATGCGTTCCTGGTGCCTGTCCCGCTGCTCCTCGGGGATCAGCAGCTCGGCCAGGGGCCCGTGGATGCCCTCGATCAGAGCGTTTGCCGCCAACCCGGCCCGAAGCACCAGTTGGCTGGGGCAGTAAAGCAGCCCGACGCCGTCGGCCGATTCCTCCCTTGGGCTCTCCTTGCCTGAGCCCTCCTTGCCGGCGTCCTCCACGGGGACACCCGGGGCGCGGGTGACGCGCACCAGGTCGGTCCGGCCGGTGGGAAACGGATCGCCGCCCGGCCGGGTGATCCGCCCCAGGGAAGCCAGCAGCTCCGCGTTTTCGACGGCGGCGCGGGACACCGCCCGCTCACCGGCTGACTTGATGGCGGCCTGCTGATCCTCGGGAAACGCGTCCAGCGGTTCATAGACGCGCAGCGTGGAGGAAAACGGGAGCCCGGCCTGGCCCCGGTAGAGGTTGCCCGTCATGAATGCCTGCCTGTCATCAGCCGTCAGCCTCCATCAGTCGGTCAGTTCCACAATCACCGGTGCGTGGTCGGAGGCGCCCTTGCCCTTGCGTTCCTCCCGGTCGATCGACGCGCCGGAAACGCGGGAGGCGAGGGCCGGCGAGGCGAGTACGAAGTCGATCCGCATGCCCTCCTTCTTGGGGAAACGCAGCTGGGTGTAGTCCCAGTACGTGTAGACGCCCGGGCCCGGGGTGTGGGGACGCACGACGTCGGAGTAGCCCACCGACTCGAAGGCGTGGAACGCGGCCCGCTCCGGTTCGCTGACGTGGGTGTAGCGCTGGGTGACGAAGAGGTCGATGTCCCAGACGTCGTCGTCCGTAGGGGCGATGTTCCAGTCGCCCATCAGCGCGACCTGCTTGGACGGGTCCTCGGAAATCCAACCGGCAGCGTGGTTCTTCAGGGAATCAAGCCACTTGAGCTTGTAGGGCATGTGCTCGTCGTCGAGGGAGCGGCCGTTGGGGACGTAGAGGCTCCACACCCGGACTCCGCCGCAGGTAGCAGCCATGGCACGTGCTTCCTGGACGGGATCCTTGCCCGCCTTGCCGAAATGCGGCTGGTCGGTGAAGCCGCGTTCGACGTCGTCCAGCCCCACCCGTGAGGCGATGGCAACGCCGTTCCACTGGTTGACGCCGAAGTGTGCCACCTCGTAGCCCATGCGCTCGAAGAGCTCCCACGGAAAGTTCTCGTCCTTGCACTTGGTCTCCTGGATGGCCAGGACGTCACAGTCGGAACGCTGCAGCCACGCCTCCACACGGTCGGCACGGGCACGCAGCGAGTTCACATTCCAGGTAGCTATCTTCACAGTCCTAACTTACCGAACTTGGACGCGGATGGGACTCCCGGCAGATGGCGGCGCTCTGTTGACTGAACCGCGTCCACCCCCCGCCCGGACCGCGTCCAAACCGGCTGCCAGCCCCACCCAGCGGACTCTGGAATTTAGTAGGAAGTCCGAGTAGATTCAGCAGCAAAGATGACCGGGGTCATGCAAAGGAGCATCCATGGTTCGCGAACTTTCCCACTACATTGGCGGCCGGCGGGTAGACGGCACCTCCGGCCGGTACGGCGACGTCTTTGATCCCTGCACCGGCGAGGTCCAGGCCAAGGTGCCGCTGGCGGGCGCTGAGGAAGTCCGGAACGCCATCGCGAACGCCGAAAAAGCCCAGCCGGAGTGGGGCGCCATGAACGCCCAGCGGCGCGGCCGCATCCTGCTTAAGTTCGTGGACCTCGTGAACGAGAATATGGACGAGCTCGCTGCCCTCCTGTCCTCCGAACACGGGAAGACCCTCGCCGATGCCCGGGGCGACATCCAGCGCGGCATCGAAGTGGTTGAGTTCGCCGCCGGCGCCCCGCACCTGCTCAAGGGCGAGTTCTCCGACGACGCCGGCGCGGGCATCGACGTGCACTCCATGCGCCAGCCGCTGGGCGTGGTTGCAGGCATCACGCCCTTCAACTTCCCCGCGATGATTCCGCTGTGGAAGTCCGGGCCGGCTCTCGCGGCAGGCAACGCGTTCATCCTCAAGCCGTCCGAACGCGATCCATCCGTGCCGCTGCGCCTGGCGGAGCTCTACTCCGAGGCAGGGGTCCCGGACGGCGTCTTCAACGTGGTCAACGGCGACAAGGAAGCCGTGGACGCCCTGCTGGAGGACGAGCGCGTGCAGGCAATCGGCTTCGTCGGCTCCACCCCGATCGCCCAATACATCTACGCCACGGCGGCGGCCCACGGCAAGCGGGCCCAGTGCTTCGGCGGCGCCAAGAACCACATGGTGATCATGCCGGACGCGGACCTGGACATGGCCGCCGATGCCCTGATCGGGGCCGGCTACGGGTCGGCCGGCGAACGCTGCATGGCAGTGTCCGTTGCCGTTCCCGTGGGGGAGGAGACGGCGAACAATCTTGTGGCACGGCTGCAGGAGCGGATCAAATCCCTCAAAGTGGGGCACAGCACGGCCAAGGACTCCGACTTCGGGCCGGTGGTGACGCCCGCCGCCAAGGAGCGGATCGAGGGCTACATTAAGTCCGGCGAGGAGGATGGCGCCTCGCTCCTGGTGGACGGCCGCGGCCTGGCCGTGGACGGCTACGACGGCGGGTTCTGGGTGGGCCCCACACTGTTCGACAACGTCACCAAGGACATGAAGATCTACCGCGAGGAGATCTTCGGCCCCGTGCTCAGCGTCGTCCGCGCGTCCGACTACGACGAGGCCTTGCGGCTCTGCAGCGAGAACGAGTTCGGGAACGGCGTGGCCATCTTCACCCGCGACGGCGACGCCGCCCGGGACTTCGCCAGCCGGGTGCAGGTGGGCATGGTGGGCATCAACGTCCCGATCCCGGTGCCCATCGCCTACTACACCTTCGGCGGCTGGAAGGCGTCCGGGTTCGGGGACCTCAACCAGCACGGGGCCGACGCCTTCCGCTTCTACACCAAGACCAAGACCGTGACCTCGCGCTGGCCCTCCGGTATCCGGCAGGGCGCCAGCTTCATCATGCCGGAAGGAAGCTGATGACTGAACCTGAACGACAGGTGCTGTTCGAACAACGGGGCAAGCTGGGGGTGGTCACCCTCAACCGGCCCAAAGCGGTCAACGCGCTCACGGCCGGCATGGTCACCGCCATGCTGGAGCAACTCACTGCCTGGGCAGGTGACGACAGCGTTGCCAGCGTGCTGGTCCAGGGTGCCGGCGACCGCGGCCTGTGCGCGGGCGGGGATATCGTGGCCATCTACCGCGACATCCTAGCCGGCGGCAACGAAACGGCCGGCTTCTGGGCGAACGAATACCGGCTGAACTCCCTGATCGAGCGATTCCCCAAGCCGTATGTCGCCTTCATGGATGGCCTGGTGCTGGGCGGCGGCGTGGGCATCTCCGCGCACGGCTCCCTGCGCATCGTCACCGAGCGCACGCGGACCGGAATGCCCGAGACCACCATCGGGTTCGTGCCCGACGTCGGCGGGACCCTCCTGCTGTCACGCTCACCGGGGGAGGCTGGTACCCATGCCGCCCTCACCGGCGCCCACCTGAGCGGTGCGGATGCGCTGTTCCTGGGGCTCGCCGATTACTTTGTTCCGTCCGGCAGCCTCGCGGCCCTCGCGGCGGCGCTGGAAGACGAAAGTGCGGAAGCCGCCGTCGTACGCGTTGCCGAAAAGCCGCCCGCCTCGGCGCTGGAGGCGCAGCGGGACTGGATCGACGCCTGCTATTCAGCGGACGACGCCGAGGAAATCGTCCGACGGCTGCGTGCCGCGGGCGGGGAAGCAGCGGCTGCCGCCGACACTATTGAGGCGAAGTCGCCCACAGCCGTCAAGGTGACCCTGGCCTCGCTCCGCCGGTCGCGCGGGCTGACGCTTGACCAAGCGCTCGCCGAGGAATACCGCGTGGGACTGCGCTGCCTCGCCGGACCCGACTTCCGGGAGGGGATCCGGGCGCAGGTAGTAGACAAGGACCGCAACCCGCAGTGGCAGCCGGCAACGCTGCCGGAGGTGCACGCGGAGGACGTCGAGCGGTACTTTGCGCCGTTGGGGGACAGGGAACTGGTTCTGTGGGAAAGGGAGTCGGACCATGCCTGAAGAAGCAAAAACGCGTGTCGCGTTCCTCGGGCTCGGCCACATGGGCGGACCCATGGCCGTCAACCTGGTCAAGGCAGGCTACGACGTCATCGGCTTCGACGTGGTGCCCGCCGCGCTGGACGCTGCGCGCGAGCACGGCATCCCCGTTGCCGCGAGTGCCCCGGAAACCATCCCCGGAGCAGAGATCGTGCTCACGATGTTCCCGAGCGGGCAGCATGTGCTCGACGCGTACCGGGGCGCGAACGGGGAGCCCGGACTGCTGGCCGCCGCGGCGCCGAACACCATGTTCCTGGACTGCTCCACCATCAACGTCGACGAGGCGCGGGAAGCGGCCCGGCTCGCCCTCGACGCCGGTCACCGCTCCGTGGACGCACCGGTTTCCGGCGGAGTGGTGGGCGCAGAGGCCGGGACGCTGACATTCATGGTGGGCGCGCTACCGGAGGACTTCGAGACGGTGCGGCCGCTGTTCGACGTCATGGGCAAGCGCGCGGTGCTGTGCGGAGAGCACGGCGCCGGCCAGGCCGCGAAGGTCTGCAACAACCTCATCCTGGGCGTCTCGATGATCGCCGTCAGCGAGGCGTTCGTCCTCGGGGAGAAGCTGGGGCTGACGCACCAGGCTCTCTTCGACGTCGCGTCCGCGGCGTCGGGGCAGTGCTGGGCCCTCACCACCAACTGCCCGGTCCCGGGGCCGGTGCCCACCAGTCCCGCCAACCGCGACTATCAGCCCGGGTTCGCCGGCGCATTGATGGCCAAGGATCTGCGGTTGGCGCTGAACGCCCTCCAGTCCACCGGTGTTGCCGCCCGGATGGGACCGCTGGCCTCCGAGATTTACGATGCCTTCGCTGCGGAAGGCGGGGCCGGCCGGGATTTCTCCGGCATCATCACGGACATCCGGGACAAGTCAGGACAGTAGGCTTAGTTTCAGGACGCACCGACGTTTCAGGACGCACAACCACGTGAGGGGCATGGATGACGCACGAGTACGGGAACATTCTGGTGGAACGCCGCGGGCGCGTCGGCCTGGTCACCCTGAACAGGCCCGAGGCGTTGAACGCCCTCGACAGGACCACCTTGGAAGAACTCGTGGCGGCGGTTTCGGCCATGGACGCGGATCCCGGCGTCGGCGCCGTCGTGATCACCGGATCGGGGAAGGCCTTCGCTGCCGGCGCTGACATCAAGGAGATGGCCGACAAGGGCTACCTGGAGATGTACGACGCCGACTGGTTCCGCGGGTGGGAAGACCTCACCCGGCTGCGCATCCCGCTGATCGCGGCGGTGTCCGGCTTCGCGCTGGGCGGCGGCTGCGAGCTGGCCATGATGTGTGACTTCATCATCGCCGGCGACAATGCCAAGTTCGGCCAGCCCGAGATCAACCTCGGCGTCGTGCCGGGCATGGGCGGGTCCCAGCGGCTCACCCGTGCCGTGGGCAAGGCCAAAGCGATGGACATGATCCTCACCGGCCGGTTCATCGACGCGGCCGAGGCGGAGCGCTCAGGTCTGGTGGCACGGGTGGTGCCTGCCGCTGACACCGTGGAGGAGGCGCTGAAGGCCGCCGAGGTCGTCGCATCCAAGTCGAAGCCGGCCGCCATGCTAGCCAAGGAAGCCGTCAACGCGGCCTTCGAGACGGGGCTGGCGCAGGGTGTGCTGTTTGAACGGCGGCTGTTCCATTCGCTGTTCGCCTCCGAGGACCAGAAGGAAGGCATGGCTGCTTTCGCGGAGAAGCGCCAGCCGGAGTTCAGGCACCGGTGAGCACTCGGCTGACCGGGGAGCGAACCGTGAAGGGGACTTCCCTGCGCGTTGTCCCGGCGGCCATGGTTTCACTGGCCGGCTTTGTCCTGTTTGCGCTGGACCAGAGCCTGTTGGGGTATGCCCTGCTCGCTGCAGCCCTCGTGCTCGCGGCCTTGGTGGACCGGCTGCTGTTCCGCGACCTCGCGCTGATTGCGGCCGGGGTGGCCATCATCAGCGCCGTGCCGATCACTACCGACGTCAGCGCGTCCCACATGCTCGTCATGGGCTCGGCCATGATCGCGGCCGTGGGGATCCCCTATGCCGTATCGCGCTTCATCACCAAAGAGCATGCCGTGGTGTTTCCGGTGCGGACCGGGCAGAAATGGACACGTGCGGAGAAATGGTACCTCCCCGCCGTCGTCGTGATTGGCTACGCCTTGCTGCCCGTGTACATGATCCGGACCGGGGTCTACTCGAACTGGCCCGCGGTGCACGACCCCGAGGGTATCGCGCGGCTCTTCGTCGGCACCAACGCTCTGGGCATCTGGGATGAGCTGTTCTTCATCTGCACCTGCTTCGCCCTGCTGCGCCGCCACCTGCCCGACTGGCAGGCCAACCTGCTGCAGGCCGTCCTGTTCACCTCGTTCCTGTGGGAACTGGGGTTCAAGGCCTGGGCGCCGTTTTTCATCTATCCCTTCGCCCTGCTGCAGGCCCGCATCTTCACGGTGACCAAGTCGCTGTCGTACATCGTGAGCGTGCACCTGCTCTTCGACTTCGTGCTGTTCCTGGTGCTGCTCCACGCGCACAACCGGACGTGGATCGACATCTTCCTGTACTGACTTCGCCGCCGCGATTTCACCTGCCGCCACAGCGGAATCCTGAAATGGCCGCCGGGATTTCACCCGCAGTTAATCGCGATGCCCTAGCCTTGCACTTCAGGCAAAAGTGTTTATTCAGGCAAACGTGCGAAAAGGGGAACGATCGTGGCCGACATCGCTGCTGTACTGGGACGCCTCACCGCGGCCGAGCTTGAGGAAATCCACGCCACGGGCCCGCAGGGGCACCTGAGCCGCAGGAGCGTGGAGGCACTGGACCGGGCTGCCGGCGGTCCGGGCGGCGGCCGCGGCTACTACGTGCCGGCCGGAAGTGTCAGCGGAACGGGCAGCCCGCACGTTGTGTTGAGGAGCGACGTCGCGGCCTGGCTTTTCGGGCATGCCGCGCCGGCCGCCGTCGCGGACCACGCCTAGCCTGCGGCCTGTGCTGCCGGCGTCAGGGCGGATGCAGGCGCGGCGCCGGGGTCCGCGTTGGAGCCGTTGCCCTCCGCTCCGCCGTCAGGTTTCCTCAGGACGCCAACGTCCAGGATGGTGCCCAGCAGGCCGCGGGCCGCTTCGAGGACCTCGCGGACTTCGGGTGACGTCAGTTCGTAGAACAGGCGACCGTCCTTCCGGGACGGAACAATAAGCCGCTGCCGCCGCAGGATGCCGAGGTGCTGGGAGAGGTTGGAGGCCTCAAGCCCGGTGCAGTCCCGCAGGTTGCTCACGGTCTCGGGGCCGTTGACCAGCATCTCCAGGACCAGGATACGTGCGGGGTGTCCCATGGACTTGAACAGGTCGGCCTTTACCCCGGTGTGGATCACGCCGTCGGGCATGTCGCCCATTCTGGATTCCTTCCGCTGTTACTTGCCACGTGCTTCCCGGCAGGATCTTGCCGGCCCGCCAACGTCGGTGCCCCCAAAGGCGTTTAGACCCCAGTATAGAGACAGAACGGTCTGTCCCCGACGAGCGGGGCAAGAACTTTCGCTGGCGGACCGGGCGCACAGTGTGCTGCGGCCGGGGACCGCCCTTGCCAAGAGCCCGGAACTGGTTCACAATTTCATAAATTCCTCAATTACCGCCCTGGCTCATCCGCGGGATCGGTAAGGAGAAAAACCTCAGCTGCTTCCGGCGACGACGGCGTCCCGGATGCCGTGTTCCCGTATCCAGGAGGGCTAAATGGCTGGCATGTTCGAACTCTTCATTGACGCAGGGGATTCCTTCAGATTCCAGCTCACCGCCCCGGACGGCACCGTGATGGCCGTATCCCGCCCTTTTCCCAGCAAAGCTGCCGCAGTCGAGCGTATCGCTGCCGTTCGTGAGTACGCCGGGATGGGCCATGTGAAGGAGTTGGCTAAGGCTCCCGTGGACCGCTTCCTCGGTTCCCGCCCCCACGCTGCCGTGCGACGCCCATCCATGCGCGTGCCCCTCCAGTGCCAAGGGATGGCCGGGTAGGGCGGCAGGGGACCGCGATGAGCCTTCCGAAAACCGTGCGGGCCTACTCGAGCGCCCTCGGGCCGGCAGATTGTGTTGCCGGCACGTTCCATTACGATGCCATTTCGGGGCGGCTTGAATGGTCCGATGAGCTGTACACGCTCCACGGTTACCGGCGCGGCGAGATCGTGCCCACCGTGGAGCTTCTCTACTCCCACAAGCATCCGGATGACAGGGACCGCTGCCATGACATCTTCATGGCGGCCTGCGATTCAGGCGGATTTTTCTGCAGCTACCACCGGATCCTTGATGCCCGCATGCGGGAACACCGTGTCCTCACTGCCGGCGAGGCGCTCATGGAGAACGGCCGGCTCATTGCTGTTGAGGGGTTCATCGTTGACCTGACCAGCACCCTGCAGTGGGAAACGGAGAGGGCGGCACGGGAGGCGGTTGAAGGTGCCCTTGGCACGCGAAGCACCATAGAACAGGCGAAGGGCATCCTGATGGGCATACTGCGGATTGGTTCCCAGACCGCTTTCGATCTGCTGGCCAAGTACAGCCAGGATACCAACATCAAGGTGGCCAGCACGGCTGCCGACCTGGTACATCTGGCCAACAGCCCGCAGCAGGCGGCATTGCTTGACACGTTCGTCCAGGAGCTCCAGCGTGGCACGGACGGCCGGGCGGTCGGTGAAGCCGGACAATCCGTAAAGCCCGTCAGTCCGTAAAGTCCCCAGCGCCGCGGCGAAAATCGCCCAGAATCCGGATGAGCTGGTTCACGTCATTCTCGCCGAAACCGGACTGGCCGAATACCTCGGCGTTGAGCACCGCCGTCGCCCTTTTCGCCAGCGTGCGGCCCTCAGCCGTGAGCTCGATCAGCGTGGTGCGCCCGTCCGTGGGATGCGGTGAGCGGACCACCAGTCCCGCTGTCTGGAGGCGGTCGACGGCGTTGGTCACCGAAGTGGGGTGGACCTGCAGCAGGGCGCTCGCCTTGTTCATGGGCAGGGCGCCACTCCTGGCGAAGCTGAGCAGCGCCAGGAGTTCGTAGCGGGCGAAGGTCAGCCCGAACGGCTTCAGGGCCCCCTCGATGCGGGCCAGAAGGATCTGCTGGGTGCGCATGATTGCCGTGATGGCAGCCATTGGTGCGGCGACGTCACTCCAGCCGTGGCTCTCCCAGTTGCGCTGTGCGTCGGCAATTGGGTCACGGGGCAGCGGAGGGCTCACGGCTCAGCCCTGGCTTTTCAGGCCCGGGAAATCCGTTTCGGAGTATTCCGTTCCCAGGCCGAGGGCAACGCTCCCCTGAGTGCTGTCTGCATGGCGGAGCTCCTCACTGTGCCGCAGCTCAACCCGGCGGATTTTTCCCGAGATGGTTTTCGGCAGCTCGGTGAACTCCAGCCGCCGGATGCGCTTGAACGGCGCCAGATGGTCGCGGCAGTATCGGAGGATTTCCTCGGCGAGTTCGGGTCCCGGTTCGTGGCCGGCAGCCAGCACCACAAACGCCTTGGGCACGGACAGCTTCAGCGGGTCGGGGGAGGGAACGACGGCGGCCTCCGCCACCGCCGGGTGCTCGATGAGCACACTCTCCAGCTCGAACGGGGAGAGCCGGTAGTCGGAGGACTTGAAGACGTCGTCGTCGCGGCCCACGTAGGTGATGACGCCGTGCTCGTCCCGGCTGGCCATGTCGCCCGTGTGGTAGTAGCCGCCGCGGAAGGCTTCGGCCGTCTTGTCCGGATCGCCGTAGTACGACTTCATCAGCCCGGCGGGGCGGGGATCCAGGCGCAGGCACAGCTCGCCGTCGTCCGCTTCTTCTCCTGTCACGGGATCGACGAGGACCACGTCGTACCCCGGCAGTGGCTGGCCCATGGCACCGGTCTTGACGGGCTGGGCGGGGGTGTTGGCCACCTGCACCGTGGTCTCGGTCTGGCCGAAGCCGTCGCGGATGGTCTGGCCCCAGGCGCGCTCTACCTGGCCGATGACTTCCGCGTTGAGCGGCTCGCCGGCTGAAACAACCTTGGTGGGCGGATTTTTGAGGAGGCTGAGATCGGCCTGGATGAGCATCCGCCAGACGGTGGGCGGAGCGCAGAAGCTGGTGACTTTCTCCCGGTCCATCTGCTCCATCAGGGCCCTGGCATCGAAGCGTTCGTAGTTGTAAACGAACACGCAGGCCTCGGCAATCCACGGGGCGAACAGGTTGGACCAGGCGTGTTTGGCCCAGCCCGGGGAAGCCACGTTGAGGTGCACGTCTCCCGGCTCGAGGCCGATCCAGTACATCGTGGAGAGGTGGCCCACCGGATACGAGGTGTGCGTGTGTTCCACGAGCTTGGCTTTGGAGGTGGTGCCCGAGGTGAAGTAGAGGAGCAGGGTTTCGTCCGCCAAGGTGGGGGCGTCGGGGGTGAAGTCCCTGGGGGAGACGGCGGAGTCCGAGTACTGCAGCGCCTGCGCGGTGCCGGCACCGGCCTCAGTTCCGGCGCCGCCACCGGCGCGTGAGCTGCCGCCGCCACCGGCGTCGGGCATTTCGATGAGCCGGTAGCTGCCGGGCACCTCGGCGAACTTGCCGAGGTTTGAACGGCCGACGGCGGCCCAGCCCGCTTCCCCGCGCTCCACCCGGTCCTTCAGGTCCGCGGGACCCATGAGGGTGGTGGTGGGGATCAACACGATGCCAAGCTTGATGCCGGCCAGCACGAGTTCCCACAGTTCCACCTGGTTGCCCAGCATGATGATTATGCGGTCGCCGCGCTTCACGCCCTGGCTGCGGAGCCAGTTGGCCACCTGGTTGGACCGGGCCGACAGTTCGGCGAAGCTGCGTCGGGTGGCGGATCCGTCCTGTTCCACGATCACCAGGGCGGGGTTGGCGCCGCTGGCAGGATCGGCGGCGATGGCGTCGAACCAGTCGAGTGCGAAGTTGAACTCCGCGGGCCGCGGCCATTCGAAGCTGGCCCTCGCCTGGCGGTAGTCCTGGCGCAAAGCGAGCAACTGGTCGCGTGCGGCACGGAAGTCGTCGGTGACTGTCAATGGGGCACCTTTCGCTTGGGGATTCGCGTCCTAGTGATCCACATCACTGTGCAATATACTAGGACATCCAACGGTTTGGAAGAGCGAAGGGACCTATGCCCGTGCAGCCACAAGGACGTGACAACGGACAGCCTGCAGAGGCTACAACGGGGAAAGCCACAGCAGGGGAAACGGGGACTATGGCGCCACCGTTTGCCGATGCCGATCTTATGTATGTTGCGGACCTGCTTCCGCCGGCCGAGCGGACCCGCTATCTCGAAATCCGGGACTTCCTGCAGTCCAGGGTCCGGGCCCAGTCCATCGAATACTGGAACCGGGAAGAGTTCCCGTTCGGGCTGCTCGCCGAGCTGGGGAAGCACGGGCTTGGCGGGCTGCAGACGGACGGGACATCCACGCTCTTCAAGGGCCTCATGTACGTTGAGGTGGCGCGGGCCGACGTCTCCCTGTCGGCACTGGTGGGCATCCACAACGAGCTGATCGTCGGCATGATCGACGCCCTGGGGTCGGAGGAGCAGAAGCAGCGGTGGCTGCCGGGACTGACCGCCTTCACCCAGCTGGGGGCGTTCGCGCTGACCGAGCCGGAGCACGGCTCGGACATCGCCGGCGGGCTGGCCACCACGGCCCGGCTGGAGGACGGCGAGTGGGTCATCGACGGGGCCAAGCGGTGGATAGGGGCCGGAACCATCGCCGACTTTGCGCTCGTGTGGGCCCGGGACGCCGCCGACCAGCAGATCAAAGGCTTCATTGTCGAGACGGACCGCCCCGGCTACACGGCCACCAAGATCAGCAACAAGATCGGGCTGCGGATCATGCAGAACGCCGACATCCAGCTGGACGGCGTCCGCATTCCGGAAACCAACATGCTCCCCGGCGCCACGGATTTCACCAAGGCCAACGAACTGCTGAGGGATTCCCGCGCCTGGGTGGGCTGGCAGGCAGCAGGGATTCAACTCGCGGCCTTTGACGTTGCCCGCTCCTATTCGTTGCAGCGCCGCCAGTTCGGCAAGGAGCTGGCGCGCTTCCAGCTCATCCAGCAGCAGCTTGCCGAGATCCTGGGCAACGCCTCGGCCTCGCTGGCCCTGATGGCACAGCTGGCCCGGATCCAGGAGGAGGGCAGGCTGGAAATGGCCCAGGCGGCGATGGCCAAGGCCACCACAACCCGGCTGGCCCGGGCCTCCGTGGCCCTGGGCCGGTCGCTGCTGGGCGGCAACGGCATCAGCAGCGACTTCGAGATGGGGAAGCTCTTCGGTGACGCCGAGATCCTCTACACCTACGAGGGCAGCTACGAGATCAATTCCCTGATTGTGGCCCGGGCCGTGACAGGAAAATCGGCCTTCGTCTAAGGGGCGTTCCACCCGGCCAGCGCGGCAGCTTCCCGCGCTGCGGCCTCCAGTTGCTCCACATAGGCTGCCTGCTCCGCGGAACCCCGCTGGGGGAGATTGGGGTCGTTGGGGCCCTGCCCGGCGGAGCCGTCGATGAGTTCGCGGATGATGTCCGCGTGTCCCAAGTGCTGCGCCGTCTCCGCACACATGTGTACCAGCATCTGGTGCAGGGTCACGTTTCTGCGTTCTTCCCGCCACCAGGGCACGACGCCGGGAGCATCGAGGGGCAGCGCATCGATGGTCGCATCGGTGTGCGCCGCCGAGAAGTGGTGCAGGTCGACGATCTCGGCCCGTGTCTGCTCCGGGGTGGCCCACATGTCCGCGTCCGGTTCGGCACCGTCGGCGAACCAGGGCAGCACCCGGCCGCTGGGCCGGCCGAAGACCTCGCCGAAATAATCCAGTTCCACACTGGCCACGTGCTTCACCAAGCCCAGGAGATTGGTCCCGGTGGGTGTCATCGGCCGGCGGACGTCATACTCACCCAGGCCGTCGAGCTTGGCGAGGAGCTGGGCGCGCCGAGTCCTGAGGTAGTGGTGCAGGGTCGCTTTTTCATCCATGGCGGCACTCTACCGGGCAGTGCGGCGCTGCTAGGGGCATTTCTGCACCACTTTGCGGCCCCGCCCGAGACCTGCTCCCTGGGGCGGCGCGCCGCCAGGGCTCCGCAGGCTTGGAAAGCGGTGCAAATATGCCGGGCTGAAAACCAAAAACTCCCCTGTGCGTGCGGGGCACGGACAGGGGAGCCTTTGGAAAGCCGTTACAGCGGGCGGATGTTCTCTGCCTGCGGACCCTTGGGGCCCTGGGTCACCTCGAACTCGACCTTCTGGTTCTCATCCAGGGAGCGGTAGCCGCTGCTGGCAATTGCTGAATAGTGTGCGAATACATCTGCTGATCCATCATCCGGAGCGATGAAGCCGAAGCCCTTTTCGGCGTTGAACCATTTAACTGTGCCTGTTGCCATTGCTAACTTCCTTTGTAACCCTTTTTCTGGTCCTGCTCCGACAGCAGGCAGACGCGAAACTGTTGTCCGCTGTCTCCAACCTATGGGCCAACTGCCGGGCGTGCAATAGCTGCCGTCATCAGGAGTCCCTCCTGTAACACCAACAGCGGTCTAAAGAGCGGTTGCGGACCCCTGCCCGGTGTCCTCCCATTGCACATCGAGGTTGCGGAAAACCGGGGGTCCCTCACACAGGGCCGCCATCTGCGCGGCGAAGTCGGACGTTTCAGGCCGGTTGGAGTTCTCCATCGCCGACTCGTAGGAGTCGAACTCCACGATGGTGAAGTATGTCCCGGGACGGTCCCGGTCCGCCGTGGCGGTGATGCGGCGAAACGTCGGTGTGGTGGCTCCTTCGGTTCTGGACGGCCGGCCCAGCGCTTCGATCTCGTCGATGCGAGAGGTCTGGAATTCGATGATCTGCACAAACCCGGCCATGACGGCTCCTCGACGGCGTTGGTGTCTGATGCCGATCACCGTAGACCCGGCAGTGTGCCCGCGCAAGAGGCAGGCGCGTGCGCGCACCAGTAGCGCGTTGCGGTGCGCGCTCAGGGCGTCAGGAGCACCTTGATGGCACGGCGCTCGTCCATCGCTTTGTAGGCTTCGGGGGCTTCCTCCAGGGGCATTTCGACGTCGAAGACACGCCCTGGGTTGATGCTGCCGGACAACACGTCCACGAGCAGTTCGGGAATGTAGGTCCGGGCCGGAGCCATGCCGCCTGCCACGGTGATGTTCTTGTCGAACAGGTAACGCAGCGGAATCTCCGCGCCTCCTGTGGGGACCCCGACGAAGCCCAGGGCGCCGCCGGGCCGGACGGAGTGCAGAGCCTGCTCCATGGACTCCTTGGTCCCCACGCACTCGAGCACCGAGTCAGCCAGCACACCGCCGAGCAGTTCACGGACCTTGGCGACGCCGTCGTCCCCGCGTTCCGCCACAATGTCCGTGGCACCGAATTCGCGGGCGATGGCCTGCCGGTCGGCGTGGCGGGACATCGCGATGATCCGCCCGGCGCCGAGCCGCCTGGCCGCGAGGACGCCACACAGTCCCACGGCGCCGTCGCCCACCACCACAACTGTCCTGCCAGGACCCACTTGGGCGCTGACCGCGGCGTGGTGGCCGGTGGCCATGACGTCGGAGAGGGTCAGCAGGCTGTTGCGCAGCTCTGCGTCCGGGTCGATGACATCCGGCACCTTGACGAGCGTCGACTGGGCGAGCGGGACCCGCACTGCCTGGCCCTGGCCGCCGTCGACGGCGAATCCGGCGTCGTCTTTTCCGCCCCAGCCGGCGAGATGGTCGCACGCCACGGTGACTCCGTTCAGGCACTGCGGGCACTGCCCGCAGCTGACCACGAAGGGGGCGATGACAAAGTCGCCTGCTTGGAGCGTGGAAACGTCGGCACCTGTGCTTTCCACGACCCCGACAAATTCATGGCCGATGGCGGAAGGGCGGCGGACCGGCTTCACACCGCGGTACGGCCACAGGTCGGAGCCGCAGACGCAGGCGGCAGTCACCCGGACCACGGCGTCCGTGGGGAGCTGGACGGCCGGGTACTCGCGGTCTTCCACCCTGATGTCTCCAGGTCCGTGGATGATGGTGGCGCGCATGGCTGCTCCTCAAAATGGGCGGGGCGGACGTGATTGAGTCTAGCCCTGGGGTTGGGCGCCGCCATCCTGACCTTGTTTGGCCCCGGAAGCGCCCCGCCACGCCGTTCGCCGCGGCGTGTTGCCCCGACCGGTTCGCCGAACAAGGTCACGAGTGCGCTGGGAAAGGGCGCTGGGAAGGCCCCCTTACCGCATCCCCTCCCGGCGGATGGCGGTGGCGATGGCCGCGGCCCTCGTTTCCACGCCCAGTTTGGCGTAGATGTGAGCGAGATGGGTCTTGACGGTGGCCTCGGAAATGAACAGCCGCTGCCCCAGCTCCCGGTTGCTGAGTCCCTCCGTGAGGAGGCTCAGCAGCTCGGCCTCCCGCGGTGTCAGCACCTCGTCAGGGTTGCGTAGCTGCTGGAACAGACGGGAGGCCACCGGCGGGCTCATGACACTCTTGCCTTGGACGGCGCCCCGGACCGCGGCGAAGATCTCCTCGGGTGCGGCGTCCTTCAGGAGGTAGCCCATGGCCCCGGCATCCACGGCCCGGACAATGTCGGCGTCGGAATCATAGGTGGTGAAGACCAGCACGGCCTGCTTGCGGTTGCGTTCGCGGAGCTTCCGGATCGCCTCGATCCCGTCCATGCCCGGGCCCATCGCCAGGTCCATGACCACGACGTCGGGGGCGTGCCCTTCCACAGCGGTCAGGGCTTCCTCGCCCGAGGAGGCCTCGGCCACCACCTCGATGTCCGGCTGAGTCCCCAGCAGGGCCTTCAATCCGCTGCGGACCACGAGATGGTCGTCGACCAGGACCACAGTGATGGCGCTCATTCTTCCCCCTTTGCCGGCAGCTGCGCCGCCACAACAGTTCCCTGGCCCGGGGCGCTTTCCACGGAGAAGGCGCCGCCCAGCTGCTCCACCCGCTGCCGCATGGCCCGCAGTCCGTATCCACCGGCGTCCGACGGCGGTGCTACCGCCGCCGGATCGAAGCCCGTGCCGTCGTCGTAGATGTCCAGTGTGACCGCATCGGGCAGGAAGCCGAGGGTGATGGTGGTGGTGTCCGCGGAGGCGTGCAGCTTGATGTTCGAGGTGGCGCTCTGCACCACCCTGAGAAGGGCGTGGCGGACCTCGCCTGCCACCCCCCGGGGTTCGCCGGTGACCAGCAGCCTGGCGTCCGGCACGTACTGCGAGGCGGCCTGGAGCAGGGCGTCCGGCAGCGGCGAGGCGTCGAGGCCAGGGGACGCCAGTTCGTGGACCAGGCTGCGGGTGTCGGAGAGGTTCCGGCGCAGCAATTCGGTGGCCCGCCGAAGATCCTGCCGGGACGCCGGCTCCGGCCAGGCACGGTTCGCGGCCTCGAGCAGGAGCAGGCTGCTGGCGAGGCCCTGAGTCACGGTGTCGTGGATCTCCCTGGAGACGCGCTCACGCTCCGCGGTGGTGCCCGCCCGGCGCTCGCTGGCCGCCAACTGCCCCTGGGCGAGCGACACTTCACGGTGCAGGCGCCGCTGCTCGGCGGCGTCGTGTTCAATGCGGTCGTAGATCAGCGTTAGCAGGACGCCGACGGCGAGCGGCCCCAGGAGCATCGCCAGATCGGTGCCGTCGCTGAGCCGGAACAGTCCCGCGGCGGTGGCTGCCGCCGTCGCCCCCGCCGCCGCGTAGGCGACCGCCCCGGTGAAGGCGATGCGGCACAGGAAGAACAGGGCAAACGAGCACCACGCGAAGCTGGGTGCGGAGATCACCAGTACGGCCCAGACAGCGACCAGGACGAACATCCACACTGCCCAGGGGCGCCGGCGCTGGGCGAGCACGGCGATGACGGCGTACAGGGCGCAGGCGGCGGCCGCCAGCGCGAGGACAAACAGGTTGTCCGGGGCGCTGTGCCGCATCACGTAGCGCACCGCCGACGCGACGATGAGCACCGCGAAGCCCAGATGGACCGCGGCGTCAATCCGTCCCAGCCGGCTGCCCGGAACACGGCCGGTGCGTGCGGGAAGTACTTCCGGTGCAGTGGGGGCGGTGAAGGGCATGGGTGGATCCGGTTCCGGTGGGAGACGTGCTAGGAACCATGCTATTGCGCGCACCGTTGCTGGTCTCTCAGCCTTTTGGCTGATACCGCCAGCCGGAAGTACCAGCCGGTCCCAACTGATGGCCTGATGCGCCCGCGGCGGCAACAGGATCACCATGGAGATGTGGCCGTTTGACTGCGCCCGCAAACGTGGGCTGCGCCCCGCTTATCGAAGGAGAACCACCGTGAAGAAGTCCCAGAAAATCTTTGCCGCCGCGGCGGCCGGAGCGCTCGCCATCACCGCCGGTGCCACCGCCCTCACCAATTCGGGATCGGCGCTTTCCCCCGCAGCGGCTTCGGTCGAGCCCGCCGCTGCTGTGCCCGCCGCGGATGTCCAGCCGGGTGCTGACAACGTCGTCGCCCAGAACCGGATCACCGTTGGCGCCTCGGCGAAGGCAGTGGGCGCCGCGCTCGCCAAGTGCCAGGCCGACAAGCTGCCGTTCGTCACGGTGGCCCTGGTGGACCGGTTCGGCACCGTCCAGGCCCTCCTGCGTGGCGACAATGCAGCCGAGCACACCATCGAGTCCGCCAAGCGCAAGGCGTACACGGCCGCAGCGTTCGGCAGCCCCACCAGCGAACTTGCCAAGCGCATCTCAGGCAACGGGCCGAGCATCGCTGACCTTCCCGGCACTCTGTTCCTCCCGGGCGGTGTCCCGCTGAAGGTGAACGGCGTCTCCCTGGCGGGCATCGGTGTCGGTGGCGCCCCCGACGGCAAGCTGGACGAGGCCTGCGCCGAGGCCGGCGCGGCCGTGATCGCCGGCAAGTAGGTTGCGGGCTGTGGTTGAAGACGGGCGCGACGGCGGCCGGCCGGCCAGCGTTCTTCCGCTCGCCGGCCTGGCGGTGCTCGTGGCGTCCCTGCTGGCCGGGTGCGCCCCCGGCGCCCCGTCGGCCGGCGCCCCGTCCCCAGCCAGCTCAAGCCCTGGGGGCCCGGCCCCCGCCGGTTCAAGCTCGGCCAGTCCCAGCCCGCGTGGGACAACGCCCGGAAGCCTCAGCCCGGGAAGCCCGAGCCTGGGAAGTCCGACGACGGCGGGCGGTTCCGGCGCGAGCGGCACTGCGCGGCCGCCGTCGTCCGCCCCCACCGCCTCACGTCCGTCCC
Organism: Arthrobacter globiformis; assembly: GCF_003261175.1. Taxonomy (GTDB): domain Bacteria; phylum Actinomycetota; class Actinomycetes; order Actinomycetales; family Micrococcaceae; genus Arthrobacter; species Arthrobacter globiformis_A. The sequence goes on along the minus strand of NZ_QLNP01000096.1, from coordinate 31,811 downwards.
TGTCCCAGGCTGAGCAGCAGAAGCTGGACCAGCGGCTGGTCCTGGCCGCGAAAGCCAACGATGTGGGGCTCGTGGCGCAGCTGATCCGCGAAGGCGGGAACGTGAACGCCAAGGACGAGATCCAGGATTCGGCCTTCCTGTACGCGGGCGCCGAGGGCTTCAACGAGATTCTGCGGCTGACCCTGGCCCATGGTGCCGACGTCAGGAGCACCAACCGTTTCGGCGGCACCGCCCTTATCCCTGCCAGCGAGCACGGGCATGTGGAGACAGTGCGGATCCTCATCGCCGCCGGCGTCCCCGTCAATCACGTCAACAAGCTCGGCTGGACCGCGATGCAGGAAGCCATCCTCCTGAACAACGGAGGTCCGAGGCAGCAGGACGTGGTTCGGCAGCTGCTGGACGCCGGGGCGGACCCCAACATCCAAGACCGGCAGGGCAGAACGGCTTTGGAGAACGCCGAGCGTCTCGGCTTTGCCGAGATCGCCCGGCTTATCCGGTCGCGGAACTGATGGTGCTGAACCCGCCCGGCTTTTGGCTGTCAGCCGCCAGGGTTCGGCCCTTTCACCATGCCCGCAGCGTCAAACCTGGGCCGGTTCGGCGAGGTCCGGGGCAACCGTAAACTCCGCTTCGGTCTTTTCACGGATTTCCGCCTCCGTGACGCCGGGGGCGAGGCGGGTGAGGGTGAGCTGCCGGCCACCGTCGTCGTTTTTGTGGAGGTCGAAGACGGCGAGGTCGCTGATGATGCGATCCACGACGCTCACGCCGGTCAGGGGGAGGGTGCAGTCGGTGACGATTTTGGGGCTGCCGTCTTTGGCGTTGTGTTCGGTGAGGACCACGACGCGCGGTGTGCCGGCGACGAGGTCCATGGCACCGCCCATGCCTTTGACCATTTTGCCGGGGATGGTCCAGTTGGCGAGGTCGCCGTTGCCGGAGACCTGCATGGCGCCGAGGATGGCGACCTTCACGTGCCCGCCGCGGATCATGCCGAAGGAGGTGGCGGAGTCGAAGATGCTGCCGCCGGGCAGGATGGTGACTGTCTGTTTGCCGGCGTTGATGAGGTCGGCGTCTTCCTCGCCCTCGTAGGGGAACGGGCCCATGCCGAGCAGCCCGTTTTCGCTTTGCAGGACCACGCGGACGCCGTCGGGCAGGTTATTGGCCACCAGGGTGGGGATGCCGATGCCGAGGTTGACGTAGTCGCCGTCGTTCAGTTCTTCGGCCGCAATTGCGGCCATCTCATTCCGGGTCCAGGCCACGGGAGTCTCCTTGTTAGTTGTTCACGAGTTCGGGGCTGATCCGGTCCGCGCGGGGGCGGACGGTGCGCTGTTCGATGTCCTTGCCCCTGTTGCTGGCCCGGACCAGGTGCTGGACGTAGACGCCGGGCGTGACAATGTGGTTCGGATCCAGCGCGCCGGGTTCGACGATGACCTCCGCCTCGGCGAGGGTGACGGCGCCCGCGGTGGCGACCACCGGGTTGAAGTTCCGGGCGGTGTGGCGGTAGATCAGGTTGCCGTCCGTGTCAGCGGTATGCGCGTGGACCAGTGCGACGTCGGCCCTAATGGCGCGCTCCCGGACGTACGTTTCGCCGTCGAAGACCTCGTGCGGTTTGCCCTCGGCCACCAGGGTGCCCACCCCGGTCTTGGTGTAGAAGGCAGGGATGCCGGCGCCGCCGGCGCGCAGCCGCTCGGCCAGGGTGCCCTGCGGGGTGAACTCCACTTCCAGGACGCCGGCGAGGTACTGCTCGGCGAAGAGCCTGTTTTCCCCGACGTAGGAGGCGATGACCTTGCGGACCTGGCCGGCCTCGATCAGGATGCCCAGGCCTTTGCCGTCCACACCCATGTTGTTGGACACCACGGTAAGGTCCTTCACGCCGGAATCACGCACGGCCTCAATCAGATCCGCGGGAATGCCGCTCAGCCCGAACCCGCCCACGGCAAGGGTGATTCCGTCCCGCAGGACATCGTGCAGGGCCTCGGCAGCGGCGGATTTCAGTTTGGGCATCGCATCTCCTCGTTGAGCTGAGTCGCAGTCCACTTTGTGGACACTGGTTTTGAGTGTGGAGCGTAGGCGGGCTTGCGAGGCTGTGTCAAGGCTTGGCAGCACTTTATTTGTCGCGCTTTTACACTGTGGACGGTAGGCTGAAGAGTGTCCACAATATGGATTATTAGGGAGAATCGTGAATCAGGCACCGGTCCAAGGCGCACAGGTCGTCAGTCGGGTCGCAGGCCTCCTGCGAATCGTGGGACGCAAGCCGGAAGGAAGCCCGCTGGTGGAGCTTGTGCGGGACTCTGGGCTGACTCGCCCTACGGTGCACCGCCTGCTCACGTCACTCGCCGCCGAGGGCCTCCTCGACCACGACCCCCTGAGCGGGAACTGGGTGCTCGGTCCCGAGGCCCTGCTGATGGGCTCGGTTGCTGCCGCGCGCTTCCCGCTGGAGGACCTCGCGAGGCCCAGCCTGCGCCGGCTTGCCGAGGCGACCGGCGAGAGCGCCTTCTTCTCCATCCGCCGGGGCTCTGAGACCGTGTGCCTGCTGAGGGAGGAAGGCAGCTTCCCCGTCCGCTCCTTCGTGCTTCACGAGGGTGTCCGGTTTCCGCTGGGCGTGGCATCCGCAGGAACGGCGATCATGGCGTTCCTGCCCGAGGCGGAACAGGAGCAGATCCTGGCCGACTGGGCTGCCCATGCCGGCAAATACGCCGACGGGCACCCGGAGGACGTGGTCCGGAAGGGCCTGCAGCAGACCCGCCGCCGGGGCTACTCCGTGAACCCCGGCTTGGTGCTCGAAGGAAGCTGGGGGATGGGCGCGGCGGTCTTCGACCAGGCTGGGCGTCCGTCCTGGGCACTATCCCTGACCGGCATCGAACCCCGGTTCCGTGAAGACCGGCGCGAACTGCTGGGCCGGCTCCTGCTGGAGGAGGCCCACCGGCTAACCGCCCGGCTCCGGAGGCGCGGCGCGAACTGAGCACTCCTGGCGCCTCGACGAGTACATTGGCGCCCCGACTACACTGGTACCTCGACAAAAACGTCACCGCGGAGCACGATAAGAATTGCATCTGTAGTCTCGGACCGGCCGGCTTGGACCGCGGGCCGCCGGTCACGAATCGGGCTCTGACGGCTCAACAGAACCACAATGTATCCCTTCGAGAACCGGAAACTCCCGTTTTGTCGCCTAGTTCGGTGGCGGGGCCGGTTCCGAGGCCTCTTCCCCTCTCCGGGCTGGGTGACAAAGGAAAGCAGAAGGGGCCCGCTGGGCCCGCGCCGCTCTGGCATCGGTCCGACGCCGCAATCTACGGGTCGGCACCTTCCCGGCCGCACCGCGGCTGCCAACGCCCAGCGTAAAAGGAATGAGTCGCATGACTCGCAAACCAGAAAACCAACAAAGGCCGCACCTGCTGCGCCTTCTCGCCGTCTCCTTGGCGGCCATGCTCCTGCCGCTCTCCCTCAGCAGTGCCGCCTCGGCGGACGAAGGGCACTCAGCGAAGACCTGGACTGTCCAAGTCGGCTCAGAGTCCGCAGACCGCGCCATCCAAGGCATGTCCTTCCTTCCGTGGAACATCTATGTCAACGCCGGGGACAGCATCAAGTGGGAGGCGAACGCCGCTGAAATCCACACCGTGACGTTCCTGGCGAAAGGCCAGCGGCTTCAGCCATTCAACCCCTTTGACTCAAAGCAACTAAGCCGCCAGGGCAGCGCAAGCTATGACGGCCAGTCCTACTACAACTCCGGAATCATGGCCAATGTCTCCAACACAGGCTTCAAAGCGGTGGAGCATTACACACTGAAGTTCACGCGCACCGGCAATTACACCTACTACTGCCTCGTTCACGGGAGGGCGATGAAGGGAACTGTGCACGTCCGGGCCACGGGAACCGATTACCCGTTCTCGCAGTCGCAGTACGACCGCCAAACCAAGAAGGAGGAACGGAAGATCGTCCGGGACGGTGAGAAGCAATGGGAGGCTGCCCGCAAGCAGGCCAGCAACCATAAGGTGATCGCCGGGACGGACAACGGAACCGCCATGCTGATGCGGTTCGTCCGCCAGGAGATCGTCGTCCACCTCGGCGACACTGTGACCTTCGTGAACTCGGGAATGGGCGCACCGCATACGGTGACGTTCGGACATGAGCCGGCCAATGTGTTCGCCCCGGTAGGCAACCCCAAGAACTTCAAGGGCGGAAACCTCAGCTCCGGTCTCATGGAGCCCGGGGACAAGTTCACCGTGACCTTCAACAAGGTGGGTGAGTTCGACTACTTGTGCGCCCTCCATGACTACATGGGCATGGTGGGAGAGGTGGAAGTCCGGCGCTGACCTGACACCCGGACGTTCCTTGTGATGGCTGCACTGCCCCGCCTACCCTTGCACTACAGCGCGGGACGGCAGCAAAGGAACCGGAGCCATGAGCACCAGGGTCTACTTCGACGAATACGGCGGCCCAGAAGTCCTGAAGGTGGGAACGGAGGAGCTGCCGGAGCCTGGCGAGGGCGACGTCCGCGTGGCGTTCCGGGCCGTCAGCGTCAACCCCGTGGACTGGAAACTCGTGGCCGGCCACCTGAAAAAGTGGACGCCCCTGGACTTTCCGGCGGTGCCCGGCTGCGAGGCGGCCGGTGTTGTGACCGCCGTCGGGCCCGCTTTTGAGGGGTTCGCAGTGGGTGACGAGGTCATTTGGAACGGACTTATGGGCGGCTACCGGACAGAGGCCGTGCTGCCGGCCGACCAGCTGACCCCCCTGCCGGCGGGTGTGGACTTCGAGCAGGCTGCGTGCATTCCAGTGGCAGGAGGCACGGCGTATTCGGCCCTGAAGCAGCTCGCGGTGGGAGCCGGGGACACAGTGCTGATCCACGGAGCCGCGGGTGGGGTTGGCTCGGCCGCGGTCCAGATTGCGCAGGCCTTCGGCGCACGCGTGATCGGCACGGCGTCGGAGGCCAACCAGGAGTACCTCAGCGAACTGGGCGCCGAACCCGTGACGTACGGCCGGGGCCTGGCCGATCGGGTGCGTTCCCTGGCTGACGAAGCCGGAACAGTCACGGCAGTCTTGGACACCGTGGGCAGCGAGGATTCTCTGGCAGCAACAGCGGAGCTGCTCCAGGGCGCCGGCCGGGCGGTGACCACCGTTCCGGGTGAGCAGTCATCGGCGGCGGGGCTGGTGGCCGTACAGCAGCTGGAAGGCCGGGTGGCTGAAGCGGGGACGCTCGCCGCGGAGGGCCAGATCACCTTTACGATCGCGCACCGGATGCCGCTGATCGAGGCCGCCGCCGCGCTGGAAATCAGCCGCGGCGGCCACGGCCGCGGGAAGATCCTGCTGCTGCCCTAGACCCGTCCGGAAGACAAAGGCTAGAGACCTGCCCTGGCCTCTTCCGGACCCTCGTGCTTCCACCACGTGTCGAAGATGCTGACCGGAACTGTGCGCTTGTGCCGGGTCCGCAAGTACTTCTGCTCGATCAGTTCCGCTGCGCTGTCGCCGATGTCGCGGCCCTCGAGGTAATCGTCGATCTGGTCGTAGGTCAGGCCCAGTTCGTCCTCATCGGTGCGGCCGGGCCTGTCGTCCAGGAGGTCGGCCGTGGGCACCTTCTTCCACACCCGCTCCGGGGCGCCGAGGTGTTCCAGCAGGGCCCGGTTCTGCCGCTTGTTCAGGCCGAACAGCGGCAGGATGTCGGCCCCGCCGTCGCCGTACTTGGTGAAGAATCCGGTGACGGATTCAGCGCCGTGGTCGGTGCCGATGACGAGGTAGTTGTGCTCCCCGGCCAGGGCGTACTGGGCGATCATGCGCGTGCGGGCCTTCGTGTTGCCCTTGTGGAAGTCGGAGATCCCGTTGCCGACCGTCTTTTCGAACTCGTCCTCGAAGCCGTCCACGGCGGCGGAAATGTTGAACGTCCATTCCTTCGAGGCCTTGATGAAGTCCAGGGCGGCCTGCGCGTCATCCTCATCGTGCTGCACACCGTAGGGGAGGCGGACCGCCACAAACTGCGCGTCCACGCCCTCTGACTGCAGCTCGTCGACCGCGAGCTGTGCGAGCCGCCCGGCGAGCGATGAGTCAAGGCCGCCGGAGATGCCCAGGACAAAGCCCTTGGTGCCGGTGGCCTTGAGGTACTCCTTCAAAAAAGTGACGCGTTTGCGCACCTCCTCTGCGGGATCGATCTGGGGCTGGACGCCCATTTCTTCGATGATCTTGGCTTGGAGTGTGCGCATGTGGTCCACACTAGCCAGCGGAATCCGCAGGGCTCAACTGTTTCCGCCAGAGGACCGGGGCTCAGGCGTCCGTTCGCGCTCTGTGCTCCCGTGCACCGGGAGGCGTACCGTATGGCTCATGGAGAGCACAGGGTGCGCGGTGGTGGGCGGCGGGCCGGCCGGCATGATGCTGGGCCTCTTGCTGGCGCGGGCCGGCGTGGAGGTCACCGTCCTCGAAAAGCACGGCGATTTCCTCCGTGACTTCCGCGGCGACACCGTCCATGCCTCCACCATCCGGCTTATCGACGAACTCGGGCTCGGCGCCGAGTTCCGCGAACTGCCGCAAAGCCGGTTGCGCAATGTCGCTTTCCCGGTGCCCGGCGGAGGCCTGGTCACGCTGGGCAATTTCGCCGCCCTCCGGCCGCCGTACAACTACATCGCCATGATGCCGCAGTGGGACTTCCTGAACTTCCTCGCCCGCGCCGCCGAGCAGGAGCCCACGTTCACGCTCCTGATGGAGCACAAAGCAACGGCCCTGATGTCCGACGGCGGCCGGGTCACCGGAATCCGGTACGTCACCAAGGACGGGACAGAGGGTGAGCTCCGTGCCGACCTCGTGGTCGCCACCGACGGCCGGCACTCGGTGCTGCGCCAGAGGGCAGGCCTGCGATCGAAGGAATACCCGGTGCCGTTCGACACCTGGTGGTTCAAGCTGCCGAGGGCCGAGTCCGAAAAGGGGGAGGTGGCCGGGATCGTTCCGGCCTTCGGTGACCGCGCCGGCGTTATCGCCCTGTTCCGGGAAACCTATTACCAGATGGGCTACTTCGCGCAGAAAGGCTCCGGTGACCGCATCAAGAGCGAGGGAGTGGAGCGGTTCCGGGAGCGGATCGCCGCGCTGCGCCCTGACCTTGCCGACAGGGTCGATGCCATCGCTTCCCTGGACGACCTTCACTGGCTTGATGTCCGGCTGGACCGCCTGCGGCGTTGGTACGTCGACGGGCTGCTGTGCATCGGCGACGCCGCGCATGCGATGTCCCCGGCTGGCGGGGTGGGGATCAACCTGGCCATCCAGGATGCCGTAGCCGCGGCAACCCGGCTCGCCCCCGCGTTGCTGCGCGGCAAAGTCACCGTGAAGGATCTGGCGGCGGTGCAGCGGCGGCGTCAGCTGCCCACCGTGATCGTCCAGTCTGTCCAGCGCATTATGCACCGCGGCGTCTTCGTCCCGCTCTTTACCGGCAAGAGGTCGGGAGCGCCGCCGGTGATGATGTACCTCGCCCAGCACGTGCCCGTCCTGATGCGGCTGCTGCCCCGGATGATCGCGATCGGACCCCTGCCCGAGCACGCGCCTGCCTTTGCCCGGCGGGTGGACGCTGGGCCCGGCAAGGCATCCGGCACCGACTAAACTGGAGCCCATGACTGCCACCCCGGACTCGCTTTCCAACACCGCTGCCCGTGCCCGACTTCTGGAACTGATCAAGGAGCTCGCGGTTGTCCGCGGCAAGGTCATTCTGTCCAGCGGAGCCGAGGCCGACTACTACATCGACCTGCGCCGCATCACCCTGCACCACGAGGCCTCCAAGCTCGTGGGCCAGGTCATGCTGTCCCTGATCGACGAGGCCGGCATCGACTTTGAGTGCGCCGGCGGCCTCACGATGGGGGCAGACCCGGTGGGAACCGCCGTCATGCACGCCGCCACCGACGCCGGCCGGGCGGTCGACGCGTTTGTGGTCCGCAAGGCGCAGAAGTCCTACGGCATGGGCCGCCAGGTGGAGGGTCCGTCCGTCGAGGGCCGCAAGGTCCTGGTGCTTGAGGACACCTCCACCACGGGTGGCTCGGCCCTGACCGCCGTCGAGGGCGTTCGCAACGCCGGCGGCAACGTCGTCGCTGTCGCCGTCATCGTCGACCGCGACACCGGCGCCAAGGAAAAGATCGAAGCCGAAGCCGGCGTGCCGTACCTGTACGCCTTCAGCAAGGACGAGCTCGGCCTGAGCTGATCCTCGCCTGGGCTGCTTTGGCAGCCCGAGCGGACGCCTGGAGCGGACGCCTGGAGCGGACGACGGCGCGACCTCCCGCCGTCGTCCGCTCCGCTTTTGGCCCCTAAGCTTTTGGGCCGTAGGCCCCTGCCGCTTGTGCTGGCCCGCCGGGCTGTGCCTAGGGTAGTTCAGTGCCATACGAAGGGGCCGCGGGCCAGACCGGCCAGCAGAAGCCGCCGGGCGCAGACGCTGCCCGGCTTCTTCGGCGCGCCGCGAACCTCAAACGCTTCTCACGCCGGACCTTCCTCACTGGAGCCGGCGCCTCCACTGTCCTCGCCGCAGACATGCTGTTCACGAAGCGCGTGCAGGAGGAGCGGCAGGTCCACAAAATACTCGTGGTCGAGGACGACTTCGCGCAGAGTTACTTTCCGAATGCCAGCTGGATCCTGTTCCCCGGCTACAAGACAAGCTGGGAAGAGGCCCAGTGGATCCTCAATTCGCTTCGCGGGAGCCTCCGGCTGCGCGGCCAGCTCGCGGCGGCGGGGTATTCGAACCTCGGACTGGACATCGACCAGCTGGTCATCGCGGTGATTGAGCACGTCCGGGCACACAACCTCACCACGCTGTACTTCTACGGTCACAGTTTCGGCGGGATGGTGGCGACGCAGGTGGCAGCCCGGCTGCTGGAGCTTCATGGCGTCAAGGTTGAACTGATCGTGCTCGACGGCAGCCCCTACAGCAAGTTCGACGTCCTGGACCAGAGCTGGTTCGACGGCGTGGTGTTCCTCTACGAAAGCGGGTTCCGGATCCCCTCCGTGCTGCGCGGGGGCTACGAGCTGGGGGAGCGGGTGGTCCACAAGGACGAGCGCTCCTGGCGGCAAATTCTCGACCAGACGCTGGAGCAGCTGTCCCCGATCGCACCCTCCAGCGTGCTGGTGCAGACGGAATCCGCCTACATCTACCACTTCGATGCCACGCGCTTTGCGGGCCAGATCGGCGATACGCGCATGGCCTACATCGGAAATCCGCGGGACCAGACCGTCAACTACCGGACGGCCCGCGATTCCTGGGCGCAGACATTCGCCGGCAACATGGTCACGGCCGACCGGCAGACCACGGGCGCATTGCCCGCACACGCGAGCCCGGGCTGGAACCCGTTCGTGTACCGGCCCATCCTCGAGGACCTGGAGAACGAGATCTTTCCGCTGCCCGGGGGCGGCGGAAAGATGACACCGTTCTAGATCTGGTTCTTGAGGTCCGCCACGGAGTTCAGCACCTGGTTGGGCCGGAACGGGTAGGAGGCGATTTCGTCGCGCTGCGTGATGCCGCTGAGCACCAGGACGGTGTGCAGCCCTGCCTCCATGCCAGCGATGATGTCGGTGTCCATGCGGTCGCCGATCATCGCGGTGGTCTCCGAATGTGCATCGATCTGGTTCATGGCCGAGCGGAACATCATGGGGTTCGGCTTGCCCACAATGTACGGTTCCCGTCCGGTCGCCTTGGTGATCAGTGCGGCGATGGCGCCCGTGGCGGGCATCGGGCCGTCCTTGGAGGGACCGGTGGCGTCCGGGTTGGTGGCGATGAAACGCGCCCCCGCGAGGATCAGCCGGATCGCCATGGTGATCGCCTCGAAGGAGTACGTGCGGGTTTCTCCGAGCACCACAAAGTCGGGGTTCTGGTCGGTGAGGATGAAGCCGGCCTCGTGGAGCGCCGTCGTCAGTCCTGCCTCGCCGATGGTGTAGGCGCGGTTCCCGGAATCCGAACCCTGCACCTGGTCCTTCAGGAACTGGGCCGTGGCCAGGGCCGACGTCCAGATGTTCTCCTCCGGGATTTCCAGGCCGGAGGCCCGCAGCCGGGCGGCGAGGTCGCGCGGTGTGAAAATGGAGTTGTTGGTCAGGACCAGGAAGCGCTTTGAGGTGTCCACCCAGCGCTGGACCAGTTCCGCGGCCCCGGGAACGGCTTGGTTCTCATGCACCAGGACGCCGTCCATGTCGGTGAGCCAGCATTCAATGTCCTGGCCGCTGCGGTACACGGCCGCCGATGTCTTTACCTTGTCCACTTCTGCCATGTCATTCCTTCACCGAGATGTTTGCGTTCGGAGCCCAGTCTAGTGTTGAGGGGTGACGCAAACGCCCGGGACACCCGAACCCCAACCAGAACCATCCCAGCCAGAACAGAACGGGACGCCGGAGCCAAAGCCGGAGGTCGGCGTCGGGCCCTGGGAAGGTGAATGGCCGGAAGGCGGCCACTGGGATCCGGACCTCCTGACGGACGGCGACCGGCGCAACGTCGTGGACAAGTACCGGTACTGGAAGCACGAGGCGATCGTCGCGGACCTGGACGCCAAACGGCACGACTTCCACATCGCCATCGAGAACTGGCAGCACGACCTCAACATCGGCACCGTGGTGCGCACCGCCAACGCATTCCTCGCCAAGGAGGTCCACATCATCGGACGACGGCGGTGGAACCGGCGCGGGGCGATGGTCACCGACCGCTACCAGCACGTCCGCCACCACCCCACCGTGGAGGACTTCGTGGCCTGGGCGCAGGGGGAGGGGCTGGCCATCATCGGGATCGACATCTTCCCCGACTCCGTGCCGCTGGAGACCTATGAACTGCCGCAGAAATGCGTGCTGGTCTTCGGGCAGGAAGGCCCGGGGCTGACGCCCGAGGTGCATGAGGCGGCAGAGGCCACGCTGTCGATCGAGCAGTTCGGGTCCACCCGGTCCATCAACGCAGGCTCGGCCGCGGCGATCGCCATGCACGCCTGGGTCCGCCGGCACGTGTTCGGCCAGCACGTCTGACCCCCGCCGAGGTGGCACTTCACGGCAATGTTTGCGCATGACACTGCCGTGAAGTGCCATTTCGAAGCGAGTACGGCGTCTTTCCCTGTGGATAACCCCGGGGGCCGCTGACTGGGCGGCAACAATTGATCATGCGCAAGGCACCCCTCCCCGAGCACCTGAGGACGGGCTCCTTCTCCCTCCGCGCCGCAGATAAGGCCGGAGTTAGTAGGACCCGCACCGAGGCGAAGGACTTGGTCACGGTTTCGCGGGGCATCCGGATGCACCTCGCGTCGGAGGCGTCCGGAGCGGATGCGCTGCGCGCCTACACCGAGCTTGATGACGCCTCCGTGCTTGCCGTAGCCTCGGCCGCCAGAATTCTGCAGGCGTGCTTGCCCGTCTGGCTGGAGCGGGACTGGCGTATCCACGTGGCCCGCCGGCGCGGATTCAGCATGCCGCGCAGGGTGAACGTGGTGGGTCACCTGCTCACGCTACTCCCCGGTGAGGTCATTGAGTGCGACGGCGTCCGGCTCACGTCGCCTGCCCGAACCTGGCTGGACCTGGCCTCGATCCTGACCGTCGACGAACTCGTTGTTGCCGGCGACTCGCTTGTGTGCTCGCACGGCCCGGACTTTCCTCGGCCACGGGAGCCAATGTGCACTGTCGAGGACCTTCGGGCTGCCATCGCCCGGCACCCCGGGATGCGCGGCATACGCAACGCCAGATCCGCGGTGGAATTGGTCCGAGTGGGTTCGGATTCCCAGCCTGAAACGAGGATGCGCCTTCACCTGATCAGAAGCGGCTTGCCCGAACCCGTTCTGAACCATGTGGTGACGGGCGTTTCTGGAAGGCCGGTGCTTTGGCCGGACGCCGCTTCGCCGGCGCAGCGAGTAGCGGTCCAGTACGAGGGCTCGCACCACAATGCCGCCGACCAGTACCTGCGGGATATCCGGCGCGCGGACGTTGCGGCAGAGCAAGGCTGGCTTGAGGTCCGGGTGTCGAAGTTCGACCTTGCCGGCGAGCGTCCGGCCGTCGTCGGCAAGGTCCGGGCGGCGTTGCAGAGCCGGGGCTGGCGCGCGAGATGACACTTCGCGGCAGTGTCCGCGCCCGAGACTGCCGCGAAGTGCCATCTCGATGGGGGCGCCGGCGCTCGGGGGCAAGTGTTACCCGGCCGGGTGACCCAAACCACGGCCCGTGCAAAGAAATGGCTAGGATGGTTCCTAGCCGACGAGGTTCACTCCAGGGTCAACAAAACCCGCAGACGAAATTCACTTTAGGAGTCAGCATGCCCATTGCAACCCCAGAGATCTACTCCGAGATGATCGACCGCGCAAAGGCGGGCGGCTTCGCATATCCCGCCGTTAACGTCACGTCCTCGCAGACGCTGAACGCCGCGCTGCGCGGCTTCGCCGATGCTGAGTCTGACGGCATCGTCCAGGTTTCCACCGGCGGTGCCGCGTACTGGTCCGGCGCCTCCACCAAGGACATGGTTGCCGGTTCGCTGGGCTTCGCCGCGTTCGCCCGCGAAGTGGCCAAGAACTACGGTGTGAACATCGCGCTGCACACGGACCACTGCCCCAAGGACAAGCTGGACGCTTTCGTACTGCCCCTGCTGGCCGCTTCGGAGGCTGAGGTCAAGGCCGGCCGCAACCCGCTGTTCAACTCGCACATGTGGGACGGCTCCGCCGAGACGCTGCAGGAAAACCTGCGCATCGCCCGTGAACTGCTGGAGCGCACCGCTGCGGCCAAGATTATCCTCGAGGTCGAAATCGGCACCGTCGGCGGCGAGGAAGACGGCGTCGAGAACGAGATCAACGAGAAGCTCTACACCACGGTGGAAGACGCCCTTGCCACCATTGATGCCCTCGGTGCCGGCGAGAACGGCCGCTACATCACCGCGCTGACCTTCGGCAACGTGCACGGTGTGTACAAGCCCGGCGGCGTGAAGCTGCGCCCGGAGATCCTGAAGGACATCCAGGCCCAGGTCGGTGCGAAGATCGGCAAGGAAAACCCGTTCGACCTCGTGTTCCACGGCGGTTCCGGCTCCTCGGACCAGGAAATCGCGGACGCCGTTTCCTTCGGCACCATCAAGATGAACATCGACACCGACACCCAGTATGCCTTCACCCGTCCAGTGGCGGACCACATGTTCCGCAACTACGACGGCGTGCTGAAGGTTGACGGCGAGGTCGGCAACAAGAAGACCTACGACCCCCGCGTCTGGGGCGCCTCGGCTGAAGCCGGCCTGGCAGCCCGCGTGGTTGAAGCCACCAAGCAGCTTGGCTCGGCCGGAAAGACCTTCTAGTCGTGTCCGACGAGTTCCGCAGGAACCTGATGGGTCCCGAGCCCACACTCCTGCCCGCCGAGACCGAGGTCTACCAGCACCTCGCGCTCGGTGCTGAAGCACTGGACCTCGTGGAAAAGCACCCCACGTCGTCGCTGTTGTGGGCCGTGCTGGCCGAGGAGGCGTGGTCGGAAGGCCGCACCATCGATTCCTACGCCTACGCACGGGTCGGCTACCACCGCGGCCTGGACGCGCTTCGCCGCAACGGCTGGCGGGGTGTGGGACCCATCCCGTGGGAGCACGAGCCCAACCGCGGCTTCCTGCGGGCGCTTTACTCACTGGGCCGCGCTTCCGCCGCCATCAACGAGGCGGAAGAGCCCCAGCGCATCGAGAAGTTCCTCAACGACTCGGACCCCGCAGCCAAGGCTGCCATCGAGGGCAAGTAGTTCCCCGCCGCCTCCCTCGCTTCGTTCCGCTCAGCCAGGGAACCCTCGGCGGCGGCGGCGCCGTCGTATGCTAGCTGGCCCTCTGCAGGCCGGTGCGGGCCATGGCGTCGGCGTAGGCAACGTGCATCTCGTCGAGGTACTGCTTCTGCCGCTCGGGGCTTCCGGCGAAGGAGCGGCCGCTCAGCGAACGGACCTTGTAGGTCTTGAGCCCCCGGCGCCAGAGCAGCGGGACCTCGGTCTTGAGCAGCAGGCCGGCAAGGCGGTTGGCCTCGGTGCCGTGGGCCACGATGACCGAGGCACGGGGGACCAGTGCCAGGAATTTCAGCAGCGGCTTGAGGCCGGCCTGAATCTGGTCGGGGGTGAACTTGCCGTTCGGCTCATCCGGCGTGTGCCACGGGTGGACGTTCCACGGCATGATGAATTCCGGCCGCAGGCCCAGCTTCCACTGCAGGCCCAGCATGCGGGTGGCAGCGTCGTCGTCGCCCGGCATGATGAAGCCGGTGGGCGATGCCGTGCCGATGTTGGAGAAGAGGCTGATGATGCGGCATTCGTCGACGTCGTGTGCGGGGTCGACGTACGGCACCTGGGTGCCCGGCTTGGCGCTCTGCAATGTATCGCAGAGCTCATTGACAGCGGCAACGTTGGGCTCGTAACGGCGCCTAAGAAGCTGGTCATGGAAGGATTCGGTAGCCAGAGCGGTCATATGGTGCTGTGTCTCCTGCAGGTGGGTCGCGCCGCCGCGCCGCAGTCCGGCACGCCGCTGGCATGCCCGAGTGCGGCGTGGTGAGAAATGAGGTGTGGGCCGGTACCTGACCGGCCCTTCCCAGTTTAGCAAGGCGTCCGAACCGCAGGGTTCCGCTCCGCGCGCCGCCGCCGCCGACACGCGGGGGAAAGGGCCTGCAGGGCAGCAAATGAGGGCTAAATCACTTCCAAGAGCCGTTCGGTGGCGAGGCGTGCGCCTTCTCCCAGAGCCTCGAGCTTTGCGACGGCGATCTGCGGGTGGACCATCCGCTAAACTTGGGTGGTAAGAGCCCCGGAACTCTTGCGTCCCTTTCCCGGTCAGCGCGGCGGGTTCGGACGACGAATTCGGGGCATTCTCATGAACGGCGCCGACCTCTGGTTGAAGCACCTCGGTGATCCAGCCGGGCTAGGCCCGAACGAATGGGGGAGGATCCCATGCCAGCAATCGTGATCGTCGGAGCCCAATGGGGCGACGAAGGAAAAGGTAAGGCCACCGACCTGCTTGGCGGCCGCGTCGACTATGTCGTGAAGCCGAACGGCGGCAACAACGCCGGGCACACCGTCGTCGTAGGCGGTGAGAAGTATGAGCTCAAGCTCCTTCCGGCCGGCATCCTCAGCCCCAACGCCGTCCCCATCATCGGCAACGGCTGCGTCGTCAACCTGGAGGCACTTTTCCAGGAGATCGAAGGCCTCGAAGCCCGCGGCGCGGACACCTCCAAGCTGCGGGTTTCCGCGAACGCCCACCTTGTGGCCCCGTACCACCAGGTGCTGGACAAGGTCACCGAACGCTTCCTCGGCAGCCGCGCCATCGGCACCACCGGCCGCGGCATCGGGCCCACCTACATGGACAAGGTTGCCCGCCTCGGGATCCGCGTCCAGGACGTCTTCGACGAGTCCATCCTGCGCCAGAAGGTCGAAGGGTCGCTGCGCCAGAAGAACGAGCTCCTGGTCAAGGTCTACAACCGCCGCAGCATCGAGGTGGATGAAGTGGTCAACTACTTCCTCTCCTTCGCCGACCGGCTGCGCCCCCTGGTCATTGACAGCACCCTCGTGCTGAACACAGCCCTGGACGAGGGCAAGGTGGTGCTCATGGAAGGCGGCCAGGCCACGTTCCTCGACGTCGACCACGGCACCTACCCGTTCGTCACCTCCTCCAACCCGACGGCGGGCGGTGCCTCGGTGGGTTCGGGCATTGGCCCCACCCGCATCTCGCGGTCCATCGGCATCATCAAGGCGTACACCACCCGCGTCGGCGCTGGCCCGTTCCCTACGGAGCTGTTCGACGAGATGGGCATGTACCTGCAGAAGACCGGCGGCGAATTCGGCGTCAACACCGGCCGCCCGCGGCGCTGCGGCTGGTACGACGCCGTCCTGGCCCGCCACGCCTCCCGGGTGAACGGCTTCACGGACTACTTCGTCACCAAGCTTGACGTCCTCACCGGCATCGAACAGATCCCGGTGTGCGTGGCCTACGACGTCGACGGCGTCCGGCACGACGAGATGCCCATGACCCAGACGGAATTCCACCACGCCAAGCCCATCTTCGAATACTTCGAAGGCTGGACCGAGGACATCACCGGCGCCCGCACGCTGGCTGACCTGCCCGAGAACGCCCGCAACTACGTGCTGGCCCTCGAGAAGCTGTCCGGCACTCGGTTCTCCGCGATCGGCGTCGGACCGGACCGCGACCAGACGATCGTGGTCAACGATTTGATCCTTGACTAAAACTGACTGACGCCGGAAGCGTCCGGCAACAACAGCTCAAGCAAGCAGTTCCCGACGGCGGCGGGTCACCTTACGGTGGCCCGCCGCCGTCGTGCTCTCCGGGCAGAAAAACATCCCGTCTGAAAAAAGTTTCCGGAACCGCGTAACCTGCCGGCCCGCGGCTGCGATTACGTATGTGTAAGCGCCGGGCAGGAGGTTGTCCCCCATCGGCCTCCGACCCGGCCTTCAATCAACCAAAGGATTTTTTTCTGATGAAGAGTGTTAGCAAGACCACCAAGATTGCTGTTGCAGCCGCCATCGTCGCTGTTGGAGGTTTCTCCGGCATCGGACTGGCCAATGCCGCGCAGGTTTCCAGCTCGCAGCACGCAGAGGTGACCCCCGCTACGCCCGCCACCCCGGCCGTTCCCGCCACCCCTGAGGTTCCGGCAGTGCCCGCCGTCCCGGCCGCGCCGGCTACTCCGACGGTTCCTGCCGCCCCTGCCGCCAAGGCCAAGGCTGCCGGCGAAGCCGCGGACGCAGCCGACGCCGCAGTGGAAGCTGACAAGGACAACGCCAACGCCAACGTCTCCGCCGGTGACAAGGCTGCAGGCGCCGACGTGACCGCGGCAATCCCCGCTACGCCCGCTGTCCCCGGTGGTGCCGGCGTTCCGGCCACCCCGGCCCTTCCCGCCACCCCGGCCGTTCCGAACGTTGCGGACCACGTGGCCAAGCCGGCCGCACCGTCCGTCGCTGCAGACGCTGACGTCAAGGCCGACGCTGCTGCCGACCTGCCCACCGGCAAGTAGTCCACAGCACGCGAAACAGGGCGTTCCCCGAATAGGGGCGTGAGGTGTGCGGCGGCTAGGCTTACTACCGCCGCACACCTGCAGTAAAGGGAAGGACCGCTCCTTGGCAGCTCAGCTGACCGACGACGAATTGTCAGCAGCCCTGTCTGGCGACCCTTCCGGCTTCAGCGCTGTCTACAGCATCATTTCGCCCGCAGTCCTCGGTTATTTCCGGGCCCGCGGGGTGGACGACGCCGAGGCCCTCACGCAGGACGTCTTCGTGGATGTCCTGCCCAAGCTCAGCAATGTCAGGGGCGGCCACTCCGGGCTGCGGACCTTCATTTTCTCCGTGGCGCACGCCCGGCTCGTGGACTACCACCGCCGGTCCGCGAGAACGCCGCAGCTCACCGAATTCGACCCGCTCCTGGATGAGCGCCGGTCGAGTTCCGCCGAGGACGAGGTGCTCGGTTCGCTGGGCGGAATCACTTCTTCACTTGCCATGCTCAACGACGACCAGCGGGAAGTGCTGGTCCTGCGGATCGTCGCGGACCTGTCGGTGGAACAGGTGGCCGGCATCATGGACAAGACCCCGGGGGCCATCAAGCAGCTCCAGCGCCGTGGGCTCATCGCCCTGCGCGAACTCGTCAAGGAAAAGGACCACG
This sequence comes from Arthrobacter globiformis, assembly GCF_003261175.1. Lineage (GTDB taxonomy): Bacteria > Actinomycetota > Actinomycetes > Actinomycetales > Micrococcaceae > Arthrobacter > Arthrobacter globiformis_A. Next base: position 14,269 of record NZ_QLNP01000096.1, on the reverse strand, counting down.
CAGCATCATGAGTGTCACGCCGGCTGGCCGCGAAGAGGGAGAGATCCAGGCGATCCTCCTGGATTCCGGGCTCGAAGACGACGCCGATCTCCGCAGGTCCCTCGAAGAACTGCGCGGGCTCGCCCAGGACGCCGCACCCCGACCGCGGGCCGATCTCGCCGCCCTGCTCGCCCACGGTGCATCCGCTGCAGGCGTACCCGCGTCGGTAGTGCCCGCCCAGGAACCGGCCATGCGACGCGCCGCCTCCAACGTGGCGAGCCTTGAACTGCACCGCCGCAACCGGCAGCGGCGCATGGGCTTTGTGGTGGGCGCCGCAGTGGTCGGTGCCATGGGGCTCGGAGCCGGCGCTGTCGCCGCATCCAGCGAGGACTTCCGCAACAGCGTGGGCCACACCGTGGTCCGAATCTTCCAGCCGACCAGCGAGACAACCGCGCCGACGCCGGTGCCCACGTCGCTCGCCGGCATCCCGGCGGCTCCGGCGCCGACTGTTGCTGCACCCAGGCCATCGGTTACCGGAACGGCTGCTTCGCCGTCGGCACCCGTGACGCCCGCCCAGACGGATCAGGCTCCCGCGAAGGATTCATCGAACTCCTCGGCGTCAAAGGGTCCCTCCGGCGAGGCCGCAAAGAGCAAGATGCCGACGCCGGGCCGGCCCAGCCAGCTGCCCACGGTCCCCGGAACCGGCGTGACTCCCCACGTTCCGGCGAAGCCGCTGCCGGCAGTGCCCACGCTGCCGGGCGGCATGCCGACCGTTCCGGCCAAGCCGGTCCCCGGCACGCCCTAACGCGGAGCAACCCCCACGGGAAAAAGTTTTGGAATCCGCGTAACCCTTTCGGGTTCCCTGTCGATTACCAAAGTGAGAGTGCCGGGCTGGAACTTGTCCCCCATCAAATTCCAGCCCGGCATTTTTTCTAGGCCAGGACCTGGCGCTTCGAGGAGATCACTCCCGTATCGAACCCGGCAAGGTGAAGCCCGCCATGGAAACGCGCGTGCTCGATCTTGACGCAACGGTCCATCACCACGCTCAGTCCCGCGGCCTCGGCATCCTGCGCCACGCCCTCGTGCCACGATCCGAGCTGCAACCACAGGGTCTTTGCGCCGGCAGCGACGGCCTCGTCCAGCACGCCGGGCAGGTCGTCGTGCTTGCGGAACACGTCCACGATGTCCGGGCTCTCCGGCAGGTCCGCGAGTGAGGCGTAGGTGGGCTGGCCGAGGATCTCCTTGACCACAGGGTTCACGAAGTACACCTTGTACCGCGTCGAGGATTGCAGATAGGTGGCCACGAAATAGCTCGCCCGGGACGGCTTGTCCGAGGCGCCCACTATGGCAATCGACTTCGCCTCCCGCAGCAGGTTCAGACGCTCCGGCGCGGAGGGACCGGCCCAGGTTCTGTCAGTGGTGCTCATGCCCGTGCTCCAATCGTGCAGGAATCAGCAGGTTCTTCGAGGACGACGGCGTCATCCGCCGTCGCGCTCTGCGCTTCGGTAAGCGCCTGGTCCAGGTCCCAGAGGATGTCGTCGATGTCCTCCAGGCCAACCGAGATGCGGACCAGGTCCTCCGGAACGCCGGCGGATTCCAGCTGCTCATCGCTGAGCTGCTGGTGGGTCGTGGAGCCCGGGTGGATCACCAGGGTGCGGGCATCGCCCACGTTGGCCAGGTGCGAGGCCACCTGCAGGGACTCGATGAACTTCTGGCCGGCCGCCCGGCCGCCCTTCACACCGAAGGAGAACACGGAGCCCGGCCCCAGCGGCAGGTACTTCCGGGCCCGCTCGAAGTGCGGGTGGGAGGGCAGGCCGGAGAAGTTCACGTAGGCCACGCGTTCGTCGGCCTCGAGCCACTCGGCCACGGCCTGGGCGTTTTTCAGGTGCTCGTCCAGGCGCTGGGGGAGGGTCTCCACGCCCTGCAGCAGCTGGAATGCGGACTGCGGTGAGAGGGCAGGCCCGATGTCGCGCAGCTGTTCGCAGCGCAGCTTGGTGAGGAACCCGTATTCGCCGAAGTTTCCCCACCAGGACACGTTGCCGTAGGAGGCCACGGGCTCGGTCATGGTGGGGAACTTGCCGTTGCCCCAGTTGAACCGGCCGCTCTCCACGATGACGCCGCCGAGGGTGGTGCCGTGGCCGCCGAGGAACTTCGTGGCGGAGTGAATCACGATGTCCGCGCCGTGCTCAATCGGCCGCACGAGGTACGGCGTGCTCAAGGTGGCGTCGACGACGAGGGGGATACCGGCGTCGTGCGCCACCGTTGCCAGGGCCGCCAGGTCCTGGACCTCCGACGACGGGTTGGCCACGACCTCGACGAAGATCGCCTTGGTGTTCTCCTGGACCGCCGCCGCGTAGTCGGCGGGGTCGGTGCCGGGGACGAACGTGGTGTCCACGCCGAAACGGCGCAGGGTCACGTCGAGCTGGGTGACCGTGCCGCCGTAGAGCTGGGACGCCGCCACGATGTGGTCGCCGGCCTGGGTGAGGGCGGCGAAGGTGATGAACTCCGCGGCCATGCCCGACGACGTCGCCACAGCGCCGATGCCGCCCTCCAGCGAGGCGATGCGCTCCTCGAACGCGGCGACTGTGGGGTTGCCGATGCGGGAATAGATGTTGCCGTATTTCTGCAGCGCGAAGAGGTTGGCGGCGTCCTGGGTGTCCTTGAAAACGAAGGACGTGGTCTGGTAGATGGGCACGGCGCGCGCGCCGTGCTCGGCGTCGGGAGTGCCGCCGGCGTGCAGGGCGCGGGTGCGGAATCCGAATTTGCGGTCAGCCACTAGACAGTCACCAGCCCGGTGGCTGAGCCCGCCGAAGCCGCCGGCGTCTGGGACAGGTCCAGCTCGGTGCCATGCTTGCGGGCCAGGTCGGCCTCAAGTTCCCGGACGATGGGCAGGATGTCCTGGCCGAAGGCGGCGACCTCCTCCTGGAAGTGCAGGTAGCAGGTCAGGAACAGGTTCACGCCGGTCTTCTTGTACTCGACGATGCGCTCGGCGATCTGCTCGGGGGTGCCGATCAGCTGCGTTTTGAAGCCGTCGTTGTACTGGATCAGGTCCTCGAACTTGGAGTCAGCCCACATGCCCTTGCCGTCCTTGGTGGACGCGCCGGCTTCCTGCACAGCGTCCCGGAAGCCCTGGACCGCGGGCTTGTGCGCCTTCTCCACGATCTCGCGGAGGGTGTCGCGGGCTTCCTTCTCCGAGTCACGCGCAATGACGAAGCCGTTGAGGCCAAACCTTGGGGCGGCCAGTTGCCCTTCCGTGCCGCGCTTGGTCTCACCCGAAGCAGCGACGACGCCGGCGATGTTTTCCTTGAAGCCTTCAAGGTCCTTGCCGTTCGAGAAGTACCAGTCGGCGACGCGGCCTGCGGTGGCCTGGGCCGCCGTGGAGTTTCCGCCGAAGAAGATCTCCGGGTGGGCGCGCCCCGGAACGTCCACGGGGGCCGGGTTCAGGGTGAAGTCCGTGATGTTGTAGTACTTGCCGGCCTGGCTGTACTCCTTCTCGGTCCACAGCCCGCGCAGCACCCTGATGAATTCCTCGGTGCGGACGTAGCGTTCGTCATGCTCCAGCCATTCGAGGCCAAAGTTGGTGAATTCGTTCTTCAGCCAGCCGGAAACGATGTTGACGGCGGCTCGGCCGTTCGAAATGTGGTCGGCGGTGATGATGTACTTGGCCAGCACGCCGGGGTGCCACATGCCCGGGTGGACGGCGGCGATCACCTTGAGGCGTTCGGTGGCGGCGAGCAGGGCGAGGCTGAAGGACGTCGCCTCGTGCTGCTTGTCCGCCCCGTAGGATGCGGCGTAGCGGGTCTGGGTCAGGGCGTATTCGAAACCGGATTCCTCCGCGATGCGGGCCAGCTTCTTGTTGTAGTCGAAGTCCCAGCTGGTGCGCTGCTCAATGGTGGAGACCACCAGGCCGCCGGAGACGTTCGGCACCCAGTAAGCGAACTTCAGCGGTTCGGAAAGACGGGCTACGTTGCTGATGTCATTCATGAATTGTTCCTTTACTTCTGCCCGGAGTTGGGGTTTCCGGGGACGGCGGCAGCGCGGCTGTGTAGCGCTTTCTGGATACCGGCAATGGCCGGTTCGTTCTGGAGTGAGGTGGTGTCGCCCAGCGCGGTTCCCTCGAAAAGCTGGGTCAGCAGACGGCGCATGATTTTGCCGCTGCGGGTCTTGGGTACGTCGGGGACAACGACGATGTCGCGTGGCTTGGCGATCGGGCCGATCTCCTTGGCAACGTGGTTGCGGAGGGTTTCGCTGGTTGAGCTCGCCGAAACCCCGTTCTTCAAAACAACAAACGCGACGACGGCGTGCCCCGTTTTGGGATCGGCGACCGGACAGACGCCCGCTTCCACCACATCCGGGTGGGTGACGAGGGCGGACTCAATCTCGATCGTGGAGAGCAGGTGGCCTGAGACGTTGAGCGTGTCGTCCACCCGCCCCAGGATCCAGATGTCGCCGTCGTCGTCGTACTTGGCGCCGTCGCCGGCAAGGAACCAGCCCTGCTCCGCATACTGGCTCCAGTAGGAGTCGAAGTAGCGGCGCGGGTTGCCCCAGACTGTCCGGGCGATTGCCGGGCCGGGCTGGTCCACGACGATGAAGCCCTGTACCCCGGGTGCGGTGCGGTTCCCGGCCTCGTCCACCACGCGGGTGCTGACACCGGGCAGCGGCCGGGCGGCGCAGCCGGGCTTGAATTCTGTGTCCGTGGGCGCAGGGGACATGATGGTGGCCCCGGTTTCGGACTGCCACCAGGTGTCCACCACGGGGGCGGACCCCGCACCCAGGTTGTCGCGGAGCCAGCGCCACGCCTCCGGGTTAACGGCCTCTCCCACGGTGCCGAGCAAACGGATGGAGGAGAAGTCGTAGCTGTCCGGGACGCCGTCCGGGAACCAGCCCATGAGCGAGCGGACCAGGGTGGGCGCTGTGTAATACTGCGTGACGCCGTAGCGTTCGATGATCTCGAAGTGCCGGCCCGGGTGCGGGGTGTTGGGCGTGCCCTCGAAGATCACCTGCGTGACGCCGTTGGAGAGCGGACCGTAGATCTCGTAGGTGTGCGCGGTGACCCAGGCGAGGTCGGCGGTGCACCAGTGCACATCCTGGTCCCGGAGCGCAGGGTCCGGGTTGCTGAACAGGTGCTCGAAGCTCCACGATGCCTGGGTCAGGTAGCCGCCGGATGTGTGAACCAATCCCTTGGGCTTACCCGTGGTGCCGGAGGTGTACATGATGAACAGGGGAGTCTCGGCGTCGAACGCCTCCGGTTCGTGCACGTCGGAGGCGGGTTCGACGACGTCGTGCCACCAGACGTCGCGGCCTGCGGTCATGGGGACCGTTGCGAGATCGTCGGGGGCCGTGGTGCGGTTGATGACCAGGACGCGCTCGATGGCGTTGTCCCCGGCGACGGCGGCGTCTGCGTTGTCCTTGACCGGCACCGCGACGCCGCGGCGGAACTGGCCGTCGGTGGTCACCAGTAGCTTGGCTCCGGTGTCCTCGACGCGGAACCGGAGTGCCTCGGCGGAAAATCCGCCGAACACCAGGGAGTGGATGGCGCCGATCCGGGCCACGGCGAGGGTGATGATGACCGTTTCCGGAATCACCGGCAGGTAGATGACCACGCGGTCGCCCTTGGTAATGCCGAGGGACAGCAGCGCGTTGGCGGCCCTGGAGACTTCACGCTGCAGTTCGGCGTAGGTGATAGCGCGGCGGTCGCCCGGTTCGCCCTCGAAGAACAGCGCCACCTTGTCCCCGCGGCCGGCGACGACGTGGCGGTCCACGCAGTTGTACGCGACGTTCAGCCTGCCGCCGTCGAACCACTTGATCTCCGGCCCACGGCCGGCTTCGACGTCGGCGGGCCGCCAGCTGTGCGCCGTGTGCCAAGGCCTGTGGGTGCCAGGGTCCCGGGTCCCAGATTCCTGGCCGCCGGGGCGCTCGGCCCAGTCCAGCCGGAGGGCCTGTTCCTCCCAGAAGGCAACATTGCCGGCGTCCACAGTGGGGGTGGTGCCGCTGTGACGCGCCGGCCCGTCGCTGGGGACGCCGTGCACTGCGCCGTCCGTTGGCTCGGTCGAGGACCATCCCGAAGAGCCGCTGAAGGAGCCGGGCGCGTCACGCAGCCCTGCTTCGTTCGCCGTCGCGTCCGAAGTGGTTCGTGGGGTTGCCTCGGATGGAATCCGGGCAAGGGTGGGCAGGGCAGAAGTATTCTCTCGGGTCATTGCAGCACTCCATCGGTCCTGGCAGTAGCACCCCTGGTCCTCCGCCGGAACGGAAAAACAGTGACGTGGGAATGGTCGTCTCACGTCACCGGGGTTGCTGCGGCTTCATCGATCCAGGTCTCTCGGCCGCTCGGGATGGTCACTATCTACTAGAGCCGAGTTGCAAGATTTCTCAAAATTGGCGCCTTTGGAGCTGTAATATTCGTTCATCACGACCCTCAGTCGCTGCCCGTCATCCACATATTCGGAAAAGGCCGCTAAATTACCGCAGGAGTAGAGTTGAAGCATGGCTCACGAAAACGATCCGGCGGTTGTCGACCGACTCATGCGAACGAAGGGCACCTGGGCCATCGTTGGCCTGACCCGGAATGAGTGGCGCTCGGCGTACGACGTCTCGCTGTTTGTCCGCGACCGCATGGGCATGGAGATCATCCCGGTTAACCTGCCGGGCGACGACGTGCACGGAGAGAAGGGCTACCGCTCCCTCTCCGAGATTCCGGCGGAAAAGCACCTGATCGACGTCGTGGACTGTTTCGTCAACTCCCAGAAGGTGGGGCCCGTCATTGACGAGGCCATCGCCGTCGGCGCCAAGGCAGTGTGGCTGCAGCTCGGCGTGTTCGACGACGCGGCCGTGGAGCGCGCGAAGGCCGCCGGGCTGGACGTCGTCGTGAATTCATGCCCTGCCCGCGAAGGGTGGCGCGTGGGCATCTAGCCCGTGCAACGCTCCGGGTCAGGACCTCATCAGCGCGGGGTAGTGACGCTCGGTCACGTCCGGGTGGGCACGCATCCGGCCCTTGAGCATGTTCAGACCGAACGAGGCGAGCATCGGGTTGGCGGGGTCGTCTGAGATGCCGCGCGCCTGGGCCTTGAGTTCCGTCGGGAGTGGCACCGGATCGATCACCGCATCAAGGCGGGGCGACCAGAAAAACGGCACGGAGTAACGGTCCACGCCGGGCGGCGGAGCTTTGACCCGGTGGATGGTGGCGGCCAAATACCCCTCGGTGGCCACTTCGAGCATTTCGCCCAGGTTCACCACCAGCGCTTCGGGGATGGGTTCCACCGGTGCCCATGCGCTGGCGCCCGGAGGCAGCACTTCGAGGCCGCCCACGTCATCCTGGAGCAGGAGGGTCACAAATCCGTAGTCCGCATGGGAGCCCACGCCCTGGTCTCCGGCTGCTTCCACCACGCCGCCGACGTAATGGACCAGCTTGCCCATCCAGGCGGGGGTATCCCCGAACGGCTCATCGAAATAGTTCTCCGGCTGCTTCAGGGACACGGCGATGGCCCGCATGAGCTCCGCCCCCACCTTGGACATGAGCTCGGCCCAGGCCATCGCCGCCTGCTTCAGCTCCGGCATGGACTCTGGCCACAGGTTGTGGCCCTGCAGGAGCCAGTACGGCTGCTCGGGCGGATAGTCCTCCACGGGCTCCCGATCGGGTGAGTAGTCGATCTGCTCGCGCGCATCCGCCCTTCCCTGCGTGACCTCCGTGCCCATCCTGGTGTAGCCACGAAAATGCGGGGACAGCCGGTTGTCCAGCTTCATGCGTTCCTCGAGGGGCAGGTCGAAAAAGCGCCTGATCGTCGCCAGCAGCTCCTTAGCCTGGCCGGGTGCACCGCCGTAGCCGATGACCTGGAAGAAACCGACGCGGTGCGTGGCATCGCGGAGCTCCTCGATGAATTCCGGGTTGAACGAGCCGTCGGCCCGGCGCGCGGAGCCGAGGTCGAGCACAGGGATGGTCTCCTGGGCAGCTGCCATGTTCGCAGACTAGCACCGCCCGGAAAGGGTTTGTAGGCTCGCAGCATGGATCAAGCCGCCCTGAGAAAAATCTGCCTGTCGTTTCCCGGCGCCTTCGAGGATTTCCCGTTCGGTCCTGAAACCTCGGTGTTCAAGGTCAGGGCTGCCGTGTCCGGCGGGGCGCGGCAGGAGGCCAAGATGTTCGCGTTGTCTGCCATGGATCCTGATGACTGGTCGGTGAGCCTCAAGTGCGAGCCTGCCTTGGCGGAACAGCTCCGGGCCGTGCATCCCGAGATCACCGGGGCGTGGCACATGAACAAGACGCACTGGAACGGCGTCCGGCTGGACGGCGGCCTGCCGGACGACATGGTCCGGGACATGGTGGAGGACTCCTACGACCTTGTGGTTGCCTCGCTGAGCCGGAAACAGCGGGACCAGCTTGGCTGGGCCGGGCAGGTGCGCAATGGCTGAAAAGCGGCTGGCACGGGGTGCCCTCAACTACGCGGAGATCGGTGCCACCGAGCACGGCGGCTCACCGGCGGGATACCGGCATGCGGCATCCCGGACCTATCTGGGGGATGGGACTGACGTGTACCGCCGGGTGGCCCAGGGGATCCTGGCCTGGGAGCTGCAACGCCGGTCCGGGCTGCGGGTCCGGGCCGAGTCCGACGTCGTTGTTCCCGGCGCGCGCGTGGTGAGCGGATTCGGCGTCGGGCCCTTCCGCCTCAATGTGCCCTGCGAGGTGGTGTGGGTGCACCGTCCCGTGCCGGGCGGCGGTCCGCAGTCGGCCGGCTTCGGTTACGGCTCCCTGCCGGGCCACCCGGTGCGCGGTGAGGAGTCGTTCGAGGTGGAGATCAATGCCCAGGGACGGGTCTGCCTCAGCATCACGGCGTTCAGCCGGCCGTCCAACTGGTTCTACGCTGCCGGCGGCGCGCTGGCCCGCCGCGCGCAGCGCCTCATGACTTCCCGATACATTGAAGGTGCACGCCAACTCGCCGCAGGTGAAAGCTGATCAGGAGAGGTACATGCTGGACCAAAAGAGCCTTGACCTTTTGTGGAACTTCGAGGATCCGAAGCTGTCCGAGCAGCGATTCCGGGACGCGCTGGCCGACCCGCGGTACGACGCCGACGAACGGGCCGAACTCTCCACGCAGCTGGGGCGGGCCATCGGGCTCCAGGGCCGCTTCGAAGAGGCCGACGCCCTGCTCGACTCAATTGATGGGGACGAGCCGACGGTTGGTGTCCGCGTCCTGCTGGAGCGCGGGAGGGTCCTGAACTCGAGCGGGCACGCGGCCATGGCGGTGCCCCTGTTCGAGCAGGCGGCCGAGCTCGGTGACCATCTTGGCGAGGAGTTCCTTGCGGTGGACGCACTGCACATGCTGGCCATCGCCGACGCCGCCCATGCGGAGCTCTGGACCCGCAGCGCGCTGGAGTACGCCTCGACGGTCCACGACGAGCGGACCAAGCGCTGGATGGTGGCGCTGCACAACAACCTGGGCTGGACCCTGCACGGAGCAGGCCGGCTCACCGAGGCCCTCGTGGAGTTCCAGCTGGCCGAGCAGTGGGCAGAACGCGTCGGAACCCCGGCCCAGCAGAAGTACGCCCGCGAGGCCATCGAGGAGTGCGAGCAGGCGCTCGCCTCCGGACAGAACGCACAAACCCAAGGAAAGGCATAAATCCCGTGATATTCATCGTCGTCAAGTTCAAGGTCAAGCCGGACTGGTCCGACAAATGGCTCGGCCTCGTGGCCGACTTCACCGAGGCCACCCGCCAGGAGCCGGGCAACCTGTGGTTCGACTGGTCCCGCAGCGTGGACGACCCCAACGAGTTCGTCCTGGTCGAAGCGTTCCAGGACGATGCCGCCGGGGACCATGTCAACAGCGCCCACTTCAAGAAGGCCATGGCGGACATGCCGCAGGCCCTCGCGGAGACCCCGCGCATCATCAGCCGCCAGCTCGACGGCGACGGCTGGGACGCGATGGGCGAACTCACGATCTAAACCCCGCCGCTAGCATTAAGGGCATGTGGATCGGCTGGATCGAGTTCGACATCCTTCTCGGCGACGTGCACAGCCTCAAGGAGAAGCGGTCTGTTGTTCGGCCGCTGCTGGCCGAGGTCAAACGGCGCTATGACGTCTCCGTGGCTGAGGTGGGGGATCATGACCAGTACCGGCGCACGAGGATCGGCGCGGGCCTGGTTGCCGCGGACCGGGCGCACCTCGTGGAGGTGCTCACCGCCGTCGAACGCTTCGTGGCGTACCGCCCCGAGCTGGAGCTCCTAAGCGCCCGGCAGCGGGAGATCCACAGCGAAGATTAAAGCAACGCGGGGTCACTTCGAGCCCAATCCGGGTGGATTATTGGGCGGGAAGTGACCCCGCGTCGTTTGGCCTGGGCGGCGGTGGGGACTAGCCGAAGTACTTCGGCAGCGTGGCCTCATGGGCTTCGCGGAGGGCATCCAGCGAGAGGGTGTCCACGCCGTTGATCTCCAGCTGTCCGCTGGCTGCGTCCACCACGCCGATGCGCAGGTGCTCGAAGCCGCGGGCGGTGCACATGTCCTTGAAGCGCACTTCCTCGGAACGCGGAACGCTCACGACGGCGCGGCCCTGGGTCTCGGAGAACAGCGCGGTAAAGAGGTCCACGCCGTCGCGGTCCAGGACGTCCTGCAGCGCGATCCGGGCGCCCACGCCGTAGCGCAGCGACGCTTCAACGAGGGCCGCGGCAAGGCCGCCCTCGGAGAGGTCGTGGGCCGAGTCCACCATGCCGTCGCGGGACGCGTTGATCAGGATCTCGCCCAGCGCACGCTCGGCCTCGAGGTCTACCTTGGGCGGCAAACCGCCGAGGTGGCCGCGCAGGTTGGACCATTCCGAGCCGTCCAGCTCTGCGGCCGTGGTGCCCAACAGGTAGATGGCTGCGCCGTCTTCCCGCCAGCCCGACGGCGTGCGGCGGGCAACGTCGTCGAGCTTGCCCAGCACTGCCACCACCGGGGAGGGGTGGATGGGCGTGGTGCCGGTCTGGTTGTACAGCGAGACGTTGCCGCCGGTGACCGGGATGCCCAGCACCATGCAGGCGTCGGAAAGGCCGCGGATGGCCTCCGCCAGCTGCCACATGACGTCCGGGTCCTCGGGGGAACCGAAGTTCAGGCAGTCGCTGACGGCCATCGGCACGGCGCCGGAGGTGGCCACGTTGCGGTAGGCCTCGGCCAGTGCCAGCTGGGCGCCGTGGTACGGATCCAGGTAGGTGTAGCGGCCGTTGGCGTCGGTGGCCAGGGCAACGCCCAGACCGGATTCCTCGTCCACGCGGACCACGCCGGCGTCGTCCGGGAACGCCAGGGCGGTGTTGCCGCCGACGTACCGGTCGTACTGGTTGGTTATCCAGGACTTGTCGCACATGTTCGGCGAGGCAACGAGTTCGGTGACGGCCGCGGCCAGTTCCGCCGGGGCGGAGGGGCGGCCGGCGTCCTGGACGGACCCGGTGAAGGAGTCGGCCTGGAGGGCGTCCTGCCACTCGGGGCGCGCGAACGGTCGGTCGTAGACCGGACCGTCGTGGGCCACGGTGCGCGGGTCGACGTCGACAATGACTTCGCCTTCCCACGTGATGATCAGGCGTCCGCTGTCGGTAACTTCACCGAGCCAGGCGTATTCCACGGCCCACTTGTCCATGACGGCTTCGAACGCTTCGACGTTCTCCGGCGTCACGACTGCCATCATGCGTTCCTGCGACTCGGACATCAGGATCTCGCCCGGGGTCAGGGTGGGGTCGCGCAGCAGGACGGAGGTCAATTCGACGTTCATGCCGCCGTCGCCGTTGGACGCGAGCTCGGACGTGGCGCAGGAGATGCCCGCGGCGCCAAGGTCCTGGATGCCCTCAACCAGCGAACCCTTGAACAGTTCAAGGCAGCACTCGATCAGGACCTTTTCGGCGAACGGGTCGCCCACCTGGACCGCGGGCCGCTTGGACGGCTTGGTGTCATCGAAGGACTCGGAGGCGAGCACCGAGGCGCCGCCGATGCCGTCGCCGCCGGTGCGGGCACCGAACAGGACCACCTTGTTGCCCTTGCCGGAGGCGTTGGCCAGGCGGATGTCCTCGTGGCGCATAACGCCCACGGCCAGCGCGTTGACCAGCGGGTTGCCCTGGTAAACGGAATCGAAGACCATCTCGCCGCCGATGTTCGGCAGGCCCAGGGAGTTGCCGTAGCCGCCGATGCCCGCGACTGCGCCGTGCATGACGCGGGCGGTGTCCGGGTGGTCGATGGCGCCGAAGCGCAGCGGATCCATCACGGCAACCGGGCGGGCGCCCATGGAGATGATGTCGCGGACAATGCCGCCGATGCCGGTGGCCGCACCCTGGTACGGCTCAACGAACGACGGCGAGTTGTGGGACTCGATCTTGAAGGTCACGGCCCAGCCGTCGCCCAGGTTGGTGACGCCGGCGTTCTCGCCGATGCCCACCAGCATGTCCTTCTTCATCTCGTCGGTCACCTTCTCGCCGAACTGGCGCAGGTGGTTCTTCGAGGACTTGTAGGAGCAGTGCTCGCTCCACATCACGGAGTACATGGCGAGTTCCGCGCCGGTGGGGCGGCGGCCCAGGACCTTGACGATCTCGTCGAACTCGTTCTGCTTCAGGCCGAGTTCGGCCCACGGCAGTTCGGTGTCCGGCGTCTTGGCCGCGTGCTCGACGGTGTCGATGTTGAACTTCTTGGTCTCGGTGATCGAGCTGGTAGAGATCTCGGTCATTAGTTCGCTCCCACAATCTTGTTGAGTACCGAGGTGAAGAGACCGAGGCCTTCGGTGTCGGACCCGCCGATACCGTCCAGCGACTCGGGGCCGAAGCCCACCTCCACGGCGTGCTCGGGGTGCGGCATGAGGCCCACCACGTTGCCGGCGGCGTTGGAGATGCCGGCAATGTCGCGGCGCGACCCGTTCGGGTTGAAGCCCACGTAGCGGAACACCACGCGGCCCTCGGCCTCGAGGGCGTCGAGGGTCTTCTCGTCCGCGATGTACTGGCCGTCCTGGTTCTTCAGCGGCACCGTGATTTCCTGGCCCGCGGCGTAGTCCCCGGTCCAGTAGGTGCTGTTGTTCTCGACCCGCAGCACCTGGTCGCGGCAGATGAACTTCAGGTGGTCGTTCTTGATCATGGAACCGGGCAGCAGGTGCGACTCGGTCAGCAGCTGGAAGCCGTTGCAGATGCCGAGCACCGGCAGCTTGGCGTCCGAGTTGGCGGCGTCGATGATCTTCGACATCAGCGGGGCGAAGCGCGCGATGGCGCCGGCGCGCAGGTAATCGCCGTAGGAGAATCCGCCCGGCAGGATGACGGCGTCGACGTCGCCCAGTTCGGAGTCTCCGTGCCAGAGCTCCACGGGCGTGCCGCCCGCGAGCCGGACCGCACGGGAAGCGTCCCGGTCATCCAGGGTGCCGGGGAAAGTCACGACGCCGATCTTCGCGCCCGCGAGGCGCGGTTCGGCGGCGACGGCGATTGCCTCGCCGATCAGGGGAAGTTCAGTCATCTCAGGCCTCGACGACCTCGACGTTCACGACGTCCTCGATCACCGGGTTGGACAGCAGGGTTTCGGCGGCATCGCGGGCCTGGGCCAGGATGTCCTCGGTCACCTCGCCGTCAACGGTCAGTTCGAAACGCTTGCCCTGGCGTACAGAGCTAAAGCTGGTGAAGCCCAGGCGGGGGAGTGCTCCCACGATGGCCTTCCCCTGCGGGTCCAGAATCTCGGGCTTGGGCATGACGTCGACAACGATCCGGGGCATCCGGTAACTCCTGTGCGTGTGCATTGGGTAAGGGCGCAGCGGAGTGGTGCCGTCTCACGCCATTCCTTAAAATTGCCTGGCCGGTTCAAATGGCAGGGCATTTAAATGGCATGGTGTGGACGGGCGCTCCGCGAGCTTGCATGCCTATTCTACCGGCCGCGGCGCACCTCTCCGTATTCGGTGCGGCGGACGCCGCAGCGAGGGAAGAACGACGCCGGCTCTGGTCCGCTGCGGGCGCGCTCAGTAGGATTGCGGAATGGCTGAGAATTCGAAATCCGTCCTGTTGCCTGTGATGGCCGTCGCCGTGTTCGCTGGCCTCGGGAGGATGGTGTTCCAGAAGGTCAAAGCCGACCGCGCGGCCCGCCAGAACCCTGCCGGGCAGACCCGCGGTGGGTCGGGCGGTGCCGGGCAGACCCGCGTTGGGCGCCTGGTTGGGCGCAGTGTCGGCCGTGGCGCTGCCGGGCGTGACCGCGTGGCCGGTCCCGTCGACGAGAAGACGCGCCAGTGGATCAGCGAGGTGGTCCGCACGCCCCGGCAGTAGCTTTCGGCGAGGCGGCAGCACAGACTTCAACTTCCAGCGGCGGGCGCCCTTTCCGGGCGCCC
>NZ_QLNP01000095.1 GCF_003261175.1 Arthrobacter globiformis | reverse complement strand
TTGGGCATGATCTTTTCGGGGTTTTCGGTTTCGCCGGCGGCGGTGCCGACGAGTTCGATGGAGGCGTAGGCGAACAGGACGCCCTGCATGAGGATGATCATGGGCAGCAGGCCGTTGGGGAAGATGCCGCCGTTGTCGGTGATGAGGTTGAAGCCGGTTTCCTGGCCGGGGACGGGGGTGCCGAAGATGACGAAGTAGGTGCCGATGAGGAGGAAGGCCACGAGGGCGGCGACCTTGATGATGGCGAACCAGAATTCCATTTCGCCGAAGACCTTGACGGAAACGAGGTTCAGGCAGAGGACGACGACGAGGGCGGTCAGTGCCCAGACCCATTGGGGGACGTCGGCCATCCAGGGGATGTAGTTGCCGAAGAAGTTCATGTAGAGGGCGGCGGCGGTGATGTCCACGATGGTGGTGGTGGCCCAGTTGATCCAGTAGAACCAGCCCGAGACGAAGGCTGCTTTCTCGCCGAAGAATTCGCGGGCGTAGGAGACGAAAGAGCCGGACGAGGGCCGGTGCAGCACGAGTTCGCCGAGGGCGCGCAGGATCAGGAAGGCGAAGAAGCCGCAGACGGCGTAGGCGATGACCAGGGACGGCCCGGCAGCGTTGAGCCGGCCGCCGGCGCCGAGGAACAGGCCGGTGCCGATCGCGCCGCCGATGGCGATCATCTGGATCTGCCGCGGCTTCAGGCTCTTGTGATAGCCCTTGTCCTCCGCATGGAGCGCGGTTTGCGTGGCACGCGAATGGTGCGGGACATCCTGATGCAAAGCAACCTCGTCGTTGGGGTTGTCCTGAGGCATGTTATTCCTTTCGATCCGGAAAGATCTGACCGGTTAGGGGGAATGAGGTGGAGGAATGTTTGTCGGTCTGGGGCCAGCGGGGGGAGGGCTGGGCGGTCCGCTAGAAGACCGACCAACCTGTGCGGTCGGAGAGATCGGCGAGCGCAGCGCTGCCAGCAAGGGAATTGCCTTTGGCGTCCAGCCGGGGACTCCAGACGCAGATGGCGCAGTGACCGGGAACGATGACCAGGATGCCTCCGCCCACGCCGCTCTTTCCGGGCAACCCCACGCGGTAGGCGAACTCGCCGGCGGCGTCGTACATGCCGCAGGTCAACATGATCGACCCGATGCGTTTCGCCTCGCTTCGGGACACCACAGTTCCCAAGGCTCCGCGTCCGTCATCGGCGAGGAAGAGGCCGGCCTTGGCCAGTTCCACACAGGTCATCATGATCGAGCACTGGCGGACGTAGTTTTCCACCACGGCCTCGGCGGACTGCCTGAGGTTCCCGAAATTCTTGAGGAAGTGGGCCAGGGCCAGGTTGCGGCTGCTGTTCGAGAGTTCACTGGCCGCGGCCGCAACGTCGAAGAAGGGACCTGCCTGTCCGCTCTGTCCGCTGAGAAAGCTCAGGAGCGCGGCGGCGGCGTCGGGGGTCTCTTCCATCAGGTGGTCGGTGACCACCAGGGCGCCGGCGTTGATGAACGGGTTCCGGGGGATGCCGTGTTCCACCTCCAGTTGGACCAGGGAATTGAAGGCAGTGCCGGAAGGTTCGCGCAGAACCCGGGACCACAGTGCTCCCGAGCTGTCCCGGCGGAGCGCCATGGCCAGCGTGAACACCTTGGAAATGCTTTGGATGGAAAAGGGGACATCCGCGTCACCCGAGGCAAAGACCTCCCCGGCTGCGGTGGCAACAGCTATTCCGAATCGGTTGAAGGGAACCGCTGCCAGGGATGGGATGTGTGCCGGGACAGAGCCGGCTTCCCTCTGCGGCCTGTGGCTGCGGACGATGTCATCGAGCATCGGTCCCAATGGCGGAGCGTCGAGTGTGGTGGTCATTTCCTGCCTTGAAGTTCGTTGTGCGTGCAGGCCCACTCCTGGACATGCAGCAGCGCCACCAGCGCATCGCGGGGCTTGCCGAAGTCCAGGCCGGTGACCCGGGAGGCCTTGCTGATCCGGTAGTAGACGGTGTTCTTGTGCAGTGCCATGCGTTTGGCGCACTCAGCGACGTCGAGCGAGGAGTCGAAAAACACGCGCAGGGTTTCCGCCAGTTCGGTGTCGTCCTGCAAAAGGGCGGACAGACTCCGGTGGCGGAAAGACGAGGACACGAACCTCCGGACGGCGTCCTGGAATAGGATTTCGGGCTCGAAGTCAGTCACTGTGGCTACGGGGGTGTCGGGGGAGGCGCCGATGCAGTCCAGCAGGGCCTCGGTGATGGGGGTGACCGAATGGAGAGCCAAGAGATCCGGTGCCACCGGGCCGACTGCGGCGAAGGGGCTGATGCCCAGGTGCCTGGTTGCGTCCCGGACGATTGCTTCGGCCAGGCTCCGGAGCCCTGGTTCCGCGGCAGCGGACAGCAGACCCGGAACGATGACGGCAGTGTCGCCCTTGAATTGCCCGACGACCGCGGACGCCTTGTAAGCGGCGGCGTGGATGGACGCCAGGCTGGCGAGCTCGCCGTGCTTCAATGCGGCATCGTCAGCCTGGGTGTCCGCGCGGGACATTCCTATCAGGATCAGTGCCGCGGGACGCTCCGCCGGGATTTTCCCGCTCCGGGCACTCGCAGCGGCCTCGGCGGCGCCGGACAGAATCCGGGCGATGCGGTCCTCGCGCATGTGCACGGACTGCTGATTGCGATAGCGGATCAGCTCAGCGGAGGCCCGGGCCGCGGATCCCGTGAGCACATAGTCAACATCGGCCGTGAAGCCGTCCCCGGTATCCTGTAGCCAGATATAGCCCATGATCCGGTCACCGGCGAACAGCGTGATGGCTACGCGTTCCCGCAGGCCGTCCTGCGGCCTGGCCGGCACACGCACAGGGAGCCGGGTTCTGTGCAGTTCCCGGTAGGCACCGAGGTCCTTAAGCAGCAGTTCGTATTTCCGCGGGCCGCGCCGGGCCAGGATGGACGCCGTCCGCAGTTCGTCGATGTCGTTCGTGACCGTGGAGTAGGCCAGGACCTTGTTGGCGGCATCCTCAATAACCACATGGCTCGAGGTCAGGCGTGCCGTGGTCTGGGCGATGGCAAACAGGTCTTCTTCCAGAAGCGTCAGCACTTCACTCTGGTAAGTGCGCGGCTGGATACGGTCCTTGGCGATCGACAAGAGCCGGTCCCAATCGGCAGCCGGGTCCACCAGCAGCAGCCCCGTGCCCGCGGCGCCCAGCAGTTCCTCGGCGTCAGTCAGCTCGTCGTGGCTTCCCTTGACCGCGACAACAGACGGCGGGTTCTTCAGGAGCCGGCGCAGCGCCGGCAAAGCCGAGCGGCCACGGACGCCGATCAGCAGGACAAAGGCCGCGCCGGCGTCGGACGTTTCATCGTCGGCATCGACGATCAGGAACCTTTCGACTGCCGAGCGCTCGGGGGCGGGCCGCATGATGAGGGTAGCGAAACCCAGGGGGAAGTCCGAAAGGATATCGTCCACCGTAACCGCGGCCATGGTTTCCTTCTGCGTCGTCCGTCCGGACGGCTCTGTCCGGTCACCTCATGGTATCGACCGGATTTCTCCCGAAATATGTGACGGAATCCAAACGGGGTTGCCGATTTTCGGGTTCCGGCCCAATGCGCCCGGATTTTCGGTTCACGCGGCTAGCCCTGATGGTGCTCCGGCTTAGGGCAGACTGGTGCCATGAATGATGATGCGAAGGCCGTTACAACCCAGCGTTCGACAGTTGAGGACTGGACGCAGGCGTTGGCGGAGTCTGTTGGTTCCCCTGGCGGCGGCGCCGGGGCGGGCGTGATGCTTGCCATCGCCGCGTCGTTGGCGTCGATGGTCGCCGGATACACGGAAGCTGACAGGGATCAGCGGCAGGACCTGGCCGATGTTCACGCGCGGGTCCGCTCACTCCGGGAAGCTGCCCTTCGGTTGGCCGATGAGGATGCTTCAGCATCCCAGGCATTCGGCGCCGCCTTCCGGCTGGATCCGGGGCCGGAGCGGGAGGATGCGATACGCAGGGCGTCCGTGGACGCCGCCAAGGCTTCTGCCGTGCTCGGCGAGAACGCCATCGGTGCCATTGAAGACCTCGAGTGGCTGTCATCCAACGGGAATCCGGCGCTTGTTGCCGATATCGTCGTGGCATTCGGGGCCCTGAGGGCAGCGGTGACCGGGGCGCGGACCAACGTGCGTTTCGACCTGGAGGCGCTCACCTCTGCTGGCCGAACGCCCGAGCAGATCCACGAAGACCAGCCGGCCCTGTGGTCCACCGTGGAAAATCTTGACGCCGCAGTTGAGCGGATCGACCGGCTAACCGCCGAGGTGAATCACCGCTCCGCTCCTGCTGGCTCCGGTTCTTAGGACGTAAGGCCGCCGGAAGCGAATGCGAGCCGTATGGCGACAAGCAGTCGGGAATGTTATCCGGCCGGGTCTGGTTCCGACGCAGGGACTACGGTGTGACCCAGCGCTGTGCCGAACAGTTCACGGGGCTCACAACCTGAGGCCCGTATCCAAAACAGTTCCCCGGAAGGCGTGACCGTTTCCATGTAGCCGACGCGGATGACCGTTCCTGCCTGTTCCACCCTGACCTTCGTCCCTATGAGGTCGCGCGCATCATGTGTAGTTCCTGAAACTGTCCCCGGCGTCACTGTCGGTGGCTCCTTCGGTTTGGATCGGCGTCGGCCCGACTCGGTTTCGGGACGGCCATAAATGAACGGTATTCATTTTATGCGATGAAGGCCGTTTTACATAGCCGCGATGTGCGGAGTGAATCAGGCGATCCAGTTTGACGCGGGCCCCTCGACAAAAAAGACGCCGGGGCACGGTTCCGATGTGCTGGAGGAGGGCTGCCATCTGGTGCTCTGCTGCTTCCACATGCACATCCTAGGCACCGGCCCGCGGGGCTCGGCGCCATCTCGCCCTCGCGTGGCTACTGCAAGTGTGCTTGTCTGAAGCAAGAAGCGCAGATCCAGCCGGGTCCGCGGCCGTGGTTCGACGAGGTGACACGACATGAGGCTGACCACCACCACCAACGTTTCGGTTGACGGCGTCATGCAGGGATTGGGTGGACCGGACGAGGACCGCAGCGGCGGCTTCGACCGCGGCGGATGGGCCATCCCGCTTATCGATGCCGAGGCAGGGGACTATCTGAACCAGGTTTACGGAGGCGCGGACGCGTTCCTCTTTGGCCGCAGGACGTACGAAATCTTCGCCGGCTACTGGGGAGTGATGCCCAACCCGGAGGCGAACCCGATTGCGGCTGCGCTGAACAGCCGGCCCAAGTATGTGGTGTCTGCCAGCCTCACCGATCCGCGGTGGGCGGGAACGAGTGTGCTTCAGGGCGACCTCGCCACGGCCATCGGTAATCTGAAGGCGAATCACGACGGCGAACTGCTGGTGCCGGGCAGCGGTGTCCTCGTCAGGTGGCTGCTGGCCAACGGCCTGGTTGACCGGCTCGACCTGGTCACCTATCCCGTCGTCGTCGGCCAGGGCACACGGCTGTTCCCCGATTCCGGTCCCGACCTCGCGCTCGAGCTGGTCAGCTCGCGGACCACGTCCCGGGGCATCGCCATCCAGACGTATCGGCCCCGCGGCCGGCCAGAGTACGCGACGTCCGCTGTGGGCCCCGAACACGTGTTCTAGCTGCTCACCGCACTGACCAGGTGCCTGGATTAGGCTGACGCTGTGGAGTACAGAGCTCGCGGAATACCTGTCCAGTATGTCGAGCACGGCGACGGGGTGCCGATCCTGGTGTTGCACGGTGCCGGCGTGGATCACCGGGAGATGGTCGGTGCCATGGAGCCGATATTCAGCGAGCTATCTGATTGTCGGCGCGTTTACCCTGACTTGCCGGGCATGGGTCACACGCCGGTGGGCACGCTGGGCAGTGCTGACGACGTTCTTGACCTTCTGCTCGCGTTTGTCGATGGCGTGATTGGTGACGGGCAGTTCCGGGTTATTGGCCATTCGGCAGGAGCGTACTACGCCCGGGCCATCGCCGGCAGGCGCCCGGAGCACGTGGCGGGACTCGCGCTGATCTGTCCGTTGGGCGAGAACGCCCGGAATCTTCCTGCGCACCAGGTCTTGCACGCGTCGGTCGATCCGCGCGGGACGCTCGGCCCGGCCGATGAGAGCGTGTTCCGCGACTACTTTGTCGTGCAGACGCAGGCCACGCTGGAGCGGTACAAGGAGTACGTCCTCCCCGCCCTTGGCCTGGTCGACGAAGCCGGGCTTGAGCGGATCGGCCAACACTGGCTGTTCAGCACCGGTCCAGAAGGGGGCACGCCGTACTCCGGCCCCGTCCTCATAGTGACCGGACGCCAGGACTCCGTGGTGGGGTACGCCGCTCAGTGGGATCTGCTCGAGCACTATCCGCGGGCTACATTCGCCGTGCTCGACCGCGCCGGTCATGCCTTGCCGCACGAACAGCCCGCCCTCACCAAGGCGCTGATTACCGAGTGGCTCGACCGCGTGCGCGAACGTCGCTTGGGCGCTGATTCGTGAGTCGAAGCGGTTGATCCGTGATTGGCGTTCGCCATGGGCTGCCGGTTAGCAGAGTCTGTCCAGGGTCTCGTTGAGGGTGGACTCGATCTGGCTGTTCAGGAGGTCACGCTTGTTCTGGCTGGACTCGTCTTCCAACTCAGTGGGCAATGGTGGCATCGTGACAGTCATCGCGGCCTGGTAGCGCCCGTCGTCGCTGCTGACCGCGACCGTTTGGTAGTCCCAGAAGGAGCCTCTGCCCTCGTGCCGATCCGCGGCCGAGCATCCGTCGCCGTGCTGCCACAGTCCCAGTCCGTAAGGGGCGAAGCCGGGGCTCGTCTTCATCTCCCGCAGCGACGCCGCAGAGAGGGCCCGTCCCTGGAGGAGGCCTGCCATGAAGAGGTTCATGTCTTTGACTGTCGACACGGCCCCGCCTGCTGGAGAACCGGCAGAGAAGATGTTGTCGGTGGTATCAACGCGTTCACCTCGGAGGGTGACGTAGCCGTGCAAAAGGCCGGTCTCGTGCAGGTCGACACGGTCGAGGCTGGTGTTCCTCATGCCGAGTGGGTCGAAGACTTCCTCACGCATGACCTGGATGAATGGCTTGTGCCGCAGTGTCTGGATCAGCAGCCCAAGAGCGAAGTAGTTCGTGTTTGAATACAGGAAGGAGCCAACACTGGACGCGGTCCAGGGCAGCGTTCCGGCCAGCTTTACGCCCCGCTCCATCGTCAGCGTCCGGGAGAGAAGGGGGCGGAAGTCAACATCCCGTGGCAGGGCATCGTTGACCTCAGGCATTCCCGAAGTGTGGCTGAGCAGCTGCCTCACCGTAATCGGGCCCGGAGGCTTGAGCGCTGCGGTGAACCCGGGGATGACGTCATTGACCGGGTCGTCGAGGCTGATGAGGTGGTCGTCTACGAGCTTGAGCACCGCCACGGCTGTCATGGTCTTGGTGACGCTGGCGATCTGCACCCGGTCCGTCGGCTGGGCTGGCGTCCTGGACTCGAGGTCCCGCACGCCGTATGCCATGGACCATTCGCCCTCGGGCCACCGTACTTGGACGACGGCGGCCACCGCACCTTGATCCATGAACATCTGGACCTGCCGCTCCAAAGGTGCCAAGGCATCCGGCGAGGTTGGTGATGGGGACGGAGCGGTGTCGTCTGTGGTGTAAGTGCAGCCAGAGACCGCGAGGACCAGCGCGAAGGCCGCTCGCCTCCAGGGGCGCTTCTTCGAGCTCATGCGAGCCCTCCGATTCGGGGTGAGATGGCACTGGCGTGGCCGTGTGCGGCACCACGCCCGGCCAGACTTGTTGAGGCGCCGTCGCCCCAGCACGTCAATGTTAAGGCTAGCCTTCGCGATAAGGAACCAGCTGCCGGGCTGGCTGGCTCATGAGAAGTCTGGCGCCTCCGTGCCTGTAACTGTGAAGTGGGGGAGACGTGGCAACAACACCGCCCGAGCGCAACGTGGTAAGGCCGCGGGCACCCTTCATTCTGCTGGCCGCTGCAGTGTGCGCCTCCCGCATGCCGGCGGTGTTGGCAAAGGATTTGGTCCTGGGTTTGTCCGCGAGGCTCGACGGCGGGGTTCCGTCGTCAGCGCGTGCGGTTTGGATTGGTTCGCGGAAGACGTGCCCAACGAGCACCAATGGAGGAGGGCGGATCGTGCATCGGGTCCAGTAATCAACGTTCTACTTTACATAATGCTGATTATCGGCGTTATGAGTACGGGCCGAGAAGTGGGCGCGAAAGCTTCCGTGGATGGCCGGCCGGATGCCTTCCGCCGCTTGGCGTGCAATGAAGCAGTCAAGCTGCGTCGACCTAACGCGCCGGAGCTATTTGGACAGGCCTCGCGCGGGAACTCACCGCCAAACCCAGGACGGTCCGCCTGCTCTGCCGGCTGGCAGCCACCGCCTGTGGTAGCCGCTTTCAAGGGCGCCAGATCCATCTGACTACTTGACATAATGTCACCCCCCCAGAGCCACCCACCCCCGTCTAATTCGGCGTGTGGATGTCCGGGGCTGGTGCACCAAGCGCGTCGGCGCGGTCGTGGAATTTCCGCGCCAATGCGTAGGCCTCACGGGACTCGCCCGCGAACTCCGCGCCAGCAAGATCGCCTGCCCAATCCAGTAGATCAGCAATTTTCTTCAGGTGCTGATAACGAGGCTCGTCCCTCTGTTGCATACTCATGTGGATCCCCCAATGTCTCGGTGGCAAGGGTGAATCCCTACCCCGATGTTCCTAGGTATACCACTAGTTTGGTTGAGGCTTCAATAAGTCAGCTAGCACCCACGTACGCGGAGAGATGCTCGCCGGTCAGCGTTGAACGGCCGGCAACAAGGTCAGCCGGCGGTCCTTCGAAAACGATCTTGCCGCCGTCGTGCCCTGCCCCGGGTCCGAGGTCGATGATCCAGTCAGCGTGCGCCATGACCGCCTGGTGGTGCTCGATGACGATCACCGACTTGCCCGAGTCGACCAGCCGGTCAAGCAGCCCGAGCAAATTTCCGACGTCGGCCAAATGCAGGCCCGTGGTGGGTTCGTCGAGGATGTAGACGTCGCCCTTGTCGGCCATCTGCGCCGCCAGCTTGAGCCGCTGCCGCTCACCACCGGACAGAGTTGTGAGCGGCTGGCCGAGGGTGAGATAACCGAGTCCGACGTCGGCCAGCCGGTGCAGGATCTTGTGGGCGGCCGGCGTGCGCGCATCGCCCTCCTCAAAGAACACCTCGGCCTCGGCCACCGACATCGCCAGCACCTCGGCTATATTCTTGCCGCCTAGCGTGAACTCCAGCACCGCTGCCTGGAACCGTTTGCCGTCGCACTCCTCGCAGGTGGTCTCGACCGTGGCCATGACCCCCAGGTCTGTGTAGATCACGCCGGCCCCGTTGCATGTGGGGCAGGCACCCTCGGAGTTGGAGCTGAAGAGCGCGGGCTTCACGCCGTTGGCCTTGGCAAACGCCCTGCGGATTGGCTCGAGCAGCCCAGTGTAGGTGGCAGGGTTGCTGCGCCGTGAGCCCCGGATGCCGGCCTGGTCGATCACCACCACACCGTCGCGCTTGGCCACCGAGCCGTGGATCAGCGAGCTCTTTCCGGAACCGGCAACGCCGGTAAGGACGCACAGCACGCCGAGCGGGATGTCGACGTCGATATCCTTGAGGTTGTTGGTCGACGCCCCGCGGATCTCCAACGCGCCGGAAGCGGAGCGCACGGAATCCTTGAGCTGCGCCCGGTCATCGAGGTGGCGGCCAGTGATGGTGTCACTCCCCCGCAGCCCGTCGACGGTGCCTTCGAAGCAGACGGTACCGCCGCCGGTGCCGGCGCCCGGCCCGAGGTCGACGATGTGGTCGGCGATGGCGATGCTCTCGGGCTTGTGCTCCACGACGAGCACCGTGTTGCCCTTGTCGCGCAGCTGGAGCAGCAGGGCGTTCATGCGTTCGATGTCGTGCGGGTGCAGGCCGATCGTGGGCTCGTCGAAGACGTAAGTAACGTCCGTGAGGGATGAGCCGAGGTGGCGGATCATCTTGGTGCGCTGCGACTCACCCCCGGACAGTGTGCCGGACGGCCGGTCCAGAGAGAGGTAGCCCAGTCCGATTTCCGCAAACGAATCCAGAAGGTGCTGCAGCCCGGCGAGCAGCGGGGCCACGGATGGTTCGTTTAGGCTCCGGACCCAGTCTGCGAGGTCAGTGATCTGCATGGTGCAGACGTCGGCGATGTTCTTGCTCTTGATCTTCGACGATAGTGCTTCCTGGCTGAGCCGGGTACCGCCGCAGTCCGGACACGTCGTGAAGGTGATGGCCCGCTCCACGAACGCGCGGACGTGCGGCTGCAGCGAGTCCACGTCCTTCGACAGCATTGACTTCTGGATCTTGGGGATGAGGCCCTCGTAGGTCAGGTTGATGCCCTCGACCTTGATCTTGGTCGGCTCCTTGTAGAGCAGGTCGTGGAGTTCCTTCTTGGTGAACTTGTTAATCGGCTTGTCCATGTTGAAGCCGGCTCCGCTGAAGATGCGGCCGTACCATCCGTCCATGCTGTAGCCGGGAATGGTCAGGGCGCCCCCGCTGAGTGACTTGCTGTCGTCGTACAGCGCCGTGAGGTCGAAGTCGCTGACGTTGCCCATGCCCTCGCAGCGCGGGCACATGCCGCCGAGCCGGTTGAACGTCGCCTTCTCGGCTTTGGTCTTGTTGCCGCGTTCCACGGTGATGGCGCCGCTGGCCTTCACGGTCGGGATGTTGAAGGAGTAGGCGTTGGGCGATCCGATATGGGGCTGGCCCAGCCTGCTGAAAAGGATCCGCAGCATCGCGTTGGCGTCCGTCGCGGTGCCGACAGTGGAACGCGGGTTGGCTCCCATCCGTTCCTGGTCGACAATGATGGCCGTCGTCAGACCCTCCAGCACATCGACCTCGGGGCGCGACAGCGTCGGCATGAAGCCCTGCACGAACGCACTGTAGGTTTCATTGATCATCCGCTGCGACTCTGCAGCGATCGTGCCGAACACCAGGGAGCTCTTGCCCGAGCCGGAGACACCGGTGAACACGGTCAGCCGGCGCTTCGGGATCTCGACGCTGACATCCTTGAGGTTGTTGACGCGCGCGCCCTGCACACGGATCAGGTCATGGCCGTCGGCGGTGTGCAGTCCGGATGCCTGCGTGTCCGTCTTCGTCGTTATCGTCATCGTGTCTCCATCTGTTAAACGGATAGTAGCGGGGTTTAGCCAACCTCGTTGATGCGGATCAGGTTCCCGGCCGGATCGCGGAAGGCGCAGTCGCGCACACCGTACGGCTGTTGGGTGGGCTCCTGGACCACTTCGGCGCCGCTGGCCTGCACCTTCTCGAACGTGCCGTCCAGGTCCGAAGTGCCGAGCACGAGGCGGGCGTAGGTGCCCTTGGCCATCATTTCGGCGATGGTGCGCCGCTCGTCCTCGGTGATCCCCGGGTCGGCGGCCGGCGGTTCCAAGACAATCGACGTGCCGGGCTGGTCCGGAGGACCGACGGTGAGCCAGCGCTTTCCGCCGTATCCCACGTCGTTGCGGAGCTCGAACCCGAGGGTGTCGCGGTAGAACGCCAGGGAGGCGTCGGCGTCGTTGTGCGGAAGGAATGTCCAGTGAATGGTGAGGTTCATGCGGCCAGTCTAGGTGCGGCCGGACGGGACCGCTTCTCGATTCCTGACCGGTCTGCTCACCTGTTTCACCACGCATGACGGCATGCCTGCCGCCTCCCCCGCGGCCTGCGCCCGGTACGCGCTGGGCGGCATGCCGACGAGTTCGGCGAAGCGGCTGCTGAACGTCCCCAGCGAGGAACAGCCGACGGCGAAGCACACCTCCGTGACGCTGAGGTCGCCCCGGCGCAACAGCGCCATAGCCCGCTCGATGCGCCGCGTCATCAGGTAGCTGTACGGGGGCTCGCCGTAGGCCTCCCGGAACTGCCGGCTGAGGTGCCCGGCCGACATGTTCACGCCACGGGCCAGCGCTTCGACGTCCAGCGGCTGGGCGTATTCCCTGTCGATGCGGTCACGGACGCGGCGCAGCAGCGCCAGATCGTCCAGGCGCTGCGCTGCGGCGGGTTTGCTGGTCACAATCGAGATGGTGCTACGTCCGGCGGAAGTTGTCCAGTCCGGAGTTGTCCAGCCGGAGCCCGGTCCAATCCATTGTCTTAACCTGCGCTCTCGTTAAGAATGAACGAATGACGGTCTATGTGAGAGCCCTCGAAACTGCAGTCCCGCCGACTCTGCTCATTCAGCACGAAGCCCGTGACGTGTTCGCAGCCCAGCCCGGCCTGACCCGCCTTGGCTCACGGCTCGTGTCCACGTGCTTTGATTCCGCCGCCATCGACACCCGGTACACGGCAGTGAGCGAACTGACCCTGGACTCCACCGCCGAAGTTCCCCAGTTTTTCGATCCGCTGACCGGCCTGCTGCGCAGCCCCAGCACCAAGGCACGCAACAACCTCTTCGCCGAGGAAGCGACCAAGCTTTTCATCAATGCGGCGGACGCGGCCGTATCCAAATGCGACGGCATTGATCCGCTGGACATCACGCACCTCATCACCGTCTCCTGCACCGGCTTTTTCAACCCCGGCCCGGACTACAAGATCGTCCGCGCGCTGGGCCTCAACCCTGCCGTGCAGCGCTACCACCTGGGCTTCATGGGCTGCTACGCAGCGTTTCCGGCGCTCCGTGCGGCCAAGTCATTCTGCGAGGCGGACCCGACGGCGGTTGTGCTCGTCGTGTGCGCCGAGTTGTGTTCCCTGCACGTCCGGACCTCCAATGATCCCGACACGATCATGGGATCTGCGCTGTTTGCGGACGGCGCGGCGGCCGCCGTCGTGACAGCCCGCGTAGACCTGGAGTCCCCGCCGCTGCTCCAACTGGACCACTTCGAGACGGTCCTGACTCCGGTGGGTGAGGACTCGATGGCCTGGAACATCGGCGATGAAGGCTTCGAGATGGTGCTCGGCAACTATGTGCCGCACATCATCGACGAGCACATCGTGGGCGCGCTCGAGCCGCTGCTGGCACGCGACCCCTCCCTCCAGGATCTCGCCTACCGCGACATCACCCACTGGGCCATCCACCCCGGCGGCCGCAGCATCCTGGACAAGGTCCAGTCCCGGCTGGACCTGTACGACGAGCAGCTGCGCCCTGCCCGCGAGACGCTTCGGAACTACGGCAACATGAGCAGCGCCACGGTCCTGTTCGTCCTCAAGCACATTCTGGATCTTCCGTCGCGGGAGGGGGAAGAACGCGTCTGCTCCATGGCCTTCGGCCCCGGCCTGACCGTGGAAACCGGGCTGTTCACCAAGGTGAAGCAGCCGGCCGGCGAGCTTGACGCCGTGGCCGGTGAGGCCGAGCCGTCGCTGGCCTGACGGCGGTGCGGATCCCAGGAAGCGCCCCCGGCGTGCTCGGCCGACGGGACACGGACGCCGTCGAGGACATGGACCGGCCGGACTGCGACCCGGACCGGCTGCGGCGCACCTACAAACAGTTCGCGTTGGTCAACCGCGTGGTCTCCGGCTGGGGCCGGCTGTACCGCACCAGGCTGCGTCCGCAGCTGGCAGGCCGTGGCCCGGCATCGCTGCTGGACGTTGGCTGCGGCGGCGGCGACCTGGCCGTGATGCTTGCATGCTGGGCGGCCAGGGACGGGATCCAGCTCCACGTGACCGGGATCGACCCGGATGAAAGGGCCTTTCATTTCGCGGCCAACCGCAAGCCCGTCCCCGGCGTCGAATTCCGCCAGGCAAGCAGCGGCGACCTGCTCGCCGAGGGCAAGTCCTACGACGTCGTCATCTCCAACCATGTGCTGCACCACCTGACCGCGCCGCAACTGCAGTCATTCCTCGACGACTCCGCCGGGCTGGC
This sequence comes from Arthrobacter globiformis, assembly GCF_003261175.1. Lineage (GTDB taxonomy): Bacteria > Actinomycetota > Actinomycetes > Actinomycetales > Micrococcaceae > Arthrobacter > Arthrobacter globiformis_A. The sequence goes on along the minus strand of NZ_QLNP01000095.1, from coordinate 98,738 downwards.
CCGCCGCCTGGCCCTGCACAACGATCTCAGCCGGAGTGCGGCCGCCTATGCCCTGTTCAGTGCCGGCGCCCTGCCGCTCACGGGCTCCTACATCCGCGGGGACGGACTGACGTCGATCAGGCGCAGCTATACCGTCCCGGAACTGGCCGCCGTGGTCCCCGCCGGCTGGACGGTGGAACCGCACTCCCCCTTCCACTGCCTGCTCACCTACCGGCCGCAGGATACCTACCGGCCGCACCCGGCATGACCGATGTCCTGATCGTGGGCGGCGGTCCGGTTGGGCTCTTCCTGGGTTCACTGCTGCTGCAGCACGGCGTCGCGGTGCGGGTCCTGGAAAGGCGGACCGGACGGAATGCCCACACCAGGGCCATCGGGATCCACCCGCCGGCGCTCGCCGCCCTGGAACGCATCGGCGTTGCCCAGGAGCTGATCGGCCGGGGCGTTCCGATCCGCCAGGGCTTCGCCGTGAGCAGCGGCCGGAGGATTGCGCACATGCCGTTCGCTCCGGTCTCCGCCCGTTATCCGTTCGTCCTCGCCGTGCCGCAGCCCGTCACGGAGGAGGTCCTGGAGCGGCGGCTCCGGGAGCTGGACGACAGCGCGCTGGTCCGGGACGCCCGCGTTACGGGAATGCACGACGACGGCACCCGGGTCACGCTCAACGCCACCACTGCCGGGGCAGCCTCCAGTTACTCCGCCGCTTTCGCGGTGGGCGCCGACGGCGCGTACTCGGCAATGCGGTCCCTTCTGGGGGTCATGGCGCCGGAGAAAAAGTATCCGGACCACTACCTGATGGGTGACTATCCCGAATCCAGCCCCTATGGCTGCGATGCTGCGCTGTTCCTGGAAAGCGAGGGCATCGTGGAGTCCTTCCCGCTTCCCCGCGGCGTCCGCCGCTGGGTGGTCCGGCTGGGCAGCCCGCCGGCCAGCCCGAATGCGGAGCAGTTGGCGGCGCTTGTTGCCCGCAGAACCCGCGTGGCGCTGGACCCCGGTGCGAACACCATGTTCAGCAGCTTCGGCGTCCGTTCACGGCTGGCCGCGCGCATGGTTTCCGGCAGGACGGCTCTGATCGGAGACGCGGCGCACGAAATCAGCCCCATCGGCGGGCAGGGAATGAACCTTGGCTGGCTGGACGCGGAAGAGCTGGTGCCGGGGATCCTCGCCGTCGTGCGCGGTGAACCTTCCGCTGAGACGCTGATGCGTTTCGATGCCTCACGACGCCGGGCGGCAGCCGCGGCCAAACGCCAGGCCGAGCTGAACATGGCGCTGGGCCGGCCGCTTCCGGCAGGTCTGCTGCGACCCCGGAATGCGGTGATTGCCCGCGCTGCCGCTGTTCCGGCTTTCAATGCCCTCGTGGCCCGGCGCTTCACCATGCAGTAGCGCGGCGCTGCACGGCACATGACTGCACAGCACAATAGTGCACGGCACAAAACTGCACATCAGTAGGCTGCACAGCACTGCACCAGTCAGCACTAGGCTGTCCCCATGACCCACGCTTCGCCGCCCACGACCTATAGCCCCGCCCGCATCAGGGAAACAGTGCAGGAACTGCTGGCCGCGGAGGGCTTGCCACCCATCGTGCAGGCCGGACACCCGGTCCTGAGGCAGCACGCCGCTCCCTTCGAAGGCCAGCTGGAGCCCGACGAACTCACCCAGCTGATCGTCCTGATGAGGAAGGTCATGCACGCCGCGCCCGGCGTCGGCCTGGCGGCGCCGCAGCTGGGCGTTCCGCTGCAGCTGGCGGTCCTCGAAGACCAGTTTGAGATCGACGAGGCCACGGCGGCGGCCCGGGGCAGGGCGCCGCTCGAGTTTTTCGCCATGCTGAATCCGTCCTACTCCCGCCTGGGCAACGGGACCGCCGCCTTCTTCGAAGGCTGCCTGTCGCTGTCCGGACTGCAGGCTGTGGTGGAACGTCCCGAAAGCGTTCGGCTGGAGTATGAAACGCCCGACGGCGGTCATGTCACCAAAGACTTCAGCGGCTGGCAGGCGCGGATCGTGCAGCACGAAACCGACCACCTCCACGGCCGGCTCTACATCGACCGGGCCGAGCTCCGGTCGCTCAGCACCAACAGCGAGTACGCCGCGCGCTGGGCCGAACCGGGCATTGGTTCCGCCAGCCGGGAGCTCGGCTTCCCCGCCGGCGCGCAGGCAGGCCGGGAAGCCGAGGCGGATCAGGCAGAGGCGGTTTAGGCAGGCGCGGACTTGGCGGACGCGCTTTCCGGGGTGGCAATGCGGTTGCTGTCCGTCGGCAGGTACTTCGCCCACCAGGCCAGGATGTGCTCGAACCGCTGCCGCCGGTGATGCGGCGTTCCCGAGCGCGACAACTCGTGGTCCTCGCCCGGGAACACGAGAAACGCGGAGTCGACGCCCTGCTGTTTGAGGGCGGTGAAATAGCGCTGGCCCTGCTCCACCGGGCAGCGCAGGTCGTCTTCGCTGTGAATTACCAGCGTGGGTGTCCGGACCGCGGACACCGTTGCCATGGGGCTTTGTGCGGCCACCTGCTCGGCAGCCGAGCCAACGTATTCACCGCCAAAGAACCAGCCGATGTCTGACGAGCCCGTGAAGCTCACCGGATCAAGGAAACCCCGCTCCACGATGGCTGCCCGGAACCGGTGGTCCTGGCTGATGGTCCACGCCGTGAGGTAGCCGCCGTAGGAACCGCCCATGATTCCCAGGGCGCCGGCGTCGAGGGAAGAGAACTTCTCGAGGCTTCCGTCCAGGAAGGCGAGCACGTCCTGCATGTCCACGGTGCCCATCCGCTCCTTGATGGACCGGCCGTGGGCCTGGCCGTAACCGGCCGAGCCGCGCGGGTTGCACATCAATACCGCGTATCCGGCCGCGGCATAGACCTGTGCTTCATCAAAGAACGCGGTGGTGTACTGAGCAAACGGTCCGCCGTGGATGTTCAGCAGCACGGGGTGGGGACCCTTGCCCGGCGGCAGAACCAGCCAGCCGTGGACCGGGTAGCCGTCCGGGGCGGGGAACGTCAGTTCCTGCGGTTCAATGATGCCCGCTTCGGTCCGCAGGGCGGCCGAGAAATCGCTGAGCAGGCGGAGCTGGCCGTCTTCGAGGACCCCAACATCACCCGCCGTCGCGGCGTCGCTGTAGCTGAGGAACACGGTGCCTGCACCGTCGCCGGCACCGGCGACCACCCGGTCACCATGAACGAGGAGCGAGTGGTCTCCCGTGGCGCTAAATTCGAGCAACTCCACGGTTCCCTGGGCATTATTGAGCACCAGCGCACTGTCCTTGCCGCGGAGGCCGATGGTGGCACCGGGCGCTTCGATGTCCATGTTCTCCGCGTCGCTCAGGGCCGTGGCGTCGCCGCCCGCGGTCGGCATGGCGTAGAGGACCGTGTTCTTGGCTACGAAGTCCTGGCGGGTGCTGCCCAGGTCCTGGCCAGTGAAGAACAGCCAGCGCCCGTCCGCCGACTCCCGGACGTCCGAAACGGTCTGGGCACCCACGTTGGGGACCGGCACCAAAGCAGGCGTGCCGCCGTCGGCCGCTATGCGGTAGATCCCGGATACCAGGTCCTGGTCGGCATCCTCATGGAGGGCCGCCACGAAGTAAATGGCGCTGCCGTCGCTGCTGAAGGTTGCGCCGGTGTGGTCGGTTGCCGATGTCGTGAGCCGGCGTGCCTCCGGGAAGCCGCCGGATTCCTCGCCGGGCTGCGCCGGAGTTTCACCCTCGCCGTCGCTCTTGCTGCGCGCACTGTCGCTCCGCTTGGCGGCGCGCCCCACTGGCTTGACCCAGGGTTCCCCGCCCAGCTCCGGAACATCGAGCAGGAAAAGCTGCAGCGGCTTGTCGCGGGTGTAGCCCTCACCGTTCATCCTGTACTTGTAGTCTTGGATGAACCGGGCGTCCTCGGCGCCGGACCCCACGCCGTCGAGCGTTCCATAACGGCCCGCCTCCGGTTCCCTTGAACCGAACACGATGCGGTTCGAATCCGGCGACCAGGCGAAAGAGCTGACACCCATCTTCCTGTCAGTCAGGGCCTGCGGCTCCCCGCCAGCGGCCTCCACCACGTGAAGCTGGGGCGGGCCGCCGGGGGCGGCGCGGAGGAAAGCCAGCACGCGGCCATCCGGCGAAAAAGCCGGCGCGGTGTCGCGGAAGCCCCGGGTCACGCGGCGGGGAAGTTTTTCCGGGTCCCGGGGCACACTCCACAGCTGGCCTACATAGGAGTCGGAGTCGAAGTCCGGCCGTACGACGGACACAACGGCCCTGGTGCCGTCGGGGTGCACGGCGGGGGCGGAGACGGAGTTGAGCAGCGGCAGATGTTCAGGCTTCATCCACGTGAGCCTAGCGGGTCGGGCGAGGGCACGGAACGGCAGCCGCGGAAAGCACCTGCCCTAGGATTGTCCTCATGCTCCCGCGCCTGCCCGTTCTGCTTTGTCCCGTCTGCCGTCAGGACCTCCAGCCCGTCGGCGACGGCGGTACCGGCCGGGTCCGGGCGCTGGCGTGCCGGGAACGGCATAGCTTCGACGCCGCCCGGCAGGGGTACTTCAACATGCTGGTGGGCAAGGGAACCGCCTTCGAATCGGATACCGCGGAGATGGTGGGGGCACGGGCAGCGTTCCTCGACGCCGGTCATTACCGGCCGCTGGCCGACGCACTGGCCCGGGCGGCCGCGCCGGCGTTGAACGGCCCCGCCCCAACGGTCCTCGACTCCGGGACGGGAACGGGCCACTACCTGCGGGCGCTCCTTGACTATCTGGGGGACCACTTGAAGACCAGTGAACGCGGTGACGGCGGCGACGGTGTGGCCGCCGTCGGGCTGGACATCTCCAAGTTCGCCCTTCGCCGCGCCGCCAAACTCAACCCGGACGCCATCAACCTTGTGGGTGACGTCTGGCAGCCACTGCCGCTCCCGGACGCCGCCGTCGACGTCGTCACGGTGGTGTTCGCGCCACGCAACGCGGGCGAGTTTGCCCGCGTACTCAAGCCCAAGGGCAGGCTCATCGTAGTGACGCCGCGCGCCGGCCACCTAGGGGAAATCGCCAGCCAGGCCGGAATGCTGGGCATCGACCCCGCCAAGGACGAGCGCCTGGCCGACGCGCTCTCAGGCCGCTTCTCCCTGCTGTCGACGCAGGACCTCGATGTGGACCTGTCGCTTTCCCCCGAGGACGTGGCCAACCTGGCGCTCATGGGCCCTGCCGGCCACCACACGGACCGCGCCACACTCACCGAACGGCTGGCCGGCCTGCCGCAAACCACCACAGTGTCCGCACGGTTCCGGATCAGCATCTTCCTGCCCTCGGAAATCCCCGCTCCATAACGGCTTGGCCACGTTCCTGCGCTGCCTGCCATTCTCCTGCCGGGCGCTCCTGCTTCGGTCTACGATGGAAGAAAGTCACTGAGGGTCTGCCCCGCAGCCCTCGGGATCAAGGGGGAAAGCGATGCTTGAATGGCTTGGCCAAAACTGGTGGGCGCTGTGGCTCACCCTCTTCCTGGTGTTCGCCGCCGTGGAAATGCTGACCCTTGACCTGTTTTTCATCATGCTGGGCGGAGGCGCCCTGGCCGGTCTGGTGGCCGACTTCGCCGGCGCTGACCTCTGGCTGCAGATCGTGGTGTTCTGCGTCGTCTCGCTGCTGATGATCGCATTCGTCCGCCCGGTGACACTCAAGCACCTGCACAAAGGCCCGCCCGAACAGCGCACCAACATTGACCGCCTGATCGGCGAATCAGCGCTTGTTTTGGAGGCAGTCACCGCCACCGGCGGACGCGTGAAGATCGGCGGCGACATTTGGAGCGCCCGCTCGCAGTCCGGTGTCCTGCCCGAAGGCCAGCGCGTGATCGTCTCGGCCATTGAAGGTGCGACGGCGGTCGTGTCACCACAGGCCGAGACCGCCGTCCAGTAGGCGGTTCCCCATGGGTTTCTGCTCCCGCCACGGCGGAGCGGCAGATTGCGGCGAGTTTTCGCCAGGTTAGAGCTTCACTGAAAGTTGGGGACAAAGGAGAAGTATGGATAGCCCAGGCGGAATCGCACTCACGTTCGTGCTGGTGGTTCTGATCATTTTCGTCATCATCGTGCTGGTCCGCTCGGTGCGGATCGTGCCGCAGGCCCGCGCCGGCGTCGTGGAACGGCTGGGGAAATACCAGCGGACCCTCAATCCCGGCCTGACCCTCCTCATCCCCTTTGTTGACCGGCTCCTGCCGCTGCTGGACCTGCGCGAGCAGGTGGTGTCCTTTCCGCCGCAGCCCGTGATCACGGAGGACAACCTCGTGGTGTCGATCGACACCGTGGTCTACTTCCAGGTCACCGATCCGCGCGCTGCCACCTACGAGATCGCCAACTACATCCAGGCCGTGGAGCAGCTGACCACCACCACCCTGCGTAACGTCGTGGGCGGCCTGAACCTGGAAGAGGCACTCACTTCCAGGGACCAGATCAACGGCCAGCTCCGCGGAGTCCTGGACGAAGCCACCGGCCGCTGGGGCATCCGCGTCTCCCGGGTGGAACTGAAGGCCATCGACCCGCCGCACTCCATCCAGGATTCGATGGAGAAGCAGATGAGGGCGGAACGTGACCGCCGCGCCGCGATCCTGACCGCCGAGGGAACCAAGCAGTCCCAGATCCTGACCGCTGAAGGGCAGCGGCAGGCCGCCATCCTCAAGGCCGAGGGTGACGCCAAGGCTGCCATCCTGCGTGCCGACGGCGAGTCGCAGGCCATCCAGAAGGTGTTCGACGCCATCCACAAGGGCAACCCGGACCAGAAGCTGCTGGCCTACCAGTACCTGCAGACCCTCCCGAAGCTCGCGGAAGGCTCCTCCAACAAGCTGTGGATCATCCCCAGCGAAGTCGGCGAGGCACTGAAAGGCATCGGCAGCGCTTTGGGCGGAACCAACCCTGATCCCCGGTCCGGCGACCTGTTCGGGAGCCAGGACGGCGGCCCACCCGACCCGTCCGGCGGCCACCCCGGCGAGGCGGCGGCCCGGACCCAGGCGTAGCGTTGTAAGGAAAGCAAAGGGAGGCAGACCGGTTGGCCTGCCTCCCTTTGCTTGTGCACCTACCCGCGTTGCTGCGGCTGGCCGGATTGCTGCCCTGTGCCGGATGCTGCATGGCCGGATTGCTGCGGCCTGCCGGAATCCGTATAATTGGATATTTGTCCGGCCGGATCAGTCCGTGCGGAACAACAATGCTTGGCGAAGCGTTTCACCTAGTGATGCTACGTGAACCACACCGTAGTCCGGAGGCACCCTTATCAGGGCTTCCGGCTAGCGCGGAGTCCGCTCCGCGAACCGATTAGAGGGAGAAATCATGAGCGATCGCAGCCTGCGAGGCATGCGTCTTGGCGCCCAAAGCATGGAGACCGAATCCGGCGTGGAGCCGGCTCCGCGTCAGCGGGTTGAGTACCGGTGTGAGGACGGCGAACAGGTTTTCGTAACCTTCTCTTCCGAAGCCGAAATTCCCCCTGTCTGGGTTTCCAAGACCGGCAAGGAAGCGCTGCTCGTTGATGGCGAACGCCCGGACACCAGCAACGAAAAAGCAGTCCGAACGCACTGGGACATGCTGCTGGAGCGCCGCTCGCTTCCCGAGCTTGAGCAGATCCTCGAAGACCGCCTCACCATCCTGCGCGAGCGTCGCGGCGAACGGCGTTCAGCCTAACCGCTACTGGCCGGCAGGCTGGCGCTACAGCCAAAAAGGCCGGATCCGCTGCACCATTTGGTTGCAGCCGATCCGGCCTTTTGCGTATCCGCCTGGTCCTTGTGCCGTCAGTCGCGCGGGGTCTTGCCGGTCAACTTCCGCCAGCGGGCGGTCAGGCCCCACTTCGTCACATTGATCATGGCCTCAACCACGATATTGCCGCTCATCTTGGAAGCGCCCAGTTCACGTTCCACGAACGTGATGGGCCGCTCTACGATGTTCAGCCCCATCTTCGCTACGCGCCACGCGAGATCCACCTGGAAGCCGTAGCCCACGGAATCGACCTGGTCCAGGTTCAGCTTCTCGAGCGTGGTGCGCCGGAACGCCCGGTACCCGCCAGTGACATCCTTGATCTTGAGGCCGAGCATGATGCGCGCGTATGTGCTCCCGGTCCGGGAGATGGCCTGGCGGTACAGCGGCCAGTTCACGACGCTTCCACCCTTCACCCAGCGGGAACCCATGGCGAGGTCTGCGCCCTGGTCCACGGCCTCCAGCAGGGAGGGCAGCTGTTCGGGCTGGTGCGAACCGTCGGCGTCCATCTCCACAAGGACGTCGTAGCCGGCGTCCAGTCCCCACTTGAAGCCCGCGATGTAGGCGGCGCCCAGGCCCTCCTTGCCCTTCCGGTGCAGTACGTGGACCTGGTTGTCCGCGGCAGCGATGCTGTCCGCCAGCTGTCCGGTGCCGTCCGGGCTGTTGTCGTCCACAACGAGGACGTCGGAAGCCGGCACGGCGGCGCGGAGGCGTCCCAGAGTCTTGGGAAGCGACTCCAGCTCGTTGTAGGTCGGGATGATGGTGAGGACACGCACAGGGAGGCCTTTCCTGGATGGGAGCGGTCAGCACGCGGGGAGCCTGGCGGGAACGCCGGCTCGTAAAGCGCAACTCCCCATTATACGGTCCCCGGACAGCCCTTCCGTCCGCATAGCCGGCAACGGGGCCGTAAGTGCCCTTCGCGCTTGTTCATCAGCAGCACGGCTGCCGGGGTCCGGTTGCGCCACGGGCGGGTCCACGCGCCACGGGCCAGTTGCTGATGCCGCGATAAGCGGATGGAGGAACTGTTTTCTGCTGCGCTTTGGACCCGCCCCGGAAGCACAATGCTACGGACTGGCTGGGGGCTGTCAACAGCCCTCTGACCTGCCAGTTCACGTATCGTCGCACGTCAGAGGCACTTCTCGGCGGGTGATGCGTCGCCAGATGGCGGCTGGATGGCGCAATATGTCGCCGCCAGACCCGCCGGCTTATCAGGCGCGCAGGGCCCGTGCGGAGAACAGCTCCAGCCCGTTCCGCACCGTCTGCAGGCACCGGGGATCCGTGCCAGTGTCCAGTGCCGGCAGCAGCGGCGTGCGGGCACGGGGATCCGTGCTCCAGGACTGGACCCTGCCGTCAGCCACCTGGACCATGAGCTCATCCACTTCCCAGACGGCGAAAGTTGCGGGTGCGCCCGGTACCAGCTGGCCGGCCATGGGATTTTCGTACCGCGCGGCGCGCCAGCCTGCCCGCGTGTGGCCGAGGAAGGCTGCACGGGCAGAGATGCGCTGGTCTGCGTCGTGGTGTTCGAGGCAGGCCCGCACGCTGGACCATGGTCGGAGCGGCGTCACCGGGGTGTCGCTGCCAAAGCAGATCGGGACACCTGCCGAGTAAAACGAGGCGAACGGGTTCATGCCCCGGCTGCGGGTACCGAGACGCTGCTCATAGAGGCGTCCTTGGCCGCCCCACGCAGCGTCGAAGACGGGCTGCGCGCTGACCGTCACGGAGTACTTAGCCAGGCGGGCAATGGCGTCGGCGTCGGCCATTTCGACGTGCTCAAAGCGGTGCCCTGCGGCCCGGACCCGCTGCTCCCCCACCTCGGCGGCTGCCTCCTCGAGGGCCTGCAACGCCGCATCGAGGCCGGCGTCGCCGATGACGTGGAATCCGCCCTGTATACCCAGCACTGAACAGGCCGCCAGGTGCGCGGCCGCGTCAGCGACTGAAAGGTAGGTCGTGCCGCTCTCCTCCGGTGCGTCGGCATAGGGTTCGCGCAGGGACGCCGTGCGGGAGCCGATGGATCCGTCGATGTTCAGGTCCCCGGCAAATCCGCGGACCCGGACGCCGAGCTCGGCAAGCAGCGCCTCGGCGTCGGCCGCTGTCGGCGTCAGTTGCCCCCAGTACGGGAGCACCTCCGGCGCCGGCCGGGAGCCTGCCGCGTCATTCCATCCGGCGGCCACCCGCAGGTCCTCGACGCTGCTGATTTTTGGTGCACCCATCTCGGCCAGCGCCACATACCCGTTGGCCGCTGCCTCGTCCAGCGTACGCCGCTGGTATTCCTGCAGCGCAGCGGACGAAAGGCGGCGGGTGGCCTGCCTGGCAGCACTGTGGGCATGGCGCCTGACGTGACCGCCGGGCGCGTAGCCGTCCAGCTCCGCAAGCCCGGCACTGGCTATGAGTGACGGCGAGACGAGGGCCGAGTGCACGTCAACACGGGAAAGGTAGACCGGACGGCCAGCGGCAGCCCGCTCCAGTTCTCCGGCATCCGGGAGCGTGGGGTTGTCCCAGCGGGACTCATCCCAGCCGTGTCCCAGCACTGCGCCGTCCCCGCCCGAGGCCGCGACGGCGTCCAGCAGTTCGCGGGCGGACCGGACACCGCCGAGCTGCAGTGAGTCCAGGGCGATGCCGGTCTCCGTCAGGTGGGCGTGGGAATCCACAAAACCCGGGGCGACGAGGGCGCCGCGCAGATCGATGATGTCCATGGAGCTGTCTGCGATGGAAGCAGCAGCCTGCTCCGAACCGACCCAAGCGATGGTGTCGCCGTCCACGAGCATGGCCGTGGCGAAGGGATCGGCCGCGGTGTAGACGGAACCGTTGCGGTATAGCGTGACCTTTGACGGTCCGGTTCCCTCCTGCGGGCGGGCGGGGGCATCGGCCATGGAGGCGCTCCTTGGGGTGTTCAATCCGGGTGTTCGGTGCGAAATGTTCAATAGGGCGGTCGGGCCGTGCGGGCCGTCAGCCCACGGTGGAGTAGGCGACGACGCCCCGCCTGATCTGTTTGATGGCCTCGGCGCAGAGCCGCGCCAGCCGGGGGTCGAGGCCGGGAATCTTGGCAAGCTGGTCCAGCAGGTCGATCACCTGCTTGACCCACCGGACGAAGTCGCCGGCGGCCAGGTCGGTGCCGCTGAGCACCTCCTGCAGATGCCGGCCGCGGGCCCACTTGTACATGGGCCAGACCAGTCCAAGTTCGGGCTCGCCGGTGAGCGGCAGCTTGTTCTGTTCCTCCACGTCCTCCAGCGCAGACCACTCATGGACCACGATATCCACGGCCGTCTCAAGTGCGATGCTGGGCATGCGGGGCCGCAGGCCGCGGTCCTCACGCTTGGCCTGGTACACCAGCACGCTGGCGAAGGCAGCCACCTCCACGGCGTCGAGGTCATCGAACGCGCCCTGCCGCAGTGCCTGGGAGATCAGCAGGTCCTTCTCGCCGTAGATCCGGCGCAGCCGCTGGCCGTCAGGACTGATGCGGTGCTGCCCGTCCTCGGTGGATTCCAGGTAGCCATAGGCGGACAGGACATCGCAGACCCGGTCAAACGTCTTGGCGATGGTGTTGGTGCGCCCCTGGATCTGGCGGACCAGGCCGTCGGTTTCCTTGCGCAGCTTCCACCAGCGTTCGGACCACCTTGCGTGGTCCTCGCGTTCGCTGCAGCCGTGGCACGGGTGGGCGCGCAGGGCACGCCGCAGGTCGGCGATCTTCTTTTCCTGGTTTTGCATGGCAGAGCCCAGCCCGAAGTCGGTGTTGCGGCTGTTTCCCCGGGCCGGCGGCCGGTTCTCCCGCAGCGCGTTCCGGACCGACGAGGCCAGGTCCCGCCGCGACTTGGGAACCTTGGCGTTGAAGGACTTGGGGATCCTGATCCGGGTCAGCGGCGCAATGGGCCCCTCGAGGTCATCGACGCCGATCCGGCGCAGCTGGTTTTCCAGTGTCAGGATCGCGGGCCTGGGCTCCCGGGAGCTGTGGTCCGAGCTCAGCACTACGGCGAAACCCGGGGCCCTCCCGGCCGGGACATCCACGACATCGCCCGGCAGGAGCCGGCTCAGGGAATCCTCGTTGAGCGACTTGCGGGCCCGCGACTTGCTCCGCGAAGTGAAGTTCTCTGCGTCGGAAAGTTCCCGCCGGAGGCGCGCGTATTCGGTGAAGTCGCCCAGATGGCACGTCATCGACTTTGCGTAGCCGGCCAGCGACTCCTCACGGCTGCGCACCTGCCTGGCCAGCCCGACCACCGAACGGTCAGCCTGGAACTGGGCGAAGGAGGACTCCAGGATTTCCCTGGCCCGCGGCCGCCCGAATTGGGCCAGCAGGTTGATGCTCATGTTGTACGTGGGCTGGAAGCTGGAATTCAGCGGATACGTCCGGCGGGAGGCAAGGCCGGCCACGGCAGCCGGGTCCGTGCCCGGCTGCCACAGAACCACGGCATGGCCTTCGACGTCGATGCCGCGCCGGCCCGCCCGGCCGGTGAGCTGGGTGTACTCGCCTGCCGTGATGTCCACGTGGGATTCGCCGTTGAACTTGTCCAGCTTCTCCAGCACCACTGAGCGGGCGGGCATATTGATGCCGAGGGCCAGCGTCTCTGTGGCGAAAACCGCCTTCACGAGGCCGTCCGCAAAGAGTTTTTCGACGACTTCCTTGAAGGTGGGAAGCATGCCCGCGTGGTGGGCCGCGAAGCCGCGGAGTAGCCCGTCGCGCCAGTTCCAGAAGCCCAGCACTTCAAGGTCGTCAGTGGGGATGTCCTGGCCCGCTTCGTCCACGCGCTGGGCGATGATGCGCTGTTCCCGCTCCGTTGTGAGCCAGAGTCCGGACGCCACGCACTGGGCGACGGCGGCATCACACCCGGCCCGGGAAAAAATGAAGGTGATGGCGGGCAGCAGGTCCTGCCGGTCAAGGCTTGCGATGACCTGCGGGCGGCTGGCCCTCCGAGCCGCGGTACGGGTCTCCTGCTGGGGCCGGTCGCCGTAGCGCTGGCGCTGCTGGCGCCGCTGGCTCCGGCCGCCGTGGCCGAAGCGGCCCTGGAAGTTGAGCTGGCTTTCGGCCCTCGAGAGCGTCAGCAGTTCAGGATTGACCTCGAAACCCCGCTGGCCGGCGTCGTCGGGTGACGGCGCCAGTGGCAGGGCAGCTGCCGCCGCAGGGCTGCCGGCGGGGGCGATTTCGTCGAAGGTGGTCTCGCCCGCGAAAAGGTCCAGAATGTCCCGGCCCACCATGACGTGCTGCCACAGCGGCACGGGCCGGTGTTCGGAGACGATCACGTCGGTGTCGCCGCGGACGGTGTCCAGCCAGGCGCCGAACTCTTCGGCATTGGACACCGTGGCGCTGAGGGAGGCGACCTGCACCTCGCTGGGCAGGTGGATGATGACTTCCTCCCAGACTGCTCCCCGGAAGCGGTCGGCCAGGTAGTGGACCTCGTCCATGACCACAAAACCGAGGTCGAACAGAGTGTCGGAGTCGGCGTACAGCATGTTGCGGAGGACCTCGGTGGTCATGACCACCACGGGCGCGTCGCCGTTGATGCTGGTGTCGCCAGTCAGGAGTCCGACGTTCGCCTCGCCGTATTTCTCCGCCAGCTCGGTGAATTTCTGGTTGCTGAGCGCCTTGATGGGCGTGGTGTAGAAGGCCTTCAGTCCGCGCTGGAGTGCCAGGTAGACGGCGAACTCCCCCACGATGGTCTTGCCGGCACCGGTGGGCGCGGCGACCAGCACCCCGCGGCCTTCCTGCAGGGACTTGCACGCCTGCCGCTGGAAGTCATCCAGTTCAAAGCTCAGTGTGCGGGCGAATGCACCCAGGTGGGTCTTTGCTTCCGCGGCCCGTTCGGCGCTGGCGCGGTACCGTTCGGAGGGCGACGGAGTGGTGGTGGACATTCCTCAAGCCTAGCGGTGGCGTGCCTAGAGATTCTTCAGCTCACTGCTCGGAGTCCCGACATCGGCTGTGGCCTCTGTCTCAGCGGCGCGCTTCACGGCCCGGCGTGCTCGACGGCGGTCGTTCAGGACGCACAGGCCGATGGCCAGGAAGAAGAGCAGGAGCATGGGGCCGGCAAGGTAGAACATGCTCATCGCGTCGCCGCCCGGGGCGGCCATGGCTGCGAACAGGCAGACAAGGAACACGGTGATGCGCCAGCTTTTGATGAGCTGCTCCCCGCGGAGGATTCCGGCGAGGTTCAGCCCCACCAGGACAACCGGGAGGAGGAAGGCAATGCCGAAGGCGACCAGCAGCCGCAGCACGAAGGAGAGGTAGACCTGCGCGCTGATGAAGTTGGATCCGCCCGCCGGGGTGAAATCAGTCAGGACCCTTACAGCATTGGGCAGGACGAGCCACGCCATCGTCACGCCCCCGATGAAGAGCGGCACTGCGGCCGCCACGAAGGACAGTGCCAGCCGGCGTTCCTTCTTGTGCAGTCCGGGGACGATGAACGCCCAGAGCTGGTACAGCCAGACCGGGCTGGCCAGGATCAACCCCAGGAACACCGACACCTGGATCATCAGGTCGAAGGAGCTCGCCACTCCGTCGAAGTTAAGCGACGCCTGCCGGCCCTCGCTCTCGTTGAGGTCCTTGATCGGTTTGATCAGGGCCGCGAGCATGGGCTGGTAGACCAGGAAACCCGCAACTGTGGCGAGCACAACGGCAATGGCGGACTTGAACAGCCGGTTCCTGAGTTCGCGCAGATGGTCCAGCAGAGCCATCCGTCCCTCAGGGTTGGATTGACGACTCATGGTCAGTGCCACGAAATCCTAGGCGCGGTTGGGCGGCGGAACGTCGTTCCCGTCTGCGGGACGGTTGTCCGTGGCGGCGGAACGCGGGTGGTTGACGACGGTGCCTTCGACGGGATCCGAGCCGTCCTTGGCTTCAGGCGCGCCGTCCTTCTTCATTTCGCGGACTTCCGACTTGAAAATGCGCATCGACTGGCCGAGGCTCCGGGCCATGCCGGGAAGTTTCGGTGCAGCGAAGAGCACCAAAGCCAGGACGATGATGATGATGAGATGCCAGCCTTCAAGCCTCATGGTGGGTGTTCCTTTCGTTTAGCTACATCCTACGTTTATCTGAATTCGATGTCGCGCAGCCGCTGGGGCTGGCCCCGGTCGGTCTTCCGGCGGACCCGGCGCTGGCGCCGGGCCTCCCTGCGGGCCTCTTTGGACGCGTGGTAATCATGCTGCATCTGGTGCGGCGAGGCAAAAGGCGCCGTGCCCGGCGCCACCCCGCCGGCATAGGGGCCAGGCACCGGACCGGCGGCGCCAGCCGACGCTGCCGCCGCAACCGGAAGGCTGGTGAGTTTGTCGCCCGCTTCGCCGAGCTCCTTGACGGTTGCCATGAACTGGCGGAACAGGCGAACGCCCATCAGCACGAAGAGCAGCAGCGACAGTGACACAAGGGCCACCCAAATAAGAATCCAGGACCACCAAGGCATGCTGAGTAGTCTAACTGCCGGACGAGTTAACTTTTGTACGGGCCAGCCGTTGTACCGGCTAGCCCTTGTAGTGTGCCAGGGCCGCCTCGATCCAGTCCCGCGAGGCGCGGGCAAGGGCCTCGGGCTCCAGGATCCGTGCCGTCCCACCGTGCTGGGCCACGAACATGGGCAGCCATGCCGTGTTGCCGAACCGGATATCGGCCACCAAGCCGCCGTCCGGCAGCGGTGCCGTCCGCTCGGCATAATAGTCGTCCGCGAGCCCGGCTCCGCGGGCAGAGAGCTGAACGGTGACCAGGGTGTCGTCGTCGTTGGGGGTGAACAGTTTTGCCGGGAACCCGCCGTCGGGCTTTCTCTCGGACGAAACTGGGTTTCCGGTGGGGGTGAGGTCCTCGATCCGGTCCAGCCGGAAATTCCGCAGCCCGTCCGCCGAATGGCAGTACGCCTCGAAGTACCAGGTGTTGTCCATGGAGTAGAGCCGGAGCGGATCCACGTCCCGCTCCGAAAGCGTATCCTTCTGCGCGGAAAGGTAGACGAGGTGCAGCTGGGACCCTGATTCAATCGCGTCCCGGATAACCTCGAGGTTGGCCGAGTTGCCGGGTCCCACCTCCGGACCGGAGAGGGCAGCGGCACGGAGCCCCTCCTCCCCCGCGGCAGCCATCAGCTTGAGCGTCACCGATTCCAGGGCGCTTCCCTCGGCCAGTTCCGGCAGGCCGTTCAGTGTCTCGAGGCCGGTGAGCAGCGCACAGGCCTCGTCCACGGTGAAGCGGACCGGCCGGTTCAGCTCCATGGACTGGCTGATGAAAACGTGCCCTTCTTCCCACTGGATGTCCAGCAGCTCGTCCGGGTATCCCTGCGGCAGGCCGGAGCAGATCAGGATGAGCAGATCGCCCTCCAGTTCCTGGCGGGTTACCCCGAATCGGTCGGCAACCTCCTCGATGGGCAGGCCCTGGTTGCGGACCAGAAAGGGCACCAGCTGCAGCATCCGCTTAAGCTGGTCTTCCGAAGTTCGCTTGCGGGTCCGTTTTCCCGTCCCGACATGCGCGAACGAGTAAGGCGGCACCGGAGCGTCGATGAAGGCGGCGGCATTCTCCAGGCGGCGCTGCACGGCAGTGGACAGTTCCGCGGGGCCCACCACCCTGACGTTCGGCCCATAGGAGGCCAGCTCCTCCCCGAGCACCTCAGCGTCTCGGTAGGGGACGGTCAGCCGGTCCCACCCGGCGTCGGCCTCCTTGTCCTGGGACACGTCCCGGTCCGCGTCCGGGGACGCAGTGGCCGCAGCGGCGCGCTTGCGCAGCCCCAAAAGCTTGCCGCTGCGGACGTCCACGACGGCGGCCCTGACCGGAAGCTCCGGAAGGCTGTCCAGCTCGGTACGCACGTTGAAGCCGGCGGGCGGCGTGAAGGCCTCCCGCCCCAGAATTGTGACGGCGGACGTGAAGCGCGACAGCCGGAAGAAGCGCTTGGCGCCGCGGCCCCGGTCGAAACCGACGAGGTACCACTGGCCGAAGCGGCTGCCCAGGCCCCAGGGTTCAACGACGCGCTCCTCTTCCCGCCCCGTGCTGCCGGCCAGGTAGAGGAAACGGACGGCGTGCTGGGCGTGCATGGCGGCCACGAGGTCCTCGAACGCCTGGCCCGCCGGCTTGATGCGCGGCTGCACGCCGGCCGGAAGTTCGACGTCGGCCAGGCCGCCCGCCGCCTGAAGCTTGCGTAGGGCGTTGCTCGCCGCCGTGCCCAGCGCCGCCTGCTCCCACAGCTGCGAAGCCAGCAGCAGGACCGCCCATTCGTCCGGGGAGAGTTCCACATCCGGGAGGCGGTTGGACTCCTTGCCGATCCGGTACCGGGTGGTGCCGGGATCGTCCGAACTCCAGCCCAGGTCCGTGACAGTCTCGACGTCGAAGCCGAAGTCCCGCAGGTCGTTCTTGTCGCGTTCGAACATGCGGCCAAAGGTGGCGTCGCTGGCCGCGCCGCCGGCATAGATTTTCTCCCGCAGCTCACTGCGCCGAAGGCCGTACCGCGAGTTCAGCAGGGCTATCAGGAGGTTCAGCAGGCGTTCAGTACGTTGGGCGGACACCCTCGTTACGTTACTAAAGCCATTCCGGCAAAAACGCGAAAGCGCGGCAACAATCCGGAAAATCCTTCCGATTGTTACCGCGCTTAGGCATGGGGTGGGTGGTGGACCCACCCCATGGGGACTAGCGGACGCCCACCAGGTCCACGACGAAGATCAGAGCCTCGTTCGGGCCGATCGCTCCGCCGGCACCGCGTGAGCCGTAAGCCAGCTCCGAGGGGATCTCAAGGCGGCGGCGTCCGCCGACCTTCATGCCGAGCAGCCCCTGGTCCCAGCCCTGGATGACCTGGCCGACGCCGACGCGGAAGTCGAGCGGGGCGCCGCGGCCCCAGGATGCGTCGAACTCTTCGCCGGTAGACCAGGCCACGCCGACGTAGTGCGTGGACACGGTGTCGCCGGCCTTGGCCTCGGGGCCGTCGCCCTCAATGATGTCCGTGATGACGAGTTCCGTGGGCACCGGGCCTTCGGGGAAGTCGATTTCCGGCTTTTCACGGTCGATTTTGCGCTGCCCAAATGACATGCTTGCTCCTTCTGCTGGTGGGTGTTTGGTTGCTTACTTGACGCTTTGCTTATTTAACACCGAGGATGTCGACGACGAACACGAGGTCGCCCTTGGCGTCACCCTGGCCGGAGTCGCCGTAGGCGAGATCCTTGGGGATGACGAGCAGGACGCGCGAGCCGACAGTCTTGCCGGCCAGGCCCTGAGTCCAGCCCTTGATGACTTGGTTCAGCGGGAACGAGGCCGGCTCCTTGCGGTCAAAGCTGGAGTCGAACTTCTTGCCGCTGGCCAGGGCCACGCCGACGTAGTTGACGGTGAGCGTGTCCGTTGCCTTGACGGCGGCGCCCTTGCCCTTGATCAGGTCCTGGGCGATGAGCTTCTTGGGGGCGGCCACTCCCTTGACCGCGATCTCCGGGACGCCGTCCTTTTCGGTGACGGTCGGAAGGCCCGCCGGCGGGGTGACCGGATCGCCTTCCGGCTTGTCCAGGACCTTCGGGGCTTCCTTGGTCGAAAGCACCTTGATGATCAGGAGCTGGGTCGGCTGGGCAGCCTGGCCTTCAGCCGCTGCCTTGCCCGGGATGGCGAGGGCGAGCTGTGAGCCTACCTTGGCGCCAACGAACGCGTTGTAGACGATTGCGCTGCCGGTCTTGAGTTTGTCGTTCAGTTCCAGGGGCTCGGGATCGCGGGGGAAACTGTCGTCCAGCGTGGAACCGTCCTTGGCGTTGAGGGCAAGGACAGAAATCTCGGCAATCTGGTTGGCCTTGACGCGGTCCCCGCCGCCTTCCGTGACCACCTTGACGGTAGGTTCGGTAACGGCCAGCGGCTTGGTGAACTCGACCTTGGGGGCTTTCTTGTCACCGTTGTCCGTCAGCTTGAGCGAGTCGAACTTGGCGGTGTCACCCGCGGACTGGCTGGTCGGTTCCGGGGCTGCTGGCTCCTGGCCACCGCAGGCGGTCAGCAGAAGCAGCGCGGGAAGAAGAATTGCTAGTAGTCGGCGCACGTAAGAACTTTCGTCGGGGCAAGATGGATGCCCTGCCGGTGGAGGTGCCGCACACGGCAAAGCAGTCAGGACCGCAGAACGGCCTCTTCCAGAGTAACGCGGAAAGCTGGGTATCAGCCCATAGAGTCCAGAAGGGCATCGACCCGCTCGTCAACATTGCGGAACGGGTCCTTGCACAAAATGGTCTGGTGCGCGCGGTCGTTGAGCTTCAGGTGGACCCAGTCCACGGTGTAGTCCCGGCCCAGTTCCTGCGCCTTGCGGACGAAATCGCCGCGCAGCTTGGCCCGGGTGGTCTGCGGCGGGGCGTCCACGGCGTCCTTGATGGCCGTTTCCTCGGTCACCCGGCGAACGGCGCCGCGGGACTGGAGCAGGTAATACAGGCCGCGGGAACGGGAGATGTCGTGGTAGGTGAGGTCCAGCTGCGCGATCCTGGGGGCGTCCAGGCCCAGGCCGTGGCGCCTGCGGTAACTGTCCATGAGCTTCTTCTTGATGGCCCAGTCGATCTCGGTGTCGATAGTGCTGGTGTCGCCGCTTTCGATTGCGCGCAGCGTCCGCCCCCACAGGTCCAGGATCAGCGGCACGTGCGGGTTGTGGGCGCCGTTTTCCTCGACGAACGCCGTGACTTTGCTGAGGTACTCCTGCTGGATCTCCAGCGCGGTGAGCTGGCGGCCGTTGGCGAGCCGGACCAGGGCGCGGCCGCTCAGGTCATGGGAGATCTCCCGGATGCTGCGGATGGGGTTTTCCATCCGCATGTCCCGCATGATCACGCCGGCCTCAATCATCCGCAGAATGAGGTCTACGGTGCCTACCTTGAGCAGCGCCGTGGTCTCGGACATGTTGGAGTCGCCCACGATCACATGGAGCCGGCGGTAGAACTCGGCGTCGGCATGCGGCTCGTCCCGGGTGTTGATGATCGGCCGGGAACGGGTGGTGGCCGAGGACACGCCCTCCCAGATGTGGTCCGCCCGCTGCGAAAACGCGTAGGTGGCCCCGTGCGGCGTCTTCAGGATCTTGCCCGCACCGGCGATGAGCTGGCGGGTGACGAGGAACGGGATGAGGATCTCGGCCAGCCGGGTGAACTCGCCGCGGCGCGGAATGAGGTAGTTCTCATGGCTTCCGTAGGAGTTGCCCGCGGAATCGGTGTTGTTCTTGAACAGGTACACCGTCCCGTTGAAGCCCTCGGCGGCAAGCCTGGACTGGGCCTCGTCCACGAGGTCGTCCAGTATGAGCTCCCCGGCGCGGTCATGGGCGATCAGCTGGGCGAGGTCATCGCATTCCGCGGTGGCGTATTCCGGGTGCGAGCCCACGTCGAGGTACAGGCGGGACCCGTTGGTGAGGAACACGTTGGAGGACCGGCCCCAGCTGACCACCTTGCGGAACAGGTAGCGGGCCACCTCCTCCGGTGCGAGGGGCCGGGAGTCCGGGCTCGAATAGGAAATCCCGAATTCGGTTTCAATGCCGAAGATCCTCTTGTCCATGTCAGCTCTCCTCAGCCAGCAGTTCCACAACGTCCTGGTCGGACAACCTGCGGAAAGCCCTCCGCGTCCCCCTGTTGCTTTCCGAACTGCGGTCCAGCACCGCCACTTCCAAGGCCTTGGCCGGCAGGTCGCGTGCCTCGTTGTCCGTCACGAGTCCCCTGACGGCCAGCCGGATCGCCGCGGCGAATGACAGGTCGCGCTGCCAGCCGCCCTCGATCGCCCCGGACACCTTGTCCGCCTGGCCGCCCATCACAATGAAGTTGTGCTCGTCCGCGATCGAGCCGTCGAACGTGAGCCGGTAGAGATGGTCGAGGTCCTGGCTGGCTCCCACCTCTGCCACGGCCAGCTCCACCTCGAACGGCTTCTGCTCCGCGGTGAAGACGGCGCCCAGGCTCTGGGCGTAGACGCTGGCCAGTCCTCTGGCCGTGACGTCCTCGCGGTCGTAGGAATAGCCGCGGACGTCGGCATAGCGCACTCCGGCCTGGCGGAGGCTCTCAAACTCGTTGTACTTGCCGACCGCGGCGAAGGCGATCTTGTCGTAGATCTCGCCGATCTTGTGCAGCGAGGGAGACGGGTTCTCGGCCACGAGGGCAATGCCGTCCTCGCAGCTGACCACGATCACGGACCGTCCGCGGGCGATGCCTTTCCGTGCGAAATCCGCACGGTCCTTCATTAGCTGTTCGGGAGAGACATAGAACTGCTGTGTCATATCAGGCCTCTCTCCGGGCAGCTGTCCTGGACTCGATGATGTTTCCGGCCATGGCGGCGAGGTCGCGCTCCGACACCCGCCGGGCGCCGGCCCGGTTGACGGCATACACCACGGGCCACAGTTGCCGCACGGGGTCGGGGCCGCCGGTGGCGGAGTCGTCGTCGGCGGCATCGTAGAGGGACTCCACGGCGACGGCTATGGCTTCGTCCTCGGGAAGGTTGGGCCGCCAAAGCTTTTTGAGCGCGCCGCGGGCGAACATTGATCCGGAGCCCACCGCGTGGTGTTCCTGTTCCTCATAGCGGCCGCCGGTCACGTCGTAGGAGAAGAGCCGCCCCGCTCCGGCGGCAGAGTCAAAGCCAGCGAACAGCGGGACCACGGCCAGGCCCTGCAGTGCCATCGGCAGGTTGCCCCGGATCATGGCTCCCAGACGGTTCGCCTTGCCCTCCAGGCTCAGCGGGGTGCCTTCGATCTTTTCGTAGTGTTCCAGCTCCACCTGGAACAGGCGGGTCAGGTCGATCGCGATGCCTGCCGTGCCGGCGATGCCGACTACAGAGTACTGGTCTGCGGGAAAGACCTTTTCGATGTGCCGGCTGGCGATGATGTTGCCCATGGTGGCGCGGCGGTCGCCGGCCATGACGATGCCGCCAGCATAGGTCATGGCCACGATGGTGGTGGCGTGGGGCACGGCCAGCGGCTGGCCGGTGGACGTGCCCGCAGCGAATGGTGCGTATTGGGGAAGCAGTTCCGGACGGTCGCGTTGGAGATGCTCAGTGAACGACGACGTCGCGTGGGCGGCTACCTTGTTGGCTGTTGTCTCCTGCACTGGTGCACTCCTTCAACGTCATAATTCAGCGGCTGTCCGGTAGCTGTGGCTTCCGTGCCCCGTGCGGTCGGCGTGGCTGCCGGTCTACTGGCCGCCCTTTTGCACGAATGCCCGGACGAATTCCTCCGCGTTGGACTCCAGGACTCCGTCGATCTCGTCAAGGAGATCGTCAACGCCCTGCGTCGAGGCAGATGCCTGTCCTTCTGCGGGCGCCGGTGGTACGGGGACCTCTTCCTCGACCTCGGTGTCGCGTGGCTGTGGCTGCTGCTGCTCCTGGCCTGCCATGTCCTTCTCCTTCATCCAGTCCCCCACTCCCGAGGGACATCCTGTATGCCCATAGTGCCACGCAAAGGGCCGTTGCGGGGTGCATTATGCCGGTGGCGGAGCCGGTGCCGATCCAAGGAGTTCCGCAAGGAACGGACCCGCCTCCCGGTGCCTGGCAAACAGCCCTCCCGTGAGCGCCTTTGTGCCGCGCAGCGGCTCCCGGGTGGGCACACGCTGCAGCCTTCCGTAACCCGGGACGTCGAAGATCACCGAGTCCCAACTGGCCCCCACCACGTCCTTACTGAAGCTGCTGACGCAGCGTCCCCGGAAGTATGCCCGGGTGTCCGACGGCGGTTCCGTCACTGCGGCGGCAATGCCGGCGTCGTCCACGATCCGCTGCATCCGGTTCCGGGAGAGCAGGCGGTAGTAGAGCCCTTTTTCGGGCCGGAGGTCAGACCACTGCAGGTCGACCAGGCCTAGCCGGGCGTCATCCCACTGGAGGCCGTCGCGCTGGCGGTAGCCCTCCAGGATGGACAGCTTGGCCAGCCACTCCACCGACGTGGCGGCGGCAGAGCGGTCGCTGTCCAGCTGCGTCAGGGTGGCGGCCCACCGCTCCAGCACGGCGTGCGTGTGGCCGTCGCCGTCGACGGCGTCCGAGACTCCCGTGTCCTGCGCCAGCTTGGCGGCGGCCTCGTGGTACATCCACTGCAGGTCAAGGGCCGTCACCCGGCGGCCGTCCTGCAGCCTGACCGTGGCGGTCAGGGTGGTGTCGTGGCTGATGGCCTGAAGCGCGGCCACCGGCTCATGCACCTCGATGCGTGGCGCGAGGCCCGCCTCGATCAGGCTCAGTACCATGGCGGTAGTGCCGAACTTCAGGTAGTTGGACACCTGGCTCAGGTTGGCGTCGCCGATGATGACGTGCAGCCGCCGGTACTTGTCCGCCGTTGCATGCGGCTCGTCGCGGGTATTGATGATGGGACGCCGGATAGTGGTTTCGAGCCCTACCTCCGCCTCGAAGAAGTCCGCCCGCTGGCTGATCTGGTAACCGGACCGGGAGCCGTCCTGGCCCATGCCCACCCGCCCCGAGCCGCAGATGATCTGCCGCGACACGAAAAACGGGGTCAGCCCGCGGACAATGTCGCCGAACGGGACGGACCGCGGCATCAGGTAGTTTTCGTGCGACCCGTAGGACACGGACTTGTTGTCGGTGTTGTTCTTATAGAGGTTGACGGCGGGCAGTTCCGTGTCGCTGGCCAGCCTGCGGACCGCGGCCAGGCCCACGAGGTCGCCGGCCGCGTCCCAGGCCACTGCGGCCGCGGGGTTGGTGACCTCCGGGCTGGAGTACTCCGGGTGTGCGTGGTCCACGTAGAGCCGTGCCCCGTTGCCGAGCACCATGTTCATCAGCAGCGAGCCCGATTCGTCCTCGCCGTCCAGCTCAAGCTCCTCGCGGCCGTAGGCAAGCGCGACCGCCTCTGCGTCCAGCACAGGCGGCTGGTCCGTCAGCTGGCTCGGGTGGGCCTGTCCGCGCTCGAGCGTCCAGCCGCGGGCGTCGTGCAGCGGCTCCTCGTCCGTGTAGTCCCAGCGGGTCTCGGCGCCGCCCGCGGCCCGGAGCCGGGTGACCTGGGCGTAAGCCTGGACCACCCGGGCGGACATCATGGTGGCATTGGCGCCCGGAGCGGCCGGCGCGTGAATCCCGTATTCGGTTTCCGAGCCCATGACCCGCATGGCGCCGCCAGCCGGCAGGCCACCTCCCAGCACCGGCTCGGAGCCGGCCGTCACAGGTACTGGCCCGTGCTGGGCATGGTCTCGATGGATTTGCCGGGCTCCTGGCCGGCCTTGCCCTGGACGATGGTGCGGATGTACGTGATGCGCTCACCCTTCTTGCCGGAGATGCGTGCCCAGTCATCCGGGTTGGTGGTGTTGGGCATGTCCTCGTGCTCGCGGAACTCATCGACGACGGCGCGCAGCAGGTGGTCGATGCGCAGGCCCTTCTGCTGCGTGGTCAGGAGGTCCTTGATGGCGTACTTCTTGGCGCGGTCCACGACGTTCTGGACCACGGCCCCGGAGTTGAAGTCCTTGAAGTACAGCATCTCGGTGTCGCCGTTGGCGTAGGTGACTTCCAGGAACTCGTTGGACTTCTCCGTCGAGTACATCGATTCCACGGTGCGCTGGACCATGGCGTCGACAGTCTCCTGGACATCGCCGTCGTGCTCCACCAGGTCATCCTCGTGGAACGGCAGGTCCGGGGTGATGTATTTCCTGAAGATGTCCGCCGCGGCCTCGGCGTCGGGACGCTGGATCTTGACCTTAACGTCCAGCCGGCCGGGGCGCAGGATGGCGGGGTCGATCATGTCCTCACGGTTGGAGGCGCCGATGACAATCACGTTGTCCAGCCGCTCCACGCCGTCGATCTCGCTCAGCAGCTGCGGCACAATCGTGGTTTCGACGTCGGAGGAGATGCCGGTGCCGCGGGTGCGGAAGAGCGAATCCATCTCGTCGAAGAAGACCACAACGGGGCTGCCGTCCGAGGCCTTTTCGCGGGCCCGGGAGAAAATCAGCCGGATGTGGCGTTCGGTCTCGCCGACGTACTTGTCGAGGAGTTCGGGTCCCTTGATATTGAGGAAGTAGCTCTTCAGGTCGATATTGCCCGAGCGTTCCGCAGCGCGCGCGGCGAGGGAGTTGGCCACCGCCTTGGCGATGAGGGTCTTGCCGCAGCCCGGAGGGCCATAGAGCAGGATCCCCTTGGGGGCTTTGAGGCCGTGCTCGCGGTAGAGGTCCGGATGCAGGAACGGCAGCTCGATGGCGTCCCGGATCTGTTCGATCTGCGGGCCGAGTCCGCCGATGTCCTCGTAGGTGATGTCCGGGACTTCCTCCAGGACGAGGTTCTCAACTTCGGACCGCGGGACCTTCTCGAGGGCGTACCCGGTGCGCGAATCGATGGAAAGGGCATCCCCCACCCGCAGCTTTTCGTCCAGGAGCGGACCGGCGAGCCTGATAACACGCTCTTCGTCTGCACGGCCCAGCACCAGGGCGCGGTCCGGGCCGAGCAGTTCCTTGAGCGTGACGAGTTCGCCCGCGCGCTCGTAGCCGAGGCCGGCCACCACCAGGAGCGCCTCGTTGAGGAGGACCTCCTGGCCCACGGCCAGCTGGTTGATGTTGACCAGGGGGCTGATGCCAACCCGCATTTTGCGCCCGGCGTTGAAGATGTCCACCGATTCCTCGGTGGCCGCCTGGCCGCTGCCGGCAGCCAGCCGGCGCGGGTTCAGCTGGAGGACGGTGCCGAAGCTGTACGGCGGCTGCCCCTCCTGGTCCAGGGCGTTCTTCAGCCGGAGTATTTCGGCCTTGGCTGTTTCCAGCATTGCCACGAGCTTGGTGTTGTTCTGGGTGGCAGCTGCCAGCTGGCGGTCGATATGCCTCAGTTTGTCCCTGAGGATATTGACCTGCCGGTCCGCGACAGACAGTTCGTTGGCGCCAGCCTGTTCAGCCGGCGTAGGCACGGAGTCCTTGTTTGGCGTCTCCATGATGCATCAGCCCCTTCCTGCGCTCTTCTTAAGACGATAGCCCCAAGTTGGCTGGTAGAGCCGACGACATCCGAAATACGGACTAGTTTGTGATCTCCGGGTCGTCCTTCACGTTTGTGCCCGCGATCGCGTCCCGAGCCGCCCGGCGGAGCTTTTTGTCCGAGACCAGGCGTTCCCCCACGGCGCCCGGTGTCCAGGCATTGACGTCCTCTTCGTTGAAGTCGGTCTTGGACGGACGCCGCTTTACGGAGATGCCGGTGACGCCGTCGGCGAGCCGCCGGGTGACCAGCAGGAACCCTGTGTGGGCGACCATGCGGTGGTCGGGGCGCACAGCGAGCCCTTCGAGATGCCAGCCGCGGACCATGGATTCCCAGGCGTCCGGTTCGGTGAACCGGCCGTCAGCGCGGATGGCTTCCGCCGTGCGGGAGAGCTGGGTGACAGTGGCGACGTAGTTGATCCAGACGCCGCCGGGAGCCAGGACGGTGGCCACAGCGTCCAGGCATTCCCACGGTGCCAGCATGTCCAGGACCACGCGGTCGATGGACCCCGGTTCTTCGGTGCGGACCACTTCATCCTGGAAGTCGCCCAGGGAGATCTGCCAGGCCGGGTGCGGGCCGCCGAAGATCGTTTCCACGTTGCCGCGGGCAATGGCTGCGAATTCCTCGCGGCGTTCAAAGGAGTGCAGGTAGCCCTGGTCCCCCACCGCGCGCAGCAGCGAGATGGAGAGCGCGCCTGAGCCCACGCCTGCTTCCACCACGCGGGCACCAGGGAAGATGTCTGCCATGGTGACGATCTGTGCGGCGTCTTTGGGGTAGACAACGGCGGCGCCGCGGGGCATGGAGAGGACGAAATCGGACAGCAGCGGGCGGAGCGTCTGGTACTGCTGGCCGACGTTGTTGACCACCACCGAGCCGTCAACCTTGCCGATGATGTCATCGTGGTTGAGGAAGCCGCGGTGCGTGTGGAAGGCTCCGCCGGCCTCGAGGCTGATGGTATTCATGCGGCCGCGCTCATCCGTCAGCTGGACCCGTTCGCCTTCCCGGAAGGGGCCGCGCCGCCGGGCAGCGCCGGCCGGCTGGTCCGCCGTGCCGGCTGCAGTGCCGGAGGAAAGGCCCGTGCTGGTTCCGTTGGCGGCAGATTCGCTGCTCATGACTGTGTCCTCGCTCCTGTGAAAGCTGTGTTGGCGTGCACCGTGGCGGTCCGGCAGGGCGCCGTGCACCCGCTGCCGATTTCACGACCGGCACGTAACTCTACCGGTTCTGGCCCTGCCGGCGCGTGTTTTAGCGGGGGGCCTTGCCTGTTATGGCGGTCACCACGGTGGACTGCCGCAGCAGGCCGGTGACCCGGCCGTTGTGGTCAACCACCGCGTAGTCGTGTCCCTCGAGCTGTGCCAGGTACTGGAGCAGCTCCTGGCCTTTGGACCATTCCGGCACATACGCGCCGGCACCGAGCGGGTAGGCCACCGCTCCGGCGGGGGTGGTGCCGGCCACGGCGGCGGGTACCGCGGCCAGGGCTGCGGGGTCTACCACGCCGCTTGGCCTGCCGTCGGGACCGCAGAGCACGACGGCGGTCCGCCCGCCTGCTGATGCCCGGAGGACGTCGCCGACGCTCCCGGCGTCGGAAAGGCCGACGGCGGGTTCGGCCAATGCGGCGGCGCTCACCAGGTGGAGCCGGCTGCGCAGGCGGCCCTGCTGGATTGACGCTGATGCGCCCATCCAGAGGAAGCCGCCGACCAGAACAGTGATGAGCAGCATGCTGGTGTCCGGTACGTCTCCGCTGAGCAGCGGCCGGACGATGAACCACGAGCCCAGGGCGATGGCGATGACGCGTCCGCCCCAGCCGGCAGCGACGGTGCCTTTGGCGTGGCTGCCGGTGGCCTTCCATACAGCGGATTCCACCAGGCGGCCGCCGTCCAGCGGCAGCCCTGGCAGCACGTTGAAGATGCCGATCACGAGGTTCGCCCAGAAGAAGATGTTCAGGAGCGTGTCCGCTACGCCGGACAGGCCGCCCGAGGAGATCACCAGCCAGGCCGCCCCGGCCAGCACGAAGTTGGCGGCGGGCCCGGCCATGGCCACCAGCACGGACCGTCCGGGTGTGGCCGTGAAGCTTTCAAACTGGGTGTGGCCGCCCCAGAGGTTGAGCACGATTTTCTCGCTGGGCCAGCCGTAGATCTTGGCCGTCAGCGCATGCGCGAGCTCATGGACAAGCACTGACAGCAGAAGCAGGACCGCGTAGGCGAATGCCACGTAGTACGCCCCGATGCCCAAAGAAGGGGTCCCATGCTGCAGGACCGGCCCGTACGCAATCACCGTGAACGCGGCGATGATGAACCACGAGTAGGCCAGCACGATGGGTATGCCGGCGATCCTGCCGAGCGGAATACCCTCGCGGCGGTTGTTTTTGGTCTGCACGTTGGTGGGCGGCTGCTGGTTCGGGTTCTGCTGACCGGATCCCGCGGGATCAGACACGTTCCGGGCTCCTTAATTCACGTTCTCGAAGGTTGCCGCAGGTTCGCGCGAGCCGAGACGGAGCCTGACCAGCTCCTCGAGTTCGGCCACGGTGCGGTCCGCGAGGGTATCCCAGGTGGTTCTGCGTGCATCGTCCGGCAGCGGCATGAGGTGCGGAATGGCCACGGTCACTGCGCCTGATGCCACGGCCGCGGCAGCACCCGGTTCCGAGTCCTCCAGCGCCACGCAGTGGTCGACGGTGAGCTCAGGATCCTGCTGCTTCAGCAGGTCCACAGCCTTGAGGTATGCCTCGGGGTGCGGTTTGCCCTGCGTTACGGTGTCGCCGGTAACAAGGAACTCGAAGTAGTTCCGGGGAAGGCTCGCCACGATCTCGCGGGCCAGCGGTGCCTCTGACATGGTCACAAGGGCACAACGCACGCCGGCGGTGAAAAGTTCATCCAGCAGTTCCCGGGCCCCCGGGCGCCACGGCACGTTCTCGCGGACTCGGCTGATGACCTGGCCGGTAAGGGTGTCGATGATCTCGCGGATCTCCAGGCGCACGCCGGCCCGCTGGAGGATGCCGGCCGAGTGGACCAGGGATTGCCCTACGAGCTGCATGGCCTGTTCGTGCGACCATGTCCCCCCGTACGACTCGACAAGGTTGTGTTCGGCTTCGATCCAGTAGGGTTCGGTGTCAACGATGGTGCCGTCCATGTCCCATAAAACGGCTTTGAGCAAGGGCTGAGTGGCGGCGGATTCCATGCTTTCCACTGTACCGGGCCGCCCGGCGGCGCCCTGCCGCGTGCCCCGGCCGTACGCCGTCGGCGAATATCAGCGCTTCGCCCGCAGGGATGATGAGCATGGATGATCAGCAGGGACGACCGGCAGGGACGAGGGTTAGTCCGGATCTGCGGCGGTTCGTTCTATGCAACAGCAACGCTTGTGGACGTAGGGTGAAGGGATGAATAGCTTCGACGGAGACACCAACGAACCGGGCACAGCGCCTGAGGCGGAGCAGTTGCTGCAGCCTGTTCCGGAGGGCCAGCGTATTACGGTGATGCTGGCTGCGTTCGAGGGCTGGAATGACGCGGGGGAAGCCGCCAGTGATGCGCTCCGTTACCTCAACAAGCTTTGGGGCGGAAAGAAGGTCGCCTCCATAGACGCCGACGAGTACTACGACTTCCAGTTCACCAGGCCCACGGTCCGCCGCACTGCCTCCGGAGAACGCAAGATCAAGTGGCCGTCCACGCGGATCTACAAGGCCAGCGCCCCCGGTACCAACGTGGACGTGATTTTCATCCAGGGCACCGAACCGTCCTATAAGTGGCGCGCATACACAGCGGAACTGCTTGTGCACGCCGAGGCGCTGCATGTGGATTACGTGGTCCTGGTCGGTGCGCTGCTGGCGGACGTGCCGCACAGCCGTCCCATCCCGGTCAGCACATCCACGGACGACAGTGTGCTGCGGGAACGGCTGAACCTCGAAGCCTCGCAGTATGAGGGCCCCGTCGGAATCGTCGGCGTGCTGTCCGAGGTATCCCTGCTGGCCGGCATTCCCACCGTCTCCCTCTGGGCGGCGGTGCCGCATTACGTTGCACAGGCCCCGTCACCCAAGGCGCAGCTGGCGCTCCTGCACCGCATCGAGGAACTGCTCCAGGTTCCTCTGGACACGCACGAGCTGGCTGAGGAGGCCGAGGCGTGGGAGCGCGGCGTCAACGAGCTGGCCACCGAGGATCCCGAAATTGCCGCCTACGTGCGGCAGTTGGAGGAAGCGAAGGACACCGCCGACCTGCCCGAGGCCAGCGGCGAATCCATTGCGCGGGAGTTTGAGCGCTACCTGAAGCGGCGGGGCAAGGACAAGCCCTAGGGGCTCGGACACTTGGGCTCCGCCGTTTCGACGGTTCCCTGCCCGTTAGACGTTGCGGAACGTCGTACGCGCAGGGAACCGTCGAAACGGGCGTTTAGAGTTCGACGCCGAGAAGGGCGTTGACGGCGTCGCGCACCAGGGCCTGGTCTGCTTCGGACGCGTCGTTGTCGCTGGCGCTGTTAAGTGCGCGCTCTGACCATCGGTCGACGGCGGCCAGGGCCGCGGGCGCGTCGAGGTCGTTGGCCAGGGCCTCGCGCATTTGCGCGATCAGTTCCGTGGCGGTCCCGGCCGGCGCCGCCGCCAGGGCTGAACGCCACCGTTCCAGGCGTGCCTTGGCCTCGTCGAAGCCTTCCGCCGTCCAGGACCAGTCGGACCGGTAGTGGTGCGCCAGGATGGCAAGCCGGATGGCCGCCGGTTCTTCACCCGCACCGCGCAGCTTGGAGACCAGGACCAGGTTGCCCTTGGACTTGGACATCTTTTCGCCGTCCAGTCCCACCATGCCGGCGTGGGCGAAGTGCTCGGCCAGCGGGACACCGGAGAGCGAGTACGCGTGCCCGGCCCCCATCTCGTGGTGCGGGAAAACCAGGTCTGAGCCGCCGCCCTGCACGGTGAAGGGGGCGGGCAGGTACTTCTGGGCGATGACGGTGCATTCGATGTGCCAGCCGGGCCGGCCCTCCCCCAGCTCGCCGCCGGGCCAGCTGGGTTCGCCGTCGCGGGCCACGCGCCACAGCAGCGGGTCGAGGGCCTGGCGCTTGCCGGCCCTGCCGGGGTCGCCGCCGCGCTCGGCAAAAAGTTCAAGCATTTCGGCTTCCGGAAGTCCGGAGACGGCTCCGAGGGTCCAGGCGTCCACGCCGACGGCATGCTTGCTGGCTGCCTCGACGTCGTAGTAGACATCGCCGTCGGGCTCACCCGGGGTGCCGTTAACCCGGTAGGCCAGACCCTGGCGCAGGAGCCGTTCAATTGCGGGGACGATCAGCGGCATGGCTTCGACGGCGCCCACGTAGTGATCGGGCGCGATGACGTTGAGGGCTTCCATATCAGTGCGGAAAAGCTCGATTTGGCTCTCCGCCAGCTCGCGCCAGTCAACGCCGGTGGCCTCGGCACGTTCCAGCAGCGGGTCGTCGACGTCGGTGACGTTCTGGACGTACGCAACCTGCTGGCCGGCGTCGCGCCAGGCACGGTTCAGCAGGTCGAACGCGACGTAGCTGGCGGCGTGTCCCATATGGGTGGCGTCATACGGGGTGATCCCGCAGACATACATCGATTTTTCGCCATCGGCATTCAGGGTTACGGCGCGCTGTGCGGTTGTGTCGAACAGTCGGAGCGCGGGCATTTCCCCCGGCAGGACAGGCACGGGGCGGGAGATCCAGGACTTCACAGACCAAGCCTAGTGCTAGGCGCTGATGACATTGAAACCGAGCAGGAGGTACAGGGCGAGGCCAAGGAAGATGCGGTACCAGACAAACAGCCGGTAGCTGCGCGTTGAGATGAACTTCAGGAACCACCCGATGATGACGTAGCCGACGACGAAGGCGATCACTGTTGCCAGGGCCGTCTCCCCCAGTCCGAACGGGCCGCTCGCTCCGTCCTTGGCGACCACCTTGAACAGCTGGTAGAGGCCGCTGCCGAAGACGGCCGGGATGGCGAGGAGGAAGGAGTACCGGGCGGCCGCTTCACGGGTGTACCCCATGAGGAGACCTGCGGTGATGGTGCCGCCAGAGCGGGAAACCCCGGGAATCAGGGCCATGGCCTGGGCGAAGCCGTAGAGGATGCCGTGCTTGTAGGTGAGCCCGGAGAGGTCGCGGTCCTGCTTGCCGATGGCGTCGGCCACGGCCAGGATGAGGCCGAAAACGATGAGCATGGTGGCAACGATCCAGAGGCTGCGCAGGACGGATTCGATCTGGTCCTGGAACAGCAGGCCCAGGACGATGATGGGCAGGCTGCCCAGGATCACCAGCCAGCCCATCCGGGCGTCGGGGTCCTGGCGGGAGACCCGTCCGGACAGGGAGCCGAACCAGGCTTTCACGATCCGGACGATGTCCCGCCAGAAGTAGACGATCACGGCGGTCTCCGTGCCGAGCTGCGTGATGGCGGTAAAGGCCGCGCCGGGGTCAGCCGCGTTCGGCAGGAACGAGCCTACGATCCGGAGGTGGGCGCTCGACGAAATAGGTAGGAATTCGGTCAGTCCCTGCACAAGACCCAGCAGGGCCGCTTCAATCCAGTTCACGCTAAGACCCTACGTCATGATGCGGGTGGTTTCCCCGTAAGCTAACTGCTATGCAGCAGCGTTACATAGGCAACAGTGGGCTCCGCGCGTCATCGCTCTCCTTGGGCACAATGTCGTGGTCCCGTGAAACGGATGAGCAGGATGCCTCGGAGCTGCTGCGCACGTTCGTGGACGCCGGCGGAACCCTGGTGGATACCGCGGCCTCCTACGCCGACGGCCAGGCCGAAGCCATGCTTGGGTCGATGCTCGGCGACGTCGTCTCCCGCACGGAAGTGGTCATCTCCACCAAAGCCGGGGTGTCGCCGTCGGACGGGCGGCAGCGGGTGGACGCATCCCGCAACGCGATGCTGTCCGGGCTGGAAGCCAGCCTGGCGCGCCTTGGGACCGACTACGTCGACCTGTGGCTCGCACAGGCCTGGGACCCCAACGTCCCGCTCGAGGAGACGTTGTCCGCCCTTGACTTCGCCGTCCGAAGCGGACGGGCACGCTATGCGGGAATCGCCAACTACAACGGCTGGCAGACCGCTAAGGCGGCCGCCGTCGCGGGGTTCCCGCTCGTCGCCAACCAGTCCGAGTATTCACTGCTGCGCCGCAGGCCCGAGGCGGAACTTGTTCCCGCCGTCGAGGATGCTGGCCTGGGACTGATGGCGTGGGGGCCGCTGGGCCGCGGCGTGCTCACTGGCAAGTATCGCGGACATGTGCCTTCCGATTCCAGGGCAGCGGGTACACGGCTGGCCACTTACGTGGAGCCTTACCTTGAGCAGCCCGCGTCGCAGGTGGTCGAAGCTGTTGCCATGGCCGCCCGCGGCCTGGGGCGCTCGTCCTTGGATGTGGCGCTGAGCTGGCTGCTGTCCCGGCACGGGGTGGCGACCGCGATCGTTGGCGCGCGCACGCCGGTCCAGCTCAAGGAAATCCTCGATGCCCAGCTCACGCCGCTGCCGGCGGAAATAGCACGTGCCCTGGAGGATGTCTCCAGCAGCCTGGCTTAGCCGGGCCGGGTCCGGATAGGCCCGGATCTAAACCGAGCCGGGTCTCTCCTCGACGATTTCCAGATCCTCGTCGTCCACTTCGCTGTCTTCTTCTTCGTCTTCCTCGTCATCGAACACCTGGAGCGGCGTCACTTCGTTGTAGGCCTCGTAGAGGGCGTCCTCGTAGACTTCGAAGGCATCGGCAACTGCAAAGAATGCCGCCTCCACCGAAGGGTCACCATCCCCGCGGCGGGCTGAGGCGGCTGCAAGGTGTTCTTCCAAGGCGGCAGTCAGGGACTGAAGCGCGACACGCGGATCGATGCTCATGCCTTCACGTTAGCGGGAAAAGGACGAAAATGGAGAGCAATGAAGGAACATTTTCTTACCAGCTCGGTCCTGCGGGAACGGGACTATGCCCGGCAATACGAGTACCTCGTATTGACCGTCGGTCCTGAGGATTCCCTGCCCGAAGCCCGGCGCCGGCTCGTGGAACACTCGGAGTACGGCAAGTGGGAACTCGAGCGCAGCAGGCTCTACGTGGGCGGCGGCAGGCGCTTCTGGCTTCGCCGCCGGGTCACCCAGGTGCAGCGCACCGCCTAGGCCGCTCCGGCCGGGTGGGCGCGCGCCTCAGATGGCGCGCGCCCACTTCATGGTGCCTGCTCCGGTTGTCCGCTGGAGTTCCTCTGCCCGTAAACGCTGCGGTTATTCTTCGAGCGGACCCAGCCAGGCATTGGCAACCGTGTTGTGCGCCGACTCGTCGTCCGAGGGGTGGAACATGCCGGCCAGGACGTCACGGTACAGGCGTTCCAGTTCCGACCCCCTGAAGTAGCTGGATCCCCCGGAGACCCGGATAGCAAGGTCCACCACCGTCCGCGCCGTTTCCGTCGCCCGGATCTTGACGCCCACTAGCTTCGGAAACCACTGGCTGCCGTAATCCGCCAGCCGGTCCACATCGCCGGCCACCACCGATAGCTGGGGGTACAGGGCATCCATGGCGAGGGCGGCCTCGGCCACCTTCCAGCGGATATCGGGGTCCTGGGCCAGGCTCCGGCCCCCATTCTTGAATGATGTCCTGCGCTTCGCGGCGTCCACGGCCAGCACCAGGGCCCGTTCTCCGATGCCCGCGTAGACGCCGGCAAGCAGCGTTTCAAAGCACGCGAAGATGGCGAAAATCAGTGGATCCGCGTTGGGTCCCACCGGCAGCTTACGGAAGATGCGGCTGGGCGGGACAACAGCGCCGTCCAGAATGGTGCTGTTGGACTGGCTGGCGCGCATGCCCAGCGTGTTCCAGTCCTCCCGTATCCGGTAGTCGGCCGTGTCCCGCCGGATGAAGCCGTGCACGAGTTCACCTTCGCCCTCCCGCGCGGCCGGGTCCTTGCCGAAGATGCCCAGGCGCGTCCAAGCCGGTGAAAGGCTCGTGAAGATCTTGGTGCCCGTGAACGAGTAGCTGCCGTCCGGCAGGGGCTTGGCCTCCGTCAGCGAATCGAAAAGAACGGAGTCGTTACCGGCCTCGGAGTTGCCGAAGGCGAAGACTTCCCCCGCCGCAGCCTCCTGCAGCACGAAGTCCAGGGAAGAGTCGCCGCGTTCGGCCAGGATGCGCGCCACCCCCGTCCAGACCAGGTGCATGTTGACTGCCAGGGCGGTGGCCGGGGCCGCCGTCGCCAGCCGGCGCTGGCAGCGGACCGCAGCCTCCAGGCCAAGGCCTGCCCCGCCGTCGGCCTCCGGAACGAAGAGCTTCAGGTAGCCGGCTGCGGCCAGTTCCTCGAGGTCCTCGGTGAAGAAGCTGTTCCGCTCGTCGTATCCCGCCGCTCTCCCACGGATCCGCTCGAGCAGGTCGTCAGGCAGCAGCCGTTCCGGGTCCGGGTTCGGGGGTGTTTGGGGGTCCACTCGCGTCCTCAGTAGTTGGTGAGCAGCGTGTTCAGGACGCTTGCCCCGAACTTCAAGGAATCGGCCGGGACGCGCTCGTCAACGCCGTGGAACATGCCGGTGAAGTCGAGGTCGTCCGGCAGCTGAAGGGGCGCGAACCCATAGCCTGTGATGCCGAGCTTGCTGAGCGCCTTGTTGTCGGTGCCGCCGGACAGCGTGTAGGGCAGGACCTTCGCGCCGGGGTCCTCCGAGTGAAGGGCGTCGATCATCGAGTCTACGAGGTTGCCGGAGAACGGGACTTCCAGGGAGACATCCTGGTGGACGTAGCTGACGTCCACGCCGCTGCCCGCCAGTTCCCGGACGATCTCCAAAACGTGCTCCTGCTGGCCCGGCAGTGTCCGGCAGTCAACCAGCGCCTCGGCCGATTCGGGAATGACGTTGTGCTTGTAGC
Source organism: Arthrobacter globiformis (assembly GCF_003261175.1). Classification (GTDB taxonomy): domain Bacteria; phylum Actinomycetota; class Actinomycetes; order Actinomycetales; family Micrococcaceae; genus Arthrobacter; species Arthrobacter globiformis_A. The sequence continues at coordinate 63,499 of NZ_QLNP01000095.1, read as the reverse complement.
CGCCCCGCAGGAGTGTGGGGTTGGAGGTGTTCTGCAGCGTGGCGCCCACGAAGCGTGCCACAGTGCCCAGTTCCTTCAGCAGCCTGTCGGGGTTGTCGGGATCAAACTCGACGCCGGTCAGTTCGGTCACGCCGTCGAGGAACTGGCGTGTGGTGGCCGTCAGCTCGATGGGCCAATCGTGCTCGCCGATGCGGGTCACGGCGGCGGCGAGCCGTGTAATGGCGTTGTCCGTGCTGATCTGGGACCCGTGGCCGGCGCGGCCATGGGCCACGAGGCGCAGCCACGAGATGCCCTTCTCCGCCGTCTGGAGGAGGTACGTGCGCTGGCCGCCGATGGTGGCGGAGAATCCGCCCACTTCGGAGATGGCCTCCGTGGCCCCCTCGAACAGTTCGGGCCGGTGCTTCACCGCGAACTGGGAACCGTGAACGCCGCCGGCTTCCTCATCCGCGAAGAACGCGAAGATGATGTCCCGCTTCGGCTTGCGGCCAGTGCGGGCAAAGTCTCGCAGGACGGACAGGATCATGGCGTCCATGTCCTTCATGTCCACCGCGCCGCGGCCCCAGATCAGACCGTCCTTGAGTTCGGCGCCAAACGGGTCCACAGACCACTGCTCACGGAGGGCGGGCACCACGTCCAGGTGGCCGTGGACCACGAGGGCGCTTGCGGAGGGGTCCTCCCCTGCCATGCGGGTGACAACGCTGGCCCGGCCAGGCTCCGACTCGAAGATCTCGGCGTCGAGCCCCACTTCACTGATCAGGCCGGCGGTGTATTCGGCCGCGGCACGTTCGCCGGGACCTGAGCCGTCCCCGTAGTTGGATGAATCGATGCGGATGAGCTCCTGGCAGATGGTGACGACTTCATCCTCTGGCCGGATCTGTGTCATTGATCACTCCTTGTAGCGGGAAAACGCGGATTTATGCGGGTTGGCGCGGCTTTTGGCGGCCCGAACGCCCAGGTTCAGCCTACCCAGTCGACTCGATTCCATCTTTCCGGAAAGTTCGTGTTAGAGTTTTTCTCGCTGCTTCGGAGAGATGCGAACCGCTGAAAGGCGGGAGAGTCCTCCGAAATACCACCTGCGCGGGTGGCGGAATGGCAGACGCGCTAGCTTGAGGTGCTAGTCCTCGAAAGGGGGTGGGGGTTCAAGTCCCCCTCCGCGCACAAAGGGAAACCCCGGGAATCCAATGGATTCCCGGGGTTTTTTTGTTTCCCCAAACCTCCCGGATCCAAACACATCCGCCCGAGTGTCGAAATGCGACATCTGCAAAGCGATCGCCACAAAGTGGCCGTTTGTGGCACTGCCGAAGCAAGAAAAAAGTGGTTCCGTTACCTAGTACGTCCGGGTGGAACTTAGCGCCTGCCTCGCCATCGACACAACCTGGATCATCCACCGGGACGAAGTAAGTGGCTACCTGCCGAGCAGGCACAACCATGCCATCGGCGCACCACGCCCGGGCGCGAAGATCATCCCGTGGCGCTACAGCAAGTCAGCAGAGCGCCGTGGCCCCGGCTCCATAGGTACCCATCACCGGGATTCGCAGTTTCTTGATCCCATACCGCGCGTTCGCTGCGCCATCCTTGATGGCGACGACCCATTCTGGTGCAAGGAAGCAGGCCATCGAGCCGACGGCAGCCGACATAGCACGGCCGGCCGGCGGTTTCGGGCCGCGGTGGCCCCAGTGGGGCGTGGAGGGAGTCGGGCAATGCGCAGAGGGAAACGGCTGGGTGAGAGAGCACGGACGCTGGATGCACAGCATCTCCGGAAACTCGCAGACGAGGCATCCCCGGAGGCGGCCGAGTCCTTCAGCGCTGATTACGTGACTCTCCTCCCCCGCTTCGTTGAGCGGATCGTCGGCACAGTTGCCGCGCTGGATAGGGATCTGGTGCTGGATGCCGCACGGAGCCTGAAGACGAAATCGTGGCTCGTCGGGGCGCTAAGAATGAACCAGCTCTGCAGCGAACTCGAGTTGGCCTTGGCTGACTGGGCCGTCGCAACAGACGTCGCTAGGGACATCGAACGCCAGCTTCCGCACCTGCAGAAAGCCCTCGCGGACGTCGCGCATCTCACGCACCCCAGCCGCCGGGCAGGGACGGTCCAGAACGCCATGGCGTCTTGACTGTGCCCGCCGTGACACACGCGGGGAAGCTATTGCCCTGAGGTCCACAACTTGGGCAAGGACAGCCACTCGCCCCCGTTCCACTGATGCCGTCCGGTCCTCGAAATCATCCGGCACCGAGGCGGACCGGCAACGGCAGGGCCCTGTCCTCCGGCGCCGCTTCAACGGCCTGTTGCCTCGTTGAAAACCTCCGGGAAGGCTAGCCGTTCCAGGCACGGGGTTCGGGTCCCCCTCCGCGCACGAAGGGAAAACCCCGGGAATCCGAAGTCGGAAAAATCAAATGTGGCTCCGTTACGTATTTCCTCCTGGTCGATCCGGATGGTGACCTCACCCTCCTGCCGGTCCAGCCCACGCGCTGAAGGTGCCGGTTCCACCGCCGCCGCGGTCGTCATCCTTGCCGCACCTCAAACAGCGCTTATACAAACTTCCGTCTTCGGTATGCTCGACGTGCCATTCGTGCCGAATATTCAGCTTGCACAGCAGGGCCTTAATCATGACCTTCTCCAATCTGAGTGCACCGCCGCGGCCCGGCAATCCAATGATGTCCCTGATGCCGCCTCCGGTGAAGGGGCAGTTATTTGACCTGCATTTCCGTGCCAGTGGGCTAACGCCAGCCCCCTGCACAGCCCAATGATGTTAGTGCTGCCCATGAAACGCTGAACGCCCCGGCCGCGGAAGCGGCCGGGGCGTTCAGCTGGACAGTCCGGTGGTCTGAAGGCCGCGTCAGCAGGCCGGGACCCCCGAATCCACGGGCCCGTCGGTGGGACGGATCCAGAGGTTGTTGATCACCTTGTACCAAACGTTGCTCGTGGACCCGGTGGGTCGGCCCGTGGCGCCGTCGTAGATGGTGTACGCGGCACCGGTGGTCACGCACTGGACCTGCACCCGCGTGCCCTGCGCCACGAAGGTTCCGCCGCCGGCGGCACAGTTGGCTGCTGTGTCCGGAGAAGAGGTGCCGTTGGTGGGCCACTCGCAGGTACCGGGACTCGCGGTGCCGTTGTCCACCGTGAGGTACTTCGCCGGCGCCGTCCTTCCGGTCGCCGAGACCGCCGTGCGCTGGCCGAGGTCATCCACGACTGTCACGGTGATGGAGATGGATTGGTCGTATCCGTTACCGGTGGTGACGGATCCTCCCCCGGCACCCAGCGTGCCTGACTTCCCGTCCGATGACTGGTACTCCAGTGCCACGACCCGGCGTCCGTTGTTGACCACGGCACCGACGTCGAACCTCACCGTCGTGGTCACAGTAACGGGGTTGATGCTCGCCGCGTGCGGTTTGCCGTACGGCGCCACCGGGTTGGAGTTGGTGACCGGCCCTTCGTATGTGGCGCCGTCCGCGCTGTTCACGGCGCGCACCCCGATGGTGTAGTTGCCGTTGTTGGGCACACCGGACCGGATGACCTTGTCGGACGGCACTGCCATGAAGCTGCCTCCGTTGACCTGGTACTGGTAGCCCGGTGTCGCACCGTTGCCAGCGGCTGCACCAAAGGAAAGCTGCACCGCGTTGTCCAATGGGTCGGCCCGGACGCCGGGGACGGCACCTGGCGCGCCGAAAGCGCGGCGGGGGTCCGACGGCGCACTGGCGGCCGACGTACCGGCCTTATTTTTGGCGACAACCGTGAAGGTGTAATCGGTGGCGGAGTTGCCGACGGTGACAGGCACGCTCAGCTGACTGCCGGACACGGTGCTGCTCGCTACCGTGGACCCACCCTGCATGGCGTTGACGGTGTAGGTGTCGATGGAGGCGCCGTTGTCCGCTGCGGGCGTCCACGACACCACCATGATCGATTCCGTCCCGCCGGAGGTGCTCCGGGTGGTGCTTGGCTTACCGGGGGCACCCGGCGCGCCGGCCGGGATGACGCTGGCTGAATAGGCGCTCCATTCTGATGGATCCGGCGCCTTGTTGGAAGCCTGGACTCTGACCTGGTACGGCGTCCCGTTCTGGAGGCCCGTCCACCGGTAGGACGTTCCCGTGACCTTGCTCACCCGGACGTTTCCTCCCGGAGGTGCGGGTGAGATCTCCAGGTTGTAGCTCTCCACCGGTGAGCCGTTGCTCTTGGGAGGTACCCAGTTTACGGTGAGGGATCTGTCGCCAAAGACCAGCGCCGGCGCTGCCGGGGTATCCGGCTTCGCGTCGGGACGGGCAGGTGCCGAAGCGGGAGACGGCGCCGAGTCCCCCAGCTCGTTCGTGGCCACCACAGTGAAGGTGTACTCCACGTTGTTGGTCAGGCCCGTAAGCGTGCACGTGGTGGCAGGGCACTGCTGCGAGAACCCTCCGCTGCCGCTGACCTTGTAGCCGGTGATCGCCGCTCCGTTGTTGGCTGGAGGCGACCAGTTGAGGACGACGGTACGGTCACGCACCTCCCCGACAGTCGGCGTGGATGGAGCATCCGGCTTGTCCTTGACGGTGAGCCGGACGCGGCCGTCAACTTCGCGTTCCGCGTCCTGCGTTTTGTCCTGGACCCGGTAGCGGACCACCATTGTGCCCACGAACTCCTCGGCGGGCGTCACGACGACGACGCCGCCCTCCACTGCGGCTGTGCCCCTTCCGGTTTCGACGGCGGCGCTGAGGATTTTCAGCGGTGATTCCGGGAACGGGTTGATGTCGTTGTCCAGCACCGGTACCGGCTGTGATTGCCCGGCCCGGGCGCTGGCGATGACGTCGTCGTTCGCTGCGGTAAGCGGACGCTTAGACGCGACCACGCGGACGTCCACGGCACCGGCAACCGCTGCGCTGCGCCCGTCCGAGACGGTGACGCGCACGGTCAGCGTGCTCCCCTTGGCGGCGCTGCCCACGGTGGCTTTGAAAAGGCTGCCGTCCAGGGAGGCCTTGATGCCGGCGGGCGGTGTCCCTTGCAGCGCAAAGGTGAGCTTGTCCTTGTCTGCCTTGTCGACGTCGGTGGCCACCTGGCGCAGGTCAAGCGTGGCTTCCTCGCCCGGCGCAGCGTCCACGGTGCTGGACGGGAAAGTCGGAGGATGGTTGCGCCCCGGGTCGGGCAGGACCCTGATGCCAATGCTCAGGACCGCCGTCCGCCCGTCAGGGTCGTCAACGCTCACGCCGTCGGTGACCTCGAGGGAAACTGCTGCCGGGCCTGCGTAGTCGTCGGCGGAAGTGAACACGATGGTGGTCGCGTCCTTCACGAGCGGCGCTCCATTAGAGGCGACCGCCTGGACCTTGGTGTCCTGGGTGATGCGGGGACTCTTGCCGGCACGGACCACCACCAGGTCCCGCAGGTTCATGGTCAGCTGTTGGCCGCTGACCACGTCCAACGGTGCGGTGCTCCGTAGAGCGGGCGCCTGGCCCTGCAGGCCGGGTACCACGATGAACGCCGTTGAGCTGAGCTTGTCCACGTCGGTGACGGTGTACGCGATGATCTGCGGCTGGCTCTCAAGCCGCACCGAAACCTTGCCGGGCGCCGAGATGCTGGCAGTGGGTGCCGCTTCCGGGAAGGTTATCTTCAGTTCCGCGGCCACACCGTCCGGGTCTTCGTCGTTCTTCAGGACGGGGACTTCGACGACGGCCTTGCCCAGTGTCTCCGCGAACGCCACCCGGTCGTCCCGGGCAACGGGCGCCAACGTGGCGGCGTCCTTGCGGGCCTGGACTTTGAGGGTTCCGACGGCGGTGCCGCCGCGGCCGTCGCTGATCTCGTACCGGACGATCGCTGTGGCGGAGGCTTCGGAAGGCGACGGGGCGGTGAGCTGCACCCGTCCGTCGATGACTTCGGCCTTCAACTCCGGGGCAGCTTCCAGCCGGTTGGCTGTAAGCGTGACATTGTCGCCGTCGGGGTCGGAATCATTGGCCAGCACGTCCACTGCCACGTGCCGCCCTGGGAGAACGGTGATGCTGTCCTCAACGGCCCTCGGACGCTGGTTGGATCCGGGCGCGGGTGCGATGCCCACGGCCACGCGGGCGGTGGACCGTGCCCCGAACCGGTCCTCGACCACATAGGTGAAGGTGTCCTGTCCGGCAGCGTTCGCCGGCGCCGTGTATTCGACGTAGTGGGCACCCACCACAGCTGTTCCCTTGCGCGGTGCCTGCTCCAGCCCCACCAAGGTGACAGAGTCGCCGTCGGGATCAATGCCGTCCAGGGGAATGGCGATCCTCGTCGTGTTGCCGGCCACGACCCGACCGGTGACATTGTGAGGAAGCGGCCTTGAGTTCGTGCCCTCGCCGCGAATGTGAATGGTCACCTGCGCCGAGTCTTCCTGCCCGTCCGGTCCGGCAACGGCGTAGATCGCGTGCACCGTTCCTCCTGCCCTGCCTGCCTTGAAGCGAAGCACGTCCCCCGACACTGCGAGGAGGCCTTGGGCGGAGCTGATTCCCTGCACGAGGACCGGCTTGAGCTTCAGCTTGGCGCCGTTGGGGTGGGTGTCATTGGCAAGCACTGTGATGGTGGCGACGTCGTTGGCCCGCACTGTGATTTCATCCGGGGCCGCGACAGGCGGGAGCAGTTTGGCGGGCGCCGGAATGGGCAGGATGGTGACCTGCCCCGTTGAGCTGGCCACGCCGTTGGACACTGTGTACGTCAGGCTGGTGGGTGCAGTCAGGCCACGGACGTCGGTAATGCGCAGGATCTGGTGATTGACGACGGCGACGGCTACTGCCGTATTCCGTGGAAGCCCGACGGACTGGATGACAAGAACGCCCCCGGCCGGGTCCGAGTCGTTGGCGAGCGCGTCCAGCAGCACTTCGCCGCCTACCGGCAGCAGCGCTGTATCGGCGACGGCGACCGGTTCACCCCGCCCCGCCCCGGCGGCACTGACATCGATCCGCACGAGTCCCTCAGAGCTGTCAGGTCCATTGGTTACCAGATACGTCACGTAATACGTTCCGGCGTTGGCTGCACGGAAGGTGAAGGTCCCCGCCTGGTAGTCGGGGGTGATGGCCTGCTCCTTGGCGCCGGCCACGCGCGTCAGCCGCAGTCCTTCGCCGGTGGGGTCGCTGTCGTTCTTCAGCGGAAAAACCAGAATGTCCTGCCCGGCGGTACCCGAAACGTGGTCCGCGTTGGCCTTCGGCGGAAGGTCGCCTTTGGCGCGGACATCCACCACCACCGTGCCCTCGACCTGGTCCCGGCCGTCGGAGACAGTGATCACGACGTCCTTTTTGCCCAGCGTTGATCCCACATCCTTGAAGGTCAGGAGACCGTCCGCCCGGGTGCGCACCTGGTCGCCTTCACTGGCAGTGCGTGCTCCCAGGAGCAGCAGGTCGTCGCCGTCGGGATCGGTCCAGTCGGTGAGGATGTTCTGGGAGATGCTTTTGCCCTGCTCCAGGATGATCGTGGGCACGCGTTTCTGTGCCGGCGCCCCGTTGCTGGCTGGGTCCTTTACGGTCAGGGTGACCGTGGCTCCGGCGGTGCCGCCGCGGCCGTCACTGGCCAGGTACCGGAACTGGGACGTTCCAGTCGCATTGGCCGGCACCTTCACTTGCAGGCCGGTTCCGTTGTAGACGGCCTGCACGCTGCCGGCGCCGGGGTTGTCGCCCTGGAGCTGGACGGTGAGGACGTCTCCGTCCGGGTCCGAGTCGTTGTCCAGGACTGGCAGGAGCGTTGTCCGGCCGGGCCGCACTCCGAACTGGTCGTCTGTGGCGGAGGGCGGCCGGTTCTCTTTGGTGCGGTCCGGGAGAGTGTCCACCAGGTTGTCTTCCGCGGCGGGTTCGTCCTGGGCCTCGGTCTTGCTCGGCGGAGGAATGATCTCGTCCCAGTTGGCAACGAGCCTCATGTTCTCGGTGACCAGCCAGACGTTGCCGGACGTGACGTCGTTGAGGACCACGACGTCCCGGTTGACGCGAAAGACCAGGTTGGAGCGGGCGCCTGCCCCGGGAATGTCAGACCTCCGGCTATCAGCGGCGTTCGCACAATCCCGCAGGTATTTGCCTGCCCCGGACCACGCCGCGTAGACGCAGCCGTTGACATGGACCGGAGTGGCAGGTGTCCCCGATGTTCCGAGCTCCACAACCGTCGCCGCCGAACCGTCCAGGGGTTGCTTGACCAGGCCCTTCTTTGTGGAGACGGCGACATAGTCCGAGGCGGCACCGCTTTGCTGCAGCTTGGCGTCCGCCGCATCCGGCAAATGCGCCAGTCGGCCGGATGGAAGGTGAAGGGTCCCGGCGTCGGCGTCGAATATGACGGGCTGATCCCCGACCGCGGCGACCTGGACGTTTTCCTTATTGCGGATCGACTGGTACTGGACGGTGTTGCGGGAATCCACTCCGCCGGTCGCATTCACACGAAGGGAAGTCACCTCCCCGCGCGCAGGGTCCGCAGCGTAAACGACGTCGTCGGCTCCTACCGTCGCGACGACGCCTTTGGCGTCGCTCAGGACGGGTTCCTGTGAATCGAAGTCGACAGAGCCGAGCATGCTGCTCTGCGTCACCCAGAGACGGCCCGAGTTGGGATCAGCCAGCGCCACCGCTTTTTCCCCGAAAGCCGGGACCGCCGATCCCGGAAGCTGCTGGGGCGGTTCAAGGGTGACCTCGGAGACCTTGACCCTGCCCAGGGAGGCGTTGCCGCGGTCGGAAACGAGCACGCTGCTGCTGTGTTGGAGGACGTCGAAGTCGGCGCTGGCTGCCATGAGGCCGCCGTCCAGGGTTTTCGACTGGAAGTTCAGGTGGCCCACGAGGTTCATGTCGGAATTGGTCACCCACACGCCGCCGTCATTCAGGTCGATCTGCGTGGTCCGGAATCCCGGATGGATGACGGCCACCACCACCAGCAGTCCAATTGCCGAAAACGTCGTTGCCGACGCCAGCGCGCGTTGTTTTGCACGCGTCAATAAACGAAGCGGCATCCGTCCCCCAGTCTCGTGAATAGCCCCAAGCTAATATACGCGGACATACCGGCAGATCCCGAGCCAACGTCGGCGTCGGGAACGCCAGCCATGCCGGCTCGTGCATCCCCTGCCTCGGCCAGAACCCCTCTCTTCACGAGTGGGTCGGACGGGCGTACAAAGGAACTGGAGGGCAACGTCAGCGGACAGCCAACCCGCAACACAGCAACCCGCGGCCCCGGGCTTTCGTGGAGCCGGGGAGGGCCGTCACCCGTGGCCTAGATGAAGGACGGCCATGCCATGAACGTCAGCGACATCCGAGGGCTTTTCCCCGGGCTCGAAGACACCATCTACCTGAACACTGCCACCATGTGCGTCGGCTGCGCCCCTGCCAGGGAAGCATACGAACTGGCCGCCGAGCGCTGGTCCGGCGGGCGGTTCGACTGGATGGAGGCCGAGCAAGCGGGCGAGCACGCCCGCTTGATGTTCGCCGAGATCGTTGGAGCCACGGCGGCCGACATTGCCATCGTCCCCGCCGTCAGCACTGCGGCGGGGATTGTGGCCGCGAATCTGCGACCCGCCAGGCGCGGGGAGAACATCGTGGTGGCAGAAAACGAATTCGCCTCAAACTACTACCCCTGGCTCTTGCTGAGGGAGCGTGGCTACGACGTGCGGGCAGTCGCGGCGGAAAGGGACGTAGTGTCGGCCGACGCCCTCGGCCGGGCGGCCGACGGCGGAACCCGCCTGATCGCTGTCAGCGCCGTTCATCCCGTCACCGGGTTTCGGGCAAACCTGGGGTCGATCAGCCGCGTCGCGGCTGGCTCAGGAGCCTGGCTTTTCGTCGACGCCTGCCAGGCGGCCGGTGCCGTTCCCCTCGACGTGGTGCGCGACGGCGTGGATTTCCTGGCCACCGCCAGCCACAAATTTCTTCTCGGGTCGCGGGGCATGGGCTACCTCTACGTCCGCCCCGGGCTGCTTGACGGCCTTCGACCCGTCGTGCCGGGCTGGAAAGCGGCCCGACTGCCGTTCGAAAGCTTCCTTGGCCCGGACATGGACCTGTCGCCGACGGCGTCGAAGCTGGACTCTTCGTTGGCGTGGTTTCCGGCGCTCGCCGACCAGGCGGGACTTGGTGTCCTTCGCCGGTTCGGTATGGGCGCGATCCTGGAGCGGAACGCACGGCTTGCGCTTCACCTGCATAACGCGCTGGAAGCGGCTGGTGTCAGCTTCCGGTCCTTCCCCGCAGAACACCGTTCCACCATCATCTCCGTTCCGGTAGGCGACCCGGACGCGGTCATGGCCCGGCTGCGCCGGGCGAACGTCGTTGTGTCACTCCGGGCCGGCCGGATCCGGCTGGCGACCCATTTCTACAATCTCGAGGAAGAGCTGGTCCGGGTCGCGGAGCTCATTGCAGGCCGGTGAGCCTACCAAGGCGTCCGTATGTCGGCGGGCTGCGGGCGGCTAAGTGTGACCTGCCGAAAATAGGTTGCCTGAGGCATTGACTTGGCCCTCCGCGAGGGCCAGCATACTGCTAGACGTTTGGGGGGCGCGAAGGCAGTAGCAATGGAGCCGCGCCGTGAACATCTATTTGGCATTTGAGACTTTTTTCCCCGGTCACCTCAGAGAAGATCTGAACGTGAACCCGCATGCAGGGCTTACTGAAACGCAAACAATCGGTGGACTGCCCGGTAAACACCGATATCGCCAGCGGCCCGGCCGCCGCATCAGCCACCTTGCGTCGCCCGTGAAGTCAACGGGGATGACATTGGCGGCGAACAGGCCATGATGGGCGCCATTCTCGGCTGGGTTCTGCAGTTCCGGATCCTTGTCCTGGTCGTGGCGGCCGGCGTCCTCGGGTATGGCTTCACCGCTCTGCCCACCATGCCGGTTGACGCTTTCCCCGAGTTCGCCCCGCCGCAGGTCGAAATACAGACCGAGGCCCTGGGGCTCTCTGCCGCGGAAGTCGAGCAGCTCATCACGTCCCCCATGGAGGCCGACCTGCTCAACGGCGTGGCATGGGTGGAGGCTATCCGTTCCAAGTCACTTCCCGGCCTGTCCTCAATCCAGCTGGTCTTCCAGCCGGGTACGGACATGTTCCGGGCACGCCAGCTCGTCGCTGAGCGCCTGACCCAGGCCAGGGCGCTGCCCAACGTGTCGGCAGCACCCGTGCTCATGCAACCACTGTCCTCCACCAGCCGGGTGATGATGGTCAGGCTCACGTCCACGGACATGTCCCCCATCGACATGTCCGTGCTGGCACGGTGGACCATGAAGCCCGCGCTTTTGGCCGTTCCCGGAGTAGCGAACATTTCCATCTGGGGCCAGCGCGACCAGCAGTTGCAGGTACTCGTGGACCCCAAGCAGCTCGAAGCCAAGGGCGTGACACTGGACCAGGTCATCAGGACCACGGGCAACTCCGTCTGGGTGTCCCCGCTGAGCTACCTTGAGGCCTCAACGCCGGGCACGGGCGGCTTCCTGGAGACGGGACATCAGCGGCTGGGCGTCCAGCATGTCCTTCCCATCACCACTCCCGAGGACCTCGGAAAAGTCAGCGTCCAGGGCAGCAGTGACAAATTGCTCCTGGGGGATGTCGCGCAGGTCCAGACTGATCATCAGCCGTTGATCGGTGATGCGCAGCCCGGCCAGGACGCTGAGCTGTTGCTGGTGATTGAAAAATTCCCGGAGACAAACACCGCGGACGTCACGAAGGGGCTCGACGAGACTATGCGCGAGCTCCAGGCCGGGCTGCCCGGCGTAACCGTCGACACCACCGTGTACCGGCAGGAGTCGTTCGTCGAGCAGGAAATGGGCACCCTTGGTGTCGCGCTGCTTGTCACGCTGCTGCTGGTCGCGGCGGCGTTCGGAGTGGTCTTCCGGTCCTGGCGCAGCGCACTGATCACCCTGGTCACCGTTCCGCTCTCCCTCATTGCTGCGGCCCTGCTGCTGACCCTGCGCGGGGCCGGGCTGAACACCATGGTCTTCGCCGGCATGATCCTCGCCCTGAGCGTCATCATCGGGGATGTAGCGGAAGACCTGAACTGCGCCGCAAGGGCCTACCGGGCATCCAAGGCAAGCGGCCCCGGGGATTCGAGGATCGCCCTGCTCGCGGGTGCGTTACGGCCTGTCCGCACCTCCCTGTTCTACGCGCTGCTGATCATGGCACTGAGCGTGCTCCCCATGCTCTTTGTCCCCGGCGAAAACGGCGCCATGTTCGGGCCCCTGGTCATTGCATATCTGCTGGCGCTGGCGGTCGCCATGATCGTGGCGCTCACAGTGACAGCGGCCCTGGCGTTCTTGCTGCCGCCGGCCCCAACGGCTCCGGGCCGCGAGCGCCAAGCCATGCAGCGCCTGCGGATCCGGTATGGGCGGACGCTGTCCCGCCGGCCGGGCAGGCCCGCGCTGGTCTTTGCCGCCGCGGCGGTCATGGCGCTCGCCGCCCTGGCGTTGGCGCCGCAGCTGGTCCCCAACCACCCTGTGGTGCCGGTGCTGGCGGACAACACGCTGGTGGTCCAGTGGCGTGCCGCGCCTGGCACCTCCGACCAGGAGATGGTCCGGATCACCGATACCGCGGCCCGCGAACTGCGGGCGGTGCAGGGCGTCTCCAACGTGGCCACCGAGGTTGGGCGCGCCATTACGTCCGACCACGTGGGAGACATCAGTTCCGGGGAGCTGTGGGTGGGAGTGGCGAAGGATGCCTCGTACTCCAGCACCCTTGAGGACGTACAAAGGGTCGTGGCAGGGTACCCGGGTTTGAGCGCAACGGTCTCCACCTACCCGCAACAGAAAATCGACCAAATCCGGGAAGCTGCCGATTCCGGATTTGGCGTTCGGGTCTACGGCGTCGACATGGCCACCCTCCGGGCAAAGGCGGAGGAAGTCCGGCAGGTTCTCGCGCACACGGCCGGTGTGGTGAATCCCCGCGTTGAAGCCCCCGTCGAACAGCCGACCATCCAGGTCAAGGTGGACTTGGCGAAGGCACAGAAGGCGGGCGTCGTACCCGGCGAAGTCCGGCGTGCAGCGGCCGCGCTGCTGCAGGGCATCGAGGTGGGCAACGTCTACGAGCAGCAGAAGGTCTTCTCCGTGGTGGTCAAGGGAACACCTGCAACCCGGAACAGCCTCACCAGCGTCAGTGAGCTGCTGATCGACACCCCCAAAGGCGGGCATGTGCGCCTTGGCGACGTCGCTGAGGTCAGTGTCGTTCCAAACGATGCGGTCATCCTGCATGACGACACTTCCCGGCGCGTGGATGTAAGGGCGGACATCCAAGGGCGCGGGCTGACTGATGTGCAGCAGGACATCGAAAGAGGCCTGCAGCAGATCCAGTTCCCGGTGGCCTACCACGCGGAGATCCTGACCCAGTACGCGCAGCAGCAAGCCTCCTTCCAGTGGCTGTGGCTGCTGGCAGCGGTAGCTGCCTTCGGCATCCTGGTGCTGCTGCAGACAGCGCTGGGCGGGTGGCGGCTTGCAGCGGCCGTTTTCCTTGGCCTGATCGCGTGCCTGTCGGGTGGAGTTTTTGCAGCCCTGGCGGACGGCGGGGCCAACTACCTGACGGCGTTTGTCGCGTTCTCAGCCGTCCTGGGCATCGCAGTCCGCGGCTGCCTGCTGCTCGCCGGCGAGGTCCGGAACCTCCGCGCCAGGCATAGCCAAGCAACGGGGCCATCGGTGGTTATCCGCGCCGCACGCGACAGGCTCAAGCCGACCCTCGCCTCCGTGGTGACCACGGCCGTCGCCCTGATTCCGCTCGTGCTTCTGGGCGGTGTCACAGGCACTGAGGTCCTCCAGCCCATCGCGATCATCATCTGGGGCGGCCTGCTGACGACCACCCTTTTCGTCCTGTTCGTGCTTCCCGCAATCCTGCTCCGCTTCGAACGCAGCCAGGCAGGGACACGAACAGCAACGACACACGCCGAAGTCACCGAAGCCCGGACGGGCGCCTGAAAGCCGGGATGCATCATGACAACGACCTCGCCGCGGATGCGCGGCCTGATGGTTCTTATCGTTCTGGGTCTCCTCACACCGGCATTGCCGGCCTGCAGCCAGCACTCGCCGGAGACTGCGGCCGCCGGCGACGCTGCCGCGAGCCTTGAGGAGGTGCCCGGGACCGACCTGAAGCGCATCACACTGAACGAACACGCCGCCGGGAACCTCGGCCTCCAGACGTCGGCCACGAAACTGGACGCCAAGAGCGGGAAACTCACCGTCCCCTACCTGGCGGTCCTCTACGACAGCGAAGGAAAAACCTGGGTCTACACAATTGCCGGCCCGCGGGTCTACGTCCGCCAGTCCATCACGGTGGAGCGGATCGACGGCGAACAGGCCACGCTGAGCGACGGTCCGGCCCCGGGCACGACTGTGGTGACCCTGGGAGCCGCAGAGCTGTTCGGCGCTGAACTGGATGTGGCGAGCTGACATGCGGTGGATAGTAGGAATCAGCCTCAGGTTCAGGACGATCGTAGTTGCCCTCGCCTGCGTGGTGATGCTGCTGGGATCCGTCCAGCTCAGTAGGGCATCGTTGGATGTTTTTCCGGAGTTCGCGCCACCGCGGGTCGAGGTGCAGACTGCGTGCCTTGGTCTCACGGCCCAGGAGGTGGAGGAACTTGTCTCTGTGCCGATCGAGGCGTCCCTCTCCGGAATGCCGGGCCTGGATGAGCTGAGGTCAAAATCCGTGCCCCAGCTGTCCTCGATCATCCTGATCTTCAAGCAGGGCACAGACCTGCTCAACGCGCGGCAGCAGGTATCCGAGCGGATGGCCGCCGTGACGGCGGCCCTGCCCACGTGGGCCGCTCCCCCGGTGATGCTGCAGCCGCTGTCCTCGACCAGCCGGGTCATGAAAATCGGCATGACATCGTCCAGCCGGTCCATGATCGAGATGTCCATGCTTTCGTATTGGACCATCCGGGCCCGACTTCTGCGGGTCCCCGGCGTGGCCAACGTGGCCATCTGGGGCGAGAGGCTCCAGATGCTGCAGGTCCAGGTCAAGCCGGAGCAGCTCAAAGCCAAGAATGTCTCACTCAACCAGGTCATGGAAGTAACGGCCGGGGCTGTGGACGCAGGCCTGCTCCAGTACTCGCCTGGAAAATTTATCGGCACCGGCGGCTTCGTCGGCAGCCCGAACCAGCAGATGAGCATCCGCCACGTCCAGCCCATCACCAGCCCTGCGGACCTGGCCCGTGTGACCATCCGCGAAGACCACGGCACCGCACTGCATCTGGGCGACGTGGCGCGGGTGGTCGAGGACCATCAGCCGCTGATCGGCGATGCAGTCATCAACAACGGCCATGGACTGATGCTTATTGTTGAGAAGCTCCCCTGGGGCAACACGCTGGACGTGACCAAGGGCGTTGAGGAAGCCCTTCACGAACTTCAGCCGGGCATGAGCGGCATCACCTTCGACACCACCATCTTCCGTCCGGCGAGCTTCATCGAGGAGGCCGTTTCCAACCTTAGCCTTGCCCTCCTCTTGGGCTGCCTGCTGGTGGTCATGATCCTCAGCGCGTTCCTGTTCCAGTGGCGGACAGCACTCATCAGCCTGATCGCCATTCCGCTCTCCCTCCTCACCGCCGTCATGGTGCTGTACTTAACCGGTGGATCGGTCAACACCATGATCCTGGCCGGGCTGGTCATTGCGGTGGGGGTCGTCGTCGACGACGCAATCATCGACGTCGAAAACATCATGCGCCGCTTGCGGCAGCACCGCAGCCGCGGCGGGAGCGAATCGACGGCCTCTGTGGTGCTGAAGGCTTCCCTGGAAATGCGGAGCCCCATCGTCTACGCCACCTTGATCATTGTGGTGGCTGCCCTTCCCATTTTCTTCCTGGACGGGCTGACGGGAGTGTTTTTCAGGCCCCTTGCCGTGTCCTACACGCTGGCCGTCCTGGCATCGATGCTCGTGGCCCTGACCGTGACGCCGGCACTTGCCCTGATCCTGTTGGCCAGGGCAAAGCTGGAGCAACGCGACCCGCCGCTGGTCCGGGTGCTCAAGCGCGGGTACCATACCGTCCTTTCCCGCATCATGAACCGGCCGCGATACGGCTATGCCGGGTTCGGGGCTCTGGCGCTGGTTGGTCTGGCGATCGCCCCGCTGCTTGGGCAGTCCTTGTTTCCCACGTTCAAGGAACGCGACTTCCTGATGCACTGGGTGTCGGAACCCGGCACGTCGGCGGCGGAGGAATACCGCATCGCCCAGCGGGGCTGCGCGGCGTTCCTCAAGGTGCCCGGCGTGCTTAACTGTGGAACGCATATTGGCCAGGCCTTCCAGGCGGACGAGATAGTTGGCGTCAATGCCGGTGAACACTGGATCAGCATCGACCGCCACGCCAACTACGAGCAGACAGTCGCAGCCGTCCAGGAAGTCGTGGACGGATACCCGGGCCTGCACCGCGATGTGCAGACGTATCTGAAGGAACGGATCGAAGAAGTCCTAACGGGTGCCAGCGAACCCATCCTCGTCCGGGTTTACGGCGACGACCTTAACGTGCTGCGCGAGCAGGCCCAGAGGGTCAAACAAATCCTCAGCGAGATAAACGGGACCGACGATCCCCACATCTCCCTTGAGGTCGACGTCCCGCAGATCGCTGTTAAAGTGAACCTGGCCGAGGCGGAGAAGTACGGCCTCAAGCCCGGGGACGTGCGGCGCGCTGCTGCGACACTCGTGGCCGGGGAAGAGGTGGGCGACGTCTTCCGGGACGGAAGGGCCTACGACGTCCAGGTCTGGAGTACACCGGAAACCCGGGCAAGCGTCACCACCATCCAGGACCTGCCCATCGATACGCCAAGCGGGAAGCGTGTGCGCCTCGCCGACGTCGCCGACGTCAGCGTGCAGCCCACCCCGAACCTCATCGACCGCACGAACGGTTCCCGCAGGGTTGAGGTGGGATCCTTCATCGACGCCGGAGCGGACCTCGGCCGCGTGGTCACACAGCTGCAGGAACGCCTGGAGTCCCTCAACCTGCCCGCCGGCTACAGCGTCCAGCTATTGGGCGAATACACTGAGCGGCAGGCAGCCACTGAGCGACTCACGATTTTCGCTGTTGCGGCGCTGATTCTGATCCTCGTGCTCCTGCAGGCGTCCTTCCGCAGCTGGCGGCTGGCCGTTCTGGCCCTCCTGACGCTGCCCATCGCGCTCGTAGGAGCGGTCCTGGCCGCGTACTTCACCGGCGGGGTACTGTCGCTGGGTTCGCTCGTGGGGTTCCTGACGGTCATGGGAATCGCGGCCCGGAACGGCATCCTGCTCATCAGCCACTGCCAACACCTGGAAAGGATCGAGGGGGTTCCGTTCGGCGGCTCGCTCGTGCTGCGGGGCGCCGGTGAACGGCTCTCCCCGATCCTCATGACCACCCTTGCCACCGGACTTGCCCTGGTGCCACTGGTCGTCATGGGGGATGTGCCCGGTCACGAGATTGAATACCCGATGGCCGTGGTCATCCTCGGCGGACTCCTGACCTCCACGCTGCTCAACCTGTTTATCGTGCCGTCGCTCTACCTTCGTTTCGCCCAGTCGAGGAAATCCCGGAAGGCGGCAGAACAGGAGCTTGCCCTGCAGAAACTCGCAGTTCAATAAGCAGGGTCCTTGCGCTTGACCGCCGAAGCATCATTCAGCCCGTGCTCCGGCGGTCAGGTGCTGGTTGCGCGTCTCAATGAGCTTTCGGAGGTAGCGCGCCAGGAAGAGTTTCTCCGCCACCCGTCCCAGGAGCCCGAACGGCGCCGCGAAGTCGATCCGGTCCACCATGACAGTTCCGGCCGGAACTTCACTGAATTCGTGGACGTGGCGAAAGCGAAGGAACGGCCCCCGGACCTGTTCATCGACAAAGTAGTGCGGTGCCTGCATCTCCGTGATCCGGCTCGTCATCCGTATAGGCAGCCCGAAGTGCCAGGCGCGCCAGGTGACCTCCTGCCCCAATGAGATAAGGCCCGACGTGACGCCTCCAACGGCTTCCTCCTGGGAACGGGCCATCGAGTCCTTATGGGCGTCTATGCTCCGGGAGAGGTCGAACAGTTCGGTCATCCCGATGGTTGTCTGCGAGGTGCATTGGAGGGTGACGGCCATGCTCAGAGTATTCCAGCAGTTTCACCAGCGCGTTGCCGGCTTTCGAATCACGTCCCGCGGCCGCTGATAGGCGTAAGCTATCAGAGCCTCGGCCGGCCTCCGCCACGAAGGGGCAGGCCCAGGTCCGGGCCAAACAGCAGAACGGGCCGGGAAAAGGAGTTGGCGTGGACACCCGGAAGCTGAAGTATTTCCTGGCGGTGGTTGACCACGAGGGATTCAACCGGGCGGCAGAACACCTGCTCATCGCGCAGCCGTCCCTGTCCCAGACCATCGCCAGCCTGGAGAAGGACCTGGGCGTGCCGCTGTTCCACCGCATCGGGCGCCGGGCTGTCCTCAGCGAGGCCGGAAAGGAACTGGTGGGCCCCGCCCGGCTGGTGATGCGGGATCTGGACGCAGCCCAGTCTGCCGTGCAGGCGCTCCGCGGCCTGCGGAGCGGCCGCCTGGACATCATCACTATGCCCTCCCCCGGCATCGAGCCGCTGACATCCATGACCGCCGAGTTCACCAGGCTGCACCCGGAAGTTCGCCTCAACGTCAGCGCCGCCTTCACTCCAGAGGAGGTCATCGAGTCGGTCCGCAGCGGCAGCACCGAAATTGGCTTGGCCGGCTCCTCCAGTCCCATCCGGGTCCCCGGCGTCAACGTCCTGGACCTGGAACGCCAGCCGCTCATCCTCATCGTCAACCCCCACGCAGACACGTTCACCGCCGGGAGCACCATGCAGCGGGAGAACCTGGACGGGCACCGGCTGATCGCCAGCCAGCGCGGGTCACTGATGAGGTGGCTCGTGGACGACGCCCTGGCCCATGGCGTCAAAGCCGAAATCGTCGTCGAAGTCGCGCACCGGACCTCGATCCTGCCCCTGGTGCTGGCGGGCGTCGGGCACGCCGTCATGCCATCTTCCTGGGCGCCGACGGCACACAAGGCCGGACTGCGCACCCTTCAGATCGAGCCCGTTTCCCACCTGGACGTGGCTATCCTGAGCCGGAAGGACGGCCTGACACCCGCTGCCCGTGCATTCTTGAAGGTTGCTGAGCTGCACGTGGTTAAGGAACCGGACGCCGACCGGTCGCTGGAGCGATAGGCAGAACCTATCTGCCGTATCCAAACTAAGTCTTGGACGCGAATAACCGCCGGGCCGTCTACTTGAAGAGGAAGAAAACAGTGTGACCCCGCTAACAGGACCACGCTGCCAAAAAACTCAACGAGGAGGTCGGCACATGAGCGCCACCCAGAAATTCAGCATCGCTTCAATCCCCGCAGACGGCGTCGGCAAGGAAGTTGTCTCCGCCGGCCGCCGCGTCCTGGACGCCCTGGCAGAGAACTCCGGCGGCAAGTTCGCCTTCGACTGGACCGAGTTCCCCTGGGGCTGCGGCTACTACGAAAAGACCGGCCAGATGATGGACCCCAACGGCCTGGAGGCCCTGAAGGACTTCGACGCCATCTACTTCGGCGCCGTCGGCTGGGAAAACGTCCCGGACCACATCAGCCTGTGGGGCCTGCGCCTGAACATCACCCAGAACTTCGACCAGTGGGCCAACATTCGCCCGGTCAAGTTCCTCCCCGGCGTCGAGTCCCCGCTCCGCAAGGCCGACAACACCGAACTCGACTGGATCGTTGTCCGCGAGAACAGCGAAGGCGAGTACGCGGGCCTCGGCGGCCGGAACCTCAGCGGCCGCGGCCCCGGCAACGAAGTGGCTCTGCAAACCGCACTGTTCACCGAGAAGGGCTGCGAACGCATCATGCGCTTCGCCTTCGACCTGGCCCGGACCCGCACGGTGAAGAAGGTTTCCTCGGTCACCAAGTCCAACGCCCAGCAGTACGGCATGGTCCTCTGGGACGAAGTCTTCAACCGCGTGGCCCTGGACTACCCGGACGTACAGACCGAAAGCGTCCTGGTGGACGCCATGAGCGCGAAGTTCATCCTCAAGCCCGAGGACCTCTCCGTCGTCGTGGCCTCGAACCTGAACGCCGACATCCTGTCGGACCTGGGCTCGGCACTAGCTGGGAGCCTGGGCCTGGCCGCGAGCGCCAACCTGAACCCCGAGCGCCGCTTCCCGTCCATGTTCGAACCGGTCCACGGATCCGCCCCCGACATCGCCGGCAAGGGCATCAGCAACCCGATCGGCGCGATCGCCAGCGCCGCCCTGATGCTGGACCACTTCGGCCTGCACGAGGAAGCCCGGAAGGTGGAGGCCGCCATCGAGCAGACCACCGGCGCCGGGTACCTGACCCGCGACATCGGCGGCGAAGCCAACACCGAGGACGTCACCGAGGCGATCATCAAGGCCCTGACCAGCACCCTGGCAACCGTCTAACCACAGCACCTCCCGCGCCCGGCCCGCCGAGCGCACAACCAGCCCCGGGACGGGCGGCGAGGTAGCAGAACTCCCGCCCGTCCCGCACATTCATTCTTCAAGACATCTCCAGCGACGTTCCACAATGAGGTAGGAATCATGGACCACATCACCACCGCCGGTCAGGCAGCACCTGCCCGCAAGACCCGCTGGTACAAGCAGCTGTACTTCTGGGTTCTGACCGCCATTCTCATCGGCATCCTGGTCGGCTGGCTCGCGCCGTCCACGGGCATCGCCATGGAACCCATCGGCACTACCTTCGTGAATTCCATGAAGATGCTCATCGGCCCGATCGTGTTCCTGACCATCGTGGGCGGCATCGCCAGCGTCGCGGACCTGAAGAAGGTCGGCATGACGGGCCTGAAGGCCCTGACTTACTTCCAGATCGGCACCATCTGCGCCATGGTCTTTGGCCTGGTCGCCATTAATGTCTTCCGCCTCGGCGACGGCGTCAACGCGGACGCGTCCACCATCAAGACATCCGAGTCCGCCGCGAAGCTCATCGACGCCGGCGCACACCAGGAATGGTGGCAGTTCCTCACCCACATCATCCCCAGCAGCATCGTGGGCCCGTTCGTTGAGGGCGACATCCTGCAGATCATCTTCATCGCCGTCGTCTTCGGCATCGCCCTGAACGCCATGGGCAAGGTCGGCGCTCCTGTCCTGGACGGTGTGCAGCGCCTGACCGCGGTTATGTTCAAGATCCTCAGCTTCATCATGAAGGCCGCCCCGCTGGGTGCCTTCGGCGCGATGGCGTTCGCCGTCGGCAAGTACGGGGTGTCCTCGCTGACCAGCATGGGCGGATTGATCGCCCTCTTCTACGTCACGTCCATCCTGTTCATCGTGGTGGTCCTCGGTTCCGTGATGGCGTTCCTGAAGCTGAACATCTTCGCGATGATCCGGCACCTCAAAGAGGAATACATGCTCATTCTGGGCACCTCCACCGCCGAACCGGCCCTCCCCGGCCTGATGCGCAAGCTCGAGCACGCCGGCGTGAAGAAGGAAACCGTCGGCCTCGTCGTGCCCACCGGCTACAGCTTCAACCTCGACGGCGCCGCCATCTACCTATCCCTGGCAGCCCTCTACATCGCCCAGGCCACCAACACCGACCTGACCATCGGCCAGCAGCTGGGCCTGCTCGCCGTCATGCTGCTGACCTCCAAGGGTGCAGCAGGCGTCGCCGGCGGCGGCTTCATCGCCCTGACCGCCACCCTGACCACCATCGGCACCATCCCGGCCGCCGGCATCATGCTCATCTTCGGCATCGACAAGTTCATGTCCGAATGCCGCGCCATCGTGAACTTCACCGGCAATGCCGTTGCCACCCTTTTCATCGCCTGGTGGGACCGGACCCTCGACGCCGACCGCGCACGCCGCGTCTTCGCCGGAGAAACCGTCGAGCCGATGCCCGCAGAGGACCCCGTGCACGTCGACGACGTCACCGACATCGACGACGACCTGACCGAATACGGCCACCACAACCCGAAGCACCACGGATCCGGGGATCCGGCTCCCAGGCATGCTGCCGACGTCGTACCCGCACCGTCTGCTGACCGCCGCCCCGCCTACTCGGAAAACGTCTGACATGACCATCACCACCGCCCCGAAATTCGTGCGGACCCTCATTGCCCCTGACAAGTTCAAAGGCAGCCTCACCGCGGCCGAGGTTGCCCAGGCGCTGGCCGCGGGGATCCGCTCCGCAGCTGATGTGTCCGGCACGGCCGGAGCGGTCCAGTGCGAACTGCTTCCACTGGCCGACGGCGGCGACGGCAGCGTCGACGCCGCCGTCGCCTCCGGCTTCACCCGCCGCAGCTACACGGTCGCCGGCCCCACCGGCCAGCCGGTCCAGGCCGGCATCGCTTTCGACGGCTCCACCGCAGTGGTTGAGGTCGCCAACACCTGCGGACTGGCACTCCTGCCCGACGGGAAGCTGGAACCGCTGAACGCCTCCAGCCGTGGTTTCGGCGAAGCCGTCCTGTTCGCCCTCAGCCTCAAGCCCGCCAGGATCGTGCTGGCACTGGGCGGAAGTGCCAGCACCGACGGCGGCATGGGAATGCTCACCGCCCTGGGCTACAGCTTCCTCGACGTCCAAGGGCGGCAGCTGGAGGGCAACGGCAGGACGCTGGTCCAGATCCACTCCATCCAGCGGAGAGACTTCCCGGAACTCGCTGATACAGAGTTCATCGTGGCCAGCGATGTGCACAATCCGCTGCTCGGTCCCACCGGTGCCCCTGCCGTCTTCGGACCGCAGAAGGGCGCCGGGTCCACGGAGATCGCGGCCCTCGATGACGGCCTGGCGCACCTCGTGGCCAAGCTGTCAGAGGCCGGTTTGCCCTACGCCGCTGCCCTGGCGGAGCACGAAGGCGCGGGAAGCGCAGGCGGACTCGGCTACGCCTGTCTGCTGCTGGGAGCGAAACAGGTTTCCGGCGCCGACTACTTCCTGGACCTGCTGGACTTCGACACGCGCAAGGACAGCTGCGACGTCGTCATCACCGGCGAAGGAAGCATCGACGAACAGACCCTGGCCGGCAAGCTTCCCGCCGCTGTCGCCCGCCGCTCGGGCGCCCGCCCGCTCATCGCGGTGGCCGGGCGCTCGCTGCTCCCGCAGGAGCGCTGGTCCGAGATGTCGTTGAACCGGGTGTACACGCTGGCGGACTACACGGACCGGGACTCCTCCAAAGACCCCGGACTTACCGCCGCACTGCTGCACCGGATCGGACAGGAGATAGCAGCGGGACTTCGGCACCAGTAGCACTTGCCATCCGGCCTCCTGAAGTATGGCCGCAAGCAGAAAGAAAGGTCCCGCAGCGGCGGGGCCTTTCTTTGCTGTGCCTACGCGTTCTCGCGGATGCGGTCACGGTCACGGTCAGCGGTTTCCTCCAGCCGGGCGAGGTAGGCCCACATCCTGCTTTCCTCTGCCTGCACCTGGGGTTCGGGGGTCTCGGCAGGCCTTGCTTCCGGGCGTCCCTCGGCCTCCTTGGCCGCTTCCTTCCTGTAATTCCGCCATCCCTCACACGATGAATAGCACATCACCGACCTCCTAACAGTTGGTGTACATTCATCGTCCTCCCATTGCCGGGCAGTGTCGATTGCCGTTCTGTGTCGATTGGCAGGCAGCGTCGGTGGTTTGAAGGTCGCCCCGCCCCACCCTGCTCAGGTCAGCCGCTGGCGGACGATATCGCTCACGGCCTTGCCGTCGAAACGGCCTGCCACCCGGGCTGTCACCGGCTTCATCACGGCGCCCATGTGCCGCACGGACAGCTCCGTGCCGTCCGCCCGCAAACCGTCGATGACCTCGTCCACGATGCCCTCCACCTCGGCGGCGGTGAGAGCCTTCGGCAGGTACGCCTCAATAACCTCTGCTTCGGCGACTTCCGCAGCGGCCCGCTCCGATTCCCCCGCTTCGGTGTAAATGCGGGCGGTGTCGCGCCGTTTCGCCGCCTCCTTCTGCAGCAATGCCGTCACCTGCGTGTCGTCGAGCTCCACCGGCGTCTTGCCGGACTTCTCCCGGGTCTCGATCTCGCCCAGGACGCTGCGCACGGTGCCCAGGGCCACCTTGTTGTGCTCCTTCAGATGTGCAACGACATCCCCGTGCAGGCGTTCCTTCAGCGTGGCCATGGCTTCCTTCTCCCGACGATGGTGTGTACCTCAATCGTGGACCCGCAGGCCCGTAGCGCCTAGGACACAGCAATGCCGAGTACCCCGCACCGCGCAGAAACCTGCGCTGCGAGGCGCCGGTGCCGTCCAGGATCAGGTGTTGCCGCGTGTCCTTCTCCGCTGCCGGCGGTCTTCGCACATATGTTCTAGGTATGGAAGAGGAACATCCCGGTGAACTTGCCGGGCAGATGTCTATCAATGAGCTCCTTATCGCGATGGGCGAAGCCCCCGTGGAAAGCATGCTGCATCTGGTGGTCCCTGACGACGCCTCATCGCTGATGGAGGATCCGCCAACCCTGCCCGGGCTGTGAGCAGGGCCCGAAGGGCACTGCCCCTGTAGCCTTGATTCCTATGGTTTACCTGCAAGTCCCCGGCCCGTCCCTCCCCGAACAATGGTGGGACCGTGTGACGGCCGGATTCACCCAGACTGCTGTTCCCGCGGTCTCCGTCACTGAGCTCCTCGCGGTGGTGCTCCTCGCGGCTGCACTGTCCGTTCCCAAGGCCACATGGCGATATTTCGGCCTGCTCGCCACCGTGACCC
The DNA here is from genome assembly GCF_003261175.1 of Arthrobacter globiformis. Taxonomy (GTDB): domain Bacteria; phylum Actinomycetota; class Actinomycetes; order Actinomycetales; family Micrococcaceae; genus Arthrobacter; species Arthrobacter globiformis_A. The sequence continues at coordinate 39,024 of NZ_QLNP01000095.1, read as the reverse complement.
ATGAACTGGGGCACGCCTTTGCTGCCCTGACCAGCGGCCAGCGGCTGGGCGGCATCCGGCTCCAGCTGAATCACGGCGGCACCACCACGTCCTATACCCGGGGGCGCGCCGCCGCTGTGTGGTCAGGATTTTGGGGCTATCCGGTTCCCGGAGTGACCGGCGCTGCCCTGGTGTGGGCGGGCTTCAGCGGCTGGGGCCCGGCCGCCATGTCTGCCGGACTGCTGATCCTGCTGGCGTCACTGCTCTTCATCCGCAACGCCGCCGGCGTGCTGATCCTCCTTGGGTCGGTGGTGGCGGTGGCTGCCATGATCATCAATGTGCCCGCCGCGTTCACGGGCCACGTGTCCATCATTCTTGGCGTCGCCCTTCTCGTTGCTGCCGTCCGGGACCTGCTCAAGCTGACGAATGTCCACCTCCGCCGCCGCGACCAGCTGCGGTCCTCCGACGCCTACATCCTCTACCGCGCCACTGCAGTGCCCTCCGGCGTCTGGATCGCCCTGTTCTCCCTGGTGGTGGCGGCCTGCTGGCTGGTTGCATGGCAGCCGATGTCGCGGGTCTTTGGAGCGGCAACATAGTCTGGAGCCATGAGTGAGAAGACCAGCACAGTCGAAGCACACGGCAGGGGACGCCACGCAGGGGAACCGCAAGGCACCGAATTTCACATCGCCGAGCCCCGCATCAGAGAACCAGACAGCAAAGAACCACACAGCAAAGAATCACACAGCAAAGAATCACACAGCACCAAGGGCGCGTACGTCACCGGCGGCGAGTTCAACCGGGACACCAGCTACATCGAGGACCGGATCACCCGGGACGGCACGCCCGGCCCGAACGGCGAACCAGGCTGGCCCGTGGAACCGGGGCGCTACCGGCTGATTGCCGCGCGGGCATGCCCGTGGGCCAACCGCACCGTCATCGTCCGCAGGCTCCTGGGGCTCGAGGACGTCATCAGCCTCGGCCAGCCCGGCCCCACCCACGATGCCCGGTCCTGGACCTTTGACCTGGACACGGGCGGCAAGGACCCGGTGCTGGGCATCGAGCGGCTGCAGCAGGCCTACTTCCGGCGTTTCCCGGACTACCCCCGCGGCATCACAGTTCCTGCTGTGGTGGACATCGCCAGCGGAGCGGTGGTCACCAACAACTACCCTCAGATCACTCTGGATTTCTCCACGGAATGGACGGATTTCCACCGCCCGGGTGCGCCGCAGCTGTACCCGGAACACCTGCGCGGGGAAATCGACAGTGTTAACAAACGCGTTTTCACGGAGGTCAACAACGGTGTTTACAGGTGTGGCTTCGCCGGGTCCCAGGAGGCCTACGATGCTGCCTACACCCGGCTGTGGAACGCGATGGACTGGCTGGAGGAACGGCTCACCGGCCAGAGATATCTGGTGGGTGACTCCATGACCGAGGCGGACGTCCGGCTCTTCACCACCCTCGCGCGCTTCGATGCCGTGTACCACGGCCACTTCAAGTGCAACCGGAACAAGCTCAGCGAAATGCCCGCACTGTGGGGTTATGCCCGGGACCTGTTTCAGACGCCCGGCTTCGGTGACACCATCGACTTCGTGCAGATCAAACAGCACTACTACATAGTGCACGAGGACATTAACCCCACGCAGATCGTCCCCGCGGGCCCGGAGCTGTCCGGCTGGCTGAGCGACCATGGCAGGGAGTCCCTGGGAGGAAGCCCCTTCGGCGACGGCACTCCGCCAGGCCCGGTGAAGGCGGGCGAGGAAGTGGCCGCCGGCCACGGAGCCGGTTAGCGCCGCAGGGGCCGGATGAGCACCCCAAAACAGCACCGTGATCCGCTGCCGCACAGGATCTGGCGGTCAGTGTCCACAAGGGTAGCCCGCGCCCTGGCAGCACCGCGCCTGCAGCTTGCCGCCAAAGCGGGACTGGCCGCAGGCATCGCGTTTTGGGTTGCGCCTTTCATGCCCGGGTCTGCCGCACACTATGCGTACTACGCCCCGCTCGGTGCGCTGGTGGCAATGTACGAAAACGTGTCGGGTTCCATGCGCCAGGGTTTCCAGACCCTGGTGGGCCTGGGCGCGGGCGTCGGACTGGCTTTCCTCCTCATCAGCTTCGGGGCCACGCCTCTCACTGTGGCATTGGTCATGGCACTGGGCGTCCTGCTCGCAGGGCTCCCGCGCCTGGGCGCGGGTCGGGACTGGATTCCGACGGCGGCCCTGCTGGTGCTGCTGGTGGGCAGGCAGAACCCGGACGATTTCTCTTACGGCTACTTGCTGCAGATGGGCGTGGGCGTGGTGGTCGGCGTCGCCGTCAACCTGCTCGTGTTTCCTCCACTGCACTTTAACGCCGCGGCCCTGAGCCTGGCGGAGCTGCGGCTGTCCCTGGCCCGGCAGCTGCAGGATATGGGGGCGGCCATGCACGAAAAATGGCCGCCCGAACACGAGGACTGGTCGCGCCGGTCCGAGGACCTGGCGCAGTCAGCCCGCTCCGTGCGGGCAGCCGTGCAGAAGGCTGACGCCAGCCGGGAGGCCAATCCGCGCCGCCGGTTCCATCCGCGCGACGTGGACAAGGACTACCAGAGCGTCCGCGACCTCGAGCAGATCACCTTCCACATCCAGGACATGACAGAGGTGCTGGCCGACGTCATCTGGAGCGAGGACATGCCCTTCACCATCCCCCTGCCCTACAGCGAACCGCTTGCCGAGGCCCTTTTCGCCGTGGGCGAGGTGCTTCGTTCGGCGGAGGAGGACGACGCCGACCGGCAGGCAGAGCTGTTCCAGGCAGCCCATGCGGCGGTCGCCTCCCTCGAAGACCGCACCGCCGCCGAAGGCAACGGGGCCGGCACGCCGAGCGCGGCAGGATCAATCCTGCTTAGCCTGCACCGCATCCTCCGGGTCGCCAACCCGAACGCCAAGTAGCCCGACTGCACCACCCAGGCTGCAGTACCGCACCGCACCGCACCACGCCTTGCTACAGCGCCGCCACCGATCCGCTGAAGTGCTTGCGGCCGGACCGCGGACTCCAGGCCACGTAGCCGGACCGCAGCCAGCCGCCGTCCCCGGTCTCCGCCGTCGAAATGTCCAGCGCCACCCGTGCGGGAAGGAAAACCGGGGCCTCGAACGCCACCTCCCAGCGGAACGCGTCGCCTTTGGCAGCGCCCACATCCGCCAGCGCCCTCGACGCCAGGTACATGCCGTGGGCGATGGACCGGCGAAACCCCAGTGCCTTGGCGGAAAGTACACTCAGGTGGATCGGGTTGAAGTCCCCGGACACGGCAGCGTAGGCACGGCCGGTGTCCACGCCAAGTTGCCAGAGGGCCGTGGGGTCCGGAGCCGAAAAACCCTGCGGCGCGACGGCGGCCGAGGCCTTGTCGATGCCCGGCAGGAACACCCCCTTGGCCAGGTAGGTGGACACGCCGCTCCAGCAGATGTCGCCGCCACCGGAAGCGCGAACCTCCGCCACGATGTCCAGCTGCGTTCCGGCGCGGTGGGCCCGGAGCGTCGCCGCCCTCGCCACAATGTCCAGCGGTTCAGTGAACCTGACCGGCCTGCGGTACTCAATCACGTTCCGCAGATGGATCATCCCCAGCAGGGGCAGCGGGAAGTCGTCGCGGTTCATGACGCTCATGGCCACAGGAAACGCCAGGGCATGGATGAACCCTGCCGGGAGCACGTCACTGGCAGTCTCTCCCAGCAGGTGCTGGTAGGCCGTGAGGTTTTCGACGTCGGGACGGACGTCGCGGACTTCGTGGCTCACGGCGGGCAGCACGCCGTCGGCATGCGAGCCCAGGATCCGGCGGCGCGCCGCCGTGGCCGCCGCGTTCACGTACAGCTTGGAGAGGGACGGCATTTCCCCCAGGATGAGGGGCTGGCTGGCGGTCATGCCCCCACCAGGTTTTGTCCGCACACCCTCAGCACCTCTCCGGAAATGCCCCCTCCGGAATCGCCCGCGAGGAAGGAAATCGCCTCGGCGACGTCCTCCGGCCGCCCGCCCTGCTGCAGCGAATTCAGACGCCGGGCAATCTCCCGGGTGGCGAAGGGAATCCGCGCGGTCATCTCTGTCTCGATGAATCCAGGCGCCACGGCATTGATCGAACCGCCGTATTCGGCCAGCAGGGGCGCGGTGGCCCGGACCATGCCCATCACCCCGCCCTTGGATGCAGCATAGTTGGTTTGTCCGCGATTGCCGGCAATGCCGCTTGTGGAGGCAACCGCAACGATGCGCGGCGCGGAACGGAAGTGCTCGGAGGCCAGGAGCGCCTCATTGATGCGCAGTTGGGCGCCGATGTTCACATCTATGACCGAACCCCAGCGGGCCTGGTCCATGTTGGCCAGCAGTTTGTCGCGGGTGATGCCGGCATTATGGACCACGACGTCGAGCCGGCCGTGGCGCTGCACGGCATGCTCAATGATTCGTTGCCCGGCATCGTCGCGGGTGATGTCCAGTTGCAGCGCGGTCCCGCTGATCCCGTTTGCGACCTCCGCCAGGTGGTCCCCGGCCGCGGGAACGTCCACCGCCACAACGGTGGCGCCGTCGCGGTGCAGTGTCCGGGCGATGGCCGCGCCGATCCCGCGGGCCGCCCCGGTCACCACGGCGACCTTCCCCGCGAGCGGTGCGTCGGCGTCGTCGGGCATCCTGCCGTCCGCGGAACTGACGCGGACGAACTGGCCGTCCACGAACGCTGACCGGCCGGAGAGGAAGAAGCGCAGCGCGCCCAGGGCTGACGGGGCGGTGGGACTGATGTCTTCTGCCAGGAGGATGCCGTTGCCGGTGGCGCCCCCGCGCAGTTCCTTGGCCAGGGACCGCAGCAGCCCGTCCACGCCTTGCCTGGCGGCGGCCGTGGACGGCGTTCCGCCGGGCACGCGCGAGACCGTTACCACGCGGCCGCCGGGGGTAAGGTCGCGGAGTGAGGGCGCTGCCGCAAGGACCGGCTGCTGCAGGTCGACGGGCGCTTCGACGGCATCAAGGACTAGCACGATTCCGCCAAGCTTTTCCTTGGGAACGGCGTGGCGGCGGACGTCGAGGCCCCAGGAAAGCAGCGCCGCCGCGATCCCGTCTGCGCCTGGTCCGGAGCCGCCGACCAGGACCGGCCCGTCGATCAGTGGCTGGCCCGGGTGGTAGCGCCGAAGCTCGGCCGGCTGCGGCAGGCCGAGCTTCCGGGCCAGGTCCCGTCCAAGGCCGTGGTTAACCAGCCTCGCGTAGGTGTCAGTCATGGATGTCCCCCGGGGTAGTTCCTGCCGAGTACGCCTCAAGCAGTGCGACGACGCCCTGGCCGCCGGCGGCACAAACCGACACGAGCCCCAGCGCGGGGCGCCCGCCGGAAGTTCCCTTCTCATGCAGCATTTTAGCCAGGGTGGCCACGATGCGGCCGCCCGTGGCAGCAAACGGGTGCCCGGCGGCCAGCGACGATCCGTTGACGTTCAGCCTGGACCGGTCGACCTTGCCGAAGGCGCCATCCAGGCCGAGGCGCTCGCGGCCGAACTTTTCGTCCTCCCACGCGGCCAGCGTGCTCAGTACCGTCCCGGCAAAGGCTTCGTGGATCTCGAAGAAGTCGATGTCGTCCAGGGTGAGGCCGTTGCGTGCCAGCAGGCGCGGGACGGCGAACACCGGCGCCATGAGCAGCCCGTCCTTGCCGTGGACGAAATCCACGGCGGCAGCCTCGCCGTCCAGGACGGTGGCGAGCTTGGGCAGGTCGTGCCCGTCCGCCCAGTCCTCCGAAGCGAGCAGCACGGTGGAGGCGCCGTCCGTGAGCGGCGTGGAGTTGCCGGCAGTCATGGTGGCTTCCGAGCCCAGGTTCCGGCCGAACACGGGCTTCAGCGTTGCCAGCTTTTCGGGGCTCGTGTCCGGCCTGAGGTTGGAGTCCCGGGTGAGCCCGCGGTAGGGCGTGAGGAGATCGTCGAAGAACCCGGCCTCGTAGGCGGCGGCGAGGTTCCGGTGGCTGTTGAGGGCAAGTTCGTCCTGCGCCTCGCGGGAGATGTTCCACTGGGCCGTGGTCAGGGCCTGGTGCTCACCCATCGACAGTCCGGTGCGGGGCTCTCCGGTGTTCGGCGCGTCCGGGGCGAGATCCTTGGGGCGCAGCCGGGCCAGGATCTGGAGCCGCTGCGGGAGCGTCTTGGCGCGGCTGAGGTCCAGCAGCACCTCGCGGAGGCCTTCGCTGACGGCAATGGGGGCATCGGACGCGGAGTCCACACCGCCCGCGATGGCCGAGTCCAACTGGCCGAGCCTGATCTTGTTGGCCAGGCCCAGCACTGTTTCCAGGCCGGTGGCGCAGGCCTGCTGGAGATCATAGGCGGGAGTTTCCGGTGACAGCGCCGAGCCGAGGACTGCTTCACGCGTCAGGTTAAAGTCCCGGGAGTGCTTGAGGACGGCGCCCGCCGCCACCTCGCCGATGCGCTCCTCCTGCAGGCCGAAGCGGGCGATCAGGCCGTCCAGGGCGGCGGTGAGCATGTCCTGGTTGGACGATTTGGTGTACGCGCCGCCCGTCCGGGCGAACGGGATCCTGTTGCCGCCGACCACCACGGCCTTCCGCACGCTTTGAGGCTGTCCATCCACGGGCATGTGCTATCTCCTTTGATCCGGCTGGTTATCGATACCCAGCGTACCTGATACGCTGGGTATCGTGAACTTGATTCCTCCGCCCGTGTCTTCGGACTCCCCCGCTGAACCCGTGGACGGCCGCGCCTCGCGCTGGCAGGGGCACCGCGAAGAACGGAGGCGGGAACTCATCAAGGCCGCCCGGCGGGCGGTCCACGCGCTCGGCAGCGATGCCTCCATGGAGGACATTGCCGCGGCGGCCGGCACATCGAAGTCGGTGTTCTACCGCTACTTCGGTGACAAGGCCGGCCTGCAGCAGGCGGTGGGGGAAGTAGTGCTGGGGCAGATGCAGCAGCGCATCAAGGAGGCGGCGCAAAGCGCGCAGACGCCCCGGCAGGGCTTGTTCGCCATGGTCTCGGCCTACCTCCAGATGGCTGAAACCAGCCCCAACGTCTACATCTTTGTCACGCGATACTCCGCTGCGGAGTCCGACGGCGGTCCCACCACCATCACCACGGCGGGCGCCCTGGGCCACTTCTTTGAGGCCATTGCGGACATGATCGCCACGCCCATGCGCACCCACCTCGGCGAAGGCAAGGAATCTGTGATCGGCTACTGGCCCAACGCAGCCATCGGCCTGGTGCGCAACGCCGGCGAGCAGTGGCTGGCCACTCCGGACTCCCCCGCCAAACCTGACCAGGAAACCATGGCGCGGCAGATCACCGACTGGCTGTGCGTCGGCATCGCGCCGGAACTCACGGACGTTCAATAGCACCGGAAGCGGCCAGGACCAACGAAGGACCCGTACCAACGAAGGGATCGACATGACTGAAATAGCGGACCGCCCGGCGGGCACAACCACCCATGCAGCGTCCGGCCGGCCGGAGGTCCCAGCGACGGCAGGGCCGTTGCCCGCCGTCGATGTCGCCGCCCTGGATGAGCTGCTGCTGGGCAGGTGGGCCGACGTCCGCCGGCAGGCGCGCGACCTGGCGGCACGCGAGGAGCTGCACAAGGTGGAAGGACTCACGCACACGGAGCACCGTCTTCGCACCTTCGGGCAGCTGAAGCACTTGGTGGACAGCGGCGCCGTCCACCGCGCCTTCCCTGCCAGCTTCGGCGGGTCCGACGACCACGGCGGCAACATTGCCGGCTTTGAGGAACTGGTCACCGCCGACCCGTCGCTGCAGATCAAGGCCGGTGTGCAGTGGGGCCTGTTCGGTTCGGCCGTAATGCACCTCGGCACCGCGGAGCACCACCGGAAGTGGCTGCCGGGCATCATGAACCTGGACATCCCGGGCTGCTTCGCCATGACCGAAACCGGGCACGGATCAGACGTCGCCAGCATCGCCACCACGGCAACCTATGATCCGGACGCGCAGGAGTTCGTGATCCACACGCCGTTCCGTGCCGCCTGGAAGGACTACATCGGCAACGCGGCCATCGACGGGCTCGGCGCCGTGGTGTTCGCCCAGCTGGTGACGCGCGGTGTCACCCACGGCGTACACGCGTTCTATGTGGATTTGCGCGACCCCGCCAGCAAGGCGTTCCTGCCGGGGATCGGCGGCGAGGATGACGGCGTGAAGGGCGGTCTCAACGGCATCGACAACGGCCGGCTGCACTTCGACCATGTCCGCATCCCCCGCACCAACCTGCTCAACCGCTACGGCGACGTGGACGCGGAAGGCAACTACACCTCGCCCATTGCGAGCCCCGGACGGCGGTTCTTCACCATGCTCGGCACGCTGGTGCAGGGCCGCGTGAGCCTGGACGGTGCCGCCGTCGCCGCGTCCAAGCTCGCCCTGAAGACCGCCATCACCTACGCAACCGAACGGCGGCAGTTCAACGCCTCGTCCCCCGTCGAGGAAGAGGTGCTGCTGGACTACCAGCGGCACCAGCGCCGGCTCTTCACCCGGCTGGCCACCACTTACGCCGCGGGCTTCGCGCATGATCAGCTGCTCGAAAAGCTGGACGACGTCTTTTCCGGCGCCCACGATTCCGACGAGGACCGCCAGGACCTGGAAACCTTGGCCGCCGCGCTGAAGCCGCTGAGTACGTGGCATGCTCTGGACACCCTGCAGGAATGCCGGGAAGCCTGCGGCGGAGCCGGGTTCCTGATCGAGAACCGCTTCGCCTCGCTCCGCGCCGACCTGGACGTCTATGTCACGTTCGAGGGCGACAACACCGTCCTGCTGCAGCTCGTGGCCAAGCGGCTGCTGGCCGACTACGCCAAGGAATTCCGCAGCGCCACGTTCGGTGTGCTGGCACGGTATGTGGTCAACCAGGCCGCCGGCACCGCCGTCCACCGGACGGGCCTGCGCCAGGTGGCCCAGTTCGTGGCTGACAACGGCTCCGTCCAGAAGGCGGCCATTGCCCTCCGCGATGAGGAAAGCCAGCGCGCATTGCTCACGGACCGCGTCCAGACGATGGTTGCCGAAGCAGCCGCTGCCCTTAGGGGCGCCAACCGGCTTCCGCAGCGCGAGGCATCCGCGATGTTCAACCAGCACCAGGACGAGCTCATCGATGCCGCCCGGGCGCACGCTGAACTCCTGCAGTGGGAAGCCTTCACCGAGGCGCTGGGCAAAGTCACCGATCCGGGAACCAGGACCGTGCTGACCTGGCTCCGGGATCTATTTGGGCTGTCCCTCATCGAGGACAACCTGTCGTGGTACCTGATGAACGGCAGGCTTTCGATGCAGCGCGCACGGACGGTAGGCGGCTATATCAACCGGCTCCTGGTCAAGCTGCGCCCGCATGCGCTGGACCTTGTGGACGCCTTCGGCTACGGCCCGGCGCACCTCCGCGCCGCCATCGCCACCGGCGCCGAAAAGGTCCGCCAGGACGAGGCTCGGGACTACTACCGCGTCCAGCGCGCCAGCGGAACAGCCCCCGTGCCGGAAAAGTTACTTACACCGCACCGCTAATTAAGCACAACGCCCGACGGCGGGGACCCACCAAAGGAGGTCTCCGCCGTCGGGCGTTCATGGCGTTGTGCTACTTGAGGACTGAACGGTAGACGTCCAGCGTGGTCTGGGTGATCGATTCCCAGGAGAAGTGCTCCTCGGCGCGCTTGCGGCCGGCCTGGCCCATTTCGCGTGCACGGGCCGGGTCGGACACAACCTCGGTCAGGGCCGCGGCGAATTCGGTGACGAACTTCTCCGGATCCAGCGGCGTGCCCGTGCCGTCGGTCACCTGCTCGAGCTCCACCAGCAGGCCGGTCTCGCCGTGGTTGACCACCTCGGGGATGCCGCCGGTTGCACTGGCCACTACGGCAGCGCCACAGGCCATCGCTTCAAGGTTCACGATGCCCAGCGGTTCGTAGATGGAGGGGCAGGCGAACGCTGTGGCGTGGCTCAGCACCTGGATCAGCTCATTGCGGGGAAGCATGCGCTCGATCAGGACCACGCCGCTGCGCTGGCTCTGCAGCTCCTCGATCAGGCGGGCGGTCTCCGCTGCGAGTTCCGGCGTATCCGCGGCGCCGAGGCAGAGGACCAGCTGGACGTCCGCGGGGAGCTTGGCGGCGGCCCGCAGCAGGTACGGGACACCCTTCTGCCGGGTGTTGCGCCCAACGAAAACTACGCTGGGGCGGGCGGGGTCGATGCCCAGGGTGCGGATGACGTCGTCGTTTTCGTCGCGGTTCCACAGGCTGACGTCAATGCCGTTGTGCACCACCTTGACCTTCGCCGGGTCAACCTCGGGGTAGCTGCGCAGGATGTCCTGGCGCATGCCCTCGGACACCGCGATGATCGCGGCGGCCGCTTCATAGGCGGTCTTCTCGACCCACGAGGACAGGGCGTAGCCGCCCCCCAGCTGCTCAGCCTTCCAGGGCCGCAGCGGTTCCAGGCTGTGGGCGCTGAGCACATGCGGGATGCCGTGCAGCAGCGATGCCAGGTGGCCGGCCATGTTGGCGTACCACGTGTGCGAATGCACCAGGTCCGCTCCGGCAACGTCGGGAACGATGCGCAGGTCCACGCCGAGGGTCTGAACGGCGGCGTTCGCCGCACCCAGATCCTCGGGCACCGAGTAGGAGGTCACGGCGGCGCCATGGTAGTCGGCATCCCGGGGCGCGCCAAAAGCGCGCACCTGAAGGTCGACATGCTGGGCCAGGACCCGGCTCAGCTCGGCCACGTGGACTCCCGCGCCCCCATAGATTTCGGGCGGAAACTCTTTAGTCACAATGTCTATTCGCACGTTACCCAAGGTAGTCGTTACGGTTGAACTGTTCTAGTGTGAAGAAAGTCCGGACAAACCGGATTTTTTGGGGAGATACGAAGGCGTACAGGAGCGACCATGCCGTCAACGAAGAAAGTCCTGGCCATTGTCCTCGCGGGGGGCGAGGGAAACCGACTCATGCCGCTGACGGCAGATAGGGCCAAACCTGCTGTGCCATTTGCCGGCAGTTATCGGCTCATCGATTTCGCGCTGTCGAATCTCGTCAACTCCCGGTACCTCCAGATCGTGGTCCTGACGCAGTACAAGTCGCACAGCCTCGACCGCCACATTTCCGAGACGTGGCGAATGTCCACGCAGCTCGGCAATTACGTCGCGTCCGTTCCGGCCCAGCAGCGCGTGGGCAAGAGCTGGTTCCTCGGCAGCGCCAACGCGATCTACCAGTCGCTGAACCTGATCCACGACGCCAACCCCGACATCGTCGTAGTAGTGGGCGCGGACCACGTTTACCGGATGGACTTCTCCCAGATGGTCGAACAGCATGTCAAGAGCGGCGCCAAGGCCACCGTGGCGGCGGTCCGCCAGCCCCTCAACATGGCCGACCAGTTCGGTGTGATCGAGGTGGATCCCGAGGACCCCCAGAAGATCGCCGCATTCGTGGAGAAGCCCGCCTCCACCCCCGGGCTGGCCGCAGACCCCACCCAGTTCCTGGCTTCCATGGGCAACTACGTCTTCGACGCCGACGCCCTGGTGGATGCGCTCCACGTTGACGCCGAGCGGCTGGACACCAAGCACGACATGGGCGGGGACATCATTCCCTACTTCGTCAACCAGGGTCAGGCCGGCGTTTACGACTTCACCCTCAACGATATTCCCGGCTCCACCGAACGGGACCGGACCTATTGGCGTGACGTCGGTACCATCGACTCCTTCTATGACGCCCACATGGACCTGATCTCGCCGCTGCCGGTGTTCAACCTGTACAACTCCGAGTGGCCCATCTACACCCGCCAGAGCATTTCCCCACCCGCCAAGTTCGTCCGCGGCGACAACAACACCGTGGGAACGGCCCTTGATTCAATCGTGGCCAGCGGCGTTGTCATCTCCGGCGGCATCGTGGAAGGTTCTGTGCTGTCCAACGACGTCTATGTCGGCTCTGCCAGCCGCGTCATTGACTCGGTGCTCATGGACAAGGTCACGATCGGCAAGGGCGCCGTCGTGCGCCGGGCCATCATCGACAAGAACGTCAAGGTCCCCGCAGGAGCGGCCATCGGCCTGGACCCGGACCTCGACCGCGCCCGCGGCTTCAAGGTGACGGACTCGGGCATCACGGTGCTCTCCAAACACCAGGTCGTGCCGGAACCGGACGACGCCGAGCGTGCGCTGTCCGCGGCGAACCTGCACCTGGTCCCGAACGCTGTGAAGGCCGCCACCGAGAACTGGCCCGAGATCCGCAGCTCAGCCGAGCACGTGGGCAAAGTGCAGGCCGCCGCCGCTGGTGTGAACTCCCCGCAGCAGGCCGTCCGTTCCTGATCCCTGTTCAAGCAACTCCCTTGAGGCAGGTCTGACCCTCCACAGGCTGTAAAATCAGATCAATGAGCTCCGCCGATCTGACGCCTGAAGAGATTCAGGCCTGCCTCAAGGTTTTGAACACCATCCACGTCTACGACGAGGAGCACCCTGACTACGTCTCGGTGCGCCGCGCCACAGGCAAAATGTTCAAGGCCGTCAAGCGGCACCGCCGCGTCACCAAGCGGGACCTGATCGCCGAAGCGGACCGCGCCGTGCTGGCCCAGACCGCCACCGCTGCTCCGGACCGGATCGACGACGAGACGCGTGGCAACAAACTCGCCACGTCCGCCACGGGGAAGGTCGCCGGCCACCTCATCAGGTCCCGGCCCTGCTACATCTGCAAGCAGCACTACACCCAGGTGGACGCCTTTTACCACCAGCTGTGCCCTGAGTGCGCGGCTTTCAGCCATTCCAAACGCGATGCCCGTACGGACCTCACAGGCCGGCGTGCCCTGCTGACCGGCGGCCGCGCCAAGATCGGCATGTACATCGCCCTGCGGCTGCTCCGCGACGGCGCGCACACCACCATCACCACGCGTTTCCCCAAAGATGCCGCGCGGCGCTTTGCGGCCATGGAGGACAGCGCGGAATGGCTGCACCGGCTGAAGATCGTGGGCATCGACCTGCGCGACCCCTCGCAGGTCATGGCCCTCACCGACAACCTCAATGCCGCCGGGCCGCTGGACATCATCATCAACAACGCCGCCCAGACGGTGCGCCGCTCCGGCAATGCGTACAAGCCGCTGGTGGACGCCGAGGACGAGCCTCTTCCCGCAGCCCTGGAAGCAGCCAACGGTGGTCCGGAACTGGTCACCTTCGGCCATGCGCATGACAAGCACCCGCTCGCGATTGCCAGCAGCGTCACTGAACACCCGGTCCTGGCGGGCGACGCCGTCACGTCCCTTGCCCTGTCCACCGGTTCGGCGTCGCTGGAGCGGATCGCCGCCGGAACGGCCATCGACGCCGGCGGCCTGGTTCCGGACCTTGCCACCATCAACAGCTGGACGCAGGTGGTGGACGAGGTGGATCCGCTGGAGATGCTCGAGGTGCAGCTGTGCAACGTCACCGCGCCCTTCCTGCTGGTCAGCCGGCTGCGGGATGCCATGAAGCGGTCCACTGCGCACCGCAAGTACATCGTCAACGTCTCCGCCATGGAGGGCCAGTTCTCCCGGGCCTACAAGGGACCGGGGCACCCGCACACCAACATGGCCAAAGCGGCCCTGAACATGATGACCCGGACCAGCGCCCAGGAGATGCTGGACTCCGACGGGATCCTCATGACCGCCGTCGATACCGGCTGGATCACCGACGAACGCCCGCACTTCACCAAGGTCCGGCTGATGGAGGAAGGCTTCCACGCGCCGTTGGACCTGGTGGACGGTGCAGCCCGTGTCTACGATCCGATCGTCATGGGCGAAAAGGGCGAAGACCAGTACGGGGTGTTCCTGAAGGACTACAAGTCCAGCCCCTGGTAATCCTCGCGGCTGCTGCCGCCGTTTTGTAGCATGGCTCCATGAACACGGCATCACAGGACGGCGCACCGCAGGACGGAAAGCTCACCTTCGACCAGTGCTGGGACCTGCTTGCCGCTTCGGTGGTGGGCAGGCTCGCCCTCATCGTGGACGGCCGCCCGGAAATATTTCCGGTCAATTTTGTCATCGAGCACCGCAGCATAGTCTTCCGCACCGCCGGCGGCACCAAGCTCTGGCAATCCAGCAAGGAAACGCATGCGGCGTTTGAGATCGACGGCTACGATGCGGACAGCCAGGAGGCCTGGAGCGTCGTGGCACACGGCACCACCACCCTGGTGGATAGCACTACGGAGCAGGCCGCGGCGGACGCATTGGGCCTGGAGCCATGGGAGCCCGGCGACAAATTCCATTACGTCCGCCTGTCACTGCAAGTGCTGACCGGCCGGCGCTTCAGGGTTGCTGCTCCGCACATCTGGTCAACCCGGCTTGAGGACCAGCGCAGGGCGTCCTTCGAGTAGGTAGCGCCTCCCGAAGGCGCCACGCAGTGGCAGGCTGCCCCGACTCTGGCAGGACAGGCGGCTCCGGCGTAGGCTCTGGTGCATGGCAGCTGACCCGTCACCCGGCCCCTCCCCGGAGTCGGTGGAACATCTCGAATCCCGGCAGTGCTGGGACCTGCTGAGGCAGGTTTCGGTGGGCCGCCTCGCCGTGTGGGTGGACGACCATCCGGATATTTTCCCGCTCAACTACACGGTTGACCACGGAACGCTGGTGTTCCGGACAGGCACGGGAACCAAGCTGGGCGGCGCGCTGGGCGAAGCGCCGGTGGCGCTGGAGGCCGACGGCGTGGATGCGGTTTCCGGGATGGCGTGGAGTGTGGTGGTCAAAGGCAAGGCGGCACCGGTCACGGGGATCGAGGAAGTGCTCGATTCCGCCTCGCTCTACCTCTTCCCGTGGCAGGCGGGACAGAAGGACCACTTCATCCGCATCACGCCCGACTCGGTCACCGGCCGTCGTTTCAAGGTCACACCGCCGCTCACCTGGTGGACCCAGCTGAGCGGCGCGGTGAAGTCCTCGGCCGAGTGACTCTCGAGTAGAGCGCCGCGCAGGCCCAGACAGTGCGCCTAGGCCAGGCGGGTGATCTCCACGCTGACGCTCAGGTTTGAGCCGCCGCCGCCGGACAGGATGCCCTTCAGCGGAGGCACGTCCCGGTAGTCGCGGCCGCGGGCCACCGTCACGTGGAAGTCGCCGGCTGGCTTGTGGTTCGTGGGGTCCCAGCTGCGCCATTCGCCGTCCCACCATTCCAGCCACGCATGGGACTGGCCGGCCACCGTCTCGCCGATGTCCGCCGTCGACCGCGGGTGCAGGTACCCGGAGACGTACCGGGCCGGGATGCCGCAGCTGCGCAGGGCACCGATGGCGAGGTGGGCCAGGTCCTGGCACACGCCCTGGCGCTGCGTCCAGGCCTCCTCGGCGTTGGTGGTGACGCCGGTGGTGCCTTTCATATAGGTCATCTCGCCGCGCATCCAGGCGAAGATGGCAAGGGCTGCCTCATGCGGGTTCTTGCCCTCGACCACACCCGGAATGATGGCCAGGACTTCCTCCCCCGGTCCAGTCAGCTGGGACTGCGGCGCCCAGTCGCTGAACTGGTTGAGTGTCTCCGGGGAGGCGAGGTCGTCCCAGCCCACGATGTCTGCCTCGGACGGTACACGCACCGCCCGGTGGACCTCAACGGTGGTGGTGGCCAGGACTTCCAGGTGCTCGTGCGGCATCTGCATGTCGAACGCGGTGACCCGGGTACCCCAGTAGTCGCGGTAGCTGCTGATCGCTGCCTGCGACGGCGTGACCTTCATGGAGGACTCCAGCACCACCTGCTGGGGGTCGGTCAGCGGGGTCATCCGGGCCTCGTTGTAGGACAGGGTGACGCGCCGCTTGTACTTGTAGCCTGTCCTGTGGACGATGCTCAGCCGGGTCATGAAACTTCTCCCACCCAGGCCAGTTCATCTGCCTGATTGAAGTACTTACGGGAAATGGCGTCCGACGCCTGCGCGACTGCCTTCTGGACGCGCTCCATGTGCTCCGGAAGCTCGGACATGAGGTCATCCGTGCGGTGGAACTCCAGGAACGTGCGGGCCTGGCCCACGATCCGGCGGGCGTCGTTGATGAAGCCGACGCGCTGGGCCGAGGGGTCCAGCTTGGCCAGGCATTCGTCGGCGTCACTGAGGGCGTAAACGATGGACCGCGGAAACAGCCGGTCCAGCAGGAGGAACTCGGCCGCATGCTGGTCGCCGAAGGCCGCGCGGCGGGTCCGCAGGAACGATTCGTAGGCGCCGGCGCAGCGGAGCATGTTCACCCAGGACATGCCTGCGGAGAGGACGTCACGGGTGGAGAGCATCCGGGCGGTCATGTCGGCCCGCTCCAGCGAACGGCCGAGCGCCAGGAAGAGCCAGCTGTCGTCGTGGCTGACGGTGGTGTCGGCCAGGCCGCTGACCATGGCGGTGCGCTCGAGCACCCAGTGGCAGAAGCGGTAGGTGCCCACCACGTCCTTGCGGTGCTGGTTCAGCCCGTAGTAGGTGGTGTTCAGGCTCTCCCAGAGGCCGGAGGAGACCGTCTCGCGGGCGCGCCTGGCGTTCTCGCGGGCGGCACCGAGGGACCCGGCAATCGAGGTGGCGCTGTGCTTGTCGTAGGCGAGGGCGTGGAGCAGTTCCTCCAGCCCGAAGTCCTCACTTTGCGGGCGCGCCCCCATGACCCCGAGCAGCTCACGGGCAACGCTGCGCCGCTCCTCGGTGGGCAGGTGGTTCAGGCGCTCGAGGTGGACGTCGAGGATGCGGGCCGTGCCATCGGCCCGTTCAACGTAGCGGCCGATCCAGAACAGGGACTCGGCAATTCGGCTAAGCATTCGCGGTTACCTCCTGCGCGTCAGAAATCTGCTGCTGCTGCTGTTCCGACTGCCTGTCTCGCCAGTTGCTCTCGACGGGCCACACGGAAACCCGCTCGCGCACGGTGATCGACTGCTGCGGCAGCCGTTCCACCGGCACCTGCGGCGAACCGGCCAGCACCCAGGTGTCCTTCGACCCGCCGCCCTGGCTGGAATTCACGATCAGCGACCCCTCCTTCAGGGCCACGCGGGTGAGCCCGCCGGGCAGCACCCAGACGTCGTCGCCGTCGTTGACCGCGAACGGCCGGAGGTCCACGTGCCGGGGGCCGAACTTGTCGCCGCTGAGTGTGGGCACGGTGGACAGCTGCAGCACCGGCTGCGCGATCCAGCCGCGCGGGTCGGCGATGACGCGCTTGCGCAGCGCATCGAGCTCTTCTTTGGACGCGTCCGGCCCGATGACCAGGCCCTTGCCGCCGGAGCCGTCAACCGGCTTGACCACGAGTTCGTGGAGGCGGTCCAGGACGTGCTCGCGGGCTTCCTTCTCCTCCAGCCGGAAGGTGTCCACGTTGGCGATCACCGGTTCCTCGCCGAGGTAGTAGCGGATCAGGTCCGGCACGTAGCTGTAGACGAGCTTGTCGTCCGCCACGCCGTTGCCCACCGCGTTGGCGATGGTGACGCCGCCGGCGCGGGCTGCGTTGACGAGGCCAGGGCAGCCGAGCATGGAGTCGGAGCGGAACTGCAGGGGGTCGAGGAAGTCGTCGTCGATGCGCTTGTAGATGACGTCCACGCGCTGTTCGCCGGCGGTGGTGCGCATGTACACCCGGTTGCCGCGGCAGATGAGGTCGCGCCCTTCCACGAGCTCCACGCCCATCAGTCCTGCCAGGAGGGTGTGCTCGAAGTACGCGCTGTTGAAGACGCCGGGGGTCAGCACAACAACCGTGGGGTCGTCCACGCCCGACGGCGCCGTCTTGCGGAGCGCCGAAAGCAGCCGGCGCGGGTATTCCTCCACCGGGCGGATGAGCTGCTGGCCGAAGGCCTCCGGCAGGCCCTTTGCCATGGCCCGCCGGTTCTCCAGCACGTAGCTCACGCCCGAGGGCACGCGGACGTTGTCCTCCAGGACCCGGAAGGTTCCGGCGGCGTCGCGCACCACGTCGATGCCGGAGATGTGCACCCGCACGCCGCCGGCCGGTTCGAAGCCGTGCACGGCGCGGTGGAAGTGCGCGCTGGTGGTGACCAGCTGCCGCGGGATCACGCCGTCGGACACCACTGTCATCTTGTCGTAGACGTCGTTCAGGAACGCCTCGAGGGCGCGCACGCGCTGGGCGACGCCGCGCTCCAGCACGTCCCATTCGTCGGCGGGGATGACTCGCGGCACGATGTCCAGCGGAAACGGGCGCTCCTCCCCCGCGAAGTCAAAGGTCACACCGCGGTCCAGGAACGTCCTCGCCATCGAGTCCGCCCGCGCGCTGACGTCTGCCAGGGACAGCTCCCGCAGGGCACCCGCAACCTGGCCATACGACTGGCGTGCCTTCTGCCCGGGGGCAAACATCTCGTCGTAGGCGCCGGTGCGGCCGGCAGCCTCGGAGTAATCCTGGAATAGGTCAGACATGGTCATTAGCCAACCACCTTTTTGTTGCGAATTCATTTCCCGTCCCGCCCTGGCGTGTTGGCGGGCTTCCGGTTGGTCTTTGGCGGCGGCGTCCGGCAAGGTTGGGAGGTGCCAGACTTCCGACTTCCGCCGCCGCTGCTGTCGCAGTTGCGCGGGATGACGCATCAAAACTTTACCCGGATTCTGCCCGGCCTGCTGACCGCCGTCGTTGCCTTGGCCTTCGCATTCGCAATACACGCCGCCGTGCCTGCGCTACCGGCCATGACCCTTGCCGTGGTGCTTGGCCTGTTGGCAGCCAACCTTCCCGGCACGGCCGTGTGGACGGCCGGCCGGGCCCGCCCGGGGCTGGACTTCGCCGGCAAGCACCTGATGCGCGGCGGCATCGTGCTTCTGGGACTGAAGGTGAGCCTTTCGGACGTGTTAGGCCTCGGCTGGCTGGCCCTCCTGCTCATCACTGCGGTGGTGGTGGCCAGCTTCGCGGGAACCTATGGGATTTCCCGCCTGTTTCGGCTTCCGGCCGACACTGCGCTGCTGATCGCTACCGGGTTTTCCATCTGCGGCGCATCGGCGATCGGTGCGATGGCCGCCGTACGGCGCATTAGCCACCGGGACACGGTCCTGCCCGTGGCGCTGGTGACGCTGTGCGGGACGCTGGCCATCGGCGTGCTCCCGCTGCTGGTCCATCCGCTGCAGCTGAGCGCCGACGCCTTCGGGGCGTGGACCGGAGCCTCGGTCCACGACGTCGGGCAGGTGGTGGCCACGGCGCAAACCGCGGGTCCGGCGGCACTGGCCCTCGCCGTCGTCGTCAAACTCACCCGGGTGATCCTCCTGGCGCCGGTGGTGGCCATGGCCGGTGCAGAGCAGCGGATCCGGCACCGCCGGGAGGCAGGCGGCCGGGCCGGCGGCACCGCCGCGGGCAAGCCTCCGCTTGTCCCGCTGTTCGTCGTCGGGTTCATCGTGATGGTGGCGCTCCGCTCCAGCGGCTGGCTCTCCAGCGGCTGGCTGGAAGCAGCGGCCGGCCTCCAGGACGTGCTGCTCGGCGCTGCCCTGTTTGGCCTCGGCTCGGCGGTGCGGATCCGCACCCTGATGCACACCGGGGCCCGCGCCGTGCTGGCCGCCTTCGCCGCATGGCTGCTGATCGCGGTCCTGGGCCTGGCCGCCGCGCTGCTCATGGTGCAGTAGCTGGTCTTGGTGCAGTACCTGATCTTGGTGCATTAGCCCCCATGATTCAATAGCTTGGTGTCGAACCAGAACCTCCAGCGCAACGAAGCGGCAGAGCGGTCCGCCCTGATCACCACCCACAGCTACGACGTCGCGCTCGACGTCCGCAGAGCACCGGATCCGGACACGGCCGGCTACACCAGCCGCAGCACCATCGCCTTCTCGGCAGAGAAGCCGGGAGCATCCACCTTCCTGGACTTCATCGCCGGCGACGTGCACAGCGTGGTCCTCAACGGCGTCGAGCTGCCGGTCCCCGACGTGGTGGACGGGGCACGGATCCGGCTGGACAACCTGCAGGCCGAGAACAGGGTGACTGTCACCGGAACCGCGCTGTACAGCAGCTCGGGCGAGGGCATGCACCGGTTCTTTGACCCCGCCGACGGCCAGTGCTACCTCTACACCCAGTACGAACCGGCCGATGCCCGCCGGGTCTTCGCGAACTTCGAACAGCCCGACCTCAAGGCCCGGTTCACCTTCTCCGTCACCGCCCCGGTGGGCTGGGAGGTGGCCTCCAACGGCGCCGAGGCGGCGCGCCTGCCCCTGGCGGACGATGCCGCCGCGGCCCGCTGGGACTTCGTGCCCACCCTGCCCATGTCCACCTACATCACCTCGGTGGTGGCCGGCCCTTACTTCAAAGCCGAGGACCACTGGAGCAGGACGGACGACGGCGGGGCCCGCCTTGACGTGCCGCTGGCACTGTACTGCCGGGCCTCCTTGGCGCCCTCGTTCGACGCCGCCGAGCTGTTCAGGCTCACCAAGAACGGCTTGGACTTCTTCAACCAGCTGTTTGACTACCCCTACCCGTGGGGCAAGTACGACCAGGCCTTCGTCCCCGAATACAACCTCGGCGCCATGGAAAATCCCGGGCTGGTCACCTTCACGGAAAACTACGTGTTCACCTCACGGGCCGCCGATTCCCAGTACCAGGGCCGCGCCAACACCCTGCTGCACGAGATGGCCCACATGTGGTTCGGCGACCTCGTGACCATGCAGTGGTGGGACGACCTCTGGCTCAAGGAATCATTCGCGGACTACATGGGCACCCTCGGCGTGGACCGCGCCACGGACTGGGACACCGCCTGGGTCAACTTCGCGAACAACCGCAAGGCCTGGGCCTACGTCCAGGACCAGCTGCCCACCACGCACCCGATCGTGGCCGACATCCCGGACCTCGAGGCGGCCAAGCAGAACTTCGACGGCATCACGTACGCGAAGGGCGCCTCCGTCCTGAAGCAGCTGGTGGCCTACGTCGGCTTCGACGCCTTCGTTGAGGGGTCCCGGAAGTACTTCAGGGACCACGAGTACGGGAACACCACGCTGGCCGACCTGCTCGGTGCCCTGGCCGTTTCCTCCGGCCGGGACCTCACCACGTGGGCCCGGCAGTGGCTTCAGACCTCGGGCATTTCCACGCTGAGCGCCGAGCTGGAGACGAGTGTAGCGCCGGACGGAACTGAGACCCTGGAGCGGATCACGCTGCTGCAGGACGCGCCCGATCCCGTCACCGGCCGGCAGGAGCCGCGCCCTCACCGGCTTCGCATCGGGCTCTACAACTTCGATGCCGCCGGCAGGCTGGTCCGGACTGACTCCGTGGAGACCGACCTGGCTGGCGCGGCCGAGCAAGTCAGCGCCCTGTCCGGGAAGCGCCGCCCGGCCCTGCTCCTGATCAATGACGAGGACCTGAGCTATGCCAAGGTGCGGCTGGATCCGGTCTCGGAGGCCGCCGTCCGTTCCTCCCTGGACCGGATCAGCGACCCCATGGCCCGTGCCCTGTGCTGGTCCGCGCTGTGGAATTCGGCCCGGGACGCCATTACACCTGC
The DNA here is from genome assembly GCF_003261175.1 of Arthrobacter globiformis. Lineage (GTDB taxonomy): Bacteria > Actinomycetota > Actinomycetes > Actinomycetales > Micrococcaceae > Arthrobacter > Arthrobacter globiformis_A. The sequence goes on along the minus strand of NZ_QLNP01000095.1, from coordinate 17,784 downwards.
CTCGCAGTACGTGGACGCCGTCCTCCGCTTCGCTGCCGCCGAGTCCGGGATCGGCGTCCTGCTGAACATCCTGGGCAACGCCACAATGGCCCTTGAACAGTACGTTCCGGCCACTGACCGTGACGCACTGCGCAAGTCCTTTGCCGAGGGCGCGGCACGGGAGCTGCGCGCGGCGGAGCCGGGTTCCGACCGGCAGCTTGCCTGGGCCAGGACACTTGCCACGGTCAGCCGCACAGACGGCAGCCAGGCCGGACTCCTGCTCGGGCTGCTGGACGGCAGTGAGCGGGTGCCTGGACTGTCCGTGGACGCGGAGCTCCGCTGGAGCCTGTGGCACGCCCTGGCGGCCCGTGGCCTGGCCACGGAGCAGGAGCTCGGCGCCGAGCTGGCCAGGGACACGACGGCGTCCGGGCGGGCAGGGCACGCTACGGCGCTGGCAGCCCGGCCTGAGGCGGCGGTCAAGGCCGCGGCCTGGGAGGCAGCGGTCCGCGGGACGGCGCTCTCCAACCAGCTGCTGAGCGCTACCATTGCCGGGTTCAACACCGCCTCCGAGGAACTCCTGGACCCGTTTGTGGAGCCCTACTTCGAGTGCCTGGAAACGGTGTGGGCGGAGCGGAGCATCGAAATCGCAAGCCGGATCGTCCGCGGTCTCTACCCGGCCGTCCAGGACCTGGATTCGGCCGGGGCACCGGAGGACCATCCGGTGGTGGCACGCACCGACCGCTGGCTTTCAGAGCACCAGGACGCCCCGCGTGCCCTGCGCCGGATCATCATCGAGCAGCGGAGCCACCTGCACCGTGCGCTATCCGCGCAGGCACTGTCGGTGAAAACCCCATCGAGTGCTCCCTAGATGCCCTAATAACCCCTGAAAGGGCACTTACGGAGCAGCGGGTGGGCGTGTCTAGGCTTGTCAGGGGACCCGGTGCAGCCAGGCGTCCGTGCCAAACTTTGACGCGACACGCCCACGGGCGGTTTCCAGCTCCTGCTCCGTGATCTCCGACGGCGTGGCCCCGTAGCGCTCGGCGAACACCTCCATCATGGCCGCCACGATCTCCGCCCGGGCCAGGCCGGTCTGGCGGCGCAGCGGGTCCACGCGTTTCTTGGCGCTGGTGGTTCCCTTGTCCGAGAGCTTTTCCTTGCCGATCCGGAGCACGTCCACCATCTTGTCGGCGTCAATGTCGTAACTCATGGTCACGTGGTGGAGCATGCCGCCGTTGGCGAGCCGCTTCTGCGCCGCCCCGCCGATCTTGCCCTGGCCGGTGGCTATGTCGTTGAGCGGAACGTAGAAGGCGTCAATGCCGAGCTTTTTCAGCGCGGCCATGACCCAGCCGTCGAGGAACGCGTAGGAGTCGGCGAAGCTGATACCGTCCACGAGCGTCTGCGGCAGGTAGAGCGAGTAGGTGATGCAGTTGCCCGCCTCCATGAACATCGCTCCCCCGCCGCTGATGCGGCGGACCACCGTGATGCCGTGCCGGGCCACGCCGTCGGGATGCACCTCATTGCGGTAGGACTGGAAGCTGCCGATCACCACCGACGGTTCCTCCCAGTCCCAGAAACGTATGGTGGGGTTGCGGCGCCCGGCGCCAACCTCCTCGGTCAGCACCTCGTCCAGCGCCACGTTCAGGTGCGTGGGCAGCACGCTGGGCGCGATGATGTTCCAGTGGTGGTCCGTCCACGCGGTAGCCTTGGCCAACGCCCTGCGAACGGCGATGGCGACAGCGTCGGCGGAGAACCCGAACAGCACGGCGTCCTCCGGGAGGGAGGCCTCCACGGCGGAAGCGATGTCAGCCGCCGTCGAACTTTCCGGCAGTCCCCCCACGGCGGCGTTGATAGCCAGCAGGGCCTCATCCGGTTCGAGGAAGAAGTCGCCGCTCAAGGAGACATCCGCCAAGGCGCCGTCCACGACGTCGAGGTCCACTACTACGAGCTTGCCGCCTGGGACCTTGTACTCACCGTGCAGCCCGGGGGCCGACTCTCCCGCTGCAGGTCTTGGCATGGCACTCATGCCTTCCATCCTGCCCCACAAACGCGAAAAGCCCGCACCGTTGCCGGTGCGGGCTTTCCAAAGAACCTTGGGGAGAAGTGAATTACTTCTTGCCGCCGAAGCCCTTGAAGCGAGCGTTGAAGCGCTCGACGCGGCCAGCGGAGTCCATGATGCGCTGCTTGCCCGTGTAGAACGGGTGGGACTCGGAGGAGATTTCGACGTCGATGACCGGGTAGGTGTTGCCGTCTTCCCACTCGATGGTCTTCGAGGAAGACACGGTGGAGCGGGTCAGGAACTTCGTGCCGGAGGCCAGGTCGTTGAAAACAACAGCTTCGTACTTCGGGTGAGTGTTCGACTTCATAATGGGGCCTTTGTTCACGCAACTGGATTTTGCCAGCTGCCAGGTATGAATGGGATGGCTTCCGCCGCGATCCGGTCAGCCACAAGGCCAACGAAAAACACAGGGGAACCAGCTATCAATCATAGCCGATGCCGAAGGTGCTCACGAACCGCCGTTCCGGCGAGTTTAGGCCCGCGGCCGCAGCTCCCAGAATGCGACGGCGGACGCCGCCGCAACGTTGAGTGAGTCAACGCCAGCGCGCATCGGGATCTTGACGGCGAGGTCGACGGCGGCGAGCGTGTCCGCGCTCATGCCGGCACCTTCCGTACCCAGCACCAGGGCGAGCCGGTCCGGGTTTCTGGCAGCCAGCTCGTCCAGGTCGACGGCGTCGTCGGTGAGCTCCATCGCCGCCACCGTGAAGCCCTGTTCCTTGAGGAGCGTCAGGTCCTGCGGCCAGCTGTCCAGCCTGGCCCAGGGCACCTGGAAGACGGTGCCCATGCTGACGCGGACGCTGCGGCGGTACAGCGGGTCGCCGCAGCGGGGCGAGACCAGGACGGCGTCGACGTCCAGCGCCGCCGCCGACCGGAAGATGGCCCCCACGTTGGTGTGGTCCACGATGTCCTCAAGCACCGCCACGCGCCGGGCGCCGGCCAACAGTTCCGCCAGCGGGACCGGCGCCGGACGGTGCATGGCCGCCATGGCTCCGCGGTGCAGGTGGAACCCGGTAATTTCCTCCAGAAGGGCGGCGCTGCCGATATAGGCCGGAACATCGGGGTACTGCTCGAAGATGTCCGCGAGGTCCGGAAGCCATTTCTCCGCGAGGAAGAAGGACCGCGGCCGGTGCCCCGCGGAGAGGGCGCGCCGCAGGACACGGGAGGATTCGGCGATGTACATGCCCTCGGCGGGTTCGCGGAGTTTCCGCAGGTGGACATCCGTCAGCTGGGTGTAGTCGGCAACGCGGGGATCCGCGGCCGACTCGAGATAGTGGAAAGTCACCGGGCGGTCATTTCGAGAATCACTTGCATTCCATTAATTATTTGAGCAGGTTCGCAACGAGGAAGCCGAGCGCCACCAGGCCGAGGGCAAAGATGACGCCGCGCAGTACAGGCGGCGACAGCCGGCGGCCCACCTTGGCGCCAAGGAGGCCGCCGATCAGGGAGCTGACGGCGATGATGGCCACCACTGCCCAGTTGATCCGGTCGAAGGCAAACAGCAGATAGGAGGCGGCCGCGATCAGGTTCACGCCCAGCACCAGGACGTTTTTCATGGCGTTGGCGTTCTGGATGGTGCCTGTCATGAACACGCCGAGGATGCCCACCAGTAGGATTCCCTGTGCCGCGACGAAGTAGCCGCCGTACACTCCGGCGAGGAATACAAGAACCACCAGCAAAATGCCGTGGTGTTTGTCGCGGAGGGCGTGCTCGGGGTTTTCCTCACGGTTCCGCACCCACCGTTGAAGCCTGGGCTGGAACACCACCATCAGCAGGGCCAGGACAATGAGAACCGGCGCCGCGTAGTGGAAGACTTTCTCCGGTAAATGAAGCAGGAGCCAGGCTCCGGTGATGCCGCCCAGCAGGGAAGCCGGGAGCAGCCGCAGGAGCTGACGGCCGCGGCCCTTGAGCTCGCGGCGGTAACCCCACGCGCCCGCCGCCCCTCCGGCGACGAGGCCCATGGCGTTGCTCATGGAGGCCGTCACCGGTGCTATGCCCAGGGCGATCAGGACCGGGAAGGTGACAAGGGTTCCGGACCCGACAACGCTGTTGATGGTGCCGGCCCAGAGGCCGGCGAAGAACACAAGGATGCCGCTGAAAAACTCCACGCTGTGCCGCCCGCGCCGCTAGCGGCGGGCGGTTGCCGTGTAACGGCCGGCGTTCACCGAGACGTCGAGGGGCAGGCCGAAAGTCTCGCTGAGGTTGCCCGAGGTGAGGACCTCTTCGACCGGACCTGCAGCCACCACTTCGCCGTCGCGCATGAGCATGGCGTGGGTGAAGCCCGGCGGGACTTCTTCAAGGTGGTGGGTGACCAGCACGATCGCCGGGGCGTCCTCGTCCATGGCCAACTGGCTGAGGCGGTGCACGAGGTCCTCGCGGCCGCCAAGGTCCAGGCCGGCGGCAGGCTCGTCGAGCAGCAGCAGTTCGGGGTCGGTCATGAGGGCCCGGGCAATCTGGACGCGCTTGCGTTCACCCTCGGAGAGCGTGGAGAACTTGCGGTTCAGGAGCGGGCCCATGCCCCAGTCGTTCAGGAGGGCGAACGCACGGCGCTCGTCGTCCTTCTCGTAACCCTCGCGCCAGCGGCCGGTCACGCCGTAGGCGGCAGTGACGACGACGTTGAGCACCGTCTCGTATTCGGGGATCTGGTTGGCCAGGGCGGCCGAGGAGAGGCCGATCCGCGGCCGAAGTTCGAAGACGTCCACCTTTCCGAGGCTCTCGTCCAGGATGCCGGCGATGCCGCTGGTGGGGTGGAGCCGCGCAGCCGCGATCTGCAGCAGAGTGGTCTTGCCGGCGCCGTTGGGGCCGAGGATGACCCACCGCTCGCCTTCACTGACCTGCCAGTCCACCTTGCTCAGGAGCGTTTTGGCTCCGCGCACAACGCTGACGGCGGCCATTTCAAGAACATCACTCATAGAAGTAGACACTAGGACAAAACACCTTGCGACTGATAACCGGCCCGCAATCGGCCGCGATAGCGCTGCACGGCATCGGCGTTGCCGCACCGGGCTGAGCAGTACGCACGGTTGCCGCCACGGCTGGTGTCGGCAAAGACGCGGCCGCAGTCCCGCAGGGCGCAGACGCCAAGCCGTTCACCGGCCGCCTCGGTCATGAAGATGGCCAGTCCGCCGGCGGTCACCGCTCGCACTCTTTCGACCAGGGTTTCGCTGGCGTCCGCAAAATGCAGGTGCGGGAGCATGCCGTCGTGCGTGGTCAGAAACACGCGCCGCACGCCCCCGGCCAGCAGGGCGTTGACTGCCGAGCAGCGGGCCTCCTGGTCCTCGGCGGCGAAAACCGTCTGCAGCCGGACGGCCCACTCCCGAAGTTCGTCCTGGTACTTGGGGGTGATCCGGGGCGAGCGGAACAGGTGGCCGGTCAGGAGATCCTGCAGAGCGTTGCTGTCCCACGGGCCGTCGGCGAGCATGTTGACGAGGGACTCAGCCAGCCGCACCCCGTGCATATTGTCATGGTTGAACTGCATAAACCCATGACACCACAGTTATCCTGTGGAGTTTTCCACGACAAGCATCTGTCCGAGGGGACCATCCGACTTGACCAGCACCGCCGAAACAACCCGTTCAACCCAGCGCCGCATCGTGCGGACCTTGTCGGTCGCACAGATCTTCTCCGGCCTTGGCAACGGCTCAACCCTGGCCCTGGGCTCCATCCTTGCCGTTGACCTGTCAGGCTCCGAAGCGTGGGCCGGGTCGGTCAACACCGCGCTCACTCTGGGCACCGCGGTCACGGCGATTCCGCTCTCCCGCCTGGCCCTGCAGCGGGGACGCCGGCTGGCCCTCACCACCGGCCTGGCCGCTGCGATCGCCGGTACGTTCCTGATGGTCGCCGCCGTCACCACGGAACTGTTTGTGCTCCTGCTTGGCGGGGCCTTCCTTGTGGGGCTGGCTTCCGCGGTGAACCTGCAGGCCCGCTTCGCTGCCACCGACCTGGCCGAACCGGCCCACCGGGGACGGGACCTGTCCCTGGTGGTGTGGGCCATCACCATCGGGGCCGTCGCAGGTCCCAACATGGTGGCTCCCGGGGCCGTCCTGGCAGGCTGGCTGGACATCCCGCCTGCTGCCGGCCCGTTCCTGATCTCGGCGCTGGGGATGGTGGTGGGCGCTGCCATCGTGACGCTGACCCTGCATCCGGACCCGCTTCTGACCCGGCGCGGCCTCGACGGGGAAGACCTCCTTCCCGTCGCACAGCGCTCGGGTGCCTGGCGGGAAGGCTGGCGGATCATCGGGGAACACCCCGCCGCCCGCGGAGCGGTCACAGCGGTCATTGCGGCCCACGCGGTGATGGTCGCCGTCATGTCCATGACGCCGCTGCACATGCAGCATCACGCAGGACAAGCCGCCGGGAACCCCGACACCATCGCGCTGATCGGTCTCACCATCTCACTGCACATCGCGGGCATGTACGCCCTGTCACCGCTGATGGGTGCCCTCACCGACCGGCTCGGACCGCGCACCACCGCACTGGCCGGCCTGCTTACTTTGCTCGCGGCTGCGGCATTGACCGGACTGGCGTCCCAGAGCATGGGCTCGGTCACCGTCGGGCTGATCCTGCTCGGCTTGGGCTGGTCGGCTACCACCGTTGCCGGCTCTACCCTGCTTGTTGCCTCCCTGACCCCTGCGGAGCGCATTCCCGTCCAAGGGTTCTCGGACGCCACCATGTCCCTGGCCGGCGCGGTGGGAAGCGCGGCGGCGGGACCCATCATGGGCCTGACCGGCTACTCCGGGGTCAGCGCCTTGGCGGCGGCGGTTGTCGCGGCCGCGGCCGCGGCACTGTTACGGCTGCGCGTCCGGAGCTGAGGGATCAGCAGCCGGCAAGCTGTTGGGGGCGCGGCTGTTGAGCGCTCCGGAGCGGCCTTTCGCGGAACCGTGCCGGGCGGCGTCTGTGAACATGGCCACCGCTGCAACAGCCAGCGCTACCCCTAGCGACGCCACGACGTCGGTGAGCCAGTGATAGCCCAGATACAGCCTGCTCAAGCCAACCAGCGCTGTAACGGCAAAGGTCGCAGCGAACCCAAGCATCGCCGTCGTACGCGTTCCCGACCGTGACAAGACGAGGTAGGCGAGCACCACCGTGAACACCCCGATTCCCACTGTGTGACCCGAGGGGAACGAGAGCGCGTCGTCAGGGCCGAGCAGGAAGTCCGACGACGGCGGGCGGGACCGGCTGACAAGTTGCTTGATGAGGGTGGTCACCACCACGGCCAGCACCATGGCGCCCATAAGCACCGCCGGGCGCCACAGTTCGCGCTTCCGGACAGCCCACGCCAGGGCGAACACGGCGCCGATCACGGTCAGGACTTCCGGCGCTGTCACGATCGTCAGGCCGGCCAAAAACGCGGTGGCGGCGGGATTCCGGGAGTCCACCAACATGCTGTGCACCGGACCGTCCATGACTGCCAGCCCCGAATCCGACTGGATCGCAGCGAACATGAGCCAAAAAACAGCGTCACCGGCCACCAGGAGAGCCCCGGCCCAGCAGAAAAGTACCTGCTGCGACGCCCTCAGCGGAGGCGCCGGGCGCAGGCGGGCAGTCAAGGCAAGGATCATCGGGCCATTCTGCCGGACGTGCCTCCGGGCTGGCCGGACGTTGGCTGGGAGCCCGCTGGATGCGGTTGCGGTCCACGGATGCGTGCACAGCTGCCGCGCAACGGATTCGGGCGGCGGCGCCGCGCTGGATAAGATTGCAGCCATGACTTCGAACGTGACTGCGGTCAGCTACGGCCTGAAACTGTCCCCCTCGGAACCGGAAAACCTGCGGTCCCTGCTGGCGGACTCCGGCGCCACCTTCGAGGATGCCTCCAGCGCAGGGGACGGACGCTTCGAGGTCTGCACCCTGGACTTTTCCGTGCCGTCGAGCTCCGCCGCCGACATCGCCGGCCTGCGGCACGTGATTGCGGCCGCGAAGGAGAACGCGGAGCGAACCGGAGTGGACACCGCCATCGTCCCCGCTGAACTGCGGAAGGCGGAGCGCAAGCTCCTCATCATGGACGTCGACTCCACCCTCATCCAGCAGGAGGTCATCGAACTCCTTGCCGCCTACGCCGGAAAGCGCGACGAAGTCGCCGCCGTCACCGAAGCCGCCATGCGCGGAGAACTCGACTTCGCGCAAAGCCTGCACGCCCGGGTGGCCGTCCTCGCAGGGCTGCCCGCCGCCGTCGTCGACTCCGTCCGAGCGGAAGTGAAGCTGAGCGAGGGAGCCGCGGAGCTGGTGGCCGCGTTCAAGGCCGCAGGCCATGCCGTGGCGGTGGTGTCCGGTGGTTTCAACCAGATCCTGCGCCCCATCGCGGAGGACCTCGGCATGGACTACTGGATTGCCAACGAGCTGGAGATCGTGGACGGCGCCCTGACCGGCAAGGTCCTCGGGGCCGTCATCGATCGCGCCGCCAAGGAAAAATACCTCCGCGAATGGGCAGCCGCCGAGGGCATCGCGCTGGAGCACACCATCGCGGTGGGTGACGGGGCCAACGACCTGGACATGCTCGGCGCCGCGGGCATCGGGGTGGCCTTCAACGCCAAGCCAGCCGTCCGCGCCGTGGCCGACGCCGCCATCAACATGCCCTACCTCGACGCGGTGCGGCATATCGCCGGCGTCTAGGCGTTCACCGCGCTCCGGTACGGCGGTACGTGCGCTTGCGGCTTGCGCTTGCGGCTTGTGCTGCCAGGCCTGCAGCGGGCAATGCGAGAAGCGTTCCCCAAATGGCGAAAGCGATTCCCCAGCCGGTGCCGGGCATCGCTCCATCCCTCGATGGGTACGCCAGCATGGCCACGCCTATGAAAGTGGCTGAGAGGCTGACACTGAGCCGCATCAATGGCCGAGCGGGCGGCCACACAGCCATCACCAACGAGCAGGCGGCCAGTGTGAGGCCAGCCGCGCCCTGCACGGGCCAGTGGTCAATGCCCATGGTCTGGCCTTCCCAATCGGGACCTTCGTGCGGGGTCCGGGATTTCTCGAGGGCGTAAAGCGCATACATCAGCCACAGGGGTGCGCCACCAGCCCCGAGGACAAGCAGCGGCCAATGCACCGAGATGCGGCGTGGCAAGGGTCCGGAAAGCTCCCGGCACAGCCAGGCGAACAAGGCGGCCGAGCCGACAATGGGGAGGCCAAGCACGAGCGGGCGAACATCAAGGCCCGCCAGGCTGCTGGCAACCAGCCCTGTCCCGGCGATCCCAAGCTGTACTACGGCAGGCCATGACTGGCTGGGCACCACGGCAATCCAAACGTAGGCGCCAGCCAGTACGAATGTGAACAAGCTTCCCCAGCTGGCCTCCAAGGGGACGTCCCACTGATAGCTGGGATCAGCCAAATCGAAGAGCGTGGACAGGTCCACCAGCCCAAAGAACAGCACTGCACACAGGCCAGCCATGATCCAGGCGAGCGGCTTCACAGCCTGAAGCCGCTCCGACGGTTCTCCGGCCAGTGCTGCCCGTTCAGCCATAGCCACAGCGTACTCTCGGATTAACGGAGCGATCCAGATCCCTGGCCGGCCGACAGCACCACACTGTGCCACGCGATCCGGACCCAGCCGGAGAATCAAAACTAGCCCGACGGCGGCGTGAACTGGCTTGCGGTGAACACAGCCCCGCCGGGGTCACGGATCAGGGCGGTCCGTGTCCACTCGGTGTCATCCTGTCCCAAGACCTGGCCGCCAAGGCGCTCCGCTTCCTGGACCGCCCGGTCCCGGTCCGCCACGGTGAAGGTGACGTGCCAGTGCGGCCGCTCCCCCGCGGCGGCCGGTGCCACCCAGCCCACGGCGTCTTCGAAGCCGGCGGGAACCATGTCCCCGGACTGCCGGGCCCGGATATCGGGGTCGATGGTGGCCTCCAGATGGTCGCCGTAGCCGGGGCGGCGGATCATGATGCCGAAGTCGAGGCGGTCGAACTCCCAGCCGAAGGCCCGGGCGTAGAAGTCCGCGGCGCCATCCGTGTCCGCTGTGTGGAGGTCGCTGAAGTTCCAGCCGCCCGGGAGGTTGACCGCCTGGGCGCCCGGCCGCTCCCCGGCCTGCCAGATGCGGAACTCCGCGCCCTCAGGATCGGCCAGCGAGGCCCGCACGCCTCCAACTCCCGTGTCGGCAGGGGCTGATTTCAGGGTTGCGCCGGCTGACAGCAGGTGCCGCACCGCGGCGTCCGCGTCGTCGACCGCGATGTACGTGCTCCAGGCCGGGACGCCGTGGGGCCCGGGGCCCAAGTCCGTGATGGCGCCAGTCTCCTGGCCGCCGAGCCGGGCAATCAGGTAACTGCCGGTGTCCCCGGACGGCGCCGTACGGGCGTCGAACTCCCACCCCAGCAGTCCCCCGTAGAACTTCTTGGCTGCTTCCACGTCGGGCTGCTGGCAGTCCACCCAGCACGGCACGCCGGCCGGATAACTCCTCTTCGGTACTGCTGCGTCCTCCGCCATGGCTATGACCCTAGGCGCCCCGGGCCGCCCGGACAACGCCTACGGGACCTGATTTCCGCGTCGGTTAGGAGACAGCGAAGGCCCGGCGCTGGTGCGCCGGGCCTTCGTGCAGGGACCCGCGTCGGGAAACCCGCGCGGGCAGCGACTATTCGGCGCTCTTGCCGAAGTAGTCCGCGCCGCCGGCGTATTCCGTGTGGCCGGATTCGACGTCGGCGGTGGCCATGCTGGCAACCACTGCGGCAAATTCCTCCACGGAGTACAGCTTGCCGGCCTCGGCGCGGCGGGCCTCGATGGCGCCCGGGTTGGAGCGGTCCAGCAGCGTGGCGGTCACGGTGCCCTCGATCATGTCGCCGGACACGACCACCAGGGAGATGCCCTTGTCCGCCAGGTTCGGCAGGAGCTCGCGCAGGGCGTCCTCGCCGGCGCGCTTGCTGCGGGCCACGGGCTCGTACTCGGGCATGGTGGGGACCGAGTTGATGAAGTGCGCCTGGTGGCTGGTCACGAACACCACGCGGGAACCCTCCTTCATGAGGGGCGCGGCGGCGTTGAGCATGTTGACCTGTGCGTCACGGTTCAGCTTGAGGGCGTAGTCCTCTTCCATGCCGGATTCCATGCCGCCCGAGGCATTGAGGACCAGGACGTCCAGCGAACCGAAGTTTTCCATGGCAGCGCTGGCCAGCGCCTGCACACCTTCGATGCTGGTCAGGTCGGCGCCCACGGCGACGGCACGGCCGCCGTCGGCCTCAATCCCGGCCACCACCTTGTTGGCGCGCGGCGCCTTCTGGCGGTAGTTAACGACGACGGCGGCACCCTCGCCGGCGAGGATCTTGGCAACTTCGGCGCCGATGCCGCGCGAAGAACCGGTGACGATGGCTGTCTTGTTGTCCAGCTGTCCCATGTGGGCTCCCTTGTCTAAAGCTATAACTTTGTTCAAAACGTCTAATTGCTGATGGCCTGAAGTCCATCATGCCAGCGCCCGCACCGGTTTCCTTTGTCGGAACGCGACAAAGAAGCCGGCGGCCAACCGTGAGCGGAAGTTTCCCTGATGCCCCGGGCCTGAGGTCCCGGGCCGGCCTGGTGCCTAGTGGCCCATGCCGAGGCCGCCGTCGACCGGAATCACGGCGCCGGAAATGTACGCGGCCTCGTCGCTGGAGATCCAGCGGACCACGTTGGCCACCTCGGAGGCATCGGCGAAGCGTCCGGCCGGGATGCTGGACAGGTAATCCTTCTGGGTTGCTTCCGGGAGCTCTGCGGTCATGTCCGTGTTGATGAACCCGGGTGCGACGACGTTCGCCGTGATGCCGCGCGAACCAAGCTCGCGGGTCAGGGAGCGGGCAATACCAACGAGGCCGGCCTTGGAGGCGGAGTAGTTGATCTGCCCCGGCGCGCCGTACAGCCCCGAAACGGAGGAGATGAGCACCACGCGGCCCCTGCGCAGCCGGATCATGCCCTTAGAAGCGCGCTTGATGACGCGGAAGGCCCCGGTCAGGTTGGTGTCAATGACGGACGTGAAGTCGTCCTCGCTCATGCGCAGCAGCAGCGTGTCCTTGGTGATGCCGGCGTTGGCCACCAGCACCTCGACCGGGCCGTGGGCGGCCTCAACCTCGGCGAACGCAGCGTCAACGGAGGCTTCGTCGGTCACGTCCGCTTTGACCCCCAGGACTCCTTCCGGCAGCTTCGATTCGCTGCGATAGGTTACGGCCACCTTGTCCCCGTTGGCAACGAAGGCCTCCGCGATGGCCAGGCCGATGCCGCGGTTGCCGCCGGTGATGAGGACGCTGCGGGCCGTGGTTGCTGCTTCAGACATGTGTGCTCCGGTTTTCTGCGGAGCATGGCTCCGCCGTGGTGGCTGGATTTTTGACTGCCTCCGATCTTATCGCCCGATTGGGAGCCTCCTGTGGATGGTGAGAGAATTGGGGTAGCCATTGGAGCGTGATCAAACAGTCGTGACATCTGAACCTCAGCCCGGTCAGCAGTTGCCCGGGAGGCGTGATGCCACCTCCGGTAATCCGGAAGTAATCAGCATCACGGACGCCGCCGCAGCGCATTCCGAAGACATGCGGGAGCGCATGATCAAGTACGCCCTCGCCATGGCCATCCGCATGGTGTGCCTGATCCTGATCTTCGTGGTGGACGGCTGGTTCAAGCTGGTTGCCGTTGCTGGCGCGGTCTTCCTGCCATGGGTCGCGGTGGTGATCGCCAACGGTTCAGACAAGGCGGAGATCCACAGCGACGCACTGCTCGACTACGCGCCGTACGCGGAGCTGGGGGCGGCCGAGGAATCCGAACCTGCGGAAAGCTCCGACACGGAGGATGAACCGACGGTGCTCCAAGGCGAACTCATCACCAATGACGAAGAAGACGAACAAGAAGACGACGACGGCCGGGGACAGAAAGCTTCATGAACATTTTCAACCTGGGTTGCGGCAGCGGCGATCTTGCCGGCCCGGCATCCTCGGCCACCTGCTCGCGTAAAGCCTGCCGGGCCGACGCGTCCTGGCAGCTGCTCTGGAACAATCCCAAGATCCACACGCCGGAGCGCCGCAAGGTGTGGCTGGCGTGCGGCGAGCACAAGGCATGGCTGGAGGACTACCTGCAGACGCGCGGACTCTGGAAGGAAACCGTGCCGCTCGAGGCCGCAGAGACCGGCGGGAACGGCTGAATGTACAAGTTCCTGTTTTCCAGCAAGTGGCTGGGCTACCTCCTGCTGGCCGCGATCTTCGCCACCGGCTGCGTCTTCCTTGGCCGCTGGCAGATGGACCGCCGGGCCGAGACCCTGGCCGAAATCCAGCGGGTCACGTCCAACTACTCGGCAACTCCCATCACGTTTGATCAGGCGCGCAACGAGTTCAATCAGCTGGACCCGTCGCGGGAATGGACCCAGGTCAAGCTCCAGGGCACGTACGACGTCGACGGGCAGCGGATCGTGCGCAACCGCCCGCTCAACGGCCAGCCCGGCTACGAGGTGGTGGTGCCGTTCAAGCTTGTTTCGGGCGAGACCGTGGTGATTGACCGCGGCTGGTTGCCGATCGGCAACAAGACCCCTGGCCGGCCGGACTCCATTCCGGCGCCGCCGTCCGGGCAGATCACGGCAGTGGTGCGGCTCAAGCACAGCGAACCCACGCTGCAGCGCGGTGCCCCGGAGGGCCAGCTCGCCTCCATTGACCTTCCGGCCTACTCCGCCGAGCTGGGCTCCCCGCTCCTTACCGGCGCCTATGGGCAGCTCGCGTCGGAAACGCCGCCGGTGGCGGACATGCCGCAACCGTTCCCCATGCCCTCTGTGGACGAAGGGACGCACCTGTCCTACTCGCTGCAGTGGTTCGCCTTTGGCGTCCTCATGTTTGTGGGCTTCGGTTATGCAGCCCGGCAGCAGGCGCGGAACGCCGCCATGGATGCGGAGGATGCCGGGATGTCGGAGGGCGAGCCTGCCGCCGTGGCCGTGGGAGCCCGCCGTCGTCCGCCGGCGCCCCGGAAGCGCAAGCGCCCGACGGCGGAGGAAGAGGAAGACGCGATCCTGGATGCCCAGGGCTACTGACGGCAGGAGCACGGACATGCTTACCGATCCGGTGGCCAACGTGCGCCGCGCCCTGACCGCAGCCGGAGCCCGCGACACAGTGACGGTTCTTGCCGGCGCCGTTCCGACGGCGGCCGCCGCGGCTGATGCGCTTGGCTGCGACGTTGCGGCGATCACCAACAGCCTGGTGTTCGAAGTGGACGGAACTCCCCTGCTGATCCTCGCCAGCGGCGCCGCGAAAGTGGACGTGCGCCTTGTCGCCTCCCAGCTGGGCACCGGACGGATCCGCCGTGCCGCGCCTGACTTCGTCCTGCGCCACACGGGCCAGGAAGTGGGCGGGGTTGCACCGCTAGGCCACCCGGCCAAGATCCGCACGCTGCTGGATGCCTCACTCGAAGAGCACTCAACGCTCTGGGCCGGGGCCGGCGACCACCATTCGATGTTCTCCATCAGCTACAACGAGCTGCAGCGCATCACGGACGCCCACGCGTTGCGGGTGCGGTAGGGGCCTTAGACGTGAAGGGTTGGCCGGTAGATGAGCTCCTGGGTGCGGCCGTCGAGCGTCCGGCTCTCGATCAGCTCGAGATCGAAGTCGGCGGCACCCTGGAAGATCGGCTCCTCTCCGGTCTGACCGGTGATCACAGGGAACATCGTCACTTGGACGCGGTCTACCAGGCCGGCGGCCATCAGCGCCCGGTTCATCGACAGGCTGCCGTGTGAGCGCAGCGGCACTTCAGACTCCTCCTTGAGCCGCACGACAACGTCGACGGCGTCGCCGCTCACGAGCGTAGCGTCGGGCCAGTCGAGCGGTACTTTCAGCGTGCTCGACACCACCGTTGCAGGCAGGTTCCGCATCCGCGTAACCCAGGGGTCACGGACGTCGGACTCCTCAGTGCTTGACGCCAGCATCTGCGCGAACGCCCGATACGTGTTGGCCCCCAAAACCATCCGCTGCTCCCCGCCATACAAGGCGAAGCGGTGCTCGAGCAGTTCTGGGCCCTGCTTGCCCCAGTAGCCGCCCCAGTTGCCGCTGGCGGAGCCGAAGCCATCGAGGCTGGAAAAGACGTCAAAGGTGTAGGTAGCGCTCATGGTGCTCTCCTCGGGTGCGGCTGATCGGGTTTGCGGATACAGCTGTCACAGCGGAGAGAGCTTAGCTACGGAAGCGAAGGATTACTACCAGGCTGATCAGCGCCGATTGCCCTGCATCCAGCCTGGCGCCATGCAGGTATTCTGAAGCCAGTGATTCTTCATTCTTCTCTCTAGCTCACAGCAGCTGCCCTCTCGCGGCAATGCTCCCGCTTTCCTTTCCGGAGCGGTGATCCGGTGTGTCCGCCGAGGGAACTCGACGACGAGTTCCCCATGCGACATACACATCCGCATCATTCTTGGGAGATCACTTGGGCACTACATCCATTCCACGTACATCTTTTCTGCAGCCGGCCGCCGTTCCTGGCCGGGACGAACTGCACCCCGACTACAGCAACTGTTTTGCGCTGTGCTGCACCGCTTTCGGATTTTCCCGTTCGGCCGACTTCGCCCTCGACAAGCCGGCGGGCACGCCGTGCCCGAACCTGGCCGCTGACTTCTCCTGCGGCATCCACGACCGGCTGCGGCCGCGCGGCTTCCGCGGCTGCACCGTTTTCGACTGCTTCGGCGCGGGCCAGGCCGTGTCGCAGGGGCTGTTCGACGGCGTCAGCTGGCGCGATAAGCCGGACGGCAGGTCGGCAATGTTCGCTGCCTTCAAGATCATGAGGCAGCTTCACGAGATGCTCTGGTACTTGGCCGAGGCGGAGGAGCGAGCGTTCGACCCCGAGACCGGCACCGCGGTGCAGGAGCTGCGGCTCGCCATCGGGAGCGCCGCGAAGGGACCGCTGCCTGGACTGCTCGCCCTCGACTCCGGGACACTTCATCAGCGGGTGCGGCAGGTACTGGTAGAGGTCAGCGAGGAAGTCCGCGCCGCCTACTTCGCCGCCGGCGACGAGCTTGATGAACGGCTGCAGCCGGCGGCGGACCTGGCGGGCGTGAACCTCCGGACGCTTCGGCTCTGCGGCGCCGACCTTCGGGGCGCCTGCCTCATCGCGGCAGACCTGCGCGGCACTGATTTGACGGCGGTGGACCTGCTGGGCGCAGACCTAAGGGATGCGCGACTGGAGGGCGCCGATCTGTCCCGCGCCCTGTACCTGACGCAGCCGCAGCTCAACAGCGCGCGGGGCAACTCTGAGACACGGCTGCCGGGCGGGTTCGAAATCCCCGCGAACTGGCACGGGGACCAGGACCGCGGTGAAACGTGGACAGCGTGATGAGGTCCGAGTAGTCCTCGCTCCGGAAGTCCTCACCGCCGTCGGGCAGCGGTACCACCCGCTTGGCCCGATCATTCCCGTTGGGGGCGTGAGTGGAAGTAGTTGTTGCGGCGGGGTTTTCGGTGGGGGTCGAGTTCTGGTGGGGGTTTGAACCAGGGCACCTCGTTGGTGACTTCGATGGTCCAGTTTTCTTTGTGGATGAGGTGGTGGTGGTGGCTGCAGAGCAGGACGCCGTTGCCGGTTCCAGTGGTTCCGCCGCGTGACCAGTAGGTGATGTGGTGGGCTTCGCACCACGCAGCCGGGATGGTGCAGGCGGGGAACGCACAGCCTTGGTCCCGGGCCATGATGGCCTTGCGGATGTGGGGCGGGAAGACGCGTGAGGCGCGGCCGATGTCCAGGATCCGGCCCTGGCTGCCGAGGACGACGGGGATGATGTCGGCGTCGCAGGCAATTTTGCGGATCGTGGCCGGGTTCACCGGCCCGGAGAAGGCGAACAGTGCGGTGCCGCCGGTGCTCCCGGCGTTGGTCCGGCCGGTGTAGGCCGGCTGCGGGCCCTCGGTGCCCTGGTCCCACTGGGTGCCCTGGTCCCCCTGTGAGTCTTGGGCCCATTGTGCGTCTTGTCGCTTCCGAAGGTCGGCGAGGAGGTCGCGGTAGTTGATGGTGGCCAGGATCTGGGGCCGGTGTCCGCCGTTGGCGGGCAGGATGTCGGTGGTAAGGACGGTCTGGACGGCGCCGACGAGCCCGTCGAGCCGCATCTGCCCCTGTGAGCGGTGATCCAGGGAGACCTCCGGGACACCCTCGGTGTCCCAACCGTCAAGGCTGGCCGATTCAGCGTTCCCCGCCCCACTGCTTGGTCCGTCACTGCCTGGTCCGTCGGCGCCGTTCCCGTCGTTGCCGTTGCCTTTTGCAGGGGCCGGGGTGCGGGGGTTGGTGGCGGTGTTCATGGCGGTGGTGAGCGTTTCGAACTGTTCGGTGGTGGCGAAAATTTCCAGGTGCTGCAGGCCGTGTTTGGGGCGGCGGATGAACGCGCCCTGGATTTGCCGGAGGGCCGCTTCGGAGGGTTCGGTCCCGTCCTGGTCGATGGCTTCGGCCCAGTGTTTGGCGACGCGGGTGAGGAAGTCGGCGTCGTTTTCGACGGCGGCTTGGGTCAGGTCGTGTTCCATCACGGCGGTGTGGTCCGGGGTGGTGAAATGCTGCGCCCGGTCCAGGGCCAGGGTGATGGTGGTTGCGGCGCGGGAGCTGATCTGGGCGGTGCTGACCGCGGCGGCAACTCCTTGGTACCTCGGGGGGAGCTGTTGCCCGCCGAACCCTGCCCTGGGCAGGACAGAGTCGGCCAGCCCGATCCGGCGGCGGGCTTCGGCGGAGCTGATCCGCAGCCTGCCCCGGAGGAACTCCACGGTGTTCCGGGAGCCGTCATCGCCCGGACCCGGGCCCGCTTCAGCGGCCGTGACGGGGACGAGGGGTGATGCTGCGGCGGTGACCGCTGCGGTGCGGGCCCGGTCCACCGCGCCCGCGGCGAGCACCTGCAG
>NZ_QLNP01000094.1 GCF_003261175.1 Arthrobacter globiformis | reverse complement strand
AGCCAGGATCAAACTCTCCGTTGAAGAAAAACAGACACAACCAGAAACCACGGAAATAACGCGGAAACCAGCTGCACAAAATTTGAAACCAGCTAAAAACACCAGACCACACCACGGAGGCGGCACGGTCCGGCAAATTCAACCAATTTAATAAAAAATCGGTATCAACAAACTTGGCACACTATTGAGTTCTCAAACAACAGACACATTCGAATACTTCTCGAAACAATTCCGGATAAAAACCAGTAATTTGTGTTTCGTATTTCTTCGCTGCGATGTTTCTAGCTTATTTCATTCATTTTCACTTTGCAAATCCGGGTTATTCACCCGATATTTACCTCGTGGAACGAATCCGCCCAGCACTAATGGAAGCTTTTCTTCATTCATGCTTTGAAGTTGAAGAATTGCTTCTCAGTGCGGGGGGTTTGTCACCGCTCAGCGGCGGCGACTCAGAAGACATTACACGCTCCCCCGCGGCCGGGCAAATCGGCTGCGGAGGAGCGTGCACTTGGTCGGTTCCGGTGCTAGGCGCCGGTCACCTGGACCGTGGCCAGGTTCTTCTTGCCGCGGCGGAGCAGCAGGTACTTGCCGTGCAGGAGCTGGGACGGGGAGATCACCGCGTCCGGGTCCGTGACCTTGGCGTTGTTGACATAGGCGCCGCCCTCGCCGACGACCCGGCGCGCCGCGGACTTGCTGTCCGACAGCCCCGAGGCCACCAGCAGGTCGATGATGCCGAGTCCCGCTCCGTCCACGGAAGCCGACGGCAGTTCGGCCGTCGCCGCGGCCAGCGTCTGCTCGTCGAGCACCGACAGATCGCCGTTTCCAAAGACAGCGGCAGAAGCGGCAATGACCTTTTCCGTGGCTTCGGCTCCGTGGACCAGGGCCGTTACTTCGTAGGCGAGCTTCCGCTGGCCTTCGCGGGCGAAGGGGCGCTCGGCGACAGACACCGCCACGTCCTCGATCTCCGCCCGGGTCAGGAAAGTGAACACCTTCAGCCGGTCCACCACGTCCGCATCAGCGGTGTTCAGCCAGAACTGGTAGAAGGTGTACGGGCTGACCATGGCAGAGTCCAGCCAGATGGCGTTGCCCTCGCTCTTGCCGAACTTGGTGCCGTCCGAGTTGGTGATGAGCGGAGTGCCCAGAGCATGAACCGTCTTGCCCTCAACCTTGCGGATCAGTTCGGTGCCGCTGGTGAGGTTGCCCCACTGGTCCGATCCGCCGGTCTGCAGCATGCAGCCGTAGTCGCGGTAGAGCTCGAGGTAGTCCATGCCCTGCAGGATCTGGTAGCTGAACTCCGTGTAGCTGATGCCTTCCTCAGAACTGAGGCGTGAGGCCACGGCGTCCTTGCGCAACATGGTGCCCACACGGAAGTGCTTGCCGACCTCGCGGAGGAAGTCGATCGCGCTCAGCGGCGCGGTCCAGTCGAGGTTGTTGACCATCCGGGCGGCGTTGGCGCCGTCGAAGCTGAGGAATCGGCGGACCTGGGCCTGCAGGTAGCCGACCCACTCGGAAACGGTGTCCTTGGTGTTCAGGGTTCGTTCCGCCGTCGGACGCGGATCGCCGATCAGCCCGGTGGAGCCGCCCACGAGGCCCAGCGGCTTGTGGCCGGCCAACTGAAGCCGCCTCATGAGGAGGAGCTGGACCAGGTTGCCCAGGTGAAGGCTCGGCGCCGTGGGATCGAATCCGCAGTAATAAGTGACCGGCTCCCCGGCGAGAAGCTTCTCCAGTTCCACCTCATCGGTGGATACGTGGACAAGGCCGCGCCATTTGAGCTCCTGCCAGATGTTGGCGAAGCTGGGGTCGTTCTGCTGGGATTCGAGCTCATTTAGTTGTGACACGCCTTCTAAGTTAGCAGGATCGGCGGCCCCTGGACCCTCGTGAAGGGCTGGAGGCAGGCCGGACCGCGAACGGCCGGCCTGCCCGGGAACATTAGCGTTCGATGCCCGCCGGAACGTCCGCGGCCGCGATGAGCCGAAGCCGCTGGGTGGGGCGCGTCATGGCGACGTACAAATCGCCGACCCTGCCGTGCTCGTGGTTCAGCATGGCGCTCGGTTCCAGGACCACGACGCCGTCGAACTCAAGTCCCTTGGCTTCCCGCGGGCTGATGACCACCACGTCCTGTTCGTAACTGCCGGCACCCGTGCCTAGCCGGGAGCCGTACTTCGCCCGCAGCGCGGCGGTGGCCTCCCGCAGCAGGTCGCCGTCGGCAATCACGGCGAGCAGGCCGCCGTCGAGCGCCTGGAGCTCCTCGGGTAGGACCTCCACCAGCCGGTTCACGAGGCCCGACTTGTCGACGCGGTCGATGATCGGCGACCAGCGGCCTTCCCGGACGGCCTTCGGAGCGGAGACCACCAGGCCGGCGGCGTTGGCCATGCGTGCCGCCGCTTCGGCGATTTGCGACGGCGTCCGGTAGTTCACCGTAAGCTCCTCCAGCTGCCAGCGGTCGCCGAACATCGGTGCGAGGGCTCCCTGCCAGGACTTCGCGCCGGCCACGGAACTGGTCTGCGCGATATCCCCCACGATCGTGAAGGACTTGAGCGGGCAGCGGCGGACCAGGAGCCGCCACTGCATGGGAGACAGTTCCTGCGCCTCGTCGACAACGATGTGGCCGAAGGCCCAGGTGCGGTCGCTGGTGGCGCGCTCGGCGGCCGTCAGGCGGGCCTCGCGTTCCTCGTTTTGCTCAACGAGTTCCTCAGCGGACATCAGGACATCGACGCCGGCGGACTCCATGTTGACCAGGGTCTGCCGGGCGTTGGCCAGGGCGCGGGCACGGTCCTGCTCCTGCTGGGCAAGGCCACGGCCTGCAGCAGGATCCAGTTCACCGAGCAGTTCAGCTGCTTCGTCGAGCAGGGGGACGTCGGCCTCGGTCCAGGGCGCACCCGGAGCCCGCAGAAGGAGCTCGCGTTCCCTGGCGGTCAGCCCGGGAGTGCAGGCTTCAAGGAGCGCGGGCTTGCTGAGAAGTTCGCCCACGAGCTTCTCGGGCGTCATCGGCATCCAGCACAGGTTCAGCGCAACACGCACATCGCGTGCTGTCCGGACGTCCTCGGCAAGGTAGGAACGGTCGGCGTTGTTCCCGATGTTGCCGGCTTCAACGAGCTCGGTCATCTGCTCGGTCAGCTCGCGCAGCAGGATCTTGACGAACGTGACGCGGGCCTCGTTGTGCGGCTTGCCGGTGGAGCGTGCGCGTTCGCGGGCGCGGCGGACCTGACGGGGTGTGAGGGTCAGCCTTCGGCCGTCCACTTCCAGGATCCGGTTTTCCGCCGGAATGCGCTGCCGGTTAGCCACGGCATTGGCGATGACCTCGGCCATCTCCAGCCGGCCCTTGATGGCGGCAACGTCCGCCTCCTGCTCAGGCACTGCGTTGATGCCGGGCATGAGCCTGCCAAGGCTGGCCATGACGACGCCGGTTTCACCCAGCGACGGCAGGACACGTTCGATGTATTTCATGAACGACGACGACGGGCCCACCAACAGCACGCCGGCGGACTTGAGCCTGTCGCGGTGGGTGTACAGCAGATAGGCGGCGCGGTGCAGGGCCACGGCGGTTTTTCCGGTGCCGGGGCCGCCCTGCACCACGAGGGCGCCGGAGATGGAGGACCGGATGATGCGGTCCTGCTCGGACTGGATGGTGCCCACGATGTCCGACATCCGGCCCGTGCGCTTGGAGTTCAGGGCGGCCAGCAGGGCGCCCTCGCCCTGCAGTGAGTCGGCGTCCGAGAGCATGTCGGCGTCCAGGACGTCGTCCTCGATGGCCTTGACCTCGCGGCCCTGCAGGATCAGGTGCCGGCGCCGGCGCACTCCCTGCCGGTCAAATGCCGTGGCCTGGTAGAAATGGCCGGCCTCCGGCGCACGCCAGTCGACCATGAGCCGGACGAGGTCCTCGGTGGTGAGCCCGATGCGGCCAATGTACTGCGCCTCGCCGGAGTCCAGGTCCAGCCGGCCGAACACCAGGCGGTCGTCGACGGCGTCGAGCTGGGCGAGGCGGTCCTCGTACAGGGCCGCGAAGGCATCGCGTTCGGAGACGTTCTGCATGGTGCCGATTGCTCCAGCGCGGCGCACCTGGGCCAGCTGGGCGCGCTTTTCCGCACGCAGTTCATCAAGCCGTGTGTACAGGCCGGCTACATAGTCCCGTTCGTGGGCCAAATCGGCGTCGTGCATCGTTCCCCTATCGCAAAAGACAGACCGTCCATTCTATAACCTTTTCGGCTTGTGTGGCGGCTGTTGAGCTGCATACAGCAGGTTATCTGACAGCGCGGCTCCGACGCTCGCGGCAAGGCCGCTGGTCAGAGGCGCAGCAGCGACCGCACGCGGTGGCCGGCCAGGGCGGAGCGGCCACGCAGCTCGCCGAGTTCCATCACCACGCCCACGCCCGAGACGTGGACCCCGCAGCGTTCAAACAGGCGGGCGGCTGCCCCGAGTGTGCCGCCCGTGGCGAGGACGTCGTCGAGGATCAGCACCCGGCTGCCGCGGGCCAGGTCCGTGGTGTGGAGTTCCAGCGTGGCGTTGCCGTATTCCAGGGCGTAGTCCTCGGAGTAAACCTCGCGGGGCAGCTTCCCGGCCTTGCGCACTGTCACCACGCCGGTGCCGGTGGCGTAGGCCGCGGCGGAAGCGAGCAGGAAGCCCCGCGCCTCGACACCGGCCACAGCATCGAACTGCCCCTTGAACGGTTCCACGAGCGCGTCGACGACTGCCCGGAACGCGGGACCGTCGGCGAAGACGGGGGTCAGGTCCTTGAAGGTGATTCCGGGTTTGGGGTAATCCGGAACGGTCGCGCAGAGGCTGGTAATGAGTTCGTCCACGGGGACGGGCCTGGGGGCAGGGGCTTGTTCGCTGTGGTTCACCCGTCCAGCCTACGCCCGCGGCGGACGCGCCTTTGCAGCCTTGTAGCGGGACACGGTGGGGTCGCCCGTGAGCCAGAACCGCCAGGGATAATCGTGCGTGCCGCCATGACCGGCGACGCCGACCCGCGGCCCCGTGCTGACGTGGGCG
Organism: Arthrobacter globiformis; assembly: GCF_003261175.1. Classification (GTDB taxonomy): domain Bacteria; phylum Actinomycetota; class Actinomycetes; order Actinomycetales; family Micrococcaceae; genus Arthrobacter; species Arthrobacter globiformis_A. Next base: position 91,565 of record NZ_QLNP01000094.1, on the reverse strand, counting down.
GCGGGTGCGGGCGGCAGCACCAGGCCAAACGGTGGACCCAGGGCGTCCCGGCCGCTGTCCTCGGTGTTCAGCCCGAGTGCTGTGGCCAGCCGGGCGGGTCCGCTGGCCAGGTCCTTGGGGGCTTTCGACGTCGGCCGGCGCGCGAGGGCCAGTTCACGGCCCTCGACGATCTCACCCGCGCGCAGGAGGATTGCGGAGGCATGGCCGGCCGGGCCGCAGACGATGTTGGCGCAGTAGTGCATGCCGTACGTGAAGTAGACGTAGAGGTGGCCGGCCGGACCGAACATGGGGGCATTCCTGCGGGTTGGGCCGCGGTAGGTGTGGGAGCCGGGATCGGGATGCAGTGAATCGACGGGGCCCATGTACGCCTCAAGTTCGGTGATCCGTACGGCGACGGAACCTTCATCGCTGTCGTGCGTCAGGACGGCTCCCAGGAGCAGCGGGGCGATTTCTCGGGCATCGCCGGACAAGAACTGCCGCACAGGGCCGCTGGTGGTCATGCCCCGACTTTACCGAAGCGCCTGTTGTCCCAGGCCTGATGCCTCGGGAAGCCTTCCACGGCCATGTCCGATTTCCGCTAGCAGCCCGCCTTGGGGACTGGCAGGATGGAGGCATGGACTTCTGGCAGCGCTACCGCGCCATCGACGCGCGGGACACCCGCTTCGACGGGCAGTTCTTTACGGCGGTGCGTACCACGGGCATTTACTGCCGGCCGTCGTGCCCCGCGAGGACGCCCAAGGCGGAGAACGTCACCTTCTATGAGACGTCCGCCGCCGCCCACGACGCCGGGTACCGCGCCTGCAAGCGCTGCCTGCCCGAGGCAGTGCCGGGCACACCGGCCTGGAACCTCCGCTCGGACATTGCCGGCCGGGCCATGCGGCTGATCAATGATGGCGTGATCAACCGCGACGGCGTTGAGGGCCTCGCCTCGCGGCTGGGCTATTCATCCCGGCAGCTGAACCGGATCCTCAGCCATGAACTCGGCGCCGGTCCCCTGTCCCTGGCCCGGGCCAGCAGGGCACAGACCGCACGCACGCTGCTGGTCTCCACCACGATGAAGCTCGCAGATGTCGCCTTCGCGGCGGGCTTCAGCAGCGTCCGCCAGTTCAACGAGACCGTGGCCGAGGTGTTCGACATGACGCCGACCGCGCTGCGCAGCACCGCCCGGCATCATCCGTCAGCCCCCGCGAGCACCTCACTCACGCTTGCGCTCCCCTACCGCGAACCGTTCGACCCGGGCGTGTTCAGCTTCCTCGCCGTCCGTGCCATTCCGGGGATCGAGGCCGGAACCGCAACGTCCTATGCCCGTACGCTGCGGCTTCCGCACGGGGACGCGCGGTTCAGCGTGGAATACACGGGCGCGGAATACTCGGCTACAGCGAACGGCACCGGAGAGGGCGGAACTCCAAGGTACGACGGCGGGCCGCACGGGCGGCCGCTGGTGCTCACCATCGGCGCGGTGGACCTCCGGGACCTGCCGGCCCTGCTGAGCAGGGTACGCAGGCTTTTTGACCTCGACGCCGATCCCGTCGCCATTGACGGGGCGCTCGGTGCCGATGCCCGGCTTTCGGCGTCCGTGGCGGCAGCGCCGGGGATCCGCCTGCCGGGCGCCCTCGATCCGCAGGAACTGCTGATAAGGGCGATGGTGGGGCAGCAGATCACGGTGGCAGCTGCCCGCACGGCCCTCACGCAACTGGCCGCGGCCGGCAGTCCCAGCGCGGCGCCGGGCGACGGGCTTTCCCGGCTGTTCCCGTCGCCGGCGCAGATCGCCGAGGCCGGCGCGGAACTGCTGCGCGGCCCGCGGCGCAGGATAGAGTCGCTGCTGGCCGTTGCCACCGCCCTGGCCGAAAACACGCTGGACCTCGGCTACGGGGACGACCTGCCCAGCCTCTCCGCCAAGCTGCTGCCGCAGCCGGGCGTCGGGCCGTGGACCGTGGGATACGTGGCCATGCGGGTCATCGGTGCACCGGACATCTTCCTCGCCAACGACGCAGCGGTACGCAACGGTATCCGGGCGCTGTCCGTCGGCGCCAGCCCGATAACCGGTACGGCGGGAAGTGGCGCTACGCCGTCGTCGGACTTCCAGTCGTCGGACTTCCGCGAAGTCAGCCCCTGGCGTTCGTACGCCACCATGCACCTCTGGCGCGCCGCTGCAGCTGCACCCAGAAATTCTGTACCCCCAACTCCCGCCGCCCGCAGGGCGCAACCAACGAAAGCGACAGTGCAATGAAAGCCCAGCTGCTCACCATGACAACGCCGGACGGGCCGTTCACCATCATCGCCCGCGACGGCGTGGTGCTCGCCTCGGGCTGGACGGCCGACCCACAGGACCTGACGGGCCAGATCCATCCGCAGCTGTTGCCGGACGCCTACGAGGCCGTGGAGCATCTCGGCCCGATTTCCGCGGCTGTGGAGGCTTTTTACGCGGGCGACCCGGCTCCTGCCATGAACGTGCCCGTCCTGCAGAAATCGGGCCCGTTCCGCGCCCACGCGTGGGACGTGCTCCGCACCGTCAGCCCGGGGGCGCCGGTCACCTACACGGAATACGCTGAGCTGTCCGGCAATGCCAAGGCAGTCCGCGCCGCCGCCAGCGCCTGCGCCTTCAACGCCGCTGCGCTGTTCGTACCGTGCCACCGGGTGGTCCGCACGGACGGCACAATGGGCGGCTTCCGCTGGGGGCTGCGGATCAAGGAAAGCCTGCTGGCCCGCGAAAAGCAGGGACTCGCCGCGGGCTGAACCAGCTGGCCGGCTCGCTGCTGCGCCTTGGACTGGTCGCTATTTCGCCGGAACCCCGGATGGCCAAGGCAGCAGCTCCGGCAGGTCCACGCCGTCGGCCGCGGCTGAAGCGCGCAGGCTGCCCAACGACGGCTCCCGGCCGGCGAGCCACGCGGCGACATCGGTGAGCATGCCACTGATGACCGTGGAGCGGCGGCCGGTCCCGATCGTCACCGGAGGCAAGCCAAGCGGCTGCAGCACCAGCCTCTGCTCCTCCGGCACGCGTGCGGCCAGGAAGGTGAACAGGTGCTCGCAGAACGGCCTGCTCCACGTTTCCGGTCCGCGGCCGGTGTTGAGGTCGGAGGCGTGGATCACGAGCTCGCGCCACAGCGCCAGGCCACCGTCCAGCACCGCTCCCCCGCGGTAGGAAATGGGCGCACGCCAGCCCGTCGCGCCAGCCGCATCAGCGTCCCCGGCATCCGCATCGAGCGAGTCGAAGGCGCGCAGCGCCCGCTCCAGCGCTGCGTCCAGGTCCGCACGGTGCTGGGCCAGGGCGTGCCCGGCGCCCATTTCAATGGCCTTCGTGCGGCCCTCATAGCCGCCGTCGTACAGTTCCACCGTTTCGCCACGCGCGGCGTATTCGAGCTGCCGCGCCATCGCGTTGGAGATGCCCGTTATGTGCGCGAGGATGTGCCCGCGGGTCCAGCCCGGGAGGGCCGAGGGAGCCGGGACATCAGTTTCGGTGAGTTTGGCTGCCAGGGAGGAGACGACGTCGGCCGCCTTGTGGAGTTCGGCGAGCAAAGCGTCGGGTGTGATCGCGGTCATGCCGCAATCGTAGCCGACAGTTAATCCCCCTTAACGCCAGCGAAGTGGCACTTAACGGCAGTGTTTCTGAAGAACATTGCCGTTATGTGCCACTTCGCGTGAGTGGAATCTACCCCGTGTACTCGCGGACGCCGTTAAGCTCCCCTTCCAGCGCAGCCAGCTGGCGTTCGACGGCGGCCGGTGCCGTACCGCCCTGCGAGTTCCGGCTGTTGAGCGAGCCTTCCGTGCTCAGGACGCTGCGGACCTCCGGGGTGAGGTGCTCCGAAATGGCGGCATACTCCTCGTCCGTCAGGTCCCACAGTTCCACGTTGCGGCTTTCGGCCTGCTTAACGGCGGCACCGGACAGTTCGTGCGCCTCGCGGAAGGGAACGCCCTGGCGGACCAGCCACTCGGCGATGTCCGTGGCCAGCGCAAAGCCCTGCGGTGCCAGCGATTCCATCCGCTCGGCATTGAACTTCAGCGTGGCGATCATGCCCGAAACGGCCGGCAGCAGCAGCTCCAGCGTGTCGGCGGCGTCGAACACCGGCTCCTTGTCCTCCTGCAGGTCGCGGTTGTACGCGAGCGGCAGGCCCTTGAGCGTGGCCAGCAGGCCGGTAAGGTTGCCGATCAGCCGGCCGGCCTTGCCGCGGGCCAGCTCTGCCACGTCCGGGTTCTTCTTCTGCGGCATGATGGACGACCCCGTGGAGTAGGAATCGTGCAGCGTGACGAAGGAGAACTCTTTGGTGGCCCAGAAGATGACTTCCTCCGAGATCCGGGACAGGTCGACGCCGATCATCGCGGCCACCCAGCCGAACTCGGCGAATACGTCGCGGGCGGCAGTGCCGTCGATCGAGTTGTGGACGGCGGAGAAGAAGCCCAGGTCCGCGGCAACTGCCTCGGGGTCAAGGCCCAGCGACGAGCCCGCGAGGGCACCCGAGCCGTACGGCGAAATGCCGGCGCGCTTATCCCAGTCCTGAAGCCGCTGCACATCGCGCAGCAGCGCCCACGCATGGGCCAGGAGGTGGTGGCTGAGCAGAACGGGCTGCGCGTGCTGCAGGTGCGTGCGGCCGGGCATGGCCACGCCGGGGTGTGCCTTGGCCTGCTCCACCAGCGCGTCGATAGTGGCCAGCACACCGCGGGCGATGATCCGGGCATGGTCGCGCAGGAACATGCGGCCGAGCGTGGCCACCTGGTCGTTGCGTGAACGCCCTGCCCGGAGCTTGCCGCCCAGCTGGGTCCCGGCGCGCTCGATCAGGCCGCGCTCCAGCGAACCGTGCACGTCCTCATCGGATTCCGCCGGCACGTAGGCGCCAGACGCTACATCCGCATCCAGCTGGTCCAGAGCCGCGAGCATCCCATCAAGTTCGGCGGCATCCAGCAGCCCCGCCTTGTGCAGCACGCGGGCGTGCGCCTTGGAGCCGGCGATGTCGTAGCGGGCCAGGCGCCAGTCGAAGTGCGTCGACTTGCTCAGCGCCGCGAGGGCATCGGCCGGGCCGCCGGCGAACCGGCCGCCCCACAGTGCACCGGTGTTCGTAGCCTCCGATTTGGTGGTTTCCTGCTCAGCCACAGCGGCTACTTTCCTGAGACGCGGATGTCACGGCGGGCGGCAACCTTGGCGGACATGCCCCACAGCTCGATGAAGCCGCGCGCCATGGACTGGTCGAACGTGTCGCCGGTGTCGTAGGTGGCGAGGTCGAAGTCGTAGAGCGAGGTCTCGGAGCGGCGCCCGTTGACGATCGCCTGGCCGCCGTGCAGCACCATGCGGATGTCGCCGGAAACGTACTTCTGGGTGTCATCGATGAAGGCATCCAGGGAGCGCTTCAGCGGGGAGAACCACTGGCCGTCGTAGACCAGTTCGGCCCAGCGCTGGCCGACGGTCGCCTTGAAGCGGGCCTGCTCACGCTCGATGGTGATGTCCTCGAGGTGCTTGTGCGCGGTGATCAGCGCCATGGCACCCGGTGCTTCGTAGATTTCGCGGGACTTGATGCCGACGAGGCGGTCCTCGACGACGTCAATGCGGCCCACGCCCTGGGCGCCGGCGCGGCGGTTCAGTTCCTTGATGGCCTGCAGCGGGGTGACCTTGACACCGTCGATCGCGACCGGCACGCCGGCTTCGAAGGAGATGATGACTTCATCCGGGGCCGGCGGGAATTCCGGCGTGGCGGTGTAGTCGTAGATGTCCTTGGTGGGGGCGTTCCAGATGTCCTCGAGGTAGCCGGTTTCGACGGCGCGTCCCCAGACGTTCTGGTCGATCGAGTACGGGTTCTTCTTGGTGGTCTCGATCGGCAGGCCTTTTTCCTCAGCGAAGGCGATGGCCTTGTCGCGGGTCAGGGCGAGGTCGCGGACGGGCGCGATGCACTTCAGGTCCGGGCCGAGGGTCTGGATGCCCACCTCGAAGCGGACCTGGTCGTTGCCCTTGCCGGTGCAGCCGTGGGCCACGGTGGTGGCGCCGAATTCGCGGGCGGCCTTGACCAGGTGCTTGACGATCACCGGGCGGGAGATGGCGGAAACCAGCGGGTAGTGGCCCTGGTAGAGGGCGTTGGCCTTCAGCGTGGGCACGCAGTACTCATTGGCGAACTCGTCAGACGCGTCGGCCACGTAGGCCTCGACGGCGCCGCAGCCAAGGGCACGCTGGCGGATGGTCTCCAGGGATTCGCCGCCCTGTCCGACGTCGACCGCCACAGCGATGACCTCGGCGCCGGTGGCTTCACCGATCCAGCCGATGGCTACGGAAGTATCCAGGCCACCTGAGTAGGCCAGAACAATACGCTCAGTCACGGAATATGCTCCTTTGTTGTTTCTTGTTTCGTTTGTTTGTGTCTATTGGGTGTGGAAGAAAGTGACCGGAAGCTACTGGCCCGGACGCTATTGGCCTGTGCCGGCTTCCTCGGCGAGCTGCAGGAACCGCGCAGCCAGCCCCGGTCCGCCCAGCGGGTCCCGGGCGACGAGCAGCACCGTGTCGTCCCCGGCGATGGTGCCCAGGATCGAGGGCATCACGGAATGGTCGATGGCGAGGGCGAGGAAGTTCGCCGCGCCCGGCGGCGTCCGGAGCACAGCGATGTTGGCCGAGGCCTCCGCCGTGACCAGCAGTTCGCCGCACAGCCGCGCCAGCCTGGCATCGAGGATTTCCTGGCTGACGCCGCTCTTGGCCGCCCGCTCCCCGCCTTCACCGGGGACGGCGTACACCAGCACGCCTTCCTTGCCGCGGACGCGGACAGCACCAAGCTCCACGAGGTCACGCGACAGCGTGGCCTGGGTGACCTGCACGCCGTCGTCGGCGAGCAGCGCCGCAAGCTCCGCCTGCGAACGCACCGATTCGCCGGTCAGGATCGCGGTGATCCGCGCCTGGCGGGCGGTTTTGGTGGCCGGGCTCGCGCCCGGGGCCGCCGGGTTGGTGGACACTAGAACGTGCTCTCCCCGGTGCCCTCAACGGGAGAAAGACCGTCGACGAACGCCAGCCCGGACCGGTGCATGAGCCAGGCCATGAGTCCCTTCTGCGCGTGCAGCCGGTTCTCTGCCTCGTCCCACACGATGGACTGCGGGCCGTCAATCACGCCGGCCGAGATTTCGTAGCCGCGGTAGGCGGGAAGGCAGTGCAGCACGACGGCGTCAGCGGCGGCCTGCGCCAGCGCGGCCTCATCCACGGAGTATTCACGGAACAGCTTCATCCGTGCTTCCTTCTCCGCTTCCTGGCCCATGGAAACCCAGGTGTCGGTGGCGACGACGTCGGCTCCCTTGAGTGCCTCGGCCGCGTCCGTCGTGATGAGGACGGATCCGCCGGTCTCGGCGGCACGTTCTTCGGCGGCGGCCACGATGCCGGCCGCGGGCAGGTAGCCCTCGGGACCGGCGATGCGGACGTGCATGCCTGCCGTTACGCCGGCCAGCAGGTAGGAGTTGGCCATGTTGTTGGCGGCGTCACCGAGGTAGGCCATGGTGAGGCCCTTGAGTTCGCCCTTGTGCTCCTTGACGGTCAGGAGGTCGGCCAGCAGCTGGCAGGGGTGGTAGTCGTCGCACAGCGCGTTGATGACCGGAACCCTGGAATTTTCAGCCATGGCAACGAGGCCTGAGTGCGCGCCGGTCCGCCACACGATGGTGGAAACCATGCGCTCGAGCACCTTGGCCGTGTCCTCGACGGATTCCTTGTGGCCGATCTGCGCCTCACCGGGGTTGATGATCAGGGCGTTGCCGCCCATGTCCGCCACGCCGGTGGCGAAGGAGACCCGGGTCCGGGTGGAGGTCTTGTCGAAGATGACAGCCACGGTCTTGCGCCCGCTGCCTTCGGCGGCGAAGGGCTGGACGCTGTACGGCGCCGCCTTCATGCGGCCCGCAAGTTCCAGGACTTCCGCCTGCTCGGCAGGGCTGAGGTCCGTGTCCTTCAGGAAATGGCGGATGGTGGAAGTCACTGTGCGTCCTTTGCGGTTTGCAGGATGGCCGGAAGGGCGGCCAGGAAACGGTCCGCCTGCTCTGTGGTCAGGATGAGCGGCGGCGCCAGGCGGATGGTGCGCGGGCCGGGGCTGTTGATGATGAAGCCGGCGTCCAGCGCCGCGGTCACGGCGGCGGGGGCGACGTCGGCGTCCAAATCGAAGCCGATCAGCAGGCCCTCGCCACGCACCTCTGTGACAGCCTCGACGGCGGCCAGCGCCTGCCGGACATACTCACCCACGGTGCGGACGTTGTCCAGCACGTGCTGGCTTTCGATGGCGTGCAGGGTGGCCAGCGCCGCAGCGGTTGCCACCGGGTTTCCGCCGAACGTGGTGCCGTGCTGTCCCGCGGACAGCAGTGACGACGTCTTCTCGCCGAACGTGATCAGCGCGCCGATCGGGAAACCGCCGCCGAGGCCCTTGGCGAGGGTGATGGCGTCCGGCACGATCCCGGCGTCCTCGCTGGCCAGCCACTTGCCCGTGCGGGCGATGCCGGTCTGCACCTCGTCCAGGATCAGCAGGGCGCCGGCCTCGGCGGTGACCTCGCGGGCCGCCTTCAAGTAACCGGCCGGCAGGGGCCGGACGCCGGCCTCGCCCTGGATGGGCTCCAGGAAGACGGCTGCCACGGTGTCGTCGACGGCGTTGCGCAGCGCTTCGATGTCCCCGAACGGAATGTGCTCAACGCCGCCGGGCATCGGCTCGAACGGCGCACGGTAGGCCTCCTTCGCAGTGAGCGCCAGTGCCCCCATGGTCCGGCCGTGGAATGCGCCCTCAAGCGCGATGATCCGGGTGCGGGGCTTGCCGCCGGCCTCCCCTGCGGGAGAACCGGAGTTCCGGCGGGCCAGCTTGAACGCGGCCTCATTGGCCTCCGTGCCGGAGTTGGAGAAGAACACCTTGGACCCGGCCGGCGCCGCACTGATTTCAAGCAGCTTCTCAGCGAGGGCGATCTGGGTGGGGCTGGTGAAGAAGTTGGAGACATGCCCCAGGGTGGCCAGCTGGCTGGAGATCACCGAGGTCACGAACGGGTGGGCGTGGCCCAGCGCGTTGACGGCGATGCCGCCCAGGAGGTCCAGGTATTCCTTGCCGTCGGCGTCCCAGACGAGGCAGCCCGCGCCGCGGACGAGCACCCGCTGGGGCGTGCCGAATACACCCATGAGCGACGACGAGTAGCGCGCCAGCCACTCGGAGCCGGTTGTGTGGCCTTTGGTTTCGACAATCCCCAGCAGCTCCCCTTCCTCGCCCGCTCGGACGGGGACCCCTGCTGCCGTGGGCCCTTCGACCACCGGGGATTGCTCAACGACTGCGGATTGTTCAAAGTTGCTCATGCGTTCGTCTCCTCGTCCGGGACCACCTGGGTGCCGATTCCCGCCGTCGTAAATGTTTCTAGCAGCATTGAGTGGGGCAGCCGGCCGTCCACGATGTGCGCCCGCTCCACGCCCTCGTCAACCGCTTTGAGGCAGGCGGCCATCTTGGGGATCATGCCTGATTCGAGGCTGGGCAGCATGTCCCGCAGCTCGGATGCCGTCAGGGACGAAATCAGCGAGGACTTGTCCGGCCAGTTGGCGTAGAGGCCTTCGACGTCGGTCAGGATGACGAGCTTGGAAGCGCCCAGGGCGGAGGCCACGGCTGCCGCGGCGGTGTCCGCGTTGACGTTCAGGACCTGGCCGGTGGGCTGGAAGCGCGCGGTGCCCGCCACGCCTTCGCCGGCGTCGGTAATCTCCGGGGCGACGGTGGAGATCACGGGGATCCGGCCGGCGTCGAGAATGTCCACGATACCGGCGGGGTCCACTCCCACCACCTCGCCCACGAGCCCGAGGTCCACCTCCTCGCCGTCAACGACGGTTCCGGTGCGGACGGCGCGCAGCAGGCCGCCGTCTTCACCGGACATGCCGACGGCGTAGGGCCCGTGTGAGTTGATCAGGCCCACCAGTTCGCGGCCAACCTGGCCGGTCAGGACCATGCGCACCACGTCCATGGCCTCGGGCGTGGTCACGCGCAGGCCGCCCTTGAACTCCGACTCGATGCCGAGCCGGCCCAGCATCGAGTTGATCTGCGGGCCGCCGCCGTGCACCACGACGGGGTGGATGCCGACGTGGTGGAGGAACACGACGTCCTCAGCGAAGGCGCGGCGCAGCTCGTCGTTGACCATGGCGTTCCCGCCGTACTTGATCACCATGGTGGTTCCGGCGAAGCGCTGGATCCACGGCAGGGCTTCGATGAGCGTTCCGGCCTTGTCTTGGGCGTCACTCATGGACGTTGACTCGCGGGTCTGGGTGTTCATGCGGCTGGTTCTCCAGGGTTGCCGGCGGATCGGGCTTGAGTAGGCGGGCCTAGCTTGAGTAGGCGCTGTTCTCGTGGACGTAGTCGTGCGTGAGGTCGTTGGTCCAGATGGTGGCTTCCGCCCCGCCGGACTGCAGGTCGATCTCCACGAGGACCTCGCGCGGCTCCAGGTCCACGAGCTTGCGGTCCTGGCCGATGCCGCCGTTCTGGCAGATCTGGATGCCGTTCATGGACACGTTGAGCTGGTCAGCTTCGAATGCGGCGTCGGTGGTGCCCACGGCGGAGAGCACGCGGCCCCAGTTGGGGTCCTTGCCGAAGATGGCGGCCTTGAAGAGGTTGGAGCGGGCCACGGCGCGGCTGACGGTTTCGGCGTCGCGCTCGGTGGCGGCGTTGAATGTCCGGATCGCGATGTCGTGGCTGGCACCCTCGGCGTCGCCGATCAGCTTGCGGGCCAGCTCGGCGCAGACCTGGGTGAGGCCCTCGCCGAAGGTTTCCGCGGACGGAACGGCCTTGGAAGCGCCGGATGCCATCAGCACCACGGTGTCGTTGGTGGACATGCAGCCGTCGGAGTCGGCACGGTCGAAAGTGACGCGCGTGGCGTCGCGGAGGACGAGGTCGAGCATTTCCGGTTGGACGTCGGCATCCGTGGTGAGCACCACCAGCATGGTGGCCAGCCCGGGCGCCAGCATGCCGGCACCCTTGGCGATCCCGCCGATGGTGAACTCATTTCCGTCGGCATCCGCCCCCGTAAAGACTGCCTGCTTGGACACCGAGTCGGTGGTCATGATGGCCGTGGCGGCGTCGGGTCCGCCGTCGGTGCTGAGGGCGGCCGCCGCGGCGTCGATGCCCGGGACGATCTTGTCCATGGGCAGCTGCTCGCCGATCAGGCCGGTAGAACAGACAAGGACGTCGGTGGCGGAAAGGCCCAGGGCTTCGGCGGTTTTCTCCGCCGTCGTGTGCGTGTTCTGGAATCCCTGCGGGCCGGTGCAGGCGTTCGCGCCGCCGGAGTTGAGGATCACGGCGTCGACGCGGCCGTCCGAGACCACCTGTCGGGACCAGTGGACGGGGGCCGCGGCCACCCGGTTGGAGGTGAAGACGGCGGCTGCTGCCTTGGACGGTCCGTCGTTGACCACGAGGGCGAGGTCAGGGTTTCCCGAGGCCTTGAGTCCGGCAGTGACGCCGGCGGCGCGGAATCCCTTGGGGGCGGTGACGGTCACGGGGCAACTCCCTGCAGGTTGAGCCCGGCGGTCTCCGGCAGGCCAAGGGCAATGTTCATGGACTGCACCGCTCCACCGGCGGTGCCTTTGGTCAGGTTGTCGATGGCGCACGTGACAATGACGCGTCCGACGTGCTGGTCGTAGGCCAGCTGCATGGCAGCGTGGTTGGAGCCCTGCACGGACTTGGTGGTGGGCCACTGGCCCTCAGGCAGCAGGTGGACGAACGGTTCGTCGTCGTACGCCTCCGCCCAGGCACGGCGCAGTTCCTCGGCGCCGACGCCGGGCTTGACCCGTGCGGTGGCTGTGGTGAGGATGCCGCGGCTCATGGGGGCCAGGGTGGGCGTGAAGGAAACCGTCACCGGCTCGCCGGAAGCGTTGGACAGGCCCTGCTCGATTTCCGGCGTGTGCCGGTGGCCGCCGCCCACGCCATAGGGGCTCATGGAGCCCATGACCTCGGCGCCGATGAGGTTCACCTTGGCTGCCTTACCTGCGCCGGAGGTGCCGGAGGCGGCGACGATGACGACGTCATTCCCTTCGAGCAGGCCGCCGGCGAAGCCGGGGGTGAGGGCGAGCAGCGCCGACGTCGGATAGCAGCCCGGAACGGCGATCCGGTTGGCGCCCTTGAGTTTCTCGCGCTGGCCCGGCAGTTCAGGCAGGCCGTAGGGCCACGTTCCGGCGTGGTCCGAGCCGTAAAACTTTTCCCACGCGGTGGCGGACTCCAGGCGGTGGTCCGCGCCGGCGTCGATCACCACCGTTCCTTCGGGGAGCTTGGCCGCGATCTCTGCGGACGCCCCGTGCGGGAGGGCCAGGAACACGACGTCGTGCCCCGACAGGTTCTCCACGCTGGTGTCCTCGAGAATCCTGCTGGCCAGGCCATGGAGATGCGGCTGCAGTTCGCCTAGTCTGGAACCGGCGTTGCTGTGTGCCGTGATGGCGCCGACGGTGACGTCCGGATGGCCGGCCAGGAGGCGGAGGACTTCGCCGCCGGCGTAGCCGCTGGCCCCGGAAACGGCAACAGAAATAGTCATGTGAACGACTATACAGCAAGAGTATGCATAGGTCCCGATATTTATGCATGGATGGTCCGCGCCTTGTCGGGAAGGCGCGGCCCCCAGCCAGAGTATGCTTGCCAGAGGGTGATCCAGACCGTGCGCGCCGAATGTCGGCCGCAGCGTTGCCCGCTATCGTTACGAGGCACGCACTACATGGCCCCCACTATCACTCCCGGGCGCCCCCAGCCCCGTATTCTCCAAGCGCCCACGCTACACAAGGCTAACCCTGTCACGCAGAGTTACTCCGACCTGCTCAAGTCCGTGCGGGCGGCCGGACTCCTGCAGCGGCAACAGGGCTTCTACATCACCGTCTTCTCCGTGCTGGCAGTCCTCATGGCAGCGGCTTGGTTCGGTTTCGCGCTGATCGGCCAGAGCTGGTTCCAGCTCCTTATCGCCGCAGCACTCGGCATCATCTGCACGCAGCTGAGCTTCCTGGCCCACGAGGCAGGTCACCGCCAGATCTTCGCCTCCCGGCGTGCCAATGAATGGTCCGCGCGGCTCCTGGCCACATCCGTTGCCGGCATCAGCTACTCGTGGTGGGAACAGAAACACGGGGCCCACCACAACCACCCGAACGTCATAGCCAAGGACCCTGACATCGCGCCCGGCGCCATTGTTTTCCACGCTGAAGCCGCGGCCGAACGGCAGGGCTGGCTGGCCTTCCTCACGCGCAAGCAAGGCTGGCTGTTCTTCCCCCTGCTGTTCCTTGTGGGCCTCGGCCTGCAGATAGATTCGGTGCGCTTCATCTTCCGGCGCGCCAAGGTCACCCACCGCTGGGTGGAACTGCCGATACTGCTGGCCCGTCTCAGCATCCTTCCTGTGCTGGCGTTTACATTTCTGCCGCTGGGCATGGCTGCCGCCTTCATCGGCGTGCAGCTCGCTGTTTTCGGCTTCTACATGGGTGCATCTTTTGCACCCAACCACAAGGGCATGCCGGTCCTTCCGGCGGACAGCCGTGTTGACTTCCTCAGCCGCCAGGTGCTGACATCGCGCAACATTTCCGGCGGCCGGTACATGGATATCCTGCTCGGCGGCCTGAACCGCCAGGTGGAGCATCACCTCTTCCCCGACATGGCCCGGCCCCAGCTGCATAAGGCAACAGCGATTGTGCGCAAGCACTGCGAAACACAGGGAATTCCCCTCACCGAAACCACGCTGGCCGCGTCATTCGGGATCGTAGTCCGGTACCTCAATGAGGTGGGGCTCGCGGCGGGACGCCGCTTCGAATGCCCCATGGCTGCGGTCTCCCGGCGCTACTGACCGGCTGCCCCGACTTCGCCTGCACCGTCCCGGTCCCTAGGATGAGGTGAGGAAGGGTGCCGGAGGTCCCGGCCCGGAAAAGGAGAAATTCCATGACGCACGCCATCGTCGCCCGGCAGCCGGGTGGTCCTGAGGTCCTGGACTTCACGGAGGTCGAACGCCCCGTCCCCGGTCCCGGCCAGCTGCTGGTGAAGGTAGCGGCAACGGGCGTCAACTTCATCGAGACCTACCAGCGCAGCGGCACGTACAAGGTGAATTACCCCTTTACCCCGGGATCCGAAGCGGCCGGCGTCGTCGAGGAGATCGGCGAGGGCGTTGAGGACTACACCGTGGGAAGCCGGGTAGCCACAGCCGAGGGAACGGCCTGCTACGCCGGATACACCGTGCTGGACGCCGCGAAGGCCCTGCCCGTGCCGGACGGCGTGGACGACCACACCGCCGCGGCGCTCCCCCTCCAAGGCATGACGGCGCATTACCTGATCAACTCCTCGTTCCGCGTTGAGCCCGGACACAGCGTGCTGGTCCATGCCGGCGCCGGCGGGGTGGGCCTGTTGCTCACCCAGCTGCTGAAGGCCCGCGGTGCCCGCGTCATCACCACCGTGTCCACGGATGAGAAAGAGTCCCTGGCCCGCGGTGCCGGCGCAGACGAGGTGCTGCGCTACGGCGGCTTTGCCGACGCCGTCCGGGACCTGACCCACGGTGCCGGCGTGAACGTGGTGTACGACGGCGTGGGGAAGGACACGTTCGACGGCTCCCTGGCCAGTCTGCGCACCCGCGGTTCGCTGGTCCTCTTCGGTGCGGCATCCGGCCCGGTCCCGCCGGTGGATCCGCAGCGGCTTAATGCCGGCGGCTCCCTGACCCTGACGCGTCCGTCGCTCGCGCACTTCCTCGGCAACCCTCAGGAACGGCTGTGGCGCTCCACGGAAATCTTCGGCGCAGCGGCCGACGGCAGCCTCAAGGTCCGCATCGGTGCCACCTATCCGCTGGCTGAGGCCGGCCGGGCACACAAGGACCTGGAAGGCCGGCGCACCACCGGCAAGGTTCTGCTGGTCCCCTAGCTACGGTCCGTGTTACCGGCCCGCGCCAGAGCGGGCCGGTAACAAAGCAGCCCCGGATGAATGGAGGGGAAACGATGTCACCTTCCGTTCATCTTGCCGGGAGAGAATCCAGCCGTGATTGAGCCCCTCCCCGAAACCCTGGACACCACCGCTCCCCCTGCCGCCGGCGCGCCGGCGGCAGCGGTGCATGCGGCGCAACTGCCGGGCGCTGCCGCTGCCCCGCCGGAGCGGACCCTGGTGGACGTCCTGGTTGAGACGGCCGGACGGTATCCCGAAGCTTCTGCGCTCGACGACGGCCGCCGCTCCCTGAGCTACGCCCAGCTCCTGGCCGAGGTCAAGACCGAGGGCCTGCGCCTCCACCAGGCCGGCCTGGGAGCGGGAGACAAGATCGGGGTCCGGATTCCTTCCGGCACCAACGAGCTCTACATCGCGATCCTCGCCGTGCTGCTGATCGGCGCCGCCTACGTCCCCGTGGACGCGGATGATCCGGACGAAAGGGCCAAACTGGTGTTCGGTGAGGCCCGGGTGGCCGGCATCCTGCGGGCCAACGGCGAGATCGTGTCGGACCACAAGCGGCCGCGCCCCTTCCCGGCTCCGCGCCCGGCCGCCCCCGACGACGACGCCTGGGTCATCTTCACGTCCGGCTCCACCGGGACACCCAAGGGCGTTGCGGTGCAGCACCGCTCGTCGGCCGCGTTCGTGGACGCGGAAGCCCGCATCTTCCTGCAGGACGAACCGATTGGGCCGCAGGACCGGGTGCTCGCGGGGCTGTCGGTGGCCTTCGACGCGTCGTGTGAAGAGATGTGGCTGGCCTGGCGCCACGGCGCCTGCCTCGTGCCTGCCCCGCGGGCCCTGGTCCGAACCGGCATGGATCTGGGACCGTGGCTGATTAATCACGGCATCACGGTGGTCTCCACTGTTCCCACGCTTGCGGCGCTGTGGCCGGCAGAGGCCCTGGAGAACGTCCGGCTGCTGATTTTCGGCGGCGAGGCCTGCCCGCCGGAGCTGGCCGAGCGCCTGGCCGTGGACGGCCGTGAGGTGTGGAACACCTACGGACCCACCGAGGCAACGGTCGTGGCCTGCGCGGCTCCCCTAGGCGGTGCCGGCCCGGTCAGGATCGGGCTCCCCCTGGACGGCTGGGACCTGGCGGTGGTCGATTCCGACGGCGTCCCGGTAGCAGAGGGCGAGGTGGGAGAGCTCATCATCGGCGGTGTGGGGCTGGCCCGGTACCTCGACCCGCAGAAGGACGCGGAGAAGTACGCCGCCATGCCGTCGCTGGGCTGGGACCGCGCGTACCGCTCCGGCGACCTGGTCCGCTTCGAGCGTGCCGGCCTGATCTTCATGGGACGCGCCGACGAGCAGGTCAAGCTGGGCGGCCGCCGGATCGAACTCGGCGAGATCGACGCTGCCCTGCAGTCCCTGCCGGGTGTTGCGGGCGCCGCCGCGGCGGTACGCACGACGGCGGCCGGCAACCAGGTCCTCGTGGGTTACCTGGCTCCCGCCGGCGGCACGGGCTCGGCCCCGGACCTGGCCGCGTTCCGTGAACTGCTCTCCGCCACGCTGCCGGCTCCGCTCATCCCCATGCTGACCGTCGTCGACACGCTGCCCACCAAGACCAGCGGGAAAGTCGACCGGCATGCGCTGCCGTGGCCACTGCCGGGTGCCGGCGCCGCCGCTGCGGATGCCGCGCCGCTTAACCTGCCAGAGGATGCCCGGTGGGTCGTTGACCAGTGGCAGGCCGTCCTCGGCAGCAGCGTGACCGGCCTCGACGCGGACTTCTTCGCCCACGGCGGAGGTTCGCTGGCCGCGGCGCAGCTGGTCTCCGCGCTCCGGGTCCGCTACCCCACCATCACCGTGGCAGACATCTACGCCACCCCGCGCATCGGAGCGCTGATCGAGACGGCCCGCCAGTCGATGCCCGACGGCCTCTCCGCCGGCCCTGCCCCGGAACGGCCGGTCCGCCCCACGGCTCTGAAGTCACAGGCCTTCCAGACCCTGATGGGCATTCCGCTGCACATTCTGGCGGGCATGCGCTGGCTGACCTATCTGATGGCTGCCAACAACATCCTGTCCGCGGTTGCCGGGTTCACGGCCGCGCCCACCGTGTCGTGGTGGTGGGTGGCCGCCTCCTGGCTGCTCTTCGTCAGCCCGGCGGGACGGATGGCCCTCTCTGTTGCCGCCGCCCGCCTCCTGCTTCGCAATGTGCAGCCCGGGACCTACCCGCGGGCAGGCAAAGTGCACCTGCGCCTCTGGCTTGCCGAACAGATCCAGGACCTGGCCGGTGCAGTGAGCCTTGCCAGCGCGCCCTGGGTGCCGTATTACGCACGTGCCCTCGGCGCCAAGATCGGGAGCGACGTCCATCTGCATTCCCTACCCCCGGTGACGGGCCTGCTTACCTTGGGCCGCGGCTGCAACATCGAGCCTGAGGTGGACCTGTCCGGGTGGTGGATCGACGGTGACATCGTCCGCATCGGCCATATCCACGTCGGCGCGGACGCCACCGTGGGAGCCCGCAGCACCCTGATGCCCGGGGCCAGCATCGGCGCCGGCGGCCAGGTGGAACCGGGTTCCGCAGTGTTGGGAAAGGTCAAGGCCGGCCAGGTGGTGGCAGGTTCCCCGGCGGGACGGCGTGGCAAGGCGAAGCAGGACTGGCCCGCGGCCCAGCCGGTCAGTTCCCTCCTGGGCCGCCTCTGGTTCACGGCCTTCGCCGCCGCGTCCGCCGTCCTTGCCCTGATTCCCTACGCTTCAGCCGGAGCCGCAGCCCTCGTGGTCTACCTGTTCATTCGGGGCAGCGAGTCCCTGCTTGCTGCCTGGCCGCAGGTGCTCGCGTCGCTACCGCTCGCCGCTTTGACCTGGTTCCTTACCAATACGCTGCTCGTCCTTATCACCACCCGGCTGTTGGGAATCGGCCTGCAGGAGGGCTACTACCGCGTCCGCAGCCGCGTCGGCTGGCAGGTGTGGGCCACCGAGCGGGTGCTGGACATGGCACGGGACCTGCTGTTCCCGATTTACGCCAGCCTCTTCACGCCAGTCTGGCTGAGACTGCTGGGCGCGAAAGTCGGAAAGAACGTTGAGGCCTCCACCGTCCTGCTGCTGCCGCGCATGACCACCGTGGGCGAGGGCGCCTTTCTCGCCGACGACACCATGGTGGCCTCCTATGAGCTCGGCGGAGGATGGATGAGGATTGCGCCGGCGAAAATCGGAAAGCGCTCCTTCCTTGGCAACTCCGGCATGACCGCGGCTGGACGGAGCGTGCCAAAGAACTCACTGGTGGCAGTCCTCTCGGCAACGCCGGGCAAGGCCAAGTCAGGCACATCCTGGCTGGGCAGCCCCCCGGTCAGGCTGCGGCGCACCGCAGTGGCGTCCGACAGCACGCGCACCTTCCAGCCGCCGGCCCGGCTCAAGGTGGCCAGGACCCTTTGGGAACTGTGCCGGTTCGTGCCGGTGGCCCTGACGGTGGGCCTGGCCCTTGGCGTGCTGCTCGTCTTCGACTGGCTCGCCACCGCCCTGGGCTACGGTGCGGCAGCGGCACTCGGAGGCGTGGTCATGCTGTTCGCAGGCGGGGTGGCGGCAGGCTGCTCCGTGGCAGCCAAGTGGCTGCTGGTGGGCAGGATCAAGACCGGTGAGCACCCGCTGTGGAGCTCCTTCATCTGGCGCAACGAGGTGGTGGACACCTTCATCGAGATGGTGAGTGCCCCATGGTTTGCCCGGTCGGCCAGCGGCACCCCGGCCCTCGTCTGGTGGCTGCGTGCCCTCGGCGCCAGGATCGGCCGCGGCACGTGGTGTGAAAGTTATTGGCTTCCTGAGGCGGACCTTGTGACGCTCGGTGCCGGCTCCACGGTCAACCGCGGTTGTGTCGTCCAGACCCACCTCTTCCACGACCGCATCATGAGCATCGACACTGTTAGTCTCGAAGACGGGGCGACGATGGGCCCGCACGGAGTGATTCTGCCGCAGGCGAGGATTGGCAAGGGCGGGACCGTTGGTCCGGCGTCCCTGGTGATGCGGGGCGAGACCGTTCCCGCCGGGACGTACTGGATGGGCAATCCGGTCAGCCCGTGGGCCGGGCCCGCCGTTCCCGCTCCGCGCCTCAAATAACAGCTAAGGAAGTCACGCGCAGAATGAGCTCCGGAGAATCACCCGGCCCGGCCGCCGTCCTCTCTGCCGGCGCCGCGGCCACCGGCGACCCCTACGTCCCGGACCACGGAACGGATGCCTACCGCGTCCTGCACTATGAACTGGAGCTGGACTACAAGCTCGCCAGCAACCGGCTGACCGGCCGTGCAGTTCTGTCGGCTGTGGCGGCGCGCCGCATATCCGCCGTCGTGCTCGACATGACCGGCCTCCGCGCCCTGAAGATCCAACTGAACGGCATCCGCGTCCGGAAGTTCACGCAGCGGGCGGAACAGCTCGTAGTGCACTGCGAACAGCCCCTCGAGGCGGGCTCTGAATTCAGCCTCGACGTTCGGTACGACGGAAACCCGCGGCCTCGAAGGGGGCTCTGGGGCGAGGTGGGCTGGGAGGAGCTCACCGACGGCGTCCTCGTCGCCGGCCAGCCCAACGGGGCGCCGTCGTGGTTCCCCTGCAACGACCACCCGCGGAACAAAGCCAGCTACCGCATCACCGTCACCACCGATGCCGGTTACCGCGCCGTCTGCAATGGTCTCCTGGTGGCGCAGGCCGCGAGGTCGAGCCGCCAGACGTGGGTGTACGAGCAGCGAGAACCGATGGCGACGTACTTGGCGACCATACAGATCGGCCGGTACGGGCTGGTGAGCCTGCCGGACTCGGCCGGTGTGCCCCAGTTCATTGCGGCGCCGGCGCAGCTGGTGGCCCGGGCGGAGACGGCCCTGGCCCGGCAGGAAGCCATGATGAACACCTTCGTGAGCCGCTTCGGCCCCTATCCTTTCCCCGAATACACGGTGGTGGTCACCGGCGATGAGCTGGAAATCCCGCTCGAGGCCACGTCGCTGTCCATCCTCGGCGCCAACCATCTGGATACCGGGTGGGATTCGCAACGCCTGATCGCCCATGAACTGGCCCACCAGTGGTTCGGCAACTCGCTGACGCTCGGCACGTGGAGCGACATCTGGCTGCACGAGGGCTTCGCCTGCTACGCGGAGTGGATCTGGTCCGAGGAAGCCGGTGTGATGTCCGCCCATGAGCGGGCGCTGGCCGCCTGGCGGCGGCTCAGCACCGCCGGCCAGGACCTTCTGGTGGGCGATCCCGGGCCCGAGCTCATGTTCGACGACAGGGTCTACAAGCGCGGAGCACTGGCTCTGCACGCCCTCCGCCGCCGCTGCGGCGACCTCGCGTTCTTTGCGCTGCTGCAGGAGTGGACCCGAACGCATGCCCACAGTTCCGTGTCGACGCCGGAGTTCATCCTCACGGCCGACCGCGTCACGGGACTGGACTCGGAAGCGCTGCTGCATCCCTGGCTGTACGAAGAGGCCCTGCCGCCGCTGCCGTAATTGGTGAGGCCAACCCCACCCCGGCCGGGAATCGAGTACTACAGTGGATGTATGGCTGCCAGCCGCCATCCGCTCGACGACCTGCGCGAAACCATCGGCCATCTGGCCGATCAGCTCAAGCTGCCCGGTTCGGAGCGCGTCGACGACCTGGTCGGCGATCTCATCGGTGCGAGGCCCGGGCCGGCCCGGCCGCTGTCCGAGGTGCAGGCCGAACTCGACGCGCTGGTCGGACTGGAGACCGTGAAGGAACAGGTGCGTGCCCTCGTCGCACTGCTCCAGGTCCAGGCCCGCCGTAAGGCGCACGGCTTGCCCGAGGTGGCCACATCACAGCATCTGGTGTTCCTCGGAAACCCGGGCACGGGCAAGACCACCGTGGCGCGGCTCCTGGCCGAGATGTACCGCGCGGTCGGTCTGCTGCAGAAAGGCCACCTGGTCGAGGTCGACCGTTCGGGCCTGGTGGGGCAGTACGTCGGCGCGACCGCCATCAAGACGGACCGGGTGATCCGGCGTGCGCTGGACGGCGTCCTGTTCATCGACGAGGCCTACGCGCTGGCCCCGGAGGACGGCCGGACGGACTTCGGCCCCGAAGCGATCGAGGTCCTGCTCAAGCGGATGGAGGACCACCGCCACCGCCTGGTCGTGATCGTGGCCGGGTACCCGCGGCTGATGGAGTCCTTCTTGCTCTCCAACCCCGGACTGCGCTCCCGGTTCGCCCGCGAGATCACGTTCCCCGACTACTCCGTCGACGCACTCCAGACAATCTTCCACCAGATGCTGGCCCAGCACGAGTACACGCTGGAGCCGGGTGCGGACCAGATGCTGCGCCGCATCCTCACCGGGCTCCACGCGGGCGAGGACTCCGGCAACGCACGGTTCGCCCGCACGCTGTTCGAGCAGGCGCTCAACCGCCAGGCGCTGCGGCTGTCGCTCGACGAGGAACAAAGCCTCGACGCGCTCGATCGTGAGGCCGTCATGACGCTCACCGCGGACGACATCGTCGAGGCCGCGCTGGCCTTGGGCGAGGAGCCGGAGCCGGAACCGGAACCGACGCCGGAACCGGAGCAGCCACGCTGGTGGCGCTGGCTGGTCTGACCGGCTGTTCCGCTGTCGTGCAACCGGAGGACAGCTTCAGACCACGAACTGCCCTTAAGCATGAAACTGCTCCCCGCAAGTTAGAACTGAATTTTCAGTCCAACTTTCGAGGAGCAGTTCAAAAGGCGTGGCCTTTCTTTGGGCTCAGCTAGCGCTGGACCGCACCAAACCGCTCGGCTGCGGTGGCGACGGCGTGCTCCCGCGCCTCCGATGCCTCGTCCGCGGTGAGGGTCCTGTCGGTGGCGCGGAACCGCAGCCCGAAGGCGAGGGACTTCTTGCCGTCCTCGATCCCCTTGCCTGCGTAGACGTCGAACAGTGCGACGTCCTCAAGCAGCTCGCCGGCGCCTTCACGCAGCGCTGCCAGCACGTCGTCGGCGGGGACGTCCTGCGGCACCACGAGTGCCACGTCCTGCGTGGCCACCGGGAAGGTGGAGATGTGGCGGGCCACCACGACGTCGGCCGCTGCCTCAAACAGGGCATCCGCGTTCAGTTCCAGTGCGACGGACCGCGCCGGCATGTCGTGCGCGGCCAGGAGCTTGGGGTGCAGCTCACCGGCGTATCCCACCACCTCGCCGGAGCGCAGCGACAGCTGCGCGGCGCGGCCAGGATGGAAGGCCTGGTGCCGGCCCTGCGTGACCACAAGCTCCACACCAAGGACGTCACCGGCCAGGCGGGCGATGTCCAGGGCGTCTGCCCAGTCCCAAAGCCGTGGGGCATGGCCGGCGGCGGCGGGCGAATCATGGCCGGTCAGCACGGCGGCGACGTGCAGCGGCTGGTCCGGAACGCCGTCGTACAGCGCGTCCAGCACCTCATCGCTGGGTTTGACGCCCAAAGGCGGGATGGACGGCGTGCCCAGCGTGTCACCGGGCAGGAACACCAGCCCGGCTTCGAAGACGGCGAGGTCGCGGAAGCCGCGGGAATGGTTGCGCTTGGCGACCTCCAGCAGGCCCGGCAGCACCGATGTGCGCAGGTAGCCCTGCTCCTCGCTGATCGGGTTGGCAAGCTTGACCGCGGTCCGGGGTGCGCCCTCCTCGGCCACGCCAAACGTCTCGTTGGCGGCCTTCGACACGAAGGGGTAGGCCAGGACCTCCGTGAGACCGGCGTCGGCCAGGGCCTGGAGCAGGCGGCGGCGCTGCTGCTGCACGCGGGTCAGGCCGCGGCCGGGAGGCGCCACCGGAAGGGTCGCGGGGATCTGGTCGTAGCCCACCAGACGGGCCACCTCCTCGGAGAGGTCCTCCTTGGTTTCCAGGTCGTTTCGCCAGCTCGGTGCTGTGACGGTCCAGCCGGCGTCGGACTTTTCGAGAACGGCACCCAGGTCCTCCAGGGACGTGACGATCTGCTCTTCGGTGAAGTCGATGCCAATCCGGGCAGCGGGATATTCCCCCGGCAGCGCGATGGTCACCGGATCCGGCGCGGTTCCGACGTCGGTGCCCGCCTCATCGGCGGTCCCGCCGGCCAGTTCCACCAGAAGGTCGACGGCGCGCTGGGCCGCGATGTTGGCGACCTGCCAGTCCACGCCGCGTTCGAAGCGCTTGGAGGCTTCGGACGGGAGCTTGTGGCGCCGGCGCGAGCGGGCGATGGACACTTCCTCGAAGTGGGCAGCCTCGATCAGGACAGCCGTGGTGGCGTCGGTGACCTCGGTGGACGCGCCGCCCATGACGCCGGCGACGCCGATGGGGCCGGAGGCGTCGGTGATCAGCAGGTCCTCGGCGTCAAGCGCACGTTCCTTGCCGTCGAGCGTGGTCAGCTTCTCCCCCGCCACCGCACGCCGCACCACGATGTCGCCGGACAGTTTGTCCTGGTCGTAAAAGTGCAGCGGCTGGCCGAGCTCGAGCATCACGTAGTTCGAGATATCCACCGGCAGCGAGATGGACCGGATCCCGGCCAGGCGCAGGCGGGAAGACATCCACGGCGGCGTGGGCCTGGTGGCATCCACACCGCGGACGGTGCGCGCCACGAAGCGGTCGCAGCCGGGCTTGCCGTAGATGGGCGCGTCGTCGTTGATCTTGACGCCGTAGCCGCCGGAAAGGACAGCCGGCGCGTTGACCTTCGACGCGGGATCGGTGAATACCGTGCCGGTGGCGTGCGCGTATTCGCGCGCCGCGCCCCGGATCGAGAACGCGTAGCCGCGGTCCGGCGTTACGTTGATTTCCGCGGCCTCGTCGTAAAGCCCCAGCAGCTCCATGGCGTCGGTCCCGATCTCGGGGTCCAGACCGATCCGGGACAGCACCAGGATGCCGTCGTGGTCCTCGCCGATGCCCAGTTCGCGGACGGAGGCGATCATGCCGGCGGACATGTGACCGTAGGTCTTCCGTGCCGAGATGTGGAAGTCGCCGGGCAGGACGGCGCCGGGCAGGGTGACCACCACCTTGTCGCCCTCGACAAAGTTGTGGGCGCCGCAGACGATGCCCTGCACGCCTGACGGATCGATGCCCTTGCCGGTCAGCGTCTGCTCCTGTCCCTCGGGGACGACGCGGACCTGGCACCAGTTGATGGTCTTGCCGTTGGACTGCGGTTCCTTGACCAGGCTCAGGACCTGGCCCACCACGACGGGTCCGCGCAGGGCGTCCGTGGGGCGGTGGACCGCTTCCTCTTCAAAGCCGACCTTGACCAGCTCTGCCATGACGTCTTCGGCCGTGGCTCCGGCCGGTACCTGCGCGAATTCACGCAGCCAGGAAAGTGGGATACGCACTGTTAGATCTCCATCCCGAAGTGCTCGCTGAAACGTACATCGCCCTCGATCATGTCGCGCATGTCGCCGACCTCGTTGCGGAACATGAGCGTCCGCTCGATGCCCATGCCGAAGGCAAAGCCTGAATAGATGTCCGGATCGATGCCGGCAGCCCGCAGGACGTTGGGGTTGACCATGCCGCAGCCGCCCCACTCGATCCAGCGCGGGCCGCCCTTGGCGCCGGGGTGGAAGATGTCCAGCTCGGCGGACGGCTCGGTGAACGGGAAGTAGTTGGGGCGCAGCCGGATCTGTGCTTCGTCGCCGAACATCTGGCGGGCGAAGTGCTCCAGGGTTCCGCGGAGGTCAGCCATGCTGAGTTTCTTGTCGATGGCCAGGCCCTCGAACTGGTGGAACACCGGGGTGTGCGTTGCATCGAGCTCGTCGGTGCGGAACACCTTGCCCGGGCACAGCACGTAGATGGGCAGCTCCCGCTCCAGCATGGATCGGACCTGCACTGGCGAGGTGTGCGTGCGCATCAGCAGGTGCGCTTCGGGCGGCTCCACGAAGAACGTGTCCTGCATTTCCCGGGCGGGGTGGTCCGGCTTGAAGTTCAGTGCGTCGAAGTTGAACCACTCGGATTCCACCTCGGGGCCTTCGGCGATTTCCCAGCCCATGCCCACGAAGATGTCCGCGACCCGGTCCTGCAGCGTGGACAGCGGATGGCGGGCTCCGGCCCGGCGGCGGCGCGGGGCGGCCGTGACATCCACTGTCTCCTCGACGAGGATGCGGGCGTCGTTCTCGGCCTCGAGCTCGGCGGTGCGGTCCGCGAGCGCCTTATTAACACGCCCGCGCGATGAACCCATCAGCTTGCCGGCGGCGGCCTTCTGATCCTTGGGCAGGCTTCCGATTCCTCGGTTGGCAAGGCTGAGCGGCGACTTCTCGCCGGTGTGGGCCAGGCGGACTGCCTTGAGTTCATCGAGCGTGGACGCGCCGGCAATGGCGGCGACGGCCTGGTCCACGGCGGCGTTGATGGCGGCTTGATCCAGAGGGTTCGGGACGGCGGCGCCCGGCAAAGTTTCAGTCATCTACTGTTCTTAGCTACGAGTCGGGTGATGCCAGCGGCCGGTGCAGCCGCGCCGGTTTCCCCGGCAGCGCGTCCGTCGCTGGCACGTCATTGCAGAAAGTCATCCAAGGACGTCATCCAAAGACGCCATCCAAAGACTAGGGCAGGCTCACCGGCGGATGGCCGGCGGGCACTGTTCCCAGTCTAATTGACGGCGCCGGGCTAATTGACAGCGGGCCGGCTGCTGCGTGCCCCGGGGCTGTCATGGGCAGGGGCGCGGCATGGGCGCGGCATGGGCGGGGGCGCGGCAGCCGGCCCTCTGTCATCGGCCGCGGCCCTACGCCTGTCACGCACCGCCGGCCGCGGCTAGCATGGCCTCATGATTCAAGGCCCCATGACTCCGGGCCCGCTGACACGAGGACAGCGCCTGAGGCAGCTCGCTAACATGCTGAACGTCTCCACGGCGCTGGGGCTGGTGCTTGCCGGGCTGGCCCGCACCCGGACGTTCCGGGGTCCCCGCGGCCTGATTGTCGCCACCGGATACCGCTGGCGGCTGCCGGCGGCTGGCGCCTTCACGGTGGGCAACGTGGTCATCTTCCGCGCGGATGCTGACGCCGCTTTGGCTAGCCGCCTGCTCCTGGGCCACGAAGAGCGGCACAGCACCCAGTACGCCTGGTGCCTCGGGCTGCCCTTCCTGCTGTTCTATTTCGCGGCCGCGGCCTGGTCCGCCGCGCGGTACGGCGATCCGGCGTCGGGAAATCCCTTCGAGCGGCACGCGGGCCTGGAGGCCGGCGGCTACGTGGACCGGAGGCACAGGCATGACCGGAGGAACAGGCATGAGTAAGCCCGCGGGCATGTGGGAAAGCACTGGCCGGGCGGAAGCCCGGACTGTCACAGTCACCGGAACCGGAACCGCGGAGGCCGCGCCGGACCTGCTGACCCTCTCCATTGGCGTGGAATGCCGGCGCGACAGCGCAAGTGACGCCTATGCCGCCGCCGGCGAGGCCTCCGCTGTCGTGACGGCTGCGCTGCGCAGCGGGGGCGTGGAGAACCGGGACATCAGGACCTCGGGTCTCAACGTCCGGGCCGACGTCGTCTGGCAGGAGGGCCGGGGCCAGCGGGTCACCGGGTACGTGGCATCCAGCATGCTCGGCGTCCGGTTGCGGGATCCTGCCTCCGCCTCGGGGGTCATCGCTGCTGCGGTGGATGCCGGCGGCAACGACGTCCGCCTGGACGGCGTGCAGCTCGGCTTCGCCGATGCCGCAGCCGTGATGGCGCGGGCCCGCGAGGCCGCGTGGGCCGACGCGCGCGCCGCAGCATCGCAGCTGGCCGCGCTTGCGGGCGCTGAGCTGGGTGAGGTGGCCTCCGTGCGGCAGCAGCCGGTACCGTCGTCGCCCATCCCAGTGGGCGGGATGCAGCGGGCCTTCGCCGCCGACGCCTTGACGGTGGAAGCCGGTGAATCCTGTCTCAGCGCCAGCGTCACGGTTGTGTGGGAGCTGCGCTCCCGGGCAGGGACACCGCCGGTGCCCTAGCGAAGGCTTCGGGCCGCCCTAGTGAAGACTGCCGGCGGCGAGCGCGACGTCGGATGGCTGGTTTACGCCGGCAGGCTGGGACGGCTGATTGACCGAGGTCCGGACGACGGCGGCAATCGCCGCCGCCATTGCGGCGACAGGCAGTGACGGGACAGCGCTCCCCTGCTCTACCTGGTCGGGCGCGAACGGCACGTGGACGAACCCGCCGCGGACGCCCGGCCGGAGCGTGAGCTCGTGCATGAGCGTATAGAAAATGTGGTTGCAGACGTACGTTCCCGCCGTCTGTGAGACCTCGGCGGGAACACCTGCACTTTGCACGGCAAGAAGGGCTGCCTTGATCGGCAAGGAAGTGAAGTAGGCCGCCGGCCCGCCGGGCACCACCTCCCGGTCCACGGGCTGGTTCCCTGCATTGTCCGGAATGGGCGCGTCATCGCAGTTGATGGCAACCCGTTCCAGTGACACGCGCCCGCGGCCTCCGGCTTGCCCGATGCACACCACCAGTTCAGGCTCCAGGCTACCGAGGGCATTCCGCAGCACACTCGCGGCCGCGCCGAACACGCAGGGCAGTTCCACGGCCTCCACGACGAAGCCTTCGGCCCGGAGCAGATCCCGCGCGGACAGGGCGGCCGCCCAGGCCGGATTCATCGGCTGGCCGCCGAAAGGTTCAAAGCCGGTGAGCAGAATCATGGACCCAGCGTAGTCGCCCGTCCGCAGGAACGCCGACGACGGGCCTTGACTTAAGTTCGAACATACCTTCGAATGGAGGGCATGAGATGGGACGCACAGGCACTCAAACCGACACAGGAAGAGATGCCGGGGACTGCACCGCTGTTGCCTCTGGCCGGCCTGGTGCGGTCTGTGTCCACGCCCGAGTTCGCCGGGGTCACCTTTCATGAGGTCACCGCCAAATCGGTGCTCAATAAGGTGCCCGCCGGCTCACGGATGCCGTTCGAGTGGACGGTGAACCCTTACCGGGGCTGCAGCCACGCGTGCGTCTACTGCTTCGCCCGCAAGAGCCACACCTATCTGGACTTCGACGCCGGGCTTGATTTCGACAGCCAGGTAGTGGTCAAGATCAATGCAGCAGAGGTGCTGCAAAAGGAGCTGGCCAAGCCCTCCTGGAACCGGCAGCAGGTGGCACTGGGCACCAACACCGACCCCTACCAGCGGGCGGAGGGCCGGTACCGGCTGATGCCCGGCATCATCGGCGCCCTGGCCGATTCCGGGACTCCGTTGTCCATCCTGACCAAGGGGACTTTGCTGGCGCGCGACATTCCGCTCCTCAAGCACGCCGCGGCGCAGGTTCCTGTGGGCATCGGGATCTCCCTCGCCATGACGGACGAGCAACTCTCCGAGGCCATCGAACCCGGCACGCCCGGCCCCCGGGCCCGGCTCAAGCTCGTGTCCCGGCTCCGCGAGGCCGGGCTGCCCTGCGGGGTGATGGCCATGCCCATCCTTCCCTGGCTCTCGGACAGCGACGAAGCACTGGACTCCCTGTTCGCCTCGCTGGCGGACGCGGGCGCCACGGGCGTCACGGCCGGTGCGCTGTATCTGAAGCCCGGCACCCGGGAATGGTTCATGCAGTGGATCGCCGCCCGGCATCCGGAACTGGCGGGCCGCTACCGCAGGCTGTACGGCACAGGCTCGTACGCCTCCAAGGAATACCGCACCTGGCTTGCCGGCAGGGTCCGCTTCTTCAAGGCCCGGCACGGCTTCACCGGCTCGCACGGATTCAGCCACCGGGACGTTGAGGATTCCCCCGTGGACGATCCGCGCGGCGAAGAAGCTGCCTACCCCGAGGGCAGCATTCCGCAACATCCGGCTGCCCAGCACGGGTCAGGGCAGCATGGCCACGGCAGCGCCCGGTCGTCCCAGCCCACGCTGTTCTGAGCCCTGCCGCCGCGCCCCCCAACCAAGCCCGCAGCCAACCAGCAGCGCAGCCAACCAAATAAGTGAAGGGCAGGACGGTTACCGTCCTGCCCTTCGCGGGCCTCTGCGACACGATCCGCAGTACGCCCCGTGAGCCTTCGCCAGTCAGCCCTGGCCGGTCGGCCCTAGCTGGCCGGAATCACCAGGCCCTTGAACTCCGTCTGGATGAAGTCCTTCATCTCATGCGACGTCAGGATTTTGTAGAGCTTCTGCACCCGGGCGTCGTCCTTCTTGTCCGCATTCACGGCCAGGACGTTGTAGTAGGCGCTGTCCTTGCCCTCGACGAGGATCTGCTTGTCGGTGCTCAGGCCGGCGGGCAGGGCGAACGCCAGCGTGACAATGGCAGCATCCTTGTCGTTCAGCGCCTGCGGGAGGCTGGCGTTCTCGATCTCCGTGAACTTCAGGTTCTTCGGGTTGGCCGTCATGTCCTTGAGCGTGATGGGGTTTTCCGTAACCTCGATGAGCCCCTTGGACGCGAGCAGCTTCAGGGCGCGGGCCTCATTGGTGGGGTCATTGGGAATGGCCACCGACGCGCCCTCGGGCAGGGCGTCCAGGCTCTTCACCTCATTGGAGTACAGCGCCATCGGCGGCAGGTACACCTTACCGACGCTGACCAGGTTCTTGCCCGAGGCCTTGTTGTACGTCTCCATGAATGTGGTGTTCTGGAAGAGGTTGGCATCAACGTCGCCGTCGCTCACGGCCGGATTCGGCGTGTTGTAGTCGCTGAACTCCTTGTACTCGACCGTAAGGCCTTCCTTGGGAGCGAGCTCCCGCTGGACGTGCTTGAGCATGTCGCCGGCGGGCACCGCCAGGGCGCCCACCTTGATGGTCTCCGAGGCGCTGGAGGAGCTTGGGCCGCCACAGGCAGAGAGGGCCAGGACGGTGGCGGCTCCGGCAGCAGCGGCTTTGAGGATGGTGGATCGGATCATGCTGGACTCTTTCGGGATGGAGCGGATGGGGATGAAACTGCTGGGGACGAAACTGCTGGGGACGAAACCGCTGTCAGCGGTGGGACAGCCTGCGGGCGGCAAAGTTGCCCAGCGACTGGAAAAGCTGGACCAGGAGGATCAGCAGGATGACGACGGCGAACATGTACTCAGGGCTGTAGCGCTGGTAGCCGTAACGGAATGCCACATCACCGAGGCCGCCGCCGCCAACCGCACCCACCATGGCTGAGTATCCGATGAGGCCCACAACGGTGGTGGACAGCCCCAGGGCCAGTGCGGGGACAGCCTCGGCAACCAGGACCTTGGTGAGAATCGTCCAACGCGTGGCGCCGAGCGACTGGGCTGCTTCAACGAGGCCCTTGGGCACTTCGCGGATACCGATTTCCACGAGCCGGGCGAAGAACGGAATGCCGGCGATCGCCAGCGGTACGATCGCCGCCGTCGGGCCGATAAAAGAGCCGACCAGCAGGCGGGTGAAGGGAATGAGCAGGATCATCAGGATGATGAACGGAATGGACCGGCCGATGTTCACCACGACGTCCAGCACCCGGTTCACGGCGACACCCAGTGCGCGGCTGCCGAGCGGCCTGGCCAGCAGCCCGTGAGCCTCAGTGGTGACAAGCAGTACGCCGGCCGCCAGCCCGAAGAGGACCGTGAGGAGCAGGCTAACGCCCACCGTGTAAAAGGTCTCCCCGGCGCCCTTGAGGATGGTGTCCAGAAGGTCCGCCCAAAAGTAGGGATCGTTGCGGTCGATCACTTGATTACCTCCACGTAAAGTCCTTGGGACCGCAGGTCGGCGACGGCGCCGGACACTGTTCTTTCATCGCCGGGCAGTTCGAGCCGGGTCCGCCCGGTCTGGCGGCCGTGGATGGTTTCCACGGCAGCGCCCAGGATTCCCACGTCGATGCCGTGCTGGCGTGCCAACTGGGCTATGACCGGCCGGTCGGTGGCCATTCCGGTGAAGGTGATCTCCACGACCGCGTTGGAGGTAGGCGGGATGTCGCCGAGGGGGAAGAGTGCCTGGCCGAGCAGGGACTTCTCCGTGGTCAGCAATTTTTCGACGGAACCGTGCTCCAGGATCCGCCCCTGGCTCATGACAGCTGCCGAATCGCAGATGCGCTTGACCACGTCCATCTCGTGCGTGATGAGGAGTACGGTCAGCCCCAGGTCCTTGCTCAGCTGCCTGATCAGGTCCAGGATCTGGCGTGTGGTGTCCGGGTCCAGCGCCGAGGTGGCTTCATCACTGAGCAGCACGGACGGGTTGGATGCCAGCGCGCGGGCGATGCCGACTCGCTGCTTCTGCCCGCCCGACAGCTGGGCGGGATACGCGTCCGCCTTGCCGCGCAGATCCACGAGTTCAAGGATTTCCAGCGCGCGGGTCCGCCGCTGAGCCCGGCCTGCACCGGTGATTTCGAGCGAGAGCTCGACATTCGCCCGCACGGTGCGGCCGCTGAGGAGGTTGAAATGCTGGAAGATCATGCCAATGTCGTGGCGGGCCTGCCGCAGCTCCCGGCCAGCCAGCTTTGTCATGTCCCGGCCGCCGACGTGAACCGTCCCGGAATCCGGCTGTTCCAGGGCGTTGATAGTGCGGATCAGGGTGCTCTTGCCCGCGCCGCTCTGCCCCACGACGCCGAAGACTTCGCCCTTCTTTACGGACATTGTCACGTCGTCGAGGGCGCGGACCTGCGCGGCCCCTGAGCCGTAGCTCTTGACGACACGGCTCACGGATATCATGCGGTTCCTTCAGGGCTGGGCGTGGAAACCTCCCGGAAGCGTCCAAGGAGTGAGACACCGCGGGGTGTCCAGCATGTAATCTGCCCAGCAGCCCCTATCCTCAACAAATCCGAACAATCAGCTCAAGGAAAGCAGTGAAGCGTGGTGTTAATTTCCGGGGAGGGAGTCGGCGCGGTTCGCTGAGGTGACGCTGGCGAGCAGCGCCTGGACAATCGGGAGGTCGGCCGGAATCCAGGGCAGGCTGAGAGCTTCATCACCTTCGCGGATGCTGACCCAGCGGAGTTCATCGTGATCTTCGAGCGGCCGCGGGTCGCCGTCGGCCACTTCGGCGAACCAGACCCGCATCGCGGCCTTGTCGTTCAGGGGCCAGCCGGCTGGCGCGGGCGCCGCCAGCTCCGCCCCGAGGACGACCCCGATGCCGAGTTCCTCGCGCAGCTCCCGGTGCAGTGCACTCTCGGGGGCCTCGCCCGGTTCCACTTTGCCGCCCGGGAATTCCCACATGCCGGCAAACTGCGGCGGCGCTGTGCGCCGTGCCACAAGTAGCCGCGCGGGAGCGGACAAGGAGTCAAGCACGGCCCCGCCGACGACGCTGATGAGTTCAGTCACCGGTCCAGTCTATGAGGGCAGGGGTCTTTCATGAGGCGGCCCCTGCCCGGTCGGAATATCACTACTGCCGCGAAGCTTGTTAAAATCAGACATAACTGTGGCAACGAGGCCTACTCCGCAACTTCTTTCGAAAAGCAGGCACATGACTTCCACTGTCCAGGCTCCCCGCACGCCGAAGGCCGCCACGAAGATCGGACCCGCCATCCTTGCCCTGGCTATGGGCGGCTTCGGCATCGGTGTCACCGAGTTCGCCATGATGGGACTGCTCAGGGAGGTCGAAGTCGGACTTCGGATCAGCACTCCCGAGGCCGGCCACCTCATCTCGGCCTACGCCCTGGGCGTCGTCGTCGGAGCTCCCGTGCTTGCCGCCGTCGGAGCGAAACTGCCCCGCAAGTTCCTTGCGCTGGGCCTCATGCTGTTCTTCAGCGTTGCCAACCTCTCCTCGTTCATGGCTCCCGATTACGCGAGCATGCTGGTCTCCCGGTTCGCCGCCGGCCTGCCGCACGGCGCGTTCTTTGGCGTGGCCGCGGTCATCGCTGCTTCCTTGGTGGCGCCGACCAAGCGGGGCTGGGCCATCTCGATGGTCATGGCGGGGCTCACGGTTGCCAACGTGGTCGGTGTTCCCTTCGCCACCTGGCTCGGCCAGAGCTTTGGCTGGCGGCTGCTCTTTGTCCTGGTGGGAGTGCTGGGACTGGTGACCCTGGCGCTCATCTGGAAATTCGTTCCGTTCCAAAGGGCACACGCGGACGCCAGCATCCGCAGGGAGCTGGGCGCGCTCAAAAGGGCGCAGGTCTGGCTGGCTATCCTCATCGGCATCGTCGGATTTGGCGGGTTCTTCGCCACGTACACCTACATCTCCCACACCATGACCTCCGTGGCCGGGATCCCCGCCGCCCTGCTGCCGTTCGTGGTGGCCCTGTACGGCCTGGGAATGGTGGCCGGCAACATCGTCGGTGGCCGGATCGCGGACAAGTCCGTGATGGGGACCATCTACCGCGTCCTGCCGGGAATCGCCGTCGCACTGGTGGTGTACGCCGTGGCCGTGCACTGGCCGTGGTCGGCCTTCGTCATGGTGTTCGTGGTGGGTGGCGCCGGGTCCATGCTCGTCCCCGCCCTGCAGACCCGCCTGCTGGACGCGTCTCCTGATGCGCCGTCGCTGGCGTCCTCGCTCAACCACGCAGCCCTGAACGTCGCCAACGCTCTGGGCGCCTTCCTGGGCGGCCTGGTGATCGCCTGGGGCTGGGGCTACGTTGCGCCCGCCCTGGTGGGTGCTGTTCTGGCCATTCTCGGCCTGATCGTGGCCCTGTTCAGCGGCCTGCTGGAACGCAAAAAGCCGCTGGCCCCGTAACGGCAGTCACGGAACCAGCGGCTGGGAATTGCACCGGGCCGGCGGCTCAGAATTTCACGGGCCAGCGGTCCAGGGCGCAAGCCGCTAGGCGCCTGGGTCACCCGCAAGGGCGGGCCCGCTGGCCACCTGGGCGCGGCGGATGTCGGGCTCCAGGTAGATGACCCGCGCGATGGGAACTGCCGAGCGGATGCGGGCTTCGGCGTCGTCAATGGCCTTGGCAATATCCAGCCCGGAATCACCCGCCTCCACGCTGATCTTGGCCGCCACAAGCAGCTCCTCCGGGCCCAGGTGCAGGGTCTTGAGGTGGATAATGGCGGTGCCGTCCGCCTCGATGGCATGCCGGATCCGGCCCACGTCGTCCTTGGTTGCCGACTCTCCCAGCAGCAGCGATTTGGTTTCCATCGCCAGGATCACGGCAATCGCCACCAGCAGCAGACCGATCATCCCGGTCCCGATTCCGTCCCAGATGCCGTCGCCGGTCAGCAGCGTCAGCCCAACGCCGAGGAGGGCGAAGACGAGGCCCAGCAGCGCACCGAAGTCTTCGAGGAGGATCACCGGAAGCTCGGGCTGCTTGGCCGTCCGCACGAAGCTGATCCAGCCCTGGCTGCCGCGGATGCGGTTGGCTTCGCTGATGGCCGTCCGGAACGAGAACGACTCGGCGATGATGGCTCCCACCAGCACGGCCAGGGGCACCCACCAGAAGTCACCTTCAATCGCGTGCGGGTGCTGAATTTTTTCCCATCCCTCATACAGGGCGAACAGGCCACCGACGCTGAAGAGCACGATGGAAACGATGAACGCGTAAATGTAGCGCTCACGGCCGTAGCCAAAGGGGTGTTCCGGGCTGGCTGCCCGCTGCGCGCGTTTTCCGCCGACCAGCAGCAGGATCTGGTTGCCGGAGTCCGCGACTGAGTGGATGGCCTCAGCCAGCATCGAGGAGGATCGCGTCAGCAGGAACGCGACGAACTTCAGGACAGCGATGGTCAGGTTGGCGGCCAGCGCCGCCACAATCGCCTTGGTACCGCCATTTGCAGACAAGGGAGCCTCACCTCTTCACGTGCATATTTCAACGGATGGGACAGGGCGCATGGAACCGCCGTCTAGTAAATACGGTACCCGTCCGGCCCCGGACAGGCACCGGACGGGCGCCGGACGGGCGCCGGACGGGCGCCGGACACGGCTTCACACGCCACGAAAAGAGCCAAAAGTAAGCCTGCTGACAAATAATCACGGGCTGTGTTAGCTTGAAGCCATATCGGGACTGATAAGAATCGATCCCGACGAATATGAAGGAGCAGACAATGGGATTTCTTGCTTGGATTATTCTCGGCCTGATCGTAGGCGCAATCGTTAAAGCCGTCATGCCCGGCAGGGTCGGCGGCGGCTGGGTCACCAGCTTGGTTCTGGGCGTCGTTGGCGCCATCGTTGGCGGCTGGATCGGCAGCCTTCTCTTCGGCAAGGGTGACCTGGCGTTCTTCGACCTCGGCACCTGGATCCTCGCCATCATCGGCGGCCTTGTAGTCGCAGGTATCTACGGCGCCATCACCGGCCGCAGCCACAGCACCCGGGCACCATAACGGGCCCGAGCCCATAACAGACAAAACAGACAGCAGCGGGGGTCCACCGAACGGTGGGCCCCCGCTCCTTCGTGAATGGCTGCCGAAGCTGCCTACGAGTGGCGTTTTGTGCAGATATCGCGACTAAGAGGGCCCTATGCGGCCAAAAACCCAGCGCGCTAGGCGGGCTGCTGGGACCTCGCACTGGCATAGAGGCAAACGGTGGCGGCCGTTCCGAGATTGAGGCTCTCGGCGGCGCCATAGACGGGTACCGCGACCCGATGGTCGGCAAGCGCAAGCTCGTCCTCGGAGAGCCCCTGGGCTTCGTTGCCGAAAAGCCAGGCCGTGGGATTTTCGAGGGCGTAGTCAGAGCCGGCGGCAGAAGCGCCAAGCCGGCGTGCGGCGTTCTCGTCCTGCAAGCGGTCAAGGTTCAACTGCCCGTAGCCGTCCGCTGCCAGCACGCCGATCCCCCGCTCCTTACACAGCGCAGCCAGCTCATTGACGTCGGCGCCGAGGACCACAGGAAGGTGGAAAAGGGAGCCGGCGGTCGAGCGAACCGCCTTGGGATTGTAGATGTCCACGCTGGAACCGGTAAGGACCACGGCGTCGGCGCCGGCGGCGTCCGCAGCACGAAGCACCGTCCCGGCATTCCCGGGATCGCGGACCTGGCAGAGCACGGCAATCAGCCGCGGTCCGGCGTCGAGCACGTCCGCCAGGGCGACATCCACGAAATCGCACACCGCAACGATTCCCTGCGGGGTGACGGTGTCCGCCATGGCGGCCAGTACGTCGTCCGTGGCGAGCCAGGCACTGGTTTCCACGGCCAGTTCTTCAAACTCGGGGTACCGGTCCAGGCAGGCCTCGCTGGCATACACCTCGCGGACTATGCCCGGCTGGCCCGCAGCGATCCGCTTCCCGTGAAGCACCAGGGCCTCACGTACTGCCTGCGGGCCTTCGGCCAGGAACTGCCGGCGCTTTAAACGCGCCGGGCGCCCTGCAAGCTTTGCCACGTCCCTGACCCGATCTGCTCGGGGATTGGAGAGTGGAAAGTCTTGCGGGCGCCCGGTTTCGTTCATATAAGAAACCTTAGTGGCTGTTGCCACCGGTCCTTGAACTGGGAGTTGCCTGCTTACTCAGCAGCTGCAGCAACCGGCTTCTTCGCAGCGCGTGCGCGGGTAGCCTTGGCCTTCGGTGCAGCCTCAGCCTTGGCGGCCGGAGCGGAGGTGTCCGCAGGCAGGGAGTCCTTGGCAACCTGGACCAGCGCAGCGAAAGCGTTGGCGTCAGAAACGGCGAGCTCGGCCAGCATGCGGCGGTCAACCTCGACCTCAGCGGCCTTCAGGCCCTGGATCAGGCGGTTGTAGGTCAGGCCGTTGGCGCGGGATGCAGCGTTGATGCGCTGGATCCACAGGCGGCGGAAGTCGCCCTTCTTCTTCTTGCGGTCGCCATAGCTGTACACGAACGAGTGCAGCAGCTGCTCTTTGGCCTTGCGGTACAGGCGTGAGCGCTGTCCACGGTAACCTTTGGCGCGTTCGAGGATAACCCGGCGCTTCTTGTGGGCGTTTACCGCCCGCTTCACACGTGCCACGTGCGTACTCCTTCAAAAATCTGATCCCAAGCGACTACTGCCGGTATCCGGCTGGCCTGAGAAGGCTTATTAATAGTTGACTGCTGCCAGGTGGCAGTCAGTCAGAATGCTTGGAAATTAGATGCCGAGCATCTTCCGGATGACCTTGGCGTCGCCCTTGAAGACGATCTTGTCGCCGGCGAGGCGGCGGGTCAGCCTGGAGGACTTGTGCTCGAGGTAGTGGCGGCGGTTGGCCTGCTGGCGGCGCAGCTTGCCGCTGCCGGTCAGCTTGAAGCGCTTCTTAGCACCGCTGTGGGTCTTCATCTTCGGCATGGGAACCGATCTCCTTACGTATCCGCGGACAATGTCCGCAGTTCTATCGTGCAGCCGCCCCTGCGGGGGCGGCATGCTGGTTGCTGGCTGCCTGAAGGCGATGCCTTCCGCAGTTTCGAACTAGGTGGTCTTCTTGCCCGCCGGCTTCGGCGTGGGCCGGGGCGCTGCGGGCCGTGCAACAGGCTTCGGCGCTGCGGGCCGGGCCACCGGCTTGGGCGCTGCCGGGGCAGCCGCGGGCTTCGGCGCTGCCGGAGCAGGCGACTCAGCTACGGGAGCCTTCGGCTCAGCAGGCGCTGCCGCCTTCGGTGCTGCGGCCCGGGGAGCAGCCGGGGCTGCCTTGGGTGCTGCGGCCCGGGGAGCAGCGGGGGCTGCCTTGGGTGCTGCGGCCTTGGGCGCTTCGCGCTTCGGCTCAGCCTCCTTGGCAACCTTGGGCGCTTCGGCAGCCTTGGGTGCTTCCGCTACCTTGGGTGCTTCCGCGGCGGGAGCCTCGGCAGCCGGAGCTGCCTCGACCGGAACCGAGGGTGCGTCGACGGTGGCTTCCGGAGCGGCCGCCTCAGCTGCTTCCGGGGCGTCCTGCGCAGTGGCCTCCGTGGAAACCTGGAAGCCTTCCGGCAGAAGGTCGGCAAGCGACTGCGTCAGGGGTGCCTGATCGTCACCGGAGGTGTCCACGCGGCCTGCTGCCTTGGCTTCATTCTGGGCCTTGGCTTCTGCGCGCTGGGTTGCCCGGCGTGCTTCGGCCTTGGCTTCCGCCTTGTTCTTCAGCGGACCAATGACCATGACCATGTTGCGGCCGTCGATGCGGGGGCTGGACTCCACCACGCCGACCTCACCGACATCTTCCGCGAAACGCTGAAGCAGGCGCAGGCCCATTTCGGGACGCTGCTGCTCACGGCCACGGAACTGGATCATGGCCTTGACCTTGTCCCCGGCTCCGAGGAAGCGGAGGGCGTGGCCTCGCTTGGTCTCGTAGTCATGGGTGTCGATCTTCAGGCGGAACCGGATTTCCTTCAGGACCGTGTTGGTCTGGTTCTTCCGGGCCTCACGGGCCTTGACCGCGGCTTCGTACTTGTACTTGCCGAAGTCCATCAGCTTGCACACCGGAGGCTTCGCCTGCGGTGCAACTTCAACGAGATCCAGGTCGGACTCGGCAGCCAGACGCAGGGCATCCTCAATACGGACGATTCCTACCTGTTCGCCGGCAGGGCCGACCAGCCGCACCTCAGGGACGCGGATACGCTCATTGATTCTTGGCTCGCTAATGTTAAAGCTCCTGTGTTCGTGATGGGTGTTCCACCGGCAAAATAGAGAAGGCCCCCAATTGCCGGAGCAATCGAAGGCCTCAAAGGATCGGATGTGCACATCCCGCGAGGGACTGCACGCACTTCCCCAGGCTTCTGCCCGGTGAACCGCCCGACCGTTACCCGGCAACCTTGCTTCCCTGAAACTTCCGGGAAAACGGCTGACGCGGGTGGGAGAGAACTCCGCTTGCAAACTGAATATCAATTCTACATAAAGATGCCCGCTTACCGCACATTCGCGGCAGTGGGTCCATCCACGGCAAAATAACGACATCCAGTCGGTCTGTGACAAGCTTACCAGTATGAGCACTCCAGACAGCAATTCACACGTCTACCAGGCGCCCGGCGCCGGGGACGACGTCACGCAGCAAATCCGCGACATCTCCGAAGTTCCTGCGATCGAGGTCATCACCACGGCGGCCGTGCACCTCATGAGCGCCTCAGCAGTGAAGCTCGGCCTGGCCGCTGAGGAGAACGCCGCCGAGCTGAAGGACCTGGATGAGGCCCGCAAGCTCATCACCGCCCTCGCCGGCCTGGTCACGGCGGCCGCCCCGGAAATCGGTTCACAGCATGCCGGGCCGTTGCGTGACGGCCTGCGGTCACTGCAGCTCGCCTTCCGCGAAGAGTCCATTATTCCGGATCCCCCGGGCAAGGGTCCCGGCGAGAAGTTCACCGGCGCAGTGAACTAAACATTGAATCACGACGGCGGCGGGCCGGCTCTTCGGGGCCGGCCCGCCGCCGTTTTGTCTTCCGGGGGCCGCTGGCTCCGGCAGCGCTCTCCACCCAACCTTTTGCCGCGGAACCGGAGGACGTCAGGATGTTGCGGCGCGGCGGCGGCGCTGCTGCAGGACAAGCCCCACGGCGCAGAGCAGCACCCCTGCCACCCCGACGGACACAAAGCCTCCCGGCGCGCCAATGCCGTCGATGAAAAGTCCGGCCAGCGGAGCCCCCAGCGCCACGCCGGCGGTCAGCGCGGACCCGTACCAGCCCATGGCCTCGCCCCGCCTGGCCTCGTCGACGAGTTCGGCCACCTTCTCGGAGGCTGCCGAAAGCACCGGAGCACAGAGGAGCCCCGGCAGCAGCGACAGCAGGCTGAGGGTCAGTGTGTCGGTGGCAAACCCCATGGGAATGGTCAGGGCAGCCATGCCCAGGAGCAGGATGATCGGTGAGACGGGCCGGTGCATGGCCCCGTAGACGAGGCCGCCGACCACCGACGCGGCGCACCAGAAGAGGAACACCACGCCGATCTCGCCCTGGCGGCCGCCGGTCTCCAAAGCAGCCACGATTCCCACGTCGGTGCCGCTGAGCACCATGCCGGCGCCGCCAGCAACGGCGAACACCGCGGCTACCGCGGCGGTGAACCATCCGAAGCTGTGGGCCACCCTGCGCCTCAGGACTGCCCGCCGCCTGCTGCCCGCGGCCGCCGGACCCAGTTCAGCGGCAGCCTCCTGCAGATGTGCGGGAGCCGCGGCCACCACGGCTACCTCTGCGGCAACCTGTTCGTCCGCCTCACAGGATTCGCTGCGGACAGCACTGCGGGTGGGCGGGTTGAACCACATGAGGAAGAGCCCGGCCAGCGATGTCGAGACGCCGACGGCGGTCAGCCCCAGCACGGAATGGCCGCTCGTGGCCACCACGGCACCTGCGGCCGGGCCGATCATGAACACCATCTCCGTGCTGACAGCGTCCAGGGCGAAGGCGGTCCTGCGCTGGTCGCCGTCCGCCAGGACTCCCAGGGACTGCCGCACCACACTGAAGATGGGAAGGGTCAGCAGGCCGCCCACGAACACGAGCGGCAGCAGCCACTGGTAGGAGACGTGCGGCACGATGGACCAGATGACAGTTTCCGAAATTACGGAGGGTATCAGCGCCGTCCGCAGGCCCACCGTATCCACCCGGCGGCCGCGCCAAGGAGCGCCGAGCGCAATGCCGATGGTCATCACGGCCGCTGCGGTCCCCGCGGCCGCGTAGCCCTCACCGAGGGTAAGGACGATGTGCAGGGTCAGCAGGACGCCCGCCGCCGAGTGGGGAATGCGGGCGATCATGCCGACCGCCAGGAGCCGGCGGATGGGCCGGACGGCCAGCAGCTCCCGGTACAGGCTGAAATTCACAGGTGGGTCCTCAGTTCCGCCGCCGGACAGCGCCGGAACGGACCCCACCGGGCCGGCGGCTACTGCGCGGCGCGCCTTAGCTTGACTTCGATCGAATCAACGCGCTCACCAAACAATACATTCCGGCTCCACTCGGCCTGGAGGCCGGCAACGAGGGCCTGGACCGCGGACGCATCGAGTCCGTCCTCCAGGTAGAGCACCACCCGCAGTTCCGGTCCGGCGCCGCCGCCATCGACGCGGCTGCCCGAGGCCGTGGTGGTGGCGACTCCCCCGCCGGGAAGGACCTCGAGTCCGCGGATGGCCGGCTTTCCTTCGGCTCCTGCGCGCAGCACGGCGGCCAGCTCGCTGTCCACGTAGGCCGGCACCCACTGTTGCTGCTGCGCGAGGGCCCAGACGCCGGGGCGGCGGACCACGAAGGTCACTTCCGACCCGGGATCCACCACCAGCAGCTCGGCCCCCTCGGCGACGGCGGACAGGGCGGCCCGGGCGGCGTACACGGCCACCGGCCGCGCCTCCGCGTGCCACGCCGCCAGCGCTTCCGCCGAAGTGAACACCGGCATGGCGAGGCGGCCGTCGGGAGCCTTGAGCGTCACCAGCGCCATGTCCGCCTGCTTGTCGGCGTGCACGCCGTGCGCGCCCTCGGCTTCCTCCGCCAGCTGGGCCACGACGGGGACAAAGACGCGGGCACTGGCCAGCGAGGCAACCACCGCGGCCTCGTCGCCGTCGCCGGCGACAAGAGCGGAGACTGCGGTGAGGTAACCGGGGTCGGCCGCACCGTCGTCGTCCTCGAAGTTGTGGATTTTAGCCTCGTCACCGGCGAGGCTGCGCCCGGCCCAGGGCTGGCCGGCCGAATCGGCGGCGCCACCCGCTCCTGCCAGGGCGGCCTCGATGTGACCGGGCAGCCGGCGTGCCGGAGGCAGATCCGCTGCCGGTCCGGCGCCGTCGGCGGAGTTGCTCTGCTGCTCGGTCACTGCGATGTCCTACCGGCGTCCGGCGACGTCGAGGGCCTCGGGCAGGGTGAAGGCGTTGGCGTACAGGGCCTTGCCCACGATGGCACCTTCGACGCCGAGCGGCACCAGGGAGCGCAGGACCTTCAGGTCGTCAAGGCTGGAGATACCGCCGGAGGCCACCACGGGCTTGCCGGTCTTCTCCACCATCTGCCGCAGCAGTTCGACGTTCGGCCCCTGCAGCGTCCCGTCCTTGGTCACGTCGGTGACGACGTAGCGGGCGCAGCCGGCCTCCTCGAGGCGGCCCAAAACGTCCCACAGGTCCCCGCCTTCCTTGGTCCAGCCGCGTCCGGCGAGGGTGGTTCCCCGGACGTCCAGGCCGACGGCGATCCGGTCACCGAAGCGGTCGATGGCCCGTGCCGTCCATTCAGGGTTCTCCAGGGCGGCGGTGCCGAGGTTAACCCGGGCAACGCCCAGCTCCAGCGCCTTCTCCAGGGACTCGTCGTCCCGAAGGCCGCCGGAGAGCTCGACCTTGATGTCCAGCCGGCCCACCACTTCGCGCAGCAGGTCCGCGTTCGAGCCGCGTCCGAAGGCAGCGTCCAGATCCACCAGATGGACCCATTCCGCGCCCTGCTGCTGCCAGTTGAGCGCCGCTTCCAGGGGCGTTCCGTAACTTGTTTCGCTGCCGGCCTCGCCCTGGACCAGGCGGACGGCCTGGCCGTTCACGACGTCGACGGCGGGAAGCAGTTCAAGTACCGGCAGCTCGTTTTGGCTGGTCATCAGGGGTCCTCAGTTCTTGTAGGCGCTGGTTCCGGCGGGCCGCTACTATGGCGGCGCACACGGCGGGTTGGTGGGTTATTTGCCGGGAAGGGTCAGCAGGTAGGCGGCCAGCAGCGACATGGCGGCCAGCAGGTAGAAACCGACCTGGATCCAGAGCGGCTTGCGCTGCTGTCTGAAGGACAGGCCGCCGCCCACCAGGAGACCGGCCAGTCCCATCAGGAGGATGGACCACATCTAGGCGTCCGCCGTCTGCCGGGAGTGCGGCGCGCGGAGCCCGTCGACCCAGTTTTTCAGCAGACGCGCGCCGGCGTCACCGGACTTTTCCGGGTGGAACTGGGTGGCGCAGAGCGGGCCGTTCTCCACGGCGGCGATGAAGGGGCCACCGTGCTCGGACCACGTGACCAGCGGCGGCGCCATCCGGGGCTGGATCACGTCGAAGTCCCAGTTCTGGACGCCGTAGGAGTGCACAAAGTAGAACCGCTCGCCCTCGACGCCGTCGAAAAGCCTGGAGCCTTCCGGAACCTTGACCGTGTTCCACCCCATGTGCGGCACCACATCGGCCGGGAGGAGTTCCACCTTGCCGGGCCATTCCCCCATGCCTTCGGCTTCGGTTCCGTGTTCGACGCCGGCTTCGAAGAGCACCTGCAGGCCGACGCAGATGCCGAGGACCGGACGTCCGCCGGCAACGCGGCGGCCGATCATCCGGATGCCGTCAACGGCCTTGAGTTCGCGCATGACCGTTTCGAAGGCGCCGACGCCGGGAACGACCAGCCCGTCGGCGTTCAGCACGTCCTCGGGCTTGGAGCTCAGAATGACCTCCGCACCGGCACGCTCCAGGGCGCGAACGGCCGAACGGACGTTGCCGGAGCCGTAGTCCAGGACGGTGACGGTGGGTTTGCCCTCCGGGGATGCCGGCTTCAGCGTGGCCGACGGGTCGAGGATCGCACCCTCGTGCAGTACTTTGCCGGTCATAGTGCTCCCTTGGTGGACGGAATGCCCTCGACGCGGGGATCCGGCTCGACGGCTGCGCGGAGGGCCCTGGCGAAGGCCTTGAACTGGGCTTCCACGATGTGGTGCGGGTCGCGGCCGGCGATGAGGTTCATGTGCAGGCAGATGCCGGCGTGCAGCGTGATGGCCTCGAATACGTGCCGGGTAAGCGAACCCGTAAAGTGGCCGCCGATCAGGTGGTACTCCTGCCCGGCTGGCTCGCCGCCGTGGACCAGGTAGGGCCGGCCGGACACGTCGACGACGGCGTGCGCGAGGGCCTCGTCCAGGGGCACGGTGGCCTCGCCGAAGCGGCGGATGCCCGCCTTGTTGCCCAGCGCGGTGCGCAGGACCTCGCCGAACGTGATGGCAACGTCCTCGACGGTGTGGTGGACGTCAATGTGGGTGTCGCCTGTGGCCTTGACGGTCATGTCGATGAGTGAGTGCTTGCACAGCGCCGTCAGCATGTGGTCGTAGAACGGGACCGACGTGCTGATATCCGACACTCCGGTGCCGTCGAGGTTGATCTCCACCAGCACGGAAGATTCGCTGGTGGCACGCTCCATGCGTGCAGTCCGGGCCTCGGCAGCCTTGATTCCGGTGTCGCTCATGGTGATAGATGTCCTTTGACGAAGGATGGGGGCGGACCTGACCTGGTCCATATCCAAGTTTAGGCCGGAAGTGCGGCCTGCCGGGCCAGGATGCTTTCCAGCGCTTCCAGGAAGGCTGTGGTTTCCGTCTCAGTACCGGCCGTGACCCTCAGGTGGCCGGCGATGCCGACGTCGCGGACAAGCACCCCTGCATCCAGCAGTCCCTGCCAGACGTCATGGGGGTTCTCCAGCCCGCCGAAGAAGACGTAGTTGGAATCGGACGCAGCAGGCCGCAGCCCCATGCGCGTCAGTTCCGCGACGATCCGGTCACGCTGCCGCTTGATGTCCTGGACATCGGCCATGAGCGCTTCGCGGTGCTGCAGCGCTGCGAGGGCGGTAGCCTGCGTGACGGCCGACAGGTGGTAGGGCAGGCGCACTAACCGGAGGGCGTCAGTCACCTCCGGGGCGGCAGCCATGTAGCCTAGGCGGGCGCCGGCAAGAGCGAACGCCTTGCTCATGGTCCGGGAGACGATGAGCCGCTCCCGGCCGGGCAGCAGGGTGAGGGCGCTGGGCGTGCCGTCGTGCGCAAACTCGTGGTAGGCCTCATCCACCACGACGACCGCCTGGCTGGCCTCGCCCGCCTCGTATACGGCTTCCACCACATCCAGGCCCAGGCCGGTGCCGGTGGGGTTGTTGGGTGAGCACAGGAAGACGATGCTGGGCTGGAGGTCG
Source organism: Arthrobacter globiformis (assembly GCF_003261175.1). Classification (GTDB taxonomy): domain Bacteria; phylum Actinomycetota; class Actinomycetes; order Actinomycetales; family Micrococcaceae; genus Arthrobacter; species Arthrobacter globiformis_A. Next base: position 47,470 of record NZ_QLNP01000094.1, on the reverse strand, counting down.
CGCACCTGGCTTGCGGCGGACTCGGCGCTGAGGCCGTAGTCGTCGGCGCGCTTGCCGGCGATGTAGGCGGTGTCCGTGCCGCTGGCCAGCAATGGGTACATGGAGTAGGTCGGAGGGAAGCTCAGCAGCGAACGGCCCGGGCCGCCGAAGGCCTGGAGGATCTGCTGCAGGACCTCGTTGGAGCCGTTGGCTGCCCAGAGATTGTCCGCGCTGAGCCCATGGCCGAGGTATTCGGCCAAGGCTTCCCGGAGTTCGGTGAATTCGCGGTCGGGGTACCGGTTGAGGCCAGCGGCGGCCTCGGTTACGGCCGCCGTGATGGCCGCACGCACGTCGGCCGGCACGCCATGCGTGTTCTCGTTGACGTTGAGCAGGATCGGAACATCAAGCTGCGGGGCGCCGTAGGGGGACAGCCCCCTCAGGTTGGTCCGCAGGGGCAGTCGGTTGAGTCGCTCAAGCTGGTCAGTCACTAGAACAGTTTAAGTAACCCGGAGGGCTGGCCGGAAACTGTGACGGTTCCGGCCTCCGGAAACCGCACGCCGCCACCCTATTTGGTGGGCACAAACAGCTGCTGACCGGGCATGACTTTCCCGGCCTGGAGATCATTGAGCTGGACAATGTCCGCAATCACATCCCGCGGATCGCGGTCCGGGTCAACCTGCCCAGCGATGGCCCACAGTGATTCGCCGGGCTGCACCGTGACCGAAACCGTGGGCGTGACCGTCAGACCACTGGCATTGTCTGCCGCCTTGGCCGGGGAGTTCAGGAGCCCGGTCAGGGACAGGATAACGGCGGCCAGCAGAACAAGCGGCAGGCCGATCAGGACAATGCGGCCACGTCGGGTGAGACGAAGCCGCGGCGGCTTCCCCGGCCGGGACACGGCCGATGAGCGGGACGCTGCCGTCGAACGGGGTGCCGCCGTCGAAAGGGACATTGCCGTTGAAGTTGATGCTGCTGTTGACGCTGACATGGCGTGAGCCCTCCTGGACCAGTTGTGCTGCCTCGTATTCGAATAAACAGTTCGAACACCGGACTGCCAAGCGGCCCGCACTAGAACACATGTTCGAACTTTGCTTTTTCTAGTTTTAGCACCTATCGACGAATTAAGTCGAGACTCGCTAGAACAAATGTTTGAAAAAGCACTATGGCTGGCCTACGTTGGAAATCACAGAACAACCACATCTGCAGTTGATCAGCAGGGTCTGACATTTTCAGGCCGGAAGTTCCCGGCCACTGCAGCTACCGCGGCCGGGAGGAACGGAAAGGCGTTGGCGAACATGGCAGCACAAGCCTCTGACGGCAAGGCTCCCCAGCGCAGCCCGCGGTCTCAGCGGACCCCGAAGGGACTGACCGTCCGGCAGAAAAAGATCCTGGAAACCATCCAGCGCTCGGTCAATGACAACGGCTACCCGCCATCGATGCGGGAAATCGGCGACACCGTCGGCCTGGCCAGCCTGTCCAGCGTGACCCACCAGCTCTCGCAGCTGGAAAAGCTTGGCTACCTCCGGCGCGACCCCAAGCGGCCGCGCGCCATGGAGGTCCTGATGCCGCTCACCCTGGATGCAGGGACGGCAAAAACAGCTGGCGCGGACAAGGCCCCCGCCCTGAGCACCGCAGGCGCGTCCGTGTCCGAACTGCCCAGCGCGATGGACACCGCAATGGTGCCGCTGGTCGGCCGCATCGCCGCCGGCGGCCCCATCCTCGCGGACCAGATGGTGGAGGACCTGATGCCCTTGCCACGCCAGCTGGTGGGCCACGGCGAACTGTTCATGCTCAAGGTCGCCGGCGACTCCATGGTGGACGCCGCCATCTGCGACGGAGACTGGGTGGTGGTCCGGCGGCAAAGCGACGCGGTCAACGGCGACATCGTCGCGGCGCTGCTCGACGACGAAGCCACGGTCAAGACCTTCCGGCAGCGGGACGGCCACACGTGGCTGCTTCCGCAGAACACGCAGTACGAGCCCATCCTTGGCGACCACGCCGTTGTCATGGGCAAGGTGGTTTCCGTACTCCGCTCGCTGTAGCCGCTGCAACCTTCAGCCCCGGGCTGTTATAGCCCGGGGCTTCTTTACGCCTGTGCCCCGGCGAGCCGTTCGAGTGCTGCGACCGCGGTCTTCTTGTCGGTCGTCGGCCAGAACGGCGGCAGGGCGGCCCGCAGGAACCCGCCATAGCGTTCCGTGGACAGCCGGGAATCCAGCACCGCCACCACGCCCTTGTCATTCGTGGACCGGATGAGCCGTCCGGCCCCCTGGGCCAGCCTGATGGCCGCATGCGTGGCGGACACAGACATGAAACCGTTGCCGCCAGCCTGGGCAACGGCGCGGGACCGCGCGGTCATGAGTGGGTCGTCCGGGCGCGGGAAGGGGATCCTGTCAATGACCACCAGGCGGCATGATCCGCCCGGCACGTCGACGCCCTGCCAGAGTGACATCGTGCCGAACAGGCAAGTATCAGGCTCGTCGGCGAACTGCTTCACCAGTGCCGTCATGGTGGATTCGCCCTGGCAGAGAATGCTGACATCCAGTCGCGTGCGCAGGGCGTCCGCCGCTTCCTCGGCGGCCCGCCGCGAGGAGAACAGGCAGAGCGCTCCCCCGCCGGAGGCGCGGATGAGGGACTCGAGTTCGTCCAGCGCCTCAGGCGAAGTGCCGCGGCCCGGTTTCGGCAGGTGCCCTGCCACGTAAAGGATGCCCTGCCGGGGGTAGTCGAAGGGGGACCCCACGTCGACGCCGGTCCAGCTCGGTGCACCGTCCCCCACCAGGCCCAGCCCGCCCGCGGCCGGTTCGAAGGCAGAGCCGATGGCCAGTGTGGCTGACGTCAGCACCACAGTATGGCCGGCGAACAGGCCTTCCCGGAGCCTGCCAGCGACGCTCAGCGGGGCAATGTTGACCAGAGCCGGGGCAGTCTCGTCCGGGGCCGAGTATCCCTGCTGGGGATCAAACGTGCTGTTCCGGGAGAACCAGACCACCTCGCGGTTTTCGCGCGCAGCAATCAAACGTTCACAAAGCTCCAAAATCACCAGCAGGCGGGAGCGCGCGAGCTGCCGCCCGCCGTCGGCCGTTGTATTGCTGTCCCCCTTGGAGTCCGACAGCGCCGCCCGGCAGGCCTCACGAAGCTGGTCCACGCAATCCAACTGCTCGTCGTTCAGGCCGTTGGGCAGCAAGCCGCTGGGAACGCCCGCAAGAGCCACCTCGAGGTTGGCTGCCGCTGTGTTGAGCGCGTCAACAGTGATCCCGGTGTGCTTGCGGGCGCCGGACGCCGCGGCATGGACCATGGCCACCGACAGCTGCCCCGAAACCGCGCCGGTCACCCGGTCCTGGAGTTCGTGGGCCTCGTCCACCACCACAACGTCGTACTCCGGCAGCACCGCCAGGCCCTCGAAGGCGCTGACAGCCAGCATGGCGTGGTTGGTCACCACGACGTCGGCCTCGGTGGCGTTATGGCGGGCAAGTTCGCTGAAGCACTCTTCGGCGAGGGGGCATTTCTGCGCGCCGAGGCATTCCATGGATGTGACGGACACCTGCCGCCAGGCCCGGTCCGTGACGCCGGGAAGGAGCTCGTCCCGGTCACCCGTGGTGGTCTGCTCCGCCCATTCCCGGAGCCTGACCACCTCCTTGCCGAGCTGCGACGAGGGGCCGCCCATCGCCGCGGCGAAGTGCGGGACGCTGGTGTCCTCGCCCAGCGAGAAGAGCTGGCCCTCCGAGGGTTCCTCGGAGGGAAAGCCGCCTTCCAGCTTGTGCCTGCAGACGTAGTTAGCGCGGCCCTTGACCAGTGCCACCTTCACGGGCCGGTCGAGTGCCGGTTTGAGGCTCTCCAGCAGCCGCGGGAGGTCACGGCCCACGATCTGGGTCTGCAAGGCGAGGGTGGCGGTGGAGACGAGGGTCGGCTTATTGCTCTCCAGCGAGTGCGCGATGAGCGGGACCAGGTAGGCCAGTGACTTGCCGGTTCCCGTGCCGGCCTGCACCAGCAGGTGGTCACCGGTTTCTATCGCGCGCGCCACCTGCCGGGCCATCTCGTGCTGGCCGCTGCGGCTTTGGCCGCCCATGCCAGCCACGGCACGGTCGAGCAGGTCAAGTACAAGCTGCTCGCCGGCCGTGGCCGCGGCGCCGGCGGCTGCCGCCCCGTCAGTCATCGGTGCTGAAGGATTCCAGTTCAGCCGCGAGGCCTTCCCGGACCATGACCACCGCGCGGGTACCGCCCTCTTCGTGATCCAGGCTCAGGATCTCCGCGTCGGAGTCGTGCAGCTTGCTGATGAGATCCCCGCGGTGGTACGGCACGAGGAGCTGCATCTTGACGCTAGGCCGCGGGATGGCTTCGCTGATCGCCTCGAGAAGCTCGGCAATGCCCTCCCCCGTACGCGCCGAAACCACCACGTGCCGTGGTTCGCGCTGCTTCAGCCGTTCCACCACAAACGGGTCGGCGGCGTCGGCCTTGTTCAGGACGATGATCTCGGGCACCTTGCGGGCGTCCACCTCGGCGAACACCGACCGCACGGCGGCGATCTGGCCCTCTGGGTCCGGGTGCGACACGTCCACGACGTGCAGGATCAGGTCTGCATCCGCCACTTCCTCAAGGGTGGAACGGAAGGCCTCCACCAACTGGGTGGGAAGGGACCGGACGAAGCCCACGGTGTCGGCCAGCGTGTACCCCATTCCGTCGGCGGTCTCTGCCTTGCGGACGGTGGGATCCAGGGTGGCGAACAGGGCGTTCTCCACTAGGACCCCGGCGTCCGTGAGGCGGTTCAGCAGCGAGGACTTGCCGGCGTTGGTGTATCCGGCGATGGCCACGGACGGGACTTCATTACGACGGCGGTTGGCCCGTTTGGTCTCCCGTGCAGGCTTCATCGCGGCGATCTCGCGCCGCAGCTTGGCCATCCGGGTGCGGATCCTTCGCCGGTCCAGTTCGATCTTGGTTTCACCGGGCCCACGGGAGCCCATGCCGGCGCCGGCGCCCCCCACCTGGCCACCGGCCTGGCGGGACATGGATTCACCCCAGCCACGGAGGCGCGGGAGGAGGTATTCGAGCTGCGCCAGCTCCACCTGGGCCTTACCTTCGCGGCTCTTGGCGTGCTGGGCGAAGATGTCGAGGATGAGGGCCGTGCGGTCGATGACCTTCACCTTGACGATGTCTTCAAGGCCGCGTCTCTGGGAGGGAGCGAGTTCGGCGTCCACCACGACGGTATCGGCGCCGGTGGACATCACCACGTCTTTGAGTTCCAAGGCCTTGCCGGAACCGAGGAAGGTGCCGGGGTCCGGCTTGGCGCGCCGCTGGACCAGTCCGTCGAGGACTTCCGAGCCCGCGGTTTCCGCCAGGGCAGCGAGTTCACGCAGGGAATTCTCGGCGTCGGCAAGCGTGCCCTCGGTCCAGAGCCCGGTGAGAACGACGCGTTCCAGGCGCAACTGCCGGTATTCGACTTCGGTGACGTCCTCGAGTTCGGTGGACAGCCCGGCCGTGCGTCGCAGTGCACGACGTTCCTCGAGGTCCTGCTGGTCGCCGTCGTACGTGCTGTGCTCTTCCGCGAGCTGCGAGATGGCCTGCGCCTTACCCAAGACGCCCTGGCTGTCGGCGCGGCTGCCGTTGGCAGGTGCGGCGTTCTTGGCCGGGACGTCCTTGGCGAGGATCCGGTCGATAACAGCCTGGATCTCCTCAGGACTCATGTCCTGGGCTGCCGGCTCGGATCCGGGATTTTGCTGATTGGTCATGGTCTCCTTTGAAGGTTCTGCATCTTCAGAATAGTGCTGATTGCCGCCCTTGGCAGCGGTATTCGCGCTGGGCTGACTGCGAGGGGTCATGGAGGGTCTCCTGAAATGCCGGCAGGCGCGGGCATGGCCGGCGGAAAGCGGTCTGATTGAGTGCTGTTTCGGGCTGCGCTCCTGCGGAAGGTTTGTGCCTGCAAAGGGCAATACCTGCGTCGCATTGGAGGGGAGCCATGGGCCGGTGCCGGCGACTAAAGGCCGCGGGCAAAAAGAAGTACCGGCTACTCAAAAATCAGGAACATGCCTTCAATGATACCAGAACGGCCGGCCGGCTTTCCCGTCAGCCGGTTTCCCATCAGGCGGGCAGCCCACTAATCTGGCCAGTTATGGAATCTGCCCACTATTTCAGCGCATCACCGGCGGGGCCGTTTACCCGCAAGCCCCTCACTGTGGAACTGGCCGGTGAAACGCGGAAGCTGCAGACCTCGTCCGGCATCTTCAGTCCGGACGGGATCGACAAGGGGACGGCCATCCTGCTGGCCGAGGTTCCCGCGCCTGCGCCGCAGGGAAACCTGCTCGACATCGGCTGCGGGTGGGGACCCGTCGCCCTGACCATGGCGCTGCGGGCACCGCACGCTCAGGTCTACGCCGTGGACGTCAATGAACGATGCATCGCGCTCACCAACGGGAACGCCGGACTGCTTGGGCTGAACAATGTCACGGCCAGCACGCCGGAGAACGTGGATCCGGAGATCCGCTTCGACACCATCTGGTCCAATCCGCCGATCCGGATTGGCAAGGATGAACTCCACTCACTCCTGCTGCTCTGGCTGCCCAGGCTGGCACCGGGCGGTTCGGCGTGGCTGGTGGTGCAGAAGAACCTGGGCTCGGATACGCTTCAGCGCTGGATGGCGGAGGTACTGGATGACTCCTTCACGGTGACGCGGGAGAGCACGTCCAAATCCTTCAGGATCCTGCGGGTCAGGAAAGCGTCCCAGTAGCAACGATCGTTGCCGGGCCGCTGAGCTCAACATGCTCCCGGCCGCCGGCGACGGTGAAGAACTTCACGCCCACGACGCCGCCCGGCACCTTCACCTGCCAGGCGTCCGGCGCGCCCTGTCCGGCCCAGTGACGGATGGCCACTGCTGCGGCGCACGCGCCGGTGCCGCAGGACTGCGTCTCGCCGACGCCACGCTCGTGGACCCGCATGGTCACGGTGCCCACGCCCTCGTGCACCAGCGGCTCGGCCGGGACGACGAACTCGACGTTCGTTCCATTGGCGGGCGCCGGGTCGACGTGCGGGGCGGTAAAAAGCCGGGTGTCCCGGAGTTCGGACAGCTCGGCCAGGGCAACGACCGTGTGGGGGTTACCCATGCTGACGGACAGCGCCGGCCGCGGCACCTCGAGTCCCTCGGCGCTGACGAGAGAATCCATGGCGCGGGCCGCTGCCTCGTCCGGGAAAATGAACTCCCAGGGGCCCATGTCGACGGCGTAGCCGTCACGTGTGCGGACAATGGTCTTGACGCCGCCGCGGGTGCCGATGGTCAGTGAGCCTCCGGCCGGCAGCTGAGCCAGGCCTTCGGCCAGGAGGAAGTGGACGAACACGCGCACGCCGTTGCCGCACATCTCTGAGAGGGAACCGTCACCGTTGCGGTAATCCATGAACCACTCGGCGTCGGGGTTCTCGGCAAGAATCTGCCGGCCCTCGTCAAGGAGACGGGACGGGACGGCGCGGATGAGTCCGTCGCCGCCGATGCCGCGGTGGCGGTCGCACAGCTGGGCGACCTGCTCCGCGGAGATCGCGTGCACGCCCTCGGGATCGGCGACCAGGACAAAGTCGTTGCCTGTTCCGTGGCCCTTGGAGAACCGCAGTCCGCTCAGTGTCGAGCCCCCGGTGGGGGCGGCGGGCCGGGCTGTTTCGGCAAGGGTTTCATTCATGGTTCAAGGTTACCCGTCCGCCGGTGGCGCCAGAAAAACGCTGTGGATCTGCCTCGCCGGCCGCGGGTGCTGGTCAGGAGGATGCCGGCGACCACAATCACGCCGCCTGCTATTTGCGCGAAGGTGTAGGGACGGCCGGAGAGGATGGTGAACAGGGCGGTGAAGACGGTGATGAGGTTAAGGAACACTCCGGCGTTCCCGGCCGGGATGACTGTCAGGGCGCGGTTCCAGAGCAGGTAGGACAGCACTGACGGGAAGAGCGCGATGAAGGCCAGGGAAACGATGGCACCCTGCGTGGACGGCAGCGCCGGACCGCCGGCAGCGAGGCTGACCGGTGCGAGCACAACGATGGTGACCGCGGCCTGGATGGCCGTGGCGGTTATCGGGGGCAGCGGCGGAGCCAGGCGCCCGGTGATCGTATAGGCGGACCACGCCGCAATGGCTCCGAGCATGAAGAGCTCACCCGTCCCGAACCCGGCCTGCAGCAGCTTGCCCAGGTCGCCGTTGCTGAGGACAAGCAGCACCCCGACAAGTGCGATCAGGACACCGCCAACTGCCCGGCGAGTCAGCCGTTCGCGCAGGAAGGCGGCAGCGGCCAGGGTTATGAGCGCCGGGTTGAACGCATTGATGAGGGAAGCACTGAACGCATCCGTGTGCTCGAGAGCCGTGTACAAAAGCAGGTTGTAGCCCAGCAGTCCGAACACGCTCAGGGCGATCAGCCACGGCCAGGCGGCCAGCACCTGCCGCCATCGCGGACGCTCCACCAGTTGGGCGATGGCCAGCAGCGGAACCAGGGCGAGGGACCAGCGCAGCAGCACCAGGCTGAGGGGATCGATGCTCGCCACCGCACCGGCTCCGACAACGTAGTTGCCGGCCCAGAACAGCGTCGCTCCCAGCAGCGAGGCGACGGCGACGATGAGGGATCGCCGCGAGGAGTGCTTTGGCGTGGTGGTAACTGCGAGGGTCATACGGGTCTTTCTTTCAGTGCGTTGGTGCCGGATTGGCTCGGCGGCAGAGCCGGGCTGCCTTGGCGGCGAGCTGAGGATCCTGCCAGTCCAGCCAGCTGATGCGGGGGTCGGCCCGGAACCACGTCAGCTGCCGGCGGGCGAACTGCCTGGTGGCCACCATGGTTTCTTCGGCTGCCTGCGCTACATTCGCTTCGCCGTCGAGCACCTTGAGGAACTGGGCGTAGCCCAGTGCACGGGGTGCGGTCTTGCCGCGGCGAAGGCCCTGGGCGTCCAGCCGTTCGACTTCGGCCAGCAGCCCCCGCTCCACCATCCGGTGCACGCGGGCGGCGAGCCGGTCGCGCAGCTGCTCACGGTCAACCTCCAGTCCGATCTGGAGGGCTGGCTGGTTGTACTCGCGGGTTGGCATGAACGAGCTGAACGGGCGCCCCGTCAGTTCGAACACCTCCAGCGCTCGGATAATGCGGCGGGCGTCGCCGAGGCGCCCTGCGGAGACGGGATCTACCGCCCGGAGGCGGTCCAGCAGCACCGCAGTCCCTGCCTCGGCGTTCTCCTGTTCCAGCCGGGTGCGGATTTCCGGATCAGTTCCCGGGAAGTCCAGCACGTCGAGGGCGGCGCGAACATACAGGCCCGACCCGCCGGCCAGGATGGCGCGCTTGCCGCGGCGGTGGATGTCGGCGACGGCATCCCTTGCCTGCTGCTGGAAGTCGGACACCGACGCTTCCTGCGTCACGTCCAGAATGTCCAGCAGGTGATGCCGGACGCCCCGTTGTTCAGCCTCGGTGACCTTGGCGGTGCCGATGTCCATGCCGCGGTAGAACTGCATGGCGTCGGCGTTGATAACCTCGCCGTCGAGGGCCAGGGCAAGATCAACGGCGAGGTCGGACTTGCCCGAACCGGTGGGACCGACAACCGCTATGACGGGGGGTTGGCCCGCCACTGGGTCAGCGGCTCCGCACGGGTAGCGAAGGCATGCCGAGCGACACGCCGGTCTTGCCCGCTGCACCCGCCGCGCCAGGGGCCGGCACACCGCAGGAATCGGCCTGCGCCCTGTCCCAGGCATCCCCGGCACGGGACGGGCGCAGGGAGTAGTCGGCTGCGGACGCAGGATCGGCGACCAGGTGGAAGGCGGCCGCCTCCGTAATGGTGACTGTTACCAGGTCTCCAGGACGCGGGGCAGGAGCGCCCTCGGGAACCGTGAAGTGGACCAGGCGCTGGTCCTGCGAACGGCCAGAGAGGCGGTGCGTTTCCTCGGACTTGCGGCCGGACTGGGCGGTGACCATGACCTCGACGCGGCGTCCCAGCTGCTTGGCGTTCTCTTCCGCGGCAATGCGGTCCTGGAGCGCGGTGAGGCGCTCGAAGCGTTCCTGCACCACCGCCTTGGGCAGCTGATCCGGCAGATCCGCGGCTGGCGTGCCGGGCCGCTTGGAGTACTGGAAGGTGAAGGCCGTGGCGAAGCGTGACTTTTCGACGACGTCCAGCGTCGCCTGGAAATCCTCCTCCGTCTCTCCCGGGAAACCAACGATGATGTCCGTGGAGATCGCCGCATGCGGCATCTTGGCGCGGACCTTGTCCAGGATCCCGAGGAACTTCGCCGACCGGTAAGAACGCTTCATGTCACGCAGGACCTTGTCCGATCCCGACTGGAGCGGCATGTGCAGCTGCGGCATGACGTTGGGCGTCTCGGCCATGGCGTCAATGACGTCATCGGTGAACGCAGCCGGGTGGGGGCTCGTGAAGCGCACGCGTTCGAGGCCCGGGATCTCGCCACAGGCGCGCAGCAGCTTGGAGAAGGCCTGGCGGTCGCCGAACTCCACCCCGTAGGAGTTTACGTTCTGGCCGAGGAGCGTCACTTCGATGGCGCCGTCGTCCACCAGGGCCTGGACCTCGGCAAGGATCTCCCCCGGCCGGCGGTCCTTTTCCTTACCGCGCAAGGCAGGGACGATGCAGAAGGTGCAGGTGTTGTTGCAGCCGACCGAAATGGACACCCAACCCGAATAGACAGAGTCGCGCTTGGTGGGCAGCGTGGACGGGAAGACGTCCAGCGACTCAAGGATTTCCAGCTGCGCCTCGTTGTTGTGGCGCGCCCGGTCCAGGAGGGCAGGCAAGGCGCCGACATTGTGCGTGCCGAAGACGGCGTCGACCCAGGGCGCCTTCTTCAGGATGGTTTCGCGGTCCTTCTGGGCGAGGCAGCCGCCTACGGCGATCTGCATCCCCGGGTTGGCTGCCTTGATCGGCGCCAGCTGACCCAAGTTGCCGTAGAGCTTGTTGTCCGCGTTTTCCCGTACCGCGCAGGTATTGAAGACGACGACGTCGGCTTGGGCGCCGTTTGCCGGTACATAGCCGGCAGCCTCCAGCATGCCCGCCATGCGCTCGGAGTCGTGAACGTTCATTTGGCAGCCGAAGGTGCGCACCTGGTAGGTGCGGGGCACAACGGCGCCGCCGGTTGCGTTTTCGGTGCCCGGTGCGGGGGAAGGGTAGGTCAGACTCACCCATTAAGGGTACCGGCTGCCAAGAGTACCGGCCGCGTTCACTCCCGGCGTTCGATCATTCCCAGGACTCGGCGGCCGCGTAGGTGTCCTCGCGGGACGCGGCGCCGCCGGCTGCAGCGTCCAGGACCTCCCCCACGATCCGGAAAGCCTGCGAGGGCTGGTACCCCTTGCGGGCGAGCATGGACGCGAGCCGCCGCGTGGTCTTGTCGCGTTCCGCCCGGTCAGTCAGGTCCGTTCCCGGCCGAAGCTTGCGCTCCACGAGGTGGCGGGCAGCGGCTTCCTCATCTTCGTCGCTGACCTGCTCCAGAGCCGAGGCCGCCGTGTCAGGGTCAATGCCCTTGTCCGCGAGCTCCCGGCGCAGGGCCCCCCTGGCCAGCCTGCGCGATTGCGACCTGCTCCGCACCCACATGTCCGCGAATTCGGCGTCGTCAACGAGCCGGACCTCTTCAAAGCGGTCCAGCACAGCCGCGGCGATGTCCTCCGGCACGTTGCGCTCGGCCAGCTTGCGTTCAAGCTGCAGCCGGCTCTTGGGCGATGCGGTCAGCTGGCGCAGCACGATGGCGCGCGCCACCGATGCCGGATCTGCGTCCCGGTCCTCATCGGGTTCCGGGCCGGGCCCTGCTTCGCGGTCCCCTCCGGCCTTGGCGAAGGCCGAAGAGGACCGGCGCCTGCTAGAAGCCGTCAACGGCCTTCAGCTTCGGTGAAGCTTCGGCATCGGCCGCGGGCTTGACTCCCACGCCCAGCTTTTCCTTGATGAGCCGTTCCAGTTCCGCGGCAAGTTCCGGGTTGTCACGCAGGAAGCGGCGCGAGTTCTCCATGCCCTGGCCGAGCTGGTCGCCGTCGTAGGTGAACCAGGACCCGGACTTCTTGATGATGCCGTGCTCCACGCCCATGTCTATGATGCCGCCCTCGCGGGAGATGCCCTGGCCGTAGATGATGTCGAATTCCGCGATCTTGAAGGGCGGAGCCATCTTGTTTTTGACGATCTTGGCCTTGGTGCGGTTGCCGACGGAATCGGCACCTTCCTTCAGGGTCTGGATGCGGCGGACGTCGATACGCACGGAGGCGTAGAACTTCAGCGCCTTACCACCGGTGGTGGTTTCCGGGGAACCGAAGAACACACCAATCTTTTCACGCAGCTGGTTGATGAAAATGGCGGTGGTCTTGGTCTGGCTCAGCCGGCCGGTGATCTTTCGCAGGGCCTGACTCATGAGGCGTGCCTGGAGGCCGACGTGGCTGTCGCCCATGTCGCCTTCAATTTCCGCGCGCGGCACCAGCGCTGCCACGGAGTCGATGACCACGATGTCCAGTGAGCCGGAGCCCACCAGCATGTCCATGATTTCGAGGGCCTGCTCACCGGTGTCCGGCTGGGAGACCAGCAGGGCGTCCGTGTCCACGCCGAGCTTGGCGGCGTACTCGGGGTCGAGGGCGTGTTCGGCGTCGATGAAGGCGGCGATGCCGCCGGCACGCTGGGCGTTGGCCACGGCGTGGAGGGCTACGGTGGTCTTACCTGACGATTCCGGACCATAGATCTCAACGACGCGCCCCCGCGGGAGACCTCCGATTCCCAGTGCGACGTCCAGCGCGATGGAGCCGGTGGGGATGATCTCGATGGGGGCGCGTGTTTCGTCGCCCAGCCGCATGATCGATCCCTTGCCGAACTGCTTGTCAATCTGCGCGAGCGCTGCTTCAAGCGCTTTTTCACGATCCGGGGCTGCCGCCATGGTTCACACCTCTAATGCTTTCTCGCTTTGGAGGGGCCTCTGCGGCCCTTTGTCTGTCATCACCGACGCTAGCGCCACCCGCTGACATTCTTGCCGGGCAGGCGCACGTATGTGGATAACCCGCTGGCAAAAAGCATAGTCGCACCCGAACAGATATTCGAACAATCTGTCGGCGTGTCAGCAGGTTCCCAGGCCGGGTCGGGATCTTCTCAGACCAGGTCTGGCCCGTGCTGTCGCGGCTTGATATCGCGGCCGAGGCGGCGCTCCTCCGGGACGTCCTGCACGTCGCACACCGCCAGCCAGATGTCGCGGGGACTGACGCCCGCGGCGAGGGCCTGGTCGGCTGTCCGGCCGCCGACCCCGGCAAGGACGAGGGAGCCGCCCAGCACGCGCGAGTAGCCGGCCCCGAATTCGTCGTCCATCAGCCGCCAGAAATCACTAATCCTCACCCAATACAGTCTCTCACGGACCCTGACTCTAGAATGGTTGCCATGAGCAATCCCGCTGAAGCCCCCGGAACCACTGCCCCCTTCGAGGACACGCTTGATAGGGCACTGACCAATGTGGAGCACCAGATCAGTCTTTTCTGGCGACGGGCCCGGTCCATTTCCCAGCAACTGTCGCGCGAGGTCCACCCGGACATGGAGCCGGCCGCCTATGGACTGCTTAGCGTGATCCGCAAGAGCGGCCCCATCCGCCTCACCGAACTTGCATCCAGCATCGGCGTCGGCAAGCCGTCCGTCAGCAGGCAAATCGCATTCCTTGAAAGCATCGGCCTGGTGCTCAAGGAAGCCGACCCGCTGGACGGCAGGGCGCAAACGATCCGGCTCACAGCCGAAGGCGAAGAGAAGATGCACCAGGTGCAGGATGCCCGGCGGCAGGTGTTCCGTGAGCGCCTGGGCGAATGGCCGGTGGAGGACCTCGACGCACTGGCCACCTACATGGCCAAGCTCAACGCCACGTACGAACGTGACGGATTCCCCCGGGACGACGTCTAGATTAGGGCTTGATTTCAAGGCATGACGAAGGCCTCCGGCGGATTGCCGGAGGCCTTCGCTGTTGCTATTAGTCCGGAGTTCCGGGTTCCGTTACCGGGCGCCCGACAGCATTTCCGTGGCGAGCTCGTTGTTGAGCTCGCTGCTCAGGTCGCGCTCAAGGTCACGGCCGTAACGCTGGGAGAATTCCTGCGGGACGGTGTCCGGCACGGCAACGCCTTCGGCGACAGCCACGCGGTCGCTGACCTCGCGGAGCATGCTGGAAAGCGGAACATCCAGCGCCGAACAGATCGAGGACAGGAGTTCCGAGGAAGCTTCCTTCTGGCCGCGTTCCACTTCACTCAGGTAACCCAGGGAGACCCGGGCACTGTGCGAAACTTCGCGGAGGGTACGCCCTTGCCGCTGGCGGACATCGCGCAGTACATCACCGATTTCGTGACGAAGTACAACCATCTTGCGCTCCTTCTGTTCGCTCTTGGCCTGATCGGCGAGGCCCACGTCCTTCCAGCGGACAACGCCGTTTACGGACACGGGCTGCTTTACCATCTGTATCGCCTTGCTCCCTCATGGTTCCGGTTCACTGTGACGTAAACCGCATATGTTCTCTTCATCCTAGGCGCCTCCCTCAAGGAGAGGCGACACAATGTGACAACTATTCGGATTCGCTTTTTGTTCCCGGCAACCTTACTCCGGGTAGCTTAGCGCAGTCAGCGGGCCAGGTCAGCGTAGCCGGAAACTCAGCTTAACGCGGCCAGTGCCTCCTGAAGTCGCTCCAAAGCAGCGCCACAGGCCAGCCCGCGGATTTCTGCCCGGGTGCCCTGGAAGCTGTAGGAAAAGGCCTGCACACCCTGCGCAGTGGCGACGCCTACGAACACCGTTCCCACGGCCTTGCCGTCGTGCGCGTCAGGGCCGGCGACGCCCGTGGTGGAGACGGCGAGGTCCGCGCCGCAGACCCGCCGGGCGCCGTCGGCCATGGCGGCAGCCACTGCTTCATCCACCGATCCGACGGCGTCCAGCAGGTCCTGGGAAACGCCAAGGACGTCCCGCTTCACGGTGTTGCTGTAGGAGACCACGCCGCCCTGCAGCATGGCGGAGGCCCCCGGGGTGTCGGCCAGTACGGCGGCGACCATTCCTGCCGTGAGCGATTCCGCGGTGGCGACGGTGACGCCGCGCCCGACGGCCGCAGCCACGGCTTCCCCGGCGATCCGGTGCAAATTCGTCACGGCTGGCCCTCCTCGTTCTCCTGCTGGCCGAGGTCCGCAGCCCGCCGGCGGAGCCCCTCCGACCGGACTTTCAGCGCCTGAATGACATATTCGACGCCGGTCCAGACGGTGATCAGCACGGCTGCCAGCATCACCGCGAAGGCCACCCAGGTCAACCACGGTGCGATGGAAGCCAGCGGAAGGACGTAGAGGAAGATCGCCACGGTCTGGACAACCGTCTTGAGCTTGCCGCCGCGTGACGCCGGGATGACGCCGTACCGGATGACGAAGAACCGCAGCGCTGTGATGCCCCACTCACGGACCAGGATCACGATCGTCATCCACCAGGGCAGCTCATTCAGGACGCACAGCATGACCAGGGCCGATCCGGTCAGCAGCTTGTCCGCGATCGGATCGGCGATCTTGCCGAAGTCGGTGACCAGTCCCCGGCTGCGGGCGATGTCGCCGTCGAGCTTGTCCGTGTAAATCGCGACGGCGAACGCCGCCACGGCCGCCCAGCGCCACCCGCCGGACTCGCTCCGCAGGCCCGGGGCGTCGGCGATCAGGAACCACACGAAGAACGGCACCAGCGCGATGCGGAGCATCGTGAGGATGTTGGGAAGATTCCAGATCCCGGAGCTGTTGGAGCCGGCCGCGGTCGCTTCGGTGCTAGTCACCCTTCTAGGCTACCGTCTTCGGCGCTACCGCTTTCTTGCTGATACCCATGAGGACTACCTGCCGGTGAGGGACCAGGCGTCCTCGGAACCGTCCTCGTCGTCACCGGAGCTGTCGGCGCCGTCGTAATAGTCGACGCTCTGGGTGCGGTTTTCCAGGTCGGCGGCAACGAGGTCCTCCGCGTAGCCGCCCTGGGCGATGTTGGCGTTGGCGTTGTCACTCAGAGCGGCGGTCTGCGAATCGGCCGCAGCCGGCGCCTCCTGGCCCTTCATCGCGGCCAGAACCGCGGCGAGGTCGTCCGGCTTGACCAGCACGTCGCGGGCCTTGGAGCCTTCAGATGGACCAACAACGCCGCGTGATTCGAGCAGGTCCATGAGGCGGCCTGCCTTGGCGAACCCGACGCGGAGCTTGCGCTGCAGCATGGACGTCGAGCCGAACTGGGTGGTGACCACCAGCTCCGTGGCCTGCAGCAGCACTTCGAGGTCGTCCCCGATGTCGTCGTCGATCTGCTTCTTCTGCGCTTCGGGTGCCACGTCGTCACGGTAGACGGCCTGGAGCTGGCCCTTGACGTGCTCCACCACCTTGTGGATCTCGGATTCGGTGACCCAGGCGCCCTGCACACGCATCGCCTTGGAGGCGCCCATGGGCAGGAACAGAGCGTCACCCTGACCGATCAGCTTCTCGGCGCCGGGCTGGTCGAGGACCACGCGTGAGTCGGTAACGGAGGACGTGGCAAAGGCCATGCGGGACGGCACGTTGGCCTTGATGAGGCCGGTGACCACGTCAACGGACGGGCGCTGCGTGGCGAGCACCAGGTGGATACCGGCGGCGCGGGCCAGCTGCGTGATGCGGACGATGGAATCTTCCACGTCCCGCGGTGCGACCATCATGAGGTCGGCGAGCTCATCCACGATCACCAGGAGGTACGGGTAGGGCCGGATGACCCGCTTGGAGTCCACCGGCGGCTGGACCTTGCCGGCGCGCACTGCCTTGTTAAAGTCGTCCACGTGCTTGAAGCCGTAGTTGGCGAGGTCGTCGTAGCGGGCGTCCATTTCCCGGACCACCCACTGCAGCGCCTCGGCGGCCTTTTTGGGGTTGGTGATGATGGGCGTGATGAGGTGCGGCACGCCTTCATAGGCGGTGAGCTCCACGCGCTTGGGGTCCACCATGACCATGCGGACTTCGTCGGGCGTGGCCCGCATCAGCAGGGACGTAATCATGGAGTTCACGAACGAGGACTTACCGGCACCGGTGGCACCAGCCACCAGCAGGTGGGGCATCTTGGCCAGGTTGGCCACGACGTAGCCGCCCTCGACGTCCTTGCCGACGCCCATGACCATGGGGTGGTCCGTGCGGCGGGCATTCTGGCTGCGCAGAACGTCACCCAGCGACACGGTCTCGCGGTCCGTGTTGGGGATCTCGATGCCGATGGCCGACTTGCCGGGAATGGGGCTCAGGATGCGGACGTCGCTCGAGGCGACGGCGTAGGAGATGTTTTTGGACAGCGCGGTGACCCGCTCCACTTTGGTGCCCGGCGCCAGTTCGATCTCGTACCGGGTCACGGTCGGACCGCGGCTAAAACCGGTCACAGTCGCATCCACGTTGAACTGCTGGAGTGTGTCAGTCAGGGCGGCGACGACGGCGTCGTTGGCTTCCGTGCGTTCCTTGGGAATGGAGCCTGGCGTGAGCACGTCGGACGACGGCAGCGTGTAAGTGACATCGCCTGCGAGGGACAGCTGCTCCGTGCGCTGCGGAATCGGTGTGGGCGGCGGCGCGGGCGCCACTGGCTTGGACGGCACCTGCGCAGCAGCAGCGGCAGTCGAGCCGGGTGAGGTCGCCGAACCGGCCATGCCGGGGACCACGAGCGGAATGGCCTCGGTGGCGTTCTCGGCGTCGGCGCCCTTGGCGCCGAGTCCCTGGGCTGCCTTGATCTTCTCGACGGCGATCTCCGCCTGGGTAGGCCGCCGGACTCCCGGGGCCACGGCGGGGCGCCCCTTGCCGGCCTCCGGTGACGGCTCGTCGTCGTCGTCGACCACGGCATGTTCAAACGCTTCGTCTCCGACGTAGCCTTCCAGCCGGGGGTCGGCTTCCTCGTCCTTGCCGAAGAGGCGCTTGCGCTTCTTCTTCGGGACGGGAGGGCTGTTCTCGTACAGGTAGCTGCGGTCGTGGGCGTCGCCGTCGTTCTCCTGAAGGTCGATGCCCATCAGGTGCTCATAGGCGCCGCGCAGCCGCCGCGGTATGGCGCCGAACGGCGTGGCAGTGACGATGAGGACAGACACGAAAGCCAGCAGCCCGTACAGGACCACCGGGACCGCGGGGTGAATGGCGGCCAGCGGCGAGGCCGCCAGGAAACCCAGCATGCCGCCGGCCTGCCGCAGCCCGTCGAAGCCCTCGCTGACGGTCGGCTGGCCGCCCACGATGTGCGCGATGCCGCAGCCCGCGAACGTCATGATGAGGAAGCCGATGCCCACACGGTTGTTTCCGCGGCCGTCCACAGGCTGCCGGAACAGCCTGCAGGCGCACACGAAGAGCATGAGCGGCAGGACGAGCGACATCCAGCCGAAGGTGCCGTTGACCACGGCGTAGACGGCGTCCGGGAACCAGCCGCGGAAACCCCACCAGGCGAAGGTGGCGATGAAGACCGCCAGGGCCAGGTTAAAGAGGGCGGCCCCGTCGCGGCGGTCTTCAGGTGCCAGGTCGCTGACGTCCTGGCCGATCCGGCGCACTCCCCCGCCCACCAGGTGACCGATACCCAGCCAGGCCCCGCCGGCCACCCGCAGCAGCCAGGGCTGCCGGTGTTCGACGGCGGGAAGCTGGCGCGTGCGGGCGCTGCCGGCGGACGATCCGGTTCGGCCGGATTTGGCCGCTGAAGAGCCGCTGCGGCCTGCGGCTGCGCCCGTTTTACTGCTGGGGGTACGTTTTGGCGCGGGGGAAGTACGAGTGGCCATATCTGCCACGGTACTCCACTGCGGCCCGGGAACCGCGGATTTCCGGGCCTTCCGGGGGCTGTGTTCAGCCGTGTTCAGCCCCGCTGGAACCGGCGGTTAGGCCTCCAGGACCACCGGGATGATCATGGGGCGCCGGCGCAGCTTGCGGTTTACCCACGTGCCGACCACCCGGCGGACGATCTGCTGCATCTGGTGGTTGGTGTGGTCAGCGTTGCTGAGCACTGCCTCCTCCAGTGCGGCGTTGATCTTAGGAATGATGTCGTCGAAGACCGAGTCGTCCTCAGCGACACCGCGGGCGTGGATCTCGGGCCCGGAGACAACCTTGCCGGTGGCCCTGTTGATGACCGTGATGATGGAGATGAAGCCTTCGTCGCCCAGGACGCGGCGGTCCTTGAGGTCGGCGTCGGTGATTTCGCCCACGCTGGAGCCGTCCACGTACACGAAGCCAACCTCGACCTGGCCCACGATGTCGGCCCGGTGGTCCCGCAGGTCAATCACCGTGCCGTTGTCTGCGAGCAGGATGCTGGCCGCCGGAACGCCCGACTCCTCCGCGATCTTGCCGTTGGCGATCAGGTGGCGCGTCTCGCCATGCACCGGCATAGCGTTGAGCGGCTCGAGGATGTTGTAGCAGTAAAGGAGCTCCCCGGCCGCGGCATGGCCGGACACATGGACCTTGGCGTTGCCCTTGTGGATCACGTCGGCGCCGAGCTTCAGCAGGCCGTTGATGATGCGGAAGACGGCGTTCTCGTTGCCGGGAATGAGGCTGGACGCCAGGATGACGGTGTCCCCCTGGCCCACCACTACGCGGTGGTCGCCGTTGGCCATGCGCGACAGCGCGGCCATGGGTTCGCCCTGGGACCCGGTGGACATCAGCACCACCCGGTTGTCGGGCAGCGAGTCGATGTTCTTCAGGTCCACCAGGATGCCGTCCGGCACGTGCAGATAGCCAAGTTTGGCCGCGATGGCCATGTTCCGCACCATGGAACGGCCCACGAAGGCGACGCTCCGGCCGTGCTTGGCCGCCGCGTCAAGGACCTGCTGCACCCTGTGCACGTGGGATGAGAACGACGCCACGATGATGCGCTTGGTGGCCTGCCCGAAGAGCCGGTCCAGCGTGGGGCCGATCTCCTTCTCCGCGGTGGTGAACCCCGGGACGTCGGCGTTGGTGGAGTCGGACATGAACAGGTCCACGCCTTCTTCGCCCAGCTTGGCGAAGTGCCGGAGGTCGGTGATGCGGCCGTCGAGCGGCAGCTGGTCCATCTTGAAGTCGCCCGTGTGCAGCACCGTGCCGCCGGCTGTGCGGATGAAGACCGCCAGGGCGTCCGGGATGGAGTGGTTGACCGCAACGAACTCGCACTGGAAGGGGCCGAACTGCTCCACCTGCCCCTCGGTGACGGACAGCGTGTAGGGCCTGATCCGGTGCTCCTGGAGCTTGGCTTCAATCAGCGCCAGGGTCAGCTGCGACCCCACGAGCGGAATGTCGTTGCGGAGCCGCAGCAGGTACGGAACGGCCCCGATGTGGTCCTCGTGGCCATGCGTGAGGACCACGGCAACGATGTCGTCGACCCGGTCCTCAATGTAGGAGAAATCGGGCAGGATCAGGTCAACGCCAGGCTGGGTTTCCTCAGGGAAGAGGACGCCGCAGTCGACGACCAGCAGCTTGCCGTCGATTTCGAACACAGCCATGTTCCGGCCGATTTCGCCGAGCCCGCCCAGCGGAACAATCCGCAGGGTGCCCTGGGGAAGGCGGGGAGGCGTAACGAGGCCGGGGAGGGCTACTTGGGTCATAATGCACTTCTTTCCAGACGGAAGAGTGCCGGTCTCAGTCCGTCAGGAAAAGACCAGCCCTCCTTTCGCCAAGTCCTCGCGGATGGTTTCGATCTCGGCTTCGTCCGGCTCCACGAGGGGCAAGCGGACAATCGAGTTGGGCAGGACTCCCTGCCATTTAAGAATCTGCTTGGCTGCAACGGCGCCCTGGACACGGGTCATGGTGGCGCGCACTATCGGTTCAAGCTCAAAGTTAATCTTGCGGGCCGTGCCGAGGTCGCTCGCGTTGATCGCGTCGATGAGCTCCCGGAAGCGGCGGGTGGCAACGTGCGTGGTGACACCCACGAGGCCCACGGCGCCCAGGGCCATCCACTGCAGGGTCAGGCCGTCGTCGCCGGAGTAGAAGGCAAGATCGGTCTCGGCCAGAACGCGGGTTGCCGCGGCGAAGTCGGCCTTGGCATCCTTGACGGCAACGATGTTCGGGTGCTGGGCAAGACGGATCATGGTGTCCGGCGCGATCTCGATGGAGGACCGTCCGGGGATGTCGTACAGCATGACGGGCAGGTCCGTGGCGGATGCGACCGTCTCGAAGTGCGCCCGGACGCCGGCCTGGCTGGGCTTGTTGTAGTAGGGCGTGACGATCAGCAGGCCGTCGACGCCCAGCTTGGCAGCTTCCTGGGACAGGTGCACCGAGTGGGCGGTGTCGTTGGTTCCGGTACCGGCGATAACTGCGGCACGCCCGCCAACGGCTTCCATAACGGCGCGGAACATTCCGAGGTTTTCCTCGTCGGTGAGGGTGGACGTCTCGCCCGTGGTCCCGGTGACAACCAGGCCGTCGCAGCCGTCGTCAACGAGCTTGCTGGCCAATTCCGCTGCCTGCTGGTAATCGACCTTGCCGTCCGTCGTGAACGGGGTAACCATGGCGGTCAGGAGGGTGCCCAGGGCAGGGAGGTTCGCGGAAGTTTCAGCCATGGGAAAAACGTTACCCTGTCACGTGCAGGTTAGGACAATGGCCGCCGCGTGATGATCGTCAAATTCCCGTGCGTTAGCTGGCCGCGGTACCACGCCGGCTACCGGTACCTCTCCAGGGAACCCCGCCGCAGCACAGCTGTGACAACTTCCGTTCCGGTACCGCGCGCCTGCTGCATCGGCAGCCCGTCCGGCCCCCAGAAACCGCTCAGGCCGCAGGACGGACCCAGCGGTGTTCGGCCACCCAGGTTGGCAAGGACGCCATATATCCGGTTGTCCATGGCCCGCGCTCCGAGATGCAGCCCCAGCCGGTGGCCTTCCTCCTGCGTGTAGAGCGCCGAGACGGCGTACACGTCGGCTCCCGCGGCGGCGGCAGCGCCGGAGTGCGCAGGTTGGGCAGCATCGAAGCAGATGGCCAGGGCAATCTTCCACCCGTCCACGTCCAGCAGGAGCGGTTGCCGCCCTGCCTCGAACAAGGACTGCTCGTCGCCGTGGAGGTGCGTCTTGAAGCCAGTCTCTTCTGTGCCATTCGGATGAACGGCCAGGGATGCGAGCCGCGGAGTGCCGTCCGGCTCCCGGAAGGGTGCACCAACGACGGCGGTGATCCCGGTTCTGCGGCAGATCTCCCGCACTGGGTCCAAACGGCGATCCCCCGGGGCCACCCACTGGTCCCCCGCATCAAACTGCTGCCCACCGCGAAGCGGCGGCAGGTCGTACCCGGTTAGCGACAGTTCAGGGAACACCACGAGCCGCGCGCCGTGCGAGTCGGCGTCCTCGATGAGGTGCACATGCTCCGGCACATTGGCGTCGATTCCGCCGGACAGGGCTGCGTACTGGACTGCCGAGACGGTAAGCGGTGCGGTCACGAGCCCATCCTAGGCGGGATCGGCGCCTGCGCAGTAGCGCTCCACGGCCACCTCCCGCAACGACTCTGCCCACTGGGAAAGGCGCTGTGCGGCGCGGACATAGTGGAACAGCTCCGTGGGCGTCAGCGCATCGAGGTCCGTTTCGGACAGCCGCCGCGCCAGCTCCGGCCCCGGCGCCTGCGCCGAAAGCGCAACGCCTTCCCGGCCCCACTGGACGTCCTCGGGCGGCTCCCCCGCCACGAGCTGCCGGAAGAGATAGTCCACAACTCCCGGGCTCATGGCTTTCAGGGGATCACCCTTGGGCGCATCACTCCCGGGCGCCTGATCCCGGGGAACATCACCCCCGAACCGGCGCCCCCCAGGCGCATGCCCTCCCGCTTGATGGCCGGCTGCTTGGTGACCCGCCGAACGCCCTGATGACTTCTTCATGCCGGAATACTATTCGAATATATATTCGAATACAAGGGTCGCGAAAATGCCAGCCGCAGTCCGCCGGCCATGGAATGATCAACGTAAATCAGGCCGCGCGGAAGGATCGACTGTTGACCCTCAGCTGTGACATCGTGCGTCCGGAAACGCGGGCATGGGCCGCCCTCCCGAAGCGGGTGTCTTCCCGGCGGCTGGGGATTCTTGGTTGGCTCACTGGCTTACTCGGGACAGCCGGGGCCTTTATCGCTGATCGTGGTTGGGAATCCTTCGATGACCCTTCATGGTACGGAACGTTCCGCCTCATCGACATGGTGGGCATCGCGAGCATTCTTCTCGCTACAGGTTTCTGTGTCCTTGGCTGGATGCTGGGACGGCATGCCGTAGTGGCAGCACCGTTGGTCCTCGGCTTCGCAGCCGTGCCCCACAGTTTGGACGGCTATGCCTCCGGACCGGTGTGGTGGCTTGGCTCTGCGGTAGGCGCCGTGCTGGCCCTGGCTGCGGCCTCCCGGTCATGGCGTGAAGTGCGCGCAGTGCGTGCGCTGGCGCGGTCGTCAACCACGGGACGCACTGCCGCAGTGGGCGCCAACGCAGTGAAAGCCAGCAAGCGGGCGCTTCGCCGCGGCCACATCAAAGCCCTCGTCTTTGTCGCCACGGCCACTGCCGGTTGGACAGTTGCCTTCGCGGCGCTTCCCGCTGAACTCGGTCGAACCTATGAGGAAATGGCCAAGGAATCATCCTCAAGCGCTTTTGCTGCAGTGGCGGCCGCACTAAGCATCATGGCCATCGCCACAGTGGTGAGTCAGGGTGGGCGGCTGTTCGCGATGAGTCGGGTGGGGAAGCGCCTCGTCTGGGAAGTTCCGGCGGGGGCGGGTCTGGCGCCGTCATGGCCTTTCGTTGATGACGCGTCCGGGCTCGTACCCCTGAAAGATGCCACGTCCGGTGGATGCATCTGCCTCTTGGAATTCCGCCGGTCCTTTCCGGATGCCGACGACCGCCTCATGCCGGAGGAGGGCGTGCACGCTTCGGATTACTGCCCGCTCCATGGAATAGACAGGATTAATGACCTGTCTGCGGCGGAGTTTGCGGCGATGGCCGCGGAATCCTGGCTCTGGGATGAGCGGTCCGAGCTGCCGGAACAGTCGCGGCCGAACGAGAATCGGCTGCTGCTGTACGGTTTTGCCGGCTGCATCTACACGGGAGTACCTCTCACGGCACGCGCCGGATACGTCGACGCGAGCTTCCCTGACATCGGACTTGCACGGGTAGCTGAGCCGGGAGCCGTTGTTCCCTGCTGGGACCAGGCCGAGCGCCCGGCAGCGGGCGTCCTCGACACGGTCGACCTGCGGCCGGCCGGATACACCGGATTCGCATTCCGGTACCGCCACGGCCGGGCATGGTTCGAAGCACCCGAGGACGACGCGGTGAGGCCGCCGGCCCTATTGCTCTAGCCGCAACGGGATTTTTCTCGCGGACGGCGCCCGGCGGCCGATCAGGAACCACACCACCGGTCCAAGCTGCTGTCCGACGTCGTGCCTGAACAAATCGCGGAGCTGAAGGCCCAGCCCGACGGCGACATCGCCCTTAGCGGCCCTGGTTCATGAAAATCAGTGCTGCTATGCGGATGTGAGACGATCACATCATGACCTCGCGGAGCACGGCTGCATCTTCCAAAACAGCGAAGGTGCCCGCAACAGGCGTCCGGCTGGCCGGTATCGACGCTGCCCGCGGCCTGGCCCTCCTGGGCATGATGGCCACCCACCTGCTCCCGACTTTCGAGCCGAACGCCGCCCTGACCCCGACGTGGGTCGGCCTGACATTCTCGGGCCGTGCCGCCGCACTGTTTGCCGTGCTCGCGGGAATCGGCCTCGCCCTGTCCACCGGCAAGCAACAGCCTCTTGACGGACCGGCACTGACCGCGGCACGGCGCGGCATCGCTATGCGCGCGCTGGTGATTGCCGTCGTCGGGCTCGCGCTCGGCGGACTGGACGTCAACGTGGCGGTAATCCTGGTGCATTACGCCGTGCTGTTCCTGTGCGTCCTGCCGTTCATCGGGCTGCGGCTGAAGGCCCTGTGCGCCTGGGCTGCGGGCTGGATCCTGCTGTCCCCGGTGATTGCTTTCCTGCTGCGGCCGTGGCTCATGGCCGCCGATCCGCCGCTGCAGCTCAGCCACAACCCGGGGTGGGAGGACCTCACCGCCCCGGGCCAGCTCCTTGGCGACCTGTTCCTGACGGGGTACTACCCGGTGTTCCAGTGGATTTCATATCTGTTGGTAGGTCTCATCATTGGCAGGCTCGCGCTGACCACGGCGATAGTTCCCGTGCTGATGCTGCTCGGCGGCACGGCTGTAGCGGCATTCTCCAAGGTCCTGGGGACGGCGGCAATGGGGCCATGGGGCGGCCGCGCCGCCCTGCAGGATATCCTCACCGACCCCAACTATCCGCTGGACAGCCTCCTGCAGGTCAATCTGGCCGGCGTCCGCCAAGAGGGATCCTGGTGGTGGCTGGCAAGCAGCGCGCCCCATTCCGGAGCCACGCTGGACCTGCTGCATACCAGCGGTGTGGCGGCCGCCGTCGTCGGCCTTTGCCTTCTGGTGGGCAGGCTGGGCCAGTGGCTGGCCCTCGACCTGCTGCTTCCGCTCCGCGGACCCGGCGCCATGACCCTGACCCTGTACACGGCACACGTGTGCGTGGTGGCGTCGTTCCACCTCAAGCCATTGCCTGCGGGGTGGACCGAGGACGGGATGTACTTCGCCCACGCGGCGCTGGCCGTGGTGATCGGGATGGTCTTCGCCATCCTGAAATGGCGCGGTCCGCTGGAATGGCTCGGACACGCCGCCAACCAGGTGGGCCGCCACCAGCCGGCAAGGATTCGCTAAGCCTGCTGTCTGGCTGGACCGGCTGCCCTGCTAGCGCGCCACAGCGTCGCCGGAGGCGCGGAACAGCCGCACGGCGTCGCGCATGGAAGAACGTGCCCGCTTCCGGTCACCGGACGCGTCATAGGCGCAGCTGAGCCTAAACCACGAGCGCCAGTCGTCCGGGGCCGCCTCCGTCTCCGCGCGGTATTTCTCGAACTCCTGGTCCGCCGCAGCGCGGATAATCCGGCCGGCCGGCGTGCGGGGCAGGTTATCCTCCGGCAGACCGCCTTCGGCCTCGAGCACCCGTGCCATCTGCTCGGTCCGGGCGCCGAAGAGGAGTTCCCGGATCAGGGCCCAGGCACCGATCACCGGCAGCACGAGGTACGCCGCGCCGATGGCCTTGGCCACGGGCTCGGGGTCGGTCAGCAGCAGGACCGAACGCTGGAGGGACACCACAAGGTAGAAGACCAGCAGGAGCGTCACCGCGCCCACCCAGATCTTGGTGCGGTTGGTCTTCAGCCAGCCAAGAAACGGTTTCACTGCGTTACAGCCCCAGATCCAGGTAGCCGTCCAAGCCGACGGTGAGTCCAGGGTGGGCGGCAACGTTGCGGACGCCCAGGAGGACACCCGGCATGAACGAGGCGCGGTCGAAGGAATCATGGCGGAGCGTCAGCTGCTCCCCCGGCCCGCCCAGCAGGACCTCCTGGTGGGCCACGAGCCCCCGGAGCCGGACGCTGTGCACGCGCACGCCGTCCACCTCGCAGCCGCGGGCTCCGGCCAGTTCAGTTGTAGTAGCGTCCGGGCTGGGGCCGACGCCGGCCGCCTCGCGTTCCGCTGCCACCAGCTGGGCGGTGCGCACTGCAGTACCCGAGGGCGCGTCCACCTTGTCCGGGTGGTGGAGTTCGATGATCTCCACTGATTCGAAGTACTTGGAGGCTTTGGCGGCAAACGCCGACGTGAGCACGGAGCCAAGGGCGAAGTTGGGTGCAATGAGCACGCCGACTTCCGGGTGGCCGGCCAGCAGGGTCTCCAGCGACTCCAGCCTGCCCACGTCCCAGCCCGTGGTGCCCACCACCGCGTGCATGCCGTTTTCGACGGCGAAGCGGACGTTCTCCTCGGTGCTTTCCGGAACGGTGAGGTCCACGACATACCGGGCACCGGCGTCGCGCAGGGAATCGAGGGAGTCACCGCGTCCCAGCGCGGCGACGAGCACCATGTCCGGGGCGGCCTCCACGGCCTTCACGGCCTCGGCGCCCATGCGCCCGTTTGCGCCCAGAACGGCGACAGGAAGTTGTTGGGTCATGGATTCCACACTACAGTTCGGGCGGCCGCCGGACGGAACCGGAGCGCATGCGTTACCTCACGCGCGGACGGCGTGTTCCGCGGCGCTGCCGGCTCTTATTCCCCTGCGCTGCTGGCCCTTACTCCCCTGCCCCGACCCATTCGACTGTGCCGTCGCTGAAGAACTGTTCCTTCCAGATCGGCACCTGAGCCTTGACCCGGTCCACCAGCTCGGAGCACACGGCGAAGGCCTGCCCGCGGTGGGCGGCCGCTACGGCGCAGACAAGGGCAGGGTCGCCAATTTCCAGCGGGCCCACCCGGTGCGCGACCCAGATCCGGACGGGCGGAGCCATGGCACCATCGGCTCCTGCCGCTGCCGCCTGTTCGGCCACCAGCTGCGCCACGACGTCGTCCAGCACCTTCCGGGCCGTCGGATGGGCGCTGTAGCTGAGCCGGTCGACCGGCTTCCCGCCGTCGTGGTTCCGGACCACGCCGCTGAAGCTAACTACAGCTCCGGCCGTCTCAGACTCCACGGCGGCGATGGCCTGGTCCACGGAGATGGGTTCAGTGCTGAGCACCGCGGTTACTACTTCGAACGAAGCCTCAGTGGCCATGTCCGCCCTCCAACTGGTCGCACAGGTGCCCGATCACCGAGTCCAGGACGGTCAGGCCGTCCATGACCCCCTTGGGTGATCCGGGCAGGTTGATGATGAAAGTCCTGCCGGCCGCACCGGCATGTCCGCGGCTGAGCATGGCGTGCGGCGTCTTCGCCGTTCCGGCCTGGCGGATTCTCTCCATGATGCCGGGGATTTCGCGGTCCAGCAGCGGCAGCGTCATTTCCGGCGTGCGGTCGTCCGGGCTCAGGCCGGTGCCGCCGCTGGTGATGACGACGGCGGGTTCCTGGGTCAGTAGCGCGCGGATCGCTGCGCCCACAGGTTCACCGTCGGGCACCACCATGACCGGATACGGCACGAAGCCGTGTTCGGTGAGCCAGTCAGTGATGACCGGCCCGGTCTCGTCCTGGTAGACGCCGGAGGCAGCGCGCGTTGACGCAATCACGACGCCGGCCTTGCGGCCCTGGACCTCGCCGTGGACGTGAGGTGCCGCGGTTGTGGAGTCGGGGGTGCTCACAGGGCCCAGTCCCCGCTCTTGCCGCCGCTCTTGGCCAGGACCTTGATGTCCGTGAGGACAGCGTGCTTGTCCACGGCCTTGATCATGTCGTAGACGCTCAGCGCCGCCACGGAGGCCGCCGTCAGGGCCTCCATTTCGACGCCGGTCACCCCGCGGGTCTTGACCGTGGCCAGGATGTCCACTGTCTCGGGTCCGAGTTCAAAGTCAACCGTCACCTTTGAGATCGGAAGCGGGTGGCACAGCGGGATCAGTTCAGGGGTTTTCTTGGCCGCCATGATCCCGGCAACCCGGGCCACGGCGAGCGCATCACCCTTCGGCAGGCCGCCGGTGCCCAGCAGCGCGAGGACCTCGGCGGTGCTGCGGACCGTCGCGGTGGCCGTGGCCTCGCGTGTGGTTTCCGGTTTTTCTGAGACGTCCACCATCTGGGCCGTGCCGTCACGGCGCAGGTGGGTCAGGGCGCCGGGGTCATTTTCTGCAGTCACAACATCCATACTTCCACTTCGGCGCCTTCGTCGAGAGCGGCAGTGCCTGCAGGCACGTGGACCAGGGCATTGGAGTGGGCCAGCGCCTGCACCAGATGCGAACTTTCGCCGCCCTGCAGCCGGATGGTGCCGTCAGCCTGCAGGGACCCGCGCCGGACCTGGTGCTTGCCGGCCGGGGAAGTCAGCGGCTGGGCCAGCCGCGCCCGGACGGCGGGCCTGGGCGCGGGCGCGCCAAACAGTTCGCCCAGCACCTGCCGGAGAAACATCTCAAAGGAGACGAGGCAGCTGACGGGGTTCCCCGGAAACGCAAGGAGGGGGACGCCGTCGAACGTTCCCAGTCCCTGGGGGCCGCCGGGCTGCATGGCGACGTGCTGGAACGCGACGTCCTGGCCGTCCATGGCCTGCCGCACCACCTCGTAGGCCCCCTTGCTTACTCCCCCGGTGGTGACAATCAGGTCCACCGCGGACATGTGGGTGCGCAGCAGCGTCCGCAGGGCTTCGGGGCTGTCGGCTGAAATGCCCGCCCGGGTCACGGCAAGTCCCGCCTGCCGCAGCGCGGATTCCAGGAGGGTGCCGTTGGCGTCATAGATCTTGCCGTCGCCGAGCGGTTCCCCGGGTTCCACCACTTCGTCGCCGGTGGTGACCAGCAGGACCGAAAGTTGCTTGTGGACCAGGACCTCGGGCATCCCCAGGGCGGCGAGCAGACCCAGCTGCGCCGGGCCCAGGCAGGTTCCGGCGGCCAGGGCCTGCTGGCCGGCTTCGATGTCGCTTCCGGCGGCGCGGATGTACGTCCCGGCAGCCGTGGCCGGCAGCCTCACCTCAGCCTCTTCGCCCGCGGGCGGAAAGATGGAAGGGACCGCCTGTTCAATAGGTACGACGGCGTCTGCCCCCGCAGGCACCATGGCGCCGGTCATGATCGGGGCAGCGCTGCCCGGCTGCAGCAGCTCGGGACGCGCGCCCGCCGGAACCGGAGCGGCGACGCGCAGGTCCGCCCCGCCGTCGGGCACGTCCGCGGAACGGATGGCAAAGCCGTCCATCTGGGAGTTCGGAAACGGGGGCAGGCTCAGCGGAGCGGTGACGTCCTCCGCCAGCCCGCGCCCCAGGGCCTGGACCAGCGGAAGCCTTTCGGTCCGTTCCGGGGACAGCAGCGGTTCGAGGAGTGCCCTGACCGCCTGCCGGTGGTCCGCGACGCTTCTGTGGGTACCGTGATCGTGTTTGCCGTGCTCGTGGGTGCTGTGTTCGTGCAGGCTGTGCATGGTCCGGCCTTTGGTGGGCTACGTTTTCACGTCCACTCTAATGGTGTGGAAGCCCGTGGCGCCGTCAGGTGCCACCGAACGGTGTTCCTCAGCCTGTTCCGTGCCCTTGAGGTCCGTGGCCCGGACCTGAATCTCGTGCTGCCCGGGCTGCAGGTCAAGGCCGAGCTGCCACTGGTACCAGGTGTCCACCGAGATGCCCGGAGCGAGCTTGGCCGGTTGCCAGCTCCCCCGGTCCACGCGCAGCTCGACCTTGCCGATTCCGGTGTGCTGCGCCCAAGCCACGCCCCCGAACACCACGTTCCCGGCCGGTACGGAAGCTCCGTTCCGGGGCACATCGACACGGGACGAGATCTTGATGGGGCCGCGCTCGGACCAGCCGCGCGGCGTCCAGTAGGCCACGTCGTCGGCAAACCTGGTGACCTTCAGTTGGGTGAGCCACTTGGTCGCGGACACGTAACCGTACAGCCCGGGGACGATCATCCGCACGGGGAAGCCGTGTTCGAGCGGGAGCGGTTCGCCGTTCATGCCCACGGCCAGCAGCGCATCACGGCGGTCGGTGAGCACCTCCAGCGGCGTGCTGGCCGTAAAGCCGTCGGCGCTTCGGGACAGCACCATGTCCGCGTCCGGGGCGGGGCCGGCCATCGCCAGCAGCTCCCGCACCGGCCAGCCCAGCCACCTGGCGTTGCCGATCAGGTCGCCGCCCACCTCGTTGGACACGCAGGCGATGGTCACGTGCCGCTCGATCAGGGGCTTTGACATCAGGTCATCGAAGGTGAGCTCGACCTCCCGTTCCACCCGCCCGGTGACCTTGAGCCTCCACTCGCGGGAATCAAGAACGGGAACGGACAGCGCAGTGTCAATCCGGTAGAAGTCGGGATTGGGTGTAACCAGCGGGCCGACTCCCGCCAGTCCGATGTCAGCGCCGGCCGGAATGGGCGGCGCCGGGGACTGCGGCACGGGCAGCCGCAGGGTCCGGCGGACCTCATTGACACCGGCCGCCCCGCCGCGCCAGACGGTGACGACGGCGCCGCCCACCAGGACGCCGGCGGCGGTGCCTCCCAGCAGCTGGAAGAACCCCCGACGGGCCGGTCCCGGGCCGGCCTCCCCATTTTGCGGGGCCGCCAGGCGGCTGACCAGCTTCAGGAGCACGGCGATCCCGATCCCGGCCGCAAGCAGCGGAAGGACGACGGCGGCGGCGGTCACCTGGGCGCGGGTCAGGACCGCGGCCAGTCCCACGACGCCGAAGACGGCAAAGATACCGGCACCCGCGAAGCGCCGGCGCAGCTCGAGGACACCTGCCGCGGCAGCGAAAACGGCGATACCCAGCGCCATGCCGGCCAGCAGGGCAAGCTTGTCCGCTGTCCCGAAGAGGGAAACGGCCCAGTCCTTGACGCCCGGCGGAACAGCGTCGATGACGGCGCCGCCCAGGGCGGTCATCGTGGAAAGTGAAGGACTCACGAAGCCGGCGATGAGTTCGCTCGCGACAAGTCCGGTGCCGGCTGCCACCACGCCTGCGGCGGCAGCCCACCGGCGCCGGTGCAGGCCTGGCTCATGGGACCCGTTCACCCTTCCAGCATAGGTTCACCAGCGCTTTCCGGCACTGCGATCATTGCGGTCATTGCGGTGGCCGCCCTGCCTCCGGGCGCGCAGCCGCAGCCGCCAGCCACGGGACGGACCAGGTGTGATCCGCGCCCCATCGTGGCGTAGCCTGAAGTCATGAGTGTTCAGCTTGGCATACCGCAGCTTCGCGAAGGAGGCGCAACCGATTCCGGTTCGCAGCCCCTTCCCGTTGCGCGCCCGGCCGGGGTCCCCGCCCGCCGCCCGGCCGGCGCTCCCGCGGGCCTCGCGGACCGCTACGGCCGCCGGGCGACGGACATGCGGCTTTCGCTGACGGACAAGTGCAACCTGCGCTGTACCTACTGCATGCCGGCCGAGGGGCTGGAGTGGCTCTCGAAGCAGGCGGTCATGACCGGCGAGGAAATCGTGCGGATCGTCGGCATCGGCGTGAACCAGCTTGGCGTGCGCGAGCTGCGCCTGACCGGCGGCGAGCCTCTGGTCCGGGCCGACCTCGTCGAGATCATTGGTGCCCTGCGCCGAGCACACCCCGAGCTTCCCATTTCCATGACGACGAACGGCGTGGGCCTGGACCGGAAGGCTGCAGCCCTCAAGGCCGCCGGGCTGACGCGCATCAACGTCTCCCTGGACTCCCTGCACGAGGAAACCTTCACCAAACTGACACGGCGGCCGTTCCTGGACCGGGTGCTCGCCGGGGTGGACGCCGCCTGGGCTGCGGGCCTGGGGCCGGTGAAGCTCAACGCCGTGCTGATGCGGGGCATCAACGACACTGAATCGCCGTCCCTCCTCGCCTGGGCACTGGAGCACGGCTACGAACTGCGGTTCATTGAGCAGATGCCGCTGGACGCAGACCACGGCTGGACCCGCCGGAACATGATCACCGCGGCCGAGATCCGCGAACTCCTCTCCGAGGAGTTCGCGCTGAGCCCGGATCCTCGGGCCCGGGACGGCGCACCGGCGGAACGCTTTGAAGTACGACGCCGGACGGCCGGTTCCGCTGCATCAGGCAGTTCCGCTGATGCACACGCCCCCGTGCTGGGAACCGTGGGGATCATCGCCTCCGTTACCGAGCCGTTCTGTTCCGACTGCCGGCGGACCCGGATAACGGCCGAAGGCAAGATCATGAGCTGCCTTTTCTCCCGCGAGGAATTCGACCTGCTCGGCCTGCTGAGGCAAGGGGCCAGCGACGCGCAGCTAGCCGAACGCTGGCAGGATGCCATGTGGCTGAAGCCCAAAGCCCACGGCATGGACCACGTGGGACTCGACGCTCCGGACTTCGTCCAGCCGGACCGCAGCATGAGCGCCATCGGAGGCTAATCCTTGAACGTACGATACTTCGCTGCCGCACGCGCCGCGGCAGGCGTGGATGAAGAGCGCTTCGAACTTCCGGCCGGATCCACGGTGGAGTCCCTCCTGGCCGCCGTGCTCGACGTCGACCGTCCGGAACCTCCGGCCGGGACGCCGCCGCTCGACAGGATCCTGGCCCGCAGCAGCTTCCTGTTGAACGAGGTCGCGGTCCGGGACCGGACCACCGTCCTGGCAGCTGGCGACGTGGTGGACGTCCTCCCGCCTTTCGCCGGCGGCTAACCCAGCTGGACCCCCCACAACGCTCCGTCACGTTTCGCCGCGTTAGACCAACGCTTCCTCTCGTGTCGACACGACGTGAGGAAGCGTCTAGAAAAATCGGGCAAGACGTGAGGAAGCGTCGGGGAAAAGCCGGCAGGAACTGATAGAGCGTGCGGCCCGGCGCCAGGCCTGGCGGTGGGTGGTGGGGCGGGACACCGGGGCCTACCATCGCTCTACCTCGCCATTCACCGCGCCGGAATGGACCGGCCGGAGTGAAGCCGGGGCCAGCCAAAGGAGATCTGCGCAGACCCCGATAATCGAGCTGGTGGGCTGAGCGAGGCGCTGATTCAGGCGCGGTGGCAGATCGAGGTCATAAACGGCTGGAACTCCTGGGTCTCCCCCAGCCGCAGTTCAGCCGTGTGGGTCAGCACGCCCTGGTCCACCCGGAAGGTGTGCCGGGCGGTGCCCCGGTCGCTGTGCCGCTCCACCATGAGGGTCGAGTCGTGCCAGACACCACGGGCCGGGGCTGACGGGGGCCCGCCCATGCTGTCGACGTAATACCAGAGCGTTTCGTCGTGGTCGGGATCCACCGTGAAGACCCCGTGCCCCTCAAAGTGCGTACCGTCGGCTTCGGTGTGGCGGTAGGACTGGACGACGGCGAACCCCCCGGCGGCGCGGGTGAACGTCACCTCCGCGGTGGCGGTGCGTGCCGGACCCCACGGCGAGGCAGCCAGCTCGGTGGTTCCCAGCCAGCGCCCGACGAAGATCTCCAGGGCCTCGTGCGCTGTCCCCGGTGGCGGCTGGTCCATCTTTCCTCCTACGCCGAAACTTCCGTGGATCAGAGCCCGAAGGTTTCCGATTCGGCGAAGGGGCCGACCACCGTCACGGTCCGGGGTGCCGCAGCCAGCTCACTGGCCAGCTCCTGGACCTGCTCCGCCGTTACGGCCTTGATGAGCCGCAGGGTCTCGTCGATGTCCTGGTATTCACCGGAGACCAGCTCGGCGCGGCCCAGCCGCGACATACGGGAGCCGGTGTCTTCGAGTGCCAGGACGATCCCGCCGCAGAGCTGCCCGACCGCCTTGCGAAGCTCCTCTTCGGAGATGCCGCCCGCCGCGAGACTGTCGAGTTCTGCACCAAGGAGTTCCAGGACCTGGCGGACCTTGGTGGGCGTGCAGCCGGCGTACATGCCGAAGTAGCCTGCGTCGGCATAGGACGAGGCGAAGGAATAAGTGGAGTACACGAGGCCGCGCTTCTCGCGGATCTCCTGGAACAGCCGTGACGACATCCCGCCGCCAAGCACCGCGTTCAGCACGCTCATAACATAGCGGCGCTCATCGGTGGCCACGATGGTGGGACAGCCCATGATGATGTTGGCCTGTTCCACCGGGCGTGTGACCACATGTAGCCCGGCGGTGCCGGTGATCTGTGCGCGCTCGGTGGAGCGGCGCTCCACGGGAGCCGCCCCGGACTCAAGTGACCACCCTGCTGAGTGGAGGGCATCCACCACAAGCCGGCAGACGACGTCGTGCTCCAGACCGCCGGCGGCAGTGATCACCAGTTCGTCCGGGCGGTAGTAACGGCGGTAGTGGTCCCAGACGGAGTCGCGTGCCACGGCGCGGATGGCGTCCGGAGTCCCACCGATCGGGCGCCCGAGCGGGTGGGTACCGAGCACGGCGGCGACGAAGTGTTCATGGGCGACGTCCGTGGGATCGTCGCTGTCCATGGCGATCTCTTCGAGGATGACGTCCCGCTCCTGCTCCATCTCCGCAGGGTCAAGCACGGCGCCGGTGATCATGTCGGCGATGACGTCGATGGCCATCGGCAGGTCCGTATCCAGCACGCGGGCGAAGTAGCAGGTGCTTTCCTTCGCCGTGGCGGCGTTGGATTCACCGCCCACCTCGTCAAAGGCGGACGCGATCTCCAGGGCGGTGCGCCTCTTGGTGCCCTTGAACAGCAGATGCTCCAGGAAGTGCGTCGAACCGTGCTGCCCGGGAGCCTCGTCGCGGGATCCCACGCCCACCCAGAACCCGATGGTGGCTGAACGCTGCCCCGGCATCGCCTCGGTCAGGACACGCACCCCACCGGGGAGGACCGAACGACGGACTTCCGAACCGCCGTCGGCTCCGTGGATCAGGGTGTCGCCGGGGTGGTTCTGCTCCAGCGGCAGGGGTACGACAGTCATCAAGGCCTTTCGGGAAGCGGAGCCAAATCTGCCTGCAATCGTACCAGCGGGCCACGCCGTCGGCGTGGCTCTGACGTGCGCTTATTTGCCGCCGCAAAGCGGTGTTGAGAGGGGTGGGTTAAAAGGGGCGGGGCCGGTGGTACAACCAACGGCCCCGCCTTTATGGGTTCCGGCAGCGTAGCTAGCCGGAGCCCGGAACTACTCGGAAGCGTCCGAGCCTTCTGCCGGAGCGGAAGCGTGAACGCGGTCGGCGTCGCCGGCGCCTTCCTCTTCAGCAACTACCGGAGAGAGGGACAGCTTTCCGCGGTCATCGATCTTGGTGATCTCGACCTGGATCTTCTGGCCCACGGAGACGACGTCCTCGACGTTGTCCACGCGCTTGCCGCCGGCGATCTTGCGCAGCTCGGAGATGTGCAGCAGACCATCCTTGCCCGGAGTCAGGGACACGAAGGCGCCAAAGGTGGTGGTCTTGACGACCGTGCCCAAGTAGCGCTCACCGATTTCCGGAACCTGCGGGTTGGCGATGGCGTTGATAGCGGAGCGGGCGGCATCTGCCGACGGGCCGTTGGTGGCGCCGATGTAGACGGTGCCGTCGTCCTCGATCGAGATGTCCGCGCCAGTGTCCTCCTGGATCTGGTTGATCATCTTGCCCTTGGGGCCAATGACCTCGCCGATCTTGTCCACGGGGATCTTCACGGCGATGACGCGCGGAGCGAACTCGGAGAGCTCGTCCGGGGTGTCGATCGCGGCGTTGATAACCTCGAGGATGTGGAGGCGGGCCTCGCGGGCCTGCTTCAGTGCTGCTGCCAGCACGGATGCCGGGATGCCGTCGAGCTTGGTGTCCAGCTGGATGGCGGTGACGAATTCAGACGTACCGGCAACCTTGAAGTCCATGTCGCCGAAGGCATCTTCGGCGCCGAGGATGTCGGTCAGCGCGGCGTAGCGGGTCTGGCCGTCCACCTGGTCGGAGACCAGGCCCATGGCGATGCCGGCAACGGCAGCCTTCAGCGGGACACCGGCGTTGAGCATGGACAGCGTCGAGGCGCAGACCGAGCCCATGGAGGTGGAGCCGTTGGAGCCGAGGGCTTCGGACACCTGGCGGATGGCGTACGGGAACTCCTCACGGGACGGCAGCACCGGCACGAGCGCGCGCTCGGCCAGGGCACCGTGGCCGATTTCGCGGCGCTTCGGGGAACCGACGCGGCCGGTCTCACCGGTGGAGTACGGCGGGAAGTTGTAGTTGTGCATGTAGCGCTTGCGCGTTACCGGCGACAGCGAGTCGATCTGCTGTTCCATCTTGAGCATGTTCAGCGTGGTGACACCCATGATCTGGGTTTCGCCGCGTTCGAAGATGGCCGAGCCGTGGACGCGGGGCAGGACCTCGACCTCGGCGGTGAGCTGGCGGATGTCCGTCAGGCCGCGGCCGTCGATGCGGATCTGGTCCTTCAGGATGCGCTGGCGCACAACGTGCTTGGTCACCGAGCGGAACGCTGCGGAAACTTCCTTTTCGCGGCCTTCGAACTGGCCGGCCAGGGAGGCAACAACCTCGTCCTTCAGCTCGTCCGCTGCGTTGTCGCGGTCCTGCTTGTCAGCGATCTGGAAGACAGCGGTGAGCTTCTCCGCGGCAGCAGCCTCGACGGCGGCGTAGACGTCGTCCTGGTAGTCCAGGAAGACGGGGAACTCAACGGTGGGCTTGGCAGCGCGGGCGGCCAGGTCCTGCTGCGCTTCGCAGAGTGCCTTGATGAACGGCTTGGCAGCCTCCAGGCCCTCGGAAACAACCTCTTCGGTGGGGGCGGTGGCGCCCTGTTCCTTGATGAGGCTCCAGGAGTTGTCCGTGGCTTCGGCTTCGACCATCATGATGGCGACGTCGTCACCGGCAACGCGGCCGGCCACAACCATGTTGAACACGGAGTTCTCGAGCTGGGAGTGCTTCGGGAAGGCAACCCACTGCGAACCCTGCTCGTCGGCGACGAGGGCAACGCGGACGCCGCCGATCGGGCCGGAGAACGGCAGGCCGGAGAGCTGGGTGGACATCGAGGAGGCGTTGATTGCCACGACGTCGTAAAGCTCGTCCGGGTTGATCGCCAGGACGGTGACGACAATCTGGACCTCATTGCGCAGGCCCTTGACGAACGCGGGGCGCAGCGGGCGGTCCATCAGGCGGCAGGCCAGGATGGCTTCCGTGGACGGGCGGCCTTCACGGCGGAAGAACGAGCCCGGGATGCGGCCGGCGGCGTACATGCGCTCTTCGACGTCCACCGTCAGGGGGAAGAAGTCAAAGCCTTCACGCGGGTGCTTGCCAGCGGTGGTGGCAGAGAGCAGCGCGGTGTCCTCGTCGATGTACACCATGGCTGCGCCGGCTGCCTGCTTGGCAAGGCGGCCGGTTTCGAAGCGGATTACACGCTTGCCAAAGCGGCCGTTGTCAATGACTGCTTCTGAGAACTGGATTTCGGGACCCTCCAAGAGAGTCACCTCCGTTTCTTGATTAACGGAAGTCCAGCCGCATCAACCCAGCCAGCATCTGTCTACTGGCCCTGCACCCGGTCATCGATCGAGACCCACGGGCCGGCTTCAATCAGCGAAGCTTCCCGGGGATCACTACCGAGGACCGCGAATGCGTGATGCGGTTGATCCTCCTGTTTAGTTTTTATGTACTGACGAGGCGGCCCGTTCCGGCAGGAAAGGGCCGCCTCCAAACCAGACTAGCGGCGCAGGCCGAGGCGCTCGATGAGCGAACGGTAGCGGGCGATGTCGGTGTTCTTCAGGTAGGTCAGCATGCGCTTGCGGCGACCAACCATGGCCAGCAGACCGCGCTGGGTGTGGAAGTCGTGCTTGTGCTCCTTCATGTGCTCAGTCAGATCCTTGATCCGCTGAGTCAGAACCGCAATCTGGACCTCCGGCGAACCGGTGTCGCCCTCGGACGTTGCGAAATCCTTGATGATGGACTGCTTTACGGCGGCGTCAAGTGCCACAATAACTCCTAGAGATGTGCCGTGAGGCCCGAGTCAGTAATTCACTGCCGGGGGTGCCGGTGCCGGCTTCCAAGGAAGTTTCCGCACACAGCAGGATCCAGCAACCACGGACTGCAGCCGGATCCACCGCTTAGTTTACCGGCCGTGTTGCAATCTTGTCGAAACGGCAGCAGTGCTGTTGGGGGTTATTGTTGAATCGCGGTTCAGGCCTCCGGAAGCAGGTCCCGGATGGCTGCCATGCCGCGGTGGAGTTCGGCGAAGCCGGTGCTCAGCGGCGAAAGTCCAATCCTGATGCCCTGGGGCGCCCGGAAGTCCGGGATGACATCCTTCTCCCACAGCGCCGCCGTCACCTCGCGGAAAGCGGGATGGTCAACGGTGATGTGGCCTCCGCGGCGGTCCGGATCCCGCGGCGTGGCAAGCCGCACGCCGGCCGGCGCGAGCCACGCATCGTGCAGTTCCAGGGCGTAGCTGGTGAGCTGCCGCGACTTTTCGCGGATGGCGGCCATGCCGGCCTCTTCGATCAGGTCCAGGGTGCCGCGCATGGCGATCATTCCGAAGATGGCCGGTGTGCCGCTGAGGAACCGGCGGATGCCGGCGGCCGGTTCGTAGCCCGGCCCCATCTCAAACGCATCCTTCCGGCCCATCCATCCCCAGATGGGCTGCGCGAGTCCGGGCAGGTGCCGGTCGTTGACGTAGGCGAAGGCGGGCGAGCCCGGCCCGCCGTTCAGGTACTTGTACGTGCAGCCCGCGGCAAAGTCCACGTCCCAGGCATCCAGCTGCAGCTCCACTGACCCGGCCGAATGGCACAGGTCCCACACCACCAGCCCGCCGGCGTCGTGCACTGCCGCCGTGATGGCCGGCAGGTCCGCCAGGTAACCGGAACGGTAGGCCACGTGGCTGAGGAGGACGACGGCGGTGGCCGGGCCCACGGCCTCCCGCACCTGTTCGGGGCGGACACCGGAGGCGGGATCCGCCTCGATCCAGCGCAGCGTCAGCCCCTCCTCCTTGGCGATGCCTTCGACGAGGTACCGGTCGGTGGGAAAGTTGTCCGTGTCCACCACAATCTCTGTCCGCGCCGGATCCCCGACGGCGGCCAGGGCTGCCCGGATCAGCTTGTACAGCACCACGGTGGTGGAGTCGGCAATGATGGCCTGACCCGCGGCGGCGCCCAGCACCGCGCGCCCCAGCTGGTCGCCGATGGCCTGGGGCATGTCCAGCCACTCCTCGTCCCAGCCCCGGATCAGGCGCCCGCCCCAGCCCTGCTCGACAAAGCTGGAAATGTCGCCGGCCGTCCGCTTGAGCGGGCGTCCCAGGGAGTTGCCGTCGAGGTAGGACAGCTCGGTGTCC
Source organism: Arthrobacter globiformis (assembly GCF_003261175.1). Lineage (GTDB taxonomy): Bacteria > Actinomycetota > Actinomycetes > Actinomycetales > Micrococcaceae > Arthrobacter > Arthrobacter globiformis_A. Next base: position 8,164 of record NZ_QLNP01000094.1, on the reverse strand, counting down.
GCGCCGACGAACAGGTCCCGGTACCGGGCCAGGCGGTCTTCGGCGTCGAGACGCGTGGCCTTATACAGCAGGGCCTCGCCCGCTTGGGCGGCCGGGTCTCCGGCGCCGTCCAGGGCGGTCACTGTCCGATCTCCGTACGCACGGCGAACAGCTCCGGGAAGAACGTCAGCTCAAGGGCCTTTTGCAGGAACGCCGCTCCGCTGGAGCCCCCGGTGCCCGTCTTCATGCCGATGGTGCGCTGTACGGTTCGCAGGTGCCGGAACCGCCACAGCTGGAAGTTGTCCTCCAGGTCAACGAGTTCCTCGCACGCCTCGTACGCTCCCCAGTTCTGCGCGGCGTTTTCGTAGATGTGCTTGAACAGCGGAACCAGGGCAGGCTCAAACTCATGCGCCCGCGTCACGTCCCTGTTCAGTACTTCCGCGGGAACATCGAAGCCGTGGCGGTGCAGGTAGGCGAGGAATTCGTCGTAGATGCTCGGCGCGTGCAGGACTTCGGTCAGCAGGGCGTGGGCTTCGGGATCGGATTCGAAGACGGGAAGTATCTTCCTGTTCTTGTTGCCCAGCACGAACTCCACGGCACGGTACTGGCTGGACTGGAATCCGGATGAGTTGCCGAGGAACCCGCGGAACTCCGCATACTCGGTGGGTGTCAGCGTGGCCAGGACGGACCACTGTTCGGTGAGGGTCTTCTGGATGTGCTTAACCCGCGCGATGCCCTTCAAGGCCGAACCAAGGTCATCGGAACGCAGCCACTGGGCGGCACTGCGGAGCTCGTGAAGCACCAGCTTCAGCCACAGCTCCGTGGTCTGGTGCTGGATGATGAAGAGCAGTTCGTCATGGTGTTCCGGGACGCTAACGGGCTGCTGGGCGCTGAGCAGCGTGGGCAGCTGGAGGTAGGACGCGTAACTCATGCGGGAACTGAAATCGCGCACAATGCCCTTGTCCAGTTTCCTGGTGTTTTTCTCTACGGTCACAGTGTCGCCTTCCTTGCCAATACTGTGTGATGCGGGACTGTGTGGTGCAGGCCCGGAGGTGCCGGCGGGTCAGCGCTTGAGCAGGATGTCGTGCGTCTGCAGGACGTCCTGGCGCATCTGCTCCACGAGGGCTTCAGGCCCACGGTATGCCACCATGCCGCGGAGCCTGGCCACGAACTCCACAACTACTGTCTGGCCGTACAGATCGAAGTCCTCGATGCGCTCTTCGGGCCTGTCGATGACATGCGCCTCCACCTGGCGGCTCACGCCGTCGAAAGTAGGGTTGGAGCCAACCGAGATGGCGGCAGGCCAGCGCGTCCCCGCCTCGTCCACGAGCCAGCCCGCGTAGATGCCGTCCGCCGGAATCAGGCCGCTCGCGTCGCTGGAGAGGTTGGCGGTGGGGAAGCCGAGGTCCCGGCCGCGCGCGGCTCCGTGGACTACCTCGCCGCGCATCCGGTGAGCTCGGCCCAAAACCGCGGCGGCGGTGCCGACGTCTCCTTCCCGGAGCGATTCGCGCACCCAGGTGGAGGAACAGCGGCGGTCCGTTCCGCCGTCGTCATGCAGCGGGAAGCCTTCCGAGCCGAACTCGCTGATCACCAGCACCTCGAAGCCGAACTTCTCCCCCAGATCCTGCATGGTGTTCAGGTCCCCGGAGTTGCCCTTGCCGAAGCGGGTGTCGTGGCCGATGACAACGTGGCTGGCGTGGAGGCTGTCCACCAGAACGGAACCGACGAATTCTTCCGGGGTAAGGCTGGCGAGCTCCAGGGAGTACTTCATGACCAGAACGGCATCCAGTCCGAGCTCGCTGAGGGCCTGGAGTTTGTCCTGCAGGCCCATGATCAGCTCGGGCGCGCTTTCCGGCCGATGGACCAGGGCCGGGTGGGGGTCGAACGTCACCGCAACCGACTTGGCGTTGTTCAGCCGCGCGGTCCTGATGAGCTGTGACAGCACCTGCTGGTGGCCACGGTGGACGCCGTCGAAATTACCGATAGTGACAACGGAAGGACCAAAGTCTTCGGGGACCTCGGTCGGATCATTCCAGATGTGGACCATCAACCTCGCCTTTTACTGCCTGCCAGAACTTGCTTCCGGCGCGCCGGGGCCGGAACTCTCTAAGGTTACCCGCAATCGCTGCCGGTCACGGACGCCCCGGCGTGCGGCGGGCAGCTGGCCTGGTGGACTGCGCTGGGGGCAGGCCGGTGGCCTACCGTCTGCGGGTACGCCCCGCTAGGATGCAAAGGCAGCGGCCCAGTCAGCACTGCCCTGAGCCTTCGAGTTTCATTCGCGTTTCAACCGCACGGATCGCCTGCGAGATGAGCGGGCGGGAAGGAGCCACGCCATGAGTGACATCCAGGAGCTGCTGGGACAGATCCCAGTCCAGCAGATCGCCTCCCTGCTGGGGACTGATACGGCCTCCGCGCAGGCGGCCGTGGAAGCCGCCGTGCCAACGCTGCTTGCCGGGATGCAGAACAACGTCCAGGCGCCGGATGGCGCTGCTGCGCTGGAATCCGAGCTGGCCAGGCACCGGAATGGACTTGCCGACGGCGGCGTGGACCCGTCACAGGTGGACACCCAGGACGGCGAAAAGATCGTGGGCCACGTATTCGGCGGCCAGCAGGACAAGGTGGCCAATCAGCTGGCGGGGACAGCCAACCTCGGCGGAGTCGGCGGGGACCTCGTCCGCAAACTGCTGCCGATCCTCGCCCCGATCGTCATGTCGTATCTGGCCAAGAAGGTCCTCGGCGGCGGGCAGGGTTCCGGAGACCAGGCCTCCCCTACCGGTGGAGGCGGGATCGATCTGGGAAGCATCCTCGGGGGAATCCTGGGCGGCAGCCTCGGCGGGCTTGGTAACGGCGGGCAAGGCAGCGGTGGACAGGGGGCGGGCGGGCCCGGTTCAGGAGGGTTCGGTTCGGGCGGCCTTGGCGATATCTTGGGCGGCATTCTTGGCGGCGGCTCGCAGTCGCAGCAGGCTCCGCTGACGGAGCAGGACGAGGAACCATCTGTGCAATCCGGTTCGGCACCGAACACGAACGGTTCAGGGCAGACGAACGATTCGGCGACCGCCTCGCACGGGTCGCTGACGCCCGGCGAGCTGATCGAGGTGGACGTGCCGGACGAGAACCGCTAGATCCGTACGGCAGGGGCTGCGGGCCGCCGCCGGTAAAGCCAGATGAGGCCCAGAACCGGCAGGATGAATGGAACGAAGGCGTAGCCGCGGCCAAACGCGGACCACACGGTTTCGTGCGGGAACTGCACAGGGTCGAACAGGCTCAGCGCCCCCACGACAATCACGCCGACCAGTTCCACCAGGACGGCGACCAGGGAAACCTTGAACCAGGTGCGGCCGGCCTTGGCCAGCGACACCGTAGCCACCACGTAGACGACGGCGGCGAAGGCGGAGAGCAGGTAGGCCAGCGGGGCCTCTGAGAACTTGGTGAGGATCTGGTAGCCGGCCCGGGCGGTAGCGGAAATGGCAAAGATGGCGTAGACGGCGATGAGTAGCCGGCCGGGACCGGTGTTCCGGGTGTCGGCGGGGCGCTTGCCGGTGTGTTCGGACGTATCAGCCACGTTGCGTGCTTCTTCCACTTCAGTACCAGATCTGATTCATGCGGGCGGCCATGACGAGGGCTGTAACGCCGACGGCGGCCAGGACAAAATTGCTCCAGCGGGTCCGTTCCAGGACGGACCAGTACACGGCGGCTACCGGCAGCAGGAGCGCGGTGGCGAGGTAGCCCCAGAATTCCCAGGCCTCTCCCGCGATATGCTCCCCCGCAATGACCCGCACTATCGAGCCAACGAGGTAGACCAGCAAGGCCAGCTCGACGGCGGCCACCGAAAGGATGGTGATGTCGTTCGGGGCCTTCTTCATGATGCCCGCCGCGACGCAGATGAGCGTGGACAGCAGGCCGACGCCCAGGATGATGTAGAAATACGCGTCCAACGCTAGGCCTGCCCGCCGCCGTCGGCACCCGAGCCGCCAGGCACGCCGGCGCCTGTGCCGGAGTCGGAACCGCCTGTGCCGGAACTGTTGGAACCGCCGGGTCCCGTTCCCGGTGCGAAGACCAGTACTGGTTTGGCGAAACTTCCACTGTCCGCGAGCAGCGCCACAAGCGATCCGTCTGGCGCGAATGCGGCTGCGGGCTTTTCGGCTGTCGCGGCGGCCGGTGTGCCCGCAGCGGCTCCGGCGGCGATGCGCCGGCCGAAGGAAATCTCGGTAGTTTCCTCTGCGCTCAGGTCCCGATTGGGCATGAGCGCCCGGGCCGCCTGCGACATTTCGAGGACTTCGAGGTCTTCCGCGAGCTGCTCGAGGGTGCGTGCTTGGTCCAGCGAGTACGGCCCCACATTGGTCCGACGCAATGCGGTCAGGTGCCCGCCGACTCCGAGGGAGTTGCCGAGGTCCCGGGCGAGGGCGCGGATGTAGGTGCCCGAGGAACATTCCACCGTCACGTCGACGTCCACGACATCGGTGTCGTGTCCGGCGGCCTGGTCCCGGCGGATTCCGTGGATGTCGAAACGGTGAATGGTGACTGGCCGGGCAGCCAGCTGGACATCTTCCCCGGACCGGACGCGCGCATAGGAGCGTTCACCGTTGACCTTGATGGCGCTGACACTGCTGGGCACCTGCCGGATCTCGCCTGTCAGGGACTCAACGCCGGAGCGGATGGCATCCTCAGTCACGGAAGCGGCGCTCGCCCGGCTGACAACTTCGCCTTCGGCGTCGTCGGTGATGGTGGATTCCCCCAGCCGGATGGTGGCCGTGTAGGTCTTCGACGTTCCCACGATATAGGTGAGGAGCCGCGTCGCCTTGTTGATGCCGAGCACCAGCACGCCGGTGGCCATGGGATCCAGCGTTCCTGCGTGGCCCACTTTCCGGGTACCGGCGATCCGCCGCATCCGTCCAACCACATCGTGGCTGGTCCATCCCTGCGGCTTGTCCACTATTACCAGTCCAGAAAGCACGCCTACCAGTATATGGGGCATGCGGCCCGCTCACCGGTGTGCGGGAGGGCCCGGCGCTAGGATGGCAGTCATGCCCGAGCTTTCCGCGCACATACGCGACGTCCCCGTAAACCAGATCCGCGAGATCACCGAGGCGGCGTGGCGCACCCCTGGAGCGCTGATCCTGAGCATCGGGGAACCCGGGTTCCCGCTCCCCCGCCATGTCCTGGATGCCGGAATAGCTTGCCTGGACCGCGACGAAACCAACTACACCCCGAACGCCGGCATCCCGCCGCTCCGGGAGGCGTTCGCAGCCAGGTTCCGCGAGCAGTCCGGCGTAGATATTCGGGCGGACCGCGTATATGTGGTCGACGGCGCCCAGCAGGGCCTGCACTTCGCGATGAGCCTGCTGCTCGCCCCCGGCGACGAAATCCTGATTCCCAATCCGGGCTATCCCACGTTTGCCATGACCAGCCGCCTGCTGCATGCCGTCCCCGTGGAGTATCCCCTGTACCCCGCCCATGATTTCCAGCCCCGAATCGCGGACATTGAGGCGCTCATCACGGACCGGACGCGGGTGCTGATGCTCAACTCGCCGTCGAACCCCCTGGGCGCCGTTCTTCGGGAAGACCTGACCCGGGAACTGGTTGAACTGGCCCGTCGCCATGACCTGTGGATCATCTCGGACGAGTGCTACGAGGCCTTCACCTACGACGTCCCGCACATGAGCCCTGCCCGGTTCGACAGCACCGCCCCCGGCGAGGCGCGGGTGTTTACGTCGCTGACGCTCTCCAAGACCTATGGGCTCACCGGCCTGCGTATCGGGGCACTGGTCTGCCCGCCCGGGCTGGAGCAGCGGATGAACAACGTCATGGAGGCGATCGTCTCCTGTGTGGCGTCGCCGTCCCAGTACGCGGCGCTCGCCGCGCTGACCGGTCCGCAGGACTATGTATCGCAGGCCCACGCGCATTACCGGGCCAACCGCGATGCGGCTTCGGCAGTTCTGGCCAAGAAGGGCATTCCTTTCCTCACCGCGCAGGGGGCGTTCTACCTGTGGGCGGACGTCTCGCACGTGAGCGGCGGAAATGTCCGGGGCTGGGTCAAGCAGTTCCTCGCCGAGGCCGGAGTCTCCTTTGCACCCGGGACTGCCTTTGGCTCGATCGGCGAAGGGTGGATCCGGATCGCGCTGTGTGGTGACCAAAGCGAATTGGTCGAGGGCGTGGGAAGGCTTCCCAGCAGGGTCGCCGGGTAGCGAGCATCAGTAGTCAGTGCGTTCAGTGTTGTTGCGCCAGGCATCGAACGGGGCGCCCGACGTCGGAACCTGGGTATGGCTGACCGGCAACAGTTCGGGCCGTGTGCCGCCGAAGTACTCGTAGAAGACGGCGTCGTCGAATCCCGCTGCGGCTGCGCCGTGCCGGTCCGCGGCGAAGTACACGCGGTCGATCCGTGCCCAGAGCGCCGCCGCTAGGCACAGCGGGCAGGGCTCACAACTGGCGTACAGGACAGCGCCGCTGAGGTCGAAGCTCCGGGTCTCCTTGGCGGCGGTCCGGATAGCCACCACTTCGGCATGGGCGGTGGGATCGTTGTCACGGGTGACCCGGTTGACCCCTTCATGGACGGCGCCGTCAGCTGTCACCACCAGCGCGCCGAAGGGCCCGCCGCCGGCCGCGACATTCCGTTCGGCCAGTGCCACCGCCTCGGTCAGGTATCCGGTCACGTCTGCAGCAGATGGGTGGGCACGCATGGTCTGATCATAGCCAGCAGAACGGTGCCGCGGGACAGTCGCGTTCCAGTTCATTCCCGTTGTGGCCGTGAGTGGAAGTAGTTGTTGCGGCGGGGTTTTCGGTGGGGGTCGAGTTCTGGTGGGGGTTTGAACCAGGGCACCTCGTTGGTGACTTCGATGCTCCAGTTTTCTTTGTGGATGAGGTGGTGGTGGTGGCTGCAGAGCAGGACGCCGTTGCCGGTTCCAGTGGTCCCGCCGCGTGACCAGTAGGTGATGTGGTGGGCTTCGCACCACGCAGCCGGGATGGTGCAGGCGGGGAACGCACAGCCTTGGTCCCGGGCCATGATGGCCTTGCGGATGTGGGGCGGGAAGACGCGTGAGGCGCGGCCGATGTCCAGGATCCGGCCCTGGCTGCCGAGGACGACGGGGATGATGTCGGCGTCGCAGGCAATTTTGCGGATCGTGGCCGGGTTCACCGGCCCGGAGAAGGCGAACAGTGCGGTGCCGCCGGTGCTCCCGGCGTTGGTCCGGCCGGTGTAGGCCGGCTGCGGGCCCTCGGTGCCCTGGTCCCACTGGGTGCCCTGGTCCCCCTGTGAGTCTTGGGCCCATTGTGCGTCTTGTCGCTTCCGAAGGTCGGCGAGGAGGTCGCGGTAGTTGATGGTGGCCAGGATCTGGGGCCGGTGTCCGCCGTTGGCGGGCAGGATGTCGGTGGTAAGGACGGTCTGGACGGCGCCGACGAGCCCGTCGAGCCGCATCTGCCCCTGTGAGCGGTGATCCAGGGAGACCTCCGGGACACCCTCGGTGTCCCAACCGTCAAGGCTGGCCGATTCAGCGTTCCCCGCCCCACTGCTTGGTCCGTCACTGCCTGGTCCGTCGGCGCCGTTCCCGTCGTTGCCGTTGCCTTTTGCAGGGGCCGGGGTGCGGGGGTTGGTGGCGGTGTTCATGGCGGTGGTGAGCGTTTCGAACTGTTCGGTGGTGGCGAAAATTTCCAGGTGCTGCAGGCCGTGTTTGGGGCGGCGGATGAACGCGCCCTGGATTTGCCGGAGGGCCGCTTCGGAGGGTTCGGTCCCGTCCTGGTCGATGGCTTCGGCCCAGTGTTTGGCGACGCGGGTGAGGAAGTCGGCGTCGTTTTCGACGGCGGCTTGGGTCAGGTCGTGTTCCATCACGGCGGTGTGGTCCGGGGTGGTGAAATGCTGCGCCCGGTCCAGGGCCAGGGTGATGGTGGTTGCGGCGCGGGAGCTGATCTGGGCGGTGCTGACCGCGGCGGCAACTCCTTGGTACCTCGGGGGGAGCTGTTGCCCGCCGAACCCTGCCCTGGGCAGGACAGAGTCGGCCAGCCCGATCCGGCGGCGGGCTTCGGCGGAGCTGATCCGCAGCCTGCCCCGGAGGAACTCCACGGTGTTCCGGGAGCCGTCATCGCCCGGACCCGGGCCCGCTTCAGCGGCCGTGACGGGGACGAGGGGTGATGCTGCGGCGGTGACCGCTGCGGTGCGGGCCCGGTCCACCGCGCCCGCGGCGAGCACCTGCAG
>NZ_QLNP01000093.1 GCF_003261175.1 Arthrobacter globiformis | reverse complement strand
GGCGGCGGTGCTCCGGCCGGCGGCGGCTTCGGCAAGGGCGGCCGCGGTCGCGGTGGCACCCAGGGTGCGTTCGGTAAGGGCGGCGCTGGCCGCGGCAAGCAGCGCAAGTCGAAGCGCGCAAAGCGCCAGGAACTTGAGCAGATGAGCGCACCGTCGCTGGGTGGCGTGAGCGTACCCCGCGGCGACGGCAACACCGTTATCCGGCTTCGCCGCGGCTCGTCCATCACGGACTTCGCTGACAAGATCGAGGCGAACCCCGCCGCACTGGTTACCGTGCTCTTCCACCTCGGTGAAATGGCAACGGCAACCCAGTCGCTGGACGAAGACACCTTTGCCCTCCTCGGCGAGGAACTCGGCTACAAGCTGCAGGTCGTTTCGCCCGAGGATGAGGAGCGCGAGCTGCTCAGCACGTTCGATATCGACGTGGAGGCTGAACTCGAGGCCGAGGGTGACGAAGTACTTGAGGCACGTCCTCCGGTAGTCACCGTCATGGGTCACGTTGACCACGGTAAGACCCGCCTGCTGGACGCCATCCGTAACTCTGACGTCGTTGCCGGCGAGCACGGTGGCATCACCCAGCACATCGGTGCCTACCAGATCAGCCACGAGCACGAGGGTGCGGTGCGCGACATCACCTTCATCGATACCCCGGGTCACGAGGCGTTCACCGCCATGCGTGCCCGTGGCGCGAAGGTCACGGACATCGCCATCCTGGTTGTGGCAGCGGACGACGGCGTGATGCCGCAGACCGTTGAAGCCCTCAACCACGCCCAGGCGGCCAACGTGCCGATCGTCGTGGCCGTGAACAAGATCGACAAGGAAGGGGCGAACCCGGACAAGGTCAAGGGCCAGCTCACCGAGTACGGTCTGGTTCCCGAAGAATACGGTGGCGACACCATGTTCGTTGAGGTCTCTGCCCGCCAGAACCTGAACATCAACGAGCTGATCGACGCTGTGCTCCTGACCGCCGACGCCGCGCTGGACCTCCGGGCCAACCCGGACAAGGCCGCCCGAGGCATCGCTATCGAAGCGAACCTGGATAAGGGCCGCGGCTCTGTGGCCACCGTCCTGGTGCAGTCCGGTACCCTGGCCGTCGGCGACACGATCGTGGCCGGCACGGCCCACGGCCGCGTCCGTGCCATGTTCGACGAGGACGGCGAGGCACTCGACGTCGCACTCCCGTCCCGTCCGGTCCAGGTCCTCGGCCTGTCCAACGTTCCGCGCGCCGGTGACACCTTCCTGGTGACCTCCGACGAGCGCACGGCCCGCCAGATCGCCGAAAAGCGTGAAGCTGCTGACCGGAACGCCGCCCTGGCCAAGCGCCGCAAGCGCATCAGCCTGGAAGACTTCGACCAGGCCGTCGCCGAAGGCAAGATCGACACCCTCAACCTCATCCTCAAGGGTGACGTGTCCGGTGCCGTGGAAGCCCTCGAGGACGCGCTGCTCAAGATCGACGTCGGCGAAGGCGTACAGCTCCGCGTCATCCACCGCGGTGTCGGTGCGATCACGCAGAACGACGTCAACCTGGCAACGGTCGACAGCGCCGTCATCATCGGCTTCAACGTCAAGCCCGCCGAGCGTGTTGCCGAACTGGCAGACCGCGAAGGCGTGGACATGCGCTTCTACTCCGTCATCTACGCAGCAATCGATGACATCGAGGCAGCCCTCAAGGGCATGCTCAAGCCGGAGTACGAAGAGGTCCAGCTGGGCACCGCCGAGGTCCGCGAAGTGTTCCGTTCATCCAAGTTCGGCAACATTGCAGGCTCCATCGTTCGCTCGGGCACCATCCGACGCAACTCAAAGGCCCGCATCACCCGCGGCGGCAAGCTCATCGGCGACAACCTCACGGTGGAGACGCTCAAGCGCTTCAAGGACGACGCCACCGAGGTCCGCACGGACTTCGAGTGTGGTATTGGACTGGGCTCGTACAACGACATCACCGAAGGCGACATCATCGAGACCTTCGAGATGCGCGAGAAGCCGCGCGTCTAAGTCTCATGCTTCACTTGCGGGGCCGTTGGGTTTTTTCCGGCGGCCCCGCCCCTTCGCTGGGTGGCCTACGTCTTACGATGTCGGCCACCCAGCTTCGGCAGCGGAGCTGGCCTTCCCAACACTCGCAAGCTCGCGTCGGGGGCCTAGGCCATCTCCTTAGATGCCACTCCCGGGCGCCCATAATCGCCACGCGCTAACGTTGTTCCATGCGTTGGCGCGCCACAGTTTTCTATTTCCATCCAGGAGGATGTCATGGCTGATCCGGCACGCGCTGCCAAGATGGCGCAGCGGATTAAGGTTGTTGTTGCTGAGGCTTTGGGCCGGAAGGTGAAGGATCCTCGGCTTGAGGGCATTACTGTCACCGATGCCCGTGTGACCAATGACCTGCAGCATGCCACCGTCTACTACACCGTGTTTGGCGACCAGGCCGTGCAGGCTGATGCGGCCAAAGGGCTGGAGAAGGCCAAGGGCGTGCTCCGGCAGGAAGTAGGCCGGAACATCACCGCCCGGCTGACTCCTACGCTTGAGTTCGTCGCCGACCAGATCCCCGTGAACGCGTCCAACCTCGAAGAACTGCTCCGCACAGCGAAGCAGCGCGATGCCGAGGTTGCCGAGCTGGCCCGGAACGCCAAGCACGCGGGCGAAGCCGACCCGTACAAGAGCGACGCGCAGCCAGACGTGGAAATCGACGAAGACGACTTCGACGAAGAGGACCTCGACCTGGCGGACGGCGAGGCAATCGACGAGGACCGGAACCGCTAACGTTGCCGGTTCTGCGCCGCAGAGCTCATGCCATCATGCACTGAAGGGTTGCGGCCGGATCTTGCGATCCGGCCGCACCCCTTTCTTTTGTTGCTGCCGCCAATCTTTGTTGCTGCCGCTAAATTGCTAGTCGTCGAGTGGGGCCTTCACGACACGGCCGTCCGGCGCCGCGTTCGGTGCCGGCAGCGAGTTGACAGTCGCGTAGATGGTCTCGCCCCGGATGTCGACGTCGGCCGTGAGCGCGCCCGGAAGCACTACCGTCTGCTTGCTTGAATGTGCGGACAGCCTCAGCACACCCTTGCCGAACAGGGACGCGACGTACACATTCCCCTCGTCGTCCATGTCCAGGCCGGTGGGTGACATCACGTTGTCGGCGAACAGCTTGACGCGCCCGTTGTGGGGGTTGACTTTGTACACCGCTCCGCGGGCACCCAGTGCCGGGTCCTCCGGTCCACCGGGCAGCACGGATACATACAGCCAGCCGTCCGTTCCGCGCTCGACGTCGGTAGGCACGGGCTCGAACCGGTAGGTTTGCCCTGCGACGCAACCCGGAAGTTTCAGTGCCGCGGTTTCTTTTGTGGTGAATTTGTGCGGTCGGGGCGGCAGTACGGCTACAGTTTCAGCCTTGCCTGACTTCACGTCGACCGACACGATGCTATTGGCTCCGGCGTCGGCAACGTAGATGGTGTTCCCATAAACCTCGATTCCATAGGGATGCGAATCGACGTGGCCCTTGTAGGAGGCTTCCACGTCCTTCGGCAGCTTGGCAGCGCAGGCAGCGGGAAGATCCTTGAAGCCGTAGCTCGTGCCGCCGTCCGCGTTGTGTTTCACCTCGAGGGCAGCGAGGTCGCCGAATGTGCGGTGCTTGCCGTCGGCGCCGATGCTTCTGATGTGTCCTGCCAGCGGCCTCGGATCCATGGGGCCGGCGCCCTGGCTTTCGGCCAGGTAGATGGTGGGGCCGCCCCGGTCGCTGCCAGCCACATCCCAGGCTGCGTTCCCGTAAACCATCGACTTGCTGCCGTCCCGGGCAACTTTCGTCAGCTTGCCCGCGAATTCCTCACTGACCAGAACGGAACCGTCCGGTCCGTCGCTGAGGTGGAGCGGGCTCAGCAGGCCTTTGGTGAGTACGGTCGGTGCGGACTGGCTTTCTGCTGCTTTGCCTACCGCGGCCGCGTGGCCCGCTGGGGACGCCGACAAGAGGAGTGAGGCAGCCGCGACAGCCGCCAAGAGTGCTCGTTGCTTTTCCATGCCGTCTCCAATGTCAATGCTGTGCGCATCCGAACATTGAGACCGATATATGGTCCGAAAATCGGGTCCCCCAATGCGCGTATTCTAAGCCCGGCCTTCGCAGCATGTCGATGGGCCGGAGCTGACCTTGGACCCGCGGAAAAGTTTTTGAGAAGCCTGCGGACGGGCTAACAATGTCTGACCCCCTCATCAGACTGGTTCTATGGAAGCCATTGGGGGATCCACCGCAGACCGGGCTTTACGGCCTGTTGCCGGTGGGCATGCTTCCGTCGTAGGGAACGACGGCGGTGGCTGGCTCAGCGGCGGGGTTTCCGACGGCTGGGCCAATAATGTCAGACCCCCTCACGAGACTGGTTCTATGGAAGCCTTTGGGGGATTCACCGCAGACCCGGCCTTACGGCCTGGTGCCGGTGGTTTGGCTTCTGTCGGTGCTAACGCCCGTCAAAGTGTTCCTGTTGATTTTGGCGCCGGTGTCCTCGAGCGGGATGTGGTTGATGAGGCCTTGGCGCTGCTGTCAGCGGACGTGATCACCGCCGAAGACACCGCGTTGTGGGGTTTCGGGCAGGCCGCGGATTTCGCAGACCGGGTCGAGCAGCTCTCCCGGGAGGTAGAGCGCCTGCAGGTGCTCGCCGCGGGCGCGGTGGACCGGGCCCGCACCGCAGCGGTCACCGCCGCAGCATCACCCCTCGTCCCCGTCACGGCCGCTGAAGCGGGCCCGGGTCCGGGCGATGACGGCTCCCGGAACACCGTGGAGTTCCTCCGGGGCAGGCTGCGGATCAGCTCCGCCGAAGCCCGCCGCCGGATCGGGCTGGCCGACTCTGTCCTGCCCAGGGCAGGGTTCGGCGGGCAACAGCTCCCCCCGAGGTACCAAGGAGTTGCCGCCGCGGTCAGCACCGCCCAGATCAGCTCCCGCGCCGCAACCACCATCACCCTGGCCCTGGACCGGGCGCAGCATTTCACCACCCCGGACCACACCGCCGTGATGGAACACGACCTGACCCAAGCCGCCGTCGAAAACGACGCCGACTTCCTCACCCGCGTCGCCAAACACTGGGCCGAAGCCATCGACCAGGACGGGACCGAACCCTCCGAAGCGGCCCTCCGGCAAATCCAGGGCGCGTTCATCCGCCGCCCCAAACACGGCCTGCAGCACCTGGAAATTTTCGCCACCACCGAACAGTTCGAAACGCTCACCACCGCCATGAACACCGCCACCAACCCCCGCACCCCGGCCCCTGCAAAAGGCAACGGCAACGACGGGAACGGCGCCGACGGACCAGGCAGTGACGGACCAAGCAGTGGGGCGGGGAACGCTGAATCGGCCAGCCTTGACGGTTGGGACACCGAGGGTGTCCCGGAGGTCTCCCTGGATCACCGCTCACAGGGGCAGATGCGGCTCGACGGGCTCGTCGGCGCCGTCCAGACCGTCCTTACCACCGACATCCTGCCCGCCAACGGCGGACACCGGCCCCAGATCCTGGCCACCATCAACTACCGCGACCTCCTCGCCGACCTTCGGAAGCGACAAGACGCACAATGGGCCCAAGACTCACAGGGGGACCAGGGCACCCAGTGGGACCAGGGCACCGAGGGCCCGCAGCCGGCCTACACCGGCCGGACCAACGCCGGGAGCACCGGCGGCACCGCACTGTTCGCCTTCTCCGGGCCGGTGAACCCGGCCACGATCCGCAAAATTGCCTGCGACGCCGACATCATCCCCGTCGTCCTCGGCAGCCAGGGCCGGATCCTGGACATCGGCCGCGCCTCACGCGTCTTCCCGCCCCACATCCGCAAGGCCATCATGGCCCGGGACCAAGGCTGTGCGTTCCCCGCCTGCACCATCCCGGCTGCGTGGTGCGAAGCCCACCACATCACCTACTGGTCACGCGGCGG
>NZ_QLNP01000092.1 GCF_003261175.1 Arthrobacter globiformis | reverse complement strand
CGCGCAGCAACGTGGCGCAGGCACGCGAGTCCCTCCGGCTGCCGGCGCCTGGCCGGCCCGCAGCCGCGGTGCCCGCCGGCGTGCAGTCGGCTACGCCCGGCGTGACGCCGTGGCTGACGCCCGGCAAGGACTTCTACCGGATTGACACCGCCCTCAGCGTCCCGGAAATCAGGGCGGAGGAGTGGGAACTGCGCGTGCACGGGCTGGTGGAGGAGGAGGTCCGGCTCACCTTCCAGGACCTGCTCGACGCCGACCTGATCGAGTCCCATGTGACCCTCACCTGCGTCTCGAATCCGGTGGGCGGCAACCTCGCCGGCAATGCCAGGTGGCTGGGGCTCCCCATCCGCGAGGTACTCAAACGGGCCAGGCCTACTGCCGGCGCTGACATGGTGCTCTCCACCTCGATTGACGGGTTCAGCGCCTCCACGCCGCTGGAGGTCCTGCAGGACGGCCGCGACGCCATGCTTGCCATCGGCATGAACGGCGAGCCGCTGCCGCTGGAACACGGCTATCCCGTGCGCATGGTAGTGCCGGGACTGTACGGGTTCGTGTCCGCCACGAAGTGGGTGGTGGACCTTGAGGTGACCCGCTTCGCCGACAGCAAGGCCTACTGGACCCAGCGCGGCTGGTCGGAGCGCGGACCCATCAAGACGATGGCCCGGGTGGAGGTACCCAAATCCTTCGCCGTGGTGAAGGCCGGGAAGGTGCCCATCGGGGGCACCGCCTGGGCCCAGACCCGGGGTATCCCCAAGGTCGAGGTGCAGATCGACGGCGGCGACTGGACCGAGGCAGTGCTCTCGGAGGAGGCCTCCGTGGATACCTGGCGGCAGTGGTCCTTCGCCTGGGATGCCACGCCCGGCTCGCACTACATCAAGGTGCGGGCAACGGACGGAACCGGTGAGGTGCAGACGGAGAAGCGCGCGGATCCGGTGCCGGACGGCGCATCCGGCTGGCAGTCGGTCATGGTCACCGTGGAGTAGGCTGCGGCACCATAGACTGGGCCCATGGCCCTAACTTCGCACGCCACGTTCACTGTGGATTCCGCCGTCGAACTCGCCGTGGTTGAACGAAGCGGATTCGTGGAGTCCCGCCATATCGGGGCGGCCGTGGTGCTCGCCGCGGACGGCCACGTTGTCACCCAGCTGGGCGACATCTCTACCCCCATCCTGGCCCGGTCCACGCTCAAGCCCCTGCAGGCGCTGGCGGCCATGCAGTCCGGCGTTCCGCTGCGCGGCGCCCAAGTGGCCCTCGCCTGCGCCAGCCACACCGGATCGCTCGACCACATGGACGTCGTCGAAGGCATGCTTAAGGCCGCGGGCGTGAAGGAGGACCAGCTGCAGTGCCCTGCCGCCTGGCCGCAGGACGAGACGGCACGCACCTGGCTGACCCAGTCTGAGCGGGGCAAGTCCCGGCTGGCCTTCAACTGCTCGGGGAAGCACGCGGCCTTCCTGTGGGCCTGCACCGAAAACGGGTGGGACACGCACAGCTACCTGGAGCCCAACCACCCTCTGCAGCAGCGCATCCGCACGGTGATCGAGGAGTATTCCGGCGAACAGATCGCGCACCTGGGCATCGACGGCTGCGGCGCACCGGTGGCCGCCATCTCGCTGACCGGCCTGGCCCGCGCCTACTCCCTGCTCGCCAAGGCCCCCTCCGACAAATCCGCCAACGCCCGCGCTGCCACCATCGCCACCTCCATGCTGGACTACCCGTGGGCGGTCCAGGGCAGGGGCGAGGCCAACACCATCGTGATGGAGGAGCTCGGCGTCATCGCCAAGATCGGCGCCGAGGGCATCCTGGTCATGGCCACGTCCCAGGGGGTCTCCGTGGCCCTCAAGATGCTCGACGGCAACCTGCGGGCCACCTCTCTGGTCGGGCTGACGCTGCTGGCCGCCTGCGGAGCCGTCGATATCCCTGGCGTGTCCAGCGTGCTCGAGAAGGTGGTGGAGCCGGTCCTCGGCGGGGGCCGTCCTGTCGGCAAGATCCGCCTCGGCCACGCCGTCTCGGCCCTGCTGGACTAACGTACTTTTAGTTTTCAAGGAGGCACCGGTGGCAGTTGCGCGCCGCAGAATTGACCCGGCCGACGGCCAAGCGGCCCTGAACGAATGGGCGGCAGGCGCCGTCCCGCCGTCGGACGCTGTACCAACGGATACGGCTGCTGCGGCCGTCCCCCGTTCGGTGATTGCGACGGCGGTGCGCTATTCGCTCGAGGAGGTCACCGCCCGCGCGCCCGGGAATTCGGTGGAGGTGCGGGTGCCGCCGTTCGGCGTCACCCAGTGCGTGGAAGGCCCGCGGCACACGCGCGGTACTCCCCCGAACGTCATCGAGTGCGACGCCGCCACTTGGCTTGCGATGGTGACCGGGCGGCTGAGCTGGGCGGACGCCGTCAGCGCCGGGCGCGTGGCAGCCTCCGGCCTGCGCGCCGACCTATCGGCGCTGCTCCCGCTCTGATGCAGTACGGCTAAACGCAACAGGACTTAATGCAGCAGGACCCGCTCCAGACTGAACTGCTCAGCCCGGGCGGGATCCTGCCGTCAATTCTCTGACGTTATTCGTGGTTGATGGCTGCCGACGGCCTGCTCATCTGGAACTCGGGCATTTCACCCGGGTTCGGGCCGCCGCGGAACTTGGGCGAAGCCTCCCCGCCCCCGCTGATCCGCTCCAGTTCCTGCTCCTGGAAGTCCTCCTCCACGCCGAGCATTACGGCCGAATCGTGGTTGGTGATTTCGCCGCGGAATGCCCGGACCATGACGCTGCGGTCGAACTGGCCCTCCCACTTGGAAACCACGAAGGTTGCCACGCAGTTGCCCAGCAGGTTGACCACCACGCGCATGGAGTCCATGAGCCGGTCGGCCCCGAGGAGCAGGGCGACGCCGGCCACCGGGAAGATTCCGAGCGCGGCTGCCGTGGCGGACAGTGCCAGGAAGGACGAACCGGGAACGCCGGCCATGCCCTTGGAAGTCAGCAGCAGGACACCGAGGGCCGCGAGCTGCTGGCCGAGGTCCAGGTGGTGGCCGAAGGCCTGGGCGAGGAACAGCAGGGAGATGGACAGGTAAATCGCCGCACCGTCCAGGTTGAACGAGTAGCCCGTGGGCACCACCAGGCCGGTGGTGGCCCGGGAGCATCCGGCATTCGTCAGCTTGGTCATGATGCGCGGCATCACGGCTTCCGTGGAGGCGGTTCCCAGGGCCAGCAGGAATTCCTCGCGGGTGTACTTGAGGAACTGCCACAGCGGAACCCGGGCGAAGCTCCAGGCCACGACGAACAGGAGCCCGATGAAGATAACAGCCGCGCCGTAGCAGGCGGCGATCAGCATGGCGTAGGTGCCGAGGGTGTCCAGCCCGTACTGGCCGATGATGAAGGCCATGGCACCGAACGCACCGATCGGCGCGACCTTCATGATCCAGGACATGATCTTGAAAACGAGTTCCAGGACCGTCTCCATGAGGCTGACCACCGGCAGGCACCGCTCGCGGCCGATGACGACGATGGCGGCACCAAAGAACACCGAGAAGAAGAGGACCTGCAGCAGGCTGTTGTTGGCGAAGGCGCCGATAACGCTGGTGGGGATGACGTCCAGGATGAACGCCGCGGCGTCCTTCGGCACGGCGTGGCCGGTCTTGGCGTCGAGGGCCTCCTGGGACAGGGTGCTCGGATCGATGTTCAGGCCCGCTCCGGGCTGGACGATGTTGCCGACAACCAGGCCGAAGACCAGGGCGAAAAGCGTGGCCGCTGTGAAGTAGAGAAGAGCCTTGACTCCTACCCTTCCGACCGCCTTGACGTCGCCGACGGCCGAAATTCCCGTGACGATCACGAGGAAGATCAGCGGCGCGATGATCATCTTGATGAGCTGGATGAAGCCGTCACCGAGCGGCCTCAGTTGAGCGCCTAGGTCCGGCCAGAAATGCCCTATGAGAACACCTGCCACGACGGCGATCAGAATTTGGAAGAAGAGCGACCTATACAGGGGCTTCTTCTTCGACGGCACCGAACTCGCCTTCAGCGCCGAGGAATCTGGGATCTTCATTGATCTGTACCTATCAATTGGGAACTGCCCCGGATCGGGGTCTGTCTCCAACGTAACCCCGGTCACACTATTCCGCAAGAGGAAATCTAGTTTTCACAATGTGGAACTGCTTTCACCGGTCACAATTGAGTTTTTGTCCACTTGTTGGGACTTTGAAGCCCTCCAACAGCCGATATCTGGACAAAAACGCCTACCGCTGCCAGCCCTGTTTGCGCAGCGCCTGCTTCACCCGCGAGACGACCCACTCCCGTCCATGGCCCATGTCGATGCTGTTAACTTTGACCTGGCGCCAGCCCGCATCCGACACCCGCTGGTCGCGGTACGCGTCCAGCGCCTGCTGCTCGGGGGTCAGGTGATGCAGCCCCTCGTACTCGATGCACGTCCGGAACCGCGGGCAACCCAGGTCCGTCCAGACCAGCCTGTTGAGCACGTCGTCCACCCGGCAGTTGGGCGTGAACTCCGGCAGCCCGGCGTCGTCCAGCAGGAGGCGGAGCTTGCTTTCCGGCGGCGAATCGACGCCGACGCGCAGCAGGTCGAGGGCAAGGCGCGCCATCCGCACGCCGTTGATGCCGTTGGCGCCGTCCACGAACGTCCGAAGCTCGGCCAGCGGCACCATGGCGACCTTTGGCGGCCCGAAGTGCCTGGCGAGCTCGCTGATGATGGCATCGCCGGCCACCACAAGGTCGTCGATGGGCAGGACGGAGGCGAGGTCCACCAAGTCCGGGCCAGGGAAGTCAGCCTGAGCCCGTCAATCTCCACAACATCGCCCTCGCGGATCTTGAGCCGGTGCCCGGCGACGCCGCGGCGGCGCGGCAGCGTGCCGCCGTTCTCCCTGGCGAGATGGAGGAACCGTCCGGGCTCCCGGGAGTGCGGACCGCTCTTCTTGCCCCATGGCACAGGCTCGACGACGGCGGTCACCGGCCCTCCGCCGTCGGGCCTGAACTCCGCCCACGGCGGCAACGGCACGCCGTGGACTTCCGCCGCGGTGACCAGGCTCGCGAAGACGTCCGGACCAAGGGCGGTGTGGGAGCGGACGAGGGCGGGAAGGTCAGGACTGCACGACCTTGGCACGCGGATGCTCCTGCTTGGGCGGCGCATGTCACGGGCAAAGAGCCTGCCCGCGGGGACTCCGGCGTCCGCCGCTTCGGGCACGACGAAGGGCCGGCTACTGATTTCCTCGGGCAGCGGTGACAATCTGGTCATGCTCCATTGAGGCACCTCAAGGACGCCTGCGGGACGTTATCCACAGGCCGGACTTCGAGGCCACGAGGTTTTGTCCAGATATTCGCCGCTGAGGGGCGTTTAAGCCGCGATATGTGGACAAAAACTCGGAGAGAAGGAAGAAAGCGTTAGCCACGGCCTATGAAGGGCATCCCCGCGGCCGTGATCACCACCGAGCCCACGCTGGCCGACGGCGGCATGCCCGCCATCATCAGCACCGCACGGGCCGCGTCCTCCACCGGGAACATCGGTTCCACCCTGCGGCTTCCGTCGGCCTGGAGCGCCCCCGAGCCGACCCCAATGGTGTCCATGATTTCCGTGGCGGTGTTGCCGATGTCGATCTGCCCGCAGGTGATCCCGAATTCGCGGCCGTCCAGCTCTATACTCTTGGTCAGGCCCGTCATGGCGTGCTTGGTGACGGCATAGGCGACGGTCCGTGGCCGGGGTGAATGTGCGGAGATCGAGCCGTTGTTGATGATGCGGCCACCCTGCGGTGACTGCGACTTCATCGCCCGGACGGCCGCCCCGGCGCACAGCACCGAACCGGTCAGGTTCACCGCGACGGTGGCCTCCCAGTCCGCCAGGCTGATCTCGTCCACCGACGCCGCCGGTCCAAAGACGCCGGCGTTGTTGAACAGGACGTCCACCCGGCCCCAGCGCCGGAGGATTGTGGCGAAAAGTCGTTCGACGTCGTCGGGCACGGTGACATCGCACGGCACCGCAAGCGCCTCCGGGTGGCCGTCCGCCGTTTCCAGGAGCTGCTGTTCGCGGCGGCCCGCCAGGGCCACCCGGTAGCCGTCCGCCAGCATTTGCCGGGCAACCGCCCGCCCGATGCCGGATCCGGCGCCGGTGACGACGGCGACGCGGCCGGGAGTGGCTGGAACGGTCATGCTGCTTCTCCTGAAATTGTCGAAAACCTACGCGGTGGTCGAAACGCTATTCGCCACCAGCGGCCAGCCTATGACGGTCTTGGGCCGCGGCGTGGCGTACGTCCGCACCTTGGACGTGGAGAGCTGCATCCGGACCAGGGACTCCGCGATGGTCACGGCGGAGCCAACGCCGTCGACGACGGGGACGCCCGCGCGCTGCCGGATCTGTTCGTCCAGTCCCGCCATGCCGCCGCAGCCCAAGACGATCACCTCGGCCTTGTCCTCCCGGACGGCAAGCAGCGCCTGGCTGATGATGGCCTCGACCGCCCGCTCCGGCTCCTCCTCCAGTTCCAGCACGGCCATCCCGCTGGCCCGCACCGAAGCGCAGCGGGCGTCGAGGCCGGCCAGCTTCAGCCGGTCCTCGATCAGCGGCACGGCCCGGTCCAGGGTGGTGACCACGGAATACTTGTGGCCCAGGAACATGGCCGTGCTGGCCGCCGCCTCGGTGATGTCGACGACGGGCACGTCCAGCAGCTCCTGCAGCCCCTCCCGGCCGTGCTCGCCGTAGCCTGCCTGGATGACGGCGTCGAAGGGTTCGGGGTAATTGACCACCCGGTCCATCACGGCGATCGCGGCCAGGTAGCTCTCGAAGTTGCCTTCGCAGGAGTCGGCGCCAAAGCGCGGTGTGATGCCGACGATTTCGGTGCCGGGCGCCGCGATGCTGCGCGCCTGGGCGGCGATGGAGTCGGTCATGGACTGGGTGGTGTTGACGTTCGCGACGAGTATGCGCATGGTGTCTTCCTGGGGGTGGGTGGCTGCTTAGTGGGTACTGGCGACGGCGATCGCTTCGCCGTCGGCGTCCTCAAAGCGCTGCCGGCGGTCGGCGATCACGTAGTAGCTCAGCGCACCGACGCCGGCACCGAAGAACCAGGCGAACGGCGCGGCGGCCTCGAAGACCGGGAGGAAGGCGACGAGGATGGCCAGGACGGCCGCCGGGACCAGGGCGATGATGGCCCGCGGGTTGACGCCCCTCTTGTAGAAGTAGGCACCGGCCGGGTCCTCGCTGTACAGCTCGGGGACGTTGACCTTGCCGCGGCGGAGCAGCCAGTAGTCGGCCATGACCACGCCGAACAGGGGTCCGAGCAGTGCGCCGAGGCCGCCCAGGAAGTACACGATGACGAGGGGGTTGTTGTAGAGGTTCCACGGCAGGATGACCAGGCCGATGGTGCCGCTCACCCAGGCCGCCCGGCGGAAGTTGAGCCGCTTGGGGAAGAGGTTGGTGAGGGCATACACGGGGGCCACGAAGTTGGCCATGAGGTTGACGGCGATGGTCAGGATGAGGATCGCGAGGCAGGCCAGCACCAGGAACAGCGTGTTGGGGATGCTCTGGACGATGTCCGACGGCGTTTCGATGATGGTGCCGTTGATCTTGTACTGTCCGCCAGCCAGGACCACCACGATGGCGCCGAACAGGAGCATGTTGATCGGAATGCCCCAGAAGTTGCCGCGCACGATGGACTTCTTGGAGACGGCGGAGCGGGTGAAGTCGCAGAAGTTCAGGACGAAGGTTCCGTAGATGGACACCCAGAGGGCACCGCCGGCGAAAATGGTCCGCCACATCTCGCCGCCTTCGAGGCCACGGATGCCGGTCCACTGGATGGAACCGTGCGCCTCGGTGAATACCCAAATGGCAAGCAGGACCATGGTCAGCAGGATGACCGGACCGGCGAAGGCCTCGTATTTGCGGATCATCTCCATGCCGAAGCTGACGATGACGAGCTGCACAATCCACAGCCCCACGAAGGAGATCCAGCCCAGCGTCGACAGGCCGAGGATGGAGTTGGTGTCCAGTTCGTGGAGGGATGGAACCATGGCCACCAGCATGACCCGGAGCACCACGGAGGCGAGGAACGTCTGGATACCGAACCACGCCACGGCCACCGCGCCGCGGATCAGGCTGGCGAGCTGTGCGCCGCGGATGCCGAAGCTGATGCGGCTCATGACGGGGAACGGGACGCCCGTTTTCTGCCCCATGAAACCGGAGAAGCTGAGCAGCACGAAGAGGAGTGCCGCTCCGATCGCCAAGGCCGTCAGGATCTGCCAGCCTCCGAGGCCAAGGGAAAAGAGTCCGACGGCGAACGCATAGTTCCCGAGGCTGTGCACGTCATTCGCCCACAGGGTGAAGATGCTGTACGCCGTCCAGCGGCGCCCTTGCCGCCTGGTGGGTGCGAGGTCGGTGTTGTAGAGGTTGGGGCTGATGTCGCGGTCGGCGGCGGCGCTGGCCGCTTCGCACAGGGCGTCGACGCCGGCGGCGGGATGAACCGGCTGGCCCGACAGCGGCGTCGGGCCTTCCGTTTCGACGCCGACTGAGGGGGTCGTCTGCATCTGGTTCTCCGGTTTCTGGGATCTTCGCGGTGGTGAGCCCTCGATCGAACGATCATGACCGGCCGATTATTGCTGTTATTCCACATCGCGAAATAAACTTGTTGAATAGTGAAATAAGCGTATGACCTGCATCACCTTAGGGTCAAGAAGCCAATTGCCCAAGCGGTCACAATCCGTCCGCTGGGTTGAGCGCAACACGGTACTGCCCGAAGTGCAGACCGGCGTTTGACCCGGATCGAACTGGCCGGATAATCTCGAATAGCAAGAATGTTTTCTCACAGTACGAAAACATGAGCCCAACATTCAAAGATGAAACGAGGCTGCCGTGGCTGCAGGAGAAGATACCTCCCATATCCTCAGCGGGTTGACTAACCAGCTGCCTGATCGTGATCCGGAAGAGACCGCCGAGTGGGTTGAGTCCCTGGACGCGCTGATCAGGGAACAGGGCACGGAGCGTGCCCAATACATCATGCGCAGTCTCCTGCAGCGTGCCGGGGCGCAGAGCGTCGGGGTTCCGATGGTGACCACCACGGACTATGTGAACACCATCCCGGTGGACCAAGAAGCGGAATTCCCGGGCAACGAGGAGTATGAGCGCCGCTACCGGGCGTACATGCGCTGGAACGCCGCGGTGATGGTGCACCGGGCGCAGCGGCCCGAGATCGGGGTGGGCGGGCATATCTCCACCTACGCCGGCGCCGCGACCCTGTACGAGGTCGGGTTCAACCACTTCTTCCGCGGTAAGGACCACCCCGGCGGCGGGGACCAGGTGTTCTTCCAGGGCCACGCGTCCCCGGGCATGTACGCCCGCGCGTTCATGGAAGGCCGCCTCTCCGAGGAGGACCTGGACGGGTTCCGGCAGGAAAAGTCCAAGGAAGGCCACGCCCTCTCTTCCTACCCGCACCCGCGGCTGATGCCGCACTTCTGGGAGTTCCCGACCGTGTCGATGGGCATCGGCCCGATGAACGCGATCTACCAGGCCCAGTCCAACCGGTACCTGCACAACCGGGGCCTGAAAGACACCGCCGACCAGCAGGTCTGGGCGTTCCTGGGCGACGGCGAAATGGACGAGCCCGAGTCCCGCGGCCTGCTCCAGCTCGCCGCTAACGAGAACCTGGACAACCTGAACTTCGTGATCAACTGCAACCTCCAGCGCCTGGACGGGCCGGTGCGCGGCAACGGCAAGATCATGCAGGAACTCGAGGCGTTCTTCCGCGGCGCGGGCTGGAACGTGATCAAGGTCGTCTGGGGCCGGGAATGGGATGACCTGCTCACCCGCGACGCCGACGGGTCCCTGGTGAAGATCATGAACGAAACCCCGGACGGGGACTACCAGACCTACAAGGCCGAATCCGGCGGGTTCGTCCGCGAACACTTCTTCGGCAAAACCCCACAGACCAAGGACCTCGTCGCGGACCTGACCGACGACGAGATCTGGAACCTCAAGCGCGGCGGGCACGACTACCGCAAGGTCTACGCCGCGTACAAGGCCGCGACCGAATTCAAGGGCAAACCCACCGTGATCCTGGCCAAAACGGTCAAGGGCTACGG
>NZ_QLNP01000091.1 GCF_003261175.1 Arthrobacter globiformis | reverse complement strand
GAGGGCGGTGATGACCTCGTCGATTTCGTCGTTGAACCGGAAGGAGCCTTTGAGGTCCAGTTCGCGGGTGATGGCCAGGGAGATCAGGACCGGCTGCGGGCCGGTGGGCAGCAGCCCGACCATGACCACGGTCCCGCCCCGGGCGGCGCCCTGGATCGCGGAGGCCAGGCCGTGGTGGTTCCCGGAGGATTCGATCACGACGTCGGCCTGCACCCTGGCGATCGCCTCACCATCGGCGGCGTTCAGGGTCTCGTCCGCGCCCACCGCCGTGGCGATCTCCAGGGGTTTGGCGTGCATGTCCACCGCGACGATCCGGGCAGCGCCGGCACGTTTGAGGACCGCGACCACCAACGCCCCGATCGGGCCAGACCCGATCACGAGCGCGGTCTTGCCGGCCACGTCCCCCGCCCGTGCGACCGCGTGCCAGGCCACACTGGCCGGTTCGATCAGGGCCGCGGTGCGCAGGTCCAGGGTTTCGGGCAGGGCCCGGAGCATCCTCACCGGCAGGTTCACGTACCGGCTGAACGCCCCGTCAGTGTGCGGGAACCGCGCCGCAGAGCCCAGGTACGTGCACCCCGGTGACAGGTTCGGCCGGTCCGCCGGGTACCTTGGCGCGTCCGGGCCCGTCCCGGGGCCCGGGGTGGCCGGGTGCACCGCCACCGGGGTCCCGGCGGCCGGGCCGGAACCGTCCGCGGCAGCCCTGACCACCCGGCCGCTGATCTCATGGCCCAGCACCAAAGGCGCCTTCAGGATCGACTCCCCCGCCGCGCCGTGCAGCCAGTAATGCAGGTCCGACCCGCAAATCCCCCCATACAGCACCTCGATCACGGCCTCGTCCGGGGCCGGGGCCGTCAGCGGGACATCATCGATCCGCAGATCCCCCTTCGCATGCGCGACCACCGCCGGACCCGACACCGGCAGTTCCGTTGCCGCTGCTGCCGTTGTTTCTGCTGAAGATTCTGTTGTGTGTGTCATCAGACCACCACCGTCATTCCGCCGTCGATAAAGATTGTCTGCCCGTTCACGAAATCAGACCCGCTGGAGGCCAGCCACACCGCCGGGCCGGCCAAATCCTGCACCGTGCCCCACCGCGCCGCCGGGGTCCGGCCCAGGATCCAGGCATTGAACTGCTCATCGTCCACCAGGTTCTGCGTCATCTCGGTATGGATATACCCCGGCGCGATCCCGTTGATCTGCAGCCCCGCACCAGCCCACTCCGCGGTCATCGCCCGGGTCAGGTTCCGCAACCCGCCCTTCGCCGCCACATACGGGGCGATCGTGGGCCGGGCCAGGTCCGTCTGCACCGAACAGATGTTAATGATCTTCCCGTGACCCCTCGGAATCATGTGCCGGGCCGCCTCCCGGCCCACCAGGAAGGCGCTGGTCAGGTCCGTGGAGATCACCCGCTCCCAGTCCTTCACGTCCAGCTCCAGCATCGGCACCCGGTGCTGGATCCCGGCGTTGTTCACCAGGACCTCCAGCGGCCCCACATGCTCCTCGACCCAGGCCACCCCGGCCGCGGCCGCCGAATCGTCCGTGACATCAAACGCCACACCGTGCACCCGGCCCGGCGCGTACTCAGCCGCCATCACCGCCTCCGCAGCCTTCAACCGCTCCGGATTCACCCCGTTCAACACCACCGTCGCACCCGCATCAGCCAACGCCCGAGCCAACGCATTACCAATCCCCCGGCTCGAACCAGTCACCAAAGCAACCCGCCCGGTCAAATCAAAAAGTGAAGTCATGAAAAGGTCCCTTCTGCGGCGCTCACGGCGCCCGTCCTGCTGAGATTTGAAATGGTCTGCCGCACCACGGCCAGGTCCTGGTCCCCCAGACCCTGGCGTTTCAGTTCGGCATAAAGTTCGACGCCGGCCCGCGCCATCGGAACGGCCGCCCCGGCGGCGTCGGCCGTCTCCACGACGAAGGACAGGTCTTTGTGCATGAACTTTGCCGGGCCGGTGGGGGTGTAGTCCTTCCGGGCCATCCGCGGGCCCACCTGGTCCAGGACGCGGCTGCCGGCGAGGCCGCCGGACAGGACCTCATAGAGGGCCGCGACGTCGACGCCCGAGCGTTCGGCGAGCTCAGCCGCTTCGGCGAGTGCCGCCGTCGTCGTTCCAACCACCAGCTGGTTGCACGCCTTAGCCAGCGATCCGGCGCCGAGCGGACCCAGGAGCCGCACGGTGGTGCCCATGGCCTCGAAAAGCGGAAGCAGCCGGCGGAAGTCGGCCTCGTGGTCCGCGCCGGCCATAATGGCCAGCGTGCCATCGATCGCACCCTTTGTCCCGCCGCTGACCGGCGCGTCCACCACCACGGCACGGCCTGAACTGGCCGCGCGGACCCTCTGCCCGAAAACCTTGACCGCAGTGGGGGAAACGCTGCTCATGACCACCACGGCGGTGCCGGGCGCCGGCGGTGCTGGCTTCCAGCTCTCGAGGAGTCCGGATGCCACGTCCTCAATGTAGCCGAGGTCCGGCAGCATGAAGACGATCACCGGCTCGTCTCTGAGCTCGTCAACGCTTTTTGACGCTGCCCCGCCGAGCCGGCACAAATCCTGCACCGCCCCAGGCGACCGGTTCCACGCCGTAACCGCCCAGCCCTTCCGTACCAGGTTCGCGGCCATCGGCGCCCCCATTAGGCCCAGGCCCACGAAGCCTGCTCTCGGTATGTTCATCTGCAGCGGAACCTCACTTCGTTGTGGTCGTTGTGGCCATTCCTGATTCATCATTTCCGGGAAGACTGTTCAGTATTCTAGCCTCCATTCAGTATGATGAACAGTATGACGACTAAAACCACCGTCGCGATCGCCGTCCCGCTCGAAGCCGAGTACGTGGAACGCATACGCGCCGTAGATCCCTCCGTGACCGTCCTTTACGAGCCCGACCTGCTGCCGCCCGAACGGTTCCCCGCCGACCACGCCGGCGACCCCGGCTTCAAGCGCACGCCTGGACAGGAGGAGCGCTACTGGGAGATGCTGGGCAACGCCGACGTGCTGTACGGCTTCCCGAACGAAAGCCCGGCCGGCCTGGCGCGGATCGCCAGGGAAAACCCGCGCCTGCAGTGGATCCACGCCATGGCGGCAGGTGCCGGCGGAGCAGTCAAAGCCTCCGGCCTCGACACCGAAACCCTTAACAAGTTCAAGGTGACCACATCCGCAGGCGTGCACGCCCTGCCCCTCGCCGAATTTGCGGCGCTCGGCATCCTCAATGGCTTCAAGCGGACCGCGGAGCTCGCCCAGGACCAGGCCGCCAAGGTGTGGCCGGAGCTGCGGATTCCCACCAAGCTGGTCAACGGCTCCTCGCTGGTGGTCACGGGGCTTGGGGAGATCGGGCTGGAAACCGCACGCATCGCCCGCGCACTCGGCATGAAGGTCAGCGGCACCAAGCGTTCGGTGGAACCGATCGACGGCATCGAGGAAGTTGCGGACAACAACGGACTGGCCGGGCTGCTCGCCTCCGCCGACGCCGTGGTGAACACCCTCCCGGGCACGCCGTACACGGAGAGGCTTTTCAACCGCGAGGTCTTCGCGGCCATGAAGCCTGGCACGGTGTTCGTGAATGTCGGCCGCGGAACGGTAGTGGACGAGGACGCGCTGCTCGAGGCGCTGGAGAACGGTCAGGTGGCCTACGCCTGCCTGGACGTGTTCGCCGTCGAGCCGCTGCCGCAGGACAGCCCGCTGTGGAACCACCCGCGCGTCATGGTCTCGCCGCACACCTCGGCCCTGAGCGCAGCCGAGAACCGCCTGATCGCCGAGCGCTTCTGCAGCAACCTCCGGACTTTCCTCGACGGCGGCGAGCTCCCCCACCTCGTGGATACGGTCCACTTCTACTAAAGAGTCCGTTCCACTAAAGCGCCCCCGCAGCGGGGAAACCGGAGAGCCGGGCAACCAAAGGTTGCCCGGCTCTCCTGTTGCACCCTCCCCCGAGCGCTGCGCCTTTCTAGCGGGCGTCCTCGATTGCCAGGAGGTCGCGGCCCTTGGTTTCCGGCGTGAAGAAGGTGCTCACGAAGGAGATCAGGGCAAGGACCAGTGAGTAGATGGCCAGCACCAGCCAGGAGTAGCCGGTGGCCGCGAGCAGTGCCGCTCCGACCAGCGGGACCAGGCCGCCCGCCAGCACGGCGGAGAGTTCGCGCGCCATGGCGACACCCGTGAACCGGTACTGCGAGCCAAACAGTTCAGGCAGCAAGGGGCACTGCGGTCCCAGCATGGACTGCACGCCGAGCGCGATGCCAACCACCATGACAACCCACACCAGGGTCACGTTGCCAAGGGTCACGAGGTAGAACGCCGGGAAGGCGATGACAGCCTGAAACAGGGCCCCGTAGCGGTAGACCGGGACGCGGCCGAAGCGGTCAGACAGCGCACCGAAAGTGACCACCATGACGGCGGCAAAACCGGCGGCGATCAGGAGACCCACCGGGCCTATGAACTTGTCCCCCGGAAACACGCCCGCCGGGGCCGCCAGGAACGCCACCAGCAGCGCCGAGTAGATGGAGGAATTTCCGTTCTCACCCATGCGCAGGCCGATGCCCACCAGCACGTTCTTCTTGGAGTGCTTCCAGAGCTGGCCCACGGGGTTCTTGACGACGTTCTTGTGCTTCTCCAGCTCCTGGAACACCGGGGTTTCCTTGAGCCGCAGGCGGATGAACACCGCCACGGCGATGAGGATCACGCTGGCCAGGAAGGGCACCCGCCAGAGCCAGCCTTCAAGGACTGCCTTGTCTGCGGTCGCGATGAGGGCGAAGGTGCCGGCACCCAGGAGGGTGCCCAGCTGGATCCCCACGAACGGCAGGGAGGCAAAGAAACCACGACGGCGGGGCGGGGCCACTTCGGAGATCAGCGTGGTTGCGCCGGCCTGCTCCGCCCCGGCACCGAGGCCCTGGACGATCCGGAGGATAACCAGGAGGACCGCGCCGAGCATTCCCGCCTGCTCGAAGGTCGGCAGCAGGCCGATCGCAAAGCTTGCCGCACCCATCAGGCCGATGGTCAGGATCAGCACCATTTTCCGGCCGAACCGGTCGCCGATGTAACCGAAGACGATGCCACCGAACGGGCGGGCAGCGAAGCCCACACCGTACGTGGCGAATGAAGCGATCAGCGCACCCTCATCGCCGAGCGGCTTGAAGAACAGCGGCCCGAAGATGAGGGCCGAGGCCAGGCCGTAGATGTAGAAGTCGTAGTACTCCAGAGCGGATCCTACGGAGCTGGCAAGTGTTGCCCTTCGCAGCTGTTCCGGTTCGACGACGGCGCCGTCCGGATCAGCCAGCGGTGAATCAGTACGAGTTGTCACTAGCACTCCCTCAAAGACACTCCAGGCCCCCGTTGGCCTGGTGAGTAGTGACAGCACTATTGCGTCGGTCACTATGTTGAACAGCGTACAACATGATGAACGACTAGCCAATAGGCCGGATTTCCGCCTAGGCCATGGGGTTGCCAAGGGATCGGGCCAGCTCATTCAGCTCTTTGACCATCTGCGCGCCCTGCTCCTGCGAGTAGGTTGCCTTCAGCGCGGTGACGGAAAGGCCAAGGCTGGGGCCGTGCGCTCCGCGGGTGGCTACCGTTACGGCCAGGCACACCACTCCCGTGGTGGATTCCTCATCCTCAAATGCGTAGCCCTGCTCCCGGATTTGGGCCAGCTGGGCCTTCAGTTCCGCTCCCGTGCGCAGGGACTTGGGCGTCAGCACGGGAAGCTCCGCATCGTCAGCGAACATCGCGTCGATGTCGTGGTCGTGAAGCCTGGCGATCAGGGCTTTGCCCACGGCGCAGAGGGATACCGGCATCTTGTCGCCGATATTGGATGTCAGTCGGACGGCCGGATGGCCCTCGTAGCGCGCCAGGTAGATGACATTGGATCCGTCCAGCATGGCAATGCGCACTGTTTCACCTGACAGCGTGGGCGCCTGCTCGCAGAAACGGTAAAACTCCTGGACTTCGTCGAGCCGGCTCAGGTAGGCGGCGCCCAGTTCAACGAGTTTGCGCCCCAGCGTGTACTCGGCGCCCTGCCTGCTGATCAGCCTGGCTTCCTCGAGGGCCAGCAGGAGGTTGGAAGTGGAAGATTTGGGGATTCCGAGGTCCCGGGCGAGGTCGCTGAGGGTAAGCCGGCCCGTGGCGGACGCCGCAAGCGACTCCAGGACAGCCGCGGCTCGCGTGACGGCCGGCGCCGGGGACGCGCTGCCCAGTCCGTCATTGGCTTTGGGGGTGCGGGAATCGGCCATGATTCTCCCTTTCGGTACGCGCTCAGACAGCGGGGTTGGCAGACTGCATCGCGCGCGAGCACCGGCGACGATGCCAAAGCGTCCAGTCAACTGAACACCTACCATCATAATGGCTGGGCGACTGCCGCTGAAGGCCGTGCCTGGTCGACCACCGGCGCAAAAGGAACACTCCCGAAGCAACCTTCCTGATCGTTTCGTGTTTCCGAATGTTCACGGTATATTCAATTTCAAGCCTTCCACCGCGGCATCCCCCAATAGTCGCGGTGGAAGGCTTATCCAATTCTCGGGCCTTTGAGATTCAGTTCGGGCTCTCCAGCCCTTCTAGGCGCCCAGCCCTCAGGCCTGCTGCTCAGGCTGCATTCGCGACGGCTTTCTCCGCGAACGTGTTGTCCGCTACCGCGCTCCGCAGCCTCCAACCGCCGCCGAGCCCGTCGCGGATGATCTCCATGGTGGTCAGCGCCGATCCCGCGTTTCTCCCCAGCCGGGTCTGCAGCCGCCACACTTCTACGTCAACGCGGCTACGTCCCAGCGGCATCCGGCGCTCCGCCTCCCACCAGTTGACGCGTTCAAACCATCGCAGCGGTTCCGCGCCCACCGTCCATTCCTGGCCGCCGCGGATGACAGCGCCCGGCTGCCCGTCGGCAGCGGTCCTCACAAGTACATGTTCCATGCCCGCAGGTTATGGCCGGGCTCAGACATTAAACACAAAACCCCGTCCGACCAAGTTGAAGACTTGGTCAAACGGGGTTTTCAGGGTGGGTCCTACCGGGATCGAACCGATGACATCCACGGTGTAAACGTGGCGCTCTACCAGCTGAGCTAAAGACCCAAAGAGAGGTTTTTCGCACCGAAGCGCTCGAACCAACGAACATAGACTCTACCCGAACAGTGCCCTCAAACCCTAATCGGGTCAGGCCGGCGGGAGCGGGGGCAATTCATCTGCCAGCCAGGCGAGGGACTCGCCGACCCCGGCCTCCAGCTTGATCGTGGCAAGATCGTCGCCCCGCGTCTGGCCACGGTTGATGATGACAACGGGCTTGCCTTGCTTGGCGGCGTGACGGACAAACCGCAGCCCGCTCATGACGCTGAGTGAGGAACCGGCAACAAGCAGTGCTTCGGCTTCATCCACCATTGCGTACGCGCGCTCCACGCGCTCCTTGGGGACGTTTTCGCCGAAGTAGACAAGGTCCGGCTTCAGCACGCCGCCGCACGCGGGACAGCGGGCAACCACAAAGCTTCGGATCAGCCGCAGATCCTCCACCGTGGCGTCGGCATCGGGAGCCATCTCGACAAGTCCGGACTTCATGGCATGGTCAAGGAAGTCGGGATTCAGCTCCTCCAGAACCTTTGCGAGCAGGTGCCGTGAATACGTTCGGCGGCATTCCAGGCAAACCACCTGGTCGAAGCGTCCGTGAAGGTCCACCACGTTGACACTGCCCGCGTCCTCGTGGAGGCGATCCACGTTCTGGGTAATGAGCCCGGTCAGGAGCCCACGCTGCTCCAGGGCGGCGACGGCGGCGTGGCCGGCGTTGGGGCTGGCCCGCCTCAGGTGGGACCAGCCGATGTGGTTACGCGCCCAATAGCGCTGCCGGTTGGCCGCCTCAGCCACAAACTCCTGGTAGGTCATGGGTGAGCGCGGGGGCGAATCCGGTCCACGGTAGTCCGGTATGCCGGAGTCGGTACTGAGCCCGGCCCCCGTCAGAAGCGCCAAGGGCAGCCCGGCCAGTACGTCGCGGATCCCGCCCAGTGCTTCGAGGTCGCCGGCCGATGACTCGGCGCGCGGGGCCGAAGGCAGACTGGCGAAGCCTGTCAGGCCGATGCCGGTCCGCCGCTGATCCATGGGCTGACCCTGACGCCTAACCCTCGGCCAGCTCTGCCAGAACGCGGCGGTATTCGGTAAGGTCACGGGCTTGGCCCCGCGGATTCACAACGACGTAGCGGACCGTTCCGCCGGCGTCGATGATGAACGTTCCGCGCCTTGCCATTCCGCTCTCCTCGTCGAACACGCCGTACTTTTCTGCAACGGCGCCGTGCGGCCAGAAGTCGGCCAGCAGACTGAATTCGTAGCCTTCCTGCTCGGCGTACGCCCGGAGGGCAAACTTGCTGTCCACCGAGACCGCCAGCACCTCGGCGTCGGCATGTTCGAAGACTGCGAGGTTGTCCCTGATCTCGCACAGCTCGCCTGTGCAGATGCCGGAGAACGCGAAGGGGTAGAAAACAACCACCACATTGCGTCCGCGGAAGTCGGCGAGCCGGACGGGCTCGCCGAACTGGTTAGCCAGGGTGAAGTCTGGCGCCTGCTGCCCAACCTCGGGCACTCCGGCCAGTTCCGCCGACGCGACAGCGGCTTGTCCGGTCACTTGTTCTTCCTGGTCACCAGGCGAGTGGCGCTCCAGTCCTTGGAAACGCCCGCGGACGTGGTGCAGTGCAGCCCTGCGGTGGGTGCAGCGTCCTGGATCTCCGACGGCGAAACATATCCGGCGCGCCCGGACTTGGGCGTGAGGACCCACACCACGCCGCCCTCAGTGAGCGTCGTGAGCGAGTCGACCAGCGTGTCCACGAGGTCCCCGTCGCCGTCCCGCCACCAGAAGATCACGGCATCCACGACGTCGTGATCATCCTCATCCAGAAGTTCCGACCCCGTCAGATCCTCTATGTCATCACGCAAGTCAAGGTCGACGTCGTCGTCGTAACCGAACTCCTGAATCAGATCCCCGTCCTTGAAACCCAATTTTTCCGCCACATTTACCGAAGTGGCGGCGTCGGCCTCGCTCACGTGTTCCTCCTGTGCATGGTGATTTCGATTACTCCAAGCCAACACCCTTTGGGCGTGTGCTTCAAGCTACGGGCGCCGCAGTGCGGCTTATTGTGCGTCACACAACAAGTATGACGGTCAAATAGGGCGGAGGGTTCAAGCGCGGCTACGCATCCGCAAGCCGTCGGAGCTACAGTGACTGTTGACAACTATGCCTAGCGGGGCAACCGCCCCGGACAAATAGGCAGTCATACACACGAGATAAAACCCTGCCCGGCGCACATGACCGGGCTGTTGTAACCGATACGACGCACACGACGCGTTCACGCCGGGCAGCTACCCTGCCGGACCTGAGTGCGCCGATGAATGCGCGCAAAGAGAGGTTGGACGTGGCTGCAGGAGAAGATACCTCCCATATCCTCAGCGGGTTGACTAACCAGCTGCCTGATCGTGATCCGGAAGAGACCGCCGAGTGGGTTGAGTCCCTGGACGCGCTGATCAGGGAACAGGGCACGGAGCGTGCCCAATACATCATGCGCAGTCTCCTGCAGCGTGCCGGGGCGCAGAGCGTCGGGGTTCCGATGGTGACCACCACGGACTATGTGAACACCATCCCGGTGGACCAAGAAGCGGAATTCCCGGGCAACGAGGAGTATGAGCGCCGCTACCGGGCGTACATGCGCTGGAACGCCGCGGTGATGGTGCACCGGGCGCAGCGGCCCGAGATCGGGGTGGGCGGGCATATCTCCACCTACGCCGGCGCCGCGACCCTGTACGAGGTCGGGTTCAACCACTTCTTCCGCGGTAAGGACCACCCCGGCGGCGGGGACCAGGTGTTCTTCCAGGGCCACGCGTCCCCGGGCATGTACGCCCGCGCGTTCATGGAAGGCCGCCTCTCCGAGGAGGACCTGGACGGGTTCCGGCAGGAAAAGTCCAAGGAAGGCCACGCCCTCTCTTCCTACCCGCACCCGCGGCTGATGCCGCACTTCTGGGAGTTCCCGACCGTGTCGATGGGCATCGGCCCGATGAACGCGATCTACCAGGCCCAGTCCAACCGGTACCTGCACAACCGGGGCCTGAAAGACACCGCCGACCAGCAGGTCTGGGCGTTCCTGGGCGACGGCGAAATGGACGAGCCCGAGTCCCGCGGCCTGCTCCAGCTCGCCGCTAACGAGAACCTGGACAACCTGAACTTCGTGATCAACTGCAACCTCCAGCGCCTGGACGGGCCGGTGCGCGGCAACGGCAAGATCATGCAGGAACTCGAGGCGTTCTTCCGCGGCGCGGGCTGGAACGTGATCAAGGTCGTCTGGGGCCGGGAATGGGATGACCTGCTCACCCGCGACGCCGACGGGTCCCTGGTGAAGATCATGAACGAAACCCCGGACGGGGACTACCAGACCTACAAGGCCGAATCCGGCGGGTTCGTCCGCGAACACTTCTTCGGCAAAACCCCACAGACCAAGGACCTCGTCGCGGACCTGACCGACGACGAGATCTGGAACCTCAAGCGCGGCGGGCACGACTACCGCAAGGTCTACGCCGCGTACAAGGCCGCGACCGAATTCAAGGGCAAACCCACCGTGATCCTGGCCAAAACGGTCAAGGGCTACGG
>NZ_QLNP01000090.1 GCF_003261175.1 Arthrobacter globiformis | reverse complement strand
CACCGGCAGCCTCCACCACGCCGCCCACACCACCACCGGCGGGGTCCACCAGGCCACCGACGCCGCCGGGAACGCCCTGCACGGCGCCGGCGAAGCGATCGCCGACGCACCCCAGAAAGTCGCCGCCAAAACCCAGGGCAACCCCCTCGCCGCCGGACTGATCGCCTTCGGCGCCGGGCTGCTCGTCTCCTCCCTCATCCCTCCGAGCCAGAAGGAACGCGAAGCCGCCGACGCCCTGAAGACCGCGGCCGAACCGATGACCAGCCAGGTCACCGAGGCAGCCAAGGACATGGCCCAGGGCTGGAAGGAACCCGCCCAGGAGGCCATGGAAAACGTCAAGGCCACCGCCACCAACGCCGCCCAGCACGTCAAGGACGAAGGCCAAACCGCCGCCTCCGACGTCAAAGCCACCGCCACGGACGCCAAGGACCACGTCCAAAACACATAGCGCCGACAACGCTCCAAAGAGCCAAAGTACGACACCGGCCGGCCCGCCTCACGCGGGCCGGCCGGCGTCGTTTCCGACTCGGCCTCGGTCTGGATCGGCCGCCACCTGAAGCGTATTCTGAAGACACGCTTTTTTGGGGTGTGAACCGCAGTGATGGTACGCAAAAGCCTGACATCGGGATCCCACACGACCCTGGCAAGGATGCTCGGGTTCGTGGTCCTCAGCTGCCTCTGTGGCGCCCTTGTTGCCGCCTACTTCGTTCCCCAAATTGCAGCTGCCGGCGCCGCGGTTAGCAGCTCGATGAACTTCTACAAGGGCCTCCCCTCCGAGCTCGCGGTGCGTCCGCCGGCGCAAACCACAAGAATCCTGACGTCGGACGGGAAACTGATTGCCTCGTTCTACGAGGAAAACCGGGTGCGGGTCCCGCTGAAAGAGATGTCGCCCTACGTCAAGGACGCCGTGGTCGCGATAGAGGACAGCCGCTTCTACGCACACAGCGGCGTCGACCCTGTGGGCGTTCTGCGGGCGCTGGTGAGCAACGTCGCTGGCGGGGACCGGCAAGGCGCATCCACCCTCACCCAGCAATACGTCACCAACGTGGCCAATGAAGCCAAGATCACCTCTGGCCGCGAGGATGAGGTAGTCCTCAGCGGGGAGAAGACCTTCGGCGACAAGGTCCGGGAAATGAAGCTAGCCATCGAGCTGGAGAAGAAATTCACCAAGGACCAGATCCTGGAGGGCTACCTCAACATCGTCTTCTTCAACCGCGGCGCGTACGGCATCGAGGCGGCCGCACAGCATTTCTACAGCGTTCCGGCCAGCAAGCTCAACCTCCCCCAGGCGGCAACGCTGGCAGGGCTTGTCAACAGCCCCAGCCTCTATGACCCTGTGAGCAACCCGGAGAACTCGCTCAAGCGGCGCAACCTGGTCCTGGACGCCATGCTGGTGCAAAAAAAGATCACCAAAAAGCAGCATGACGATGCTGCCGCCACCGGTGTGGGTTTGAAAATCCGTAGCTCCAAGCAAGGCTGCGCCGCAGCCGCCATCGCTCCCTACTTCTGCGACTACGTATCCCACCTGATCCTCAACAACCGTGCCTATGGGCCAGACACGGAAGCCCGGGAGCAGAAGCTGTTCAGGGGCGGGCTGACCATCACCACCACGCTGGACAGCCGGCTGCAGGCGGCGGCCCAGTCACAGGTGAACTCCACCGCCGGCGCCAACCCAGCCAAGTGGGGAGCTTCCCTGCTGACGGTCCAGCCCGGCACCGGAAAAATCCTGGCGATGGCGCAGAACACCGTGTTCCTCCCGGAGCCCGGCAAGTTCGATACCCAGCTGAACTTCAACGTGGACGCCAAGGATGCGAACGGCAATGACCTTAACGGCGCGGGCGGGTTCCAGCCAGGATCCACGATGAAGCCGTTCACGTTCGCCGAGTGGCTGCACCAGGGACGGAAGATCACGGAAGAGGTGGACGCCTCACGCCGGGAGTACCCACTGGGATTCGGCTGGCGGGACTCGTGCGCCAAGGTGGTGGGCGGCTACAGCACCAAGCAGCGCAGCGCCGGCCTCGAAGCTGCCGACGACCTGCAGAACGCTTCGGAGGGCTACTACCGGAGAATGCCAGCGGACTACGGGCTGTACAACTCAATCAACACGGCTACGTTCGCCGAGGTGGCACAGCTGGACATCTGCGGCATCGATAAAATGGTTGCGGCAGTGGGCCTGCGAAGCGGGCTGGATGGCTCAGAGATCAACATGCACCAGCTGGGCAATATTCTCGGCGGCACCGCCGTGTCGCCGCTCAGCATGGCCACTGCCTTCGCCACGTTCGCCGCCGACGGCCGCTACTGCGCGCCGATTGCCATCCAGCGCGTCACCGACTTCAACGGACGGGCGCTGTCCAGCCAGCAGCCGGCATGCCGGGCCGCCGTTGACCCGCAGATTGCCCGCGGCGTGAACTCGGTCCTGCAGGACGTGCTCAAGAAGGGCTCAGGCGTCTACATCAACCCGAAGGTCCAGAGCAAGGTCCCCGTGGCGGCCAAGACCGGCACCAACAACAGCAACGGCGCCACATGGGTCCTGGGCTACACCAGCGGCATGGCCACAGCATCCTTCTTCGGTGACGCACTGAACGGCCAGAAACGGCCGGGCCGGAACCTCACCATCAATGGCAAACACTACGACCGCATTGACGGCTACATGATCGCCGGGCCGCAATGGGCCAACTACATGCTCAAGGTCGCCAAGATGTATCCGGCCAAACCGTTTCCCAAGCCCCCGGCGTCCATGATCGGCAAGGGGGCAAAGTAGCCTCGCGGTGGCCGGCCGAAGGCTAATCGAAATGCGTCTCCACACCTGATCCCGAAAGCCTGCCCAGCAGTTCCACGGCGACGTCGCGCAGCTTTTGGTTCCGGTTGCTCGAGACTTTGGCCAAAATGTCCATGGCTTCCTTTTGGGAGCACCTGTTCTGCGCCATGATGACGCCGCAGGCGACGTCGATCGCGGTCCGGCTCTGCATGGCGGCCTCCAGGTTCTGCGCCTTGGCCTGGGCAGCCCCGATCCGGACTGACAGGTGCAGCGTGCGGCTGGCCAGCTCACCGAATCCCACCGCTCTGTCGAAGAGTTCGGCCGTGAAAAGGCCCGGTGCGGGGCCGAAAAAATTGAATGCCGCACTGGCGCCATCCCCGATGTCCAGGGGAACGCCTACCGTGGAGTACACGCCGTGCTCGGCGAGCTTCTTTTGGTATTCCGGCCACCGTTCGTCCGTGGTGACGTCGTTGAGCAGTTCGGGGGCCATGGTGAAGAGTGCCCGAATGCAAGGACCGTCGCCGACGCGCTGCTCGATCTGGTCCAGCTCTACTGCCCGGGGGCTGCTGCCGGCAACTGTGGCGGTGTGCCGGTGCCGCTTCAATGTCACGGCGCATTCAACGCCGGTACCTGCCAGACCGGTGAGCGTGGACGCGGCAAATGTGGCCAGCCCCTGGAGGAAGCCGTCAACGCTTTCGGCCCCGATCAGGATGTCCTGCAGCTGCCGGACGGCCGAATCTTCGTTCACTTCAGTCATTCCCCCATGCTAAACGCCAAAGGACCCAGTTGTTCCGGGGAAGCAAAAAATCGGTGTTCCCTCAGGCGGACGCCTGCTCCCCGGCCTGGACCTGGACCAGCTGCACCTGAACGCCGGCCTCCGTGAACAGCGCCACCTGGCCCGGATCAGCGCCGGAGTCCGTCACCAGGGTCCACGGCAGGGCAAGCTTCGCCCAGGCGTGGAAGGGGCGCTTCCCCAGCTTGCCGGAGTCGGCCAGGACATAGACAGCCTCACCCCGCCGGGCCATGAGTTCCTTGAGCCTGGTCTGCGCGTGGTCCGCCTCGCAGAGCCCGTCGTTGGCGGTGACGGCGTCCGCACCGAGGAACACCCGGTCAAAGCTCATCCGCTCCAAGGCCGCCTCGGCGAGGGGACCCACGAACGTTTGGCTCACGCCCCGCAAGCGGCCCCCGAGGCAGTCCACCTGGATCCCCGGCGAGTCGGCGAGCTCCTGCAAGGTGTTGATTCCCGGCGTCGTGACGGACAGGTTCTCCCGGCCGCGCAGGGAGTGCGCCAAGGCACCGACAGTGGAGCCGCCGTCGAGCAGTACGTTCTCGCCGTCTTTCACCTCCGCAGCCGCCCAGGCTGCGATGGCGTGCTTCTGCTCGTACGCCTCGCCGGTCCGCTGCCGCAGGGACGGTTCGGGGTGCGCGCCCAGCGCCACCGCCCCACCGTAGGTCCGCGCCAGCTTCCCCTGCTCGTTCAGCTGGGCAAGGTCCCGCCTGATGGTGGAGGCGGTGACCCGGAAATGCCGTGACAGTTCCTCCACAGACGCCAGCCCCGTGGTGACGGCAAGGTGGTAGATCTCTTCGCGCCTGGCTTTGGCGGTGGTCATCTGTGGCTCTCCTAAAGACGCTGACCTTTATCGTAGGGCCCGGGGTTTCGACAAGCTCAACCACCGGGATCGCCGCCTCACAGCGAGGCGCCGCCGCAGATCACGTAGTTCTGACCGGTGATGGACTTTCCGTGCGGCCCCAGTAGGAAGCCGGCGAGCGCCGCAACGTCCTCGGGATCCACCAGCTGGCCGAGCGCCGGGAGCTTCGGCGGGGTGGCCGCCCGGCCGGGGTCGGCAAGCATGGGGGTGTCCGTGGGCCCCGGCGAGAGCACATTCACCGTGATGCCGCGCGGGGCAAGCTCCTGCGCCCATGTCCGGCCCATGCCCATCAGCGCCGCCTTGGTGGCCGCGTACTGGCTCTTGCCCGCCGCGCCTGTGGAGGTCCGGCTGCCGATCAGCAGCACCCGGCCGCCGTCTGGCATCCGCGGGACCACCTCGTTGGCCAACGCACTGGCGGCCCCGACGTGGACGGCGAACATGCCGGCGAGCGCCTCCGGGTCCAGCTCACCCAGCAGCGCCGTGCGCTGGTATCCGGCGGCGTGGACCAGCGCGTCCGCCGGGTCGATCCCCGCCACCGTTTCCGCCAGCGACGACGGATCGGACAGGTCCGCGTGCAGCCACCGGAACCCGTGCCCCAGCGAAGTCTCGCTGCGGCTCAGCCCGGTGACGGTCCAGCCGTCGGCCAGCAGGCGGACGGCGATCGCCTTGCCGATCCCGGAACTGCAGCCCGTGATAATCGCGTGGCGGGTGCCGGTCACTGCTCGCCGCCGCCTTCACCGTCGCCGGCAGCGCTGTCCCCTCCGGGAGTGGCGCTGCCCTCGTAGGCCCACTGCGGGTCCACGCGGACGTACTTGATGGCCTGCCGGAAGTAGGTGTAGGCGATGTTCAGCGCACCGTCCGGACCCTGGTGGACGGACGGGTAGGAATACTCCCGGTTCAGTCCGTCCCGGGAATTGTTGGAGAGGCAGTAGCCGTCCCCCACGTCGAGGTTCCGCCGGATGGGCCAAGTCCGGCCCGAGTCCTCGGAGATGGCCAGCGTCATGGGCGAGCGCGGGGTCCCCCAGAAGGCGCGGCGTTCGCCGTCGTCTGTTCCGGCGGCGACAGAGGGGGAAGGTTCCACTAGCTGGCCCTGTTCGGCGGCCAGGCCGTCGTCGTCGATTTCGTCGTAGAGCGAGAGGCGCCGCTCGGTGTTTGCCTGTGCGCGGCTGTGGTTGTAGACCAGCGCCAGGCGGCCGTCGGCGAGCGCCGCGAACTGGATGGAGGAGTTGTTGTTGGGCAGTTCGGTGGGGACGGGCTCGGTCCAGGTGTCGCCGTCGTCGGTTGAGCGGGATTCGTAGATCGAGTCGGCCCACCGGCTGCGGAACAACGCCAGCAGCGAACCGTCGGCCACGGGCTGGATGTTCATGTGGACGCAGCCCAGGCTTCCCGGCAGGATGTGCTCGCGCCAGGTGGCTCCGCCGTCGTCGGAAATCATGACGGCACTGTCGTCGCTGTTGCCCACCCACTTCTCCCCGGGCGTGGTGATGCAGCGGAAGATCGGGATGATCAGGCGGCCGGACGGCAGCAGCACCGGCAGCTGGCGGACGAACACGCCGCCCGTTTCGTTGGCCGGAAACAGCGTTTCCACCGGCCCCCAGGTGCGGCCGCTGTCCGTGGAAGTACGACGGCGGACCTCCGCTGTGTCCTGGTTGCCCGCCTTTTGCGCGGTGTACAGGAGCCAGAGAACGCCGTCCTGGCCGGCGCGGCCAGGCGCGGTAAACAGGATCGGGTTCTGCTCCGAGCGTGTGGAGTCATCCGACAGCTGCTGAGCCGGTGACCACTGGCTGCTGCCCGGCTCCAGGGTGGAGAACCAGATGGAGATGTCCGGCACGCCTTCCTGGGTGCCGCCGAACCAGACGCAGCCGAGGCGGCCGTCGGGCAGGGTCAGGAGGTTGGCGGCGTGGCTCTGCACGGTGGGCGCCGGCAGGTACGCGAAGTCTGCGCCGTCAGCGCGCTTCACGGCGCCGTCGGGCGTGATGGTGCTGTACGCAGTGTTGATGGTCTGCATGCCTCAGCCCTCCGACTTAGCGGCTGCCAGATGCGCCTTGGCCGCCAACTCCAGGTGGGTCAGGTCCGACGCGACGGTGGTGAACGTGTAGCCCTGCCGCAGCCGCTGGGCGGCGATCTCCCCGGCCGCGGTGTGGATACCGGCGGCGATGCCTGCCGAGGCGGCCGCTTCGGCGACGGTTTCCAGCGCCGCGTTGAACTCGGCCTCAATGGCGGGGTCGCCCGGGAAGGCGCCGCCGACGGCGATGGCCAGGTCCGAGGGGCCCACGTAGATGCCGTCCAGGCCGGGCGTCGCGCAGATCTCCTTCACGTTGGCCAGCCCCTCGGGCGTCTCAATCATGGCGAAGACCAGGGTGGCGGCGTTGGAGTCAGCCGGGAGAGGGCCGATGCGCAGCGCCGAGCGCATTGGCCCGTAGGAACGGCCGCCCATGGGCGGGTACTTCGCTGCGGCGACCGCGGCCGCGGCGTCCGCGGCGTTGTTGACGAGCGGGACGATGACGCCGACGGCTCCGGCGTCGAGCGCCCTGCCGATCGCGGTGAAGTCGTTGGCCTCCACGCGAACCATGCCGACGGCGGTGTGCCCGGCATCGATGGCCATGAGGCCGTTCAGCACGCCCGAGTAGCCGAGCAGCCCGTGCTGGGCGTCCAGGGCAACGTAGTCATACCCGAGCCGGCCGATGCGTTCCGTTGCCACGGGGGCGTCCAGCACGGCCCAGTAGCCGACGGCCTGCTCACGGGCGCGGATCTTGCGGGCGAATTCAATGGCCAGGTCCGATGTCATCTGTATTTTCTACCTTCAGTTCGTGGGTGGTGTCGGCTAGCAGTTGTATATGCGTCAGCGGTTATATGCCGGCATGGGTCCGCGGAGCCCGGAGCCGATGGCGTCGCAGGAGCTGCTGACGTCCTGGGGCAGCGGCCCCTTGGCCACGGCGGCGATGTTGGCGCGCAGCTGCTCCACCTTGGAGCCGCCCAGGAGCATGGAGCCGACGCCCTTCCGGTAGGCGAGCCAGCGCAGTGACAGCTCGGCGAGGGTGATGCCTGCCGCGTCAGCGATGCCGGCAAGGGCAGTGACGTAGACAAACAGCTGCTTGTCCCAGTAGCGCTGGGTGTACATGGCAGCCAGCTTGGAATCACCGAAGCGGCCCTCCGAGGGCTTGTCTTCGAAGCTGTGCTTGCCGGTGAGCAGGCCGCCGCCCAGCGGGTTGTAGACCATGGTGTGCACGTTGTGGGTGGCGGCGAATTCGAGGTATTCCTCCTCCACCCGCCGGGCCACCAGGTTGTAGAGCTGCTGCGCAACAACGGGGGTGGGCGCACCCACC
Organism: Arthrobacter globiformis; assembly: GCF_003261175.1. GTDB lineage: Bacteria > Actinomycetota > Actinomycetes > Actinomycetales > Micrococcaceae > Arthrobacter > Arthrobacter globiformis_A. The sequence goes on along the minus strand of NZ_QLNP01000090.1, from coordinate 65,485 downwards.
TCGCGGGCAACATGGATGACGTCGGCGATCTGCCAAGCCGCGAAGTTGGAGACGCCGAGCGCCCCGATCTTCCCTTCTTCCGCCAGCTCGGCCACGGTGCGCAGGGTGTCCTGCAGCGGCGTGGCACGGTCCGGCTGGTGCAGGTAGAACAGGTCGATGCTGTCCACGCCGAGCCGGCGGAGGCTGCCCTCGACGCTGTTGCGCAGCCCCTGCGGGGACAGCGGCGTGTGCTGGCCGTGGTCGGGGTGCGGCATGCCGGCCTTGGAGGCGAGGATGACCTCGTCGCGGCGTCCCTTGAGGAGGCGGCCGAGCATTTCCTCCGTCACGCCGCCCACGTACGCGTTGGCGGTGTCGATGGTGGTGATGCCGGCGTCGAGCGCCTCCTCCACCATGCGTCCGGCGGTGGCCTCATCGGCGGTGTCGCCGAACGTCATGGTGCCCAGGACCAGCCGCGAGATGGGAAGCTTCAGTCCTTCCACCGGGGTGCCTTCTGGCTGCTTGCTCATGCGTTGATTCTCCGTGGTTGCAGTGTCTGTGCGGTTGCAATGTGGTTGGGGTCGGGGCGGATAAACGGCCGGATCAGGGCGCCAGGTCAGCCTTTCAGCGCCAGCGACCGGACCACGTGCCGCGGCTTGAGGCCGCGCATGGTGGACGGGTCGAGGGCGGCCCGACGGAGCTTGCGGGTGTAGTCCTCCCTGGGCGCAGTCAGCACGGATGCAGTGGTGCCGGACTCCACGAGCTTGCCGCGCTGCATGACCATGACGCTATCGCTGATCTCCTGCACCACGCCCAGGTTGTGCGAGATGAACACGTAGGTGATGCCGGTTTGGTCCTGGATGGACTTCAGCAGCCGCAGTACCTGGGCCTGCACGGACACGTCCAGCGCGCTCGTGGCTTCATCGCAGACCAGCAGTTCGGGCTTGGAGGCGAGCGCGCGGGCAATGCCGATGCGCTGCCGCTGGCCGCCGGAGAACTCGGCGGGGTGGCGGTCCAGGGACTTGGCCGGCAGGCCCACCTGGTCGATCAGCTTCGCGGCTTCCTTATGCCGCTCGGCCTTGGACCGGACGCCCTGCAGCTTGAGCGGTTCGGCCACGATCTCCTGGGCGGTGAGGTGCGGGTCCAGGGAGCCGTACGGGTCCTGGAAGACCATCTGGAACTTGGAACGCAGCGGCCGCAGCTTGGCTTCGCTGAGTGCGGCCAGGTCCGTGCCGTCCAGTTCGATCCGGCCGCTGGCAGGCGTCACCAGGCGCATCAGCGCCTTGGCGATCGTGGACTTTCCACAGCCGGATTCACCGACGACGGCGATCGTCTTGCCCTTGTCCACGGAGAAGGAGACGTCATCCACGGCGCGGAAAGTCCCGCCGGGGACGTGGTAGTCCACCACGAGGTTCTCGACGGAGAGGAACGGCTTAGTCATTCTGGACTCCGGTGCTGGTCAGGGCGGCGTCGCTGGCCGCGGCGGTCATGGATGCGGACTGTGAGGTGTTGCCGGCGGGGGTTTCGTCCCAGGGCCCCAGGACCGGCACGGCCGCCAGCAGGTTGCGGGTGTACTCCGTGGCCGGTTGCTCCACGACCTGCTGGACGTCCCCGGACTCCACGAAGGAACCGTCCTTCATCACGTGGATGCGGTCCGAGATGAGCCGGGCGACGCCGAGGTCGTGCGTGATCATCAGGATGCCGATGCCGCGCTGCTCCTGAAGTTCCAGCAGGAGGTCCAGGATGCCGGCCTGCACCGTGACGTCCAGCGCCGAGGTGGGTTCGTCCGCCACCAGGAGCTGCGGTTCGCTGGCGAGGGCGATGGCGATCAGCACGCGCTGGAGCATGCCGCCGGAGAGTTGGTGCGGGTACTTCTTCAGCTGCACTTCCGGCGTCGGAATATGGACCTGTTCCAAAAGCCGGATGGCGCGTGCCCGGACCGCGTCCTTCTCCTTGGAGGCGGCGCCGGCAATCCGGATGGCCTCGGAGAGCTGGCTGCCGATGGAGTGCACGGGGCTCAGCGCGGTCATGGGGTCCTGCGGGATGAGCGCTACTGTCCGGCCGCGGACCTTGTCGATGGCCTTGGGTGCGGCCACCACGTCCACGCCGTCGATGAGCACGGTGCCGGAAAGCACCGCCAGATCGTCCGGGAGCAGGCGGAGGATGCCCATCGCCGTCGTCGATTTCCCCGAACCGGACTCACCGATGATGGTGACCGTTTCGCCGCGGTGGATGCTGAAGTTCACCGAATCGACGGCCCGGATGATGCCGGCGTCGGTGATTAGCTCCACCTGGAAGTCGCGGACCTCGAGCAGGGCCGGCTCGGCGGTGTGATCCTTGGCGGCGTGGCCGGAGTCAGCGTGGCTTGCTTCTGCGGTCATGTCAGGCACCCTTCTTCTTGCGGCGGGGACGGTCGCGGAGGCCGTCGCCCAGCAGGTTCACGCCCACCACCATCAGCACGATCACCAGGCCGGGCAGGGTGACCATCCACCAGGAGGTGGTGATGTAGTCCTGGCCGTCGGAGATGATTCGTCCCCAGGTGGCAAACGGACGCTGGGGGCCGGCGCCGAGGAAGCTGAGGGCGCTCTCGAGCAGGACGGCCTGGGCCAGGAGCAGCAGCACCACGAGGGTTGCCTGCTTGATGACGTTCGGGATGATGTGCTGGATGAGGATCTGGATGCGGTGCAGGCCCAGGATGCGCGCCGCGGAGACGTACGGCTTTTCCCGTTCCACGAGCACCATGGATCGGGTCAGCCTGGCCACTTCGGGCCATTGGGCAATGGCAATGACGAAGGTGATCACCGGGATCGACGGGCCGAAGAGCGCCACCACCAGCAACAGCATCATGAGGAGCGGCAGGGACATCTGGGCCTCGAGGACCCGCGAGACCACGGTGTCCACCCAGCCGCCGAAGTAGCCGGCGGCGGCACCGAGGATGATGCCGATGGCGCCGGAGACCACCACGGCCAGGATGCCGATGGTCAGGGACACCTGGCCGCCGTGCAGGACCCGGGAGAGCAGGTCGCGGCCCAGCTGGTCGGTGCCGAACAGGTGGCCGTCCACCAGGGGCGCCAGGCGGCGGGCGGACAGGTCCTGGTGGTTGGCGTCAGGAAGCGGAAGCACTTGGGCCAGCAGGATGGGAATGATCACGATCAGCGTACAGACGGCGCCGATGCGCAGCTTCCACTTGGCCGCGTTGCGTCGGCGGGTGGCGCCGGCCTTTGCGACGAGCTCCTTCGTGACGGCGCTGGCCGACGGTGTCCGGGGCGGTTGTGCGGCCGAGGCCGCCGGCGTTGCGGTGTCGCTGAGGCTCATGCTGCTGCCGCCTTTCCAAGACGAACGCGGGGATCAAGAAGCGGGTAGGCGAGGTCGATGACCAGCTGGACGGCCACGGCCAGCAGTGCCGTCAGGAGGACGGTCGCCTGGATGAGGGGGTAGTCGCGGGTTTCGAGGGCACGGACAATGAGGGAGCCGACGCCGGGCCAGGCGAACACCACTTCCACCACCACCACACCGTTGAGCATGGCGGCGAAACGGGTGCCCAGGGCGGTGAAGACCGGGATGGCGGAGTTGCCCATGGCATAGCGCCACGTCAGCGCCGGACTGCCCACCCCCCTGGACCGCGCCACGGTCAGGTAGGGGGCGGCGAAGTTGGACGTCATCTCCCGCCGCACCATCCGGGAGATCAGCGCGATCTGAAGGATGGCGATGGTGACGGTGGGGAGGACAAGCCCGCCCCAGGTGGCGAAGCCGGAGGCCGGGAACAGCGGGATCAGGACGGCGAAGCCGGTGAGAAGCATGATGCCGGTCCAGAAGTCCGGCATGGACTGCCCTGCGATGGTGAGGACGTTGACGCCGAGTTCGCGGTTGGTGTCCGGGCGGCGGGCCATCCACACGCCCAGCGGGATGGCCACCACGGCGGTGAGGAGGATGGACGCCGTGGCGAGGGTCAGCGTGTACGGCATCCGCTCCGCCACCACCTGCATGGCCGGCGCCTGGAAGGAGTAGGAGGTGCCGAGGTTGCCGGTGAACAGCTGCTGCAGGAAGATCCAGTACTGCTCCAGCACGGGACGGTCCAGGCCGAACTGTTCGCGGACCTTGGCCAGCTGCTCGGTGGTGGCCAGCGGGCCAGCGTAGGATACGGCCGGATCACCGGGGGCGAGGCGGATCAGGACGAAGACCGTGGAGACCGTCAGGAACACGGTCAGCAGGCCTTGGCCCAGCCGCTTGAGGATGTACGTGGTCATGACTCAGGCCTCCAGCCGGACGTCAACGAGGGGGTAGGAGTTGGTGGGCGCCAGCGCCAGGCCTGCCACGCGCTTCTGGTGGGCCAGCACGGACTTCGGCACGAAGGCCCAGGCACACGGCCAGGTATCCCAGATGGCCTTCTGCGCGGTGGCGAGCAGCTGCTCGCGGCGGACCGGGTCCACCTCGGAGGAGGCGGCCTGGATCTTGGCCTGCACGTCCGGGACCACGTAGCCCTGGTAGGTGTCGCGGGTCTTTTCCTTCTCCGCGGTTCCGGCGTACATGCCCTGCATCATGGTGATGGCCAGGCCGGTGGGGCTGCTGAAGCCGTTGCCCAGCAGGTCCCAGTCGCCCTGCTTGCCCTGGCGCCAGGCCAGGATGTTGCCGCCGGGCTCGAACTGCTGCAGCTGGGTTTTCACCCCGATGTTGCCGAACATCTCCACGAGCGCCTCCATCACGGAGGTGTCGGAGGCGAACTCGCCGGTTTCCCAAATGATCTTGAGGTTCAGGTCGGTGACACCCAGGCTCTTCAGAGTGGCCTTGGCCTTGTCCGGGTCAAAGGTGTAGTTGCCGGTCTTGGCGAAGCCGGTGAGGCTGGACGGCACCACGCCTTCGGCCTCGCTGACCGAATCGACCAGGACATCCTTGACCAGGGACTCGCCGTCGACCGCCCAGCTGAGGGCCTGGCGGACCCGGACGTCGGACAGCGGGTGGCTAGCGGGCTTGCGGAAGTTGTAGAAGATCTGGTTCAGGCGGAGGCTGGACGCCTCAGCCAGGACGACGCCGGGAAGTCCTGCCAGCTGTTCGCGGGAGTCGGGCGTGATGGAGTCAATGACGTCCACCTCGCCGCTGCGCAGGGCAATGACGCGGCTGGATTCCTCCGGCAGGAAGCGGACCTCGACGTTGTCCACCTTGGGGGCGGGGCCCCAGTAGTTCTCGTTGCGCTTGAGGCTGTAGGTGCCGGCGCCGCGGTTGAACTTGGTCACGACGTACGGCCCGGTGCCCACGCCTTCCTGCAGCTCCTCCGGCTTGTTCTTGGCTGCCGGGCTGATCAGGATCATGCTCATGAGGGAGTCGAGGACGGGGATGGGGTTCTTGGATTCCATCCGGAACGTCCGGTCATCCACCGGGACAACGGTGGGGAATTCGGGGAAGAACCCGGCAACAAAGGAACCCTGCACCTGCTGGTACATCTTCAGTGCCGTGGCCACGTCCTCGATCTGCAGCGGCGTGCCGTCGGAGTACTTGACGCCTTCGCGCAGCCGCACGGTCCAGGCGGTGGGCGAGGTCATCTCAAAGCGGTCCGCGAGGACCAGGACCGGCTTGGTTTCGGGGCCGATGGCTGTCAGTCCCTGGCGCACGGAGCGCTGGACGGTGACGGCGGCGTCGAACTGGTTGAGCTTGTTGTCCAGGCTGACGAGGGACCTGTTGAGGGCCAGCGTCAGGGTGCTGGGTCCCGGCAGGCCTGTGGGGCCGGCACACCCGGCCAGGGAGCCTGTGCCCAGGAGAAATCCGGCGGCTGCGCCGAACTGCAGGAGGCGGCGCCGTGAGATCTCACTTCCTTGAGGAAGAACGGTCATCGTTGACCTCTCGGTTGATTGGGACGGCTGGCGGCCGGATGGCCTGCGCCGTGTTACATGGATCACTCTGCCAGCTCTGCGCGAAATGCGCAACTGCTCTAGCGCACTTCGCGCAGTCATGCCAGAATGGATCCACCTGATCCATAAACGAAGGGAGGACAACGTGGCTGCAGTCCTTATCCAGGCCGATGACTTTTCCGGCGCAGCAGAAGTGGGGCAATGCTTTGCAACCCAGGGGCTGGACACATGCCTCCTCCTGTCCGCCCCCGAGGAAGGCGCTGCCACTGGCAGCGGCGCCGAAGTCGTGGTGGTCGATACGCATTCGCGGGCCGTGGCTCCGGAGTCCGCCGCAGCGGCTGCGGCAGCCGTCTTCGACAGCCCCACCGCACACGGCGCGACCGTCCTATTCAAGAAAATCGATTCGCTGTGGCGGGGCAATATTGGCCCGGAACTCGCAGCACTTTCGGCCCTGGGGCACCACGTTGTGGTGGCCGGCGCACTCCCCCAGCTGAACCGGGCCGTCGTAGGCGGCCGGCCCTTTGCCGACGGCGTCCGGCTGGACAGCACGGACCTGTGGCGGGCAGAGGCGGCTGCGCCGCCCGCGGAAATTGCGCAGCTGCTGGGCTCCGCCCCGGTGCAGCTTGTGGACCTGGCCACGGTACGGGCCGGCGGCCTGCCGGCCGTCCTCGGCGCCGCCTTTTCCGGAACGCCATCCAGCGCCGCTCCCGCCACCGTGATCGTCGACGGCGAGACTCCGGCTGATCTGGAGAAGGCCGCCGACGCGCTGCTGGACCTGGACTTCAGGGCCGGCGGGCGGCGCATCGTGCTTGCCGGGACCGGCGGCATGGCCCTGCTGCTGGCGGCGAAACTGGCCGTTACCGCTGCGCGAAACGCGCAACCCTCGGCGCCTCAGGGCCTGACGGCAGCAGCGGGCGCAGCGGGCGCAGCCCGGCCGGTGCTGGCCGCCGCCGGCACCGCCTCGGCAAGGGCCGCGGCGCAGCTGCGGAACCTGGAGGCCGCCGGTTTCACCACCCTGGGCATCGCACCCGCCGAACTGCAGCGTCCCGAAGATTTCCGCCCGAGGCTCGCGGAAGCGTGGCAGCTCCTGGCGGCCGGCGAGCCAACAGCCCTGACGGTCAGCGCCGACGTCGTCAATCCGCAGGAGTCCGGCAGGATCGTGCGGAACCTGGCGCGGCTGGCTGCCGGCGCGGCAGCGGGTCCGGCGGCGTCCGGTCCCGAGGCAGCGGACCTGATCCTCACCGGGGGCGAAACCGCCCGCGAGGTAATAGACGCCCTCGGCATCCGATCGCTGACCCCGCTGGCGTCCGTGCAGCACGGCGCCGTGGTCAGCCTTTCCGACGACGGGCGGCTGGTGGGCACCAAGCCCGGCAGCTTCGGCGACAACGACGCGCTCGTCCAGCTTTACTCCGCCATCAAAGACCTCCGGTCTTCCAACAGCATTTCCCATCCCTCCCACACATCTGGAGCTCCAATGACATCAGCAGTGAACGCAACCGAACAGGACACCCGGCCCTTCATCGCCGTGACCATGGGTGACGGTGCCGGCGTCGGCCCCGAGGTGACCGTGGGCGCCCTTCTCGACGGAAACGCCTACCGCGCCTGCCGCCCCGTGGTGGTCGGCGACGTCCACCGGCTGCAATTGGGCGCGAAAGCGCTGGGCGTGGAAGCCAACATCGTGGAGGTGGGGACGGTGGGCGACGCGGTCTTCGAGGCCGGCCGGATCAACGTGATCGATCCGAAGCTGCTTTCGGCCGACCTGCCGTGGGGCCAGGAGTCCGCCGAGGCCGGCAACGCGGCCTACCACTACATCCGGATCGCCTGCGAGCTGGGTATGAGCGGCCAGGTCCAAGGCATCTGCACGGCACCGCTGAACAAGGCGGCGCTGCACAAGGCCGGGCACATCTACCCCGGCCACACCGAGCTGCTCGCGCACTTCATGGGCATCGAGGAAGTGTCCATGATGCTGTCCACGCCCAAGGTCAAGGTGATCCACGTCACCACGCACATCGGCCTCATCGACGCCATCAACAGGATCGAGCCGGGCCTGGTGGAGCGGACGGTGCGCCGCGGCAACAGCGCCATGCAGCGCGCCGGCATTGCCACCCCGAAGATCGGCGTCTGCGCCATCAACCCGCACGCCGGCGAGAACGGCCTCTTCGGCTACGGCGAGGAAGCGGAGAAAATCACCCCGGCCATCGAGAAGCTGCAGGCCGACGGCATCGACGCGGTCGGCCCGCTCCCGGCCGACACCGCGTTCTTCCTGGCGGGCCGTGGCGACTACGACCTCATAGTGGCCATGTACCACGACCAGGGCCACGGGCCGGTCAAGGTACTGGGCATCGAGGCAGGCGTCAACATCACGGTGGGCCTGCCCGTCATCCGCACGTCAGTGGACCACGGCACGGCGTTCGACATCGCGGGCAAGGGCATCGTGGACGTGCGCAGCATGATCGAGGCGCTGCGCCAGGCGGCGGAAATGTCGCCCAGTCCCGCGGCAGCCTAGTCGGGCCCGCCGCAGCCTGAGCACTGCCGCGCAGGGCTGACTGTCAGGAAACCTGCAGGCCGCCGTTGATGTCGTACGTAGCGGCGGTGATGTATCCGGCGTCTTCCCCCATCAGGAATGCCATGAGGGCGGCGATGTCGCGGACTGTGCCCACCCGGCCCATGAGGATGTCCCTGGACATGTCGGTCTTGCGTTCATCGGTCAGGGTGCCGCCCATGATGTCGGTGTCCACGGGGCCGGGGGCGATGCAGTTGACGGTGATGTTGTACTGGCCCATTTCCCGTGCCAGCGCCCGGGTGAAGCCGATGATGGCTGCCTTCGATGCGCTGTAGGCCACCTTGGAGTACGTGCCGCCACCGCGCTGCGCGGAGATGGAGGAGACGCTGACCACCCGGCCGAGCCTGCGTTCGATCATGCCGCGGAGCACGCGCTGCGTGACCAGGAACGTGCCGGTCATGTTGATCCGGAACACCCGCTCCCACGCCTCGAGCGTCTCGTCCATGAACTCCGTGGGCGAGCTGATGCCTGCCAGGTTGGCCAGTCCCACAATGGGCGGCAGGTTGGCCTCCACTTCGTCGATGGCGGCGTTCACGGCGGCTTGGTCGGAGACGTCGGCGCCCACGCCCCTGGCCTCCCCCCCGTACACCGAGGAGATATCCTCCGCCGCGCGCCGTGCAGCGTCGCCGTCGATATCGAGGATGGCCACGGACCAGCCCTGGCTGGCGAGCATTTCCGCCGTTGCGCGGCCAATGCCCCGTGCGGAGGCGGCCCCGGTCAGCACCGCGGTGCGTTCGGCCGGGAACTTGTCGTGGTGCGTCATGTCCGTGATCCCCTCGTCGTTAGCTGCAGCGTCAGTACTTGGTGTCGTCGAACTCGTCGGCGGCGACTGCCTCTTCACCGACAGCAGCGTGGGTGCCCGGCTTCACATGCCCTTCGGGACGTTTGCGGGCGTACAGGAAGGTGGCGACGGCGGTAATAGCGAGGCAGGCGGACAGGAAGAGGAGGCCGGACCGGTTGTCGCCGGTGGCATCATTGAGCACACCCACGATGTACGGCGCCACGAACCCGCCCAGGTTGCCGAGCGAATTCACCATCGCGAGGCCGGCCGCGGCGGCCGCTCCCACCAGCGCGGTGGAAGGCATCGCCAGGAACGGGGCAATGGCCGAGTAGATGCCCATGGCCGCGAGGGTCAGGGCGATCAAGGCCAGGATGGCGTTGACCTGCACCAGGCTGCCGGCAGCTACCAGGCCGACGGCGGCCATCACCATGCTGATGCTGGCGTGCAGCACGCGGTTGCCGGTGCGGTCGGACCGCCTGCCCCAGTAGTACACGAACACCGCCGCAATCGTGTACGGGACGGCGACGATGAAGCCCACCTCCGTAGTGCTGAACTTGCCGAGCGCGGCGACGATGGTGGGCATCCACAGGCCCAGGCCGTAGATGCCGCAGACCAGGCCGAAGTACAGCGCCGAGTAGGCGATGGTCCGGGAATCCTTCAGGCCGGCGAGGAAGTGGTGAGGCTGGCCCTTTTGCTTGTGGGCCAGTTCCTCGTCCATGGTCCGGGTGAGCCATTCCCGTTCATCCGCGGCGAGCCACTGGGCGTGGCTTGGCTTGTCCGTCATCAGCACCGGGGTGAGCAGACCGAGGAGGATGGCCGGGATGCCTTCGATGATGTACAGCCACTGCCAGCCGTGCAGGCCTGCGATGCCTTCCATTTGCAGCAGAAGGCCGGACACCGGGGCGCCGAGCGCGTTGGAGACTGGCTGGGCGAGGATGAAGATGCCCAGCACCAGCACACGTTGCGCGGCGGGGAACCACAGCGTCAGGTAGAACAGGATGGCCGGGAAGAACCCGGCCTCGGCCGCTCCGAGCAGGAAGCGGATGATGTAGAAGGTGGTCTCCCCGTTCACCAGCGCCATGGCCGTGGCGAAGATGCCCCACGAGATCAGGATGCGGGCGATCCACTTCCGGGCGCCAAACCTGTACATGCCGGCGTTGCTGGGGATTTCCAGCAACGCGTAGCCGATGAAGAACATGCCCGCACCGAGGCCGTAGGCTGCAGCACTGAGGCCGATGTCCTCGCTCATGGTCAGCTTGGCGAACCCCACGTTGTTCCGGTCCAGGTACGCCACGAAGTAGAGCAGCACAATGAGCGGCATGAGGCGGCCGCGCACTTTTCGAAGGGTCCGCTGGCCCAGTTCGTCCAGGTGGTTCGCGGGATTCGCAGCGCTCATGGTGCACCTCGCAGGGAGAGACGGGGCCGCCGGGGTTCCTCGGCGGAACAATTAATGTTTACCACTCAACGCGCAGATAGTCATTATGCTTACTAAATTCTTGAGCGAGCGCTCCCCTTCCAATGAATGCTATTTCCTGCTGTTCAGCCATCCCAGCAGCCGGTCCAGCGGCCAGGTGGTGATGACGCGTTCAGCCGGAACCCCATTGCGTTCGGCCCGCTCGGCGCCGTACTGCAGGAAGTCGAGCTGCCCCGGCGCGTGGGCGTCACTGTCGATGCTGAAAAGGCAGCCTGCCTCGAGCGCCAGCTGCAGCAGGTTGTCCGGCGGGTCCTGCCGCTCCGGCCGGGAGTTAATTTCGACGGCGACATTGGCTTCCGCGCAGGCCGCGAAGACCCGCTCGGCATCGAATTCTGACTCGGGACGGGTCCCGCGGGACCCCTGCAGCAGGCGGCCGGTGCAGTGGCCCAGCACGTTGGTGTGCGGATCGGAGATGCCGCCGAGCATCCGCTCCGTCATGGTGCGCCGGTCCGAGCGGAGCTTGGAGTGCACGCTGGCCACAACCACGTCCAGCCGGTCCAGCATCTCCGGCGTCTGGTCCAGCTCGCCGTTTTCCAGGATGTCCACCTCGATGCCGGACAGCAGCCGGAAGCCGCCGTCGGCGTCGCCGTTCAGCCCGGCCACGACGTCCAGCTGTTCGGTGAGCCGCTCGGCCGTCAGCCCGTTGGCGATTTTGAGGTTCGGCGAGTGGTCCGTCAGGGCCAGGTATTCGCGGCCCAGGTGCCGCGCGGCGGCCGCCATCAGATCGGGAGGGGAACCGCCGTCGGACCAGTCACTGTGGCTGTGCAGGTCGCCGCGGAGCTGCGCACGGAGCCCGTCTCCCCCGGCCGCGAGTGGCTTGGTGCCGCCCTGCCGCAGCTTGTCCAGGTAGTCGGGCACATCGCCCTCCACAGCCTGCCGAATGACGTTGAAGGTGGTGTCCCCGATCCCCTTCGTTCGCTTGAGCCTGCCGTCGCGGGTGCGCTCCGCCACCTCATCAGGTGTCAGTCCGCTGATGACGCCGGCCGCCTTCCGGAAGGCCTGGACCTTGAACGTCGGCGCGGCGGAGCGCTCGAGCCAGAAGGCGATCTCGTTGAGGGCGTCGGCGGCGTCCATTCAGTGCTAGTCCTGGTGCAGCTGGATGTAGTTGCCGCAGCCGTCGTCGAACACGGCGGTAATCCCGAAGGGGTCCTCCGCGGGCTCGCCCTGGAACTGGACGCCGGCAGCGGTCAGCCGCTCATATTCAGCCCGCACATCCGGGGTTCCGAAGACTATGGCAGGGAGCCCGGCCTCGCGCAGTCCCTTGCTGTAGGCCGCGGCGATGGGATTGTCGCTGGGCTCCAGCAGCAGGCCCACGGTGCCGGCCGCTCCGGGGTCCTTGACGATGAAGAGGTTGTGTTCCGGCATGGCCATGAGCGTTTCGAAGCCGAGGGTCTCCGTGTAAAAGGAGTGCGCTGCGGCAGGGTCTTGGACGTGGATGCTGCACATTTTGAGTCGCATGGCGCCTACGCTACGCCGCGGCCGCCGCTGCAAACCAGCCCATTGACCAGCGCTTCAGTACAGGATGCAATTTAAGTGCGGCCCGAAATGCCGGGCAGCGCCCGTCCTTGGGAGGTGCAGTGGTGCCCGCAGTTTCCGAAGCCGCCCCGTTGGGGCTGCTGCAACTGGTCCTCTGGAGCGCAGTACTGGCGGCCGCCGTCGCCTGCACGGTTTTAGTTGTCCGGCACCATTTAGGGACGCCCGACGGCGACAGTCCAGATTTGTTGTTCTGGGACCTTTTCGGTGGCGCCGCAGTGATCGCCCCTGCGCTGCTCATCCCTGCGGTGGCCTCGCCGGCGGCAGGCCTGGCCATGGTGGCCGTGGCGGTGCTGAGCGGCGTTGCCGCCTACCGCGGCAGCCCTGCGGTGCTGTCTTGGTACGAAACCCGGCGGCGCCGGCGGGTGGACGACCCACTCTGCCGGGCGGCCGCCGTCGTGCATGACGAAATCCTGGGCCGCTGGGCGCGCTACGAGCTCGACCCCGCACTCGCCATCAGTTATCCGGACCTTGCGGACGTCGCACGGCCTGAGACCGCTGCTTTGGTGAAGGCCCTGCGGGAGGCGGAGACGCTGAAGACTGTCGGGGATTCGGGGTATCCGCGTGCCGTGGATCGCCTCGGCAAGGCGCTCGAGCGCGCCGAAACCGCAGCGGGGGTCCCGGCGGGCCTGCGGCCGTAGGATGGGGCCATGTCAACGTACTCCGTCACGCGCAGCACAGTCATCCCCGCCCCCGCCAAGGACGTGTTTCCACTGGTCAACAGCTTCCGCGAGTGGCCCAAGTGGTCGCCCTGGGAGTCTGTGGACCCGGACATGAAGCGGACTTACTCCGGCGCGGAAGCCGGCGTCGGCGCCAAGTATGCCTGGAGCGGCAACCGCAAGGCCGGTGCCGGCAACATGGAGATCACTGAATCGCGGGAACCTGACGAGATCCGGATCCGGCTTGAGTTCAGTAAGCCGTTCGCCGCAGTCAACCCCACTGCCTTTACTTTCGTTCCGGAGGGTGGAGGAACCCGTGTCACCTGGACCATGGTCGGCGAGCACAAGGGCATCGGCAAGGTTTTTGCGCTGTTCATGAACATGGACAAGATGGTGGGCGGCGACTTTGAGAAGGGCCTGGCGTCGCTGGCTGCAGCCGTCGGGAGCCGGCCGGCTTAGTCTGCGGTTCCTCGGCTACGGTTCTTGACAGCCCTTGTTCGAAGGGCCTTTTTCCGGAAAGGTAGTAAGCACCCTTAGCAGTTCCGGAAATCGCAAAGGAGAACACCATGCAGATCGACAAGTCCCAGATCCTCGAATTCCTCAAGTCCCGAGGCGACAACGACAAGGCCGCACAGGCCGAAAACGAGCTGCCGGACCAGGTGGACACCGACCAGCACGCCGGCCTCCTCTCCAAGTTCGGCATCAATCCTGCGGACCTGCTGGGGAAGCTTCCCGGCGGGTTGGGGGACAAGCTTGGGGGCCTCGGGCTGTAGCCGGACCGAGGTCTAGCTCGAACCGGCTCCGGCCGGACTGCAGTACATGGGCGACGGGTTCCCTCAAGGGGCCCGTCGTCCGTATGTTGCCCGGCCATGCCACCCGTCCGGCGGCATCACGGAGAAAATATAGTCTTAGACGACGTACCAGCGGGCGGGTCCAACCTCGTTCGGCTCGCGAGCGGAACGAATTGAGGACAGCGGCTTGGATGGAGTCTTAAAGGGATTCTTTGTGGTGGGCATGGTCCTGCTCGTCGGCTACATCTTGGCCAGGACAAACGCCCTTGGGCCGCACGGGACGAAGGTGCTGTCCACCCTGACCTTCATGGTCGGGCTGCCGAGCCTGATGTTCTCCACGATCGCTTCGCGGCACATCTCCGAAGTCCTCAGCCAGACAGGCCTCATCTCCGTCGTCACAGCACTTTGCTGCATGGCGCTGTTCGCGCTCAGCGGGGCAATCGGCAGGTGGGGCGTGCGGCGCACCACCGTCGGCGCGCTGGCCACGGGAATCGTCAATTCCACGAACCTCGGCGTTCCGCTGTCCCTGTACATTCTCGGCAGTGCCACGTTCGTCACGCCGATCATGTTGTTCCAACTGGCGCTTGTGACGCCGGTGGCGCTGACCATCCTGGACCTGACCGATCCTGACGGGAAAAAGACGTCTATGTGGAGCATCCTGTCCACTCCCCTGCGCAACCCTGTTACCGTGGCAGCCATCCTCGGCGTCATCGTCAGCGCAGCCGGGATTGAGCTTCCGGACCTGGTGCTGGATCCCCTGAAGCTGGTGGCCCAGCTGACGGTTCCGCTGATGCTGATCATCTTCGGCATGTCGCTCCACGGCCTGTCACCGCGCCAAGACTCGGTGGACCGCGTCCCCACCCTGTTCGCCGTCATTCTCAAGTCAGCCGTCCAACCGGCTCTCGCGTGGCTGCTGGCCGTGTTTGTGTTCCACCTCGACACCTTCAGCACCTTCGTTGTCACGGCCTGCGCGATCCTTCCCACCGGGCAGAACGTGGTCCTTTACGCCGTCCGGTACGGCGTAGGCCAGAACCTTGCGCAATCCACGGCCGTCATTACCTCGGCTTTGGCAATCCCCCTGCTTCTGGGGGCGGCCTGGCTGTTTGGCTGAGTCCTGCCCAGCTGCTGACGGCGGGCGCATTCCCGGCATAAACTCTGCCATGGACTTCGTGAACAGTGATGGGCCTTCGCTGGATCCCTTCCCGCAGTACGAAAAGATGCGGGAAGCCGCTCCCGTCTTCCACGACGAGCAATCCGGAAGCTGGCATGTGTTCCGGTACGACGACGTCCAGCGGGTTCTGTCCGAACACGGGACGTTCTCTTCGAGGATGGGAGGCGACGATCCATCCGAGACGGGCCAGCTGTTCGCGGCGAGCCTGATCACCGCCGATCCGCCGCGGCACCGGCAGCTGCGTTCGCTGGTGACCCAGGCGTTCACCCCGAAAGCAGTGGACGCCCTTGCGCCGCGCATCTCGGCGCTGACGGACGAACTGCTGGACGGGATTGCTTCCCGGGGTTCGGCAGACCTCATCGACGAGCTGGCCTACCCGCTGCCGGTGATTGTGATCGCCGAGCTCATGGGCATCCCCGCCGAGGACCGCGACCGCTTTAAGCACTGGTCCGATGTGATCGTCAGCCAGACGCAGACCGGTGCGCAGACTGCCGACCACAGTTCCACCAACCGGGAAATGACCGAGTACTTCCTGGCCCTCATCGAACGCCGCAGACGCCAGCCCGGAACTGATCTGATCAGCAACCTTCTGGTGGCAGAGATCGAAGGGCAGAAGCTGAGCGTGGCCGAACTGCTCGGCTTCTGCAGCCTCCTGCTCGTGGCCGGCAATGAAACCACCACCAACCTCATCGGCAACGCGGTCCTCAGTTTCACCGAACAGCCCGGAACGATGGAACGGCTCCGGGCCGAGCCGTCCCTGCTCACCCAGGCCATAGAAGAAGTGCTGCGCTACCGCTCTCCCGTCCAGTCGATGTACCGGGTGACAGCTGCTGACACCACGGTAGGCGCCGTCCAGGTCCCGGCCGGCGCCCCGCTGGTCGCCTGGATCGGCTCAGCCAACCGTGATGAGCACCAATTCCAACGTCCAGAACAGTTCGATATAGACCGGACACCGAACCGGCATCTCGCCTTCGGCCACGGCATCCATTTCTGCCTCGGCGCCCCGCTGGCCAGGCTCGAAGCCAAGATAGCGCTGCAGGGCATTCTGGACCGGCTCCCCGGGCTTACCCTCGCACCGGGAACCCGCCTCGAACGGATGGACAGCACCATTATTTACGGAGTCAAGGAGCTGCCTGTCTCTTGGCAGGCGTCAAATGAGCAGCAGTGACTGCGCTCAGCGACGACGCGCCCGGAGTGCTCCAGGCCTACTACCGCATCCTCGGTGCAGGAATGGGGACCTACGATCCGGCCGGCGAATTGTGGACGCTCCTCGCGGACGACCTGGAGTTTGAAGGGCCCTTGGCCGGCAGACGCACAGGTGCGGAAGGCATTAATTGCTGCCCTGCGCTTGCATTACGACGCCGCCGACTACACGGAAAAGGGCGGCCGCTGAAAGGCAGGTCGACCCCGCGGCCTCTTGACCTCGGCAGCCCGTGGAACGGATGCTTGTTCTTCGTTTTGTCACCGCGCGAGGAAGGCCGATCATGTCCGCTACTCGATCTGCTCTGTTAAAACTCCGGTGGCTTCCGGCGTTGGCCGCCACCGTTCTGCTGATGCTTCAGGCCGTACCGGCCGAGGCAGCCACCGCGGGCGTAGGCAATGATGTGTCGTGGCCCCAGTGTGGCAAGGCCCTGCCGAAGGGGCCGGCTTTCGGCATCGTGGGAGTCAACAACGGCCTCGCAAACACCACGAACCCGTGCCTGGCCCCGCAGCTGACATGGGCGGGTTCGTCGTCCGGCACCACAGGACAGCCCAAGGTGCAGCTGTACGTCAACACCGCAAACCCTGGACTGGCCGGCAGCTGGTGGCCCACCAGCAACGCCTACGCCGGAACCAAGGTCTTCAACCCCTACGGCGACTGCAAAGCGAACGACGTCGGTCCGGCCTGCTCCTATATGTACGGCTGGGCCAAGGCCTACGACGACGCGAACATCCGCGGCATCAGCAACCCGTCCGGCTACACGTGGTGGCTGGATGTGGAAACCGGGAACTCCTGGTCGGGTGACAAGGTGGCGAACCGGGCTGATCTGGAGGGAATGGTCGCCTACTTCGGCAGCATCAACGCGAGGACAGGCATCTACTCCACCGCCACCCAGTGGTCACAGATCGCCGGCACCGTCCGGGCTACCAGCCCGCTGTTCACGCTCCCCAGCTGGCTGGCCGGGGCACGCACCCTAAACGCTGCCGCCCGCAACTGCTCCAATGCCGCGCTGACGGGCGGCGGCTCAGTCTCGCTAACCCAGTACGTCTCCGGCGGCTTCGACTACGACTACTCCTGTATCTGACTTCCGAGGTCAAAGTGAGCTGCCGACTGCCGCTGCTCCTCGAGGTAGCCGAACAGCTGCCGGGGGTCCGAAGGTCTGCTCCGGGAGTTCCTCTGCCGCGCCGACCCGGTTGATGAGGGCGCCGTGGATGGCCCTCGCCCTGCTGTCCGTGGCCTACTCCAGCCTGACCGTTGCGGAGTTACAGCTCCACCGTGCCGCTTTCGCCGACGCTCATGCGGCTGTGGGTGACCTTCGACTTGACCCACTGCAGGACAGTCGCCGCAGTCCCGCCCGGGCTGGTCCAGTACTCCGCGGAGTCGGAGTCCACGCGCAGCAGGACCACCTCTGGGGTGTCCGGCCCGTCCGGGAACCAGGCATCGACGGACTGGTTCCATAGTTCGCGGATCTTGGCCCGGTCGCGCACCACTTCGGCGGTCCCGGCGACCGAGACCCACTCGGCCCGCTTGCCGAAGGACACATTGACCCTGGCGTCCGCAGTCACGTGGGCCACCTGGGAGGTTCCCTCCCCTGTGAAGAACCACATGTCGCCGTCGTCCTTCACGTCCTGGACTGCCAGCGGCCGGCTGACCAGGGCGCCTTCTCCGTTGATGGTGGTGAACATTCCGATGTGGGAATCGTTGATGATGTCCGTGACCTTGCTGATGCTTTCCGTGCCCGTCATGCTGTCACCTCGTTCTGCTCGAGTTCGTTCTCAGTACGTTCAGTTGGACCGGGTCAATGCCCTGGCGGCCACTCTATTAGTAAGTGTGCTTAGTTTCCAGTCAGAGTCCCCGCGCCAGCACCTTGCCCTTGAAGAACTCGGGCCGGACCCGGGCCATCACCAGCATGCTGACCACGCCGAGCAGGATGACGCCCATGCCCAGGATGAACACCATGCCCACCCCGCCCACGGATGAACCGGAACCGTACTCGGGGTCCATGGAGTCGTACGCGGTTTTGACGAACATCACCAGCAGAATCACCCCGCCCAGCAGCGGGGCCAGGAACTTGAAGAGGAAAGCCCGGGCGCTGCTGAACGCCATGGCACGGAAGAACCAGACACACGCGAGCGCCGTGATCCCGTAGTAGAAGCAGATCATCATGCCCAGCGCCGTGATAGTGTCCCACAGCGCATTCTCGGACGTGGTCCGGGTGATCACGTAGAACGCCGCCGCGGCAACAGCCGCCGCAATCGTGGCGTAGCTCGGTGACTTGAAGGTGGGGCTGACCTTGCCGAACTTCCCCGGCAGGGCTTTGTAGTGGCCCATGGCCAGCAGCGTCCGGGCCGGGGAGACGAACGTGGACTGCAGCGACGCCGCGGAACTGCTCAGGATGGCCAGCGACATAAGGATGGCGAACGGCCCCATGACCGGCCCGGACAGGACCGCGAAGATGCTGGACTGGTTGTCCGGATTGCCGGTGCCCAAGCCAGCCTCCCCCACGCCTGCGAAGGACAGGGTGGCCAGCGCGGCCGTCATGTAGATGGCCACGATGACGACGACGGTCACGGTCGCCGCCCGCCCGGGGGTCTTCTCAGGGTTCCGCGTCTCCTCGTTCATGGTCAGGGTCACGTCCCAGCCCCAGTAGATGAAGATCGACAGTGACACCCCGGCCGCGAAGGCTGAGAAGGAGTCCACGGCGAAGGGGTTGAACCAGTCCGGCGAGATGGCCGTGGCGTCGAAGGCGGTCCCGTTGGCCACGTGCACGAACGCGGAGGCGGCGAACCACCCCAGCACCAGCAGCTGGAACCCCACCAGGACGTACTGGACGCCCTTGGTGGTTTCCATGCCGCGGTAGGAGATCCAGCACGCCGCCGCGATGAACACCAGGGTGGTGGCGATGTTCAGCGGCAGGTTCTTAGACAGCTCAGCGATCCCGGGGTTGCCGAGCAGCTGGGCGAGCATCAGGTAGAAGAAGTCGACGGCGACCGCCGCCAGGTTGGACAGCACGATAATGGTGGCGGCGATCAGCCCCCACCCTCCCATCCAGCCGATCCACGGACCAAAGGCGCGCGTTGCCCACGTGAAGGAGGTTCCGGCGTCGGGCATTGCGTTGTTCAGCTCCCGGTAGCCCAGCGCCACGAGCAGCATGGGGATGAAGCCCACGAGGAAGACCGCCGGCAGGTGCACACCCACCTCGGACACGGTGGGGCCGAGGGCCGCGGTGAGCGTGTACGCCGGCGCGATGCAGGACACCCCGATCACCACCGCGCCGATCAGCCCGACGGACCCTGCCTTGAGGCCCTTTTCACTCAGGCTCTTGTGCGCGTCGGGGGTGACTGCGGCTTTTGTACTCATGGGATTGCCTCTTGTCATTCATCGTTGAATGGGAAATGCGCGGCTGCGCTGTTAGCCGGCGGCGGCCGTTGCGTTCGCCAGTTCAGGTGCACCCTGCGCTTCGGCGGACGCCGCAGCTGCGGCAATGCGGGCGGCCGTTGACTGGCCCATGCGGACCGCCCCGTCCACGTGCTGGTACCCTTCGGCGGCGAGGTCGGAGGAGCACCAGTAGATGGGGCCGACAGCTGCGTGCTGGTCCTTGCCGTACCGGTGCAGCCCGCCGAGGTCGTAGCTCGCGGCGTAGGCGCCGCGAGTCCACTCCTCGGAACCCCAGTCGGATTCGTAGTACACCTCGGGCTCGAGGGCCTTGTCCCCCAGGAAGCCGGCGATCGACTCCAGGATGGCCTTCTTGCGCTCCCCGGCGCTCAGTTCGAAGACGGCGTCGGCCTTTTCGTCGGAGATGAAGCCGACGAGTGTTCCGCGGGTGTCGCCGTGGTTGGTGTTGTCGTAGACCTCCTGGACCAGCGAGCCGGCGCCGAATCCGGTGCCGGAGAGCCCGTCCTCGCGCCAGAACGGCGTGCTGTAGACGGCGTGGACCTTAATGACCAGGCCCAGGGACTGGTGCTGGTGCATCTGGTGCTGGCGGCGCGGCAGCGGCGGGTTGAAGGAGACCCGGGAGTACAGGTTGGGCGGCACGGCCATGATCACGAAGCGCGCGTTCACCGTGGCCCGGTCAGAGACGGCGGTGACACGGTGGCCGTTTTCGCCGTCGGCCTCCCAGTTGATGGTGCGCACCGGGCTGTTAAGGACGACGTCGGCCCCGAGTTCCGCTGCCTGAAGCAGCGAGACCTGCTGCATCCCGCCGATCACCCGCTTGTCCAGAATAAAGTCCTCATCTGTCAGGTGGGTGAAGGAACCCGCGGAGGCGGCCATCAGGACGGCTTGCAGGGCGGAGAACGCGTGCGCGGGCTTGGTGAGCATGCCGCCGGCGATGAAGAGCCCGATGTTGTTGCAGGCTTCCTCGTCCGGGGAGTTCTGGCGCAGCCAGTGGTGGAAGGAGATGGTGTCCAGCTCCCGCGCCTTGGGGTGCGCCCAGGGTTCGGTAGCGCCGACCTCGGCCGCCAGTTCGTCCAGCAGTGCGATGAGCTTGTCCATCTCGGCAGCCGTGGTGGCGCTGACCGGAAACATGTCCCCGGTATAGCGGACCGGCGCGCCGTCCGCCCCGACGTAGACGGACTCGCCTTCACGGTAGCGGGAGTACGTTTTCAGGCCGAGCTCCTCCAGCAGGGCTAGCAGTGCGGTCTGGTCCGGCGATACCCACTGGCCGCCGACCTCGAGCATGGCTCCGTCCACGGTTTCGGTCCAGGTCCGGCCGCCCACGCGGTCTCGGGCTTCCAGCACGGCGACGGTCAGGCCGGCGTTTTTCAATTCGCGGGCGGCGGTGAGGCCGGAGGGGCCGGCACCGACGATCACTACGTCGCGGTCAAGATTCAGCATGATGTCCTCTCTCTGTGGCCGCGAGTGATGCGAACCACTAAATGAATGCCATTCATTTACAAAGAACTATAGAGCCTTTGGCGAGGGAGCGGAAGAGGCTGATGGAATAATGCGAAGGACGTTCACCCGCAGAAAGGTCAGCCATGCCGGCATCACCAGCCGTAGCAACAGCCGGTTCAGCCACAGCTGGCTCAGCAAAAGATGCGCAGGGCAGCCGGCGCCGCGCCGGACGCCCCGTGGGAGGCGTGCTGGACAAGGCTGGCATCACGGAAGCCGCGCTGCGGCTGATCGAGAAAAAGGGCTACGACGGCCTGACCATGGCCGCGCTGGCCCGCTCACTCAACGTCGCGCCGTCGGCCCTTTATAACCATGTGAAATCCAAGCGGGACGTGCTCCTGCTGCTGGAGGACCATCTCGCCTCCCTCGTGGATGTCTCGGCGTTCGGCGTCGGCCAGTGGGAGGATGCCGTCCGGACGTGGGCCTGGAGCTACCGCGACGTGTTCTCCCAGCACACCCCGCTGATTCCGGTCATTGCCGTACTGCCGGTAACCGACGCGCCGCAGACCCTGGCCATGTATGAAACGGTCAGCGCCGGCTTCCGTGACGCCGGTTTTCCCGAGGAGCGCATCGTTTCCTCCATCGTCGCGCTGGAATCCTTCATCTTCGGCTCGGCCTACGACGTAACGGCACCGGCGGACATCTTTGATCCCGGAAGCATGGCGGAGGCGACACCCAGCTTCACTGGTGCCGTCCGGAGCCTGGCCGAGCAGGGGCACGAACGGCCGGCCGACGTCGCCTTCGGTCTCGGCCTTGAGGCACTGATCAGCGGACTGGGCGGGCTGCGCGGCTGATCCCATTTCCCACACCGTCCAAGACGACTAAAATTCCTTAATACGCAACGTTGCGAGCTCAAGGACGGCGCCATGACCGTGTTCGACCCGGAATCGCTGTTCTTTGAGTACAAGCTCCGGTACCGCGGCACACCGGGACTGGAGCATGACCCCGCGGACTACCCGCTGCGCTGGGAAGTGGCGGTGAGCTGTCCAAGTCCCACTCCCGGCGGCGACGGGGAGCGGCAGCTGGGGAGCGCCGTCGTCCAGGTTGTTCCCAAAGCCGGCATGATCAATCTCTTCCTCACCACCGGCACGGCCGACCGGGAGATGGCCAAGGCCGTTAAGATGCTCACCGTGGACCGTCCGGACCTGATCAGGGAGTACCTGCAGGACGGCGGGGACCTGATGATCGTCTCCGCGCTCGAGATCTTCCCGGAGTACCGCGGCGGCAGGACGGGCTACTCGGTGCTCAACGCCGTCGTCGAAACGGTGGGCCGGTCCGTAAACCTGGTGGTGGTCCACGCCGCGCCGACGGACGGCGAAGGATCCCCGCCCGAGGGCTCGCTGGCGTATGACGAGGCCAAATCGGCTCTGCGGGCGTATTGGAAGGACTTCGGGTTCGAGGACGCCACGGGCGACTACCTCGTGTTCTTCCACAAGAAGATCCTGGCCTGACAACACGCCGGCTACAGCGCCGACACCGTGAACCAGTCGTCCAGTTCGGCGGCAGGTACGGGGCGGAGGATATGGAACCCCTGCGCCTGGTCGCAGCCGTAGCTGCCCAGCTGCTCCAGCGCACCGCCGTCCTCCACCCCTTCGGCGACCACCGTCAGGCCAAGGCTGTGCGCAAGGTTGATCGTGGAGGCCACCAGGGCAGCAGCCCGCGGGTCCTGTGTCATCGAAACGACGAAGGAGCGGTCAAGCTTCAGCTCGTTGATGGGGAGGTCCCGGAGGTAGGCCAGCGAGCTGTAGCCCGTGCCGAAGTCGTCAATGGCCACCCGTATGCCGCGGGACTGCAGCCCGGACAGGATGTCCCTGGCGCGGACCCGGTCAGGCATCATGAAATCCTCAGTGATCTCGACCATCAGGGCCGACTCCGCGAGGCCCCGCTCCTTGATCATGGCAGCAATCCGGTCCGGCAGTTCGGCGTCGATGAGTGAGCTGGCCGAGAGGTTCGCAGCCACGGTCATTGGCCTGCCTTGCGAATGCCAGACGGCTGCCTGGTCCAGGGCCAGGGTGAGCACGCGGTCATTCAGCGCGTTCATGAGCCCGCCCTCCTCTGCCAGCAGGAGGAACGAAGCGGGGGCCAGCAGTCCGTGCCGGGGATGGTTCCAGCGGACCAGCGCTTCCACGCCCTTCGCTTCCCCCGTGAGCGCGTCCACCTTGGGCTGGTAATGCAGCACGAGCTGGTCCTCGATGAGCGCGGCGCGGAGCTCCTGGAGCATCCTCAGCCGCTCTTCCCCGGGACTGTGGTCCTCGCTGGCGTACACGTGCCTGCCACTGCGCGAGGCTTTGGCCCGGTACATGGCCGTGTCCGCCTTGCGCAGCAGCGTCTTCAGGTCCTCTCCCTGCTCCGGGAACAGGGCGATGCCGACGCTGACACCGACCTGAAGGGCAATGCCCCTCAGCGTGAGGGGCTCACTGAGCGCTGCCCGGAGCCGGTCGGCGAGCTGAAGGGCCTCGTGCTCGCCGGCGTCAAGGAGGAGGATGGCGAATTCATCCCCGCCCAACCGGGCTATGAGGTCGTCGGGGCCCAGGCAGCGGCGAAGCCGTTCGCTGACCTGGATCAGCAAGCGGTCCCCCACATCATGGCCGAGGCTGTCGTTGATTTCCTTGAATCTGTCTGCGTCCAGCAGGAGGAAGGCGCACGGCGCACCCTGCCGCGCCTCGAGCACGGCGGGAGCGTCGGTGTACAGCGCCCGCCGGTTCGGCAGCGCCGTCAGTTCATCCGTCCTGGACTGCCGGCGCACCTCGGCGAGGGTGACCAGCTGGCGGAAGGCCAACTGGGTCCTGATGCCCGCTGACACCAGGGTGGCTGCGGCGAGCCCGACGGCGAGTTCCGGCACCGGTATTCCAGTGCCCACGATCAGGACCCCGAGCCCGGCGGCGGTGGCAACCATCGGAACCGCCGGCGTCCACGAGCCTTCACTGGTTCCCTGGGCTTTCTCCTCCTGCCGGGCGAACCCGTCCGCCCAGGTTGCAATGAGGCACAAACCCGCTGTCCAGCCGGCATCCAGCGGCGTGCCGAGGACGTAAGCGTCCGTGGCCAGCATGGAGGCGTACACAACGTCAGCGGCGGCGAACACCGTGAGCCCCAGCATCAGAGTTGGCCCGGTACGGGCCGTGGCAAGGCCAGGTACTGCCGCCATTCCGGCGGTCACGGCAAGGACGATGAGATCCAGGAGAGGGTAGGCCACGGCCACGGCCGTAGCCAGAGAGGAAAACCCGCCGGCGGCCGAGAGCAGCGGGCTGAGCAGAACCACCAGGACGGAGGCGGCACCGAGTGAGCCGACGACGGCGTCCAGCAGCACGGAGCGCGCCAGCCGCTGGCGGACCGGGAGCAAATAGACGAACAATCCGCCAAGTGCGAGCGGATAAAACAGCAGGTAGCCGGTATCCGCAGGCGACGGGAAGGGCAGCGAGCTGGCCCCCGCGAGCGCGGCCACGTAGTAGGTGCTCCCCGCCGCAAACGCAGACAACGCCATCGCCACCAGGGCGAGGGCCCAGTGGTCCCTGGCGCGGTAGGCCGCCAGCCAGGCCACGGCCGCGGGCGCCCACGCCGCGGGTACCCCGATCCAGACATTTACAAGCGGACTGAACCCGTCGCTGTCCAGCAGCAGGCCAGCCAGGTACAGGCCCAGCAACACCCACATGAGCCACAACAGGCTGCGCCGCGGACCCTTCCCTAGGCCCAGTGGATGGCCGTTTGGAATCACGCCTGCTTTCATCCGCCCCCCAGCATCAGATGCGCCCCACAGCACCCGACGGGTACAGGCAACCACATGTGACTCGTATCGTACGGCACGTGCAGGTTCCATCCGATAGCCGTCTCGTGATTGTGACCGCCTCTTGACTTCTGGTTACCGGACGGTAGCTTTAGGGAAGCGCTCCGGGACCCCAGATACCCGGAGGATGCGCCAAAGAAGCCCCGCACCGCCCTGTCACGGACGGTACGGGGCTTCCGCTTTCCCAGCTCAGGAAAACCGTCCTGTCAGGAGAACCGGGCCGGACGGAACGTGGACAGCATGGGGTGCCTGTTGCCGCTCAGGATCTCGCCGGCCAGCAGTTCGCCGACAACGAGGCCCAGGGTGGCTCCTGAGTGGGTGAACGCCACGAAGCAGCCGGGGACCTGGCCGAGCTCGCCCAGCACCGGCTCACCGTCACCCGGAATGGGTTTGTAGCCGATCTTCCAGCTCGCGGGCTTCAGCTCAGGGTTGCCGGCAATGAGCTTGGAGGCCTCGTCGGCGAGTTCCTGGACCACGTCGTCCGGGATGCTGAACGAACCGTCCCCGTGTTCCGTGATGTGCTCCTCGTACCAGTCGTGGTCCAGGGCAAAGGTGCCGCCCGGGTTGGGTCGCACGGCGGCCCGCGGCGTGTTCATCACCGTTCGGACGTCGTGCTCCACCGGCTTGGTCAGCACCAGCATGGACACCGGCGAACCGTTGGGGATGTCCACGCCGAGGGGCGCGACGACGGCGGGCGTCGCCGCCCCGCACGCCACCAGTACCGCGTCGGCGTCGTACGTCTCTCCCGCCTCCGTCTCGACGCCGACGGCCCGGCCGCCGTCGACCACCACGGAGGACTTGCCGGCACTCAGCACCAGCCGGCCGCCGCGCTCGTGGAACTCCTCCATCAGGAACTCCACCAGGTCCGGCAGGCTGACCCAGCCCTCGCCCGGGTTGAAGATCGCATTTTCCGGAACAGCGGCCGAATCGATGCCCGGAGTGAAGGCGGCAATGTCCTTCGGGGCCAGGAGCTTGGAGTCGTAGCCGATGGACTTCTCGTAGGCATGGCGGGCCTCTGTGACCTCCCGCTGGCCTTCGGCGTTCCACATCAGCCCGCCGCAGAACTGCAGCCACTCCCGGCTGGGGTCCGCAGCGAACAGGGTGCGGTACCGGTCCACTCCGGCGAGGCGGAGCTGGTGGTAGGGCGCGGAGCGTTCACCGGCGGAGTTGAGCCAGGAGAGCGAACGGCCGGTGGCTTCGCTCGCCAGCCCCTTCTCGGTCAGCAGCGTGACGGAGGCGCCTTCGCGGAGCAGGTGGACAGCGGTGGAGACGCCCAGGATGCCGCCGCCGATGATGGCGACGTTCTTGGTGGCGGTGGAGGACATGAGTTCTCCCTTTCTATGGCTTTGGACACGGTTGATAAGGACGCGGCTTTGGGTTCCGCCGCGTCCGGAATATTCAGGCGATGAGGGTCAGGCCAGACCCTAGACGACGGCGTGGATGCCTTCGATGATTTTGAGGACCTCGAGCGGTTCAGCAGGGTCGACGGGCAGCGGCCCCTCCCCCCGCAGGGCGGCGGCGAGTCGGACGTAGAACTCGGGGTACGCGCCGCGCTCTGCGGGAACCGGATCGGCGGCGCCATCCACGCCCAGAAGACCCCAGGACTCCTGCGGATCAACACCGTAAGTCGGATCCGACGGCATCATGCCGGCTGCGAGCGCGGGTTCCTGGCCGTCCAGACCCCACTTGGTGTAGCCGGATTCCGATCCGAGGACGTGGAAGCGGGGGCCCACCTGTGCTGCCATGCCGTTCATCCACAGCCTGGTGCGGACGCCGGACTCGTGCAGCAGGGAGACGAATGCCTCCGTGTCGGCGGCGCCGGGCTCGGACCCCCGATTGGCGGTCTCGCCGTAGCTCTGTTCCACCGGCCCGAACAGCTGGACGGCCTGGTCAATCAGGTGCGCGCCAAGGTCGTGGAGGATTCCGCCGCCCTGGGCCAGGGAGACGCGGTCCCGCCAGTTTCCAAATCCCTCCGGCCGCCACCATTCGAACCGTGATTCGAAGGTGCGCACCTCACCTAAGGCCTGCTGCCGGAGCAGCTTCTGCAGGGTCAGGAAATCGGCGTCCCACCGGCGGTTCTGGAACACCGTGAGCTGCACCCCGCCGTCGGACGCCAGTGCGATCAGCTCCGTCCCCTGGGCGGAGGTTGGCACGAAGGGCTTGTCCACCACCACGTTGAGGCCGTGGGCGATGGCTGCAGCCGCGAGGTCGAAGTGCGTGTGCGGCGGGGTGCCCAGGATGACGAGGTCCAGCTCCCCGGCCCGGGCAAACATCGCCTCCGGCGTCGGAACGATCCGCGCCTGCGGGTAGAGCCGCGCCGCCTCGGCGGCACGTGCCGGGTCCGCCGTCACGATCACGTCCAGTGAATACTGCGGATCCGCCGCGAGCAGCGGGGCGTGGAAAACCTTGCCGGAGATTCCAAAGCCGACGACGGCGGTCCGGATGGATGCCGCTGTAGCGTTCCCCATCACAGCACCTCCGAGAGGAAGCGCTGCAGGCGTTCGCTGCGCGGGTTGTCGAACAGTTCGGCCGGGGTCCCGGCCTCAACGACTTCCCCTTCGTCCATGAAGACCACCTGGTCGGCGACCTTGCGGGCGAAGCCCATTTCATGGGTGACCACCAGCATGGTCATGCCGCGCCGGCCGAGCCCGGCCATCAGGTTCAGGACGCCCTTGACCAGTTCGGGGTCCAGGGCGCTGGTGGCCTCGTCGAACAGCATCACTTCCGGTTCCATGGCCAGCGCCCGGGCGATTGCCACGCGCTGCTGCTGGCCGCCGGACAGGTCACGGGGCCGGTGGTCGGCCCGTTCGGCCAGGCCTACTTCGGCCAGGCCGCGGCTGGCGCGTTCCCTCGCTTCTGCCTTGGACATTCCTTTGACGCTCCAGAGGGCCAGCGCCACGTTTTCGAGTGCCGTGTGGTCCGGGAAGAGGTTGAAGTGCTGGAAGACCATCCCGATGCGGGCGCGCAGGATGTCCGGCTTGACCTGCAGGGCACTTTCGCCGGCCAGCAGCACGTCCCCGCTCTTGGGCTCATGCAGCCGGTTGACGCCGCGCAGCAGCGTGGACTTGCCCGAGCCCGAGGGCCCGATGATGCAGGTGGTGGTGCCCGGGGCGACTGAGAGGCTGACGTTGCGGAGGACCTCAATGTCCCCGTAGGCCATGGTCAGGTTCATAAGCTCCAGGCTGGAGCCGTGGAAGGTATGGCTTCCCGCGACCGTCTTGTTGGTGCTGGCGGTGTTGCTTGCGAGGTTCATGTGTTGCTCCCGGTGATCAGCGGCGAGGCCGCGTCGAGTTCGGTGACTTCCTTCAGGCCGGACGTGGGCGGAGTGGGCCGCCGGCGGCCGGTCCGGAACCTGTTGTCGAAGTAGTTGACCAAATGGGTCAGGGGCACGGTGATCACCAGGTAGAAGATGCCGGCCATGACCAGGGGCGAGAGGTTTCCTGAGAGCACGGCGGCGTCCTGGCCCACGCGGAAGAGTTCACGTTCGCTGACCAGCAGGCCCAGGAAGTAGACCAGGGAGGAGTCCTTGACGATGGCGATGAACTGGTTCACCAGGGCCGGCAGGACCCGGCGGACGCCCTGCGGGACCACCACGAGGGCCATGGACTTGGCGTAGCTCATGCCCAGGGCCCGGCAAGCCTCGCCCTGGCCCTTGTCCACGCTGAGGATGCCGGCGCGGAAGATCTCGCCGATGTAGGCGCTGGCGATGAGGCTCAACGCGATGATTCCCAGCGGGTAGGGCGAGGGCCCGAACACCGACTGGCTGAACCGGGCGAAACCCTGGCCGATCAGCAGGATGGTGAGGATGGCCGGCAGGCCACGGAAAAGGTCGGTGTAGATCCGGGCCGGAATGCGCAGCCAGCGGGACCGCGAGATGCCCATGACGGCCACCACCATGCCGAGCACCACGCCAAGGATGGTGGCGGCGACGGAGATGATCAGGGTGTTCAGGAGGCCAACCCCGAGGAGTTGGGGCAGCACCTCGAGCATGGCTTCAAAGTCGAAGAAGGTGCGGCCGATGATGTTGAGCCAGTCCATTGAGTGCTCTCAGACGTTAGTTGTTTGCTTCGGGTGCCGGGCGGGTGGTGGAGTGCCGCCCGCCCGGCATGGATCGTGGTGAATCGATCCGGCTTACTTGCTTGCCGTCGGGACAGGGGTGGCGGTCTGCTCGGCCTTGGGCAGGTACTGCTCCGGCATCGGCGAGCCCGGGAACCACTTTTGGTAGAGCTTCTTCCAGGTGCCGTCTTCCATGGCTGCGGCCAGGCCCTTGTTCAGCGCTTCCTTGAAGGCGGGCTTGTCCTTGGCGATGGCGAAACCCGCGGGGGCGTCGAAGGAGGGGATGTCAGCTGCACTGACCAGGCCGTACTGCTCCTGGTAGGCTTTGGCGGCCTCGTAGTCGAGGAAGTGCGCGTCCACCGAGCCGCTGTTGACGGCCGAGACAGCGGTGTTGTTGTCCGGAAACCGCACCAGGTTGGCGGAGGTGAAGTTCTTCACCGCGTAGGCTTCCTGCAGCGTTCCCTGGACTACGCCCAGGCGCTTGCCGTTGAGGCCGTCGACGTCCTTGATGCCGGAGGTCTTGGTGGTGATGACGGTCAGGTAGCCGGCGAGGTAGCCGCTGGAGAAGTCGACGGTTTCCTTGCGCTTGTCCGTGATGCCGATGGCTGCCACGCCAACGTCGAACTGGCCGTTGGCCACGGCGGAAAGCAGCCCGGAGAAGTCCTGGCCGGTGAAGACCACTTTGTCTACGCCGGCCCGGTGGGCCACGTCCTTGAACAGTTCGACGTCGAAGCCGGTGAAGTTACCCTGCGCATCGGTGAAGGTGTACGGCTTCGAGTCACCCAGGCTGGCCACCCGGATGGTGCCCGGTTCAATCAGCCCGTACGGGTTCTCGGCCGGACTCGAGGTCGCGGAGGAGGACCCGCCACAGCCCGAGAGAGCCAGGATGGCCGCCAGGGCGGCCGCAGCCACCGCGGCAGGGCGGAAGTTCAGTTTGATCACAGCGTTGTCCAATCGTGGGAGGGAAAGCGGTGCTGTCAGGGGCCGCCGAAGGATTTGGTCGATGAAGCTCTTGCTGAGTCCGGTCTCAGTCCCTACGATTGAGACCGGACTCACATCGATTGCTAGAAATGTAGCGGAACTCACACGCCGCGTCAACAGCCCCTCTGAAAGGTGAACATGAGCAGTGACGGAGCAAGACGGCGGGACGTAACAGTTGCCGACGTCGCAAAAGCTGCCCAGGTCTCCAAAGCCCAGGCGGCCCGTGCGCTGGGCAACTACGGTGCCGTCAGCGACGACGTCCGCGAGCGGGTTCTTGCCGCCGCGGAAGAGCTGGAGTACCGGCCCAACGAGCTGGCACGCAGCATGAATACCGGGAAATCGCACACCATCGGCGTAGTGGTGGGCGACATCGAGAACCCGCATTTCGGCCTGGCCACCAGGGGGATCACGGACACCGCGAAGAAGAGCGGGTACAACGTCATCCTGGTCAACACGGACGAGAACACCGCGGCAGAAGTCGACGCTGTCCGCGTGCTGCTCGACAAGCGGGTGGACGGCCTGATCGTCGCGCCGGCCTCGTCGGTGGAGACGCAGCACCTGCGGCGGGTCCACGAATCAGGCCGCCCGCTGGTGCTCCTGGACCGCTCTGCCGATGGCCTCGCGCTGGAGACGGTCGCCGTCGACATGGCCGCCATATCGTATGAATCAACGCGCTACCTTCTGGATGCCGGGCACCGAAGGATCGCCTTCATCTCGACGCTGCGCACCGACGCTGAGTACTCCGAGGAGACTCGGCTGGATTCATCGCAAATCTCGGACCGCCTGGCGGGGATGCGGCGGGCCTATGCTGACGCGGGGCGCGAGTTCCCGGGGGACCTCGTGCGGCTCAACGCCGGCGATGCCGGTTCCATCCGGAACCTCACGCGTGAGGTGCTGCTCGGCGGAGACCCGGCCACCGCCGTCGTGGCTTCAGACGGACTGATTGCCCTCAGCGTGGTGGAAGCCATCCAGGAGATGGGGCTCCGAATCCCGGATGACGTGTCGTTCCTGATGTACGACGACTTCGCCTGGACCCGCCTGACCACGCCACCCCTGACGGTGGTGGCGCAGCCTGTCTACGAGATGGGGGCCGCGGCGGCGAGCGCCCTGATCAGGCAGATCGAGGGCCGCCCGCCTCTGGCCCCGGCGCCGGAGTTCAACGCCACGCTGGTCCGCCGGGGCTCGGTAGGCGCGGTGCCGGACTCAGAGCCGGCTCACTCGGCGGCGTCGTCGTCCTTCTCCCCTTCCTTGAGGACCAGTGCCGTGCCCTGATAGGCGCCCAGCTCCAGGAAGAAGCTGTGCAGGTCGTCGACCTGCCCCACGGCCTCGCCGCTGAAGAGGTCGTGGACGCTGCTGCCGGGAACCAGGTGGGTCGATTGGATGCTGCCCGCGATGTCCTGGCCGGAGAAGTTGAGCACCGTGGCCTGAAGGTTCCCGTCCCCCAGCCGGTTGACCAGGACCAGCAGGCCGCGGTGGGAAACCTCCGGCACGTCCAGCAGGGTGCTGGTGGCAATGCCGCTCTGTTCCCGGACGGCAAGGATTTTCTGCA
Organism: Arthrobacter globiformis; assembly: GCF_003261175.1. Classification (GTDB taxonomy): domain Bacteria; phylum Actinomycetota; class Actinomycetes; order Actinomycetales; family Micrococcaceae; genus Arthrobacter; species Arthrobacter globiformis_A. The sequence continues at coordinate 34,233 of NZ_QLNP01000090.1, read as the reverse complement.
GCCGCCGGGCGAACGAAGCCGGGTCCTTGAGCTGGTCGGGCAAGGGGCCGTACAGGCTGCGGGCACGCGGCATGCCGGCGGAGGAGGCCGTCGCGTCGGGGCTGGTGCCCATGATGTCGTGTGCGCCGCGGTTGATCCAGCGGGTGTCTCCCTGCGCGGTGAGCTCCCCTACCTTCTGGCGGTCAAGGGTGACTATGCCGGTGAGGTCCCAGCCGGACAGGGCAAAGACGCCGGGCTGCAGGGCGTTGTACATGGACAGCAGGACATGGACGTCCAGGATCTGGGCCCGCTGTTCCTCCGTGAGGTTTTCCGGGTCCTGGATGCCCAGGGCGGCCATGATGACGCTCGCCGTCGTGCAGGCGATGCCGTTGGTGGTGAACAACGCGTTGTACGGAGCGTTCGGGCCCGTCAGCCGGTCCCGCAGGGTTTGCTGGACGTGCTCTGCCAGTTCGGCGCCGGTGAGCTCCTGGCCGTTGAGTTCGAAGACGTCGTCCCGGTGGCCGGCGGCGAAATGGACCAGCTCATAGGTCAGTTCATCGTGGTTCTGCAGGGCATGGACCAGTGACGCCTGGTCCACGCCGATGTCCATGGCGAGCCGCAGGGTCAGGCGCAGGAACTCCGTATCGGCGGTCACGAGCGCGTAGTGGTAGGCCGGCCTGGTGACGAAGTCGTAAGAAAGGTCGGGACCCGCCTCCGAGGTGGCCTTGATGTCGTCGATGGTCAGGTTGAGTTCCTGAAAGGAGAACCCGCCCACCTTGCGGATCATGGACCCGATCAGCTGGTTGGCAGCTTCGGACAGCGGGTGCCCCTCCGACCAGCCAGGCTGCTCCTCGGCGCTCTTCTCCACGCCCAGGAACCCGTTCGCGTCCAGCCGCAGCGCCCCCGTGCCCAGGTCGAGCAGCGAGTGCAGCGCATCCCCGACCACCAGGCGCATGCCCGCAAACGTTGGGTCCAGCCAGTTGATGGACGGCTGCCCGGCCTTGAAGTAGTGAAGGTAGACCCAGCGCCGGGTTTTCCCGGCCGTGTCCACGATCGCCCGGGTGGCGCTCCAGTTTGTCTCCTTGACCCCCGGCTCGTAGAAGATCACGCGTTGCAGCCGGCCGATGATGTACCCGGCCTTCTGCAGTGCCTGCTCCGCGTCGGGGCTGATGTTGACCGAGTCTTCGCCTTCGGGAACGTCCGGCAGCAGGTGCCAGTCCTCTTCCGGGATATCGATCATGTGATAGATGCCGGGGTAGTCCCGGAAGTTCATCTCGGCCAGGCGGAAGTCGGCTCCCTTGCCGGTGTGGCCGGGAACGATGTCATCGATCACCGTGCCTTCGTGGCTGGCCGCGACCTCGCACATTTTGCGGAATTCGTCCTCGGTGCCGAACACCGGGTCGATTGCCATGCTGATGCGGTCGAAGTGCCCGTCCACACTCGGCGTCTGGGACCAGCCGCTGATGCCGCCGGCGAGCTTGACCGGGCCGGTGTGCAGGCCCCTGATCCCGATCTCGCGGAAAGCATCCCACAACTCAGGATCTCCCAAAGCCGAGAGGAAGGACTGACCCGGCCGGGTGATGAAGGACAGCGGGTAGGCGGTAAACCAGACGGGTGCGCGTTCCACGGCCGCCCGCGGGTTGGGATGGGCATACGAGTTCTGCCACATGCTGGCCTGCCCTGAGAGCTGCCGCGCCATGACGTTCGCGTCCCCCAGCATCGCCTGGTTCCGCAGCCACTCGACGTAGGCCGCGTTGCGCCCGTCAAACTCCAGCGATGGGCGGTCGGCAAAGAACTGGCGACGGCGGGCGATCGGCCTCAGCGCCTTGGGACGGGCGGGATAGAACTGCTCGTCGTAGGTGATGTCGGCTGCCTCAGTGACTTCGGGCGCTTCGCCTGCTTCGGCCGATTCTGGCGCTTCGGCTACTGAGTCAGCCTTAACCGCTTCGTCGGCTGGGACCGCTCCTGCCTCGGGTCCGAATCCGTTGCTCTCGCCGTCAAACTCATCGGCTGCTGAAACGCTGTTGTTGAAGCTTGCTTCCCGCACAGAGTTCTCCTTTATCGGTGGTTCCGGCGTGGCACCTCCCCCGGGGGTGTTTCTTCAAGTCCTTCCGTACCCCGGCGTCGGGAGAGTATTCACGCTTGTCCGCTTCGCCCACCCTATGCCGACGACGACGGGAATCACGATTGTTTTACGGGTGCGGTTCTTATGTGCTGAGGTTCCAGTGGGCCCGGATTGCCTCTGCAATCGGACTAACGGTGACGTCCACCCGGAAAGCAACGGGCGCGGTTCCTGTCTCTTCGATTACCGAGTCACGGTACACGCGGCCGCATGAGGGACAGAGCGTGTAAAGATCCTCATCGGCGGGCCATTGCGCCAGCTCCGCGGGGATGGAGGCGTTCGCGCCGGCGTAAACGGGCACGCCCTGTGAGTTGGCCTGGATCAATCCGTCCCTGCTGACGGTGTTGCCGCACACGCAGGTGATGGTGGTGACGTCATGACCGGTCACGTCGGCGGTTTCAGTGTCCACGATGAGCTCCCCGGTGCTGGAAGCGACCTTCTGGTATTAGCTTATGCCTGCCGGAAACGTTTGTGTCGCTGCACAGAAAAGCCCCGGACCCAAAGGTCCGGGGCTGCACAAGGTTGCGTTATCGCTCGATGCTGACGGTGAGATCCAGGTGGATGTCCGTGTCGGCGGCAAGGCGGGTCTGGAGGTAGCGGGCAAGACTCGCGTCGGTGGCAGTATGAGCGCTTTGCGGGATCGCACCGCGGAGGAGAGCCTTGGTGTTGGTGGACTTGACCACGTCCAACGGCGCCCAACCACGGTGGGTGGAAGTAAGGCGTTCCAAGTCGGTGCCGAAGGAGCGGCTGTGGTCGTCGCGGACCGTGGCGCACATGGTGAATGGGATGAAGGCAGGCAAAAATGTCCTTTCGCGGGGCAGCCGGTTGTCGGCGCCCGCTTAGAACAAGGTCCCTTCGGCCGTTGGTATTCCGCTGAAGCAGGTTAAGAGTCCGACGTCACGGCAGGGGGAACCTGGCCGCGCGGTGGCGAGCTAGGTCCTGCAGTGCCGGGGACGGCGGTCGTTGCCGGCTTTCCGGAACACCGTCAGCCCGTCCTTCTGGTGGACCATGGCGCGGCCCTTGCCGTCCTCCTGGAGGATCCAGAAAACGCTGCCGTCCAGGGCCACCATGTCAACGCGGCCGGCTGCCACCTTCCGGCGGTTGCGGCACACGGTCACCTCGTCGGCACGCGAAAGCTTGCACCAGTTGGGGACGGGCTCGAGCGGGTTGAGGCGGGCGGGCTCGCCTGCGGCGACGGTCCGCTGCCGCAGACGGTGCAGGCGGGGAGTGGGTGCGATCAGAGTGGACATGGGGCTTTCCTTTTGAAGAGTGCGGGATATGGCTGAGGCGGGCCGGGATCCCGTACGGGTGCCGGCCCGCCTCTTACCAAACGGTGCTTCGGGTACTAAAACTGGCCGCCGTCGGCCTTGACGGCCAATACGGGACGGTCAGACTGCATAAGGATGCGCTGGGCGTGGCTGCCAAGGATGAACTTGCCCACCTGCGTGCGGTGCCGCAGCCCGATGACAATCAGGGAGGCGTTTTCCTCGCGGGCGACGTCGAGGAACTCATCCGCCAGGTCGTGCTGGTAGGGAGGCTGGATCACCCTTGCGGTCACGCCGGCCTCTGCCGCCTGCTTGGAGGCCTTGGCCAGCACGTCGTCGGGTGCCACCGATTTGTCCACCAGGGCGCCTTCACGGGCGGAGTTGACGATGACCAGGTCCTGGTTGCGGAGGCGGGCCTCCGCAATGCCAGCCGCGAGGGCCGCCTCCCCCGCCGGCGTGGGAACAAATCCAACGATGATGCTCATACCTTCTCCTTGATTTCTGTGGCGGCGGTTCCCGCGGGGACGATGGCCTTGCGCTTGGCCAGCGCGGAGCGGATGCCCGGCAGCGCGGCCACGAGGACGAACACAATGAGGAGCGTGGCGGAGATGGGCCGGCCGAAGAAGCCCAGCGGGTCACCGCCGAACACCAGCAGGGCGCGGCGCAGCGAGCTCTCGAGCAGGGAGCCGAGCACGAAGGCCAGCACCAGCGGGCCGGGCTCGAAGCCGAATTTCTTCATCAGGTAGCCCACGATGCCGAAGACCACCACGAGCGTGACGTCGAACATGCTGTTGTTGATCGTGTACGCGCCGAGCAGGGTGATCAGCGCCGTGATGGGCGCCAGGATGGCGGCGCGGACGCGGAGGATCTTCACGAAGATCCCCACCAGCGGCAGGCTCATGATCAGCAGCAGGATGTTGCCGATGTACATGGAGTTCACCACGCCCCAGAACAGTCCAGGGTCCTGTTCCACGAGCTGCGGGCCAGGAGTGACGCCCTGGATCAGCAGCGCGCCGAACATCAGTGCCATGGTGGCGTTGGCCGGAATGCCGAGGGTGAGCAGCGGGATGAAGGAGGACGTCGCCGCGGCGTTGTTGGCGGTTTCCGGCCCGGCCACGCCTTCCGGCGCACCCTTGCCGAAGCGCTCGGGCTGCTTGGCCCGCTTCTTCTCCATGGCATAGGAGGCCATCGAGGCGATGGTGGCGCCGCCACCGGGCAGGATGCCCAGGAAGAAGCCGAGGACCGAGCCGCGCCCGATGGCACCGGACGCCTGCTTGAGGTCACGCCGGGAGGGCCTGACGTTTGCGACGGCGGAGGGCGCCTTGGCGGCGCGGTGGCGCTCCTCGAGGTTGTACATGATCTCGCCGAGGCCGAAGATGCCCATGGCGATCGGCACGAAGTCGATGCCGTCGGCCAGCTCCAAACTGCCGAAGGTGAAGCGGTTTTCGCCGGTGAAGATGTCCCGGCCAACGGTTGCCAGCAGCAGGCCGAGGGCGGCCGCGATGAGTGCCTTGGTCTTGGAGCCGCTGCTGATGGTGGCCACCAGCAGGATGCCGAGCAGCGCCAAGGCGGTGTACTCGGCGGGACCGAAGTCCAGGGCGAAGCTCGCCACGATCGGAGCCAGGAACGTCAGTCCGATGATCGATGCGGTACCTCCGATAAAAGAACCGATCGATGCCAGGCCCAGTGCCGTGCCGGCCCGTCCTTGCTTGGCCATCTGGTAACCGTCGAAGACGGTGACCACCGAGGACGCCTCGCCGGGCAGGCGCAGGAGCACAGAGGTGATGGTGCCGCCGTACTGGGCACCGTAGAAGATGCCGGCCAGCATGATGATGGCGGTGACGGGCTCAACGTTGTAGGTGAGCGGAAGCAGGATGGCGATGGTTGCCGCGGGCCCCAGACCGGGCAATACACCGATCAGCATGCCGATGACGACGCCAATCAGGCAGTACAGGAGGTTCATTGGCTCCAGGACGACTGCAAATCCGTTGATCACGGGATTCAGAAAATCCACGGTGGTCTCCTAGAAGAGGTGGGGGATGGAAGTGTTGAGCGCCATCACGAAGATGCCGTAGAAAGCTGCCACGACGACGGCGCTGACCAGGAGCGTGGAGCGCCAGGTTTCACCGCCGAGGAAGCGCATCCAGATGATGCACAGCACCAGGGCCGGCAGCTCGAAACCGGCGATTGGCATGAGGGCCACCATGGCGGCAAGCGTGACCAGCCCGGTCAGCGGGGCCGCGGACATGCGGGTGAACTTCTCCGCGTCCCGGTTGTGACGGCCCATGATCAGCTGGAACAGCCCGAGGGCCACCATGACGCAGCTGATCATGAACGGCCAAAGGCCGGGCTGCGGGGCGGACGGCGTGCCCAGGCCCATGGCGATGGACAGGACCACGGCTCCGATGCCGACGCCGATGACCACGAGCGAGGATCCGACATTGGCAAGCGCGCCGGCGGCCGGAGGCTTTTCTTCCTCCCACTGGGCTGCCAGCTGTTCTGGAGTGAGGTCATCCACCTCGGTACCGGAAAGATCGCTACCGGGAAGGTCATTGGTGCCGTTCCCGGCGGAGGAAACAGCGTTGGAGCTGTTCCCTCCGCCGGATACCGGGAATGCTGCCTGCACTGGAATCACTTGTTCCCGGCGAGGCTGATGTCGTACTTCTCCACCAGGGCCTTGTACTTGGCTGCGTAGTCCTTCCACTGGGTGACAACTTCTTCACCCGAGATTTCCTTCGGAGTCAGCATGTTCTTCTTGTTGAACTCCTTGTAGGAATCCGACTTCAGGGTTTCCTGGATGGCGGCAACGAGCTTGTCCTTGACTTCCTTCGGGGTTCCCTTGGGGGCGGCGACGGCGCGGTACTGCGCAACCGGAACGTCGTAGCCGGATTCCTTGGCGGTGGGCGTGTCCGGCAGGAAGGAGTTGCGCTCTTCCGAGAAGACGAGCAGCGGGGATACCTTGCCGGCCTCAATCTGCGGCATGGCCTCGCCGAGCTGGATGGTTGCCAGTTCCACCTGGTTGCCCAGGACAGCAGTCAGGGCGGGCTTGCCACTGTCGAACGGCACGTCGGTGCCCTTCACGTTGGCCTGCTTGAAGAGAACGGTCTGGGCGAGCTGGCTGCCGGTGCCGACGCCGGTGGTGCCGTACGTGATGTTGCGGCCGGCCGAGGTCACGTCCTTGATGGACTTGAAACCGGACTTCTCGCTGGCAACCAGCACGTAGTCGTCCTGGGACAGGCCCGAGATGATGTCGAAGTCATCGATGTTGACGGCCTCGTCCGCGGTCACGGCCAGCGGGGTGATCGTGATCAGGGAAGCGGTGAGCAGCAGCAGGTTCTGGCCGTCGGCCGGCTTACCCGCCACCTCCTTGCTGGCGAGTGCGCCGTTGGCGCCGGGCTTGTTCACCACGGGCATCGGGGCGCCGAGGGTCTTTGCCGCTCCTTCGGAGACGGCGCGAGCGATGAGGTCGGTGCTGCCGCCGGGCGCCTGGCCCACGGTCAGGGTGACCGGGCCATTCGGGTACTTCGATGAATCGGCGGTGCCGCCGGAAACGTTGCCGCACGCGGTCATGGCCAGCAGGGTGATGGCCGACGCCGCTCCGAGAACGGCGCGGCGGGTGGGGAAGTGCATCATTGAAACTCCTCGTTTGCACTGCGGGCTGCCTCAGCCCGCAGGTCTGTGTGAACCGCGTCACTGCCGGTTCGCTAGGTCGAGTGTAGGGAGGCGTTATGATGCATGTCTAAGCCCAAATATGCATCAAGTAATACCGGGAGGGCATCATGTTTACCTTCGACCAGCTGACCGGCTTCATCGCCGTCGCCGAGGAACTGCACTTCGGCCGGGCCGCCGAACGCCTCAACATGACCCAGCCGCCGCTCAGCCGCCAGATCCAGAAGCTGGAGAAGACCGTGGGTGCCGAACTGCTCGAACGGGATAACCGCCGGGTTGAGCTGACCGCAGCCGGACGCGCCTTCCTTGACGAGGCCCGCAGGCTCATGGCGCTGGCCAGCAGGGCTCCCGTGACGGCGCGGCGTATTGCCTCCGGCCGGCAGGGCCATCTCCGCATCGGTTTCACGGCCGCGAGCGGCTTCAGCATTCTGGGCCCGCTGCTGGAAGAAATCGGTGCAATCGTGCCCGACGTGGACATCGACCTGCAGGAGCTGGTCACGGGCGAGCAGATCCAAGGCCTGCTCACCGGAGAACTGGATCTCGGCCTAGCGCGGCCACCCTTCGATACTGCAGTTTTCGACTCCCACCTGCTGTACCGCGAGTCGATGGTGCTGGCGGTACCGGCATCACACTCCCTCGCGGACCTCAACCGGGACATCCGGAACGAGGACCTCAAGGACGAGCCGCTCATTATGCACTCCCCCACACAGGCCAGGTACTTCTACGACCTCGTGGTCCGCCTGCACGACATCCGGCACGAGAACGTGGTGCACACCGTCAGCCAGATCCTCACCATGGTCTCGCTCGTGGCGGCCAAGCGCGGGGTGGCCTTCGTGCCGCACTCGGCAACAGCCCTTGGAATCCGCGGGGTGTCGTTCCTGCGGCTGGCCAGCGGGGAAGAGGAGCCCGTGGAGTTGCATGCCATCTGGAACCGGGATGCCAAGAACCCTGCGTTGGTTCGCCTGCTGCGCGACCTGGAATTTGCCGCCAACTAAACTCGTCCGGTCGCGGCCCGCTCCATGCACGGAGGGTATCAATGGATACAAAAATGCACTTAGACAGGCATAGCGGCAGTCCCTAGGCTGAAAAGGAAGCACACCGCCTCCGCCGCCCCCGGCACCGACTCCAAGGACAATCCCGTGGCTAAACTTTCACCCCAGGAACTCGCCAACACCCTCAAGGACGGGCTGCTGTCCTTCCCCGTGACCTCCTTCGATGCAGAGCTGCAGTTCGACGAGGAAAACTACCGCAAGCACCTGGCCTGGCAGGCCAGCTACCCCGTTGCCGGCCTCTTCGCCGCCGGCGGCACGGGTGAGGGCTTCTCCCTCACCCCCGCGGAGTCGGCCCGCGTGGTCCGTGCCGCCGTCGAAGAAGTCGGCAGCACCGTTCCCGTCCTGGCCTCTGCCGGCGGATCCACCGCCCAGGCCATCGAGAACGCCAAGGCTGCCGAGGCCGCCGGTGCCGAGGGAATCCTGCTCCTGCCGCCGTACCTGACCGAAGCCGACCAGGGCGGCCTGATCGAGCACGTCAGCGCGGTCTGCAGCTCAACGTCCCTCGGCGTCATCATTTACAACCGCGCCAACGCCATCTACAAGGACACCACCGTGGCCACCCTGGCCGACCGCCACGAAAACCTGATCGGCTTCAAGGACGGCGTGGGCGACCTCGAGCACGACGCCCGCGTCTATGCCAAGCTCGGCGACCGTCTGTTTTACCTGGGTGGCCTTCCCACGGCAGAGACCTTCGCACTGCCGCTCCTGCAGCTGGGCATGAGCACCTACTCCAGCGCCATGTACAACTTCGTCCCGCAGTTCGCGCTCGACTTCTACCAGGACGTTCGCAACCAGGACCGCGTGGCCGTCAACCAGAAGCTCAACGACTTCGTTATCCCGTACCTGGACATCCGCGACCGCGTGAAGGGCTACGCCGTCTCCATCGTCAAGGGCGGTCTCGACGCGATCGGCCGCTCGGCCGGCGGCGTCCGTCCCCCGCTGCAGAACCTTGCGCCGCAGGACCTGGCCGACCTCAAGGCACTCATCGCCAAGGTCTCCTAACCGCTGGCCCACACCTTAACCCAGGAGGAACAAACTGTGACCCTCACCGGACACTCTCTGATCGCCGGACAAACCGTTGCAGGCGAAGGCAAGACCACCTTCGCCTTCAACCCGGCCAGCAACGAACAGCTCGAGCCCGCCTACACCCTGCTCACCGAGGAGCAGCTCAAGGCCGCCACTGCCGCGGCCGCCGAGGCCTTCGCCTCGTTCAGCACGCTTGACCCCGAAACCCACGCCGCGTTCCTGGACGCCATTGCGGACAACATCGAAGCCATTGGCGACGAACTGATTGTCCGCGCGGGCCAAGAGACGGGCTTGCCCGCAGCCCGCCTCACGGGTGAACGCGCCCGCACCACCGGCCAGCTGCGGCTCTTCGCGAACGTGGTCCGCCAGGGCGACTTCCGCGGCGTTCGCATCGATCCGGCGATCCCCGACCGCACGCCTTTGCCGCGCGCCGACATCCGCCAGCGCCAGATCCCGCTCGGTCCTGTCGCCGTCTTCGGTGCCAGCAACTTTCCGCTGGCCTTCTCGACGGCGGGTGGAGACACCGCTTCTGCCCTCGCCGCCGGCTGCCCCGTCGTTTTCAAGGCCCACAACGCCCACCCGGGCACCAGCGAACTCGTAGGCCAGGCAATCGCCAAGGCCGTTGCTGACCTCGGCCTGCACCCGGGCGTTTTCTCCCTCATCTACGGCCCGGGCAGCAGCATCGGCCAGGCCCTCGTGGCGGACCCGGCCATCAAGGCCGTGGGCTTCACCGGCTCGCAGAGCGCCGGCATCGCCCTGATGCGCGCCGCCGCCGCCCGCCCGGAACCCATCCCCGTGTACGCGGAGATGTCCTCGCTCAACCCGGTCTTCGTCTTCCCCGGCGCCCTGAACGGCTCCGCCGAGCAGATTGACGCCCTGGCACAGCAGTACGTCACCGCCGTCACCGGCAGCTCCGGCCAGCTCTGCACCTCCCCCGGCCTGCTGTTCGCCCCCGCCGATGAGGCGGGCGACAAACTGGCTGCCGCCGTCGGCCGCGCTGTTTCCGCCTGCGCCGGCCAGACCATGCTCACCGCCGGCATCGCCGGCTCCTGGACCTCCGGGACCGAGGCACTTGGCGCCGCCGAGAACGTGACCGTCGTCGGCACCGGAACCCCCGGCCCCACCGAAAACGCACCCGCACCCGCCATCTACGGCACCGAAATCCGCGACTTCATCAGCAACGAGGTGCTGCACGCGGAAATCTTCGGCGCGGCCAGCCTGGTCATCCGCTACTCCTCCGCCGAGGAACTGGTGGAGGCCACCCACCGGATCGAGGGGCAGCTCACCGCTTCCCTGCAGCTCACCGAAGAGGACTACCCGACGGCGGCACAGCTGATCCCGGCGCTGGAACAGAAGGTGGGGCGCATCATCGTGAACGGCTGGCCCACCGGCGTCGAGGTTGGGCACGCCATGGTCCACGGCGGACCTTTCCCCGCCACCTCTGACACGCGCACCACCTCCGTGGGTACGCTGGCCATCAACCGGTTCATCCGGCCGGTCGCCTACCAGAACATGCCCCAGGAACTGCTGCCCGCACCGCTCCAGGACGCCAACCCGTGGCAGCTGAACCGCCGGATCGACGGCGTCGTGGTCCCCGCCGCTGACGCCGCTCGGACAGAGAAAGAGGAGGTCAACGCATGACCGCCCAGCCGACAATCGCCCGCGTGGAGGTAGTCCCGGTTGCGGGCTACGACAGCATGCTGATGAACCTCAGCGGCGCCCACGGGCCGTTCTTCACCCGGAACGTGGTCATCGTGACCGACTCCGACGGCCGGACCGGCCTCGGCGAGGTCCCGGGCGGCGAGAAGATCCGCACCACCATCGAGGAAGCCGGGGCGCTGATTGCCGGCAGGCCGGTGGCCCGCTACCGTTCGCTGCTGCGCGAGATCGCCGCGGAGTTCGCAGACCGCGACGCCGGCGGCCGCGGCCTGCAGACCTTCGACCTGCGCACCACCGTCCACGCCGTCACCGCCGTCGAGTCCGCACTGCTGGACCTGCATGGCCAGTTCCTTGGCGTTCCGGTGGCAGAACTGCTGGGCGACGGCCAGCAGCGCACCTCCGTGCCGATGCTGGGCTACCTGTTCTTCGTTGGTGACCACAAGCGGACGGATCTGCCGTACCTCGTGGAGGACGCGCCGTCGGACCGCTGGGAGGAACTGCGCCGCCAGGAGGCAATGACCCCCGAGGCCGTCGTTGCCCTGGCCGAAGCAGCGCAGGAGCGCTACGGCTTCAGCGACTTCAAGCTCAAGGGCGGCGTGCTGTCCGGCGACGACGAAGTGGACGTGGTCACCGCACTGGCCAAGCGCTTCCCCGATGCCCGCGTCACGCTTGACCCGAACGGCGGCTGGCTGCTCGAGGAAGCCATCCGGCTGGGCAAGCGGATGCAGGGCGTCGTGGCCTACGCCGAGGACCCCTGCGGCGCCGAAGGCCGCTTCTCCGGACGCGAGGTCATGGCCGAGTTCCGCCGTGCCACCGGCCTGAAGACGGCCACCAACATGATCGCCACGGACTGGCGCGAAATGGCGCACGCCATCCGCAGCAACGCCGTGGACATCCCGCTGGCCGACCCGCACTTCTGGACCATGCACGGTTCTGTCCGCGTGGCGCAGCTGTGCAACGAGTTCGGGCTGACCTGGGGCTCCCACTCGAACAACCACTTCGACATCTCGCTGGCCATGTTCACGCATACCGGCGCGGCGGCCCCCGGCGAGATCACCGCGCTGGACACGCACTGGATCTGGCAGGACGGGCAGGGCCTCACCAAGAACCCCCTGCAGATCAAGGGCGGTGCCATCGAGGTTCCTGCTGCGCCCGGACTGGGCATCGAGCTGGACCGCGAGGCGCTGGACAAGGCGCACCAGCTGTACCTGCAGCACGGCCTGGATGCCCGCGACGACAGCATCGGCATGCAGTACTACATCGACGGCTGGTCCTTCGACCCGAAGCGCCCCTGCCTGGTCAGGTAGGTTATTAGACTTCCGCACGGCCGCCCTTCCTCCGCAAACGGGGAGACGGCCGTGCGGGGTGCACATGAACAGAAGGGTCAAGAGTGGGCGGCGTTGTCTCCGGAATACTCATCGTTTCGGCAGTCATCGCCGTCGGTTACCTCGCTGCCAGGTTCCGCATTCTGGGGCCGGAAGTCCAGGGCGCACTGACCCGCACTGCCTTCTACATCACCAACCCCGCCCTGCTTTACACCGTGGTAGCCGGTTCGGACATCCGGGCGGCCCTCGGCACCGATGCCCCGCTGGCGCTGCTTTCTGCAGCGGCAGTGGGGCTTCTTTACTGGCTGCTCAGCTTCCTGTTCTTCCGGCGCCCTGCTGCGGAGACCGCCGTCGGCGCGATGGCCAGCAGCTACGCCAACGCCAACAACATCGGCATTCCGGTCTCGCTGTACGCTGTCGGCACCGCCCAGCACGTGGCGCCGGTGCTGCTGGTTCAGCTCCTGGTTCTGGCCCCGTTCTACCTCACGCTGCTGGGGATCTTCGGCGGGGCCCGGATTTCGTGGAAGAAGGTGCTCCTCCAGCCACTGTCCAACCCCATGATCATCGCCTCGGCACTCGGCGTCGTCGTGGCACTGACAGGCTGGCAGGAACCCGACTTGCTGCAGAAACCCATCGACATGCTGGCAGGCGGCGCGGTTCCCATGGTGCTTCTCGCCTTTGGCCTGTCACTTGCCGGGAGGGCACCGCTGCAGAAAGACGACGGCCGGACCGAGACTCTCGTGGCAACCTTTCTGAAGATCGCCGGCATGCCTGCGATTGTCTGGCTGCTGGGACGTTATGTCTTTGGCCTGGAGGGGCAGCATCTGCTGGCCAGTGTGATCATGGGGACGCTGCCCACCGCGCAGAACGTCTTCCTCTTCGCCTCCCCCTACGGCCGGGGCATGACCGTGGCCCGCGACGTGATTCTCTGCACCACCATCCTGTGCGTGGGGGCGCTGCTGGTGGTTGCCTGGGCTGCGGGGTAGGGAGCGGCGGATTCTTATTTGCCCCCATCCAACGTCACACAACGCGACGGCATCCGGATCCGGACCAGCTGCGTCCTACCCTTGACTGGTGACTTTGACTAAGATCCGCACCGCCGCCGCGAGCTCCCTCGCCGCCGCAGGTCTCCTGTTTACTCTCGCCGCCTGCTCCGCGCCGGCCGCCACCCAGCCGTCCACCTCAGCACCCGCTTCCACGGCAGCGGCTTCGTCCAGCGCCGCGGCCGGGCCCTGCGCCGGCGTGAAGGTCGTCGTCGCTTCGGGCGCCCTGAAGCAGGCCGCTGCTGATACTTCTGTTTGCGTGCCTGTAGACGCGCCGACTCTCGCGTCCAAGGTGCTCGACGAGGCCAAGGTGAAGACCGAGGGCACTGACCAATATCCCAAGGAACTGGTGTGCCGTGTGAACGGTGTGCCGGCCGCAGACTTCGACATCACCCACAAGGGCGGCACGTACCGGGAAGAATGCAAGAAGATGCCGGCCGCCTTTGCCTACTGGTCGCTGTGGGTTAAGCCGGCCTCCGGCGCCTGGGCATACGCGCAGGAAGGCCTCGCCACCCTGAAGGTCAGCCCGGGACAGAGCCTGGAACTGCTCTACACGGTCGACGGCGCGCCGGCCACACCCGCCGCGTGACCTTTCGACCCGCGCCGTTACGCGCAGCGGCGGCTCTCGCCGTCGTCTTCATCGCGGCGCGGGTCATCTACCGCATCCTTTTCAACGGGGCGGGCACCGATGGCCCGGTTCTGCTCGACATTCCGCCGGTGCCGCTGCCTGCCCCGTACGCCCATGTGGTCCTCCTCGGTCCGGTCACAGCATCCGGCCTGTGGGAGGCGGTCCTGTCCGCCCTGCCTATTGCCGGGATGATCCTTGGTTTCGGCGTGCTCAACGCCTGGGTGGATGTGGCCCGCGGCTTCGTGCACCTGGCCCGTGGCGGCCCCATGCAGGGCATCGCCCGGATGCTTGTGGTGGCCTGGGCGGCGCTCCCGGCGCTCTCCGACGCCGTGAAGTCCGTGCGCCTCGCTTTTCGGTTGCGGGGCGAACGCTTCGGGCCCCGCGCCCTGGTCCCCGTGCTCGAGCGCACCCTCGAGCACGCAAGCCGGGTTGCCGCTGCCCTGGAGCTGCGCGGCTTCGGGAGCCGGGCAGCACAGCAACCCGTCCGCGGCATCGAAGCACCGGTTCTCGTCCGGGGCGCACGATTCCGTATCGGTAACGCGCAGGTGCACGTTGCCGATTTTGCGCCGCCGAGCGGTTCAATCACGGCCATTACCGGGCCCACCGGCTCCGGCAAGTCCACGATCCTTCGGGGCTTCGCGGGCCTCCTCTCACACATTGACGGCGGGGAAATTTCCGGGACGGTATGCGTGGCCGGAACGGACCGTGCCACCGCACCGCCGCGCGATACCGCCCGCCTCGTCGGCGTCGTCCTGCAGAATCCCCGCGCCGCATTCGCCACCACCCGGGTCCGGGACGAAATCGCCCTCGCACTTGACCTTCGCGGCGTGGCATCCGGCACCGCCAAAGCCCGCGTGCTGGAGGTAGCGGAGCGCATCGGAGTGTCGGCCCTGCTGGACCGGAATGTCAGCACGCTCTCGGCGGGTGAGGCAGCGCTCGTAGCCATCGCGGCCGCGGTGGTGGAGCACCCGGCCCTCCTCCTGGTTGACGAGCCCCTGGCCGACCTCGACACCGCAGCACGCACCCGCGTCATTGCGGTGCTCAACGCCCTCGCCCGCGACGGCGTCTGCGTTATCGTGGCGGAGCACCGGGCGGAACCGCTCGTGCCCGTCGCCGACTCGTGGTGGGCCATCGACGACGGCGCCCTGGTGCCGGGCGTGGCGCCCGTACCTTCGCACCCGGCGAGGGAACGTCCGACGCCGGCGCAGCCGGTCGTCCAGCAACTGCAGCACGCGCCCGTGCTGACTGCGACGAACCTCGCGGTGCACCGCGAGGGCAAGCCGGTCGTGCGCAGCGCATCCCTGACCCTGCACCGCGGTGAAGTGGTCGCCTTGGTGGGACCGAACGGCGCCGGGAAGTCGTCCCTGCTTGTGTCACTCGCGCTCGGTAAAGGCAGGCCCGATGGAAAAACGGCCGACGGCGGGCGGGTCGCCCTTGTGCCGGACGCCTCCGATGACCTCTTTACCAGGGACACCGTCGCCGCAGAGCTCCGCGCGGCCGACAGGCGCCAGGCGCGCGCTTTGCGTCGCTCCGGCAGTGACCGCATTCGTCCAAGGTCTGCGGAGTCTCACCTTGCCCGGTTGCGGGGAGACGTTCGAATCCCCATTGGGCACGAGCATCCCCGGGACCTCTCCGCAGGCGAACGCCGTATCCTCGCCATCGCGCTGCAGACCATGGACAGCCCGGAGGTACTCCTGATCGATGAGCCCACCCGCGGACTCGATCCTGCGGCACGCACAGCAGTCTCGGCGGCGCTGCGGGCCGCAGCGGATGAGGGCGCGGCGGTCCTGATCGCCACCCACGACCACGATTTTGCGCACCGCCTCGGCGCCCGGATCCTCCCGATGCGTGACGGCGTCGCCCCCGCAACCCTGACAGAAGCAACGTCTGCAGAAGCCGTCCCGATCGGCGCCACCCCGGCCGGTCCGGCCACACCACAGCGCATCACAGCACCAGGCATCACAGCACCAGCGTTCATCGACCGGCGAACAGACATTCCAGCTACGGAGAAAGCCCGCCGCTTCCGCATGCCACGGACTGCGGAGCTCATCGTCCTCGCGGCTGCAAACCTTCTGGCTCTCGGTGCATTCTGCTGGCCATTGCTCGCTGCGGCACTCCCCGAGGATGCCGCAGCGGCCGTCCCCTACGCGGCCCTGGCCATTGCCCCCCTGGCCGTCGTGGCCATCGTGGTGTCCCTCGACGGCTCGGTCCGCTCCGCACACACGGTGGCATTGCTCGGCGTCCTGGCAGCCGTCGGATCGGCGGTGCGGGTGGCCAGCACCGGCGTCGGGGGTGTGGAGGCAGTCTTTATCCTGCTGATCCTGGCCGGCCGGGCCTTCGGCGCCCGTTTCGGCATGCTCCTCGGCGCCGCCACCATCGCCGTCTCAAGCGCCTTGTGGAGCGGTATCGGCCCGTGGTCACCATTCCAGATTTTCGCCTGTGCGTGGGTGGGCGCCGGGGCAGGCCTGCTCCCCCGGCGGGTGCGCGGGGGGGCCGAACTCTGGATGCTTTGCGGCTACGGCGTCCTGGCGTCCTACGTGTTCGGCCTGCTGACCAATCTGTGGTTCTGGCCCTTCGCGGTGGGCGCCGGCACCGGCATCTCCTACCAGCCCGGCGCGCCGCTGGCCACCAACCTCAGCAGCTTCCTGCTCTACTCGCTTTTGACCTCGACGGCGGGCTGGGACACCCTTCGCGCCGTCACCACGATCATCGGAATCACCGTGGTGGGGCGGGCAATCCTGGCCGCACTGCGGCGGGTAAAGCCGGTCTCCGGCCCGGGTGGAAGCCCGGGCGGGCTACCTGCCCGGGCTCAATCTGTACAGGACAGGGACGGGCGTCAGCTCACACCTTGAAGTACTTCGCCTCCGGGTGGTGGAACACGAAGGCGTCGGTGGACTGTTCGGGGTGCAGCATCAGCTCGTCGCTCAGGACCACGCCCATCCGCTCGGGGTGCAGCAGCTCCACCACCTTGCGGCGGTCCTCCATGTCCGGGCATGCGGGGTATCCGAGCGAGAACCGCGCACCACGGTAGTCGAGCTTGAACAGCCCGGCCTTGTCCTTCGGCTCCTCGGCCGCAAAGCCCAACTCCGAGCGGATGCGCGCATGCCAGAACTCCGCGAGCGCCTCCGTGAGCTGCATGACCAGGCCGTTGAGCTCGTAGTAGTCCCGGTAGTGATCGCCGGCGAAAAGTTTGGCAGTCACCTCATCGACGTTGCCGCCTGCGGTGACCAGCTGCACCGGCAGCACGTCGATCTGACCCGCTTCGCGCGAGCGGACGAAGTCGGCGAGGCACAGGTGCCGGTCGCGGCGCTGGCGCGGGAAGTCAAACCGCAGCCGCTCGGTGCCGATCGGACCGCCTGACCCGCCGTCCGGGGCGAGGAGCCCCGGGGTGCCGAGGACGCCGTCGGGATCCGTACCGTGGTGCAGCACCACCACCTGCTCGCCCTCGGAAACCACCGGGAAATAGCCGTAGGCGACGGACGCGTCGAGCATGCCCTCGCCGAGGATGCGGTCCATCCAGTACCGCAGGCGCGGCCGGCCCTCGCGTTCCACCAGCTCCTCATAGGAGGCGCCGTCCTCGCCGCGGCCGGGCTTGAGCCCCCACTGTCCCATGAACGTGGCGCGCTCATCGAGGAACGCCGCGAAGTCGTGGAGGGCCACACCGCGCACGATGCGCGTACCCCAGAACGGCGGCGAAGGCACGGTGTTGTCGGAGGCCACGTCGGAACGCCCGGGCATGGCCTCAGGCTCGGTCAACGTGACCTTCGCACCCGTTCGATGGAGGCGCTTCTTCAAAGCGGGGAGGCCGACGGCGTCCGGCGCCTCGCCCCGGGCAACGCGCACCAGCGGCTCCATCAGCGAAAGGCCTTCGAAGGCATCCTTCGCGTAACGCACCTCGCCGTCGAACTGGCCCGCCAGGTCCTGCTCGACGTAGGCACGGGTCAGGGCAGCTCCACCGAGGATCACCGGCCACTTCTTCCCGAGGCCACGGGACTGCAGCTCGGCCAGGTTCTCTTTCATCACCACGGTGGACTTCACCAGCAGCCCGGACATGCCGATGACGTCGGCATTGTGCTCCTCGGCCGCAGCGATGATGTCGGCGATCGGCTGCTTGATGCCAAGGTTGATCACCTTGTAGCCGTTGTTGGTGAGGATGATGTCCACCAGGTTCTTGCCGATGTCGTGCACGTCGCCGCGCACGGTGGCGATCACCATGGTGCCCTTGCCGGACGCGTCCGATTTCTCCATGTGCGGCTCGAGCAGCGCGACCGCGTTCTTCATTACTTCGGCGGACTGCAGCACGAACGGCAGCTGCATCTCGCCGGCCCCGAAGCGTTCGCCCACCACCTTCATGCCTTCAAGCAGCTGGTCGTTGATGATGCCAAGCGGGGTCATGCCTTCGCTGCGTGCGAGGTCGAGGTCCTCCTCGAGGCCCTTGCCCTCGCCGTCGATGATGCGCCGCTGCAGGCGTTCGCCGGTGGGCAGCGCAGCAAGTTCCGCTGCGCGCTGGTCGCGCAGCGCCGCGGTGTCGACGCCGGCGAACATGTCCAGCATGCTGGCCAGGGGGTCGTACGTGACATTGCCGTCGGCGTCGTATTCGCGGCGGTCCCAGACGAGGTCCAGTGCCACCTTGCGCTGCTCCTCCGGCAGTGAAGCAAGCGGCACGATCTTGGCGGCGTCGATGATGCCGCTGGACAGGCCCGCCTCCACGGCTTCGTGCAGGAACACCGAGTTCAGGACGATGCGCGCTGCGGGGTTCAGGCCGAAAGATACATTCGAGACGCCGAGGGTGGTGTGGACGCCGGGGTACTTCGTGGTGATCTGGCGGATGGCCTCGATCGTTTCGATGCCGTCCCGGCGGGTCTCCTCCTGGCCGGTGGCGATGGGGAAGGTCAGGGCGTCGACGATGATGTCTTCGACGCGCATCCCCCATTCACCCACCAGGGCGTCGATGAGGCGCGAGGCGATCGCCACCTTGCCCTCGGTGGTGCGTGCCTGGCCGTGCTCGTCGATGGTCAGGGCGATCACGGCGGTGCCGTGTTCCTTCACGAGCGGCATGATGCGTGCGAAACGGCTGTCCGGGCCGTCGCCGTCCTCATAGTTGACGGAGTTGATGACCGGACGCCCGCCGATGTGTTCGAGCCCGGCCTGCAGCACGGGCGGTTCGGTGGAGTCGATCACCAGCGGGAGCGTGGAGGCCGAAGCGAAACGTGAGACGACCTCCTTGATGTCCGCGACGCCGTCGCGCCCCACGTAGTCAATGCACACGTCGAGCAGGTGTGCACCGACGCGGATCTGCTCGCGGGCAATATCGACGCAGTCATCCCAGCGCTCCTCAAGCATCGCCTGGCGGAACGCCTTCGAACCGTTGGCGTTGGTGCGCTCACCGATGGCGAGGTACGACGATTCCTGGTCGAAGTTCACATGCTGGTAGAGGGAGGCGATGCCCGCTTCCCGTTCGGTGGGAACGCGGCCGGCTGTTTTGCTCCCGCTGGCGGCGCTGGTACCAGCGTTGGTGCCCGGGGCTGCCGTGCGGAAGGGCGCAAGACGTTCGACGACGGCGGCCATGTGCTCCGGCGTCGTACCGCAACATCCGCCCACCAGGCCCAGACCGAACTCCCGTACGAACTGCTCGTGCGAGGTGGCGAGTTCGGAAGGCGACAGTGGATAGTGCGCGCCGTCTGCGGTAAGCACGGGCAGGCCTGCGTTGGGCATGCAGGCGATCGCCACGGAGGACTGCTTGGACAGGTGGCGCAGGTGCTCGCTCATCTCGTCCGGCCCGGTGGCGCAGTTCAGGCCGATGGCGTCGACGCCGAGGGGTTCGAGCGCGGTGAGGGCCGCGCCGATTTCGGATCCCATCAGCATGGTTCCGGTGGTCTCGACGGTCACCTCGACGAAAATCGGGAGGCGGATGCCGCGGGCCACGATGGCCTGCTTGCAGCCGTTGACCGCAGCCTTGGTCTGCAGGAGGTCCTGGCTCGTCTCGATGAGGAAGGCGTCCGCCCCGCCGTCGATGAGGCCTTGGGCCTGCAGCGCGAACGTCTGCTTGAGGTAGTCATAGCTGGTGTGTCCCAGGCTGGGCAGCTTCGTGCCCGGACCCATCGAACCCAGGACCCAGCGCATGCGTCCGTCCGTTTTTTCTGCCGCTTCGGCACGCTCGCGGGCGATCTCTGCGCCCTTCCGCGCGAGCTCCTCGATCCGGTCGTCGATGCCGTAGTCGGAGAGATTTGACCAGTTCGCACCGAAGGTGTTGGTTTCGACCGCGTCGATGCCTGTGGCGAAGTAGGCGTCGTGGATGTCCCCGATGACATCAGGGCGCGTGTCGTTGAGGATCTCGTTGCAGCCCTCGAGGTTCTGGAAGTCGGCCTCGAGCGACAGTTCGCGGTCCTGCAGCATGGTGCCCATCGCCCCGTCGGCAATGACGACCCGTTGGTTCACTGCATCGAGAAGCTCCTGCGAACGGTCGGGGCGGGGGACGGAGTCGATATCAAGCGCAAAACGAGGCATATAAACAGACTACGGCCGGGGCCTGTAACAGTGCGCCGTATTTCCATGTGCTACGCCCTGGGGGGCGCACCGAAGTCAGGCTCGCCGCTGCTAGCGCATCGTCGATGTCTTTAGCTCAGGCAAGTTGTTTAGTCGGACTGCTTGCGCAGTGCTGCCCAGGCTTGGAAACCGCCGATAAGGTCGGTCGCGCGTGTCAGCCCCAGCCGCTGCAGGGTGTGTGCTGCGAGGCTGGAGCTGTAGCCCTCATTGCAGACGATTACGATACGCCGAGCGGGGTCGCCAGCAATCGGGAGCCGGTGCGGGCTGGAAGGATCGAGCCGCCACTCGAGAACGTTTCGGTCAATGACGACCGCTCCCGGAATGCCACCGTCGCGGTCTCGCTGATCGACCGGCCGTGTGTCAACAACAAGGGCGCCCGCGGCCATCTCCCGCTCAAGATCCGAAGCGTGAACACGCTCGAGCCCGATGCGGCTCTCAAGTAGTAATTCGTTGATCGTAAAAGTCCCGGGGGAATCGCTCGAATCTAAACTGCCTTGGCAGATCGCGACGCCGTCCTCGGAGATATGACACCGCTTCACCATTTTCCTCGCTTTGCCTGCTGATCGGTCGGTCGTACCGTCGTGAAGCGAAATGATGAGCTATTTTGGGCGTCGATTCAAGGGTATGAAGGAAGTCGGGTCAACGGGAGATCAGATCGGGACTCCAGGTTGCGCGCCCCCACCTAAGTTCCTTGACGACTCGCGCGCCACGCACCGAAACGGCTGGCGAGAGGCCTCAGCAAGGTCCGCAACCAAAATCGGATAACCCGGTCGAGAGCGGCGGGATCGACAACGAAGAGGATGACTGCCTGATTTTGGGCCTCCAAAGCAGCCTCGCGAAGGCGCTCCCAGTCTGCGTTTGCCATCGCGGCCGAAACTAAGGCAAGCCGTTAGGCGGCGGGGTTTACTCCCGGCTCACGAATAACCGTGCTTGCCAATACAAAGCAGGCGGGGGAGCGCCTGTAAAAGGGGCTGATTCGGGCCGTCGCTCGTGGCGCTTTTGCCGAAATCACTAGCAGTCTCCTGTGGAGGCCACCCCTTGGGCGGTGAGGCTTACCGTCGATGGATCCTTGTGGTCCTGAACGGGCACGTTATGGATGTAGCCGACTTCTTCAAGCTGCAGGAGCACTGGCGAAAGGCTTCCGGTTCCGGCAACAGCTCACTGATCTCCCGGCCCGGACGGGGGCTTTTCTCCCACAGGGCGAGCGCCACCAAATATTGCCGATGCGTCATGTTAAATTCCTGAAGAACAGGGGTGCAGGCGCTTTCGACCGCACGCGAAGCCGCGGTCGAAAGCGCCAACTGCCATTCACAGGGTCCGGACTAGCCCTCCGTCGCAGCGAAGCGCTGTGCCAGTGACATACGAGGCAAGACCGCTGCACAGAAAAGCCGCCGTCGCTCCGAACTCCTCGGTGCTTCCGTAGCGCCCCGCCGGTATGGATGCACGCGATTCTGCCTCGATCACCTCAGCCGTGACTCCGCGCCGTCGAGCCGCGGCCTGGTCAAGGCAACGGGTCCGCTCCGTCGCGATTCGTCCAGGAAGCAGCATGTTGACTGTGACATCGTCCGAAGCCACCTCCGCCGCGAGCGTTTTCAGGTACCCGGCCAGGGCGGCCCGGCCGGTGTTGGACAGCGCCAGATTTGGCAATGGGGCGGCCACGCCACTTGAACCTATTGCCAGAACCCGGCCCCAACGACGGTTTCTCATGCCGGGCAGAAAACTGCTTACGAGTGCGTGCTGGGGCCGAAGCAAGAGATCAAACGCGGAGGACATATCTGCACTGCTGAGGCCAGCCGCTGTTCCCGGGGCCGGCCCGGGTCCGTTAAGCACAAGGATGTCCACCGACCCAAAGCGTGCGTTAGCGGCTGCAACAGCCGCGGTGAGGCCGTCATGCGTGCAGAGATCCGCCTCAACACCGATCGCTGCGGCTGGTAACTCTGCTGCGATGCATCTGGCCTCCTCGCCGCGTCGGCCCGTAATAACGAGATTGGCACCTTCCCCGGCTAGTGCCGAGGCGACGGCCAATCCCAGGCCGCCGGTAGATGCCGCCACGAAGGCTGTTTTCCCCTGAATGCCGAGATCCATTAGGAAGCCCCTCGTCCCGGGGGCAGTGCAAGGGCGTGGATCCGGGCTTGTCCTGATGCATTCACGTAGCGTGCCTCCTTGGCGTCAAAGGGTCAGGGCGATGTATTTCATGTCCTGGTATTCCTCGATCCCTGTGGGTCCACCTTCGCGGCCGAGACCCGATGACTTGATGCCGCCGAACGGTGAGGCCGCCTCGGAAATAATCGCTCTGTTGATGCCCACCATTCCTGTCTCCAGGCGTTCGGCCGCCCTCATCGCCTTGCTGAGATTCTGGGTGTACAGGTATGCCACGAGCCCGTACTCGGTGTCGTTCGCCATGTCGATGGCATCGTCGTCGGACTCGGCCGCATAAAGAACAGCGACGGGACCAAAGATTTCTGCTCGCGCGATCGTGGAGCCCGGCGCCACCCCGTCGATAACGGTGGGCTCCATAAAGAAGCCTTCCCCTTCGATCGCATGGCCGCCCGCGAGAACATTTGC
The DNA here is from genome assembly GCF_003261175.1 of Arthrobacter globiformis. GTDB lineage: Bacteria > Actinomycetota > Actinomycetes > Actinomycetales > Micrococcaceae > Arthrobacter > Arthrobacter globiformis_A. The sequence goes on along the minus strand of NZ_QLNP01000090.1, from coordinate 11,354 downwards.
ACCCTCGCCCTTGGCCGTTTCCAGGAGATTCAGCACGGAGTCCCGCTGTTTGGCGTCGATGAGCGGACCAACCGTGGTTCCGGCGGCTGTGCCGGCGCCGATGCGGAGTTCGGTCACCCGCTTCAGGAAGCTTTCCCGGAAGGCAGGCAGCACATCCTTGTGAACAATGATCCGGTTGGCCGCGACGCATGCCTGGCCCGCATTGCGGAACTTCGCGGTGACCGCCCCCTCCGCGGCCGCCTCGACGTCGGCGTCAGAGAGGACCAGGAATGGCCCGTTGCCCCCCAGCTCCATGGAGGATGCCATGACGTTGTCCGCCGCCTGCTTAAGCAGTGCCGTGCCGACCCCGGTGGAGCCGGTAAAGCTGACTTTGCGCAGGCGCCGATCGCTCATCAGGGCCGAAGACTGTGCCCCTGACCTGCTGGTGGTGACGAGGTTAACCACGCCATCGGGGATACCGACCGAACGCAGGACCTCCACGAAGAGGTGCATGGTCAACGGGGTCTGGGAGGCCGGCTTGATGATCACAGTGCAGCCGGCGGCCAATGCTGCTCCGACTTTCCGGGTTCCCATGGCGAGGGGGAAATTCCAAGGCGTGATCAGCAATGACGGGCCCACTGGCTGGTAAGTGGTGATTATCCTGTAGTCACCATCGGGCGCGGGCCCGTAATTGCCGGTCTGGGACGGCACTTGTTCGGAGAACCAGCGGAGAAACTCTGCCGCGTACGCTACTTCGCCTCTGGCCTCCGCCAGGGGCTTGCCCATTTCGGTGGCCACGGTCCATGCGAAGTCTTCCGTGCGGGCGATGACGGCGTCGAAGGCCTTACGCAGGAGCTCGGCCCGCACGCGCGGCTTAGTGAGCCCCCATGTTTCCTGGGCCCCGGAGGCGGCGTCGAGGGCGTCTGCCGCGTCTTTGAGGGAGGCGTCGGAGACGGCTGCAAACTCTTCACCGGTGGCCGGATTGATCACCGGGATGAGTGCCCCGTCCTGCGCGGGCCGCCACTCTCCATTGAGGAAGAGGCCTGTGGGGATACTGAAGGTACCGTGATCGGCGTTAAGTTTTGTGGTGCTTGGGATCTCAACCATGTGAGTGCTCTGCTCCCTGTTGAAGGTGTCAAGTCCGCAAATTGAAGGCGTCCAACCATGAAATATGAGGCCTGCGGTTGACTTACATGTTACATGCAGACATCCTGTGTGAGGTAATTAACTCCCCAGCACCGAAAGGCAATGGAGCCTCCATGAGTACTAAGACCGATTCAGCCAGCGCTATTCCCCGGAGAGTCGCAGCGGCTTCGATGATCGGCACCACCATTGAGTGGTACGACTACTACATCTTCGGCACCGCTGCCGTACTGGTCCTGAACAACCAGTTCTTCCCCACGCTCGATCCGGCAGCGGCCACCCTCGCGTCCCTCGCCACGTTCGCTGTCGCTTTCATTGCCCGCCCCTTCGGGGGCGCCATCTTCGGGCATTTCGGCGACAAGTACAGTCGCAAGAAGATGCTGGTGTGGTCCCTCCTGATGATGGGTGCATCAACGTTTATCGTCGGCCTCCTCCCAAACTACGACGCGATCGGCATCGCTGCGCCGATCATCCTCGTTGCCCTGCGCTTCCTGCAGGGCCTTGCCGTCGGCGGTGAATGGGGCGGGGCCGTGCTGATGGCACTTGAGCACGCTCCCGCAAACCGCCGCGCCTTCTACGCCTCGTGGACCCAGTGCGGCGTACCTGCGGCCCTCGTGCTCTCCAGCGGCATCTTCTTCCTCATGCAGAAGACCCCGGCCGAGTTCTTCAACACCTGGGGCTGGCGCATCCCATTCCTCCTCTCGGCACTGTTGATCGTGGTGGGACTCTTCATCCGGCTGCGCGTCTCCGAATCGCCGGAGTTCCTCAAGATGAAGTCGGACGAGAAAGACGTCCGGGTGCCCTTCCTCGAAGTATTCCGGAGCGCCAAGAAGCCGCTCATCCTGGGCTCCCTGGCCATGGCCTCGCCGAACATCATCTTCTACATCTGTTCCGTCTACATGCTCAGCTACGGCCCCGGAGTAGTCGGGGTCAGCCGGGACGTCATTTTCCTCTCCGTTATCTTCGCCGCCTTTATCCAGGTCTTCACCATCCCCCTGGTCGCTACAGTGGCGGACAGGCTTGGCAAGAAGAAGGTCCTCCAGGCCGGAGCCCTGGCCGTCGCCGTCTTGGCCTACCCGGTATTCCTGCTGGTCGACACGGGAGAGACACTCCTGATCGTCCTGGCCATGGTCCTCGCCCTGCCCGTGGCCCATGCCATGGCATATTCCGTCATCGCGAGCTTTATCCCCGAGCTTTTCGAGCCGGAGGTTCGTTTCACAGGTGCCTCGCTGGCCTACCAGATCGGCGGCATCATCACCTCGGCACCGGCCCCCTTCCTGGCTGCCCTGCTGTACACGGAAACAGGCGCGTCTTGGGGTGTCGCGCTCTACATCGCGGGAGCCGCGCTCATCGGGCTGCTCGCGATCACCCTCGGCAAGGAACGCAAGGGCGCAACGGCCCTCCGGGCCGAAGAACTCACACACATCTAAAGATCGTAAAAGGAAAATTTCGTGACCGAGCTCATCAAGGCCGCTGTCCTCACGGCTGTGAACAAGCCGCTGGAACTGCAGGAATTCCCTGCACCCGCCCCGTCTAGCGGAGGCGCCGTGGTCGCGGTGGCCTACGCGGGCATCTGCGGCACCGACATCCATCTAAAGTCAGGGAATCTCCCTGTTCCCATGCCCATCGTCATGGGCCACGAAGCCGTCGGCACCATCGCGGCTCTCGATCCGGCGCTGTCGACCGACATCAATGGCGCGCCGCTCCGGGTGGGCGACAGAGTTGTCTGGTCCAACAACATTCCCTGCGGCCGTTGCCATGAGTGCCTCGTCCTCAAAGAACGCACCCTGTGTAAATCCCGCAAAATCTACGGCATCAACCGGACCAGCAGCGACGCCCCGCATTTGCTCGGCGGGATGGCCGGCCAGATCGCCCTCGAAGCCGGCACGGCGATCATCCGGATCCCCGATGATGTGACCTTCGAGGAAGTGATCGCTCTGGGCTGCGCCGGCCCCACCGCTCTCCACGGCATGCTGGAAAACCTCACGATCCACCCTGGAGACACGGTAGCAGTGCAAGGCAGCGGCCCCGTTGGACTTGCCGCAGCGATCTACGCCAAGCAAATGGGCGCGGACAAGGTCATCCTCCTCGGCGCACCGGCGTCCCGCCTTGAACTGGCCCTTGAGATCGGCGCTTGCGACGAGGTCATAGACATGGGCATCTACACGGACCCCGCCGCGCGCCTGGAGAAGCTTCGGCAGATGACCCCGCAGGAACGGGGCGCGGACGTAGTTATCGAATGCGCCGGGGTGCCGGCAGCGGTGGCAGAAAGCCTGGACTTGGCCCGCCCCAACGGACAGGTCCTGGTTCTGGGACAATACACCGACCACGGGGCCACGCCCATCAATCCGCACTACATCACGAAAAAGCAGCTCAAGATCTTCGGCTCATGGGGTTTCGCTGAAGCCCATTACGTGAAATATGTGGAGTCGCTTTCCCAGCTCCGCAAACGGCATGACCTGGGCGCGCTCTTGACTGTCTTCGCCCTCGAAGACGTCAATGATGCAATGGATACCGTCGCCGCGGGACAGTGCACTAAGGCAGTGCTCAGGCCCTGATCCTCACAGGCGGCTCAGGAATAGACGTTGGGCCACCGCAGGGCCTCGGTGACGGCGGCGGCGTCGAACTCCTGGTTGTCCCCGGCTTCCTGCGCGATCAGCAGCTCTGCCGTATTGAGGATGTGGCGGCGCATGGCGGCTGCGGCCGCCGGTCCGTCATGCGCTGAGATCGCTTCGACAATGTCGAGGTGGTCATCGACGACGTCCTGGCAGGATCGGGCGGCCGGGGCGGTCCCCACCCCCCTCGTCAGCACCAAATTGCGGAGGTTTTCAAGGACGTCGACCAGTTTCTTGTTGCCTGCATTCTCCATAATCTGCAGGTGGAAATCGCGGTCGGCCCGAAGGGTTGCCTGGGCGTCATCCACGTCGGCAGCGGCCTGCATATCGGCGAAACACTCGAGGATGCGGCTCAATCCCGCCTCGGAAACGGTCCGGGCGACCCTGGCCGCGGCGGGTACTTCAAGCATCATCCGGATCTGGAAGACCTCCACCAGATCGGTGAGCGTGGTCGCGAGGATCGTGGCCCCCTTGTTCTTGTCAATCCGGATCATCCCCGCCCGGGCCAGCTGAAGCAGGGCCTCGCGGGCCGGGGTTCTGGAGACGCCGATGCGCTCACCCAGGCTGTTGGCCGAATACGTTTCGCCTGCAACCAACTCGCCGGAAGTGATCGCTTCACGAAAAAGCTCCACGGCTTGATCGGTAAGGGACGTACTACGGCTCAGTTTTTTCACTTCACCATCATTTCAGCAACGGAAGAAAAGTAATGACAACGAATCGAATTGCAGTGATCGGCGGCGGAATCATTGGCACCGCCGTGGCCAGGCAGCTGTCCCGGATGGTCGACGGCGCCCAGGTCACCCTCTTTGAGAAAGAGTCCGACCTGGCCGGACACCAGACCGGCCACAACTCCGGCGTCGTCCACGCCGGCCTCTACTACGAACCCGGGTCGCTCAAGGCCCGGCTCTGCCGCCGCGGGGTTGATCTGCTGGCCGAATACGCCGCCGAGAACAACATCGCCTACGACGAGTGCGGAAAGGTGGTCGTAGCGCACAACAGCCTCGAGCTCGACCGGCTGCACAGCATCTTCGAGCGGGCCAAGGCTAACGGCGTCCCGGACGTCGCCATTATCGACCGCGACCGGCTGCGTGAGCTGGAACCCGCCTGCACCGGAGGCATCGCCGCGCTGCACTCCCCTCACACCGCCATCATCGACTACCCCGCACTGACCCGGTCGCTCGGCAAGGACGTCGAGGCCAACGGCGGCCAGATCCGTCTCGGCGCCTTTGTCACCGGGCTGGACGTGACCGGATCCGAGGTCAGGGTCTCCGGCTCCGGCTTCGACACTGAGGCCTTCGACCTCGTCATCACGTGCGCCGGCCTGCAGTCCGACAGGCTCGCCAACACCGTCACTGGCCGGACGGGTACCCCCGGGAAGAAGGACGACGGACCGCAGATCGTGCCGTTCTACGGCGACTACTTCCTGCTCCGGCCCGAGCGCTCCTCACTGGTCAACGGGCTCATCTACCCTGTCCCGGACCCCCGGTACCCCTTCCTCGGCGTGCACCTGACCAAGCGCGTGGACGGCGCCGTCATGCTCGGCCCCAACGCCTTCCTGTCACTTGCCCGGGAAAACTACCGGAACAATGCACCCAACCTCCGCGACCTCGCAGACACGCTCACGTACCCGGGCTTCTGGAAATTCGCTGCCGATAACATTCCCGCGACGCTCCAACAGGTCCGCACTGCGGTCAGCAAGAAAGCCTTTGTTGAGGAAGCCCGCAAGTTCGTGCCGGCCATCGAGTCAGCCGATGTGGTCAAGGGCGTGCGCGGTATCCGCGCGCAGGCCCTCAACTCGGACGGAAGCCTTGTAGACGACTTCGTTATCCGCTCCACCGGCAGGCTCGTTCAGGTTCGCAACGCACCTTCCCCCGGGGCGACGGCTTCCCTCGCCATCGCCGAACACATCGTCGAGGAAGCCCTCGCCCAAGTGGCATAGGAACGGGACGCGGTGTACCAATTCTTTGCGGGGCCGCCCATGGCTGGCGGGGCGTAGCCATGGGCGGCCCCACGCGCGCCCCCCGACCGTTTTTCGGATCGCCAGCACTGGATCTTATGTCTAGTAGAACAGTGACTATTGCATCAGATGAACGATCACTCCTCCTCCGCCCACTGCCACCCGGTACCGCGTCAGTTGAAGCAGAAAAATTGCCTGTTACGTGCGCAAACGCCCTGAGACTGGCCGGCGGGGGCTGCCCGCAGGTCCTACCGGCCAGCCCCTCTAGGCTGGAGCGCATCAAGCTGATATGCCCTCAAATCCGTGGACGAGTTCTTCGGGGACCTAGGATCCCGCACCTCCCACGGCAGGGCCTTACAACTCCGCCTGCACCGGGTCAACAAACAAAAACCCAGACAGCACCTCCGGCGCTGTCCGAAATCAAAAATGTGCGGCCAGGAAGCGCGTTTTGAGCGAGTTGCGAGGGGCGGCCGCTGTGGACGGCTCGCCAGTCCGCAGCGGGAGGGCGATCAGTAGTCCCAGGTCCCGGACGAACAGCGGCTCCATCATCGTCGTCGTCTTCTGCTTCCTGTCGAGCATCTCAATGCTGCCTGGCACTGACAGCATGCCGGTCCAGTTCCCGTCCCGGCGCAGCAAGGGCACGAGCATCGGCAGCCTCGGCGCGAATCTCTTGCCGGCAGGAGCCCGCAGCACCGCCCAGCAGACCACCAGCGCCTCGATCACCCGCGGACCATAAACCGGGGGCCGAAGCGGACGGGCCCGCACAGGGCTTAGTTCCAAAGCCTCCCGCAAAGCCCGCCGCGCATAGTCCCGGTTCCAGCCCGTCAGCTCCACAAACTCATCCAGGATCCGCACCTTCTCTGTCCTGCTCCCGCGGGCATACGCCCGGGCCTTGATCACCGTGACGGCCTTACGCTGGCTCATCGTCAGTCCCATCCCTCAAGGATGTCCGTCCCGCCTCTTTCTGGACCTTTTCCAATAAGGCAATGTATCCCGCTACGCGGACCTTTTCCCATGAGTCAACGCGACCCCTCGACATCCCTACTAAGGGTGCTTAGTATTGAGGCTCCTTAGGTACCTATTTCGCAAAGGTGTCTGTCAGCCCGGTTTTCCGGGAATGCCAGCCGCCTTAATCCTGGGCCTCCCGCCCATTTTTGGGGGGACTCAGAGGTCCAAATAGTATCCCCACTCCCTTGCGGCTCACGTACGCGTACCCGGGTGACGTGCGCCCTGGACGGCACACGTCCGCGCCCCGCAGGGTGGACACAGGAAGAGAGCGGAACAGTGAAAGCAGTAGTTTACAAAGGACCGAAAGACGTCAGTGTCGAGGAGATCCCCGACGCCAAAATTGAGCACCCCGCCGACGTGCTGGTGCGGATCACTACGACTAACATCTGCGGTTCGGACCTGCACATGTACGAAGGCCGCACGAGCTTTGAACCCGGCCGCTCCTTCGGGCACGAAAACCTGGGTGAGGTGGTGGAGGTCGGCCCGGCGGTGAGCAAAGTAAAGGTGGGCGAGCGTGTCGTGCTGCCGTTCAACATCGCCTGCGGATTCTGTAAAAACTGCGAACGCGGCTTCACCAACTACTGCCTCACCATGCAGCCCGAACCCAAGCTCGCCGGCGCGGCCTACGGGTTCGCGGACATGGGCCCGTACCAGGGCGGCCAGGCCGAGTACTTGCGCGTGCCCTATGGGGACTTCAACTGCCTGCGCCTGGGCGAAGACGCAGCGGAGAAAGAACTCGACTACGTCATGGTCGCCGACATCTTCCCCACGGGCTGGCACGCCACCGAGATGGCCGGAGTCTACCCGGGCGACTCCGTCGTCATTTACGGTGCAGGACCCGTCGGACTGATGGCCGCCTACTCGGCCATTATCAAGGGCGCCGGCAAGGTCATGGTGGTGGACCGCCAAAAAGACCGCCTGAAGCTGGCGGAACAGATCGGCGCCATCCCGGTGGACGATTCCGCGGTGGACCCTGTCGAGTTCGTCAAGGACCAGACCATGGGATTCGGGGCCGACCGGGGCTGTGAATGCGTCGGCTACCAGGCGCACGACCCGGCCGGAAACGAACAGCCCAACCTGACCCTGAACCGGCTCGTGGACTCCGTCCGGTTCGTCGGCGGCATCGGCGTGGTAGGCGTGTTCATTCCCCAGGACCCTGGGTCCCCCGACAAGCTCGCCCAGCAGGGCAAGCTGGCCTTCGACTACGGAAACTTCTGGTTCAAGGGACAGACGATGGGATCGGGTCAGTGCCCGGTCAAGAAGTACAACCGGGCCCTGCGCGACCTCATCGCGGGCGGAAAGGCCAGCCCCTCCTTCATCGTCAGCCACGAACTGCCGCTGGATCAGGCCCCCGAGGGCTACCGGAACTTTGACAGCCGCGAAGACGGCTGGACCAAAGTCGTCCTCCACCCGGCCGGAACCTGACAGAACCCGGACAGGAGAACCTTCGATGTTGAAACGAACGATTTACAGGACGTGGTACTGATGCGGGCAATGGTTTACCGCGGACCGTACAAAGTACGGGTCGAAGAAAAAGACATTCCGAAGATCGAGCACCCGAACGACGCGATCGTGAGGGTGAGCAGGGGCGCCATTTGCGGGTCGGACCTGCACCTTTATCACGGCATGATGCCGGACACCCGGGTGGGGATGACGTTCGGGCACGAGTTCGTGGGCACTGTGCATGAAGTGGGCTCCTCGGTGCAGAACGTGTCGGTGGGCGACCGGGTGATGGTGCCGTTCAACGTCTACTGCGGCTCCTGCTACTTCTGCTCCCGTGGCCTGTACTCCAACTGCCACAACGTGAACCCCAACGCCACGGCGGTGGGCGGCATCTACGGCTACTCCCACACCTGCGGAGGCTACGACGGCGGCCAGGCAGAATTCGTCCGTGTCCCCTTCGCGGACGTGGGGCCTTCGAAGATTCCTGACTGGATGGACGAAGAGGACGCCGTGCTGCTCACCGACGCCTGCCCCACCGGCTACTTCGGCGCCCAACTGGGCGACATCGTTGAGGGCGACACCGTGGTGGTGTTCGGGGCCGGGCCCGTCGGCCTGTTCGCGGCCAAGTCCTCCTGGCTGATGGGCGCAGGGCGCGTGATCGTCATCGACCACCTGGAGTACCGGCTGGAAAAGGCGCGGACCTTCGCGCACGCCGAGACGTACAACTTCACCGAGTACGACGACATCGTGGTGCACCTGAAGAAGGAGACCGACTACCTGGGCGCCGACGTCGTCATTGACGCAGTGGGGGCCGAAGCGGACGGCAACTTCCTCCAGCACGTGACCGCCGCGAAACTGAAGCTGCAGGGCGGCTCCCCCATTGCCCTGAACTGGGCTATCGATTCGGTCCGGAAAGGCGGGACGGTATCCGTGGTGGGGGCCTACGGACCGCTCTTCAGCGCCGTGAAGTTCGGCGACGCCATGAACAAGGGCCTGACCCTGCGGATGAACCAGTGCCCGGTCAAACGCCAATGGCCGCGGCTCTTCGAGCACATCCGTAACGGCTACCTGAAACCCAGCGACATCGTCACCCACCGCATCCCCTTGGAACACATCGCAGAGGGATACCACATCTTCTCCGCCAAACTGGACAACATCATCAAGCCGCTCGTAGTCGCCGGCCAGTCCTGAAAGGAGACCTGCACCATGACCGAGACAGCCACACCATACATTGCCAACAAACGCATCCCACCCAGGTCCGCCGAAGACCTCCGGGCCCAAATCCCAGGATGGGGCGCAGACCTCGACCACGCAGACCGCCCCTCCTACCCCCGCGAACAACCCGGAATCGAGACAGGCGCGCGTTGGGACTTCCCCGAACGCCAACCCGAAAAATGGCCCCGGGAACGCTCCGTCGAACACGCATTCCTACCCCCGGTCTTCGGGACCTCCACGCCTCCCGCCGGGGTCTCCGGCGCCATCCGGAAATACGCCTACAAATACAGCGAAGGCCGGGCCGCGCATTGGCTGCTGCTCATCGCCGCTGACCGCGTGGACGCCACGGAACACCACCTGAAGTCTCTGGCGACCCTGCACCCGGACAACCCCATCACCGAAACCGGAGTGCTCAGCGAGTTCTCCCACCACCCCATCCAGTCCCGATACGGACAAAAACGCGCCGACACCAACCACCAATGGATCGACCCAATCATCGTCGCCGGACCCTGGGTGCTGGCGGCCGTAGGGCTCGCAACGGCCTATAAGACCTTGCGAAAGGGGCGCACACAGGCTGACGACTGATCTGCCAGGGGTCGAAGGGTGTCACCGGCAGCGCGTGTGCGGGTGACATCCCCACGTCATCCTGGCCCAGATTCGTGACCAAGTTGATGGAGACCGCGATCAGGACTGCGGTTCCCAGAGCATTTGTCATTCCATCCCCAGCCCAGCTTGTGGTCTAAAAGGGCTGCCGAATGCAAACGGGTGCCGGATCGTCTCTGCCGGAGGTCTGCCCCGCCCGCTGGCCGGCGCCTGGCTTGTTAGCCGGCGTAGGGGTCGGCGATGCCGATGTACTGGGTGTAGAGGTATTCCTCGATGCCTTCGAGGCCGCCTTCACGGCCCAGGCCGGACTGCTTGACGCCGCCGAAGGGTGCCGCGGCGTTGGAGACGACGCCGGCGTTCAGGCCCAGCATGCCGGTCTCGAGCCGCTCGCCCATCCGGATGCCGCGGTTGAGGTCCTTCGTGAAGACGTAGGCCACCAGCCCGTATTCGGTGTTGTTGGCCAGGCGCACGGCCTCGTCCTCGGAGGAGAACGTGATGATCGGGGCGACCGGGCCGAAGATCTCCTCGGACAGGATCCGGGTTCCCTCGGTGACGCCCTTAAGGATGGTGGGCTGGTAGAAGTAGCCCGGCCCGTCCACGGGCGCGCCGCCCACCACGGTGGTGGCACCCGCGGAGACGGCATCGGTGACCAGTTCGTGGACCTTGTCCCGGCTCTTCGCGTCGATCAGCGGGCCCACCTTGGACTCGGGCTCGGTGCCGCGGGCGGTGGTCATGTCCTTCATCTTCGCGGCGAACTTCTCGGCGAATTCGTCGGCGACGGACTCGTGCACGATGAAGCGGTTCGCGGCGGTGCAGGCCTCGCCCATGTTCCGCAGCTTGGCCAGCATGGCGCCGGCGACGGCGGCATCGACGTCGGCGTCTTCAAACACCACGAACGGGGCGTTGCCGCCCAGTTCCATCGAGGTCCGCAGGACCGTCTCGGAGGCGTCGGACAGCAGCCGGCGGCCCACCTCGGTGGAACCGGTGAAGGAGAGCTTCCGCAGCCGGGAGTCCTTGATCAGCGGCCCGGTGGTGGCCCCTGCGCTGGAGGACGGAATCACGTTGAGCACCCCGGCTGGGAGGCCGGCCTCCTGCATCACGGCGGCGAACAGCATCGACGTCAAAGGGGTGAGCTTCGCGGGTTTGAGGACCATGGTGCAGCCGGCGGCGACGGCGGGGGCAATCTTGCGGGTGGCCATGGCCAGCGGGAAGTTCCACGGCGTGATCAGCAGGCACGGGCCCACCGGCTTCTTGGTCACCAGCAGCCGGGACTTGCCATCCGGGGAGACGGAGTAGCGGCCGAAGGCGCGGACGGCTTCCTCGGAGAACCAGCGCAGAAACTCGGCGCCATAGGTGACTTCGCCGCGTGCTTCGGCCAGCGGCTTGCCCAT
>NZ_QLNP01000089.1 GCF_003261175.1 Arthrobacter globiformis | reverse complement strand
CGGCGGCCGCGAGCGCGCCGGCGTCGTCGACGCCGTCGGCCGTTATGGCGGCATGGCCGCCCGGCTGGCCAGGCACCGGGTCACCCGGCAGCGGAACCGACCGGACGCCCGTGGCCTTGACCACCAGCACGGCGATCAGCGTGGTGACCGGAATCGCCAGGACCAGTCCGATGGAGCCCACCAGCGTCCGGATGACCTCCTCGGACAGTTCGGCGCTGGTCAGCGCCTCCCCCAGCGGACGGTTGTAGAGCATCACGATGATGAGGATGGGCAGGGCGGCGCCCGCATAGGCGAACGCAATGGTGTACACGGTGGAGGCGATGTGGTCGCGGCCGATCCGCATGGCCGAGGAGAACAGCTTCCGCGCACTCGTGTTGGGCGCGAGTTCGTACAGTTCCCACACCGCGGAGGACTGGGTGATGGTGACATCGTTCAGCACGCCGAGCCCGGAGATGATGAGGCCGCACAGGATGATGCCGGAGATGGAGATGCTGTCCGAGATGTTCACGAGCGTGGCGGCGTCGTGGCTTCCCACGCCGGCGAGGTTGGCCGCGTCGGTGGCCCAGGCCGCGAGCAGGGCGGTGATGCCGAGCCCGAAGATGGTGCCCAGCAGCGCCGTCGAGGTCCGCGCCGAGAATCCGTGCGCGAAGTACAGCACCCCGATCATGATCACCGTGGAGCCCACCAAGGCCAGCAGGAGCGGCGGCTTGCCCTCCACGAGGCCCGGGAGCATGAAGCTGCCCAGCACAAAGTAGGCGCCGACGAGGCCGATCAGGGCGCGCAGCCCCCGCCAGCGCGCCACGGCCACCACCACGACGGCGTAGAGAATGGCCAGCAGGATGATCGGCATGGTGCGGACAAAGTCCACAAAGATGTACGACGGCGACCCCTGGGCCGCGGGGGCATCGGCGCCGGTGGCAGCCGCCTGGGCGTGGGACAGGTTCAGGTATCGGATGCTGTCGCCCACCTTGACGCCGTGCGACTTGGCGATGTCCGGGTTGATCACAACTTTGACCGGATTGCCGCCCTTGTCCGGCTCGGTGAACGCGAAGGTGCACTGCGAGCCGCCGTCCGTGCTGCCCTGGGCTGTGCCGTTTTGGGCTGCGGCGTCTCCGGCGGTGTTCTCTCCGGCGGTGTTCTCTCCGGCTGTCGCCTGCGTGCAGCTCTCGGTGACGACGCGCTGGATCCGTCCCGTGTCGAAAGTGACGCCCGGGGCTGCGGCATACGGGTTGGCCAGGGTCAGGCCTTCCTTGCTGCCCGAGGGCCAGAGCGCGGCCATGGCCGCAAGGGTCAGCAGGGTCAGCGGGATCAGCACCGCAGCCAGAATCCTGTTTGCTTTCCTGCGGGCGGCCATCGCTTCAGCCGTTGGCTCCGAATGCCCTGTATGACCGTGGGAGTGACCTGCACCCATCAGCAGCTAAACCTCATGCTTGAACTCTACGGCGGCCGCCATAGGGTTGATAAATGAACGACGAAACGTCGGAGGATGCAGCAGTGAGCCAACACCGAACTGGCAACGAAGCGGTGCTGACAGTTCTGGCCCCGTCATGTCCCACCCGCGGCGTGGCCCTGGTGCTGCACGGCGGCAAGTCGCGCAGCTTCGAACCCGTCCAGGCCCGGCACCTGAGCCCGGCGCGGATGGTGCCGTTCGCCCGCCACCTGCATGGTGCCGGCAAAAAGCACGGCCTGGAGGTCTGGATCCTGCGGAACAGCGTGCGCGGCTGGAACGGCGAGGACATGACCCCGCTGAAGGATGCACGCTGGGCGCTGGCCAAAATCCGCGCGGCGCACCCCGGAGTGCCCGTCTACCTGCTGGGGCATTCGATGGGCGGCCTCACCGCCATCTGCGCGGCCGACGAACGGGGCGTGGACGCGGTGGTGGCGCTGGCACCGTGGCTCGATGATGCCACGCCCGCCTCCCCTGTCGCCGGACGGAAGGTGCTGATCGTGCACGGGGACGAGGACCGGTGGACCAGTCCGTCGGCGTCGCTGCGGTTCGCGCGGCGAGCGGCAGCGGGGGCGGCGGAGATGAGGTACGTCTCGCTCCGCGGGGCCGGGCACTTCATGTTCCGGAGGGTCCGGCTGTGGCACAGGCTGGCCACCGGGTTCCTGATGAAGGCCTTCCTGGAACGGACCGGAGTTCCCGAGGCAGGGTCCTCTGCTTCCGCCGCAGCCCTGGACAGGGTGCTGCCCCCGTCCGGCGAGGCACTGCCGCTAGTTCTGTGAAACATCTTTCATGAGCCCGTTTCCGCTGGAGGCGTTCGTGGCCAGCCTGCCGTGGGCAGCGCTGGGCGTGGTGCTGGTGCTTGCTATCACCTATGCCGTGGCCGTCCGAGCCGGGGCCGGGGCCGGGGCCACCAGTTCTGTGCCCGGCGGTACTGTGGCCGACAGCACTGTGGGTGACAGCCGGGCACGGCATTCGGTGATGGACGTGGCGTGGGGCCCGGGCTTTGTCGTCATCGCGTTGATCTCCTTTGTCCTCTCTGCCGAGGAGGGCGACAGTGGCAGGCGGGTACTCCTGCTGATTCTGACGGGCATCTGGGGAATTCGGCTCGGCACTCACATCGGCCGTCGGGCGCGCGGCGGCCATGAGGACCCCCGCTACGTGGCGTTGCTCAAAGGAGCTCGCGGGTCCCGGAACGCCTATGCCCTCCGCCGCGTCTACCTGCCACAGGGCCTCGTGATGTTCTTCGTCTCGCTGACCATCCAGGTGGGCATGTTCGCGACCGGTCCGCTCGGGCTTCTCGCCGTGGCTGGTTCGGCAGTATGGCTGACCGGATTCATCTTCGAGTCCGTGGGCGACCGGCAGCTGGAGCAGTTCAAGAACGATCCGGCCCGCAGGGGAACCGTCCTGAACACCGGGCTGTGGCGCTACACGCGGCACCCCAACTACTTTGGCGACGCCGCCGTCTGGGCCGGGCTGTTCCTCATCGCGGCGGAGTCCTGGCCCGGCGTCCTGACCATCCTCTCCCCTGCGCTGATGATCTGGACGCTGACCGCCAAGACCGGGAAGCCGCTCACGGAGAAGGCCATGTCCGGCCGCCCCGGCTACCGTGACTACGTGCAGTCCACCAGCGGCTTCATCCCCTGGCCGCCCCGGCGGCACTGAGATCCGGCAGCACCGCATGCCCTGGACCCCGGCCGCCAGCAACCGCTTCTACCGCCTCCTCGTACGGGCAGGGCTGTTCCTGCGGTGGCTGTTCCGGATCCGCCTGATGGTGACGGGACAGGAACACCTGCCGGACGGGAAAGCCGGCGCCGTCGTCGCCATCACCCACTTCGGCTACCTGGACTTCGCCGCCGCCGAACTGGTGTTCTGGGCGCACAACCGCGGGCAACTGCGGTTCATGATCCACCAGGGAGCCGCGGACCACTGGCTCGCGGGTCCATTCATCACCGCTACGGGCCAGGTGGTGGTGCCCCACGGTGCGGGAACTGCGGCCTACGACGACGCCGTGGCCAGGCTCCGTGCCGGCGACTACCTGGCCGTTATGCCCGAGGCCGGCGTCAGCCGCAGCTTCAAGGTCCGCGAATGCAAGACGGGCGCCGTGCGGATGGCGGCCGAGGCAGGCGTGCCGCTCATTCCGGTCTCGGTCTGGGGTGCCCACCGGATCCTGACCCGCGGCAACGGCCTTCCCCTGCTCCGCGTCCGGCGTGCGCCGGTGCGGGTGCATGTCGGCGAGCCGGTGCATTTGGCTGCGGGCATCGACGCGGACGCTGAAACGGCCCGGCTGCGCAGGACGCTCCAGGCGGGAATTGACGCCGCCATCGCCAGTTTTCCCGTGGCGGCGCAGCCGGGAGACTGGTGGATGCCGGCGGACCTCGGCGGCGGCGCCATCTCCGAGACGGAACGCCAAAGGCTCGATGCCGCAGACCTGGCGAGGGACCGCCGTCGTTCTTCCCGAACAACAGCGGCCCCTGAGGTAAGTCCCCCGACTGAGTAGCAGCACAGGGCGTTCCCACGGCCGGGAACGCCCTGATCTGCTACTTACGTTGGGGTGCTACACAGTTTGGTCAGTCGGAGACGACGAACGTCTCCGAGCCCTGGCGCCGGGCCTTGCCCGCTTCCATCAGGGGCTCGACGACGGCGCGAAGCGCTGTCATCGAATCGTCAACTTCCATGAGCACCGGATATTGGTACGCGATGAGTGCCAGCAGGTCGCGGACCGCGGCCTGGGCCTCGTCGGCATCCAGCTCCGGCTCATGGCCGACGAACACGTCGGAGGGGTGGTCGGAACTCCCCTGCGCATAGCTGATCGCGAAGGCCTGGATCCTGCCCTTGCGGGTTGCCGGCACGCCTGACCCGAAGGCGCTGGCTTTCGGGGCGCGCAGCACGATCGCGCCATGCGCACCGCTGAGCTCGTCCAGGAACAGCCGCTGCACTGTGCCGATGCCCAGTTCACCAGGACTGTCCCAGCCGTGGACGGACGAGTAGTACCGTCCCACGACGTCGGACAGCTCCACCGAACCGGTGGCCAGGTCCTGGATGCGTTCCGACGCCGCTTCCTCGGAACCGTCGCCGAAGACCGGCAGTTTCAGTGCCGCCGGCTCCACCACGACGAGCCGGGTGTGCTGGATCGGCGTGAGCCCCGCAGCTTCCGCGAAGGCGGCACCGGTGGTGCCCGGCTCCACCTTGCAGCGCAGCCTGGTAACGCCCGACGGCGACCCTTCCGCCTCGCGGCGCAGCATCATGAGCAGCGTGGAACCGATGCCCGACCGGCGGTGGTCCCGGGCCACCTCGACGTACACCCACAGACGCTCCGGGTGCAGGCTGGCCTCGTGGACCACGCCGGCGGCGACCGGGATGGCCGCACCGTCGACGACGTCCTCGGCCACGATGCAGCGCCGCCACGGCGCGTTGCCCGAGGGCGCGAGGGTGCCGCGGAACTGGCCCGCCTGATCGGTCTCCGGGTCGCCCCAGACCTCCAGCAGCGCGAGGTCGTCGCCATCGCGCCATTCGCGGTATTGGATTGCCACGGCTAGGCGCCGATCAGCCGGGCGGCCAGGTAGCCCTCCACCTTGTCCAGGGACACGCGTTCCTGGCTCATGGTGTCGCGTTCACGGATGGTGACCGCCTGGTCCTCGAGCGTGTCGAAGTCCACGGTGATGCAGAACGGGGTGCCGATCTCGTCCTGGCGGCGGTAACGGCGGCCGATGGCGCCGGCGTCGTCGAAGTCGATGTTCCAGTTCTTGCGCAGCTGGGTGCCCAGGTCCTTGGCCTTCGGGGAAAGGTCCTCGTTGCGGCTGAGCGGCAGCACGGCAGCCTTGACCGGGGCGAGCCGCGGGTCAAGCTTGAGCACGGTGCGGACGTCCACGCCGCCCTTGGCGTTGGGGGCCTCGTCCTCGGTGTAGGCGTCGATGAGGAACGCCATGAAGGACCGGGTCAGGCCGGCGGCCGGCTCGATCACGTACGGGGTGAACCGCTCGTTGGTGGCCTGGTTGAAGTAGCTGAGGTCTGTCCCGGAGGCCTTGGCGTGCGTGGAGAGGTCGAAGTCCGTGCGGTTGGCGATGCCTTCCAGCTCGCCCCACTCGGAGCCCTGGAAGCCGAAGCGGTACTCGATGTCCGTGGTGCCCTTGGAGTAGTGGCTGAGCTTTTCCAGCGGGTGCTCGAAGAAGCGCAGGTTCTCCTCGCGGATGCCCAGGCCGGTGTACCAGGACATGCGCTCCTTCATCCAGTACTGGTGCCACTCTTCGTCCGTGCCCGGCTCCACGAAGAATTCCATTTCCATCTGCTCGAACTCACGGGTGCGGAAGATGAAGTTTCCGGGCGTGATCTCGTTGCGGAAGGACTTGCCGATCTGGCCGATGCCGAACGGCGGCTTCTTCCGGGACGTGGTGAGCACGTTGTTGAAGTTCACGAAGATGCCCTGGGCGGTTTCGGGGCGCAGGTAGTGCAGGCCTTCCTCGCTGGCCACCGGGCCCAGGAAGGTCTTCAGGAGGCCGGAGAATTCCTGCGGCTCGGTCCATTCGCCGCGGGTTCCGCAGTTGGCGCAGGCGATGTCCTTGAGGCCGTTCTCGGGCGGGCGGCCCTTCTTCTCCTCGTATTCCTCTTCGAGGTGGTCGGCGCGGTAGCGCTTGT
The DNA here is from genome assembly GCF_003261175.1 of Arthrobacter globiformis. GTDB lineage: Bacteria > Actinomycetota > Actinomycetes > Actinomycetales > Micrococcaceae > Arthrobacter > Arthrobacter globiformis_A. The sequence continues at coordinate 133,171 of NZ_QLNP01000089.1, read as the reverse complement.
GGCAGGAGAGGCACTCGACGAGGGGGTCGGAGAAGACGTCCACGTGGCCGGAGGCTTCCCATACCTGGCGGGGCAGGATCACGGAGGAGTCCAGGCCCACCACGTCCTCGCGGCCGCGCACCACGGACTGCCACCACTGGCGCTTGATGTTTTCCTTCAGCTCGGCACCGAGGGGTCCGTAGTCCCAAGCGGATCGCGAGCCTCCGTAGATCTCGCCGGCCTGGAAAACGAAGCCTCTCCGCTTGGAAAGGGAAATGACCTGGTCGAGGACGGATTTTGCTGCCATGGGAACTCCAATTTCTACAGGGCCGCTGGGTGCGGTCCGCGGTGTCTGTGGCCCTGGACCGCGGCTGGATGCCGGGCGGGGGCGTGGGAAAGGGAAAACAGTGCAGGAAGCTGCGAGACCTAGCCTACCGGGAGCTGCCTCCGGAAGGCGCCCTCATCTGCGGAAGCCGCCGCACCGCCTCCTCAAGGCACCTTCCTCTTCGGTAAGGCACCCGTCATCTCCGGAACGCGCCGCGCGGCCAGGGCAGGGTTGCCACGACGATGGAAGCGAGAGTCAGCAGGGTCCCCAGGACCGTGGCGGCCTCCACCACGGTGCCCGGCGTCGGCGCCAGCAGGTCCAGGCCGAGCGACCCCAGCAGCTGGCCGGCGATCATGCCGAGGCCCGTCACCAGCACCCCGAGGCTGCGCACCAGCAGCGCGCCGAGGCCGATGAACACGCAGCCCATCGGCCCGCCGAGGTAGTACCACCACTCCCCCGGCAGCGGGTTGGCCGGCCCGGCGACGGCCACCTTGATGGACCAGGCCACCCACAGCACGCAGGTGCCGGCGATGAAGTTCACCAGCGTGGCCGCGATCGGGGTGCCGTAATGCACGGTGGCGGTGCCGTTCATGGCCTGCTGGAAGCTCATGAGGAAGCCGGCCAGGACCGGCAGGATGATCGGCAGCAGCAGTGCTGCGGGGTCGGCCGCCGCGGCGGACGCACTGTCAGAAGCACCTGCCGCACCTGCCGCACCCGCCGCGCCTCCGATGAAGCGGGGTGACACGGCCCATGAAACGGCGGCGATGGTGAGGATGCAGCCGATGACCCGGATGCCGGTCACCGACTTCTTGCCTGCCGGACCGATGCCCAGGCGGTCCACAAGGAGGCCGCTGAGTGTCTGTCCGGTGACTGTTGCCACGGTGAAGAGGGCGATGCCCAGCAGCCCCACGGTGAAGGACTGGGCGAAGACAAAGAACGCACCAATGCCGCCCGCGAGCGCGTAGTACGGCGGGAAGCGGCGTTCACGCAGCGCGGGCAGGATTCGTGCGAGGCCGGCCCGCCCGCGGGGAGCCAGCAGGGACACGACGATCATCACGATCAGCCCGGTGCTGAAACTGACGACTGCGGCGGCTATACCGTCTCCGAGGCGTGCACCAAGGGCCCCGTTGATCCGCCCCTGGACGGGAATGGCAAGGCCGGAGGCCACGGCCATCGGGAGGCCGACGGCAAGCGGCAGCCGGGGTGCATGGGTCATTCGTTTCACCTTACGTCAGGCATCATTACTGGTATGAGCAACCCGGAAATCGAAGAGATCACCATCCGCGACACCATGATCCGCCTGGGCCAGCTCCTGAAGCTCGCCAACCTCGTGGAGGACGGCGTGGAGGCAACGGAGCTGATCAAGAACGGCCTGGTCAAGGTCAACGGCGAGATCGACGACCGACGCGGCCGGCAGCTTCACAACGGCGACACCGTGACGGTGAACGGGCAGACCGTCAGGGTCAGCGCTCCCCAGGGGTAGTAGTTTGCTTCCCTGAAAGGGGGCCTACTTGTTCAGGACCTCGTGGGTGAGGAACTCCGAAACGTGCCCGATCTCCTGGGCGTTGATGCCGTGCCACATGCCGGTGTAGAGGACCTTGGTCAGCTTCACGTGCTTGCGCACCCAGCCCATCGTGTATTCGATCTTGTCCGGCGTGATGACCGGGTCCTGCTGGTCCCGGCCCCAGAACAGCGGAACCGTCCCGTCCAGTTCGGCGTCGCGGAACTCGCCGTCGGACTCCGCGTTAACGACAAAACCTGAAAGTCCGACGACGGCGGCAAAGTCAGCGGGCCGCTGACGCAGCAGCGTGGTGGCCATGGCCATCCCCATCGAGAACCCGAGCAACGTGACGGACGGGTGGCTGGCCTTGACGGTGTCCAGCCAGTCCAGCACGTACGCCGACGCGTCCTTGACGGCGTCGACGGAATATTCGATCGAGCCGGTCAGCGGGAACCAGGAGAAGCCGGGCCCCATGGCGATGGGGGCGCGGACCGATGCCACCGTGAACTCGTCCGGGAGCATGTCAGCCAGGCTGAGGAGGTCCTGCTCGTTCGCGCCGTAGCCGTGCAGCAGGACGAGCAGCGGCTTGCCGGCCCTGGCTTCCTCAGGCTTGGACCACAGAACAACGGGGGCAGGAAAGGAGTCGGCTAAAGTCATGGCTCCATTCTTGCAGTTACCCACTGGTAACAACCTACGGTGGCGCGGCCAGGCGCTGGCGGTACAGGATGGGCTGACTGAACTGACTAAGGTGAGGAGCGGCGTCGGGCATGGAACCCTATGAGGTGCTGCGGGCGCGGCTGGCCGGCCAGCAGCTGAGGGAGCCGCGGGCGGCCACGGCGGAGGAAGCCGTCAAGAACCTGCTGGCCGTGCAGGCACAGGAGTTCCCGTATGCGCGCTGGTCTTTGGCCCAGCGGACCGGTGGCGCGACGGCCGCCGATGTGGAGCAGGCACTTGCCGACGGCCGCATTCTCCGGACCCACATCCTGCGGCCCACCTGGCATTTTGTACACCGGGATGACCTGCCGTGGCTACGGGCCCTGTCGGCACCCCGTCTGCACCAAATGAACGGCGGAACCTACCGCAGCACCGGGATCGACGATGAGGCGGCGTCCAGGAGCGCCGATGTGCTCGCGGAAGCGGTGGCCGGCGGGGTGCACCTCACGCGTGAGCAACTGGCGGCCAGGCTTCAGGGTGCCGGCTTCGCCGCGAAGGGACTCGCCCTCGCATACCTGATCATGCATGCCGAAATCAGCGGGGTGCTGGTGAGCGGCGCGCCCGTGAGAAGTCCCGGCGGCGCGCTGCGGCAGACGTATGCGGCGTTCGATGAGCGCGTCGCAGGGGCCGCACCGGCTGCCGTGCCCTCCCGGGAGGAGTCCTTGGCGGCCCTGGCGCTGAGGTATTTCGGGAGCCGCGGTCCTGCCACGGTCCGGGACTGCGCCGACTGGTCCGGACTCACGATGACTGATGTTCGCAGGGGGCTGGCGCTGGCGGAGGAGATCGCTCCCGGCGCCATCGTTGCGGCCAGCTTCGACGGGTCTGACTTCTACCTTCGGCCGTCGGATTACGCAGGGGAGACACTGGGGCACAGCGGCGGTTCGGGGCGGGGCTTGGAACCGCAGCGGGCCGGGAATCTGCGGCCGCAGATCGATCTGGTCCAGTGCTACGACGAATACATCATGGGCTACTCAGTCTCACGGCATTACTTCGGCGGAACCGCGCCCGCCTATCCCTTTGGCGACACCCCCATGCACGTGGTCCTGGCCGATGGAGTGCTGGCTGGCTCCTGGCGGCACTCGCTGGTGCGGCGCGGGTCCGCCGCGCAGCGGTGCAAACTCGACATCCGTCTCTCCCGGCCGCTCGGCCCTGCCGCTGAGCAGGCGCTGGCGGTGGCAGTGGCTGATTACGGGGACTTCCTCGAAATGCCGACAGTTCGGATCCCGGCTGGTTCCTGACTTCCAGCGCAGCCGTCCGGTGCAGCCGTGCGCTTTCGGCATAAGGACTCGGGGCGCGTTTCCTGACAGGACTAAGCTGGAATGGACACTCACCGGGAGGCTTCACCGTGTTCGACTTGTTTTTCTGGATCATCATTCTGGCCGTCCTGATTCCCATGGGCATGCGGATGTACCGGAGGTCGGTTCAACAGCGCAACCAAGGGCCCGGCCTGCCCGGACAGTACCCGGGCCAGTTTCCGAATCAGTTTCCGCATCAAGACCCCGACCAGTTCGGCAACCAGCCGGGCAGCCCGTTCGGAGGCCCGTTCCAGGGCCGTCCGGACAACCGGCCGCGGGACGGCTACACGCAGCAGGACTACTTCGGCGGCGGCTTGGGATTCCCCCAGCGCGGCGGCAAGGAAGAGCTACCGCCCCTGAATCCGCCCTACCCTGGTCAGGCATACCCGGAGCAGCAGTACCCGCCATACCCGAACCAGCCGTATCCGAACCAGCCCGGTCCCGGCGGCACCGGTGCGCCGGCCTGGCAGCAGGGGCAGGTTCCTTATGAGGACAGCCCGGAATACCACGCCAACCCGCCCCAGCCACAGCAGAATCCGGCTCCTTCCACCGGACCGGCGCCCTCGGCTCCCCCGCCGCCGTCGGCTCCGCAGGGGTTCCGTGCACGGAAACTGGCTGAACTGGACCAGCAGTACAGCGAAGGCCAGCTCTCCATGGAGGAGTACATGGCCCGCCGCAACGACATCATGAACGGCTAGGCAGCGGCCGACAGGCTCGCCCTCACACGCATCTGCTGGGCCTCATGGCCGTCCGCACAGAAAAGGAACAGCCCGCGCGCCGCTGCTTGTGACTGCGGGACGCGGGCTGAGGCCCGGGGCGGTCTTGACCGGCCCAAACTCGAGTTTTGATGTAAACCGAGTATCGAGTTTAGTCGGTCTGCGGGAAGCCGAGGTCAATGACCGAGGTGGACGGGTCAGGCCAGCGCGTGGTGACCACCTTGCCCCGGGTGTAGAACCGGATGCTGTCCGGGCCGTACATGTGGGTGTCGCCGAACAGGGAGTTCTTCCAGCCGCCGAACGAGAAGGTGCCCACCGGGACCGGAATGGGCACATTGACGCCCACCATGCCGGCCTCGACGTCGAACTCGAACTGCCGTGCGGCGCCGCCGTCGCGGGTGAAGATGGCCGTGCCGTTGCCGAACTCGTTGTCGTTGACCAGCCGGACGGCATCGCTGTAGGTGTCGACGCGGACCACCGACAGGACCGGGCCGAAGATCTCGTCGTCGTAGACCTTCATGCCCGGCTTCACGTGGTCCACCAGGCTGACGCCGATGAAGAAACCGTTTGAATCGAACTGCTGCGAGCGCCCGTCGACGACGACGGTGGCGCCTTCGTTTTCGGCTCCTGCAACGTAGGAGGCCACGCGGTCCCGGTGCTCCGCGGTGATCAGCGGACCCATCTGGGAGGCCGCGTCGGTTCCCGGGCCGATCTTGAGGCCCGCCATTCGGCTGGAAATCGCCTGCACCAGGTCGTCGGCGATGTTGCCCACCGCCACCAGGACGCTGACGGCCATGCAGCGTTCACCCGCCGAACCGTAGGCGGCGGAAACGGCAGCGTCTGCCGCCATGTCCAGGTCGGCGTCGGGCAGCACCACCATGTGGTTCTTCGCGCCGCCCAGGGCCTGGACCCGCTTGCCGTGGTCGGCCGCCCGCTTGTAGATCGACTGCGCGATGGGCGTCGAGCCGACGAAGCTCACTGCTTTCACGTCGGGGTGTTCGAGCAGGACGTCAACGGCTTCCTTGTCCCCCTGCACCACGTTCAGCACGCCGGCGGGGAGCCCTGCTTCGGCGAAGGCCTCGGCGATGAAGATGGCGGCCGACGGATCCTTCTCGCTGGGCTTCAGCAGCACGGTGTTGCCGCAGGCCAGCGCGCTGCCGATCATCCACAGCGGCACCATGGCCGGGAAGTTGAAGGGGGTAATGCAGGCCACGACGCCCACTGGCTGGCGCACGGAGTGGACGTCGACGCCGCTGGAGACCTGCTCGGAACGCTCACCCTTGAGCATGTGGGACAGGCCGGTGGCGAACTCGATGTTTTCCAGGCCGCGGGAAATTTCACCCGCAGCGTCGGAGAGGACCTTGCCGTGCTCGCTGGTGAGAATCGCCGCGAGCTCGGGCTTGCGCTGGTTCAGGATCTCGCGGACCCGGAAGAAGATGTTGGTGCGCTTGGCCAGGCTGGTGGCCCGCCACGCCGGCAGCGCGGCACGGGCGGCTGCGATGGCCTCCTCGGTCCGCGACGCCGAGGCGAGGGCCACCTGCTTCTCCTGCTCGCCGGTGGCGGGGTTGAAGACGGGACCGAAGCGTTCGGCGTCGCTGACGCGGTTGCCGTTGATGAAATGCGGAATGGTTTCCAAGGGACGTCTCTTTTCGTGTTTCAGAATGCGGGAGGATGTGGCGGCAGTGCTACTTGGCGGAGTCCAGCGAGCCGTCCGCGAGCTTGATGATCATGGAGCAGTCCTTGCCCGCTTCGCCGGCGTCGATGAGCTGCTGGAACAGCTGCTGGACGTGCTTGCCGATCTCGAGCGGCGTGCCGGTGTCCTCGGCGGCGCTGATGGCGAGGCCGATGTCCTTGTTGGCCAGTTCGGTGGTGAAGGTGGGCGCAAAGTCGTTGTTGGAGGCGGCGGTGGGGACCACCCCAGGCACCGGGTACCAGGTCCGCAGGGCCCAGGAGTCGCCCGAGGAAACGGACGCGATGTCCCAGAAGACCTGCTTGTCCAGGCCCAGCCTGTCAGCCAGGACGGCACCCTCGGCGGTGGACGCCAGGTTGATGAAGAGCATCAGGTTGTTGCAGATTTTGGCCGCCTGCCCGGTGGTGGCGCCGCCGGTGGGGATGATGTTGGCTGCCATCGGGCCGATGTAGCCGGTGGCGTCTGCGACGGCACCCTCCTCGCCGCCCACCATGAAGGTCAGCGTCCCTGCCTTGGCCCCGCTCATGCCGCCGGACACCGGGGCGTCCACAAAGCGGAAGCCGGCGGCAGCAGCGGCGTCGTGCAGTTCCTGGGCGGAGGCGATGTCGATGGTGGAGGAGTCCACCAGCAGCGTGCGGGTGTCGGCATGGGCGAGGACGCCGTCCTCGCCCAGGTAGACCGCGCGGGCGTGCTCCCCCTTGGGCAGCATGGTGAACACCACGTCGGCCCCGGCGACGGCCTCGGCAATGCTGCCGGCTGGCTTGACGCCGGCCTCCTCGGCGGCGGCGAGCGCCGCGGGGTTGAGGTCGAAGCCGCGGACATCGTGCCCGGCCTTCGCCAGGTTAGCGGACATGAAACCGCCCATGTTTCCGAGGCCGATCCAACCGATTACTGCCATGTCGCAAGCTCCTTTGCTTCGGATCCGGCCGCGCGGGCCGGAAGGTCTGTGTCCACCATCACACCCTGCTAGAGTGCAATCAAGGGGAAAAACTACAGACGGCATGTGCACCGATGCACACTGATGAAAGGCTTGCCGTGGACCAGAGACGGCTTCCCAGCCCGGACGACCTACTGATCCTGCTGACAGTGGCCCGCCTCGGCAGGTTCAACGCGGTGGCCGAAACGCTGGGCACAACCCACACCACCATCTCCCGCCGAATCCTCGCCTTGGACAAGCAGCTTGGCGGGCGCACCCTCGAACGCAGCCCGCACGGCTGGGAACTGACCCAGCTCGGCGCCTCCGCCGTGGAGGCAGCGGAGGCCATCGAGAGCACCCTCGGATCGCTCTCCGGCCTGATCAGCCAGGACCAGAGCGCCCTGTCCGGGCTGGTGCGCGTGGCGACGACGGACGGCGTCGGAGCTGTGTTCGTCACGCCCGCGCTGGTCCGGCTGCAGCAGCAGAACCCGCAGCTGAACATCGAGATGCTGAGCGCCACGCGGAAGGTCAGCCAGAACAGATCCGGCGTGGACCTGGAGATCGTGGTGGGCCGGACCGACGTGAGCAACGCCCAGACCATCTTCCTGAGCAACTACTACCTGCGCCTCTACGCCAGCCCCGGCTACGCCGCGGCGCACGGCCTGCCGGAAACGCTCGACGACGTCGGGCAGCACGGCTTTGTCTCTTACGTTGAGTCTGCGCTCCAGGTGGCGGAGCTGGGGCACCGCTGGTCCTCGCAGCTGCCCATGCCTTCCTCGAGCTTCCAGGCCACGAGCGTGTTCGCCCAGATGGAGGCGGTGCGGCAGGGCGCAGGCATCGGGCTGCTGCCGAACTTCATGGTGGCCGGGCAGCCGGACTTCGTTCCCGTGCTCGCCGACGACTTCGAGCGCCAGCTCCCCATCTGGGCGGTGGCACGGCCGGAATCCCTCCGCTCGGCCGCGGTGCAGGCCGTCGTCGCGTCACTCAAGGAGGAAGTGAAGGCCCGGGCAGGGGTGCTGGCGGGCTGAAGCGCCGACCATCCGGCACGCCGGCACCCCCTGGCACAGTTCAGGTGCCCAGTCAGGCCTGGAACAGGCGCCGTACCACCTGCCCTGAGGCCAGTGCATCCAGCCCCTCGTTGATCTCGGTGAGCGGCCTGGTGTCGGTGTGCAGCAGCTCCACCGGCAGCCTGCCCTCGCGCCAGTAACCCAGGTACATCGGGATGTCACGCCCGGGAACGGCGTCGCCCATGTAGGACCCGAGGAGGCGTTTGCCTGCTCCGGCGAACTGCAGGGCCGGCACCGTCAGCTCGGCCGACGGATGGGGCAGGCCCACCGAAACCACGGCGCCGCCCCGCGTCACGTACCCGAGGCACGCGGCGATCACGCCGGCCGAGCCAACGGCCTCGATGGCGACATCGACGCCGTCGCCGGCGGCGGCTGCGTCCCTGATAAGACTCGCCGCGTCGTCCGGCGCCCCTACGACTGTGGCACCGCAATCGAGGGCGAGCTGGTGCTTGCCGGGATTGGGATCGATGGCGATCACGCTGCCGGCCCCAGCGAGGGAGGCGGCCATGACAGCGGAAAGGCCCACCGCCCCCAGCCCGAAGACGGCCACGGACTGGCCGGCCGTGACAGCGGCCGTGTTCAGCACCGCTCCCATTCCGGTGAGCACAGCGCAACCAAACATCGCCGCAACGGTGTCCGGAACGTCGTCGTCAATCACCACCACCGATTCCCGGGCCACCACGGCGTAGTCGGCGAAGGCCGAGACGCCCAGGTGGTGGTTGATCCGCTCCCCCGCCGGCGTCCGCAACAGGGCCTCGCCGTGCAGCAGGTCGCCGGAGCCGTTGACCTCCGCCGCCCGGTGGCAAAGGGCAGGACGGCCGGCGCGGCACGCGCGGCAGTCCCCGCAGCTCGGGACGAAGACCAGCACCACGTGGTCGTCCACCGACACGTCGGAGACGCCGGCGCCGACGGACACGACGCGCCCCACCGCCTCGTGGCCCAGCGCCATGGGAAGGGGCCGGACCCGTGAACCGTCCACCACGGAAAGATCCGAATGGCACAGGCTGGAGTAGGTGATGGCAACGCCCAGCTCACCGGCGCGCGGTTCCGGCCGCTCCAGCTCCTGCACCACCAGGGGCCGGGCGTCCGCGTAGCTGGGCTTCGGCTGTGCAGTATCGGTCTTGGCGACGGTGGAGTAGAGGACTGCTGCTTTCATGGAAATCCTTGGTGTCGGTGAACGGGCAACTGCCCGGACCGCGTGCATGGCGGTCCGGGCAGATGCTGAATGCTCGTAGGTTGGGGCGGAAGCCGGTTTACTTCTTGCCGGCCGCGAGCAGGTCGGCAGTGCCCTGGGCGTCGGCCGCGTCCACGTCGTGGAGCGAGACGCCGCGGGTCTCCTTCAGGAAGAACACGGCGACGGCGGTGATGGCACAGGCGATGAGCAGGTAGATGGCCACCGGAACAGAGGACTTGTAGGTGGAAAGGAGCGATGCGGCGATGATCGGGGCCAGCGAACCGGCGACGATGGAGGTCACCTGATAGCCCAGGGAGACGCCGGAGTAGCGCATCCGGGTGGGGAACATTTCCGCCATGATCGCAGGCTGGCCGGCGTACATAAGCGCGTGGAACAGCAGTCCGATCATGATGGAAGCCAGGATGATCAGATCGTTCTTGGTGTCCATCATCGGGAAGGCGAAGAAACCCCAGGTGGCGCCCAGGATTGCGCCCGCCATGTAGACGGGCTTGCGGCCGAAGCGGTCCGACAGTTTGCCCACCAGCGGAACGGCGGCGAAGTGCACGGCGTGGGCCACGAGCAGCAGGAGTAGGATCCGCGTCGTGTCGGCCTGGACCACGGTCTTGAGGTAGGTGATGGAGAACGTCACCACGAGGTAGTAGAGGATGTTTTCCGCAAAGCGAAGGCCCATGGCGGTGAAGACGCCGCGCGGGTAGCGCTTGAAGACCTCGGCAACGCCGTAGCCCTTGTGCCCGGCCTCGACCTCTTTGCGGGCTTCGAGGAAGATCGGGGCGTCGTTGACCTTGGTGCGGATGTAGTAGCCGATCAGGACGATCACCGCGGAGAGCCAGAACGCCACGCGCCAGCCCCAGCCGAGGAAGGCTTCCTGGGTCAGCGTCGAGGACAGGATGAACAGCACGGCCGTGGCAAGCAGGTTGCCCATCGGTACGGCGGACTGCGGCCAGCTGGCCCAGAAGCCGCGGGACTTGCTGGGGCTGTGCTCCGCGACGAGGAGAACCGCGCCGCCCCATTCACCGCCGACGGCGAAGCCCTGCGCGAACCGCAGGAACACCAGGAGCGCGGGCGCCCAGTAGCCGATCTGCTGGAACGTCGGCAGGCAGCCCATCAGGAAGGTGGAGACGCCAACCAGGATGATGCTCAGCTGCAGCAGCTGCTTGCGGCCGAACTTGTCGCCGAAGTGGCCGAAGACGATGCCGCCGATCGGGCGCGCAACGAATCCGACGGCGTACGTGAGGAAGGCGGCGATGATGCCGTCCAGCTCAGTGCCGGCGTTGGGGAAGAAGGTCTTGCCGAAGACCAGGGTGGCAGCCGAAGCGTAGAGGAAGAACTCATACCACTCCACGACGGTGCCGGCCATGGATGCCGTGACAACTTTCTTGAGGCCTGAGGCCTTGACGTCGGTTTCCTCTACACGCCTTGCGGCGGAGCTTTCCGTACTCATTGCAAACTCCTTCGGCGTCTTCCTCGACGCCACGGGGACCGGTCGATGGCGAAGGGGTGTGATGCGCACCACGAACGCCGGATTCAACGAGTATGGTCTGCCGATGAAGCAAGCTCAACGCCAAATAGTGCAAGGCGCATCTGCATTAATGCACACGCGTGGCATTGGCGTCGCCACGATGAGGTCGGCTCCGCCCTCCTGGACCTAGCCCGAAGTCAGCTGAGGAGGTGTGCCCTGAGCTGGGCGTTCAACTGGCCGATCTCCGTGAGGAAGCCATCGTGGCCGATCGGGGAATCGATCATGTGGACATCCACGTTTCCGGGCAGGGACTCCGCAAGCTCCAGCGACTGGGCGGGAAAGTACAGCCGGTCCGACTCCACGGCGGCCACGAAGAAGTCAGCGGTGGTCCGGGCGAGGGCCTCTTTGAGCGTTCCGCGGCCGCGTGTGACGTCGTGGCTCATGAGTGCTTCCGTCAGGGCGATGTAGCTGTTGGCGTCGAAGCGCCGGACCAGCTTGTTGCCCTGGTGGTCCAGGTAGCTCTCCACCTGGTAGCGGCCGCGGCCCCCCAGTGCTTCGGCCTGCAGCGGCTCTTCAGCGGCCTGGGCGTTCCTGCCGAACCGGAAATCGAGTTCGTAGGCAGACCGGTAGGTGATGTGGGCAATCCGCCGTGCGAGCGCCAGGCCATCCGCGGGTTCCGGCCCGCCGTAGTAGTCGCCGCCGTTGAAGTGGAGGTCCTGCCGAATGGCAAGCGTCTGCGCCTGCGCGAACGCGATCTGTTCGGCCGTGCTCCTGGCTCCAACGGAGATGACACCGCAGCGCCGCACCCGCTCCGGGAACGTTACTGCCCATTCGAGGGCGCGCGCCCCGCCCATGGAGCCGCCCACCACGGAGTGCCAGCTGCTGATACCGAGCCGGTCAGCCAGCCGCGCCTCGGCCACCGTAGAGTCCCTCAGCGTCACCAGCGGAAAGCGTGAACCCCACGGTTTGCCGTCCGGAGCAGTCGACGACGGCCCGGTGGACCCGTAACAGCCGCCCAGGATGTTGATGGAAATGACGAAGAACCTGTCGGTGTCCGCCGGCGCACCGGGCCCGGCGAGCTGTTCCCACCAGCCCTCTTCGGTTCCCCCACCCCGGGTCACATGTGTGTCCCCTGTGAGGGCATGCTGAACGAGGATGGCGTTGGAGCCGTCCTCGTTGAGCGTTCCCCAGGTTTCGTAGGCCAGGGTCACATCCGGCAGGAATCCCCCGGCCTCGAGTTCCAGGCTGCCGATGTTGACGTACTGGACAGTGCTGTCCTGGTTTGCGCCATCGGGAACTGTGCCGTTAGGAGCCGTGCCGGCCGGAACTGTGCCGTTAGGAGCCGTGCCGGCCGGAACTACGGCGGCGGGTACGTCGGTGCTGACAGAAATCGTCACAGGTAAACCTCTTCTACGCGCTTGCCCGCCGGCAGCTGTCCGGCAGGCCAGGTCTTCACCCGGGGCACCCCACCGCGGAAGGAGGGTTGCCGGCCAGCAAGCCGGGGCTGTCGCTGGCACTCATGACCTGTTGCCCAGTTTACGAAACAGACGGACATCTGCGCTAAGAATGTGACGGCTGTGTGACTCCCGGCCCCTCACGGGCCGGAAGCCACACAGGTAGCACGGGAAGTCAGGCGCCTTTTGCCGCGCGGAATCCGGCGTCGAGGTCGGCCAGGATGTCATCGATGTGCTCCAGGCCCACCGACAGCCGGACTAGGCCGGGGGCAACCCCCGCCACGACCTGCTGCTCCGGCGTGAGCTGGCTGTGCGTGGTCGACGCCGGGTGGATGACGAGGGAGCGGACGTCACCAATGTTTGCCACATGGGAGTGCAGTTCCAGGGCATCCACGAAGCGCTTTCCGGCCTCGGCGCCGCCGGCCAGCGTAAAGGCCACCACCGCGCCGGTGCCCTTGGGCCCGTACTTCAGGCCGCGCTCGTACCAGGGACTGGACGGCAGCCCGGCGTAGGCCACGGACTCCACGTCATCCCGGGCTTCCAGCCAACCGGCCACGGCTGCCGCGTTGGCCACGTGGCGCTCCACCCGCAGGCTCAGGGTTTCCAGGCCCTGCGCGATGAGGAAGGCATTGAACGGGGACACCGCGGAGCCCAGGTCGCGGAGCAGCTGGACGCGGGCCTTAAGGATGTAGGACAGGTTGGCTCCCAGGGCGCCGCCGGCCCCGAGGTCCCGGGCATAGACCAGCCCGTTGTAGGTGGGGTCCGGCGTATTGAAGCCGGGGAAACGCTCCGGGTCCTTGCCGAAGTCGAAGTTGCCTGAATCCACGATGACACCGGCAATGGCGGCACCGTGCCCGCCGAGGTATTTGGTGGCCGAGTGCACCACGATGTCCGCGCCCCACTCGAGCGGCCTGATGAGGTAGGGCGTGGACAGCGTGTTGTCCACGATCAGCGGCACGTCGGCCTCGTGCGCTGTCCGGGCGACGCCTTCGATGTCCAGCACGTCCTGCCGGGGGTTGGACACCACCTCGGCAAAGAAGAGCTTGGTGTTCGGCTGCACGGCGTCGCGCCACTGCTCCAGGTTGTCCGGGTCCGCCACGAAAGTGACGGAGACTCCGAACTTCTTCAGGGTGTGTGCCAGCAGGTTGTAGGTGCCGCCATAGAGGCTGGGGCTGGCAACCACGTGGTCGCCGGCTTCGGCGATGTTAAGGATGGCGTACGTTTCGGCGGCCTGACCCGAGCTCAGGAGCAGTGCCGCGAGCCCTCCTTCCAGACTGGCGATGCGCTGTTCAACCGCGTCCTGGGTAGGGTTGCCGATCCGGGTGTAGATGGGTGCGATCTCGGCCAGCGCAAAGCGGTCCGCTGCGCTTTCGGCGCTGGGGAAGACGAACGACGTCGTCTGGTAGATCGGCAGTGCCCGGGCGCCGGTGGCGTCGTCCGGCGCCTGGCCGGCATGGATCTGGCGGGTTTCGAATGACCATGCGTTGGACATGAGGCTCCTCTGCTGAAGGGCGTGTGCTGGTCCCGGCACAGGCCCGCGCTTGCCGCACGGCGGGCGCCGCGCAGCCAGGTCTGCACCCGGGGCACCCCGCCGCGGTTGGAGGGTTGCCGGCCAGCGAGCCGGGGCCTTCTTTGCTGGCGCTCATGACCTGCAATCAGCGTACGAATGGGACTATTACGCGCACAGCTTTGTGAAGAACTTCGTCAAAGTATGGACTTTTCGCAGGGTTAGGTCACCCTTAGCTGAGAGCCCCGTCACAAAGTGCCAAGATGAGGGCATGCGCATGGATCACGTCTCTTACGCCTGTGAACACGATGGCCTGGCGGCCACCACCGAACGTATCTCCTCTGCCCTGGGCGTCGAAGCCGTAAAGGGTGGGGTGCACCCCCGGTTTGGGACCCGGAACATGATCATCCCCCTGGCCGGCCACAAGTACCTCGAGGTTGTTGAGGTACTTGACCACCCGGCGTCGGACAAGGCACCGTTCGGCCAGGCCGTCCGGGCCCGGTCCGCCGCGGGCGGCGGCTGGATGGGCTGGTGCGTCGAAGTTGACGACCTCGCCCCCTTCGAGGAACGCCTGGGCCGCTCCGCGGTCAACGGCAACCGCAAGTTCCCCGACGGTCGGGAGCTTGTCTGGAAGCAGATCGGCATCCTGGGCCTGATCGCCGACCCGCAGGTCCCCTACATGCTGAAATGGGAGGGCGATGCGGAACTGCACCCGTCCAACGCCTATGACAGCAATGTCAAGATGTCCAGCCTCACGATCGCGGGTTCTGCCGAGCGCGTGACCGAGTGGCTCGGCGAGCCCGTCGAAAGGCCGCTGGAGGACGTCGCCGTGAACTGGGTCGCCCCGCACGGAACGCCGGGCATTCTCTCGGTCACGTTCGAAACCGCAGCGGGCGCCGTCACCATCTGACGCACGTTCTGCCCTTCACTTCGGCCGCCATCAGCGGGTGCCAATGACGTCACCCGCCGACGGCGGCCGAATCACTTTTAAGGGCCGGCGCTGGCCGGCCCCTCGGCCGTGCCGAATGGATGTTCCCTACCCCAGGCTGACCTAGCCCAGGCCGACCGCCTTGCCGAACAGGCTGAACCCGACGAACGCGACGATATCCAGCAGGGCGTGCGCGATGACGAGCGGCATCACACGGCGGGTCCTGGTGTAGATCCAGGCGAAGACCACGCCCATGATGGCGTTTCCAATGAACGGCCCGAACCCCTGGTACAGGTGGTAGCTGCCGCGGAGCATTGCGGACACAAAGATCGCCAGCGGCACGGACCAGCCGAATTTGCCGAACCGGTCCAGCAGGTACCCCACCACGATGACTTCCTCCACGACCGCGTGGCGCAGGGCAGACAGGATCAGCACGGGCACCGTCCACCAGTAGGCGTCCAGACCGCTGGGGATGATCGCCGTCGTTATGCCCAGGGCACGTCCGGCGGCATAGAGGCCCAGCGACGGGATGCCGATCAGGGCGGCCAGCCCGAGCCCTTGCAGCAGGTCCTTGCCCGGCCGGGCGAAGTTGAATCCCAGCTTCCGGAACGCCGAGCCGGCGTCGTGCCCGGCCTTCGCCTGGCGCTGGTCGGTCAGAAAGTAGATCACCAGCAGGACCGGCACCAGGGCGAAGATGATGTCCAGCAGCTGGTAGGTGAGGTCGAAGTACTCGCGGGTGCTTTGCGACCTGTTCAGCGTGGACGTCCCCTGCGCCAGCGGTGCCCGGGTCATTTTGTCCAGCAGCTGCACCACGGAGTAGACGGCGGACTGGCCCAGCGACAGCCCGAGGACAATCCAGACTTCGAACCGCAGCCGACGGCGGGAGGGAACCAACATGTTCCTATCTTGCCTGCACCGGCTGGTACTTTCCTGTCAGCCAGTCGGTTCCTGTCCGGCCGCGGGCTGACCCTATGCTGGGAAACTATGAGCGCTCCCGGGAAAATCATCATGATCCGGCACGGCCAGTCGGCGGCCAACGCGGATACCTCCATCTACAACAGGGTGCCCGACTACCGGATTCCGCTGACGGAGCTCGGCTTGGAGCAGGCGAAAGCCGCCGGGGAACGCATCCGGCGCGAGCTGGACGGCCGGCAGGTAAGCGTCTACGTCTCACCGTACCTGCGCGCCTACCAGACCCTCGAGGCGCTGGACCTGGGCTCCCTGACGGAGCGGGTGATCGAGGAACCGCGGCTGCGTGAACAGGACTGGGCCAACTTCCAGATCTCCGGCGACATCGAGGACCAGAAGGAGCTGCGCAACGCCTACGGCCACTTCTTCTACCGCTTCCGGGAGGGCGAGTCCGGCTCTGACGTCTACGACCGGATCTCCTCGTTCATGGAGACCCTGTACCGGCACTGGTCCAAGCCGGACTACTCCCCCAACGCCCTGCTGGTCACGCACGGGCTGACCATGCGCCTGTTCTGCATGCGCTGGTTCCACTGGTCCGTGGAGTACTTCGAGTCACTGAACAACCCGGAAAACGCCGAGGTCCGAATGCTGGTGCAAAACGGCGCGGGCAAGTACGAACTGGACACCCCGTTCACGCAGTGGGTGGACCGGAGGGTGGACGAAACGGTGCTGGACGCCGCGCCGGTGATCTTCTGAGCCGTCTTCTTTTCTAGCTGCCGGCCACGAGCACTTCGGTGCCGCGGGCTTCGAACGCGGCCTTGTCCGCCGCGGAGATGCCAGAGTCGGTGATGAGCCGGGTGAAGTTGTAGCCGTCCATCGTCGCGAAGGCCCGGCGGCCCACCTTCGAGGAGTCTGCGATCACGTAGGACTCGCTGGCGCGGCTGGCCAGCAGGGCGTTGACCGTTGCCTCTGCCTCGCCGGTGTTGGTGGGCCCCACCTCCGGGTCCACGCCGTTGACGCCGATGAAGGCGATGTCCAGCACCACCTTCTGCATGATGATGTCCGTGTACGGGCCCACGAGCTCATAGGACCGCGTGTTGAGGATGCCGCCGGTCACCATCACCTTGATGTTGGGCCGGACGGCCAGCTGCGAGGCGATGTTGATGGCGTTGGTGACCACGGTCAGGGTGGGTTGGTTCGACGGCGAGTTGAGGTCTTCGCGGGTGGCCAGGATCTGCGCCAGGGCGGTGCTCGTGGTGCCGCCGCACAGTCCGATGACCATGCCCGGGGCGATGAGCGCCGAGGCGGCCAGCGCGATCTCCTGTTTGGCCACGGCGTGGTCGTCCCGGTTGTACCTGCCGGGAAGGTCGTAGGCCAGGGCTCCGGTGGTGGCGCCGCCGCGGGTCCGGGTCAGCAGCCGCCGCTTGGCCAGGCTGTCCAGGTCCCGCCGGGCGGTGGCCGGTGACACGCCGAGCCGGGTGACGATTTCCTCGACTTCCACCTGGCCGGCCTCGGCAAGGAGATCAAGGATGGCCGTCAGTCGGTCGGTGCGTGTCATGCAGGGCCTTTCAAGATCCAAAAACGCCACGAAGAAATGACGCTTTGTGATTGTATCAGACCTCGAACGAGCATCTTACGTCACCGCCGGCGGGTGAAGGCACCCCCGGACACTACCGCGCCCGCACCCCTGCACGCCAAACCGCGTGGGTCAGCGGCATGCCGGGGCGGTAGGCGAGGTGGGTGGCGGACGGCGCGTTGAGGACGTGCAGGTCCGCCCGGTGTCCGACGGCGAGGGAGCCCACCGCCCGTTCGCCGTCGACGTCGTTACCGGACTCCCGCTGCAGCGCCAGGGCGCCGCCGTACGTCGCCGCCCGGACCGCCTCGTGGACGCTCAGGCCCATCTGGAGAACGGCGGTGGTGACGCAGAACGCCATGGAGCTCGTGTAGGACGTGCCGGGGTTGCAGTTGGACGCGAGCGCCACGGGCACGCCGGCGTCGAGGAGCTGGCGGCCGGGGGCCAGCGGCTGGCGGGTGGAGAGATCGCAGGCCGGCAGGCAGGTGGCCACCGTTCCCCGCCCGCCCGTTCCCGCGGCGGCATCCCAGCCCGACCAGCCGGCGGCGAGGTCTGCGATGTCCTGCTCCGAAAGATAATTGACGTGGTCCACGCTTGCCGCGCCGAACTCCACCGCGAGGCGGACTCCGGCGCCGTGGCCCAGCTGGTTGCCGTGCACCCGCAGCCCCAGGCCGGCGTCGCGGCAGGCCTGCAGCACAGCACGGGACTGTTCCTCCGAGAAGGCACCCCGTTCGCAGAACACGTCGGCCCAGCGGACGTAGGGGCGGACCGCATCCAGCATCGGGCCGCAAACAAGCTTGGTGTAGTCATCCGCATCCGCCCCGGCCGGCACCAGGTGGGCACCCAGGTAGGTGACCTCGTCCGCCACCGTCGAGGCGATCCGCGCGCTCCGGGCCTCCTGCTCGACATCGAGCCCGTAGCCGGTTTTCGTCTCCAGGTACGTCGTGCCCTGCGACACTGCTTCGGCGACCCGGCCCTGCGCCAGCCGCGTGAGGTCGTAGTCGCCGGTGTTCCGGGTGGCTTGAGTGGTGACGGCGATGCCGCCGGCGCTGTACTCCTCCCCTGCCATCCGGGCCTCGAACTCCGCGGTCCGATCGCCCGCGAAAATGAGGTGCGTGTGGGAGTCCACCCAGCCGGGCAGCACGGCCCGGCCGCCCGCGTCCACGGCTTCGTCGGCCGCGGGGGCGGCGGATGCCTGGCCGATCCACGAGATCCGTTCACCCTCGATCACCACTGACGCATCCTTGAGGACGCGGTGCTCCGCGTCCTGGGTCATCAGTTCAGCGATGTTGGTGATCAGTGTGCTCATGGATCCATTCTTCAGCGTCGGATGGACCAGCGCGTCGCAGCCAGCGCATCCGCCGTCCGGGATACCGGACCGGTGCCAGCGCCCTGCCCGGCACCGGCGTCCTGCCCAGCCAGAATCTGGGCCGCGGCCAGTTCCGCGATGCCCGACGACGTCTGGAAACCATAGCCGCCCTGGCCGGCGAGCCAGAAGAAGCCGCGCGCCTCGGCGTCGAACCCCACGACAGGCACGCCGTCGGCCGCCTCGGTGCGCAGGCCGGTCCAGGCCGTCCGGACGGGACCGATCCCCAGCGTCGTCAGCGTATTGAGCCGGGAGATGACCCGCTCCACGTCCCCGGGGCGCGGGCGTGCGTCTTCCGCCGGGCTGGCCACGTGTTCCGACGGCGAGATCAGCACGTCGCTGCCTTCCCTGCGGAAGTAGAAGGAATCGTCGGCGGCGGCCACCATGGGGCTGCCTTCCGGCAGCGGATGGTCGACGCCGACAATCGCCGCTGTGCGGCGGTACGGCTGCAGGCCGATCTTCTCGACGCCGCTCAACACCGCCAGCTCGTCCGCCCAGGCGCCGGCCGCGTTGACCAGAACGCCGGCGGAGAAGCCTTCCTGCCCGGCGCCGACCTCCCAGCCGGATCCTAGCCGCTGCGCTGAGTGGACGCGGGCGCCGGTGATGATGTCCACGCCGGCAGCTTCGGCGCGCGCCCGGTGCCCCTCCAGGAGCACCGGGGCATTGCAGCCAAAGGACCCCGTGTCCAGGCCGGCCGCAGAGAAGGACTCCGGTTTCAGCGCCGGGCAAAGCCCAAGCGCTTCCCGGTGGCTGACCCGGCGCATTTGGCCGCTGGCCTCGGCCTGCACAGATTCCTCGTCCCCAATCAGCAGGAAGCTCCGCGGGGACAACACGGGTTCGGGCCGACCGGCGTCATCCCCGGCGATCAGCTCGAGCGTGCGGACGGTGAGTTCCTGCACCACCGGCGGACCGTAACTGGGGATGAGCTGCCGGGCCGAGCGCGACGACGTGTGGTACGCCAGCTGCTGCTCCGCCTCCACGAGTGCCACCGTGCATTTGCCGGCCAGCGCGGAGGCCAGGGACAGCCCGGCAATCCCGCCGCCCACAATGACTACGTCATACGTTGATGCCATGGGCTCCATCTTTACAGATGGCCGGACTCTACAGGTGACCGGAGCCTACGCAGCCACCGCGTTCCGGCTCTTAACGAACGCCTGGACGCAGGTTTCGACGTCGTCAGCACTGTGCGCGGCGGACAGCTGGACGCGAATCCGGGCGGCACCGCGCGGCACCACCGGGAAGCTAAAGGCGGTGACGTAGACGCCGTGCTGGAGCATCTGGTCGGCCACCTTCGCTGCCAGGACGGCGTCGCCGAACATGACCGGCACAATGGCGTGCTCGCTGTCGAGCAGTTCGAAGCCTTCCTCCGTCATCCGGCGGCGGAACAGCTCCGCGTTCCGGAACAGCGTGGCCCGCAGCTCGCCGGAGGTCTGCACGAGTTCCAGGGCTTTGATGGTGGCCGCCACGATGGCCGGGGCGAGGGAGTTGGAGAAGAGGTAGGGGCGGGCCTTCTGCCGGAGCATGGCCACAACTTCGGCGCGGCCGGACACGTAGCCGCCCGAGGCGCCGCCCAGTGCCTTTCCGAAGGTGCCGGTGAAGATGTCCACGCGGTGGGAGACGCCGGCGTGCTCGGGAGTCCCGGCTCCGGTGGGTCCCATGAACCCTACGGCGTGGGAGTCGTCCACCATCACCAGGGCGTCGTGCTTTTCGGCGAGGTCGCAGATGGCCTCCAGCGGGGCGAGGTAGCCGTCCATGGAGAAGACCCCGTCGGTGACGATGATCTTCCGCCGGGCATCCTTCGCTTCCACGAGCTTTGCCTCCAGCTCAGCCATGTCCTGGTTGGCGTAACGGAACCGCTGCGCCTTGCAGAGCCGGATGCCGTCGATGATGGACGCGTGGTTCAGGGCATCGGAGATGATGGCGTCCTCTGGGCCGAAGAGCGATTCGAAAACGCCGCCGTTCGCGTCGAAGCAGCTGGAGAACAGGATGGTGTCCTCCGTGCCCAGGAACTTTGAGACCCTGGCTTCGAGTTCGAGGTGCAGGTCCTGGGTGCCGCAGATGAACCGGACGCTGGCCATGCCGAAGCCGCGCTCGTCCATGGCGGACTTGGCCGCCGCGATGATCTCGGGGTGGTCGGCCAGGCCCAGGTAGTTGTTGGCGCAAAAGTTCAGGACGGGAGAGCCGGATTCACCGATCTGCCCGGCGGTGATGTGGCTGGCCTGGGCGGAGTCGATGTGGCGCTCCGTCTTGTAGAGGCCTGCGGTGCGGATGTCGTCGAGCTCGGCGCGGAGCTGGTTCTTGATAGCTGAGTACATGGCGGTTCTCCTTGGCTGGGAAACTGTCAGAAAAGTGTGGAAGGGCAGGGGCCCGGATTTCGGGTCAGATTTCCGACCAGTCGAGCACCACCTTCCCGCCGACGCCGGCCTTCGCGATTTCGAAGCCCTTCTCCCACTGGGTGGCCGGCAGCACGTCCGTGACTACGGCGGAGATGCTGGCGTGCACGGCGGGGCTGGAGGACAGCATGGCGCTCATGGCGTACCAGGTCTCGAACATCTCGCGGCCGTAGATGCCCTTCAAGGTGAGCATGTGCGTGACCACCTTGCCCCAGTCGATGTCGATGGACTGGCTGGGTAGGCCCAGCATGGCGATGCGTCCGCCGTGGTTCATGTTGTCAATCATTTCCGGCAGCGCGGTGGGGTGGCCGGACATTTCCAGTCCGACGTCGAAGCCCTCGCGCATGCCCAGCTCCCGCTGCGCTTCCCGGACCCGTGTCCTGGAGACGTCGATGGCAAGATCCACGCCGAGCTGCCGGGCAAGCTCCAGCCGCGGAGCCGAGATGTCGGTTATGGCGATCTTGCGGGCACCGGCATGGCGGGCGACGGCGATGGCCATGAGGCCGATCGGTCCGGCGCCGGTGATCAGCACGTCCTCGCCCACCAGCGGGAAGCTGAGCGCGGTGTGCACGGCGTTGCCGAAGGGATCGAAGATGGCGCCAAGCTCGGGCGTGACGGACGGGTCCTGGTGCACCCAGACGTTCGTCTCCGGGATGACCACGTATTCCGCGAACGCACCGTCCCGCTGCACCCCCACACTGACGGTGTGGATGCACATCTGGCGGCGGCCGGCACGGCAGTTGCGGCAGATGCCGCAGACGATGTGGCCTTCGCCGGACACCCGGTCGCCCACTTTGACGTAGCGCACGTCCTCACCCGCGGCCACCACCTCGCCGTAGAACTCGTGGCCGGCGATCAGCGGGGCCTCGATGATGCCTTGCGCCCAGGCGTCCCAGGACTGGATGTGCAGGTCCGTTCCGCAGATGCCGGTGGTGAGCACGCGAATCTTGACCTCGCCGGGTCCTGCGTCCGGTTCCGGGCGGTCGGTCAGTTCAAACCCGGCGTGGGCGCCGGCCTTGTAGAGCGCCTTCATTGGCTTCCTTAGGTTCGGCATGCGGTGGCATGCGGTGAATTCTCCCTTCATTAGAGCCACCTTCGACCCGTTAGCACAAGGGGAATTTTCTCAATCGACGATTAAGGAATTGCTAAGGAATAGGATGGAAGGCATGGAGATCCACCAGCTCGAAATGCTGCGGGAGCTTGGCGCGCTGGGAAGCGTCAAGGCCGTCGCCGATACCCTGCTCGTCACCCCCTCGGCCGTGTCCCAGCAGCTTGCCCAGCTGCAGAAAAGTGTCGAGGTGCCGCTGACCCGCAAGGAGGGCCGGAACCTGGTCCTCACGGAGGCGGGCCAGGTGCTCGCGGACGCCGGTGCGGCCGTCGTCAGCGCCATGGCCGACGCTCGGATGGCGATCGGCGCGTACCACGGCTCCACAGTGGCGCCGGTGACGGTGAGCGGGTTCCACAGTGCGGGGCAGGCCCTGTTTGCGCCGCTGGCACGGCTTTTGGACGGCCCGGACAAGCCGAAGGTGCTGCTCTCCGACGAGGATGTGGCCCAGCAGGATTTTCCGGCGCTGACGGCGCGGTACGACCTCGTGCTGGCGCACCGGATGGACCACAGCCCCAAGTGGCCGGAGGAAAGGGTGGCGGTGATACCGCTGGCGCATGAGCCGCTGGACGTGGCACTGCCGGCAGGCCACCGCCTGGCCGGGCAGGCGGCGCTGACGGCGTCCGACGTCGTCGGCGAACCCTGGGTGACCAGCCGCGCCGGCTACTCCCCCGCGGACGTGCTGTCCGCCGTCGCCGCGGTCTCCAGCCGGGAGCTGAACATCGTGCACCGGATCAACGACTACTCCACGGTGGCGGCGCTGGTGGCCTCCGGAAGCGTGATCGGACTGCTGCCCCGGCACACAGCACGGCCGGTGCTGAACCCGGACATCGTGCTGCGGCCGCTGCACGGGATCAGCACCCGGCGCCGGATCGATATCCTGGCACGCCCGGAAAACCTTAAGCGTGCTTCGGTGCGGGTAGTGTGCGAGGCGCTGCAGGACATCATGGCCCGGCTCAGCCACGCTTAAACCCAACTGGGTCGCAGTTGTTGTCGTTATGAGCCCTCAAAACGACGTTAACTGCGACCCAGTTCGGGTGGAATACTCAGGCGGTGACGCCGAGCTTCTCCAGGATCAGCTCGCGCACGCGTCCGGCGTCTGCCTGGCCCCGGGTGGCCTTCATGACGCCGCCAACGATGGCGCCGATGGCCTGCACCTTGCCGCCGCGGATCTTCTCCGCGACGTCGGGCTGGGCGGCCAGGGCTGCGTCGATGGCTTCCAGGAGCGGGCCGTCGTCCGACACCACGGCGAGGCCGCGCTTCTCGACGACCTCGGCCGGGGTGCCTTCGCCGGCGAGCACGCCGTCCAGCACCGCGGAGGCCATCTTGTTGTTGATCTTGCCCGCTTCCACCATCTTGCTGAGTTCCACGATGGTGGCCGGTGTGACGCCCAGCTGGCCGGGGTCGACGTCGGCGTTCTTGGCGCGGCCCACGATCTCGCCCATCCACCACTTGCGGGCCACGGAAGCGGTGGCGCCGGCGATGATGGTTTCCTCGATCTCGTCCAGCACGCCGGCGTTGACGACGTCACGGAACTCCAGGTCCGAGTAGCCCCAGTCCTGCTTGAGCCGCTTGCGGCGCTCGGCCGGCGGCTCGGGCAGCGTTGCGCGGATCTCCTCCACCCATTCCCGGGAGGGAACCACGGGAACCAGGTCCGGCTCCGGGAAGTAGCGGTAGTCGTCGGCGTCGGACTTTGCCCGGCCCGACGTCGTCGTGCGCGTGTCCTCGTGCCAGTGGCGGGTTTCCTGGATCACCGGCTCGCCGGAGTCCAGGACGGCGGCGTGGCGCTGGATCTCGTAGCGGACGGCGTGTTCGACGGCGCGCAGCGAGTTCACGTTCTTCGTCTCGGAGCGGATGCCGAAGCGTTCGCGGCCGTGCGGGCGCAGCGAGACGTTGGCGTCGCAGCGGACGTTGCCGCGCTCCATCTTGGCGTCCGAGACGCCGAGGTTCTTCACGATTTCCCGCACGGCGGCAACGTACGCCTTGGCGAGCTCGGGCGCCCGGGAACCGGCTCCCTCGATCGGCTTGGTGACAATCTCCACGAGCGGAACGCCTGCACGGTTGTAGTCAACCAGCGAGTATTCGGCGCCCTGGATGCGTCCGGCCGAGCCGCCAAGGTGTGTCAGCTTCCCGGCGTCCTCCTCCATGTGTGCGCGTTCGATCTCGACGCGGAACACGGTACCGTCCTCGAGCTCGATGTCCAGGTAGCCGTCATACGCGATCGGCTCGTCGTACTGGGACGTCTGGAAGTTCTTGGGGGTGTCCGGGTAGAAGTAGTTCTTCCGGGCGAAGCGGCAGGACTCGGCGATCTTGCAGTTCAGCGCCAGGCCGATCTTGATGGAGGACTCCACCGCAGTCTTGTTCACCACCGGCAGGACGCCGGGCATGCCCAGGTCCACCTCGTTGACGTTGGTGTTGGGCTCGTCGCCGAACACGTTGGGCGCGGAGGAGAACATCTTGGTCTTCGTGTTGAGTTCAACGTGGACCTCGAACCCGAGAACGGGGTCGTACTTCTCCATGGCCTCTTCGAAGCTCAGGGTTGCGTCAGACATCAGTGTGAACCTCCGTGGCTCGAAGCAGCAGTTGAAGCGGCGAGTTCGGGGGCCTTGGCCAGCAGCGGACCGCCCCACTTCGCTTCCAGCAGGGACTCCAGGACCGCGCCAACGCGGTAGAGGCGGGCGTCCTCGCGGGCCGGCGCCAGCAACTGGATACCGACAGGCAGTCCGTCCTCGTCGGCCAGGCCGCCGGGCAAGGACAGGCCGGGGACGCCGGCCATGTTGGCGGGGATGGTGGCAACGTCGTTCAGGTACATCGCCAGCGGGTCATCCAGCTTCTCGCCCAGCTTGAACGCCGTGGTGGGCGCCGTGGGGGAAATCAGGACGTCGGCCTTGGCGAAGGCGGCCTCGAAGTCGCGCTGGATGAGCGTGCGCACCTTCTGGGCGGAGCCGTAGTAGGCGTCGTAGTAGCCGGCGGACAGCGCATACGTGCCCAGGATGATGCGGCGCTTGACCTCGTCGCCGAATCCGGCGGCGCGGGTGGCGCCCATGACCCGCTCGATGGTCAGCGGCGGCTCCTCGGGGAGCACCCGCAGGCCGTAACGGACGCCGTCGAACTTGGCCAGGTTGGAGGACGCCTCGGAGGGCATGATCAGGTAGTAGGCGCCCAGCGCGTACTGGAAGTTGGGGCAGGACACCTCAACGATCTCCGCACCCGCTTCCTTGAGCAGCTCCAGGGATTCGTTGAAGCGGTTCTCAACTCCGGCCTGGTAGCCCTCGCCGTGAAGCTCCTTGATGATGCCGATCTTCATGCCGTCCACGTTGCCGAGGCGCGCAGCGGCCACAAGGTCACCCAGCGGGTCCGGCAGGGAGGTGGAGTCGTGCGGGTCGTGGCCGCCAATGACCTGCTGCAGCAGCGCCGAGTCCAGGACGGTGCGGGAGACGGGGCCGATCTGGTCCAGCGAGGACGCCATGGCGATGGCGCCGTAGCGGGACACTCCGCCGTAGGTGGGCTTGACGCCTACGGTGCCGGTGACGGCGCCGGGCTGGCGGATGGATCCGCCGGTGTCCGTGCCGAGGGCCAGCGGTGCTTCAAAGGCTGCGACGGCGGCTGCCGACCCGCCGCCGGAACCGCCGGGGATGCGGTCCAGGTCCCACGGGTTGCGGGTGGGGCCGAAGGCCGAGTGCTCGGTGGAGGAGCCCATGGCGAACTCGTCCAGGTTGGTCTTGCCCAGGATCGGCATCTTGGCCGCACGCAGCTTCTTAACGACGGTCGCGTCGTACGGGCTGTGCCAGCCTTCGAGGATCTTGGAACCGGCCGTGGTGGGCTGGCCGATGGTGACGATGAGGTCCTTGACGGCGATCGGAACGCCGGCGAGTTCGTGCAGTTCCTCGGCGGCCTGCCCGCCGGCGGCGCGGATGGCGTCCACCTCGGCGGCGACGGCCAGTGCTTCCTCCGTGTTGACGTGCAGGAACGCGTTGACGCCGCGTTCCCCCCCGTCAACGGCGGCGATCCGGTCCAGGTGCGCCTGGGTAACCTCGACGGCGGTGACCTCGCGGGCGGCGAGCTTCGCGGCCAGCTGGGCTGCGGAAAGACGGATGAGTTCCGTGCTGTTGGTTTCAGTCATGTTCTAGTCCTCATCCAGGATTGCCGGGACCTTGAAGCGGTCTGCGTCTGAGTCCGGAGCGCCGGAGAGTGCCTGCTCGGCGGTGAAGGTGTGGCCCACCTCGTCCTCGCGGAACACGTTGCTCAGCGGAATCGGGTGCGAAGTTGCGGGAACACCGTCACCTGCGGCCTCACTCACGGATTTCACCGCGTCTACGATGACGGCAAGTTCGCCGGCCATCCTGTCCAGCTCTTCAGCACTCATCTCAATGTGCGCGAGCCGCGCTAGGTGCGCGACGTCGTCACGGTTGATCGCAGCCATGGATCTCCCTGCAAGTTCGGAATGGGTTTCCGGACTAGTCTACTGTCACGTTGCCCTGCCGCTTTCCGGCTATTCAACGCCAAATGGCAGTTCGCGGCGGTGTTTTGCACAAACACTGCCGCGAACTGCCATCTCGGCCTCCGGACCGGGCGGGAGGACGAGCCTTAGTGGATGCCGATTGCTCCGGTCAGGACTGCCACTGCCAGCATGACGAGGGCTACTACTGCGCTCCTCCAGAGGACCTTCTTGTGGTGGTCGCCCAGGTCTACCTTGGCCAGGGAGACCAGGAGGAGGATGGCGGGGACCAGCGGGCTCTGCATGTGGAACGGCTGGCCGGTGATGGAGGCACGGGCCATCTCGGCGCCGCTGATGCCGTAGTGGGCAGCGGTCTCGCTCAGGACGGGCAGCACGCCGAAGTAGAAGGCATCGTTGCTCATGAAGAACGTCATGGGGATGCTGAGGAGGCCCGTGATGACTGCCATGAACGGTCCCATGCTGGATGGGATGATCTGCACCAGCCACGCGGACATGGCTTCGACCATTCCGGTGCCCTTGAGCACGCCGGTGAGGACTGCGGCGGCCATGACCATGCTGACGACGGCGACGATGGACGGTGCGTGGGCCACGAGCTGGGCGCCCTGGTCCTTGACGTGCGGGAAGTTCACCAGCAAGGCGATAGCGGAGCCCACCATGAAGACGTAGGGCAGGGGCACGAGGTCGGCGATGAGCATACCCATGACGGCGACGGTGAGGGCCAGGTTGAACCACTGCAGCTTGGGGCGAAGGGTCTTGCGGTTGGGGTCCAGGGCGGTGTCCGCCATGGCGGTGTCGCTGTCGTCAACTGTGGCGTCCACCGAAGTGCCGATGCGTTCCAGGACTGCAACGGAGGAACCGCCGACGGCGGGGCCGCCCGTTGCGGGAACAGGTGCGGTACCGCGGCCCGAAACACCGTGGCC
Source organism: Arthrobacter globiformis (assembly GCF_003261175.1). Classification (GTDB taxonomy): domain Bacteria; phylum Actinomycetota; class Actinomycetes; order Actinomycetales; family Micrococcaceae; genus Arthrobacter; species Arthrobacter globiformis_A. Next base: position 105,700 of record NZ_QLNP01000089.1, on the reverse strand, counting down.
GGAACCGGTGCGGCCGCCGCCGGCGGGAGTACCGCCGTCGAACCCTTCAGCGGTTTCCGGCGTTCCCCAGAGCTCGGGCTGGGTGGCACGGAGGCGGTTGCGCTCCTGCAGGCCAAGCACCCAGGCGAAGACCAGGACGACGGCGAGGCCGGCGATCAGGGACGGGATCATGGGGACGAAGACATCGTTGACGTCGATCTTCAGGGCGCTGGCGGCGCGGGCGGTCGGGCCACCCCACGGCACGATGTTCATGGTGCCGTTGGCCAGGCCGGCCACACAGGTGAGGACCACAGGGCTCATCTTCAGGCGGAGGTAGATCGGCAGCATCGCTGCGGTGGTGAGGATGAACGTGGTGGATCCGTCGCCGTCGAGCGACACGGCAGCAGCCAGGAGCGCGGTGCCCAGGACCACCTTGGCGGGGTCATTGCCGAGCTTGCGCAGAATAAACCGGACCAACGGGTCGAACAGTCCGACGTCGATCATCAGGCCGAAGTAGATGATGGCGAACATCAGCAGCGCGGCGGTGGAGGTCATGGACTTCATCGAGTCCATGACCATGTCGCCGATGCCGAGGCCGGCGCCTGCGAAGAGACCGAAAACGGTGGGGACGATGATCAGCGCCAGCACTGGCGTCAACTTCTTCGTCATGATCAGCACCATGAAAACCGCGATCATGGCGAATCCAAGTAATACCAGCACAGCCGGCTCCTTTTAGTGAACAGCACCACCCCGGTGTGATGCGTACTACAGACGTTAGAGTGGCCGCGGTCACGGCAGTGCCTTTGGCTCAATTGATTGGCATACTGCTTATTGGGAGCATTTTGCTCATTCTGCTCAAACGGCCCCCGCTGCCGGCCCACACCGCCCTGCGGCCAGCCAGACCCATGAAGGAGTGCCATGATGAGCCCCGCCGGCAGGCTTCCGCTCAGGTTCTCCACCCAGACGTTGCTCCTGCAGCTGGGCGTGGTGCTCCTCGTCGTGCTCCTCAGCGGCGCGGTACATGCGTGGCTGACGTTTGAACGGCTGGGCCGCGAGGCTGAAAACCAGGCCCTGACCCTGGCCCGTACCGTGGCCTCGGACCCGTCGGTCCGCGCCAACGTGCAGGCCATCAGCCGGCAACCCGGCACTCCCCCGCCCGCGGAACTGAAGGCAGGGCCGCTCATGGCGGTGGCCGAGGGCGCCCGGGCCAGAACCGGAGCCCTGTTTGTGGTAATCACCGACGAAACGGGGCTGCGGCTAGCCCATCCCGACGCCGACCGGCTGGGCGAGCGCGTCAGTACGGACCCGTCCGAAGCGCTTGCCGGCCGCGAGGTGACCACCCGCAACACCGGCACGCTGGGCCCGTCGGCCGGGGCGAAGGTCCCCGTGTTCGCACCGGGTTCTGGGTCGGGTTCCGGTTCCGTGGTGGGCGAGGTGAGTGTCGGCTATTCCACCGAGTCCATCGGCCAGAGTCTGGCCCGGGACATCGTTCCGATCGTGCTGACAGCGACCGGCTCGCTGGCCGCCGGGGTCCTGGCCTCATTCCTGCTCCGGCGCCGGCTGCAGCGGCTCACGCTCGGCCTCGAACCGGAGGAAATCGGCGCGCTGGTGCACGACCAGGTGGCGGTCCTGGAGGGCGTCGACGAGGGGGTCGTGGGCATCTCCGCCGACGGCCGGATCAGCGTGTTCAACGCCGCGGCCCAGCGCCTCCTTGGCCAGCCCGACCTTTCCGGCCAGCCCTGGCCGGACGCCCCGGTGCCGGCCCGGCTCAAGGCCCTCACTCTGCCCGACGCCCGTGAGGGCGAGGCCATGGAACTGGTGGCCGGGGAGCAGGTCCTCGTGGCCAGCGCCCGGAAGGCGCTGCACCGCCGCGAAGACCTGGGCTGGGTGGTCATGCTCCGTGACCGCACCGAACTCCAGCACCTGACCCGGCAGCTCGACGCCGTGGGGACCATGTCCACCGCACTGCGGGCGCAGCGGCACGAGTTCGCCAACCAGCTGCACACTATTGCCGGGTTCATGAGCATCGGCCAGCACCAGCAGGCGCGCAATTACCTCGAAAGGCTCGCCGCCACAGGCCCGCTGAAGTTCCCCGTGAATCAGGCCGAACTGCTGCAGGACCCCTACTTGCAGGCCTTCATCGGGGCCAAGGGCGTCGAGGCTGATGAGCGGGGGGTATCGTTACGGATCGGGCCCGAAACCCTCGTGCGGGGCCAGGTGACGGAGCCGCAGGACGTCACCACGGTGCTCGGAAACCTGATCGACAACGCGGTCAACGCGGCCGTGGCCGGCACGGCCGCCGAGCGGTGGGTGGAGCTTGAACTGCTGGATGACGAGGGCGACGGCGGCGGCACCCTGCACGTCGTCGTCGCGGATTCCGGCGATGGGCTGCCGGACGACAGCAACCCCGAGGCGGTTTTCGCCGAGGGGTTCACGACGGCGGGCGGCAGTGTTCTCCAGGGACAGGGCCGTGCCGGCGGCCAGGGCCTGGGCCTGGCGTTGGCGCGCCAGTTGGCGCGGCGGCGTGGGGGCGACGTCACGGTCCTTGAACCCGGAAATGCCGGCGGACCCGGCGCCGTGTTCATGGCAACGCTGCCGGGCACCACCACGGCGCGCAAAGACTGATGGGCGCGCAAGGACGATGAATGCCGGACGGAAGGACGAGGATGTCTGAGGATTTCAGGGTGCTGATCGTGGATGACGACTTCCACGTCGCGAAGCTCCACGCCGCCTACGTGGATTCCGTGGCCGGGTTCCTGGCGCTGCCCCCGGCGGGTTCGGCATCGCTGGCCCTGCAGTCCATCCACAGTCTGCGCCCGGACCTGGTGCTGCTGGACGTTTACCTGCCGGACGCCTCGGGCCTTGACCTCCTGCATCAGCTGGACGTGGACACGATGATTCTCAGTGCGGCCTCGGACGCGGCGTCGCTGCGGACGGCGTTCCGTCGCGGCGCCCTCGGGTACCTGCTCAAGCCCTTTACGGCAGAATCCCTGTCGCAGCAACTGCGCTCCTATGCCCGGTATCGGCGGATCCTCGGCCAGCCCGGCTCCCTGGACCAGGACACCGTGGAGCGGGCGAAGCGGGCGCTCATTCCGGGAGACGTCGCGCCGTCGGCCAAGCCCAGATCCGCGACGGAGGCTGCGGTGCTCGAATCGCTGGCGCCCGGCGAGCAGTACTCGGCGGCCGACGTCGCCCGGCGGGTGGGCGTGTCCCGGGCCACCGCACAGCGGTACCTGTCGTCGCTCGCGGACGACGGCGCCGTCGAGATCCAGCTCCGCTACGGCACCACCGGCCGGCCCGAACACCGCTACGGCCTCCCGGCTTCCTAGCGCGCGGACCTACATCGGGAAAACAAAAGCGCGAACTGGCAGGTAGCGCCCGCAAAACCGGGATTTAGGGGTATCTGCTGCCAGTTCGCGCTCAGGCGGGGAAGTTCTAGCTGGCGCTCTTCTGCGCGACGAGCTCGATCTCCACGAGCATTTCCGGGTCCAGGAACGGCAGCACGTGGACCAGCGACAGGGTGGGGCGGATCTCGCCGAAAACCTCGCCGTGCGCACGGCCGGCGTCCTCCCACTTGCTGATGTCCGTCAGGTACAGCTTGGACTGCACGACGTCGGCGAGCGCGAATCCGGCGTCGGCCAGGACGGTCTCCAGCTTCTGCAGGATGAACTGGGTCTGCTCGTAGAAGTCGTTGCCGACGATGCCGTTCTCACCGCTGGCAGAGGTGGCCGAAATGTAGAGCGTGTTGTCCACCTGGACCGCGCGGGAGTAGCCGAGCTTCTGTTCCCAGACCGAGCCGGTGCCGAACGTCTTGCGCATGCTGCTGCGCCTTTCACTAGGGGTTTTAAGTCGGCTCCACTCTAGGCGGGCTGGACGTCCAGCCTGAAAACCAGCAGCTTTATGTCGGTGCCGGGCACATACCAGTCGCGCTCGGGCACCCGGCGGAAGACTGTCTTCCGGTACAGCCCATGGGCGCTTTCCCAGTCCCCGCCGGTGGTCAGTGCCACGGCACGGATCCCGTCCAGCGATCTGGCGTGCGCAATGATAGCTTCGACCATGGCCAGGCCGGCGCCGCTTCGCTGCACGGCCGGGTCCACCACCAGCATGCGGAACTCAAGCTCGTCGTCCAGCGCGATGTCGGCGTACTTCTCACCGGCCAGCGCCAGGGTCACCGAACCAACGATCGTGCCTGCGCGCTCCGCCACCCAGATGGTGGCCCGGTCTGCGCGGGTGGCGACGTCCTGGATCTGCTTCATGTAGGGGTGGTCCGCGGTCTCGAAGTAGCCCGCCGCCAGATAGGCGTCCCGGGTAATGCGGGCGATGGCCGCAAAGTCGGCGGGGACGGCGGGACGGACGGTGATCTGCGGCTGCACCCGTCAATGGTAGTGCCGGGAGACCGATGCACCCGGCGAAACAACTGATTCCGTGACTGATCTATCAGGTCCGGGCTGACAGCGACGGGGTGCCCACTGCTTTGTTTTCCCTCTGGACCGGCGCGGTTGGCGGGACGATAATTCCTGCACCGCAAACTCCGTGGCAAGGAAGGGATGAGCCCATGAACGAGGAAGGGGCTCCGCGGCTGACCGTCGTGCAGCCCGGACAGGGCAGGGAAGCGCAACTTGGCGGCATCGGCGTCGTGTTCAAGCTCCTTGGCGAGGACACCAACCACCAACTGTCCATCGTGGAGCACCCGTTCCCGGTCGGCGCGCTGGTACCGCCGCATATCCATACCCGCGAAGACGAGTACTCGATCGTCCTTGAGGGCGAAATAGGGTTCCGGTCCGGTGACCGCGAGGCGGTCCTGGGTGCAGGCGGGTACATCACGAAGCCACGGAATGAACTTCACGCCATGTGGAACGCGGGAAAGGTGCCCGCCCGCATGATTGAGGTGATCAGCCCCGCCGGATTTGAGCACTTCTTCTGGGGCCTTGCCAACCACATCGAAGCCGGAATGCCGGACCCCGAGACCGTCGAGAAACTCGCGGCCCACTTCGGCCTCCGCTTCGCCGAAGCGCCGTGGCTGCCGGACATCTATGCGCGCTACAACCTGACACCGCCGCAAGTGTGAGCCACCCGGGCCGCGTTCGGCCCGGGCAGTAGCCCGCGCGGCGCTGCGGGCGACCTACAGCGGGAACTTGCCGGACATCTCGAGCGTGCCCGCGCATGTCCAGGCGGACAGCCGTTCCTCGGCGGAGGGCCCTCCTTCAAGCGGGCTGGTGAGCCGCGGGCGTCGCACCCAGCAGCCGGCCTCCTCTGCCACCAGGGCGCCGGCGGCGAAGTCGTGCTCGTTCAGGCCCCGCTCACCGAAGGCATCGACTGTTCCGTCGGCGACCATGCAGAGATCCAGTGCGGCCGAGCCGAGCCGCCGGACATCGGCGAAGCCATCCACGAAGCTGCCGAGCGCCGCGAACTGCTCCGCGCGCACCTCGGGGTCATAGCTGAAGCCGGTGGACAGGATCTGGCCGGCGCGGCCGGGAACCGGACCAGTGAGTTGGACCCGCTGCCCGCCCTGTTCCAGCCAGGCACCCTGGCCCCTGGATGCGTAATACACGCGCCCCAGCGCGGGGGCATGCACGACGCCGGCCAGCCAGACGCCGTCGGAGTCGGCAACGGCCACTGAGGTGGCGTAGTAGACGATGTTGCGGATGAAGTTTGTGGTGCCGTCGAGGGGATCGATGGACCACCGCAGCCCGGTCGGCTGCTCGGGCCGTGTTGTCCCGTGCTCCTCGCCGGTGATCACGTCGTCCGGCCGCGCCCTGCGGATGGCGGTGCGCACGGCTTCCTCGGCGGCCACATCGAAGGCGGTGACCCAGTCGCCGGCTTCGCCCTTGTTGGTCACCGTCCCCGAGTCCAGGGCGCCGTTGCTCCGCTCGCCAAGCACCCCGGCACCGGCAGCCGCGGCGGCCCTGGCCACGGAGAGGAGCCCGGTCACGTCCAACGGGCTTGCGGTATCCGGCGTCATTCGGAATCCTCCCCGTCGGCCAGGGCAGGGGTTGCCCCAGGATCTTCGGCTTCAGCAACAGTGCCATCCGCGTCAGCCCTGGCGGGCCCGTTGGCCAGCAGTTCCCGGAATCCGTCCTCGTCCAGGATGGGCACACCCAACTGCTCGGCCTTGTCCCGCTTGGTGCCGGCGTTGTCGCCGGCCACCAGATAGCTGGTCTTCTTCGACACCGACCCTGCCGCCTTGCCGCCGCGGACCAGGATGGCCTCTTTGGCCTCGTCGCGGCTGAAGCCTTCCAGGGTCCCGGTGACCACAACGGACAGTCCCTCCAGCGTGCGCGGAGTGGACTCGTCCCGTTCGTCCTTCATCCGGACCCCGGCTGCCGCCCAGCGGTCGATGATCTCGACATGCCAGTCCTCGGCGAACCATTCCTTGAGTGCGGCTGCGATGGTGGGGCCGACGCCGTCCACACTCGCGAGCTCCTCCTCGGAGGCCTGCCTGATGGCGTCCATGGTGCCGAAGTGGTTGGCCAGGGCACGTGACGCCCGGGGGCCGACATGCCGGATGGAGAGCGCCACGAGGACGCGCCACAGCGGCTGGGTCTTGGCCTTTTCGAGTTCGTTGAAGAGCTTCCCGGTGGTGGCTGTCGGCTTCGAGGGCGTCTTGGCCGTGCCTTTGCTGTAGAAGTAGGGCACCAGCTCGAACTCGCCGGTGGGAACTCCCTTGGACCGCTTCTCGCGCCGGATCTTCACCGGTTCGAGGTCCTCCGGCGTCAGGTCAAAAAGGGCCGCCTCGCTGACCAGCGGCGGGACCTCTGGTTCCGTCGGCTGGGTCAGCGCGACGGCGGCCTCCCAGCCGAGGGCTTCGATGTCGAATGCTCCCCGGCTGGCAACGTGGAACACGCGCTCACGCAGCTGCGACGGGCAAGACTTGGCGTTGGGGCAGCGGATGTCCACGTCGCCTTCCTTCCCGGGTGCCAGCGGCGTGCCGCAGGACGGGCATTCCGTGGGCATGACGAAGTCACGCACGGGCGGGTCCTGCTGGTCCCGGAGCGCCAGCACTGGACCGACAATCTCCGGGATGACGTCGCCGGCTTTCCGGAGCACCACGATGTCGCCGATCTTGACGCCCTTGGCTTTGACCACGTCCTGGTTGTGCAGGGTCGCCATTCCCACGGTGGAGCCCGCCACCTTGACCGGTTCCATGATCCCGAACGGCGTTACGCGTCCGGTGCGCCCGACGTTCACGGCGATATCCAGGAGCTTTGTGTGCACTTCCTCGGGCGGGTACTTGTAGGCGACCGCCCAGCGCGGAACCCGTGTGGTGTAGCCCAGGGCACGCTGGGTGGCGAAGTCATCGATCTTCACCACGATGCCGTCGATCTCGTGGAGCAGGCTGTGCCGCTTGTCCCCGTAATTCCCGATGAACTTCAGCACCTCGGCCGGGCTGCCGAGAACCTCGAAGTACGGACTCACCGGCAGTCCCCACTCCGCCAGGAGCCGGTAGGTCTCCGACTGGCTGGCGGCCCGGAGGCCCTCGCGGGCGCCGATGCCGTGGACGAACATCTGGAGCGGGCGCTTGGCGGTTTCTGCCGGGTCTTTCTGGCGAAGCGAACCGGCAGCGGCATTCCGCGGGTTGGCCAGCGGCGCCTTGCCCGCTTCAATCAGCGCCTCGTTGAATTCGGCGAACGCCTTGGACGGGATGAACACCTCGCCGCGGATTTCCATTTCGGCGGGAAAACCGCTGCCACTGAGCTGCTGCGGGATCTCCTTGATGGTGAGCACATTGTGCGTGATGTCCTCGCCGGTGGTGCCGTCGCCGCGGGTGGCCGCCCGGACCAGCTTGCCGTCCCGGTAGAGCAGGTTCACGGCGAGGCCGTCGATTTTTAGCTCGGTTAGCCAGGCGGCCCCCGGATTCCCGGACTTGGCGACCCCGGCCTCCGCCTTCGCGATCCAGGCCTGGAGTTCATCGAGGGAGAACACGTCCTCGAGGCTGTACATGCGCTGGAGGTGTTCGACGGCGGCAAACGCCGCAGACACTTCCCCGCCAACCTCCTGGGTGGGCGAATCATTGGAAACGAGCTCCGGATGCAGCGCCTCGAGTTCCTCCAGCCGGCGAAAGAGAGTATCGAACTCAGCATCGGAAACGAGCGGCTCGTCCTCCTGGTAGTACGCGAACCGGTACTTCCGGACGAGGTCCGCCAGGTTCTCGTACTCATCCCTTACCGACGCAGAGGGAAAGCCTTCCGGCTCAAGCTGGTCAGTTGCGGTGGCTGCGCTGTCTGTGCTGGATACCTGCTCTGTGCTGGATACCTGCTCTGTGCTGGATACCTGCTCTGTGCTGGATACCTGCTCTGTTCTGGATACCTGCTCTGTGGGGCCTGATGGTGTGCTCACAGACCTATCTTGCCCTACAGCCCGGACATTTTGCCGAGGCGGCAGACCTCCCGTGCCGGGGAGGCCGGGTGCCGGTCAACCGCCGCCGGCGAACGCCCCTACCAGTGACCGGGGCGGTTCCGGCTCCACAGCGCGAAGGCCAGTCCGCCCAGACCCACCAGGAGGACGCCGCCCATAACGGCAAACAGGCCGAAGATGCCGAGGCCGGACCCCTTGTCCGCGACTACGACGGCGGCGGCCTCGCTGGCGGCGGGGCTGGCGACCGGTTTGGTCCAGCTGGACTCGGCAGAAGACACGGACGACGACGGGTCCGGGCTGGCGGAGGCGGTGGTCACCGGCGGTGTTGCAGCGGGGACCGCGACCACAACACCGGCATTCGCCGCCGGGACGACCGCGGGAGCGGGGACCTGTCGGACCGGTGCAGGAGCCATCCGCGCCACAGGCGCCGCGGACCGAACCGGCGCCGCAGGCGCCGCCGGTCGCACCGGCTGTGCGGGTGCCGGCGCAGGTGCAGGTGCCGGCGCTTTCTGGGCCAGCGGCGGCGCGGGCGCGGGTGCGGGTGCGGGTGCGGGTGCGACGGGAGTCGCCGTCGTCGTCGGGGCCGGGGAACCGGACGACGGCGGAGTTACAGGCGCGGGCGACCCCGGGCACTGTCCCTCCGGCACACAGGCTGCCTGGGCAGCCCCGGCGGCTCCGGTCATTACCGTGAAAGCCAGCATGGCAGCGGCAGTTCCGGGCACCAGCGCGCCGCGCAGAAGAGGAAGACGGATCATGGAGTAACCTTTGCAGCCGCGCGGGACCCTCCCGCGCCGAGTTTTGTCCCGGGTATCTTCCTACAGTCCCCCGCGGCGCACCAAATTAACTAATACTCAACTACTGCCGGTTCTCCGGCGGCAGCGCGATCTGGAGCTTGCGCACCTTGCCCCTCCCGACGATGTAGCCGCGGCCCGGAATGAAGCCGGCGCCGACGCGTCCGAGTGACGTATTGAGGAGGCTGTCGCCGTCTATGTCGCCCGGGTTGATGAGCAGCCCCCTCCGGCCCGACTTGAACGGCTGCGCGAGCGACCAGGCCGAGGACCAGGTGGATGTTTCGGATTCCCCCACGACCCACTGGTCAGCCTTGATGGACGCCGCGACGAGCCTTTCGATGCCGGATTCGGCCAGGGTGCCCGTGAACTCCGTGAGCCCCTCGATGAAGATGGCCACCTTGCCCGGGTTGGCCGAGGCGTGGTCCGTGAGCGCTTCCACCGCCTCCTCGACGTCGTCGGCCCCGACCAGCGAGCGGTCCCACACCGGCAGGGACGCCACGGCGGACTTCCTGGCGGCAAGGTAGACCAGTTCGGTGCCGGGGTTGGACCGGCGCAGCGCGTAGGCCATGGTCACCAGGGCCACGGTCCGGCCGGCGCCGGGCGGGCCGGCGAGCAGCAGCGGGCCCTTGGCCATGAGCGTGGCGGGCTGCAGCGTTTCGTCGTCCACGCCGATCACCGGAAGGTCCGGCAGCCCGGCAGGCAGGATGTCCAGGTCGATCTGCTCGGGCAGCCGTTCAATCCGCGGAGCCCGTTCCAGGCCCTGGCGGAGCATGGCTTCGCTGAGTTTGTGGACTTCGCGCGCCTGCAGGGCCAGGTTGGAGTTGCCGCCCAGGACAGCCAGCTGCACCTCGTGGCCGCCAAGCAGCCCGCGCCCGGGAGGCGAGGCCTTGCCCAGGACGTCCTTAGGCACGTCCATGGTGAGGTAGTCGTCCTCGGCGGACAGCCGGAGTACCAGCCTCCGCTGGATGGAGGCAAGCAACGACGTCGGGACGGAGTTGGGCCGGTCACCGGTAACAACGAGGTGGATGCCCAGGGGACGGCCGTCGGTGGCCAACTGCAGGAAGAGGTCCCAGAGGCCGGAGAGCTTGCTGTACTCATAGGCCTCGCGGAAGGCCGACATGCCGTCGACCAGCACGAAGATGCGCTTTTCATCCGGCAGGCCGGCAAGCTTGCGGTACTCCCCGATGGTGGAGGCCCGGACCTCGGCGAAACGGGTTGCCCGGTCCTCGGCGAGGTCGCTGAGCCAGCGCAGCAGCCTGCCCACGCGTTCCACGTCGTCGCCGTTGATGATCCCGCCCACGTGCGGCAATTCTTCGAGCATTTTGAGCCCGGCAGAGCCGCAATCGATTCCGTAGACGTGGACAGGGCCGCCGCGGGGCGTGACGGCAGCGGCGATGGCGATGCCCCGCAGGGCCGCAGACTTCCCCGAGCCGCCCGTGCCGTAGATGGCCATGTTGCCGTCTTTGTCCGGTTCGTAGAAGACGGTGGGCTGGTCCTGGCGGGCGGGGTCGTCGGCCACGCCCAGCAGGAGCCGTTCATCGGTGCGTGGGTTCGGCAGCAGGGAGAAGTCGTAGGTGGTGGCCAGTTCGTTCAGCCACGGCTTTCGCGGCGGCTCGATGGCCAGCAGGTCCGCCGCGGCGATGACGTTGGCGGTCATCCTGGCGATGTCGTTGGGCCCGGCCGGTTCGTCCTGCACTGCAGAGTCGGCGGCCGGGGATTCCCAGGCAGGACCTGACCCGAAGGCCATTTCCACGATGTCGATCTGCGGACGCTGCGGGCGTTCGGTGGTCCAGCCGCCGGCGTAGCCGGTCTGGAATCCCTGGATGCGGCCCGGACCGGTTTTCGCCGCTCCGCGGCCCGGGATGGAGGGGTCGAAGTACGCGGCGTCCGGCACGCCCAGGATGTCCGTGGCGTCGTCCTCGTCGGCCATCCGCAGCGCCACCCGGAGGTTGGTGTTGGCGCGCAGGCTTTCCTTGATGACGCCGGCGGGGCGCTGGGTGGCGAGGATCAGGTGCAGCCCGAGGGACCGGCCGCGGGCGGCGACGTCGACGACGCCGTCCACGAACTCGGGCACCTCGGTGGCCAGGGCAGCGAATTCGTCCACCACGATTACCAGGTAGGGCGGGGCCTCGGGATCCGCCTCGCGCTGGAGCGAGAGCAGGTCCTTGGCCTTTTTCCTGTTGAGCAGGTGTTCCCGGTAGTGGAGCTCAGCCCTCAGGGATGTCAGGGCGCGGCGTACGAGGTGCGGCGAGAGGTCGGTGACCAGGCCCACGGTGTGCGGCAGGTGGACGCAATCAGCAAATGCAGCGCCGCCCTTGTAATCCACAAACAGGAAGCTGACGCGGTCCGGGCTGTACGCGGTAGCCATGCCCATCACCCACGACTGCAGGAACTCGGACTTGCCGGCGCCGGTGGTGCCGCCCACCAGCGCGTGCGGCCCCTCGTTCTTGAGGTCCAGGTAGAGAGGTTCCACCCCCTTGGAACCCACCAGGGCACGCAGCGAGCCGTTGTCCTTGCGGTTGGCGACGGCGGTGGAGCGGACGGAGTTGTTTTCCTGCCAGCGTTCCACCACGGCCAGCGGATTTTCCAGGAAGTCCTTGCCGATAAGCGTCGCGTAAGAGACCGCGCGCGGCAGGTTCGAGTCGTCCTCCAACGGTTTACCGGCGTCGACCACGGGCGAGAGCATGCGGGCCAGCTGGCCTGCCAGTTCAGCGTCGAGGCTTTCACAGCTCACGGGGTAGGTGTGGCGTCCCAGCCGGACCTGGCCGGTGGTGTTGCCGTGCTCGCCGTCCACCGCGAGGAAGTCACGGCAGGCGGCCGGAAGGGATTCGACGCCGGCGGCCACCCACAGGACGTGGACACCGGTATCTGGTCCGCGCTCCACGAGCCGGGTCAGCCGGCCGCGGTCCACCGGCGCGTCGTCCTCGACGATTACCAGCACCGCTGGGAGCACCGGCGCCGGAACATCCGCGGTTTCATCGGGGATGCCCGGCCGGTGCGCGGGACCCTGCGCTGGGCCGTGCGAACGCATCGCAGTTTCCCGCAGTTCCACGAGATCCTCGAGCCTGGACAGCAGGCTGGTGCCGCCTGCCGAGCCGGCAGCGAGGTGGTCGCCGCTGACGGGGCTGTGGCTCGAGCCGACGTGCGGCAGCCACTGCAGCCAGTTCCAGCGTTCCCGGGACCGTGCCGAGGTGATGGCGGCAACAGCTACTTCCGCCGGGGAATGCAGGCCCACGAGCTGGAGCACCACTCCCCGCGCCACGTCATCGACGAGACCGCGCGGCCCGGCGAGGCCGAACGAGCCGGCGGTCCGCAGCTGTGATACCACCGGCACGCCCTCGATCTGCCGGAACTGATCCAGGCAGCCCTCAATTTCGCGCCGGTACTCTGTCTCCGTTTCCGAGGAATTCGGCTCCTCGAACGGAATCCTGGACGGCACTGTGCCGAGCCCGAACCGGAGCGCCAGGAACCCGGAGTGCTCCGGCCGGTGGGTCCAGAGCAGCGGACCCAGTTTGTAGATGGAGTCGACGGTGTCACTGACGGACGGCGCCTCCTGGAGCCGAACGGCCCGTTCAACGCGCTGCAACTCGATGGTGTCCTGCCGGAAGGCGGCCATGGCCGACCGGAACTGCTTCAGCTGTTCCTTGCGCTCGCGCTGGCTTCGCAGCTTCTGGTCCACGTAGTGGCCCACAATGAACAGCGGCATCATCAGCATGAACAGTACTGACATCATGCTCTGGGTCACCGTGAACAGCACCGCGCCCATCATCAGCGGGGCGATCAGCATGATGTAGGGGAAGGGGTGGTGCTCCTGCCGCTTGGGTCCTGCCGGGGGCACGCGCTTGGCCGGTGCGAACCGGGGAACCACCCGCGGGGAGCGGTTGAAGTCCACCAGGGGCGACGTCGGAACTGCCGCACCGCTCCGCGCCAGCGGCACCACGGTGAGCTCCGTGTCTCCCAGCGTGACGGTGTCCGAGGAGTTCAACGTGGCACGGGTGACCGGCAGACCGTCCATCTGGAGGCCGTTGGCTGAATTCGTGTCCACGATTTCGATGCTCTCCCCCACGGTGATGCGAGCGTGCCGCTTCGACGTCAGAGGGTCGGTGAGCCGGACGTCCACGTCCCGGTCCCGTCCGATGTAGCTGGTGCCGGAGGGCAGGGAAAACTCCCGTCCGACGTCGGGCCCGGAGACCACGCGCAGCGTCGCCGCGGCGGGGCCGCGGTCTGCCGCCGCGCCGGCGTCGTTCGGGTTCCCGAACTGGTCGCTGACCTGGGTGAGCGAAACGACGGACCCGGGCCGCAGTCCCGACTCAAGGAGGTTGTCCGCCCGGTCCAGGACGATGCCGCGCATGCCGCCGGCAACGAATGCCTCGTCAATCCGGAGGGAGAGGTTCGACGGAGCAGGCTGCTGCCGCCGCGCGGGGTCCGCCGTCCACAGCTCGGCGGCGATGTCCGCGACGGTGGCGCGGCCGTCCACGGTAACTGCCAGGTCCTTGGCCTCGGCGGGATCCCGCCGCAGTGTCAGTCGGATTCTCATGCTTCGCTCTCCCCGCGCATCTTTTCCAGCAGGTGCAGGTCGCTGGCTGTGACCAGGTGAGAGGTGACAGCGTGCTCAACGAGGCGTGCCCGGCGGTTGGTGGCCAGCTTGCCGCCGCCTCCCCGGAGGCCTGCCACTCCGGCACGGTCGAGTTTGTCGCACACGTTGTCGAGCTTCCGGTTGAACCGGGTGAGGGCCCAGCCCAGGGTCCGGGCCGCCTCCGCCGAGGAGGGAATGGCGGTAAATCCGGTGCCGTCGCGCCGGAGCATGGGTTCGGCAAGCGCCACGATCAGGGCTTTCTGCGAGTCCGTAAAGACCACCGGGCCGATGGTGGTGTCACCGCCGCTGGTTTCGCTGCTGGCCTCCTGCCGGAACGACGGCGTCTTCAGGTGGACGGCGAATTCGTAGGTGGTGGGTCCGGCCGTGAAGATGATGCTGGTGTGGCTGAAGACTAGCGGCAGCCGTGCGCCGGGCGAGAGCCAGGCCTGCATGCCGCCGGATCCGTCGGCCACCGTGGCGGAGAGCCGGCTGCCCACGTTGCTGAGCCACCAGATGCCGTCATACCTGGCGATCTGCAGGAAGCGTCGGTGCAGGTACGGGTTGTCGTCCACTTCCAGGTCGCCCTCGCGGCCGATGCTGAAGATGTCCTCATCGGCCGGCTCATACCACTCGCCGCAGAAGTCTATGGCCAGGTCTCCCATGTTTCCCTGTCTTGTCGTCTGTCTTGTTGTTGGTGCTGTTTGATGCTGGGCAGCTGTTGGCGTCTTACGCGTCTTGCTGCTGCCGGGTGTTATGGCTGCCCGTTGGTAGGGCTGGCCGGGCTACAGGCAGGCGATGGAATCCTCGCCGGCCGGTGATGCGGTTCCGTCGCTGCGGACCAGGATGACCTGGACGCAGGTGGGTTCCGCCGGGTTCGCGGTGACGTCCACCCGGGTTGCCGACGTCGACAGATAGCTTCCGCCGCCTTTGACCGTTTTGATCCGCCATTTGTACATGTCCCCCGGCTTCGGCTGCGGGTTGGTCCAGGTGAAGCGGACCTTTCCCTGGGCGCCTGCGCTGCCGGCCAGCTTGGCGACGTCGGGCACGGACCCGTCGTCGACGGCGTCGGCGGGCGGCTTGCTGACCGTTTCGGTCGGCCGGGCCTGCGGCTGCGGCGCAGCCGACGCCACCACAATCCCCACGATGACCGCCAGCACCAGGAGCGTTCCGCCGGAGATGGCGAGCCACAGGTTCCGCTTCGCGTGATCTACTGGCTGGTCCCCCGCCTGGCCGGATGCATCATCCTCCGCAGCCTTGGGCCGGTTGCTGCGCAGGACCGTCGCGCCTGCCCAGTCGTCCGCCGGCGTAACTACCGGAGCAGGCTCCCGGGCCGGCGCGGTACCCGCCGTCGAAAAGGTGGCCTGGGGCGCCACGCGGGCCGGCGCCGGCGCTGGCGCAGTGGTGCCAGGGCCCCGCCCCGGCGCCGTGCCCGCGGGAGCAACCCCGCCGTCCAGCGGCTTGGTGCGGGCCGGGAACGTCGGGGCGCTTCCGGTCCGGTCCGGGTCGATGGAGGCGACGTTGCGGACGCGCGTCTCCTCGACGCCGTCCTCCAGGTCCACGTCCTCCTGGCGTTCCTCGAGCACCTCGAACGGTGTAACGGACAGGTTGAGCTCGGCCTGGATCCGCTGCAGCGCAAGGGCGAAAGCGTGAGCCGACGAATAGCGTGAGGCCGGCGACTTGGCCATTGCCGTGGCCAGGGCCAGTTCAAGGGACTCCGGCACGTCGGCGCGGCCCAGCCGCGGAACGGGCATGCTGGTGATGCGCGAAATAAGCTCGCGCTGGGAGTTGTCGGCCCCCGGCAGCACGAAGGGTGACCGTCCGGCGAGCAGTGTGTACAGCGTGGCGCCGAGGGCCCACACGTCCACCATCACGCCGTCGACGTTGCCGTCGCGGAACTGTTCGGGCGGGGACCACGGGATGGACATCCCCGCGTCCTCATCAACATCGCCGGCCAGCGTGCCGGAGATGCCGAAGTCGGTGAGTGCCGGGCGGTTGTAGTCCGTGACCAGGATGTTGGCGGGCTTGATGTCCCGGTGGGCAATGCCGGCCCGGTGCGCCGTCTCGACGGCGGACGCCACCTGGATACCCACGGCCAGGACCTCATCGACGCTGAACCGCTGCCGGCGGTACCGGACGTCCAGGCTGGGCCGTGAGCAGTACTCCATGGCGAGGTACGAATGCCCGTCCCCGGTCACCTCGGCCTCGAAAATGGTGACGATGAAGGGGTGCGAGGACAGCTGGGCCATCAGGTTGGCCTCGGACTCAAACCGGCGCCGGGCGCCCTCCGTCTTGAGGCCGGACAGCAGTACTTTAACCGCCACCTTGCGGCGCGGCCGGTCCTGCTCGTAGAGGTAGACGTCAGAGAAGCCGCCGGAGCCGAGCAGGCTCACATAGCTGAAACCGGGGATGCGGGGCGGTGGGGCCGCCGGCCGCTTGGAACTCACAGGATCTCCTCAAAGCGCAAGGAAACGTCATCGCCGAGTTCTGCGATGTCGCCGTCCAGGATAATGGCCATCTCATTCTGGGCGAGGCGCCGCGGCGGCTGCCCCTCGCGGACCAGCACGGTGCCGTTGGTAGCTTTCAGGTCGCACAGCATGACGTGCCAACCCTCCAGCCGGACCTCCACGTGCGACCTCGAAATGTCGCCGCCGGGGCTCGCCACCTGGACCAGCCGGGGCATGGTGCCGCCCTGGACCCGCGAGACGGAGGGCTGCCGCCCGATCACAATCGACTCGTCCAGCTCGATCAGCTCTCCCGTGGACAGCCGCAGCCGGCCCAGCCTGGGGCGCGGCACCTGGACAGCCACGTCCGGCAACTGCCTCCCGCAGGTGAAGCATTGGCTGCTGGTGGGAGGGTTTGCATGGCCGCCGGGGCACACCCTGGCGAGCACTAGCGGGCCGTTGCCAGCCACCCCGCTCTGTCCGGGTTCTGCGCCCTGGCCGCCTTCCTGTCCGTGTCCTGCCTGCTGCGCTCCGGAGGTGGGGAGCTCGCTCTTGAGGATGGTCTGACCGTCGTGGTCCCCTTCCGCCGCCTCGGTGGAGCCGGGCATGGAGATGAACGACGGCGGGACCTGGGGGCCGGCGAACGACGGCGGGACGCGGGGGCCGGCGAACGACCGGACATCCGGTGCTGAGAACGACGCCGCGACCTCCGGTCCCGGGGCACGATCGCCTCCGGTCGCCCACGGCACCGAGTCGATCAGTCCTGCCTGCGAAGGGGCCGACGGGGGCGCCGGGGCTGGCGCCTCCCGAGCCCCCGTTTCTACGTCTGCTGTTTCCAGGCCCGCGGTCTCCGGAACTGCCATGTCCGGAACTGCCGCCTCCCCAGTGGCCGGAGTGCCGCCGTCGTCCTCCTCATCGGTCCGCACGGCGGCGTCCTCGATGCTGCGCACCACGGTCTTGTCCCAAAGATGGTCGTACGAACTGGTGAATTCGGTGGCTGAAGCGGTGAGTTCGGCGGCGGGCTCGTGTCCATCCGGCTGGGCCGGCGCCTCGATTGCAGGCACGGCAGCCTCCGGTTCCTCCGGTTCCTCTGCCTCGACGGATGCGTCCTCGGTGAGGCCCACCATGGTCTCAGCCGACACCTCCGAGTAGGCGGCCCCAGCCTCCGGGGCGGCGGAAAGCTCGGCGGCAGTATGCGTGCCGGCAGGCAGCACACCTGCTGGCTCGGCCGCAGCCGGCAGGGCACCAACTGATCCGGCGCCGGCCGGCAGGGCACCGATGGATCCGGCAACACTGATCCGCAGTGACTGCAAGAGGACGGCCCCTTCCACCACGGGCAGCTCTGACAGCAGGGATGCCGCCCCGGCAGGCGCCGCAACACTGAACCACTCGGGGGCGTCCAGCCAGCGCTCGGTCCAGGTGGTGACGTTCCGGCCGTCCAGATTCACGGGACCCGACGGAAGCTGGACCGTCAGGTCGATGTCGCCGCGCAGGAACACCCGCAGCGAATCGCTGAAGGCGATGATCCCGAACCACGGGCTGGCGGACAGCGGTGCACCGAAACCTCCCGTCACGGCATGCAAAACCGCGGCTGCGTCCGGACAGGTCTCCAGCAAATCCCACACCGTGCTGACCAGCGGGGCCGGAGTGGCGGGGTCGAGGATCACCGCAGTTCCCGAGCGGATGAGGCCTAGCCATCCGCCGGGCACATAGCTAGCTGCGGCCATTGACAGCATCCTCGCTTCCGGCACGCGGCAGCGTGTCCTCCTCTTCCGCGTCGGCGGCAGTCCGGGGTGCGGTCGTGGCCACACCAGCATCATTGAGCACGTTCCTGGCATCGACGACGATCACCGTGATGTTGTCCCGGCCTCCGCGCCGCAATGCTGCCTGGATCAGGGCGTCCACCGCCTCCTGCGGGTCCTCGACAGCGCTGAGGACGTCCAGAATCTGTCCGTCCGTCAGTTCCCCGTTGAGCCCGTCCGAGCACACCATCACCCGGTCGCCTTCCTCTATGGGCAGGAGCCAGTAGTCGGCCTCGGTCTCGTCGCCCGCACCGAGCGCGCGCGTCACCACGTGGCGGCGGGGATGCACCGCGGCCTCCTCGGCCGTGATCTCGCCGCTCTCGACGAGCTCCTGGACCTCGGAGTGGTCCACGCTGACTTGGCTGAGCCGGCCCTGGCTCAGCCGGTACGTCCGGGAATCCCCGATGTTCATGACCAGCCAGTAGGGAACACCCATCTGTTCCACCACCACCACGCCGCTGAGCGTGGTTCCGGCGCGCGAGCCGGTGGCGGAACGGATCGATTCGTCGGCGCTGGCAAGGTACTGCTGCACCACTCCCGCGGTGGCTGTCCGCTCCCCCGTTGCCAGTTGTGGCAGCTGTGCCAGTGCCCGCACGCACATGCCGCTGGCCACCTCGCCGGCTTCATGGCCGCCCATGCCGTCCGCGACGGCGAACACAGGATCCGAGGCAATGTAGGAGTCCTCATTGAGCTCGCGGCGAAGGCCACGGTCCGTGCCGTGGCCATAGCTCAGCTTGAGGCCGGGCTCGTTGCCGGTCCCTGGGGTTCCGGCCGCCTGCTGTGAATTCATGCCTGTCCTACGTTGAAGGTGCGGTCCCCGAAGTGAACTGTGGTTCCGGGGCTGACAAATGCGGGTACGCCGGGCTGTAGCGCCGTGCGCATGCCGTCGGCTGTGGTGATGGCGCTGCCGTTGGTCGAGTGGCGGTCGGTTATCCAGACGCCGGCGCCGTCCGTGAGCAGGTGGAGGTGGGTCTTGGAAATGGTTCTGCCGGGGTCCGGGACGGGCAGCAGCTGGGCCTGGGATTCTCCAGCAGCGGGGGCAGGGTTCCGGCCGATCAGGACGCTCCGCTCCAGGCGGAAGTCGCGGCCGTCGTCGAGCCTTATCCTCAGCACCGCCTCGGGGGCGTCATGCCGTGCCCCGGCACGCACCTGGGTGCGGTCCATGGCGTCATCCGGGTGAACAGCGTCGACCGGACGGTCGGTGGCGTCCAGGGCTGCAGGCGGTGCCGGCTCAGCGGTGGTGTTGGAAGCAACCGGGGTGCGGGAGGCTAGCGGGGTGCGGGAGGCAATCGGGGAGGCCACCTGCTGCACCGGGGGCAGGTCCAGCGGCGCGAAACTGTACGGGCCTTCGATGCCGCCGGTGGCCACGGGGTTGCGGCCACGAACGACGTCGAACGCGAGGGTTTTGGCGGCGCGGTCATGCCATCCGCGGAGCCTGCCGTTGCGGTCCCAGGCGCTGGAGAGCACCACCAGCACAGCCCAGGCAGTCCCAAGGAGCAGCAACGGCCCCAGGATGAGCAGGGCGGCGTCGAACAACCTCAAAACAACCAGCAATACTGCAGCAAGGACGGCCAGCAGGATGCCGGCTCCGGTCACGACGCCCCGCAGGAACACAGCACCGAACCCTGGGGCGTACCCGTCCTTGTCGGCACTGCGGATGCCCATGAGCTGGTTGCCGATGGTGTTGCCGGAGCGGCCCTCGACACTTGCCACGGCGAAGGCGTAGACCAGCACCAGTCCGGCGCCGATTCCGGACAGGATGGCCAGCAGGCTGGTGTCGTAGATGATGAGCCCGGCGCTCCGCGTGCTGGTGATGCCAGCGAACCCGAAGGACATCAGAACGGTCAGGATGGCCACCGGGGCAAGCCAATCGAGGACGGCAGCGCCGAGACGCTTGCCCGGCGCCGCTGGAACCAGCGTGAGCGTGCCTGACATATCCGTTCCTTCCCCCAGCCCTACCGGGATGCTACCGGGAATCGGAGCCGCTTGCCTCCCGCCCAGGCCGGGCGGAACTCCCGGACTGCGCGTGGCTCCCCGGTCGAGCCGGGGTCCCCGGTTAGGCAGTGGCGTCCCGCACGCGCCGCAAAAGCTTGCCCCGCTGCGGACGCCCTGCCCGCAGCGGGGGCAGGGCCCGGCTCCCCCGGCAGCCGCAGACCCTCCCGCAGCTTCAGCTCCCCCGCCGGTCACAGGCGAACCGTTCACCGCCGGAACCCCCGCGCGGCCAGGGCGGCCCGGGCCTCGGCCAGCAGCGACCGGGGCGAGAACCGCGCCCGCTGGCGCCGCCAGAAGCCGACCGCCCCGGTCATCTCCTTGAGGGAGCCATCCACCACGTCCCAGTACTCCCGGACCTCATCCTCACTCGGCTGGCCCGCCCCGAAGATGGAGGCGTCAGCCCGGTGCGCCAGCACGGTGGTGGTGGCGCCGGTGGCGGGGAACGCCTCGGCAACTACCGCCGCCGTTTCCCGCCTGGTTGCGCGGCTGTCAACGGCGGCGCCCATGTCCGTTGCCAGGCTGAGGACCTCGTTCCAGCCGCCGCCGACGCGCTGGGCAGGGTCGCCGCCAGTGAAGCGGGCCTTCCGGCGCCGGGACTTCAGCAGGGCGATGAGCAGCAGCGGCAGGGCGAGGATGCCTACGGGAATCATGGCGATGCCGATGGCTGTGAGGATGGGACCCCACAGCAGCCAGGGATTGTTCTTCTTCTCGTCGGCGTCGAGCGCGTCGGGAGAGGAGTCCGGCGGCAGGTCGGCGGGTTCCTGCGGCGGGGGCGGCGGCTGCAGGACCTGGGGCTTCGGCTTGGACTTGCTTTCCGGGTCGGGCGGGATGGGAACGTTGTCCTTGGGCGGTGTGGGGTCGAAGGCCACCCAGCCCACCCGGTCGAACGCCACCTCCACCCAGGCGTGGACGTCCTTGCCCATGATCTTGATTTCGCCGGCTCCGTTCTCCGGGCTCTTCGGATCAGGGTAGAAGCCCATGACCACGCGCGAGGGGATGCCCAGGTGCCGCAGCATCAGGGACATCGCCACGGCATACTGCTCATCGTCGCCCAGCATCTGCTTGGCGGTCAGCAGGTCGCGGATGCGCCCCGCACCGTGCCCGGAGACGCTGGGAAGCTGGCCGTCGGCAATAAGCCCGTTGCTGAAGGCACCCTTCTTCTGGAAATGGGCCTCGATCTGCCGGACCTGGTCCACAGCGGTCGGGGCGTCCGCGGCCAGGTCGTTGGCCTGGGCGCCCACCACCGGCGGCACTTCGCTGGTGTCCGGCAGGCTGACCTTGGCGAAGTCGTATTGTGTCAGCTGCCCGTGCTCCAGCTTCACCGGGTCCGAGACCTGCACAGTGTAGGAGTCACCACTGGACAGACCCTGGGTGGTCACCGCGGTGTCGGTTCCGGAGTTGAAGTACAGCCCTGAGGCAGCGGCGGACGAGCCCTGGCCGAAGCTGAGGCCGGTGGTCTTCCGTCCGCCCGGAACGAAGTAGCCCTGATAGTCATCAATGGTGATGTCCAGGCTGTAGTCATTCGTCGGGACCGTGTCCGTGGCGTCGGCGAGCGTGTTGATCGATTTCGCGTCACCCACCTTGCTGAAGCTGCCGGAACCGTTAGGATCCATCGCGTAGTTGGTGCCGTTGTAGGAATCGAGTGCCCCGAGCCGGACCCGGGCGTCCTTGGGCAGCCCCTTGACCGTGAACAGGGCGTCGTCCTTCTTGTCCTTGACGAAGTTCCGGAAGCTCGCCAACGGCGTGACGTAGTCCTTGGGATCAAAGGGCGGAACGACGACGTTGCGGAGGACGCGCCGCTCGTCACCGGCGGCGATCAGCGGCGAGACTGCCGCGGTAATTCCCACCGTTGCCGCCAGGACCGCGGCTCCGGCCGCGAGGCGGCGCATGCGTGCCTTACCGGCCGTGCCTGCGTCGTACTGGGGGCGGTTCACCGAGACCTTGCGCGTGTCGCGCCGGCGCAGGGCGTCCCGCCGGAAGGTGGCCCAGGCGATACCCACCACCGTCAGCGCGATGCCCCTCTCCACGGTCAGGAACCCGGCGTTTGTGCTGAAGGCGATGCCGGTGACAAACAGGACCAGGACCGGCAGCAGCGGCCAGTAGGGGCTCCGGATCCGCCAGGTCAGGACACCGGCGGCCACGGCCGTGATGAGGGAGCTCAGGAACGGAACGATCAGCACGCCACCCGCGGTGCCCACGGGCACTCCGACGGTGAGCATGTCCTTCCACGAGAAGACGACGCCGAGCAACAGCGTCCGCAGGGATTCCAGGCTGGGGAGGAATCCCGCCACCGCGGCATCGGGAACGGCGAGGACTGTCCCCAGCACCAGGTAGGCGCCAAAGGCCGCAGCCGTGGTGATCACCAGCCCCAGCCGGAAATGGGCGTTGCAGGCAGCGATGGCCAGGCCAAGGATGATCCCGCCAAAACCGGCAATCAGGTAATACGGGTCGCCGCCGAAGCTGAGGCTGAACCCCAGGACACCCAGCCCGAGCAGAACGGTGAGGGCACCGCCGTCGAGCACGAAATGCCACAGCGGCCGGCCATCGGCAAAGGCGGACTGGGCGGCCGGCGTGACCAGGCGGCGGGGGCTTTCCGGGCGGCCTGTCCGGGTTGAACGGCGGGGGCGGAGACCTGGGGCCTCACTCATGCTGCAGCCTTTCGCAGGACGGAGGGAAGGTCGGAGAGGTCACCCACGGTGAGGACCGTGAGGTCGCCGATGTTGGCGCGGGCCGGGGTGGCGCCCAGGTCGATAAGCACGGCGAGGCTTCGGACGCCGGGCGGCACCGAGGCGGCGGCCGAGCGCAGCTGGGTGGGTGTCACCTGGCTGCCCACCACGAAGAAGACCACGGAGGCGTTGGGCACCGTGTCGGCAAGCGTGCGGGCGAGGTCGACGGCGGTCTTCCGCAGCGGGGTGCCGACGACCCTGGTCATGTCGTCCAGCATGTTGCGGCCGGTCTCGCAGCGCAGCGGACCCGCCTGGGTCAGGACGTCCAGTTCGCGCTGCTCGCGGATGGCCTGGCGCCCGATCGACGCGGCTGCCGAGATGGCCAGCTCGAATTCCTCCTCCGAGGCGTATTCGTCGGTGTTGATGGACAGCGAAATGGCCAGGTGGGCACGGCGGGTTTCCTCAAACTGGCGGACCATGAGCTTGTTGGTCCGGGCCGTGGTTTTCCAGTGAATGTGCCGGCGGTCATCCCCCGGGACGTAGTCGCGCAGCGCGTGGAAGGAAACATCCGCGCTCGACAGTTCCGTGGTGGGCATGCCTTCCAAGTCGCGGATGAACCCTGCGGCGGAGCCGGCCAGCGCCACGGTCCGCGGATGCACGTACAGGTCCTGCGGTTCCGTCCAGAGCACCTGCCGGCGGAGCAGGTGCAGCGGATCGGCACGGACGGAGCGCACAGGACCCACCACGATGACGGCCCTGCGCGCCGTCGGGATGGTGAACAGGTCCTCGTGCACCTGCTGCGGCTTCATCCGTGGGAGGTGGAAGACTGCGGTGGCTGCCCCGACGGGCAGTTCGAGGTCAGCCGGCAGGAGCGGCCGGGCAGACGTGTTGGACACCGCAATGCTTCCCACGGCGCTGTCCCCCACCGCCACCCTGGTCCGCGCGAGGTCAAGCAGGACCCCATAGGAGGACCTGCCCAGGATGAACCCGCCGGCGATGACGAAGAGAACCACCGCCGCAATGGCGGCAGCCTTGGCCTCCTGCCAGCCGTAGGCGTTGCCGGCCGCCCACAAGAGAACTGCAGCGGCCAGCACGGACCAGCCCAGGACGCTGACCACGGACAGGACGGGCCGGACGCGGCGGCCCCACACGCCATCGGCCATCCGCCAGGCGGGGCCGAGCGCCAGCCGCGCCAAACTGCTGGCCTCGGACCACACCCTGGCCGGGCGAATCTGGTGCTGCACCTTGGGCAACTGCAGCGCGGGCCGCCGCAAGCTGGACAGCCGCACCCGGGGCAGCCGCACCTTAAACCGCTGCACGCTAGACGGCGGCGCGCTGCTGCGGCGCTGCGACATCAGCCAGGACACGTCCCAGAACGGCTTCCGCCGTCGCCCCGGAGAACTCCGCCTCGGGGTCCATCACGAAACGGTGGGTCCAGACGACGCCGGCGAGGTCCTTGATGTCGTCCGGCAGGACGAAGTTGCGCCCCTGGCTTGCGGCCCAGACCTTGGCCGCCCGGACCATGGCCAGGGCGCCGCGGACCGACACGCCCAGGCGGGTCTCCGGAGCGTTGCGGGTTTCCTCGCAGAGCCGGGAGATGTACTCCAGTACGGCGGTATCGACGTGTGCGGTGGCGGCGAGGTCCGCCATGTCCGCCACGGCCTGCGTGGTGATGACGGGCTGCAGGTCCCGGGACCGGTCCTTGAGGTTGGATCCGCCCAGGAGCTGGACGGTGGAGGCGTGGTCCGGATAGCCGATGGAGGTCTTGAGCAGGAAGCGGTCCAGCTGGGCCTCGGGCAGCCGGTACGTGCCCGCCTGCTCGATCGGGTTCTGCGTGGCCAGCACCATGAACGGCCGCCCGGCTTCATATGTGGTGCCGTCCACAGTGACGCGTGACTCCTCCATGACTTCCAGCAGGGCCGACTGCGTCTTGGGCGAGGCGCGGTTGATCTCGTCGGCGAGCACAATGTTGCTGAAGATCGGTCCCTTGTGGAATTCGAACTTCTGGGTCTTCTGGTCGTAGATGGTCACGCCGGTGACGTCGGAGGGCAGCAGGTCCGGGGTGAACTGGATGCGGCTGTTGGACCCCTGGACGGTGGCGGCGAGGGCCCGGGCGAGCGACGTCTTGCCGGTACCGGGTGCATCTTCAAAGAGGACGTGGCCCTCGGCGAGCATCGCGGTGAAGGTCAGGCGGATGACGTGCGCCTTGCCCAGGACGGCCTGGCCCACATTGGCGACGAGCTTTTCAAACGTCCCTGCAAACCAGTCGGCCTGCTCGCTAGTCATTGTCATGGTTGTTCCTCTTCTGTTTCGTGCAGTCGTAGTTGGTGTGGCGGCTGGCGCACCGGGGATTACCGTCGCGGCATTCCGGCCGGCGGGTTGGTCCCCAGGGAGGTGGTGTCTCCGCGGGCAAAGTTCCCGGCGGCGGGCCCGGAAGTCAGGTGATACCAGAGCCGGCCCGATGAGCCCCACCGCACGTAGTAGTCGGCCTGGGCGGTGATCCCCGTGTCGAACCACTTGCCAGGGCTGAGGCACTGATCGGGATTGCTGTTCCGGTAGCTGTCAGTACTGCTGTTGGGCTCAGTGCAGGTGCGCACCGGTGTGGCACTGATACTCCAGGACGTAGGCGGTGGAGGAGTCGGATCAGCACCTGACGTGGCAACGGCAGAGCCGGGCTGTCCGCAGTCCTTGTCGCCGTCGGTGCCGTTGCATGCACGGACCCGCAGTGTATGCCTTTGGTTCCAGCCTCCGCCGTCACGGTTGTACTGGCGTTTCAGCCCCACCGACGTAAACCCGCCCCCGTCAAAGCTGACCTCGTAGCGGTTGATGACCCGGCCGTTGTCATAGGGCGCGTTCCAGGTCCAGTGCACCTGCGGGTCCCCCTTGGGTGACGTCTCGCCGGTGACCGCCGGCGTTGCCGGCGCGCCATAGGGAACAGCCGAACCAATCGCCTTGGCATCACCTGAAACGTTGTTCTTGGTGGAGAAGGCAATGATGTTGACCGTGACGTCCTTGCCGTTCGGCTGCCCGTAGATGGTGCCGCCGGGTGCACTGATGGGGCCGGAGCCGTAGGCAGTGGTCCAGCGGTAGCCAATCTCCGATGCCTGCGATCCATTTCGCTGGGCCTGGGTCAGCGGGGTGAAGGTGACCTTCAGCTGGCCGTTGTTTCCCGGGGCGTGAACAGTGCCGCTGCTGACCGTACCGGGTTTTCCCGCGGCCCGGATGGGGGCGGACTGGGCGCTGGTTCCGGACGTGCCGGCCTTGTTTTTAGCGGAAACGGTGAACGCGTAGTCAGACTCGGAGTTGCCCACCGTGACGTTCAGGGACGTGCCGGAGGCCACCTGCTGGCTCTTGACTACTGCCCCACTGTGCAGCGTGGTGAGTGTGTAGGAGGAGACGGCATCCCCGTTGTTGTTCGGAGCCGTCCAGTTCACCTGGAGCTGGCTCTGGTCCCCCACCGGCGCGACGTCCGAGACGCTCGGGGCGGCCGGCGTCACCGGCACGCCGGCCGGCACCTCGGCCGCGGAGTAGGTGCTCCACTCCGAGGGGTCCTTTGCATCGTTCCGGGCGAGGACGCGTACCTTGTAGGCCACGCCGTTGGTAAGTCCCTTCCAGACGTAGCTGGTGGACGTCAGGTTTTGGATCTGCGGGTTCCGGCCGCTGGGTGCTGGTGAAATTTCCAGATCGTAGGATTTGATCGGCGAGCCCTTGCTGGCCGGCGCCTTCCAGGCAATGGTGAGCTGCTTGTCGCCGAACTTCAGACCCGGCGCCAGCGGCATCTCGGGCTTCACGTCCGGCCGGACTTCAGCCGAACCCGGTGAGCGTTCGGACTCGCCAAACTCGTTCGTCGCCGTCACCTGGAAGTGGTACTTGGTGTTGTTCACCAGGTTGTTCAGGGTGCACGAGTTGGCCGGGCACTCCTGCTTGTATCCGCCTTCGCCGTACACCGTGTACTTGGTGATGGGTGACCCGCGGTCCGCGGGGGCAGTCCAGTTCAGCAGCGCAGTCCGGTCACCCACACTCTGTGCCTGCGGCGTGGTGGGTGCCAGAGGTTTGTCCTTGACCGTGAGCCGGATGCGGGCGGTGGCCTGGCGCGAGACTTCCCCGGTCTTGTCCACAACGGTGTAGGCGACAACCATGGCTCCGGAGAACCCTGCGGCCGGAGTGACCACCACGCTGTCCCCCTCCACAACGACGTTTCCTGTGCCCGTCTCGGCCGTCGCCGCCGCGATCTTCAGCGGGGTATCCGGGAACGGGTTGGCATCATTTGCCAGCACCTTGATAGTCACCGGCTTGCCCGCCGCGGCGTTTGCCTCCACGTCGTCATTGGCCACCGGCTTGGCCCGGTTGGTCGCCGTAACGGCCAGCCGGAACGTGGCGGTGGAGTCAAGGCCCCGCGGGTCCTTCGCCTTCACCTGCACGGCGCCCCCGTCGCCGGGCCGCAGCCCGTCCTTGGCGGAGACGTTCAGGGACGCGCCGTCGATGGCCACGTTGAAGCCCTGGGGAACTGCGCCGGCGATCTCGTACTTCATGTTCGCGGCGTCGTCGCCATCCGGGTCGGTGGTCAGTTTGGCCAGATCCGCGGCGGCGGGGTCGCCCAGCGGAACGTCCACCGCACCGCCGAGCAGTACCGGCGGGTTGTTCCGGTTGGGGTCGGGCAGCACCTTAGTGCGGATGCTCAGCGTGGATTTGAGTCCGGCGGGGTCGTCCGGGCCCGAGCCGTCCGTCACCTCGAAGGTGATGGACCCGGGGCCCACGTAGTCCTTGTCCGC
Organism: Arthrobacter globiformis; assembly: GCF_003261175.1. GTDB lineage: Bacteria > Actinomycetota > Actinomycetes > Actinomycetales > Micrococcaceae > Arthrobacter > Arthrobacter globiformis_A. Next base: position 78,326 of record NZ_QLNP01000089.1, on the reverse strand, counting down.
GGTGTACCTGACGGCTGTGCCGTTAGCGGCCACCGGGTTGCTGCCGTCCGCACCGATGAGCTTGATCCGGTCGGCCTGGGTCAGCCGGGGCGAACGTCCGCCCCGCACCTTGACCCAGTCGGCGAGGTTTGCGGTCACGGACTGGCCCGCGACCACTTCGAGGACCTCGTCCTTGGCAAGGGTGGGAACCTGCTGGCCGAGGCCCGGCACCCAGATGATCGCCGTGGACTTCTGGCCGTCGACGTCCTCCACGGTGTAGGGCACCAGCTGCGGCTGGCCGGTCAGCTCCACGATCATGTTGCCGTCCGTGCCCGGCCGCGCAGTTTCGGCGGCGCTGCTGACCTTGAGGTTCTCGCCCACGCCGTCAGGGTCTTCGTCATTCTTGAGGACGGGGACGTCCACGGCGGTCTTGCCAAGCGTCTGCGCGGAGGTCACCCGGTCATCCCGGGCGATCGGTGCCTGGAGCGGGACGTTGCTGTCCACCACCATCCGGATGGCTGCCTGTGCGGACGCCCCTCGTTCGTCGGCCACCGTGTAGCGGACGTTGACGGTGCCTTCGGTGGCCGGAGCCTGCAGCAGGATGCGGCCGCTTTGCTTGCTGACAGTGGCCTTCAACGCGGCATCGGCTTCGATGCCGTCGCTGACGATCCTGATCAGGTCCCCGTCCGGATCGGTGTCGTTGCCGGCCGCGTCGACGGCGATCTGCCGCCCGGGCCGGACCTTGACCTGGTCGTCCACCGGCGTGGGCTTCTGGTTGGTGTCGCTGCGCGGTGCGATGCCGACGGTGACGGTGCCGGTGTTCACGGCGCCCTGCCGGTCGACCACCTTGTAGCGGAACGTATCGGTCCCGGCACCGTTGCCGCCCGCCACGAAGTCGATGAAGCTGCTGCCCGCCGTCGCGGTGCCCATGCCGGGCGTGCTGTCGATGCCCGTCAGTTGGACGGAGTCGCCGTCCGGGTCAATGCCGTCCAGCGGCACCGGGATGCGCACCGTACCGCCAGCAACCACCCGGGCGGTCAGGTTCTTAGGCTGCGGCCGGGAGTTTTCGGCACCCTCCAGCGGCAGGACGTGGATGGTGACGGCGGCGGCGCTCTTCTGGCCCTGGGGGTCCACGGCGTTGTAGATGGCGCGCACGGTCTTGGGCTGGCTGCCGGCGATAAAACGGAGTGTGTTCTCGGAGACGAAGCTCTTGCCGTCCTCCGCCGGCACGGCCTGCGGCAGGACCGGGTCAACCGTCAGCTTTTCGCCCTGGGGGTGCGTGTCGTTGTCCAGGACGGGGATGGTCACGACGTCGTTGACGCGGACGTTGACCTCGTCGGGCTTGGGCTGCGGCGCCTCCACCACAGCCGGGGCGGGAACAGGCACCACCGAGACGCTACCCGTCGCGGAGGATTTGCCGTTGGACATCGTGTAGCGGAACAGGAAGGGGTCCTTGATGCCGGCGATGTCGGTGATCCGCAGGACGCTGTGGTCGATCACGCTGACCGACGCCGTGGCGTTCTCCGGCACCGCAACGGACTGCAGCACCAGGACCCCCCCGGACGGGTCCGAGTCGTTGGCCAGCGGGTCCAGCAGGACGCTGCCGCCCACCGGAAGGAGCGCCACGTCGTGGACGGCGACGGGATTTCCTGAGTCCTTGCCCGATTCCACATCAACCCGGATGAGGCCCTGGCTGCTTTGCGGCCCGTTGCTGGCCAGGTATGTCAGGTACACCGGCCCCGGCGTGCGGCTTCGGAAGGTGAAGGTGCCGCCGTCGGTGACCGGGCCCAGCTCTGCGGCTCCGGCGGCCTCCACCTGGGCGAGGCGCAGAGCACCGCCGTTGGGGTCGACGTCGTTCTTCAGCGGTGCGATGACCAGGTCCTGGCCCACCACGGCGGTGACGTGGTCGGCGTTGACCACGGGAGCGAGTGCGCCCGGCGGCTGGACGTTGACCACCACCTTGCCGGTGGTGGTGGCGCGGCCGTCCCAGACGGACACGCTGACGCTTTTCTTGCCGGCCGAGGCGCCGGAGTCCTGGAAGGTGAGCAGGCCGTCACGGCGGACCTTGACCTGGTCCTGCTCATTGTCGGCGGTGGCCGACATCAGGACGAGGTCGTCGCCGTCGGGATCGGCCCAGTCGGTGAGGATGTTCTGGCTGACGGTCTTGCCCTGCTCCACGAGGAGTGTGGTGGGGTCCCCGCGTTTGAAGGCCGGGGGCCGGTTCTCGTCCGGGCCCACGACGCTCAGGTTGACCTTGCCGCCGGCCGAGAGCCCGCGGCCGTCCGCAGCCGTGTAGTCGAAGGTCTCGGTTCCGGGCGCGGCATCGGCCGGCACCGTGATCTGGAAGGCGGACCCGCCGTAGATGCTTTCGATGGTGCCGGCCCGCGGCCCCTCTGCGCCGAGCGAGGCGGTCAGGACGTCGCCGTCGGGGTCGGAGTCGTTGTCGAGGACGCTGAGGACAGTGGTGCGGCCAGGCCGGACGCCGACGGCGTCGGGTTTCGTTTCGGGGGGACGGTTCGGCTTGGTGCGGTCGGGCAGGACGTTGATGGTGTTGTCGTCTGCCGATTCCTCATCCGGGTCGTCAGCCTGGTTCTTGGGCGGGACAACGTCGTCCCAGTTGTTGACCAGCTGCATGTTCTGGTTGACCAGCCACACGTTTCCCGAGTTCACGTCATTCAGGACCACAAGGTCCCGGTTGACCCGGAAAACGTAGCTGGGCGAGGCGCTGGCTTTGGGCACCGCTACGTTCTTGTTGTCCGCGGCATTCGCGCAGTCCCGCACATACTTGTTGGCTCCGGACCACGCGGCGTGGACGCAGCCGCCCAGCTGCACCGGCGCCGCCGGTACCCCCTGGCCGCCGAACGTTACGGCCTTCACGGCGGCACCGTTCAGCGGCTGCCTGAGGAGCGCCTTGCCGGTTGCCACGGCCACGGTGTCGGACGCCGGGCCCGGCTGCTGGAGCTTCGCCTCGCGCGCGTCAGCCAGCGGCACCTCGCGTCCGCCGGGCAGGAACAGATTTCCGGCGGCTGCGTCCAGGACCACAGCCTGGTCCCCCACGACAGAGATCTGGAGGTCCCCGGCGCCCTTCAGCCCGTCCCACGTGCTGGACTCGGTGCCGGTGGCTGCCCCCGCGGCGTCCACCGTGGTCACTGTCACCTGCCCCGTTTTCGGATCCGCCGAATAGATCCGGTCATCGGAACCGACGGCGGACACCAGCCCTTCGGAGCCCGCCACGGCGGGCTCACTGGACTCCTCATCGAAGGCGTTAACCGTGGACGGGGACATCGCCCACATCTTCCCGGCGGCAGGGTCGGTGACCGAGATGGTGTCGGCGCCGAAGCTCACCTGCGCCGAGCCGGGAAGCTGCTTGTCGCCGCCGAGCCTCATGTTGGCGGCTGACACCTGGTTCAGGGTGGAGCCGGATTCGTCGTCGACGAATACCTTTCCGGCGTTCTGCAGGACATCGAACGTGGTGCTGGCCGGGGTCACCGCACCGTCGAGGACCCGCGAGGGGTAGTTGAGGCGGCCGACGGCGTTCCGTGCCTTGCTGACCACCCAGACGCCGCCGTCGTTAAGGTCAACCTCGGTTGTCTTGAACCCCGGGTAGATGACGGCACCGGCCACCAGTGCTGCAGCAGCAACGGAAAAGACGGTTCCGGTGACGATCTTGTTGCGGCGGTTCCTCAGCCCCAGCTTGCCGAACAAAGTTGACACAGCGCTATTATTCCCCTGAAATCACAGCCGCCTGAGAGCGACTTGCTAGCCCCTGATTGTTCATCACGGGCCGGTGACATTCCGCCACTCCCCCGTAGAGACGTCGGAACAATTCTGAGCCTTGACTATTACATGGGCGCTGGCGGCTTGTCCAAGAACGGCCGCCGGGGCCGTTCGTTACGCTGCCCACCCTACCCGCGCAGTCCTGTCCCCGCGATGGGGAGGACTGCCCACGCTGCGGGCCCCTGGCGAGGGGTCCTAGTCCAGAACCAGGCCCTTGCCCCGTCCCCGCGCCAGGGTGACCGGCTGGATCTCCCCGAATCCCCGGACGTTCTCCACGTCCTGGGGAATGAGCACGAACCGCTCGTCCTGGTCCAGAGCCGCCGCCGTCATCGAGTCGACCAGCACGGTCCCCGGATCGGCCAGCGTGGTGAGACGGGCGGCAAGGTTGACGGTGGGTCCGTAAATGTCGCCCAGACGGGAAAGGATCCGCCCCCAGACCATGGCAACCCGTGCCTCGGGCAGGATCTCGTCCCGGGTGAAGGCTTCGGCCAGGGCAAGCGATATTTCGGCTCCCGCAGCCGGTGTCTCGGCGATGTAGAGGACTTCGTCGCCCACGGTCTTCACCAGCCGGCCACCGCCCACCGAAATGATCTCCGCGCACTTGTTCTCGAACCGCTGCACCAGCTTGGCGAGCGTCTTCTCGTTCATCCGCCGTGACAGGCTCGTGTAGGACACCAGGTCGGCGAAGCCAACGGCACGCGCCAACGGAAGCGGCGCATCGTCCTCGTCGCCTTCCCGGCCCTCCTCGCTGGCCTGCAGGCCGGCTTCGGCACGGACAGCCAGGCGCTGCACAGCGGCGTTGAGCTGACGCCGCCAAGAGTAGACGAGCATCTCCTCCAGGGGATCCACCAGGGCAGGCAGTTCGTGGACCAGCCGCTTGCGGGCCTGGGCGTCGGTAAGCCCCTGTTCGTGGACCATGTCCTCAACCAGGGCCTCAATCTGCCACACCACCATGCGGTCCGTCATCTGCCCGATGGCACGGGTGACCGAGATGGCGGCCTCTTCGGTGAGCTTTCCGTTCCGGACCAGGCCCACAGCCGTGGACAGGGCCTCCTGATCGCGCTCGGTGAAGGCGACGTCGTCGTCACCGAAATTAGGGAAGCCAAGCGCTCGCCACAGTTTGCGAGCCGAGAGCAGCGACAGGCCCACACCGGCCGCCACCTCGCGGCGGCGCAGCTTGCGTTCCCCGCCCAGAAGCCTTGTTTCGAGACTCTTTGCCGCTATGCGCTCTGCGGACAGGGTACCGGTGGCCGGAATTTCGACGACGGCGTCCGTCACCTCCCGGTGACCGGTGTCCTGCGCGCCGGACCCGTCTGCGCCAAACCCGTCTGCGCCAGTCTCGTGGGTGCCAAACCCGTCTGCGCCGACCTCGTGGGTGCCAGTCTCGTGCGTGCCTGTCTGCTGCGCGCCGCGCTGATCCTCATCGTTCATCTCTTCCACCTTCTCTCACGTGCCGCGGAAACCGCGCGCCGGGCTCATCCGGCGCCTGACCAAATCCAAATGGTTCGTCGCCCGGAAGCTCATCAAGGGCGTCCAGCAAGAACCGGTGGAAGGTGGCAACTTCCGGCACATCCTTCAGCACGTTGCCGAAATGGTGCCCGGCATCCAAGGATATATTCCCCGAACGCAACATCCGCTGGAGCATCGACTGGCTGATTGTGACATTTCGCACCGAGGCCAGGAAAACCTGCCGGTCCCGGCGCCGGAGCATGCCGTAACGCGCCAGGACCCGCTGGCTGGTCAGGACATACCTGGTGGTCTGCCACCGCAGCAGCCTGGGCAGACAATACCCCAGAAGGATCCACAGGCCGGCCAGCACGCAGCCGGCCACCGCCCAGAATGTCCCTTCCCCGGTGATGGCCGGGGCAAGCGCAGACAGGCCGCCGCGAATGATCCAGGCGCTTGCGAATGCGGCAAGGGCGGGCACCACAATGAAAACCACCGCCGGGACGAACAGCACCCTGGGCTGCGGGCGGGTCACCACGATGACCTGCTCACCCGGGAGGAGTTCTTTACGCATAACCGCTTTCGCCGGACCCCTGCTGGTCAGAGCTGCGCTTCGCAACCGCGTGCTTCTCCGAGCCCTGCGGGGACCACGGCCGCAGGTGGATCACATCCCCTGCAGTCACCACATGCTCGTGGGAAGCGGCATCCACCACCAGCAGGGAGCCTGAGTCATCAAGCCGGGACGCATGGCCGATGATTTCGTGGTCGCCGGGAAGCTGGGCGCGGACCTGCTGGCCGAGGGTGACCATCGCCGTTTCGACACGCTTGTGCAGCGACGGCCCGCCGGCCAGACCGGCCGTGGCATCGCCGTCGGCATTGCAGAAGCTGCGGTAGAGCGTGCAAAAACGCGAGAGGTAGCTCTTCAGCAGCGCGGTACGGTCCACCGTTCCGGCACCCTCCAGATGGACGGACGTGGCAGTGGGCACGGGCAGCTCGTCGTGGGTGAGAGTGACGTTCAGCCCGGTGCCCAGGATGACCGGCGGCACCGATCCGTCGCCCAGGGGGCCGAGCTGCGCGAGGATGCCGGCGATTTTTCCGCCGCGCACCAGGACATCATTCGGCCATTTCAGCTCAGCCGGGATACCCGCCGTCTCTTCCAATGCGTCGCGCAGCGCGACGGCGGCCAGGAGGGACAGCCACGAGTAGGTCTGGGTGGGCAGGGGGCGTCCGTCGGCATTGACGGGCCGCAGCACCAGCGAAACCAGGACGGAGCTGCGGGCGGGCGCTTCCCACGCACGGTCCAGCCGGCCACGGGCCGCAGTCTGATGCTCCGCCGTCAGGACTGCCAGGTCCGGCCAGGCTTGGGGATCCACGGTCACGGCCCGTAAAAGGTCGGCGTTGGTGGACCCTGTTGTCTCCACGACCGTCAGCTGGGCGATGCCGGTGGCAGCGAGGAAGTTGGCGTCCGACAGGGCTTCCCGGTCCAGGGCCGGCCGCTCGGGCAGGACCCCCGCTCCGGTCAGGTTTTCCTGCGGTCCACGGCTATCGTCAGGGCGTGCGGCATCCATAGTTGAATCCTAGCGACTCGCCGGGCCGCGCGGCCGGGAGGGCCAGTGGTGAGAAGCCGGATCACAGGAAAATGCCAGCTCACAGGAAGATGTCGGGGACCAGGTCCGCCTCGGCGGCCCCCAGACTGTAGGGCGTGAAATCCGTGACGCCGGCGGCGGCCAGGACCTGCTCGTCCGTATAGAAGTTGCCTGTGTTGATGGTGCCGGCAGTGACATTGCCCGCCCGGTCCGCAGAACCGGTGAGCACGGCATGGGCCGCGTCGGCCATGATTTCAGGGCCGCGGGCAGCGCGGACCATTGACTCACCGCCGGCCATGTTCCGGATGGCGGCCGTATTGATCAGGGTCCGCGGCCACAGCGAGTTGACGCAGATGCCGTCGTTCCTGAGCTCCTCCGCCAGGCCCAGCGTGGTCAGGCTCATGCCGTACTTGGCGATGGTGTACGCCAAGTGCCGGCCCGCCCACTTCGGGTCCAGGTTCAGGGGCGGCGAGAGCGTGAGGATGTGGCCGCCGGAGGATTTGCGCAGTGCGGGGAGCGCCAGCTTGGAGAGCAGGAAGGTGCCGCGGACGTTTATGTCCTGCATGAGGTCGTAGCGCTTCATGTCCACGGCGTCCGTCGGCGAAAGGTCGATCGCGGAGGCGTTGTTGATGACGACGTCGATTCCCCCGAACCGGCCGACGGCGGCGTCCACGGCGCGCGCGACGTCGTCGTCGTTCCGGACGTCCCCTACCAGCGGCAGGGCACTGGCGCCGGCGGCCTCCAGTTCTTCCGCGGCGCTGTAGACGGTGCCCTCGAGCTTCGCATGCGGCTCTCCGGTCTTGGCGAGCAGCACCACGTTGGCGCCGTCGCGCGCAGCCCGCCGGGCGATCGCCAGGCCGATGCCGCGGCTTCCTCCGGACATCAGGATGGTCCGGCCCCGAAGGCTGCCGGTGGCCCGGTAAGGCGTGGCCGGAACAGGGTAAGCGTCGCTGCTCGAAGTCATAGGGACACTCTAGCCGCACTTTGTTACCCGCGAGTAACATCGGCGCTTCCGTCGGCGCCACGAACGAAAATTGTAGGAACCCTACAGCGGTCCCGGGAATTTGCGTCACTAGACTAGCCATCAGGGCTTTGGAGTTGTACGGATGCTACTTAAACCGGCAGCCAGGGCCCGCGTCACGCTGCCGCAGCAGAACAGCCACAGCACAACAGCTACAGAGCCGGAGACACTTCATGAGCCACGATCTGACCACGACGGCGGGAAAGATTGCCGATTTCCGCGACCGCCAGGCCCGTGCTGAGCAGCCGTCCGGCCCTGAAGCCATCGAGAAGCAGCATGCGCGCGGCAAGAACACCGCCCGCGAGCGCATCGACCTGCTCGTTGACGAAGGCTCCTTCGTGGAGTTCGACGCCCTGGCGGTCCACCGCTCCACCGCCTTCGGCATGGAGAAGAAGAAGCCGCTCGGCGACGGCGTCGTGTCCGGTTACGGAACCGTGGACGGCCGGCTCGTGGCCCTCTACAGCCAGGACTTCAGCGTCTACGGCGGCTCCCTGAGCCAGGTCAACGGCGAAAAGATCGTGAAGGTCCAGGAGTTTGCGCTGCGCAACGGCTGCCCGGTGGTGGGCATCAACGACGGCGGCGGAGCCCGGATCCAGGAGGGTGTTGCCTCGCTGGCCATGTTTGCGGACATCTTCCGCAACAACGTCCACGCTTCCGGCGTGGTGCCCCAGATCTCCCTCATCATGGGCCCGTGCGCCGGCGGCGCCGCCTACTCCCCCGCCCTGACCGACTACGTGGTCATGGTGGACAAGACCTCCCACATGTTCATTACCGGCCCTGACGTCATCAAGACCGTCACCGGCGAGGACGTGGACATGGAGACCCTCGGCGGCGCCCGGCAGCACAACGCCACCACCGGCACCTCCACCTACCTGGCCTCCGACGAGGCCGACGCCATTGAGTTCGTCCGGGAACTGCTGGACTTCCTGCCCTCCAACAACCTTTCCGAGGCGCCGGTGCAGGAGCACCAGCAGGAGCTGGAGCTCGACGACGACGACCTCACCCTGGACACGCTGATCCCGGACTCCGCGAACCAGCCCTATGACATCCGAAAGGTCATCGAACAAATCGTCGATGACGCCCACTTCCTGGAGATGCAGTCGCTGTACGCTCCGAACGTGATCATCGGCTACGGCCGGGTCGAGGGCCACACGGTGGGGATCGTGGCCAACCAGCCGCTGCAGTTCGCCGGCACCCTGGACATCTCGGCCTCCGAAAAGGCGGCCCGCTTCGTCCGCCACTGCGACGCCTTCAACATCCCGATCATCACCCTCGTCGACGTTCCGGGCTTTCTGCCCGGCAAGGACCAGGAGTTCCAGGGCATCATCCGCCGCGGCGCCAAGCTTCTCTACGCTTACGCCGAGGCCACCGTGCCCAAGCTCACCGTAATCACCCGGAAGGCCTACGGCGGCGCCTACATCGTGATGGGCTCCAAGAAGCTCGGTGCTGACCTGAACCTTGCGTGGCCCACCGCCCAGATCGGCGTGATGGGCGCGCAGGGCGCCGTCAACATTCTCTACCGGCGCGATCTCGCCGCCGTTGCCGAAGCGGGGGGCGACGTCGAGGCCAAGCGCGCCGACGTCATCCGGCAGTACGAGGAAGAGCTGCTCAACCCATACCAGGCCGCAGAGCTGGGCTACGTCGACGCCGTCATTGCACCCTCCGACACGCGGCTGCAAATCATCAAGGGGCTGCGGGCGCTGCGTGACAAGCGTGCGAGCCTGCCCACGAAGAAGCACGGAAACATCCCGCTGTGAGCGCCCAGACTCCGGCGGTTGACCCGGCCGAAACGGTTGGGCCGGCCGCGGCCCTGTTCTCCGTCACCAAGGGCGAACCGACAGCCGAGGAGCTCGCGGCGCTTACCGCCGTCGTACTTTCCCTGGGCTCCGCCGCAGCGGCCCGCCCCGAGAAGACGAGCGTCCGGCAGTGGATGCGGCGCCAGCAGCTGCGGCTGGAGCCGACGCCGGGTCCGGGCGCCTGGAAGCGGAGCCGGGGCTGAAAAATTCAGTAAGTCTTTCATAACCGGAACCCCGCGGTTAGTCTCGTGGGGTGACTACTGAATCTGCCGCCCCAGCGCGCCCCCGGACCGCCATCGACGCCGTCGCCGACGCTTACACCGACACGCTCGTCGCCCTGGATCCGAGCCTGGCCACCACGCTCGGCATTCCGGGGCACGACACCGAGTTCCAGGACTTCTCCCCGGCCGGGCTCGGCAGGTTCGCCGATGCGGAGCGAAAGACCCTGGAGGCCCTCGAGGGGCTGGAGCCCGTTGACGACGTCGACGCCGTCACCCTCGATGCCCTGCGCGAACGCCTCGGACTCCAGCTTGAGATCCACGACTCGGGCTGGGACCTCGCCGAACTGAACAACATCGACTCCGCGGCGCAGAACATCCGGTCGATCTTCGACCTCATGCCCACGGACACCGAGGAGCACTGGGCGAACATCGCCGGCCGTACGCACAGCGTGCCGGCGGCCATCAGCGGCTACATCGAGTCGCTGCGGACGGCCAGGGACAACGGCAAGGTCTCGGCACGGCGCCAGGTGTCGATCGTGATCGAGCAGACCACCAAGTACGCCGCCGAGGACGGTTTCTTCGCCAAGCTCGCCGCCGAGGCCAAAACAGCGGACGGCCCGCTGCCGGCGGAACTGCAGGAGAAGCTCGACGCCGGTGCTGCCGCCGCCCGTGCGGCGTACGCCGAACTGGCCGCCTTCCTCAAGGAGGAACTGCTGCCCGTGGCCCCGGAAAAGGACGCTGTGGGCCGGGAACGCTACGCCCTCGCCTCGCGGGTGTTCCTTGGTGCCGCCGTCGACCTCGAAGAAACCTACGCCTGGGGTGTTGAGGAGCTCGACCGGATTATTGCCGCCCAGGAGCAGGTAGCCGCCCAAATCAAGCCGGGCGCCTCCATCGCGGAGGCCAAGGAGATCCTCAACAGCGATCCCGCCCGCCGGCTCATGGGAACGGATGCCCTCACGGCGTGGATGCAGGAGCTGTCCGACCGTGCCGTCTCCGACCTTGCAGGCATCCACTTCGAGATTCCCGACGTCATGAAGACCCTTGAATGCCGGATCGCCCCCACCGACGAGGGAGGCATCTACTACACGGGGCCGTCGGACGATTTCAGCCGGCCGGGGCGCATGTGGTGGTCCGTGCCCGCGGGTGAGGACACGTTCACCACCTGGGCCGAGACCACCACCGTGTTCCACGAGGGTGTGCCCGGACACCACCTGCAGATCGCCACCGCCGTTCACCGGCGCGAGCTGCTCAACAGCTGGCGGCGCAACGTCTGCTGGACCTCGGGGCACGGCGAGGGCTGGGCCCTGTACGCCGAGAAGCTGATGGAGGAACTCGGCTACCTCAAGGATCCGGGCGACCACATGGGCATGCTGGACATGCAGCGCATGCGGGCGGCCCGTGTGGTGTTCGATATCGGCGTCCACCTGGAACTCGATGTTCCCGCGCGCTGGGGAACGGGCACCTGGACGCAGGAGAAGGGCTTCGATTTCCTCAAAGCCAACCTGGACATCAGCGAGGGCAACCTGCAGTTCGAGTTCGCGCGCTACCTCGGCTGGCCGGGCCAGGCCCCGTCCTACAAGGTGGGCCAGCGCCTCTGGGAGCAGATCCGCGCGGAGCTCGAAGCCCGGCCGGATTTCGACCTCAAGGCCTTCCACACAAAGGCCCTCAACATCGGCTCCGTGGGCCTCGACACCCTCAAGCGCGCCATGCTCGACTAGCCTGCCCTATCGCCCGCTGAGGGACACGAGGGGCGAGACGTTCGCCACACGGGCCTGGGGAATAACTTCATAAAAGTCCCGCAGGGCGCCGTTTTTCCGGCGTCCAGGCGACCGTCGGCCAGCTAGGAGTCGTAACATTTCTCAATATCGAATGGAAGCTGTATTTTCTACGCCCTAACTTGTTCGGGTGAGCAATCAAACCACTTCATCCACGGCCGGGCGTTCCGGCTTCCAGCTGCCGCGGTGGGCAGGCTCCTTCGGGTTCCAGATCATCGCCGCCCTGATCGTCGGGCTGGGCCTCGGCCTGCTGGCCAAGTACACCGGCAGCACCAAGACCAACCCCAACGGGCTGGGCGCCACGCTGCAGACCATCGGCTCCAGCTACGTCTCGCTGCTGCAGACCGCCGTCGTGCCGCTGATCTTCACCGCCGTGGTCAGCTCCATTTCCAATCTGCGTGAGGTCTCCAACGCGGCGCGGCTCGCCTGGAACACGCTGCTGTGGTTCGCCATCACGTCGCTCGTCTCCGTGCTGATCGGCATCGGCCTGGGCGTGCTCCTGCAGCCGGGCGCAAACACGGGCATCGCCGGCGACGCGGAGTACGACGGCAAGCAGGGCGACTGGTGGGCATTCCTCATCGGCCTGTTCCCCGAGAACTTCCTGGGCCTAGGCGCCAGCTCGACGGTCGCCGACTCCGGCGCCGTGACCACGTCCGTCAGCTTCAACGTCCTGCAGATCCTGGTGATCGCCATCGCCGTCGGCGTTGCCGCCCTGAAGGTGGGCAAGCAGGCCGAGCCGTTCCTGACCCTCAATGCCTCTGCGCTGGCCGTCATCCAGAAGGTGCTGTGGTGGATCATCCGCATCGCACCGCTGGGCACCGTGGGCCTGATCGGCAACGCGGTGGCCGTCTACGGCTGGGACACCATCGGCTCGCTGGGCAAGTTCACCGTAGCGATCTACATCGGCCTCGCCCTGGTGCTCTTCGGCGTCTACCCGGCCCTGGTCCGCTTCCACGGACTGTCGGTCAGGCAGTACTTCTCCGGCGCGTGGCCGGCCATCCAGCTGGCCTTTGTTTCCCGTTCCTCCATCGGCACCCTGCCGCTGACCCAGCGCGTCACCGAGCGCAACCTCGGTGTTCCCCGGGGCTACGCCTCCTTCGCCGTTCCGCTGGGCGCCACCACCAAGATGGACGGCTGCGCGGCAATCTACCCGGCCGTCGCCGCGATCTTCGTGGCCCAGTTCTTCGGAATCCAGCTCGACTTCAGCCAGTATCTGCTGATCGCCCTGGTCTCCGTCCTCGGTTCTGCTGCGACGGCGGGAACCACCGGCGCCGTCGTCATGCTGACGCTGACCCTCTCCACACTGGGACTGCCGCTGGCCGGCGTCGGACTCCTGCTGGCCATCGACCCCATCCTGGACATGGGCCGCACCGCGGTCAACGTGGCCGGCCAGGCACTCGTGCCCACCATCGTGGCCAAGCGCCAGGGGATCCTCGACGAATCCCTCTACAACGCACCGCGCACCGGTGAGGCCTTCCGCGAGGAAGAGGCACCCGCCGCCGTCGAGCGTGAGCTGGCTGAGTCCAAGGCCTGACCTTGGCAGACTGAGTGTGCCCCGGGGTTCATCCCCGGGCACACCCATTTAAGACCGGCTTCCCAAATGGGTCCGGGCGGCAGGCAGCAAGGGTAGGGTACCGGCATGGACATCATTCTGGTTCCCGGTTTCTGGCTCGATGGTTCATCCTGGTCCGGGGTCACTCCCCCGCTGGTGGAGGCGGGCCACCAGATCCATGCGCTGACCCTCCCGGGGCTCGAGGCGAAGGACGCCAAGCGGACCGGAATCGGGCTCCGCGACCACATCAACGCGGTGGTGGAAGTCATTGACGGCATTGAGGGCCCGCTGGTCCTCGTCGGCCACTCCGGCGGAGGCGCCATCATCCACGGCGCCGTGGACGAACGCCCGGACCGCGTGGTGCGGGCGGTCTACGTGGACAGCGGACCGCTCGGGGAAGGCGGCGTCATCAATGATGAGCTCCCGGCTGACGGTGATGAGATCCCGCTGCCTTCCTGGGACGTGTTCGACGACGCCGACCTCACCGACCTTGATGACGGGCTCCGCGAGGCATTCCGTGCACGGTCCATTCCGCAGCCCAAGGCCGTGGCCTGCGACAAGCAGCACCTCCACGACGTGCGCCGCTACGAGGTCCCGGCCACGGTGATCGCCTGCGAGTTCCCCACATCCCTGCTGACGGAGTGGATGGACGCCGGGCACCCCTATGTTGAAGAGCTGGCCCGCATCCGCGATGTGGAACTCGTGGACCTTCCCACCGGGCACTGGCCGCAGTTCACCAAGCCGGCGGACCTCGGAGCGGCAATACTCGCCGCCGTCGACCGGACAAACTGACGGACCAGCCCCCGTGACCTGGCCACAGCGGGTTCCGGGCCCACTGGACTAGGCCCCCTGCTTAGGCCTAGCGGCCGCCGATCACGCCCTTTTCGACAGCCTTCGCTACGGCGTCGGCTTCAGCCTGGGTCAGCGTGCCATCCTTCACCGCCTGATCCAGCCGGCTCTTCAGCGCAGCAGCCCGGCCCGTCTGCGCCTCGGCGCGGAGTTCCTCGAGGGCGGCCTTGACCTTCGCTTCGTCGATTCCCAGGGACTTGGCCAGCGAGGCCGCCAGGGCCGCTTCCTTGGCCGCCTTGTCCGGCCTGGTGCCGTCGGCGCTGCGGCCGGGCGGACGGTTGGCCTCACGGAACGCCCTCAGGGCGTCCTCCACCTTGGCCTGGTCCACGCCCAGCTTGGCGGCCAGCGCCGCTGAGTCCGCTTTGACGGCACCGTGGCCGCGCCCATATCCATGCCCGCGCCCGCCGCCGTCGAAACGCGGTCCGTCATCGGGAGCGCTGAACGGGCTGCTTGATGTCGGCGCGGGCGTGGGCGTGGCTGTCGTTGCGGCCGCCATGCCGGTGACACCGAACCCGGCACCCAGTGCCAAGGCTGTGGCGCCCAAGCCGAGAGCCACCTTCTTTGAACGCTCCATGTTCGCTCCTCGCTCCGCCGGCCTTGAGGCACCATTGCCGCCGTGCCGCCTACGACATCAGGATGCACCCTCCTCCTCAAGAACGGCTTTTGCCCGGCTGTGAGGAGGCTGTGAATTTCACCGCGGAAGCCGCGAATCACCACACTCGGTTGCCCAGAGTGCAAACTTGCACATAGTGTAACTGGGTGTCCACTTCCGGTTCAGTCTCTACCCCGCCGTCGTCGTCGCCCGATTCTGCGCCGACTTCTGTGCCGACGTCTGTACCGACTGGCGTCGGCGGGTCCGTTTCCCGGCGCGAGTTGAACAAGGCTGCCACCCGGCAGGCCATTACCGGTTCCACGCTTGCCCTTCTGCGGCGGCACGGCCCCGGCAACTTCACGGTCGAGGACATTGCAGAGGCGGCGGGCATCTCACGCCGGACCTTCTTCAACTACTTCAGCAGCACCGAAGCCGCGATCGCGTCGGTGACCCACGGTTTCCTGGACAGCGCACTCGAGCAGTTCCGCCGACGTCCCGCTGATGAACCCATCCTCGAATCCGCCCGCGCCGCTTTGGTGGCACTGGCGGATCCCATGACGGTGGCGCCGCTGGCCGAGCTGTTCGGCCTGACCCAGGGCAATCCGCTCATGGCGCGCTCCGAGCTTGAGGCCTGGGACCACTGCACCGAGCAGATTGTTGCTGCGGCCCGCGAGCGTTCCCCGCAGGGCACCCGGCCTGAACAGGGCACCGGGATTGAACACGACGAGCTCTACGTCCGGGCCCTCGCAGGTTCGGTGGTCTCCTGCGGCAAGGCTGCCATGGACGTGTGGTTCCGCCGCTGCGGCCCCGACCTCTCCCCCAAGTCGCTGGCGATCCTTCGCCAACTGCTCATCGATTCGATGGGGCTCCTCGGATCCGGTTTCGCCGGGCCGGCATCGGATCCCCCGTCGAATGAGTCTTCCGCCCAACCTTCCACCCAAAACGCAGAACGGTCCTGACATGGCACTTCTCCTGTACCGCCTCGGCAAGTTCTCCTACCGTCACCGATGGCTCGTCGTCTCGCTCTGGCTGGCGATCCTGCTGGCAGTTGGCGGCGCAGCGGCAGCCTTTTCCGGCGCGCTGTCCAACAACTTCCAGATTCCGGGCACGGAAACCCAGCAGATGGCCGACAAGCTCCAAAAGGAGCTGCCGGCGTCATCCGGCGGCTCGGCCGGGGTTGTCTTCCAGGCCAATGACGCCCAGTTCAGCCAGGCGGGCAAGGACGCGGTGTCCGCTGCCCTGACCAAGCTCGAGGCCCTCCCGGACGTCCGCGGAACCGTCGACCCGTTCGCCACGCAGGCCCAGCTGGACAAGGCCGCCGCGGATCTCGCCGCCGGCGAGGCCAAGGCAACCGCGGGCAAGGCCGCACTGGACAAGGCCGCGGCCGAACTGGCCGCGGGGCAGGAACAGCTGGCCGCGGCCGAGGCGCAAATGACCGCTGCCGGATTCCCGGCGTCGGCCATTGAGGCCCAGCTGGGCCTGCAGAAGGCCGCCCTGGCCGCCGGCCAAAAAAAGCTCGACGCCGGCACAAAGGAAGCGCAGGCCGGCGCGGCCAGGCTGGAGCTGGCCAAGCGCCAAGTCGACGCTTCGCAGGGATTGCGTTTCGTCTCGGAGGACGGCAAGGCGGCCATTGCGCAGGTCCAGTTCAAGACCTCCATCAACGGCCTGGACCCCGCAGTGCGCCAGGAAGTCCAGGACATCGTGCAGGAGGTCTCCTCGGCCGGCGTCACCGCGCTGCCCAGCAAGGAAATCAGCGAGGACGTCTCCGAGATCTTCGGCGCGGCTGAGATCATCGGCATCGGCGTGGCGGCACTGGTCCTGATCATCATGCTCGGCACGCTGGTGGCCGCCGGGCTGCCGCTGCTGATGGCCGTGATCGGCGTGGCGGTGGGCGTTGGTGCCACCATGGCACTGAGCGGCCTCATTGACATGAGTTCCATTTCCCCGATGCTCGCGCTCATGCTGGGCCTCGCCGTCGGCATTGACTACTCGCTGTTCATCGTCAACCGCCACCGCGGGCAGCTGCTGGCAGGCATGGACGCGGAAGAGTCGGTGGCCCGTGCCACCGGAACCTCGGGCAATGCCGTGCTCTTTGCCGGCCTGACGGTCATCATCGCCCTCGCGGCACTGGTTGTCCCGGGCCTTCCATTCCTGGGAGTCATGGGCCTGTCCGCGGCCGGAACCGTCGCGGTTGCCGTCCTGGTTGCCCTGACCCTGACGCCGGCCGTCCTCTCCTTCATGGGCCGGAAGCTAATTTCAAAGCGTGCCTGGGCCAAGGCGGAGAGGCACAACGCCGACCCCAACCGGGAGGCTGAGGACCGTGCCAAGGACGAACACCGCAGCAGCCACGGCTGGGGCGGATTTGTCACCAGGCACCCGGTTCTGGCCCTGCTGGCCGGGGTCCTGGCGCTGGGCGTTGTGGCGCTGCCCGCCGCCCAGCTGCGGCTCGCCCTGCCCGACGGCGGCTCGGAACCGGCCGATTCCCAGGCGTTCAAGGCGTATGACGCCACCAAGCGCAGCTTCGGCGAAGGCATGACGGGACCGATCATCGTGGTGGGTGATTTCCCGGACGGCCTGAGCGAAACCGAAGCAACGGCCAAACAGCTGGACGTCGCGGACATCCTGCGCAAGACGGAGAACGTGACCGCAGTCATTCCTGTGGCACTGAGTGAGGACCGCGGGACGGCGGTGTTCCAGGTCGTTCCGAAGGAAGGACCGGCGAGCGCAAGCACCGTGAACGTGGTGTCCGACATTCGCGCCGAGAAGGCCGACGTCGAGGACTCCACCGGAGTCAGCATTGGACTCACGGGCCAGACGGCGGGGAACATTGACGTTTCCACGAAGCTGGGCGACGCCCTGCCGTCGTATCTGGCAATCGTGGTGGGCCTCTCGCTGATCCTGCTGCTGCTGGTGTTCCGCTCTATCGTGGTGCCGCTGCTGGCGACGGGCGGCTTCCTGCTTTCCCTTGCGGCCGCGTTCGGCGCCGTGGTGGCGGTGTACCAGTGGGGCTGGCTGGGTGCGGTGTTCGGCGTCGACAACCCCGGCGCCGTGCTCAGCTTCCTGCCGATCATCCTGATCGGCGTACTGTTCGGGCTGGCCATGGACTACCAGGTGTTCATCGCCTCGGGCATGCGTGAGTCCTTCATGCACGGCGAGTCCGCGAAGCACGCCGTCCGCTCCGGCTTTAGCCACGCTTCCGCGGTGGTTACCGCCGCCGCCATCATCATGGTCAGCGTCTTCGCGGGCTTCATCTTCTCGCACCTGAACATGGTCCGCCCGCTCGGTTTCGCGATGGCTTTCGGCGTGCTGGTTGACGCCTTCGTGGTGCGGATGACGATCGTTCCGGCCGTCATGTACCTCCTCGGCGAGAAAGTTTGGTGGCTGCCGCGCTGGCTGGACCGTATCCTGCCGGACGTGGACGTGGAAGGGGCGAAACTCGGCCGGCACGCACCAGCTGTAACGGCGGCAGCGCCCGACGCCGAACCCGCGGAGGTCGGAGCCCGATGAATTAGGCTGGAGCGGTGACCCGCCTCATCCTTGCCTCCCAGTCCCCCGCCCGCACCAAGCTCCTGGCGGAGGCCGGCATCGAACACGAGGTCCTCGTGTCCGACGTCGACGAGGACGCCGTGCAGGAACGCTACGGCGTCACCGATCCGCACGACACCGCCCTGCTCCTGGCCCGCGCCAAGGCCGAGGCCGTCGCCTCGCTGCCGGAAGCCGAGGGTGCCCTGGTGCTCGGCTGCGATTCCGTATTCGAGTTCGACGGCGAGTCCCACGGCAAGCCGTACACCGTGGACGTTGCCCGGCAGCGGATGCTGCGGATGAGCGGCAGCAGCGGGGTCCTGCACACCGGCCACTGGCTGGTGGACTGCCGCGACACGGACGACGACGGCGGCTCCGGCGCCACGCTGGGCAGCGTCGCCTCCGCCGAAGTGCACTTCATGGAGATGGAGCCCGCTGAGATCGACGCCTACATCGCCACCGGCGAGCCACTGCACTGCGCCGGCTCCTTCACCATCGACGGCTTGGGCGGCGCCTTCATTCGGAAAGTCGACGGCGACCCGCACGCCGTCGTCGGATTGTCGGTATCCACCCTGCGCTCCCTGCTGGCCCAGGCGAACGTCAGCATCACCGAGCTCTGGCAGGACCTGCCGGGCTCGGCAATTTCCGGAGAGTTGTAGCTTCCCTACAAAGGCCGGGCCTCTTACCCGCGGATTCCGCCAGTAATATCGGCGGAATCCTCAAAATCAGGCTAGGCTCCCTGAAGGAAAGAAGGAGACGCCTTGTCAGTAAAGCCGGAGCAGTCCGCAGGTCCAGTGCATTCGAAACTCACCAAGGTTCTGATCGCGAACCGCGGTGAAATCGCCGTCCGCGTCATCCGCGCAGCCCGGGACGAAGGCATCGCCTCCGTCGCCGTCTACGCCGATCCGGACCGGGACGCCCTCCACGTCCGGCTCGCCGACGAAGCATATGCCCTGGGCGGCAACACCGCAGCCGAGTCCTACCTCGTGATGGACAAGCTGATTGAGATCGCCCGCCAGTCCGGCGCGGACGCCATCCACCCCGGCTACGGCTTCCTGTCCGAGAACGCCCAGTTCGCGGCCAAGGTCATCGACGCCGGCATCACCTGGATCGGCCCGTCACCCGAAGCCATTTCCGCCCTGGGCGACAAGGTCCAGGCCCGCCACATCGCCGAGAAGGTGGGCGCCCCGCAGGTCCCCGGCACCGCCGACCCCGTTGAGTCCGCCGACGAAATCCTGGAATTCGCGGACAAGTTCGGCCTGCCCGTAGCCATCAAGGCCGCCTTCGGCGGCGGCGGGCGCGGCATCAAGGTGGCCCGCACCCGCGAGGAAATCCCCGAGCTCTTCGATTCCGCCGTCCGCGAGGCCACGGCCGCCTTCGGCCGCGGTGAGTGCTTCATTGAGCGGTTCCTCGACGCACCGCGCCACGTTGAAACGCAGTGCCTCGCCGACGCCCATGGCAACGTGGTGGTGGTCTCCACCCGCGACTGCTCACTTCAGCGCCGCAACCAGAAGCTCGTGGAGGAAGCCCCGGCCCCCTTCCTGACGGCGGAACAGAACCAGCGCCTCTACGACTCGTCCAAGGCCATCCTGAAGGAAGCCGGCTACCTCGGCGCCGGAACCTGCGAGTTCCTCGTCGGCCAGGACGGCACCATCTCCTTCCTCGAGGTCAACACCCGTCTGCAGGTGGAGCACTGCGTCTCCGAGGAAGTCACCGGCATCGACCTGGTCCGGGAGCAGTTCCGCCTGGCCTGCGGCGACGAACTGGGCTACGGCGACCCCGAGGTCCGAGGCCACTCCATCGAGTTCCGCATCACCGGCGAGGATCCGGGCCGCAACTTCATGCCCGCACCGGGCACTGTAAGCACCCTGAAGAACCCCACCGGCCCCGGCATCCGCATTGACTCCGGCATCGAAGAGGGCGACGTCATCAGCGGCAACTTCGACTCCATGCTGTCCAAGCTGATCGTCACCGGAGCGAACCGTTCCCAGGCCCTGCAGCGGTCACGCCGCGCCCTCGAGGAGATGGTGGTGGAAGGCATTCCGACCGTCATCCCCTTCGACCTGGCCGTGGTCAGCAACCCGGCGTTCGCGCCGGCCGAGGGTCCGTTCAGCGTCCACACCCGCTGGATCGAAACCGAATTCGTCAATGACCTGCCCGCCTGGACGCCCAACGGCGCCGCGCCGGAGGGTGAGGACGCCGCTGAGCGCCGCACCGTGGTGGTGGAAGTGGGCGGCAAGCGCCTCGAGGTGGCACTGCCCGCCAGCCTCGGCTTCACCGGGTCAGCAGCCGGCGCGAAGCCGGCCAAGTCCAAGAAGCGCAGCCGCACCGGCGGCGCCACCGCCGCCGCGGGCGGCAACGCCCTGACGTCCCCCATGCAGGGAACGATCGTCAAGGTAGCCGTGGCCGACGGCGACGTCGTCGCCGAAGGTGATCTCGTCGTCGTACTTGAGGCGATGAAGATGGAGCAGCCGCTGACGGCACACCGCGCCGGCACCATCACCGGCCTGTCCGCCGCGGCCGGCCAGACGGTGGCAGCAGGCGCCGTAATCGCGACGATCGAAGACTAGAGCTCTCCAGCACATGAAAATGCCCGGTGTGATCCACACCGGGCATTTTCGTTGATGCATCGAAAGCTGGAAATCAGGCCACGTTGTTCTCGTAGTCCGTGTTCTTGGTTTCGCGGGTGATCCACAGCGCGATGAAGGTCAACACCGCAGAGGCCGCCATGTAGACACCGACGAGCCAGGTGCTGCCGCCGGTCGCCTGCCACAGGGCAATCGCAATGAACGATGCCGGGGCGGCGCCGATGACGCTCGAGAGGTTGTACGCCACGGCCGAGCCGGTGTACCGCACGTTCGCCGGGAACAGCTCGGGCAGGATGGCGGCCATCGGGCCGAAGGTGAGGCCCATCAGCGTGAAGCCGACGATGAGCCCGACGATTGCCGCTCCCGGGCCGGGGCCGAACATCGTGAACCAGAGTGCGCCGAACACAAAGATGCCTGCCGTGACGCCCATGAGGAACTTGCGGCGGCCCCACTTCTCGGCCAGCGGGCCGGACACGAGGGTGAAGATGCCGAAGAAGACGACGCCGAGGATCAGCATCCAGAGGAATTCACCGCGGGGAACACCCAGACCGGGAACGAAGCTGGCGATTTCGGCAGCGGACATCGGCTTGCCGGCCTTCTCCGCGGCGGCCTGCGCGGCCTCAACGGAGGCGGGCTTGGTGCCGTAGGTCAGGGTGAAGGAGGTCATGATGTAGAACAGCACGTAGGTGGCCAGCATGATGAAGGTACCGGCCAGCACCGGGCGCCAGTGGTGCTTGAAGGTTGCTGCGAACGGAACCTTTGCCACCTTGTCTTCTTTCAGGACCTTCTGGAACGAGACACTTTCCACGAGCTTGAGGCGCACATACAGGCCCACGATCACCAGGACGGCGCTGAGCAGGAACGGAACCCGCCAGCCCCAGGCCATAAATTCCTCGGGGCTGAGGGCGGCGTTGAACCAGATGAAGAGCAGGTTGGCCAGGATGAAGCCGATGGGGGCACCGAGCTGCGGGAACGTGCCGTAGATGGCACGCTTGCCTTCGGGGGCGTTCTCCGTGGCCAGCAGTGCTGCGCCGGACCACTCTCCGCCGAGCGCAAGCCCCTGGGCAAAGCGCAGCAGCACCAGCATCAGCGGCGCGAGGACGGTCCAGCCGGCCACGGATGCGGTCGGCAGCAGCCCGATGAAGAACGTGGCCAGTCCCATGGTGAGGAGGGAGGCCACCAGGGTGCCCTTACGGCCGAACTTGTCGCCGAAGTGCCCGAACAGGACCGAGCCGATGGGCCGCGCGACGAACGCGACGCCGAAAATTGCGAAAGAGCTCAGGAGGGCGTTGATCTCCGTGGCCTGGGGGAAGAACAGCTTGGGGAAGACCAGCACCGACGCGGTTGCGTAGATGTAGAAGTCATAGAACTCGATCGTCGTTCCGATGAGGCTGGCAAAGATCACTTTGCCCTTGGAGTTCACCGGTTTGGCGGTGCCATGTTCCGTTGACGTTGCAGGCGATGACATGTGGGGACGCTTTCATGAGAACTGGACGGACCTCACTCGGAAGCCCCTCCAAACATAGGGATAAAACAGAGTTCAATCTTAGTTCCCGCTGTCCACGCGACGGACAAGCGGTCCAATATACGGACTTCCTGAGTTGTCTCAACATGAGGTCGTCCTGCAAGCCTAACGCCGCCCGAAGCGGCCTGATAGGCAAATGTCACAGCACGTTAACAAACGGCGACCGTCTGCGAAACGCGCCTTCCCTAACTTGGAAGGACAACATTCCCCAAGGAGGTATACCGTGACTGCTGACCGCACCGCAGACGCCGGAACCCACAATTCCCTCGATCTTGCTGCCGCCACCACCACCGAGGCACCCGCCCTTGAAGTGCGTCCCGGACGCTGGATCGCCAACTGGGACGCCGAGAACAAGCAGCAGTGGGAATCCCAGGGCCGCTCGATCGCGCGCCGCAACCTTAATTGGTCCATCTTCGCCGAGTTCCTTGGCTTCGTCGTCTGGCAGCTGTGGTCCATCGTGGTGGTCCAGCTCCCCACCGCAGGATTCACGTTCAGCACGTCCGAAATCTTCTGGCTGATCTCCATGCCGAGCCTCGTAGGCGCCACGCTCCGGATCCCCTACACGTTCATGGTTCCGCGCTTCGGCGGCCGGAACTGGACCATCGTCTCCGCCCTGCTGCTGCTGATCCCCTCCACCGGGCTTGCACTGTGCGTTTCCAATCCGGAAACACCGTTCGGCGTCATGCTGTTCGTGGCGGCCCTTGCAGGCTTCGGCGGCGGCAACTTCGCCAGCTCGATGGCCAACATCACCTTCTTCTACCCGGCCCGCGAAAAGGGCTGGGCCCTGGGCCTGAACGCCGCCGGCGGCAACCTCGGCGCAGCTGTGGCACAGCTTGCTGTACCGATCGCCATCACCCTGCTGGCCGCCGGCACCGTCAACCTCCCCGTAGCGGGCCTCATGTGGATTCCGCTGATCCTCCTGGCAGCCTTCGGCGCTTACAAGTACATGAACAACCTCACGAGCGCCAAGGGCGACGTGGCCGGATCCCTGGCAGCGATCAAGGAACCCCACCTGTGGGTCATGGCACTGCTCTACATCGGAACGTTCGGCTCCTTCATCGGCTTCGCCGGCGTCTTCCCCAAGCTCATCAAGGACTACTTCCCGGCCTTCTCCTCCATCTCGGTCGGCGCCGTGGCCCTTTCCCTGGCCTTCCTCGGCCCGCTGGTCGGCTCGCTGGCCCGCCCCTACGGCGGCCGTATGGCTGACCGCATGGGCGGGGCCCGGATGACAGTGACTGCCTTCGCCGCCATGGCCGTCATCACGCTGACCATGATCTGGACGCTGCCGCTGAAGAACTTCTGGCTCTTCCTGGTCCTGTTCCTGATGCTGTTCACCGCCAGCGGCTTTGGAAACGGCGCGACCTACCGCATGATCCCGGTGATCTTCGCAACGTCCAGCCGGGCGGCCCGCTCCGGAGCCAGCTCGGTGCAGACCCAGCGCCTGGCGTCCTCCGCACTCGGCCTGATCTCCGCCATCGGCGCCTACGGCGGGTTCGTCATCCCGCAGGTGCTGAACGCCTCCAACACGGCCAGTGGCTCCTACACCCCGGCCTTCTACGGCTTCGTCGGAGCATACGTCCTGATGCTGGCCGTCTGCTGGTTCTGCTACATCCGCAACGCCAACCGAAACGCGATGGGACACGTCTAACATGACCAAAAGCGCCGACACGCACTGCCCTTACTGCGCCTTGCAGTGCGCCATGACGCTCAAGTCCCCGGCGGCTCCGGCCGCTACGGGCCTGACCCCGGCTGTGCAGCCGGGGTCAGGCCCCGTGCCGGCCGCGCCGGCCCTTGAAGTGAGCGGACGTGACTTCCCCACCAACCGCGGCGGCCTTTGCCGCAAGGGGTGGACGTCCGCATCGCTCCTGCAGCACCCCGGACGCGTCACCGAGCCCATGTTCAAGGGGCCCGACGGCGTCTTCCGCCCCATCTCCTGGGACGAGGCCCTGGGCCGCGTCACCGCCGCCGTCAAGGACGCCCGTGCCAGGCACGGCGCGGACTCCGTCGGTGTGTTCGGCGGCGGCGGCCTCACCAACGAGAAGGCGTACCAGCTGGGCAAGTTCGCCCGTCTCGCGCTGGGCACCTCGCGGATCGACTACAACGGCCGGTTCTGCATGTCGTCGGCGGCTGCCGCGGGCATGCGGGCCTTCGGCCTGGACCGCGGGCTGCCCTTCCCGCTGGAGGCACTGGACACCGCCAGCACCATCCTGATGCTCGGCTCCAACGTCGCCGAGACCATGCCACCGTTCGTCCAGCACCTGCAGGGCGTCCGCGACGCCGGCGGCCTCATCGTGGTGGACCCTCGGCGCTCCGCCACAGCCAAGTTCACCTCCGACGGCGGCGGGCTGCACCTGCAGCCCCTGCCGGGCACCGACCTCACCCTGCTGCTGGGCCTCTCCCACGTGGTGATCCACGAAGGCCTCCTCGACGCCGACTACGTCCAGGCGCGCACCACCGGCTTCGACGCCGTGGTCCGGTCCGTCAACGCCTACTGGCCGGAGCGGGTCCAGTCCGTCACCGGCGTACCCGCCGACCTCATCCGCGAGACGGCCCGGCGGCTGGCCGCCGGTGCGCGCCGGGGCGGCAGCTACATCCTGACCGGACGCGGCGTGGAGCAGCACGTGGACGGCACCGACACCGCCACGGCGGCCATCAACCTCAGCCTCCTGCTGGGCCTGCCCGGCAGCGCCCGCAGCGGCTACGGCACCCTCACCGGCCAGGGCAACGGCCAGGGCGGCCGCGAGCACGGCCAGAAGGCCGACCAGCTGCCCGGCTACCGCAAGATCACCGACCCCGCCGCCCGGGCTCACATGGCCTCGGTCTGGGGCGTGGACGAGTCCCTCATCCCCGGCCCCGGCCTGCCGGCGGTGCAGCTGCTCAAGTCACTGGGACAGCCCGACGGCGTCCGCTGCCTTTTCGTCCACGCCTCCAACATCGCGGTCGCCTCGCCGGACGCCAACGCCGTCATCCGCGGGCTCCGCAGCCTGGACTTCCTGGTCGTCTGCGACTTCTTCATGTCCGAGACCGCAGCCGAGGCCGACCTGGTCCTGCCAGTGCTGCAGTGGGCCGAGGAGGAAGGGACCCTGACCAACCTCGAAGGCCGCGTCCTCCGCCGCCGCCAGGCGATCCAGCCACCCGCCGGTGCCCGCAGCGAGCTCTGGATCATGGCCCGGCTGGCCGAGGCACTCGACGCACCGTCCACCTACAGCGACGATCCGGAGACAGTCTTCGAGGAACTGCGCCTGGCCTCTGCCGGCGGCGCAGCCGACTACTCGGGCATCGACTACGCCATGCTGGACAGCGGCGCGGCCGCGTACTGGCCCTACCCCGCCGGCAGCACCGGAACTCCTCGGATGTTTGTGGACGGCTTTGCCCACCCGGACGGCAAGGCAGTCATGACCCCGGTGGCACCCCGCCGCCGTCGTACTTCCATGGCGCATCCGGACCCGGCCGCCAAGCCCATGACCCTCATCACCGGCCGGCTGCTGGAGCACTACCAGTCCGGCGCCCAGACACGGCGGGTGGCCGAGCTCCTGGCCGCCCAGCCCGAAGCCAGAATCCAGATCCATCCGGCCGCCGCGGCGGCCATGGGCATCACGGACGGAGCAGAGGTCTCGGTGGCTAACGAGCGCGGCGAGGTGGTCTGCCGGGCCGAGCTCAGCACCGCCATCCGCCCCGAAACCGTCTTCCTGCCGTTCCACTTTCCCGAACTGGAGAGCGCGAACCGGCTGACGGAAGCGGCCACGGATCCTATCTCGGGGATGCCCGAATTCAAGTTCAACAAAGTGTGGGTCCGGCTGGCAGTTGCCACCCCGATCACCAGTCTTCTTCAGACAGCGGAGGCCTCATGAGCGAGCAGATTGTAATTGTCGGATTCGGTCCGGTGGCCGCACGGCTGGTCGACGAACTGCTGCCTGCACTGCGCGCCGGGCAGGTGGGGCTGACGGTCATCGGCCAGGAAGCCGAGGCCGCGTACAACCGGGTGCTGGTGGCCGACCTCGGCGTTGGCCGCACCACCCCCGAGGCGCTGGCCCTGGCCGATGCCGCAGCGCTGGTGGCCGACGGCGTGGACGTCCGGCTGGGCGTGAAGGTCCGGCGCGTGGACCGCGCGCGGCAGTCCGTAATCCTCTCCGACGGCACTCCGGCCCACTACGACCGGCTGGTCTTCGCCACCGGCTCCCGTCCCGTGATCCCCAACCTCACGGGGCTGAACCCGGACCCTGCCGCTCCCGTGCTTCCGCCGGGAGTCACCGCGCTCCGCGACCTCCGCGACGCCGAGGTGCTGCGCCAGGCGGTGGCTGGCCGCAAGCGCGTTGTGGTGCTGGGCGGCGGCGTGCTGGGGCTTGAGACGGCCCTCGCGGCTGCAGAGGAAGGCGCCACGGTCACGGTGGTGCACAACGGCCCCCATCCGCTGGGCCGGAACATCGACCGCGGCGGCGGCACCGTGCTGTCCGCCAGCCTGCGCAACTGCGGCGTCCGGATGGCCGGCAATGCCCGGTCCACGGGCGTTGAGCACAACGCGCCCGACGGCGGGTTCTCGGCACTGCTGCTCGACGACGGATCGGCGATCGACGGCGACCTGCTGGTCCTGTCCTGCGGCGTCCGCCCGCGCATTGAGCTCGCCGAGGGTTGCGGCCTCTCCACCGGGACAGGCATCCTGGTGGACCACCGGCTGCGCGCCCACCACGAGCCGCACATCTTCGCCATCGGCGACTGCGCCGAGGTCCGCTGCCCGGATCCTGCCTGCATCGAGTGCCGTACGGCGCGCGGACCGTCCGGCCTGGTAGGTCCCGGCTGGCGGCAGGCCGAATGGCTGGCCGAATACCTCCTGCTCCTGTCCGAAGGTGCGGCGGAGGACGTCGATTCGCTGCCCCAGCTCCCCCAGGAAAAGCCCGGTGTGGTCGTGCTGAAGGCCCGCGGCATGAACATGGCCGTGGCCGGTGACAACTCCGCGGATCCCTGGGATGAGGAAGTCCTGACCGCCGGCGCCGTCAACGGCAGGCCGCGGCTGCAGATCGCCCAGTGGGCCGACCCCGAGCACGGGCGCTACGTCAAGATGACCACCCGCGGCGGTGTGCTGGAGGGCCTGGTCAGCGTGGGCATGCCGCGCACCGCGGGAGAGCTGGTGCAGCTCTTCGAACGCGGCGCCGAACTGCCCACGGACAGGTCCCTGCTCCTGCGCCTCGACGGACCCGACCAGCTGGCGTCCGCGGGTGCCTCCAACAACCCCGAGAGCACGGTATGCCGCTGCGCCGGCGTCAGCGGCGGCAAGATCGCCGAAGCCGTGACCGGCGGCTGCTCCACGGTGGCCGAGGTCTCCGCTTCCACCCGTGCCGGCACTGGCTGCGGCGGCTGCCACGAGGACATCAAGGGACTGATCGAAAAGCACTTTCAGGGGGCGGCCGCGTGAAAGCTGACTGCCGGGTGACCGGGCCTGGCCTTCTTTGAGCTGCCGCGTCACACAAATCGGGGGTGCTGTTGCTGGCCGGTAGCATCGGGAGCATGAATGCCGACGAAGACGACGACATCACCGAAGAACTGCTGGCCGACTCCGAGAAGCTCACCGGCCTGAGCCTCGAGCTCCTGGGGCTGGACCCGCATCCCGACGACATGACCGCCGAACAGCGGCTCCAGTTCGACCCCGAGGACCTGGCGGAGATGGCCTCCGCCGGCGCCGACGACCGGGAGCGGTCCGGGCGCCAGACGCGGCTGCTGGCGGGCCTGCTGTGGAATTCGTCCAGCATCCTGATCGACCAGTTGTTCCGCGATCTGGGCACCCTGAACGAGCTGGAGGCGGTCACGCCTGAGGCCATCGCCGGAACGTCCGTGCTGTCGTCGCTGCCCCCGCAGTTCGCTTCCAACTATGATGCGGCGTTCACGCAGCGGTTCATTGTGGTGGCAGCGGACATCACCGCGTCCCTTGCCCGCGGCTGGGCCGCTCCCGGCTGTCTCGCTGGCGAGCTCGCTGTCCATTGCCTGCTCGACCAGGCCAGGATCACCGAGGACATTTACGAACTGGACCTGCCCGAGGAGTGGCGGGCCATCGTTGAGGAGGTTCTGCTGGAGGACGCAGACTCAGCAATCCTGTACACGGACGGCACCAGCGAACAGGGTGCTGGCAAGCTGGATATTCGGCACTGGTTCGAGCCATTCACGCCAGGCGACGCCGTTCCTCCCTACGCCTGTTCCTGAGTCGCCGCCAGTTACCTGAGTCCGTGCCCGGCCTGGGTTGCCGTGATGTTGAAGGAACCGTCCAGCTTCACTGTGGCCCGCGAGCCGTCAGCCTTCGTGATGTGTGCTTCGTAGACTGCGCCCTCGGCGTCGGTCTCAACCCGGTGGACCGTCGCGCCGGGGTTGGCCGCCAGCAACGCGTTCTTCACCCGGGTGGCGGTGGTCCCCGTCAGCAGCTGCTCGGTAATCCCGTTGGCCTGGTGGCCACCTTTGGCGGAGTCCGTGCTGGACTGGCTTCCGGCGCTGCTGGTGGCCGAAGAAAGAATGGGATAGCCCATGGCGAGGTAGGCGCCGCCGCCCACGAGGGCCGCGACGAGGGCGGTGTTGATTGCGGCTTTCTGAACAGTGATCATGGCATGCTCCTGGCTTCCGCGGTCCGACCGTCCGGAAGTACTCTCCGCTTGGCTGACCGCTCGTGATCGGTCTGTCGTGGCCCGGTGCCGCCAACCCCGGGATCGACAGTCTGAATTTTACTCAGCTCTGCCGGTGGCGACTAGGAGCTGGCCGCCATTCACAGGATGTGCCTCCGGGGCCGGGACAGCCCGGCCAGCGGGACAGGCCCGACCAGCCGGCGCCGCTTAGATGTGCACGTGCAGCCGGCGTGCAGCCTCGGAGATGGAGCCGCTCAGCGACGGGTACACCGTGAAGGTGCTGGCGACGTCGTCGACGTGCAGTTTCTGCTTCACCGCGATGGAGATGGCGAAGATCAGCTCGGACGCGTTGGCGCCCACCACCACGCCGCCGATCACTGTCCCGGATCCCTTGCGGGCGAAGATCTTGACGAAGCCGTCCTTGACGTTGCGCATCTTGGCGCGGGCGTTGCTCTTTAGGGACAGCTTGATAATGTCGCCCTGGTACTTGCCGGACTCGATCTCCGCCTCGGACACGCCCACCGACGCGATCTCGGGCGAGGTGAAGATGTTGGACGCCACCTGGTGCAGCTTGATGGGGGTCACCTGATCGCCCAGGAAGTGCGCAATCGCGATCCGGCCCTGCATGGCCGCGACGGAGGCGAGGGCCAGGACGCCGGTGCAGTCGCCGGCGGCGTAGATGTTCGGGGCGGTGGTGCGGGATACGCCGTCGACCTTGATGTGGCCGCTTTCGGTCAGTGCGACGCCGGCCTCCTCCAGGCCGATGCCGGCCGTGTTGGGAATGGAGCCCACGCAGACCAGGCAGTGGCTGCCCGTGACCTTGGAGCCGTCACCGAGGGTGACCACCACGCCGTCGTCCGTCCGTTCCACCGTCTCGGCCCGCGAACGGGACAGCACCTTCACGCCGCGGCGTTCGAAAACCTCTTCCAGCACCTCGGCGGCGTCCGTGTCGGAACCCGGAAGCACGCGGTCGCGGCTGGAGATCAGGGTGACCTTCGAGCCCAGGCCGTTGTAGGCGGAGGCGAACTCGGCGCCGGTCACGCCGGAACCCACCACGATCAGTTCCTCCGGCAGTTCGTCCAGGTTGTAGATCTGCGCCCAGTTCAGGATCCGTTCGCCGTCCGGCCGCGCCGTGGGCAGTTCCCGCGGGTGCGCCCCGACGGTCAGCAGGATGGCGTCCGCCTCAACGGTTTCGGTTCCGTCAGCCGTCAGGACCTCGATGGTGTGGTTGTCCACCAGTTTGCCGGAGCCGTTCAGGATCCGGACGTTCTGGTGCTCCAGGCCGGTCTGGATGTCGGCGGACTGCTGGCGGGCGAGGCCGAGCAGGCGGTCGTTGATGTGCTTGAGGTCCGCCCGCATGACCGGCACGAAGTCCCCGCCGTCGACGTCGAACTTGACCCCCAGCTCGCCGGCACCGCCGACGCGGGTCATCAGGTCCGCCGTCGCGATCAGCGTCTTGGACGGCACGACGTCGGTCAGCACCGCAGAGCCGCCGAGGCCTGCCCGCTCGATGATGGTGACTTGAGCTCCCAGCGAGGCGGCCACCATGGCGGCTTCGTAGCCGCCCGGACCTCCGCCGAGAATTGCGATTCGGGGGGCGCTGAAATCAGGATGCATAGTCACAAGATGCCATTCTCCTGCATCCGGCGCCGGACCACCAATCTTCCGGGGCTGGCCGGGCAGCCTGCAAGGGCGCGTTTCTGCTGCCCGCACCAGCTCCGGCACGGTAGCTTGGACCGGGTGAGTACAACAGAATTCCCGGACACGGATCCCTTCAAGGCAGCGCGGACGGCGGCGGACTACATCGCGTCGGAGACCGGCGTCGCAACGCATGACATCGCCCTGGTCCTGGGCTCGGGCTGGGCCGAGGCCGCCGACCTCATCGGCGAAACCACCGCGACGCTGGCGGCTTCGGAGGTCCCGGGCTTTTCGGCTCCCGCCGTGGCCGGACACGTGGGCACCATCCGGTCCGTGCTGACCCGTGAAGGCAAGCGCGCACTCGTCTTGGGCGCCCGCACCCATTACTACGAGGGCAAGGGCGTCCGGGCCGTGGCCCACGGCGTGCGCACCGCGGCCGCTGCCGGCTGCGGCACCCTGGTGATCACCAACGGCTGCGGCGGGCTGAACGAAGACTGGGCACCCGGCACCCCCGTACTCATCAAAGATCACATCAACCTCACCGCGGCGTCCCCGCTCGAGGGCGCCACCTTCGTGGATCTGACCGATCTGTACTCCTCGCGGATCCGGGATTTGGCCCGCGAGGTGGACCCGACCCTGGGCGAAGGTGTCTACGCCCAGTTCACCGGCCCGCACTACGAGACGCCGGCCGAGGTGCAGTACGCCAAGCGCATCGGCGCCGACCTGGTGGGCATGTCGACGGCGCTGGAGGCCATCGCTGCGCGGCACGCCGGCATGGAGGTCTTCGGCATCTCGCTGGTCACCAACCTCGCGGCCGGCATCAGCCCGACGCCGCTGAGCCATGAGGAAGTGCTCGAAGCCGGACACGCTGCGGGGCCTCGCATCTCCAAGCTCCTCGCGGAGATTATCGGCCGGCTCTAAACCAGCCCTTCTAGTCCCGCGCGCCGTTTGCGGCAAGGAGTTGGGCGAGCGAGCTGGCCCGAGCCTCGGGGAACCGCCGCGCCAGGGACTGCGCAATGCCTGCAACAGTCTGCCGCGCGAGTTCGGTCCGCCAGGCCAGCTCCGCCTGGCGCATGGACTGGGAAATGGTGCAGCTGCGGAAGTAGTCATCGTCCGCATCACCGCCGGGACAGTTCGCCAGGATGCCGTCGCAGCGGAAGGCCAGGTCCCGCCCTTCGATGGCCAGCACCACGTCCAGCACCGAGATCCGGTCAGGCCGCCGCGCCAACTGGAACCCGCCCCTGGGGCCGGACACGGACTGCAGGACGCCTGCCCGCACCAGGCACTGAAGCTGCTTGTTCAGGTATGCCGGCGGCAGCTTATACAGCTCGGCAAGCCGGCCGCTGCTGATAGGTTCGCCGGCTGGCGCCCAAGCCATGTCTACGCAGCAGTGGAGGGCCCACTCCACCCCCTGGTTCAACTTCACAACCAAGACAGTACGTGTCCAGAATCTCCTGTCAAGAAGCGCTCCAGCCGCCACGGACCTGTGAGGTTGTGACCGGTCACTAGCCCCGTCCGGCACCGCTCCGCCGCACTTTGACGATAGTTTGGATGCCATGACGTCTTCCGAAGCCGATCTGCAGCTGCTCAACGACGCCCGTGCCTGGGCCGCCCAGGATCCGGATCCCCGTACCGCGGCAACGCTGACCGAGCTCGTGAAGCTCACCGAGGCCGGCACGCCCGCCGCCCGGCAGGACCTTGAAGACAGCTTCCGGGGAACGCTGCAGTTCGGAACGGCGGGCCTGCGTGCCGCCCTGGGCCCGGGGCCGAACCGGATGAACCGCGTCGTGGTCCGCCGCGCAGCGGCGGGCTTCGCCAATTTTCTGGTCCGGGCGGTGGCGGAGGCTGTGCCCGGAACACGGCCACGCGCCGTCGTCGGCTACGACGCCCGCTACAACTCTGACATTTTCGCGACCGAGACGGCGGCCGTGTTCACTGCGGCGGGCATCGAGACATTCCTGATGCCGGCTCCCCTGCCGACGCCGCTGCTCGCGTATGCGGTCCGGGCGCTGGAGTGCGACGGCGGCGTGATGGTCACAGCCAGCCACAACCCCCCGCAGGATAACGGCTACAAGGTGTACCTCGGCCGGCATGCGGTGGAGGAAAGCGGCCGGGGCGCGCAGATCGTGGCGCCGTACGACGCCCTGATCGCCACCGAAATCAGCAAGGCGGGCGACCTTGCCTCCATCCCCTTGGCCCAGGACGGCTGGACGGTGCTCGACGACGGGATCGTCCAGGACTACGGGGCCGCCACGGCAGGGCTGGCCGACCGCGTGCTCTTCCCGGCTCGGGACCTGAAGATTGTCCTGACACCGTTGCACGGCGTCGGCGGAGCGACGGCTGTCTCCGTTCTGGAGGCAGCCGGATTCACCGACGTGACGCTGGTCAGCGAACAGGCGGAGCCGGACCCGGACTTCCCCACCGTCAGTTTTCCCAACCCTGAGGAAACGGGCGCCCTGGATCTGGCCCTGGGTGAGGCGATGCAGGCGGACGCAGACATCGTTCTGGCCAACGACCCGGACGCAGACCGTGCCGCGGTGGCCGCGAAGGACCCGGACACGGGTGCGTGGCGGATGCTGCGGGGCGATGAGGTGGGCGCCCTTCTGGGAGCGCACGTCGTGGCGCGCCTGGCCGCCTCTAAGGCGGACGCAACCGGAGCGGACCCCACTGGAGCGGACGCTGCCGGAGTGGAGGCGGCCGGCGGTGTGTTCGCCAATTCGATTGTTTCGTCGCGGCTGCTTTCACGCATCGCCGCCGCAGCAGGGTACGCGCATGAGGAAACGCTGACCGGGTTCAAGTGGATTTCCCGGGTGCCGGGCCTCGTCTACGGCTATGAGGAGGCGCTGGGTTACTGCGTTGCTCCGGACCTGGTCCGTGACAAGGACGGACTGTCCGCCGCGGTGCTGATCGCGGAATTGGCGGCCGCAGCCAAGGCCGAGGGCAGGACGATCTTCGACACCCTGGACGAGCTGTACCTGGTGCACGGGCTCCACGCGAGTGACCAGCTGAGCATCCGCGTGGCTGACCTCGGCCTGCTGGATGCCATGATGAACCGGCTGCGCGTGAACCCGCCCGAATCGTTTGGCGGGTCGGCCGTGGAGTCATTCGTGGATCTGGCCGAAGGCAGCGAACAGCTGCCTCCGACCGACGGGCTGCTCTATGTAACCCGCGACCTCAGCCGCGTGATCATCCGGCCGAGCGGCACGGAGCCGAAACTGAAGTGCTACCTGGAGGTCATCCAGAGCGTCGGCTCGGCCGCTGAACTGCCCGAAGCCCGGCTGGCAGCGAGGGCCGCGCTGGACCAGGTGCTGACTGACGTGCGCGAGGCCCTGGGCCTGTAGGCGGCCCCGACCCTTCAAAGGGCTGCGGCTCATTACGGGCGGGCCGCCGGGAGCTTGAGTCTTAGAGCTCAACCTCGATGAAGCCGTCCACGATGCGCGTGCTGAAGGCGGGCAGGCGCAGCTCCCCGTTTCCAAAGCATTCACCCGTCTCGAGGTCGTAGACCTCCTTGTGCAGCGGCGAGGCGATGGTGGGGCGCATGCCGCGTGATCCGAGGATGCCGCGCGCCATAACGAAGGCGCCGGTGGCCGGGTCCTCCTGCGCCACGGCGAAAACCTCACCGGGGCCTGTGCGGAACAGGGCCACCTGCCGGCCGGCCACGAGTGCCGCTTCCCCCCAGGCCAGTTCCAGGTCCTCCACCGCGCAGACGCGGTGCCAGCCTGCCGCATATCCGGTGGCGAGATCCTCAAGTTCCAGTGTTGCCGTCATGTCCGGCTCCTCTCCCTTTGCGTGCTTTCCGGCGGCGGGCCGGTCCTGCGAGGCGCGTGTTTGCGCCTAGTGCTGCCGCCGCTGCGGCCGTATTCCAAAGCTAGGGTGACGGTGTTTCGACGGGGTGCGGTCAATGTGTCAAGAACGTAAAAGACACCTCACATGGCCCGAAACAAGCCCGTGATGCAGAAGTTAAGTTCACGAAACAATTGGGAAACTGAAGCGAAACTGCGGCTCCCTAGGCTGGACGCACAAGCTGCAGAGCACCGTCTGCGGCCCAGCGAAAGGCCCACAGTGACCGAACAGACTTCAACCTCATCGACTCCGCGCCGCATTGTGGTCGCCGGCGGCGGCCCTGCAGCCCACCGTTTTGCCGATGCCATGCATGCCCGTGGCCTCGAAGGCTGGCATGTCACTGTCCTCACTGAAGAAGCCCACCTCCCCTATGACCGGGTGGCGCTCTCCAAGGCCCTCACCGACATGGACTACGACCTCACCCTGGGCGAGGCTGCCATGTGGGACCACCCCTCCGTGGACCTGAAGACCGGCGAGCGCGTGGTCAAGATCAATGCCGAGGCCAAGACGGTGGAAACCGCTGCCGGCAACACCTTCGAATACGACGAACTGGTGGTGGCCACCGGTTCGAATGCCGCCCGCCTGCCGATCCCGGGCGCCGAGCTCACCCACGTGTACCGCACGCTTGAAGACGTCTGGGCCATCAACAAGGCCATCGCCGAACTGACGGAAAAGCTCGGCCGCAAGGTTAAAGCGGTCACCATCGGCGGCGGCCTCCTAGGGCTCGAATCGGCCGCCGGCACGGAGCAGCTGGGCGCCACGCCGATCGTCATCGACGGTTCGCAGTGGCTGATGGCCACGCAGCTCGACGAAGGAGCGGGCCAGGCAATGGGCCGGCTCATCAAGGCCAAGGGCTTTGAAGTCCACGGCGGTGTCTTCCCGTCGGAGGTCCTATCCGACGACGAGGGCCAGGTCACGGGTGTCCTCATGGCCGACGGCCGCACCATCGATGCCGACATGGTGATCGTTGCCATCGGCGTCCGGCCCCGCGACGAACTCTTCCGCGCAGCCGAGGGCGAGGAACAGGTGTTCAGCCTGGGCCAGCGCGGCGGCGTGGTCATCAACGATTACTGCGCCACCGAGGTGCCGGGTATCTGGGCCATTGGTGAAGTAGCCAACTTCGGCGGCATGTGCCTGGGCCTCGTTGCCCCCGCCAACACCATGGCCGAGATCGTGGCGGACCGCCTGCACGGCGGGGATGCGACCTTCCCCGGCTTCGACACCGCCACCAAGCTGAAGCTGTCCGGCGTGGATGTCGCCAGCTTCGGCGACGCCTTCGCCAAGACCGAGCACGCCCTCGAGATCGTCTACGCCGACCCCGCCCGCGGCGTCTACCAAAAGATCGTCACCACGGATGACGCCAAGACCCTGTTGGGCGGCATCTTCGTGGGTGACGCCTCACCGTACATGAGCCTGCGTCCGCTCCTGGGCCGCGAACTTCCCGCCGAGCCCGGAGCGTTCCTCAGCGCGGCGGGCGGCGGCGACGCCCCCGAAACCGAGCTGCCGGACGACGCCACCCTGTGCTCCTGCAACAACGTGACCGCCGGAACCATCCGCGACGCGATCAACGGCTGCGGCGCCTGCGACGGCAACGCCCCGGTCCAGGAACTCGGTGAGCTGAAGGGCTGCACCCGCGCCGGCACCCAGTGCGGTTCCTGCGTGCCCATGCTCAAGAAGCTGCTGGAAACCGAACTGACCAAGTCCGGCGTCGAGGTCTCCAAGGCCCTCTGCGAGCACATCGAACTGTCCCGCCAGGAACTGTTCGACGCCATCCGCGTCCTGGAACTGACCTCCTTCGAGGAGATCATGGCCAAGTACGGCACCGGCGCGGGCTGCGACATCTGCAAGCCGACCATCGGCAACATCCTCGCCAGCCAGAACAGCGCCTACGTGCTGGACGCCGGCCGCGGCACCCTGCAGGACACCAACGACCGCGCCCTGGCAAACATGCAGAAGGACGGCACCTACTCGGTGGTCCCCCGCATCGCCGGCGGCGAGATCACCCCGAAGAAGCTCGGCGTCATCGCCGCCGTCGCCGAAAAGTACAACCTGTACACCAAGATCACCGGCGGCCAGCGCATCGACATGTTCGGTGCCCGGCTGGAGGAGCTCCCGGAAATCTGGAAGGAACTTGTGGACGCCGGCTTCGAATCCGGCCAGGCCTACGGCAAGAGCCTGCGCACGGTAAAGTCCTGCGTCGGTTCCACCTGGTGCCGCTTCGGCGTCCAGGACTCGGTGGCCATGGCCATCCAGCTCGAGCTCCGCTACCGCGGCCTCCGCAGCCCGCACAAGCTCAAAATGGGCGTCTCCGGATGTGCCCGCGAATGCGCCGAGGCCCGCGGCAAGGACGTCGGCGTGATCGCCACCGCGGACGGCTGGAACCTGTACGTCGGCGGCAACGGCGGTGCCACCCCGGCCCACGCCCAGCTGCTGGCGAAGGACCTCGATGACGAAACCCTGATCAAGTACATCGACCGCTACTTCATGTACTACATCCGCACTGCCGACCGCCTGCAGCGCACCGCACGCTGGCAGGAAGAGCTCGACGGCGGCATCAAGCACGTCGAGGACGTGGTGGTCAAGGACACCCTGGGCATCGCCGAGGACCTCGAGGCAGCCATGGCCAAGCACGTCGACACCTACATCGACGAGTGGGCAGACACCCTGAAGGACCCCGAGCGCCTCCGCCGGTTCCGCTCCTTCGTCAATGCCCCTGACCAGAAGGACGATTCGATCACCTTCGTCCCGGACGAGCGCGGCCAGATGCGCCCGGCAACAGCCGAGGAGAAGGCGCTGGCCGTTCAGCAGCCAGTCCTGATCGGCGCTTCCATTCCCCTGCGGCCCCGCGATGAGAATGAGGTATAGGCATGCAGCTCAGCATTGATCTCACCGGCCGCGACATCCTGGTCACCGGCTCGGATTTCGCCGCCCGCCAGGCCGTCCGCCGCTACGAGGCAGCCGGCGCGGTCGTCTCCCGCCTCAGCACCCCGCAGGGTGCCGGGCACGACGGCCCCCTCCCCGAGCGTCCGTTCCTCGTCGCGGCGGTCGACGACGGCCAGACCGGCTGGGAGCCGCTGCTGGACCGTTGCCGCGCCGCCGGCATTCCGGTGGCGGCCGAGCCGGCCGCCGGCCGGTCCGGCCACGTCACGCTCGTTGGCGGCGGCCCGGGCACCGTCGAGTTGCTGACCGTGGCGGCCGTCAAGGCCCTGCGCGATGCCGACGTCGTGTTCTACGACCGGCTGGCCCCGTACCAGGAGCTGGCGTCCCTCACCTCCGCCGAGCTCGTCGACGTCGGAAAGCGCCCGGGACACCACAAGGTGAGCCAGGGCGACATCGAAAAGCTCATGGTCGCTTCCGCGTTGGAAGGCAACAACGTGGTGCGCCTCAAGGGCGGCGACCCCTACGTCTTCGGCCGCGGCGGGGAGGAAGTTGCCTCCTGCGTCGCCGCCGGCGTTCCCGTCCGGGTGATTTCGGGCGTGACCAGCGCCATCTCCGTGCCCGCTGCCGCCGGCATCCCCGTGACGCACCGTGAAGTCAGCCACATGTTCACCGTCGTGTCCGGCCACGCGCCGCTCACCGAGAAGGAACTGACGCACCTGGCCGGCTTGGGCGGAACCATCGTGGTGCTGATGGGCATCGGCACGCTGCACCACCTCGCCGCCGGCCTTCGCCGCGCCGGGATGCGCGCCGACATGCCCATGGCCGTGGTGGAGCGCGGCTACCGGCCGGGCCAGAAGACCACCATCGCGGAACTGGGCAATATCGCAACTGCCGCCGCCGGCTGCAGCAACCCCGCCGTCCTGGTGATCGGCGAGGTGGTGCGGGTGGCTGAGGCCAACCGCGGGCATGCCGAGGCCGAGGCGGAACTCGACCGTCTGGCGGCCTCGCTGCTGGGTTCGTGATAGGCATGAACGCAATGAATGTACTAGCCCCCACTGAAACATCACCCGCCGAGACCCCGCCCGCCGGGCCCGCGCTCACCGAAACCGCTCCGGAGGCGGCGGCCGAGGCCCCGTTGGAGGGTTTCCGGATCGGCGTGACGTCCCACCGCCGTTCGCGGGACCTCATCGAGGCCCTGGAACGCCGCGGCGCCGAGGTCCTGCACGCCCCGGCACTGAAGATCGCCCCCGTGAACGAGGACATCAGCCTCATCGAGGACACCAAGACGATCATCGCGGCCAAGCCCGACCTCTGCATCGCAACCACCGCCTACGGCATGCGCCGCTGGTGCGAGGCGGCGGACGCTTCGGGGATCGGTGAGGAGCTGCTGGAAACCCTGGCCGCCTGCCGGATGTTCGTCCGTGGGCCCAAGGCCCGCGGCGCCGTGCGCGCGGCCGGCCTGGCCGACGTCGGGATCAGCAGCGACGAAACCACCGCAACACTGGTGGACATGCTGCTGGCCGAGGGCGTGCGCGGCAAGACCGTGGCCGTGCAGCTGCACGGCTACACGGATGTCCGCCAGCTGGAACGGCTGCGGATGTCCGGTGCCACCGTCCTGACCGTGACCCCGTACCGCTGGGTCAAGCCCGACGGCGCCGACCGGCTCCCCCGCCTGATCGAGGCAGCGTGCAGCGGCAACCTGGACGTCCTCACCTTCACGAGTGCCCCCGCCGTGGACGCCATGTGGAGCACGGCCCACGAGATGGGGCTGTACAAGCAGCTCGTGGAGAGCCTGAAGACCACGGTGACAACCGCCGTCGTTGGTCCGGTGACGGCGCAGCCGCTGCTGGACGCTGGCATCACCCCGCTGGTGCCGGAACGGTTCCGGATGGGCGCGCTGATCAGGCTGGTGTGCGAGCACCTCGCGCTGAACCATGTGCGACGCCTCGACACGCGGTCCGGAAATGTGGAACTGCGCGGCCGGTCGCTGCGCATTGACGGCGAGCCTGTGGAGATTGCCCCGGCACCGCTGCTGCTGCTCCGCGCGCTCCTGGGCGCCGGCGGTGCGGTCCTTTCCCGGGAGTCCCTGTCCGAGCTGCTGGAACTGCGCGGCTCGGTGCACGCGCTGGACATGACGGTCAGCCGGCTGCGGTCTTCCCTGCCCGACGGCAAGCTCGTGGAAACAGTAGTGAAGCGCGGCTACCGCATCCGCGTCTAGCCCTATTACAGCAACGGGGGCCCACGCCCGCAGGGTTCCCTGGCCGAGCTTGCGAGGCTAGGGTGCGGGCGGGGAGGGTCACTTAGCGCCCAATAAGGCCCTCCGATTGGGCTGTAAGTGACCCCGCGTTGCCTTGTCACCGTGGAGTCACCGCGGTGTGACCCACGCCATTACCGGTCCGTAAATACTGGCGAACGGGCCGAGAAGAACAGGCAACACCAGGGAAACACCCGCGAAAAACGTTCCCCCTAGGCTGGGTCCCATCAGCACAACAGGGCCCAGATCGGCCCGCCTGGTGCAGCTTTCGAAAGGGCCAGCACATGTCCGCTCCGGCACAGTTTCCGTCCACCGCCACCCCTGCCGCCAAGATCGTTATCGCCGGGGCAGGCCCGGCAGCCCAGGCCCTCGTGGCCCAGCTGGCCGCCGCACAGTTCCCCGGAACCGTCACGGTGCTGAGCAGCCGCGACGACGCCCCCGAGGACCTGCTGGAACTGGCCGCCCTGCCGTTCGTCACAGTGCGCTTCGGCCAGCCCGCCAGCCACATCGACGCCGCCGCCAGGGTGGTCACCACCGCCGACGGCCTGGAGTTCGGCTACGACCAGCTGGTCATCGCCACCGGCTCGGCCCCGGTGGACTCCCCTGTCGACGGCGCCGGCCGCTGCCTCAGCTACTCCACCATCGATGACGCCGCGAAGATCGGCCACGCCGTCAAGGAAGTCACCCGGGTGCTCGGCCGCAGGCCGCTGGGCATTCTGGTGGGCACGGGTCCCGCCGCCGGGCAGGCCGAAGCGGTACTCCGCGCCCGCGGCGTCCGGCCGGTCCGCACCACTGCCCGGCCCGTCGCCGTCGTGCCGACGCTTGCTGGCTCTGTGCTGCCGGCTGCCGGTGTCGTGTTCGAGGACGGCAGCAGCATGAGCGGCGACCTGGTGGTCCTCGCCGAGGACCGCACACCCCAGGACGGTCTGGCTGCCGCCGCGGGCGTGATGACGGCGGCGTCCGGAGGGATCGTCGTCGGCCGCGACTTCCGCACGTCCGTGCCGGGCATCTGGGCCGTCGGGGACGCGGCAGCGTTCGACGGCGTGCGGCTGGGTCTGCTGGTGGCGTCCGGGTCAGCTGCCGGCGTCTGCGCGGCCGAGCTCATGGCGGCACTTACCGTCGGGCAACTGGCCACCGCTGCCTAGCTTTCCTGCTGTGGCAGGATGGTTCGCAAGGGCGCCGCGACACCCGGGGCGCCTCCGGCCAAAGGCCCATGGAAAGGACCAGCATGAGCAACGAAGCCAGCACGGGCACCGCGACCAGCCCCACAGGATCTGCCGGGGAAGGCCGCGGGGCGCAGGGCATCGCTTCCTTCATCGACCACACGCTGCTGAAGCCGGAGGCCAGCGAGGCGGACATCCTCAAGGTGTGCGCCGAGGCCGCCGAGTACAGGTTCAAGTCGGTGTGCGTGAACCCGGTGTGGGTCAAGACGGTGAAGACGGCGCTCAAGGGTACCGGCGTGCTCACGTGTTCCGTGGTGGGTTTCCCGCTGGGCGCCACGCCCGGCGACGTCAAGGCGTTCGAGGCCCGCGGGGCCGTGCTGGACGGCGCCGACGAAGTGGACATGGTCATCGACATCGCTGCGGCCAGGGCCTCGGACAAGGGCGCCCTGGTGGACGACATCAAGGCTGTCGCCGAAGCCGTCCACCAGGGCGAGGCCATCCTCAAGGTCATCATCGAGACTGCCCTGCTCAGCGATGACCAGAAGGTCCTGGCCTGCGAAGCGGCCGTGGAGGCCGGCGCCGACTTCGTCAAGACCTCAACGGGCTTCAACGGCGGCGGCGCCACGGTCGAGGATGTGGCCCTCATGCGGCGAACCGTGGGCCCGGACCTGGGCGTCAAGGCCTCCGGCGGCGTGCGCTCGCTCGAGGACGCACAGGCTATGATTGCTGCAGGTGCAACACGTATTGGCGCCAGCTCCGGTATTGCAATCGTCAACGGCGAACAGGGTTCGTCTGCGTACTGACCGGCGGCAGCCACAGTTTGAGCCCCGCGGGGCCGAGGAGGAATGAATGTCCAGCAAGATTGACCAGCAGGTAAAGACGCCCCAGAACGAGAACACCCTGGTTGGCAGCATCGTTCTTTTTGTGGTCTTCATGGCCCTGTTCCTGGGTTCCATCTACTCGCTGTCCTTCCTGTCCCTGGAGAACCCGTGGCCGATGGCCGTGTGCCTTGGCCTGTTCGCCCTTGCGTTCTGGATCCCGCAGACCATCACCGGCCGCTCGGATTCCGCCGGCGAATACTAAACGCCACGCAGACTTTGAAGCTGAAGCCCCGGAATGTTCCGGGGCTTCAGCTTTTTAACCTGTGAATCACGGCAGTCCTGTGTGTCAGGGCGGCCGGCCTCGGGGCAGCCCGCGGTCAGGTTAGTCCGAGCAGGCTGCTGGCCAGCCGGCTGGCCAGGGCCAGCGCCGCAGGGAAATGGGTGCCGGCCAGCGACCAGGCCGCCAAGCACATTCCCACCATCGCGTAGCCGCTCACCGGGATCAGCACCAGCCACTCCCGCCGTGACCCGGCCCGGCCCAGCAGCGGGATGGAGAAGGCGCCGTTGGGCCGCCAGAAGTTCCGCAACACCCACAAACGGCGCAGGAACCGTGGCGGCTTGACCACCAGCGGCCAGAGCAGCGGAACACCGCCGGTGGTCACCATGTCCCCCACAATGTGGACCACGACGCCGATCAGCATGGACATGGGCAGCCACGTCCACTGGTGCGGTGCAAACCACGTCACCAGGCCGGCCATGACCAGGGCGAAGATCCAGTTGCTGATCCACCCGGACTTCGGAAACAGCTTCAGCGCCTTGGCCGCGATGTTGATCATGAACATGCACAGCAGCCCGGCGCCGACGGACAGCACGCCCCACGGAGTGTCAAGCTGGATCTGCGCCGCCACCGCGGCGAGCAGCACGAACATGGCCGCCCCCAGCACCGAATGCGTGCCCTGCCGGTGGCCGCCGCTGGCATTCTCGATGCCCACGGCGATCATGTTGGACAGCGGCGGCAGCGAGTGCGCCACGGTGCTGGAGCGGTGGTCCCAGTCGCACACGAGGGCGGTGCCCGCCGTCGCCATGCCGCCGATCAGCACGCCGGTGGCGTCCAGCGGATACCAGCCCAGGGTGTACGGCCCCGTCGAGGCAATAGCCACCCACGCCGCGGCCCCTGACGCGGCGTGGTGTCCTCCCATCACGGCTAGCCCTTCGTGGCTTCGAGCGGGACCGGAGCGTCGGAGAAAATGTTGCGGATGACGCCGTCGGCCCATGCGAGGATTTCGGCGTCCTGCAGGTCGCGGCCGCCGATCCTTGCGGTTTTCGGCTTGGGGATGAGGACGGCGTCGAGGGCGGGCTTGGACTGCGCGCCCGGGTACATGCGGTTGAGCCGCATGGTCTTCGATTCGGGAAGCTGCGCCGGGGAGAACTTGATGAAGTTTCCCTGCAGGGCGACGTCGGAGAGCCCGGCTTCGCGGGCGCCCACCCGGAAGCGCGCGACGGCGACGAGGTTCTGGGCGGGCAGCGGCGGCTCGCCGTAGCGGTCCACGAGCTCGGCGAGGACCTCGTCGATGGCCTCGTTGGTGATGGCCGACGCCAGCTTCCGGTAGGCCTCCAGCCGCAGCCGCTCCCCCGGCACGTAGTCGTGCGGCAGGTGCGCGT
This sequence comes from Arthrobacter globiformis, assembly GCF_003261175.1. GTDB lineage: Bacteria > Actinomycetota > Actinomycetes > Actinomycetales > Micrococcaceae > Arthrobacter > Arthrobacter globiformis_A. The sequence goes on along the minus strand of NZ_QLNP01000089.1, from coordinate 35,234 downwards.
TGACGGGCAGCTCGATCTTCATCTCGGCCGCCTTCTCCTCGGCTTCACCGCGGTACTCGGCCACGGCCTCGCCCACCAGCCTGATGTAGAGGTCGAAGCCGACGCCCTGGATGTGGCCGGACTGTTCACCGCCCAGCAGGTTGCCGGCGCCGCGGATTTCCAGGTCCTTCATGGCCAGCTGCATGCCCGCGCCGAGCTCGTTGTGGGTGGCCACGGCCTTCAGCCGTTCCAGGGCCACCTCGCCCAAAGGCTTTTCGGAGGGGTAGAGGAAGTAGGCGTAGGCGCGTTCGCGTCCGCGGCCGACGCGTCCGCGCAGCTGGTGGAGCTGCGACAGGCCGTACTTGTCCGCGCCGTCCACAATCAGGGTATTGGCGTTGGAGATGTCCAGGCCGGTTTCGATGATGGTGGTGCACACGAGGACGTCGAAACGCTTCTCCCAGAAGTCCACGATCATCTGTTCCAGGCGGCTCTCGGACATCTTGCCGTGCGCCACCTCCACCCTGGCCTCGGGGACGAGTTCGCGGATTTTGGCCGCGGTCTTTTCAATCGTGGACACGCGGTTGTGGACGAGGAACACCTGGCCCTCGCGCATCAGTTCGCGGCGGATGGCCGCGGACGTCTGCTTGTCCGTGTAAGGCCCCACGTAGGTGAGCACGGGGTGGCGCTCCTCCGGCGGGGTGGCCAGCGTGGAGGTTTCTCGGATGCCGGTCAGGGACATCTCCAAGGTGCGCGGAATCGGGGTGGCGCTCATGGCCAGGACATCGACGTTGGTGCGCATCTTCTTCAGCGCTTCCTTGTGCTCGACGCCGAAACGCTGCTCCTCGTCCACGATCACCAGGCCGAGGTCCTTGAACTCGAAGTCCTTGGACAGCAGCCGGTGCGTGCCGATCACCACGTCCACGGAGCCGTTCTTCACGCCCTCGGCGGTTTCCTTGGCTTCCTTGGACGCCTGGAACCGGGACAGCGGCTTGACGCGCAGCGGGAAGCCGGAGAACCGCTCGGTGAACGTCTCATAGTGCTGCTGCGCGAGCAGGGTGGTTGGCACCAGCACGGCCACCTGCTTGCCGTCCTGCACCGCCTTGAAGGCTGCGCGGACGGCGATCTCGGTCTTGCCGTAGCCGACGTCGCCGGACACCAGCCGGTCCATGGGGATCTCCCGCTCCATGTCGGCCTTGACCTCGTTGATGGTGGTGAGCTGGTCCGGGGTTTCCACATACGGGAAGGCCTCCTCCAGCTCGCGCTGCCACGGCGTGTCCGGCGCGAAAGCATGGCCGCGAGAGGCCATCCGGGCTGAGTAGAGCCGGATGAGCTCGCCGGCGATTTCCTTGACCGCCCGGCGCGCCTTGGACTTGGTGCTGGCCCAGTCCGCGCCGCCCATCTTGCTGAGCACGGGGGTGTCGCCGCCGACGTAGCGGGTCACCTGGTCCAGCTGGTCGGTGGGTACGAACAGCCTGTCCCCCGGCGCCCCGCGCTTGGACGGCGCGTACTCCAGCACCAGGTACTCGCGGACGCCGTCGCCGCCACCCGCCACCTTCCGCTGGATCAGCTCCACGAACCGGCCGATGCCGTGCTGTTCATGGACCACGAAGTCGCCAGCCACCAGCTGCAGCGGATCCACGGCGTTCCGCCGCTTGGACGGCATGCGGCGCATGTCTTTCGTGGAGCCTGCGGAGGTACGGCCCAGCAAATCAGCCTCGGTCAGGAGACCGAGTTTCAGTCCGTCCAGGACAAACCCGCGTCCGACGGCGGCAGTGGTCACCTCGATGATCCCCGCCTGGGGTTCGTGGTCCAGTGTGTCCACCCGCGCGCAGGGGATGTCCGCGTCGTGGAACAGTTCGGCCAGGCGCTGCGCGGGGCCCGGGCCTTCGGTGGCCACCACGATCCGCCACTGGTCCCGCACGTGCGAGCCGATAAAGTCCATCATTTCCGCCACGTCGCCCTGGTAGCCGCGCGGTTCCCGGGCGTGCAGGTTGAGCACGTCAATGTCCGGCGTCAGTTCCTCGTCCGTGGCCAGCGACGTGATGGACCACCAGGACACCTCGTTGCCAAGGGCCGCGGAGCGGGTCTCGGCCAGGGAACGGAAGCTGGCGGAGTGCAGGGCTGCCGAGGCCTGCGAGCTAAGATCCAGCGGCGCGGTCCCGCCGTCGGAGGCCGTGGACCAGGCCGCTTCCAGGAACTCCTCGTTGGTGGCCGCGAGGTCGTGGGCGCGGGTGCGGACTTTCTCCGGTTCGATGATCACCGAGATGGAACCCGCGGGCAGCTGTTCCATGAACGGGACCATGGCGTCCACGAGGACGGGCGCCAGGGATTCCATGCCTTCCACGGCAATGCCGCCGGCGATCTTCTCCAGCATGTCGGCAGCAGCGGGCAGCTGGGACTTCAGGGTGGCAGCCCGGGACATGACCGACGGCGTGATGAGGATTTCCCGGCACGGCGGGGCGTGGAGTTCGGTGGGGTGGTGCACGCCGGGGGCTGACAGCGAGCGCTGGTCGGCGACGGCGAACCAGCGCATCTGGTCCACCTCGTCGCCGAAGAACTCCACCCGGATGGGGTGGTCCTCGGTGGGCGGGAACACGTCGAGGATGCCGCCGCGGACGGCGAATTCGCCACGGTGCGTGACCATGTCCACGCGGGAGTAGGCGGCGGCCGCAAGGTTCCGGATCACGTCATTGAACGGGACCTCCTGGCCGACCTTCAGCGTCACCGGAACCAGTTCCCCCAGGCCGGCCACGATCGGCTGGACCACGGCCCGGACCGGGGCCACCACCACACGGAGCGGGCCTGCCGCGTTTTCCGGGTGGGCTGCGCCATCAGGGTGCATTGCGCTGTCACGGTGGGCTGCGTCTTCAGGATGCGCCAGGCGCCGCAGGACCGACAGGCGGCGGCCCACCGTGTCCGAACGCGGGGAGAGCCGCTCATGCGGGAGGGTTTCCCAGCTGGGGAACTCGGCCACGGCGTTGGCCGGCAGGTAGGCGCGGAGCGCGGCGGCAAGATCCTCGGCCTCGCGTCCCGTGGCGGTGACGGCCATGACCACCCCCGGCGCGGTGTGATCCGCGGCGGCGCCGTCGTTTTCTGCTGTCTTCAGCAGGCCGTCCGCCATCTCCGCCAGGAGCACGGGCCGCAAACCTGCGGGGGCGCTGATCTGGTAGTCCTCGCTGCGGCCGCTGAAGCTCCGTGCCGCCTCGGCCTGCACCCGGGCGAACGTCCTGTCCGTCTGAAGGGCGCGACGCAGGCCCTCGAGGGGCAGGCCGTTGGAGGACTGGCCGGTGGGGCGCCGGCCTTGGCGGCTCTGGCCTTTGGAGCTCATGGGCAGGATCTCCTGGAATCTCATTCGAACGCAGGCAACACGAAAAGCCGAGATTCTTGCGAATGCCGGGGCTTCCAGCCTACCCCTGCGGGCACGCGCGCGGCATCCGGGCCGCGGGCGCCGCATTGGTAAGCTTGCTGAGCAGGTGAAATTCAGCACATCCTGAAGTCCAGCACAGCCATGCCGCCGCCCCAAGGAGACTCGCGTGAGCGACCAAACCGGAAATGACAGCAGCGGAATTGACAGCGGCACTGGGGGAACGGCAAACGCCGGCGACGGCCCCGAAGTGCGGACAGCGGACGCCCGGGCAGAAGAGGCCCGGACAGTGCTTGTCACCGGCGCCACTGGGTACATCGGCGGGCGGCTGGTCCCCCGACTGCTGGACGCCGGCCACCGCGTCAAGGTGCTGGTCCGGTCCCCGGAGAAAATCGCCGGCGTTCCGTGGTTCGATGACGTCGAGGTGGTCCGCAGCAGCCTCGACGACTCCGCGGCGCTGGAGGAAGCCCTGCAGGGCGTGGACGTGCTGTATTACCTGGTCCACTCCATGGCGGCGGGCTCCGGTTTCGAGGCCAAGGAAAAAGCCATGGCAGAGCTTGTGGCGGGTGCCGCAGCAACTGCCTCCGTCCGGCGGATCGTTTATCTGGGCGGCCTGCACCCGCGTAACACGGCACTGTCAACGCACATGCGCTCCCGGGAGGCGGTGGGTGAGGTATTTCTCTCCGGCCCGGTGGACGCCATCGTGTTCCAGGCCGGGGTGGTGATCGGCTCCGGCTCGGCGTCGTTCGAGATGATCCGCCACCTCGCCGAAACCCTGCCCCTCATGCCGGCGCCCAGCTGGGTCCGCAACCGGATCGAGGCCATCGCCGTCCGGGACGTGCTCTACTACCTGGTCGGAGCCGCCGCACTGGCGGAACCACTCAACCGCACCTTCGACATCGGCTGCCGGGACGTCCTGACGTACGCCGGGATGATGAAGGAGTACGCGGCCGAGGCAGGCCTGCCGGCTCGGCCGGTCCTGGCACTTCCAGTGCCGGCGCCCAGGCTGGCCGGACTGTGGGTTGCCCTCGTGACTCCGATTCCGCTGTCCATGTCCGTGCCGCTGGTCCAGTCGCTCCAGCACGATGCCGTCTCGGCCGAACATGACATCGACACCTACATCAAGCAGCCCGACGGCGGTCTCACCGGCTACCGCGGGGCCGTGGCCCTGGCGCTCGGCAAGGAACGCGACGGCCAGGTGGAAACCACCTGGGCCAACGCCGGAGCGGACGCCGACCCGCTGCCGAGCGACCCGGGCTGGGCCGGGCACCGGGTGTATGTCGACGAGCGGACCTTTGCCAGCGATGTGGACGTGGCACATGTGTGGACGGTCATCGAGGGGATCGGCGGCCGCAACGGCTGGTACTCGCTCCCACTGGCGTGGAGCGTACGCGGCTGGCTGGACAAGCTCTCGGGCGGAGCGGGCCTGCTCCGGGGCCGGCGGCATCCGCACCATCTGGTGGCCGGCGAGGTGGTGGACTGGTGGCGCGTTGAGCGGATCGAGCGCGGCCGCCTGCTCCGCCTGCGGGCAGAAATGCGCGCGCCGGGACGCGCCTGGCTGGAGCTCTGCGTGGAGCCCGACGGCACGGGAAGCCTTTACCGCCAGCGGGCGATCTTCTTCCCCAAAGGACTCAGCGGGCGGCTCTACTGGCTGGCTGTTCTGCCGTTCCACAGCATCATCTTCCCGGCCATGTCCCGCAACATCACCGCGGCGGCCCGGAGGCTGTCCGCCGAGGAGAAAACGCGTGGCGCAGAGCCCGATGCCCGACGTACCGGTGCCGGGGAAGCGCAGCCAACCCCGTAGGATGTGGTGAGCAAAAAGCGTTCTGACCCCACAACGACGGAGGATCAATGGCACTGAGTGCTTCCACCACCCTTCCCCACGGCGTCGACAGCGTCACCGCAGTCTTCGCGAACGAGGACTTCCAGCGCCACACCAGCGAATACGTCGGCGGCACCCTCGAGTCCTTCACCGTCGCAGGCGACATCGCCGGGGAATTCAGCACCACGTCGGTGCGCACCCTGCCCACCACGCGCCTGCCGGAAATCGCCCGCAAGTTCGTCGGCGAAAGCCTGAAGGTGACCCAGGTGGAAAACTGGGACGCCCCCGCAGCCGACGGCTCGCGCCAGAGCACCATCTCCCTGAAGATCGCCGGCGCGCCGATCGACGTGGCCGCGGTGCAGCGTCTCGTGGCGGACGGCAGCAGCACGCGGATTGAACTTGAAGGCAACGTCACGTCCTCCGTGCCGTTCCTGGGCGGCAAGATTGCCGACGCCGCCGAGCCTATGGTGGGCAAGGCACTGAACATCCAGTCGCAGCAGGCCCAGGCCTGGCTCGAAAGCCACTAGGCCCGTGGACGTCGCTGCCTTCCTTGCCCTGGTCCTGATCGTTTCGGGCGTGTGGTCCCTGGTGGTGTGGCCGCAGTTCCTGCGCCGCGTCATGAAGGACCCGCGGGCACGGGACGCCGCCGGCAAGGCCACGAAGTTCCTCACCGTCCACGTGGTCCTGGTGACGGTGTCCATGGTGCTGGGTGCCGCGACGGCCGCCATCGGAATCGCGGCGCTCGTCAGCTGACGGCGCGCTGGTTGAGCTTGTCGTAACCTGGTTTGGACAAGCTCAACCAGCGGTCAGATAAGCTGGGTACACATGGTGCGCCGGGAAGTCTGGTCGGCAAGTAATTAGCCGAGCCCGCGAGGAGCTGCAATGCCCAAGCCGTCCTTCCAATCCCGCAGATTCCCCTCCCGGAAATTACCGGTATTCAGCCGCTCCACGTATCCGGAGTATCTCCGCATTGCCGCCATTCTCCGGACGGAGACAGTCGGCGGCGCACTCCTGCTTGCCGCGACGACTGCAGCGCTGATCTGGGCTAACTCCCCCGCCGCGGACGCCTACTTTGGATTGCGTGACTTCAAGCTGGGCTACGAGCCCTGGCACCTGCAGCTGAGCCTGGGGCACTGGGCGTCAGACGGACTGCTGGCACTGTTCTTCTTCATTGCAGGCCTGGAACTCAAGCGCGAGTTTGTTTCCGGTGACCTGCGCCGACCGTCCCGGGCCGTTGTCCCCGTGGCCGCGGCAGCCGGTGGCGTTGCCGCCCCCGCCATCATTTACGCCGCCATTGTCTGGAACGCGGGTGCCGAGGCGCTGCGCGGGTGGGCCATCCCCACCGCTACCGACATTGCGTTCGCCCTGGCAGTGCTGGCTGTCATCAACACCCACCTGCCATCGGCGCTGCGAACGTTCCTGCTCACCCTCGCCGTGGTGGACGACCTGATCGCCATCGGCATCATCGCGTTCTTCTACTCCTCCGGGCTCCAGCCGGCCCTGCTGCTCGCTGCGCTTGTCCCGCTGGCCCTCTTCGCCTGGCTGGTGCAGAAACGGGTCAGCCGCTGGTACCTGCTGGTGCCGCTGGCCGTTGCCACATGGGGCCTGGTGCACGCATCCGGCATCCACGCCACAGTTGCGGGCGTCCTGCTCGGCTTCACCGTGCCGGTGGCCGCCTCGCGGCGGGAAACCCAGCAGGGCAGCACGACTGCGGGCAGCACCACCGACGTTGGCGGCACGGGCATGGCTGCACGCCTGGAACACTTGCTCCGTCCACTGTCAGCGGGCTTCGCGGTCCCTGTCTTCGCATTCTTCTCGGCGGGAGTTGCGCTCGGCGGCACCACGGGACTGACGTCAGCCCTTTCCGACCCTGTGGCCGTGGGCATCGTGACAGCACTGATCGCGGGCAAGGCGCTAGGCGTCTTCGGGGCAACATTCCTGGTCACGAAAACCACCCGCGCGCAGCTCGACGACGGGCTGAAGTGGGTCGACGTCGCCGGGCTGTCCCTCTTGGCAGGGGTGGGCTTCACGGTCTCGCTGCTGATCGCCGAACTTAGTTTCGGCTCCGGCTCAGCCCGGGACGACCACGCCAAGGTGGCCATCCTCGCCGGTTCGCTGACCGCCGCGGCGTTGGCCGCCGTCGTTCTTAGGGCCCGCAACAGGCACTACCGCCGCCTTGAGGCGGAGGAGACCCGGGACGACGACGGCGACGGCGTGCCGGATGTCTTCGAACGGTCCGAACAGGACGGCTAAGAGGTTCGGTCAGGCTGCCTGGTTCAGGGCGTCCTCGGCCGCAACCCAGGAGATCATGGCGCATTTCACCCTCGCGGCGTAGCGGGCCACGCCTTCAAAGGCAGCTGCGTCGCCAAGGATTTCCGGGTCGGCCGGAATCTTTCCGCGGGACCGCAGGACGTCGCGGAAGTTCCCGATCACCGAGCGGAGTTCGTCCACGGTCATGCCCTCGGCCATCTCGCTCAGCACGGAGGCTGATGCCATGGAGATCGAGCAGCCGGCCCCGTCCCACGCCAGCTGGGTCACCGTGCCGTGGTCCACGGCCACGCGCAAGGTGACCTCGTCGCCGCAGACGGGATTGAGCTGGTGTGATTGGCCGGTGGACGCGCCGTCCGGGGCAGCGGTGGCGGCCAATCCGCTGCCATGCCGGGCCTTGGAGTGGTCCAGGATGATCTGCTGGTAAAGCTGGTCGAGGCTCATGCTCAGGTACCTGTCGTCGGGGATCGGGACTAGTCTTTTGGGGCTAGGCCCGGAAGTAAGCGCGGACTCCGGACACTGCTTCCAGGAATTCGTCCACGTCGTCGGTGGTGTTGTACAAGTAGGCGCTGGCCCGTGTGGTGGCTGTCAGGCCCAGGCGCCGGTGCAGCGGCTGCGCGCAATGGTGGCCCACACGGACCGCGATGCCCCGCGCGTCAAGGAACTGGCCGACGTCGTGCGCGTGGACACCGGCAACGTCAAAGGCCGCCAGGCCGATGCGGTCCTGGCCGGCGGCCGGACCCAGCACGCGGACGCCGTCGATCGCTTCCAGGCCCGCCACCATCCGCTGGCCGAGCTCGGACTCCCAGCGGTGTACCCGGTCGATGCCGGTTTCGGTCAGGTAGTTGACCGCGGCGGCAAGGGCCACCGCCTGCGAAATTTTCTGGGTGCCGGCTTCGAACCGCTGCGGCGCGGGGAGGTACTCGGCACGTTCCATGGTCACGGTGGTGATCATGGAACCACCGGTCAGGACCGGCGGGAGCACGTCCAGGAGCTCCTGCTTGCCGTAAAGCACCCCGACGCCGGTTGGCCCCAGCATCTTGTGGCCGGAAAAAACGGCGAAATCGACATCCAGCTGCTTGACGTCCAGGGCAAGGTGCGGTGCGGACTGGCACGCATCCAGCACCACCAGGGCGCCTGCCCGCCGGGCAAGGGCCACAAGGTCGCTGACGGGGTTGATGGTGCCCAGCACGTTCGAGGCGTGGGTGAACGCCAGCAGTTTGGTTCGCTCGCCCACGATTTCGGCGGCCTCATCCATCCGCAGCACCCCGGCGTCGTCCAGCGGGATGTGACGCAGCGTCGCACCTGTCCGGTAAGCCAGTTCCTGCCAGGGAATCAGGTTCGCGTGGTGCTCCATTTCGGTGACCACGATTTCATCGCCGGGTCCCAGGGCCAGGTCCCGTAGCCGGGAGTCACCGCGTCCCTGGGCCGCCCACAGCGAGGCGTTCGACAGCGCATAGCTGATGACGTTCAGGCCCTCGGTGGCGTTGGAGGTCCAGACGATCTCCTCATAGGCCGCACCGACAAAGTCGGCCACGGTCTGCCGGGCGTCCTCGAACACCTCGGTGGCCTCCACGGCAAGGTGGTGGGCACCGCGGTGCACGGCCGCGTTCCGCTGCTCATAGAATTCCTGCTCGGCCTCGATCACGCTCTGCGGATTCTGCGAGGTGGCGCCGGAATCCAGGTAGATGAGGGGGCGGCCGTTGACCGTCTGGTTCAGCACGGGAAAGTCGTTGCGGATCCGCAGGACCTCGGCATTGTCCATCGCAGAAAGGGCACGCGTCAGCGTGGTCGGCGTTGATACTACGGCCAATGGGACTCCTTGGGTGCCTTGAGGTACCTCTCAATTGTCCCACAGCACGTTTGGCCTCAGCATTCGCAGCAGCATGGGCCCCAGCATGCGAAGCATGGCAGGAGCGGAGCCTGCCTGACCGGGGCACAGGCTAAGGGCGGCCCCCGTCGCTGCGGGCCGCCCTTTTCATGCCGTCGGATAATGCTTGTTCTGGACTTACTACTTGAAAGGACCGGCGACGGCTGGGGGGAGAGCCTCGGTCTCAGAAGGCTCTGACGTCGCCGGCCCCGCCTCACCCGGACCCTGGGGCCGGAAATATGGTGCGAGACCTGGAAATTCTGGTGGCAGCTTCGGAGGGGAGATCAGCCCGGCTTCCGCTGCCACTATTAGTTAATCGCGTACTGGCGCCCGCGGCACCAGTATCAGGTACTCGTTTTTCTGAGTACTCAACTACTGGTTCCCGCAGGTAGCGATGTCCGGCGCGCAAGTGCGCGGAATTTGCCCTCAGGGGGCCGGAAAAATCAGCGAGGGGCAGCGCTACTTCTTCGGAAGGGCGAGCGCGAGCTCGTCGCGCCGGCGGACGCCGAGCTTGACGTAGCTGCGGTACAGGTGCCCCTCGACGGTCCGCACGGACACCATCAGGTGCTGGGCGATCTCGCGGTCCGAGAGGCCCTGCACCGCCAGCTCCACGATGTCCCGCTCGCGGCGGGTCAGGTGGACGCTGGGGACGGAGGCGACAAATGGGCTCTCCCGGAACCGCTCGCCGAGCTCCTGGTCGCATTTTTCCCGGTGCGCGATTGCCTGGCGGGCGCGGCGCCGCTCCCCCGCGGCATCCAGCAGCGCGCCGGCCCGGGCGTATGCCTCGCGGGCCAGGTTCAGCAGGCCCGCTTCCTCCATGGCGGCGGCGGTGTCCGTGAGGACGTCGGCGTCCTCCGAGGCCCAGGCCTGGGCCAGCTGCCGCCAGCCGGCGGCCCACCTGCCCTCGACGGTGGCGGCGACCGCGGCGAGCTCCTCCGTCAGCGACCGCTCGCCAAGATCGGAGCAAAGGATGAGGCACTCCATCCTGGTTCCGGGATGGTCCGTAACGGACTCGGACGCCGCGAGCTCACGGAGCCGGTCAAGGCCGCTGCCCTTCCGGTCGAGGTGTTCAGCCGCGGCGGCGGCGTAGGCCTCCGCGACGGCGTCGCAGCCGGGTCCGCTGGCATGCCTGGCCGAAATGAAGTCCTGTTCGAGCCGCTTCGCCTGGGCGGCATCGCCCAGGCGTGCTGCGGCGTAGAAGGCAAGCGACGAACCGAACCTGAACTCCTGCAGCGGGTCGTTGACCCGGAGCGCCTCAACGGCAGGAAGGAGGACCTGGTAGGCGCGCTCCAGCTGCCCCTGCCGCAGCAGCCCCAGGCCGCGCAGTGCCTGGATACCGCCGCCGAAGGTCGAAGCACCCTCCGTCCGCTCCGCCGGATAACCGGACAGCTCATGTTCGGCCGACTCCCAGTTGCCGGCAGCGAGAGTGCTGATCGCCAGCCGGGTCAGAACAAACTCGTTGAAGAAATACAAGCCGCCGCTGAGCGCGGGCAGGAAAGGGCCGGCGGCCGCCGCGGCGGCGTGGGCCTGGTGTGACTTGCCGGCGGCGACCAGCGTCTGCGCAAGAAGGGCCTGCGCCACGGCGTGCTGTGTCGCCTCGACGCCCGACGCCGTGTCGGGATCTGTGGTCCCCAGAGCCGTGATGACAGCGGTAATGCCTTCGTGATCCCCGGCGGCCGCCATCTCCAGCAGCCGGTGGATCCTGTCCTGCCAGGCATCGTCCGGGGCGATCCCGGCCGCCTCCAGCTGCTGGCGCGACTCAGCCCTGAGCGACGGCACGGACTTGCCCAGCGCCATGTGGGATGACGCCCTGAGCATGAGGACCTGCGGAGCTTCCGGATCCTCCGCCAGATCGAGCCAGCAGCCGTCAAGGAGTTCGGCAGCCTCGCGGTATTTGCCTTCATTGAAGTGGGCCCGCGCGGTGATTGAGAGCGCATGGGCCTGCAGCTCCGGTGCCCGCACGTGACCCGCCATGAGCCGGGCGCCGGCGTTGTTGAACGTTGTCGCGGCCAGCAGCCCCGCGTCCAGCAGGTCCCGGTCGGGCACCTCCAGGCCGCATTCCAGCGACCATTCGACGAGCCGCAGCCTGCCTTCCGCACTTGCGGCCGCGGGATCCAGATAGGCATCGAGCTTCTGCCGCAGCTGCAGGCTCCGCGAGACGGACACCTGGCGCCGCGTTGATTCGCCCAGGATGGCATGGGTGAGCCGCAGCTCGGTATGCATCGCTGCGGATTCGCTCACCACCTGGTTGTCCAGCAGGGAACGCACGACGCCGGCGCCGCAGACGTCCTCGATCAGGCCCCTGGGCACCGGCTCGGCCAAGGCGATCAGCTTGAGCGCATCCTGCTCCTCCGGCGTTCTGCGGAGGAGATCCTTCACGACGAGATCCGACAGCCTGGGTCCGTTGGCCGGCAACGGTCCGAGCAACACCCAGATTCCGTTCCGCTGGACCAGGGTTCCGGCGGCTGTTGCATCACCCAGCAGGCAGTCGAGGAGCAGCGGGTTGCCGCCCGAAGCAGACCACAGCGACTGGACGGTGCTGACGGGAACCGTGCCCTGGAGGGTGTGTTCCACGACCTCCCTGACCTGCTCGCCATTGAGCGGCCGGAGATCGATGCGTTCGGCGAGGCCGTCATACCAGAGCTGGTTCAGGGCCTGGGGCAGCCCCGGCCGCGGCCGCCCGGCTGCCAGCACGGTCGCCCAGCCGGCCGAGGTCATGTCCACCACCATGCTGGCCGTGGCGTCATCAAGGTGGTGGGCGTCGTCCACTACCAGGAGCACGGGGGCGTCGGCGCCGCCGTTGAGGGCGCTGATTCCCTTCAGCTCCTGGAAGTGGGCCCAGACGGCCCGTAGCACCGCTACCGGGGAGTCGGCTTCCTCGGGGGCGAGGCCGGAGGTGTAGGGTGCCAGCACACCGTAGGGGACCTTCGCCAGTGAGGAGCTGCCGTGGATGCGGAGCACGGTCATCTCCGCCGCCAATTTCTCCCGCACCGCGTCAGTCACGGATGTCTTTCCGACGCCGGGGCCGGCCATCAGGTAGACCGCCTGGCTGGCCCGGCTGCGGATCACGGTGCAGACATGCTCTATTGCCTCACGGCGGCCGGTCAGCTGCCGAAGTTCGGTTTCCGGTTTGGCGGCGCGGCCATTGGACGCGACGCCGTGGGACGAAGAGTTGGACGAAGCGCTGTGTGCTGAGGAGCTGTTAAACGAGGCCAGGCAGATCACCCCTGGATGTCACGCCGAGCTTGGTGAAGACCTGATAGAGGTGGCCCTCCACCGTTCGGACTGATACGCCCATCTCCAGGGCGATGTCCCGGTTGGAGACACCCCTTCCGGCCAGCCGGGAGATCTGGCGTTCCCGCGCGGTAAGGAGCGGGCTTCCGCTGCTGGGAACGATCGGGAGGCTGGGCACCGTGGCGGTGAGGGTGTCCAGACGGGCCTGGGCAACACGGGCGGAAGCGGAATCACCGGAGTGGCGGGCAAAGTCGACGGCCAGCGCAACGCACCGGGCCTCGACGGCGTCGAGTTCCAGTTCCGCGCACAAGTGGGCGCCTTCCAAAAGAACCTTGGCGTCCTTGGTGCGGGTGCCCACGGCGATGAGGCGTGAAATCTCGGCGAGGGTCCCCTGGCGGTGGCCCGCCACCTCCTCCATCAGGCGGAAGTCCTCATCGGTCCCGTTCACGGTCGCTCCGAGCAGGCTGATGCCCGCCAGCGTGTACCGGCCGGCATCGATATCGCGGTGTGCTGCCTCGAGCAGGCGCTTCACGGCTTCGGTGTCCCCCAGCCAACGTCCGGCCATGTCTGCGCAGAACTCGGTGACGAACACTGTGCCGAAGTTGCAGTGCCCGCGTACCCCGCGGAGCTTGTCGAGGTACTTGTGCGCCTGCCCGGCGTTGCCGATCTGGGCGTAGGCGAAGGCCGTGGCGGCGTAAGCTGCCTGCAGCATGTTCAACACGGGGCGGAGCTCAAGCTGGGCGACGGCGGACAGCAGCGAATCGAGGGCCACTGCGCCACGGCCGGAGAATACGTAAGCGATGCCGGCGGCCAGTTCGGTGGCAGACGTCCGGTAGGCCAGCCGGCGCTCCTCCTGCCCCTTGGGCGGGCCAACGAGTTCCAGGCACCGCTTCCACTGGCCGGCCTGCAGCAGCACGTTGAACGCCGTCATCGCGAACCGCTCCCGCAGTCCGGTCAGCGGCTCTGCGTCCGAGAGCTGCCCTCCCACGCGCCGCATCAGTTGGAGGGCGTCCATTTCCCGGCCCACCGCCGACAAGGCTTGCATCAGGATCAGCGCCGCTTGGATCCTCAGTCCCGCATCCTTGTTGATCGCTGCGTCGGTGGCCTCCTCCAGCTCCCCAATCATGGAGGCGTAGTCCCCGGTGAACGATTTGTATTCGAATTCGGCGAGGGTGATGACGTTGGCTGCCGTGCCAAGCGGATCGGGCCAGCTCGACGCCACACCACTGGCAACGTTCAGCCGCTTGCGGGCAGCTGCCAGCTCGTCCGGCACCTTGTCGCACAGCTCCGGCAGCCAGACCATGACCCGGATCTTGGCTGCCACCACGCGGGCAAAGGCCTGCTCGTCGAGCGCGTCCAGCTGTACCCGGGAAATATCCTCCAAAGCGGCCATGGCCTGCAGCGGCAGGTCAAGCAGCAAGTAGGCGGTTGCCTTGTACAGCTGAGCTTCCACCCAGACGGAGTCGGTCTTCTTGATGCCTTCAACGCAGGAGATCGCGAACCGCGGGTCAAAGAGCTGCACCGCCGCCTCCGCCGCCGCCACCGCCATGGCAGGGCTGAGTTCGGCCTGGCATTCCCTGGTCCAGGCGGCGAACTCTATCCGCTCCTCCATGCTCAGCGCGGACAACTCGGGCTCGTGGCTGCCCAGCAACAGGGTCCGGAGCTCACGACGACGGGAGATGCTCAGCCAGGAGCGCACCACGTCGCCAAGGTACTGCTCGCGCAGGGAGACCCAGCGGTCCCCCGTGGCGCCGACCGTGAGCAGCCCGGCGTCCTCCATGTCGGCCACGGTGGCGGTGCCGTAAACTTCGGTCAGCCTTGCCAGAGGGACACGCCGCGCACAGGCAAGCATCTCGATGACCTCGCGGGTTTCCGGTTCTTCCCGGGACCAGCGGGACCGGACGATGTCATCCAGCCCGGTGGCGCCGTCGAGCACCACCCTGTCGCGCAGGGTCCAGACGGAATCCGACAGGACGAGGTTTCCCGACTGCCGCTGCTCGGTGACGAGCGCCTTGAGCAGGAGCGGATTGCCGCCCACGATGGCGTGGTACGTGCTCACGAGCGAGGCCGAGACCCGGTGGCCCAGCAGCGTCAGCAGCACCTGCCGGGTCTGCAGTTCGTTGAGGTTCTCCAGCCGGACTTCGGTCAGGCGCCGGTCGGTGAGCAGCCAGTGGAAGTCCGCCGGAAGGTCGCTGGTGCTGGGGGCGATGGCAATGACGCGCGCGGTGTGCGTCAGCATGATGTTCAGGATGACGCCGGCACTCATGTCATCGATCTGGCCCGTTGTGTCCAGGGTGATGACGCAGTCCCGGCCGGCGGCGTCGGACCGGATCAGGGAGGTGATGCCCTGGAGGATGGCGGTCGGGGAAGCCAGCGCCGACTGCGGAAGCCTGGCCAGGAGGAAGGCGAGGCAGCCGTACGAGGTTTGTGAGCCGGTCAGGGGGCTGCGCAGCTGAAGCGCCCAGGCGTCGGGACCCAGCTCGGCCACGGCGGTGCGCGCGAGCGAGGACTTCCCCACACCGCGGGCACCGGTGATAACAACGCCCAGGGACTCGGGATCTGTCAGGGCAGTGCGGATGGCTTCAAGGTCTGCGCTGCGCGCCGGGACCGACCATCGTTGGAGGTCCGTCCCGCCCGCGACGCCCGCCGGTCCGGCAAGCACGCCCGCCGTAGACCCACGTCCCCAGCTCAGTGGCTCAATTGACATGAACTTTTCCTTACATCCCGCCCGGCAGGATAAAGGCTCCATCGCCTCCCCCGCTTAGAAAGTAGACTACCCCGTTACTTTGCGGGGATACAGGGCACTGCGTTCACATTTCGCAGACCTTGATGCGACCTTGAGGGTTCGTGCGGTGCAGAGGAAAAACCGAGGGAGAGGGCGCTAGACCTTGGCGGAGTGGAACTGCTGCTGCGCGGCCATCAGGCCCTCCCTGACCAGGAGCTCGACGGCGTCAGCGGCATCATCGAGCAGGAAGGGCAGTTCCTTCTTCTCCGCGGTGCCGAAATCCCGAAGTACATAGTCGGCAGTGTCCATCCGGCCCGGCGGCCGGCCGACTCCCACCCGGACGCGGAGGTAGTCCTTGGTGGCGAGTGCCCTGGAGATGTCCCGGAGACCGTTGTGCCCTCCCTCGCCGCCGCCGATCTTCAGCTTTACAGTATTAAAGGGGATGTCGATCTCGTCATGGACGGCCACCACCCGGGACGGCTCGACGTCGTAAAACCTGGCAAGCGCGGACACCGGGCCGCCGGAAACGTTCATGTACGTGCCAGGCTTCGCCAGCACCACCTGGGGACCGCCGATACCCAGCCGGCCTTCCAGGACGAGGGCCCTGGCCTTGTGCGCCTTGAACTTTCCGCCGATGCGACCGGCCAGCCCGTCAAGCACCATCTGGCCGACGTTGTGCCGGTTGCCGCTGTATTCGGGTCCGGGGTTGCCGAGGCCTACGATCAGCCAGGTGTCAGTCATGAATCAATCCTAAGGCGGGGGTTTTGCCTGCGCGCGGGGCAGGCAGGGACGGCAGTGGCCGGGCCCGAAAGGACCCGGCCACCGGTGCGCGCCCTGTGTGGCGCGGGAAGGTTGTGCCCGAATTACTCGGCAGCAGCTGCTTCGGCCGGTGCCGCTTCTGCGGCGGCTTCCTCGGCTTCGCCCTCTTCGGCCGTTGCTGCGGCCTCGGAGATGTTGACGACCAGCGCCTCGGGGTCGGTCAGCAGGACGGAGCCCGTGGGCAGCACGAGGTCGGAGGCGTGGATGTGCTCGCCGGCGGCGCGGCCCTCGATGTTCACCTCGACGGACTCGGGCAGGTGCGTTGCTTCTGCCTCGAGGGAGATGACGGTGAGTTCCAGGTTGTGAGCGGTACCCGGAGCGGTTTCGCCAACTACGTGCACGGCTACGTCCACGGTGACCTTCTCGCCCTGGCGGACGGTCAGGAGGTCGATGTGCTCGATGATCTGCTTGATCGGGTCGCGCTGGATGTCCTTGACCAGGGCCAGGTGGCCTTCGCCGTTGAGGTCGAGGGACAGCAGGGCATTCGCAGTGCGCACGGCGAGGGTGGTGGCCTTGGCGGGGAGGGTGATGTGGATGGGCTCTGCGCCGTGGCCGTAGATCACGGCGGGGATCTGACCGGCCATGCGGGCGCGGCGGGCGAAGCCCTTGCCGAATTCGGTGCGGGCTTCTGCTGCGAGCTTCTGCTCAGACATGTGAATCTCCTGGTAGCAATTAGTGTTTCAGCAAGGGCGGAGGTCTGGAGTGACCTTCAACGCCGGGCGGCCCGAAGGCGGCCCCACCAGAAGGGTGATTCAGACCCAGTCGATAACGGAGACCAGCAACCTGTGTTCCGTGCATACGGATTTCCGGTGCTCTCCCTCGCCAAGGTATCGGGGAAAAGCTTACCAGCGCCCGGCCCGTTTACTGAAAACGAGCCGAGCGCCGCTGGTTCCCCACCAGCTCCCTGAGCTCGCAAGCTCACTCAGGGAACCCTGCTGGCGGGGGCCCAACGCCGTTAGGCGTTGCCGTCGAACAGGCTGGTGACCGAACCGTCGTCGAACACTTCCCGGATGGCCCGGGCGATGAGCGGCGCGATGGACAGGACGGTGAGCTCGGGGAAACGCTTGTCGGCGGGGATGGGCAGTGTGTTGGTGACCACCACTTCGCGGGCACCGGACTCAGAGAGGCGCCGGGCGGCGGGCTCGGAGAACACCGCGTGGGTGGCCGCGATGATGACGTCCTTGGCGCCGGCGTTCTTGAGCACCTGCACGGCGCCGGAGATGGTTCCGCCGGTGTCGATCATGTCGTCGATCAGCACGCAGGTGCGGCCCTCGATCTGGCCCACCACTGTCTTGGACACGGCCTGGTTGGGCACGGTCAGGTCGCGGCTCTTGTGGACGAACGCCAGCGGAGCGCCGCCGAGGCGCTCGGCCCACTGCTCGGCCACGCGCACACGGCCGGTGTCCGGCGAGACCACGGTGATGTTGTCGGCGCTGACCCGGGTGCGGATGTAGTCCGCCAGCAGCGGGATGGCCATGAGGTGGTCCACCGGGCCGTCGAAGA
Organism: Arthrobacter globiformis; assembly: GCF_003261175.1. GTDB lineage: Bacteria > Actinomycetota > Actinomycetes > Actinomycetales > Micrococcaceae > Arthrobacter > Arthrobacter globiformis_A. The sequence goes on along the minus strand of NZ_QLNP01000089.1, from coordinate 17,650 downwards.
AGCCCTGGATCTGCGAAGTGTGCAGGTCCACGCTCATGATGCGGTCAGCGCCGGCCGTCTTGTACATGTCGGCCACGAGGCGGGCGGAGATCGGCTCGCGCCCGCGGCCCTTCTTGTCCTGGCGTGAGTACGGGTAGAACGGCGAAACAACGGTGATCCGCTTGGCCGAGGCACGCTTCAGCGAATCAATCATGATCAGCTGTTCCATGAGCCAGTTGTTCAGCGGCGCGGGGTGCGCCTGGATGACGAAGGCATCGGTTCCGCGGACGCTCTCCCCGGCGCGGACGTAGATCTCGCCGTTGGCGAAGTCGTAGGCGTCCACAGGCAGCAGTTCCGTGCCCAGCTCCTTGGCGATCTCCCGGGCAAGCTCCGGGTGTGCACGCCCTGCGGCGAGCACCAGTTTCTTCTCGCCGTGAGCCGTAATTTCGGTCATGGTTGCTAGCCCTCTTCTGTAGATGCGGGGGAATTTGAGGTCTCAGTGCGGCCTTCGCGGGCCGCGGCGGCTTCTGCCAGTTCCGCGGAGAGCGAGCCGGGGCGGTTGGCCGCGACCCAGCCCTCGGCGTTGCGCTGTGCTGCCATGGACAGCGCCAGGGCGCCGGCGGGCACGTCCTTGCGGATCACGGCTCCGGCGCCGCTGTAGGCACCGTCCCCCACCGTGACCGGAGCGACGAATACTGTGTTGGAGCCGGTGCGCACGCCCGAGCCGATCACCGTGCGGTGCTTCTTCTCGCCGTCGTAGTTCGCGGTGATGTTGCCGCAGCCGATGTTGGTGTCCTCGCCGATCTCGGCGTCCCCGGCGTAGCCCAGGTGGGACAGCTTGGAGCCGCGGCCGATCCTGACGTTCTTGGTTTCGTAGAAGGCGCCGATCTTGCCTGTCTCGCCCAGGACCGTTCCGGGACGCAGGTAGGTGAAGGGGCCAACGCTGGCCCCGGCACCGATCTCCGCGCCGGAACCGTGGGTCCGGGTCACCTTGGCACCCTCGCCGATGCTGACATCCGTCAGTGTGGAGTCGGGGCCGACGACGGCGTCCCGCGCCACCGTGGTGGCGCCGTGCAGCTGGGTGTTGGGCAGGATCCGGACGTCCTCCGCCAGGGTAACCGTGGAGTCGATCCAGGTGGTGGCGGGATCGACGACGGTAACACCGGCGCGCATCCAGGCTTCCACGATCCGGCGGTTGTGCTCGGCGCCGAGGGCGGCCAGCTGGACGCGGTCGTTGGCGCCTTCGACCTGCCAGCGGTCGGCGGTGACGACGGCGGCCACGCGGCCGCCTGCCTCGCGGGCAAGCCCGAGAACATCGGTCAGGTACTTTTCGCCCTGTGAGTTATCGGTGGTGACGTGGCCGAGGGCGTCGCGGAGGACAGCGGCGTTAAAGGCGTAGATGCCGGAGTTGATCTCGCGGATCGCACGTTCGGCGTCGGTTGCGTCCTTGTGCTCGCGGATGCCGGTTACGGTGCCGTCTTCGCCGCGGAGAATGCGGCCGTAGCCGGTGGCGTCGTCCAGGATCGCGGTGAGCACGGTGACCGCGTTGCCGTCGCGCTGGTGAGTGGAGACGAGTTCGGCAAGCATTTCACCGGTGAGCAGCGGGACATCGCCGTAGGTGACTACGACGGTTCCGGCTAAAGGCTCCTTGGCGTCCAAGGCTTCGAGGGCAACTTCGACGGCGCGTCCGGTGCCGGGAACCTCGTCCTGGTCCACGATTAGGGCGTCAGGATCGAGTTCGGTGAGGTGGGCAGCGACGCGGTCGCGCTCGTGCCGGACCACCAGGGCCAGGCGTTCTGGGCTGATGCTGCGGGCGGCGAGCAGGGCGTGGCCCACCATGGAACGGCCGCCGATTTCGTGGAGGATCTTGGGGGTACGGGATTTCATCCGGGTACCGGCGCCTGCAGCTAGGACGATAACGGCGGCTGGGCCGGACTTGTCGGGGCTCACGTACGGGCTCTCCTTGCTCGGTTGCGCTTACTGCATCCGCGGCTGCCTGCGCGGCGGTGTCCGGGCCTGTGCCCGGAACCGGCAACAGGGTTCATCCTACTGGACACCTCTGATGCAGCTGTTCCGCCCATAGGATTCGAACCTATACTCCACGGCTCCAAAGGCCGGGGTGCTGCCATTACACCAGAGCGGACCGCGCCCCGGCGCTTAGCCCGGGCACGAGAACCAATTCTGCCACGAACGTTGACGCTCGTGCGACCTCGGCGCTGCGGGTGCCCCGGCGCCGGTCGGGCCAGCGCGCCGGGACCCGCCGCCACCCCTGCCCGCCGCTTGACGTAGGGCATGATTGGACGGTGAGCAACAGCACAGGGACAACTGACGGTCCGGGGAACCTGCCAGCAAGGCCCGACGCCGCCGCGGGGCGCATCCCCCGGTCGCGGATGACAGGACCGCAGCGGCGGTCCCAGCTCATCGAAGTGGGACGGGCCCTTTTCGCGGTGCGGGGGCTGGACGGCACCACCATCGAGGAGATTGCGGCCGCGGCCGGCGTTTCCAAGCCCGTGATCTACGAGCACTTCGGCTCGAAGGAAGGCCTGTACACGCAGGTCGTCGAGTACGAGTTCCGGATCCTGCTCGCGGCCATCAACGACGCGCTCACCCAGGAAGCCAAGCCGAGGGTCCTCGTGGAGCGCGCCGCCCTGGCCCTCCTCACCTACATCGAGGAACGCACCGACGGCTTCCGCATCCTCATGCGGGACGCTCCCCCGTCCCAGCCCGAAGGCGCCTTCTCCACGCTGCTCTCCCACGTGACCGCCCGTGTTGAACACATCCTGTCCGACGAATTCGCCCGCCGCGGGTTCAGCGCAGCCGACGGCGCCATGTACGCGCAGATGCTCGTGGGCATGGTGGCGATGACGGGCCAGTGGTGGCAGGACGCCCGCCAGCCGGACAAGCGGGACGTCGCCGCGCACCTCGTCAACCTGGCCTGGAACGGCCTGACCGGCCTCAAAAAGGACCCGGAACTCCGCAGCGAGGCTTAGTCCTGCCCACCTCCGGATGGAGTTTTGTCCAGATAATGGGACTTCGAAGGCCTTTAGCTGCCCATTATCTGCACGGAAACTCGGAACCGGTTACTCGCCGAGGACTTCCAGGGCCTCGAGCCACTCGAGTTCCAGGGCTTCGCGTTCTTCGGCCAGGGTCTTCAGCTTCTTGTTCTGCTCGGCCATGGCGTCGAAGTCGTTGTCGGCCGTGCTCTTGACCATCTGGGCGTGGATCTTCTCTTCCTGCTGCGTCAGCTTGCCCAGCTGGCGGTCGATCCGGTTTTTGGCCTTGCGGGCGTCGCGCTTCTCGGCTTCCGAAGGGCCAGCCGGGCCCGCGGCGGCCGGTGCCGAACTGCCGCTGGCACCGGTGACGGGGTTGCCGCCGCCGGTGATGGTGGAGCCGGCCAGTGCGCCTTCGCGCAGTTCGAGGTATTGGTCCACGCCGCGGGGCAGGGCACGGATTTTGCCGTCGCCCAGCAAAGCCATCTGGTGGTCCGTGACGCGCTCCAGCAGGTAGCGGTCGTGGCTGACCACAACGAGCGTGCCCGGCCAGCCGTCGAGGACGTCTTCGACTGCGGCCAGGGTGTCCGTGTCGAGGTCGTTGGTGGGTTCGTCGAGCATGAGCACGTTGGGCTCGCCCACCAGGAGGCGCAGCAGCTGGAGCCGGCGGCGTTCGCCACCTGAGAGGTCCCTGACCGGGGTCCACTGCTTCTCGTTGGTGAAGCCAAGCTGTTCCACGAGCTGACCGGCGCTGAATTCCTTGCCGCCAACGTTGAAGGACCGCTTTTCGCGTTCGATCACTTCGATGACGCGCAGGTCCTTGACGTCGTCGAGCTCCTTGACCTCCTGGGTCAGTACGGCGGTGACCACCGTCTTGCCGCGCTTGACCTTGCCTGAGGTGGGCTGGATTTCGCCGTTGAGGAGCTTCAGGAGCGTGGTCTTGCCGGCGCCGTTGACGCCGACCAGCCCCAGCCGCTCCCCCGGTGCGAGGCGAAGGGTGATGTTGTCGAAGAGCTTCTGTGCTGGGTCCTGACTATCGGCACTACCCAGGAGGTCCAGGGAAACGTGCTCCAGGTCGAGCACATCCTTGCCTTGGCGGGCCGTTGCCATCTTACTGAGCGCCATCGAGTCGCGCGGCGCCGGAACGTCGGCGATCAGGGCGTTGGCTGCCTCGATGCGGAACTTGGGCTTTGCAGTGCGGGCGGGGGCGCCGCGGCGCAGCCAGGCTAGTTCCTTCTTGACGAGCTGCTGCCGTTTGCCTTCCATCACCGCGGCGGCGCGGTCACGTTCGGCCCGGGCCAGGACGTAGGCTGCGTAGCCGCCTTCGAAGGGGTCCATGATTCCGTCGTGGATTTCCCAGGTCTTGTTGCAGACTTCGTCGAGGAACCAGCGGTCGTGGGTAACCACCAGGAACGCTCCCTGATTGGCCCGCCAGCGGGTCTTCAGGTGGCGGGCCAGCCATGCGACGCCTTCGACGTCGAGGTGGTTGGTGGGCTCGTCGAGCATGATCACGTCGTGGTCTTCGATCAGCAGCTTTGCCAGGGCCACGCGCCGTTTCTGGCCGCCGGAGAGTGCGTGCACATTGGCGTGCCAGTCGACGTCGGACACCAGTCCGCCCATGATCTCGCGGATCTGCGGATTGCGGGCCCATTCGTAGTCCGCCTGGTCGCCGACGATCGCGGCGCCCACCGTCAGGTCGGCGTCGAGGACGTCGCTTTGGTCCAGGTAGCCGATGTTGACGTCCCCGCGCTTGGTGACCCGCCCGGAATCGGGGGTGGACCGCAGCGCCAGCAGCCGCATCAGCGTTGACTTGCCGTCGCCGTTCCTGCCGACCATCCCGATCCGGTCACCCTCTTCGAGTCCAAGGGTCATGCCGTCAAGAACGGTGCGGGTTGCGTACGAGACTGTGAGGTTCTCGCCGCCGAGCAGGTGTGCCACGGGGAACTGCTTTCTGGTGTGTTGGTTGTAAGGTATTAAAGGAGCGTATCGGAGATGATGCGCGCGCCGGGCACGGGGCCGTGGACGGCCAGTGCATTGAGCCCCTTGTGCTGCAGCTCCCCGGCGAGATTCTCCGCCGCTTCGGGATTGTGCGCCAGCAGGGCCACCGTGGGCCCGGAGCCTGAAACGATCCCGGCAATGGCTCCGCAGGACTCGCCCAGTCCCAGTGTGTCCCGGAGCCCGGGGGCGAGTTCGATGGACGCGCGCTGGAGGTCGTTGACCAGCACCCTGCTCAGGGCATCGGCGTCGCCGCTGCGCAGGGCCTGCAGGATCTTGGGGTCCACAGCCGTGGGCTCGTCGCCGTCGACGCCCTCGGCATCGCGGAGCCGGTCCAGCGTCCGGAATACTTCCGGAGTGGACAGCCCGAACTCTGCGGTGACAAGGACCCAGTCCATCTGCGCCTTGGCGAGCGCGGGAGACAGTTCATCGCCCACGCCCAGCCCTACGGCCGTGCCGCCCAGCAGGGCGAAGGGAACATCCGCCCCGAGCTCGGCGGCGAGGTGGGCGAGTTCGTCCCGGGACAGGCCGCTGTTCCACAGCGCGTCGCAGGCCAGGAGCGTGGCGGCAGCATCCGCGGAACCGCCGCCCATGCCGCCTGCCACGGGCACCCGCTTGGTGATCTCAAGATGTACCCCGGTGGAGTGTTCCGACACGTCGGCCATGATGGCGGCTGCCTTGTAGGCGAGGTTCCGCTCGTCGAGCGGGATGTCCACCCCGTCGAGGTCCAGCGTGCTGTCCGGGCTGATGCTGACCGTGATGCCGTCGGATGGTGTGCTGGTGGCCGCGACTTCCTCGTACAGGGACACTGCCAGGTAGACACTGGCCACGGAGTGGTAGCCATCCGGCCGCAGCGGCCCGACATCCAGCGAGACGTTTACTTTGCCCGGAGCCTTGACCCGGACCGTCCTTGCCGCAAAGCGCCCCCGCACGCCCTGGACCACCATCAGGCGTCCGCAGCCGCGCGGGCTTCGGCGATCCGCGCGAACGCGGCGATGTCGATCACTTCGCCCCGCGCGGTGGGGTCGACCCCGGCCGCAACCAGGCAGCGTTCCGCTTCGGCGGCGCTGCCGGCCCACCCGGCCAGGGCTGCACGGAGTGTCTTGCGACGCTGGGCGAACGCAGCATCGATGACGGCGAAGACCTCGCGGCGGCTGGCGGTGGTGGCCGGGGGCTCGCGCCGGGTGAAGGCCACCAGCCCGGACTGGATCTTAGGCGCGGGCCAGAACACGTTCATGCCGATGATGCCGGCCTTGCGCATGCTGCTGTACCAGGCCGCCTTGACCGAGGGCACGCCATAAATCTTGGATCCCGGTTCTGCGGCGAGCCGGTCGGCGACCTCGTCCTGGACCATGACGAGGCCGTGGCGGATCGACGGGAAGTTCTGCAGCAGGTGGAGCACCACGGGCACCGCGACGTTGTACGGAAGGTTGGCGACGAGCGCTGCGGGCTCGGCCGGCAGCTCGGTCACCTTCATGGCGTCGGCGAGGACCAGGTGGAAGTCACCGGTTGAGTCGGGCCGCCACTGCCGGATGGTCTCCGGCAGCTTCGCAGCCAGGACGGGGTCAATTTCGACGGCGACCACCGCCTTGGCGGCGTCGAGGAGTCCCAGCGTCAGCGACCCCAGCCCGGGTCCGATTTCGAGGACCGTCTCGTCCGGTCCGATGCCGGCGGCGGCCACGATCCTGCGGATGGTGTTGCCGTCGATGACGAAGTTCTGGCCAAGTGTTTTGGTGGGGCGGACGCCGATCTCCCCGGCCAGCCTGCGGATATCGGAGGCACCGAACAGAGGAGCGGGCGCAGTGCCGGAGGCGGAGGGGGTCGGGTCAGTCACCTAGGTATCCTATCCCGCGGTTCAGTATTGGGCGGGGCCCGCTGTTGGGCGGGGACGTCATTGTCAGTAGGGGACGGCGAAGGCCGGGCCCGGAGGTTCCGGACCCGGCCTTGGCTGCCGCCGCGGCTGTGGTCAGCTGCCGCGGCGGCGAGGGTTTACCTGCGCCAGTGGCTGTTGCTGCCGGCAGCTAGCTGCTGGCTGCCCAGCCGCAGCCCCACGGCTGAAGGCCGCGCTCGGCATAGACATGGTTAGCGATGTCAATCTGCTGTGCCTTCGTCGCCTGGCTGGCGTTCGGGGCGTAGGCGCCGCCTCCGGAGCCGATCCAGGTCTGGACGTCGAACTGCAGGCCGCCGTAATAGCCGTTGCCGCTGTTGATGGACCAGTTGCCGCCGGATTCACACTGCGCGATCTTGTCCCACATGGCCACGTTCATCATTGCCGGGGCCGCTGCCCCGGTGTTCCCGCTTTCGGCCTCGGCGGCGGCGGGGGCGGGCTTGGGCTGTTCCTTGGTGCCGACCGTGATCTTTTCGGTCACCGGCTCGCGGGTGGTGGTCTTGGAAACCAGCGTCCGGGAGGCCTCCCGGCCGTCGACCAGGACGAGTTTATAGGTGAGGGTGGTCTCACCGGGCACGCCGGCCTGGGTGACCTTTTCCTCACCTTTGGGGAGGGTGTCGCTGTCCGCGGTGAGCGTCTGGAACGCGACCTTTTCGGTGACGGTAGCGGTCTTGCCGGCAACGCGGGACACCTTGACCACCATGTTGTTGACCACCGGGGCGTGTGCCGGCTGCGACGTCCGGTCTGCGGCGGCGAGGCGGATTCCGGCGTCCTTGAGGACCTCACCGACGTTGGCGGCTGTGGTGGTGGTTTTCTTGGCCTTGCCGTCGGCGATGATGTTGACGGTCTTCGGCGTCGAAATGGCCACGAACGAACCGTCCACGGCCAGCTGCGCGTCCTTCGGCACGGAGAGCTCAGAGGCGCTGGCAACGCCGAGCTGGGTCACAAGCCCGGCCACGTCCTGCGCCGTGGTGCTCACGGTCTTCTCTGCACCGTCCAGGCTGACCTTCACGGCCTTCGCCATGTTCACGTTAATGACGGAGCCGTTCGCAACACTGGAGTCCAACGCCGGAGACACGCGGTCGGCCGGGTGCAGCTCCAAGTTCGCGCTCTTCACCACCTGCTCGACGGTGCCGCCAAAGGTCTGGACGGAGCTTACTTTCCCGTCCACGTTCAGGGTGACTGTCTTGTTGCTGCCCACAAAGGCAACGAGCCCCAGCACGAGGGCCGAGAGCACCACCAGTTGCGTGCCGACCTTGATGAAACTGAACTTGCCGTCTGACGTGAAGAAGTTGACCACGATTGCCCGTAACTTTTGAGCCATCCGGGCACGGGGAAAAACGCACAGGTGGGACCCGCGGCGGTCACCGGAATGGTGGGCTCCGGACAGGCCGGAGCACGCCGCAGGCATGTGCGTCGCCACACTCACATGGCAGGGCATCCGGAGGCGCCCTGCCTGTCACGAAAGTGAGTTACATCATCCGGAGGCCTTCCCCGACCCCGGCTAATAGTTTTTCACTGTAACCGAAGCGTTATAAACCCTCCAAAATACATGCCTACCAGGTATGTAGTTTACCGATGGGCGGCAGTCATGAGTCAGTCCCAGGATCCGTATGCCCGCACAGTATTTGCGCTCACTTGGCCGCACAGTTCGGCCAGGTCCGTTTCTGTCAATTCGGCCATCGCCCGCACCGTGTACGGCACCATGTAACTCGCGTTGGGACGGCCGCGGTGCGGGTGCGGGGTGAGGAACGGCGAGTCGGTTTCAACCAACACCAGCTCCGGGTCCGCTACGGCGAGCGCCTCCCGGAGGTTGGTGGCGTTCTTGAAGGTCAGTGTCCCCGCGAAGGACATGAACCACCCTTCGTCGTTGCAGATCCGGGCGAGCTCCCCGTCCCCGGAAAAACAGTGGAAAACCACCCGCTCCGGGGTGCCCTCCTCACGCAGGACCTGGACGACGTCCTGGTGCGCCTCGCGGTCATGGATCTGCAGGGTCCGGTCCAGCCGCTTCGCGATGTCGATGTGCCGGCGGAAGGAGTAACGCTGATGCGCCAGCCCCTCCCCTTCCGTGCGGAAGAAGTCCAGGCCGGTTTCGCCAATGGCACGTACCCGGGGGTGGCCCGCGAGCTCCTCGATCTCCGCCAGGGCGTCCTCAAGCTCACCGCGGACCGCATACCCCGGCGCGTCATTCGGGTGGAGTGCCACGGCCCCCAAAAGGCGCGGATCCAGGTCGACCGCGCGCACGGTAAACCTCGAGGATTCGAGGTCACAGCCCACCTGCACGGCGCCACAGACACCCACTTCTTCGGCTGCATCTAGGGCAGCCGCGATGTCCACCCGGACATCATCTGTCGGGAAGTCCAGGTGCGTGTGGTTGTCCATCACGGGAACGGGCAACGGTTCGGGTGCCGGTGGGAACCCGCGCTTGCCGGAACCGTCGCTGCCGGCCGCCCGGTAGGGCCGGGGTGTCAGGGAATGCCGCATTCCTCCAGCCTATCGGCCGCCGCGGCTGAGCATTTCCACCGCCCGCCCTGCCTTCTCCCGCGTGGTGCCACCCGGAGACTACGCTTGGGATTCCCGGGAGATTTACGGGGAACTCTCTGTTAGCCACGGCAGTTGTGTTAGTACGCTGGTATGGACGGATGTGAGCGCCCAACGCGGGCAACGGCAGGCCTCCCCCGCTTCGTTCCGCTTCGCACTGGGCTGAAAGGTTGCCGATGGAACCGCACCGACGCATCACAATCGACGAAGCACTTCCGGGCGGACAGGGCTTCACGGGAAGTACTGCGCGCGGCGTCAATTCCTTCAACGGCCACAAGTCTGCCCCCCTGGAAGCTCCGGCTTTCCGCGCCGCGAGCGAACGCATCCTCTCGGCCATCAATACAGTCATCGACGGCAAGGCCGAAGCCGCAAAGCTGGCGCTGACGGTCCTGCTCGCCCAGGGCCACCTGCTGCTGGAGGATGTCCCCGGGGTGGGTAAGACGCTGCTGGCCAAGACCCTGGCCCGCACCATCGACTGTTCCGTCAGCCGGATCCAGTTCACACCCGACCTTCTCCCCTCGGATGTCACCGGCGTCTCCATCTACAACCAGTCCTCGCGACAGTTCGAGTTCCGTCCCGGCGCCGTGTTCGCGAACATCGTCATTGGCGACGAGATCAACCGGGCCTCCGCCAAGACGCAGTCTGCCCTGCTCGAATGCATGGAGGAGCACCAGGTCACGGTGGACGGACACTCCTACAAGCTCGGCGAGCCGTTCATGGTGGTGGCCACCCAAAACCCCATCGAGATGGAGGGGACGTATCCGCTCCCCGAGGCCCAGCGGGACCGCTTCATGGCCCGGATCTCCATGGGATACCCGGACAAGGACTCCGAGATCGAAATGCTTGAGACCCACCAGGCCACGTCGCCGCTTGCCCGGGTCAAGGCGGTCGTCACGGCAGCGGATGTGGCTGCCATGATCGCCACCGTCCAACAGGTGTTCGTCTCCGAAGCCGTCAAGGAGTACACCGTGGCCGTCGGCCGGGCCACAAGGGACAGCGCCATGCTGCGCCTAGGCGCGAGCCCGCGCTCCCTGCTGCAGCTGCTCCGGGCCGCGAAGGCGACGGCGGCGCTGGACGGCCGGGATTTCGTCCTGCCGGATGACGTCGTCGCCGTTGCCGAGGCGGTGCTGGCCCACCGGATCATCCTGGACCGCAAGGCCGCAAGCTCGGGCGAGACCCCCCAGGCCCTCATCCGCGGCGTCCTTGCCCGGATCCCCGTGAGCCGGGAGATGACGGAGAAGGCAAACTCCGGGCGGACCGCACCCGAACTCCGCCCCAGCCGCTAGTCAGGAACATCACCATGGCATTGCTGGACAGCCTTCCCCGACATCTCTTCAGCTCCCGGGGCTGGGGACTCCTGGCGGCCGGCGTCGTCTCGCTGCTCTGCGCCCAGGTCATGGGCCGCCGCGACCTTCTGGCCCTCGGCGTCCTGCTGGTGGTCCTGCCGCTCGTTTCACTGGCCGGCATCAGGGTGGTCAAACCGCGGTTTCGCGTGTACCGGGAGTTCAGCCCTTCCACCGTGGAGACCGACTCCGTCACCACGGTCCGGCTTGCCGTCGCCCGGACCGGGCTGGGCACGGGCCGGGTCACGATGGAGGAGCGGCTGCCGCCACGGTTCGGTGAATCCCCGGCGTTCCGCTTCCCCGCCAGGTCCGCCTCGGGCGGCACCAGCCGCTACGAGTACCACCTGCGGTCCGGAAAGCGGGGACAGTTCACCATCGGCCCCGTCACTGCCGAATTCACGGATCCGTTCGGGCTCTCACTGCACAGGCATTCGATCGACGACGGCGACACCCTCACCGTGGCGCCGGCCGCCGTCGAACTCCCTTCCACCGGCCTTGCCGGCGCGCGCGGCAACGACGGCATCACGGCCACCCGGACCAGGGCCAATCCCAGCGACGACGACGTCATGACACGCGAGTACCGGCACGGCGATCCGATGCGGCGGGTGCACTGGCCGGCCACCGCCCGGCACGGCGCCCTGATGGTCCGGCAGGAGGAATCGGTCACCACCCCCGAGGCCACGGTGATCCTGGACCACCGGTTCGTGGCCCATTCCTCGGGTTACGGCTCGGTGTTCGGCAGCCCGGCCGACGACGGAAGCGACCTCGTCACCAGCGACACCTTTGAGTGGGCCGTTACGGCGGCTGTGTCCGTGGGCGCCCACCTCGCCGAACTCAATTACTCCCTGCGGTTCCTGGACGCGGCGGGTGAACCTGCCTTCATGCGTTCGTCCTCGGCCCCGGAGCCTGACAACGACCTGTACAGCGGCGCGGCCGGCATCCAGTCCGTCGCCGAAAGCCTCGCCGCGATCCAGCTGACCGGCCCGCACCACGCGCGCAGGGAACACGACACAGGGCGCCGCGAGCATGCGGGCAGTGCCGATCCTGCCCAGTCCGTCTTTGACGACCGGCTCATGGACAAGCTCGCGGCCCACCGGATGCGCGGCCCGGCCCTGGCGCTCCTCGGGAAGATTTCGCTCACGGAGGCCCGGGCCCTCGCACCCGCGGCCGGCTATGCCGCCAACGCGTTTGCGGTGCTGATCACGGACAAACCCGCGGAGTGCCACGATCTGCTCGAGGCCCTGCGTTTGGGCGGCTGGCGCGCTGTTGCGGTCGAGGCATCCACGTCGCTGCCGGCCGCCTGGACCTATTTCGACGAGGGCGACGCCGCCTTGTGGACGGCTGCGGCGGACGTCCGCCGCGGGGCGGAGGTGGGGCGATGACACTGACAACACAACCGCAGGCGGGAACCGGAGTTCAGCCGCAGCCCGTCCCGGGTTCCCCCGGCAGCGGAAGGTTCGGGGCCGGTGCTTTTCCTTGGGTCATGGCCGGCGCAGTGGCGGTGTCCGTATGCGGCGCGTCGCTGTCCCTCAACGGGGTCCTGAGGGGCTGGGCGTGGTTCCTGCCTGTCCTGACCACGGTGGTGGTGGTCTCGCTGACCATGGCCCTGCTCCGCACGTTCCGGGCCCAGCCCTTGCTGGTGGCCGCGGGAGGCCTTGCATCCCTGGCCCTCATCCTGACGTTCACCTTCTTCCGGCGCGACAGCATTGCGGGTTTCCTCCCGTCGCAGGCAACCTTCGACGCGCTGGGCAGGCACCTTCGCCGGGCGAGTGAAACGGTGCTGGCCGAGAGCTCGCCGGTAGCACCCAATGCCGGCATCGTCCTGGTGACATGCGCCGCGCTCGGCCTCGTCGTCATCCTCGTGGATGCGCTGGCCCTCCCTTTGGGCATGCCGGCCACGAGCGGACTTGGCCTGCTGGCGGTGCTGGTTGTTCCGGCCATGATCAAACCGCAGAGCGTCGGATGGCTGGGATTCGCGACGACGGCGGCCGGCTACCTGGTGATCCTCGCGTGCAGCCAGTGGTTTGCCCCCGATGCCCGGACGCAGGCGGACACGGCCCGCAACCCGGGCCAGGTCAGGCGCGCCGCGCTGACCGGAGGCGTGGCGCTGGTGGTGACGCTGCTGCTGCAGCTTGTGGTTCCGGGCTTCGACCAGGGCACGTTCCCCCAAGGCTCCCGGCTGAACCCCTGGGGTACCGCCACGGGGCTGAACCCCATGATCAGCCTCGGCAACAGCCTGCGCACCCCGACGGGCGAGGGCAGGATCACCTACGCCACCAACTCCGCCACGCCGCTTTACTTGCGTTCCGTCACCGTGGACCGTTTCGACGGCGAGTCCTGGTCCCCGGACGACCGCAACGCGAACCGCCGGGCAGGCACCGGACGGATGGACGCGGGACACGAGATCCTGGCACCCGAACAGACCCGGCAGGTGACGGTGGTCAACACCGGCGATTTCACCAGCCCTTACCTTCCCGTTCCGTACGCCCCCGAATCCGTGAACGGGCTGACCGGGCGATGGAGCTGGGATCCTGCCACCCTGAGCATCAAAGGCACCGACACCAATTCCCGGGACCAGCAGTATCTGGTGCAGTCCTCGGTGCCGAAGCTGACTACGGAGCTGCTGGATGCGTCCTCCGCTCCCGTCCAGGGCGTGCCGGAGGAGTTCATCCGGCCGCCGTCGAATGTTCCGGACATTGTCCGGACCACCGCCGAGTCCGTGACCGCGGACAGCCGCACCGCCTATGCCAAGGCGATGGCGATCCAGAGGTTCCTGCGCGGCCCGGGCTTCACCTATTCCCTGGAGTCGCCCGTCCAGAACGGTTACGACGGAAACGGGCTGTCGGTCCTGGCGGATTTCCTGACCCAGAAGAGCGGCTACTGCATCCACTTCGCCTCCGCCATGGCGGTGATGGCCCGGCTTGAAGGCATCCCGAGCAGGATCGCAGTCGGCTACGCGCCGGGCAGGCAGACCGGCGCCACGGTGTCCGTCGCCGGTCAGGGGGCACTCCCGGAGTACGAAGTCGACGCCCGCGACGCCCATGCCTGGCCCGAGCTGTACTTCCAGGGCCTCGGCTGGGTTCCGTTTGAGCCCACTCCCTCACGGGGCGTGGTGCCGGCCTATGCGCAGGACTCCTCGGCGTCCGGCGGAACCAGCACCAACGAACAAAACAATGACGGCCTGGTGCCGAGCAACGGTGCCGCAGCACCGTCCTCGGCGCCGGCACCTGCCCCCCTTCCCCTTCCGGGGAGCGGAACAGCCGACGCCGGGAATCAGCTGGCGCCCGCCCTCTACACCGCCGCCGGGGTTCTGCTGTTGGTCCTCCTGGCCGCCTCACCCCGGCTGGTGCGCCGAGGCATCCGGGCACGGCGCCTGAGGGGAACGGGTACCGGCAGGGACCGGCTGGCCGAGCAGCCGCTCGTCTGGTCGGAACTCCAGGACCTGGCCACTGACTACGGCGTGCGTCCTGTGCCCAGCGAGACTCCGCGGACATTCTCGGCCCGGCTGCGCGGCTCCCCGGCCTTGCGCCTGCGGTCCGAACCAGACCCCGGCGGCGCGAAAGACACGGGCAGCGGAGCGGACACCGGCAACGGACCCGGGCACGGCGCCGGGACTTTCAATGCCCAGACTGTCCATGCAGTGACGGCGCTGACGGAGGCCTACGAACGGCATCAGTACGGCCGGCCCGCGGGCCAGGACGCCACGCGCCACGGCCTTCCGGAGGAAGCCGCCGTCGAACACATCGGTCAAGTGCGGCAGGCGCTGCGCCGGAATGCCGGCACCGTCGGCCGGCTCCGCGCCGACTGGCTGCCGCCGTCGGTCCTGTCCCGCTGGGGATCCGTGGCCCGATGGCCTTTCGGTGTCTTGGGCCGGGCGGCGACCCGGGTGGGACGCGCCGCCTCGGCGCTGTGGCGCAGGACCCGCCGTGGCCTCCGCCGCCTCCGCGCAGGCTAGCCGCCCGCGGAAAGGCCCAGCGCCTGCGGGAGCGCCCGTGGCGGACGACCATCTGCCCGCCGGCAGCCCGACGTTTGACATGTGACCGGGGCCACCTTATCGTTGAGAAACGGGAAAGCGCATTCCAAGCCGTTTCCAAGGTGTGGGACCACCCACGCAAAATGCCGGCGGACCGCAGCGGCCTTGGCGAGGCGAGCGCAACCTTTTTGCCTGGTCCGGCACCCAGCGACGGGTTTATTCGGCGGAGCACGCGATTGTCCAAAGGAGGACGACATGAAGAGCGACACACACAAGCTGCGGACTTCGGCTGAACCGCAACAGTCCAGCTTGCTGCGGTCGAGCAGCACCAGGAAGGCGGCCGCCAGCGGCTGGGTGGGCAGCGCCCTCGAGTACTACGACTGGTTCATCTACGCCCAGGCCGCCGCCCTGGTCTTCCCTACCGTCTTCTTCCCCGCCGGAAACCCGACCGTCGCGCTGATCGCCTCGCTCGGCACGTACGCGGTGGGATACGTCGCCCGCCCGATCGGAGCATTCGTCCTCGGCCAGTGGGGCGACAAGCACGGCCGCAAGAACGTGCTGGTCCTGGCCATGCTGCTGATGGGCGCCTCTACCTTCGCGGTCGCCCTGCTGCCCACCTACGACCAGGTTGGCATCCTGGCCCCGGCCCTGCTGCTGGTCCTCCGCCTCATCCAGGGGTTCGCCGTGGCCGGGGAGCTGAGCGGGGCCAGCGCCATGATCGTGGAACACGCACCGTTCGGCCGCCGCGGCTTCTATGCAAGCTTCGCCCTCCAGGGCACGCAGGCCGGACAGATCATCGCCGCCGCCGTCTTCCTGCCGCTCTCGGCTGTGCTGTCCGCTGACGACTTCCACGCCTGGGGCTGGCGCATCCCGTTCGTCCTCAGCGCCCTGGTGGTGTTCGCCGGCTACATCATCCGGCGCCGGGTCGAGGAGACACCCGTCTTTATGGAGGAGAAGGCGCACCGCGACGTACCCAAGATGCCGGTGGTCCAGGTACTGCGGGAAAGCGGGCTGAACGTCGTGCGGGCGGTCTGCATGACGCTGGTCAACGTTGTGGGCGTCACCGTGGCGGTCTTCGGTGCGGCCTACGCCACGCAGCCGGGGTACGGCATCGGCATGAGCACCACGGTCTACCTCTGGATCCCGGTGCTGGCCAACGTCGTCGCGCTGGCCCTCATCCCCTGGTTCGGGGACCTCTCCGACCGCTTCGGACGGCGGCCCCTGATGATCGTCGGCTCTCTCGGCTCAGGCGCGCTGGCCTACGGGTACCTGTACGCGGTCAGCCAGAACAACGTGCCGCTTACCATCGTCCTCGCGATCCTGATGTGGGGCACGCTATATCAAGTGTGGAACGCCACCTTCGCCAGCTTCTTCCAGGAGCTCTTCCCCTCCCGGACGCGGGTTACCGGGTTCGCCATCTCGCAGAACATCGGACTCCTCATCACGTCCTTCCTGCCGAGCCTCTTCGCGGTGGTCGCTCCCCCTGGTTCGGCAAACGTTCCGCTCACCGTCGGGTCCATCTGCTTCGGCATCACGGTTATCGGGGCCATAGCAGCCTGGTCCGCCAGGGAGACGCACCGGATTCCGCTCAGCGAGCTGGGATCGCCGGATGCCGCCCCGGTCTCCCGCGAGGAGTACGCAATCGTCCGGGCCGCAGCCCGCTAAGCCGTTCGACAACTACCCGTCGCGAAAAAACGCACTGGCCCGCAGGATTCCTGCGGGCCAGTGCGTTGTGTCGTTGCGCCCGGTGAGTCCGGCGCTTGGCTTGTTAGCCGGCGTAGGGGTCGGCGATGCCGATGTACTGGGTGTAGAGGTATTCCTCGATGCCTTCGAGTCCGCCTTCACGGCCCAGGCCGGACTGCTTGACGCCGCCGAAGGGTGCCGCGGCGTTGGAGACGACGCCGGCGTTCAGGCCCAGCATGCCGGTCTCGAGCCGCTCGCCCATCCGGATGCCGCGGTTGAGGTCCTTCGTGAAGACGTAGGCCACCAGCCCGTATTCGGTGTTGTTGGCCAGGCGCACGGCCTCGTCCTCGGAGGAGAACGTGATGATCGGGGCGACCGGGCCGAAGATCTCCTCGGACAGGATCCGGGTTCCCTCGGTGACGCCCTTAAGGATGGTGGGCTGGTAGAAGTAGCCCGGCCCGTCCACGGGCGCGCCGCCCACCACGGTGGTGGCACCCGCGGAGACGGCATCGGTGACCAGTTCGTGGACCTTGTCCCGGCTCTTCGCGTCGATCAGCGGGCCCACCTTGGACTCGGGCTCGGTGCCGCGGGCGGTGGTCATGTCCTTCATCTTCGCGGCGAACTTCTCGGCGAATTCGTCGGCGACGGACTCGTGCACGATGAAGCGGTTCGCGGCGGTGCAGGCCTCGCCCATGTTCCGCAGCTTGGCCAGCATGGCGCCGGCGACGGCGGCATCGACGTCGGCGTCTTCAAACACCACGAACGGGGCGTTGCCGCCCAGTTCCATCGAGGTCCGCAGGACCGTCTCGGAGGCGTCGGACAGCAGCCGGCGGCCCACCTCGGTGGAACCGGTGAAGGAGAGCTTCCGCAGCCGGGAGTCCTTGATCAGCGGCCCGGTGGTGGCCCCTGCGCTGGAGGACGGAATCACGTTGAGCACCCCGGCTGGGAGGCCGGCCTCCTGCATCACGGCGGCGAACAGCATCGACGTCAAAGGGGTGAGCTTCGCGGGTTTGAGGACCATGGTGCAGCCGGCGGCGACGGCGGGGGCAATCTTGCGGGTGGCCATGGCCAGCGGGAAGTTCCACGGCGTGATCAGCAGGCACGGGCCCACCGGCTTCTTGGTCACCAGCAGCCGGGACTTGCCATCCGGGGAGACGGAGTAGCGGCCGAAGGCGCGGACGGCTTCCTCGGAGAACCAGCGCAGAAACTCGGCGCCATAGGTGACTTCGCCGCGTGCTTCGGCCAGCGGCTTGCCCAT
>NZ_QLNP01000088.1 GCF_003261175.1 Arthrobacter globiformis | reverse complement strand
TGTCAGCGATGGTCGAAAAGTGAGCCGTTTCGCGGGTGGAAAAGTGAGCCACTTTGACGTTGGTTATTCTGCCGTATTTTCGGGTCTTGTCGAGGGCAGTGAGTCGACTTGGGTGTGTTTGAGTCGGTAGCTGGAGCCTTTGAGGGTGATGACTTCGGCGTGGTGGACGATGCGGTCGATCATGGCCGAGGCGACGACCTGGTCGCCGAACACGTCGCCCCAGCGGGCGAACGGGAGGTTCGAGGTCAGGATCAGCGAGGCGTGCTCGTAGCGCGATGAGACCAGTTGGAAGAACAGGTTCGCGGCATCTTGCTCGAAAGGGATGTAGCCGACTTCATCGACGATGATCAGCCGGTAGCGGCGCAGCCTTACGAGTTCCTGGGGCAGTCTGCCGTTCTGGTGGGCTGTCTGGAGGCGGGCTACCCAGTCGATGGCCGTCGCGAACAGGACCCGATGTCCGAGCTGGGTGGCCCGTAAGCCCAGGCCGGTTGCGAGGTGTGTTTTGCCGGTGCCGGGCGGTCCGAGCAGGACGATGTTGGATGCTTCCGTGAGGAACGCTCCGGTGGCAAGGTGGGCGATGGTGTCGCGTTTGAGGCCGGGCTGGTGATCGAAGTTGAAGTCCTCGAGTGATTTCCGGGCCGGGAACCCGGCGCCCCTGGCTCTGATCTCTGCTCCGGAGGCTTCCCTCGCGGCCACTTCCCGCGACAGCACAGCGGCGAGGTATTCCTCGTGGGTCCAGCCTCCTTCCCGGGCCTGATCAGCGAGCCGGGTTGCTGCTTCCCGGATCCGGGGTGCTTTCATTGCCCGGGAGTAGTACTCGATCTGGCCAGCGGTTTCCTTGATAGCGGGCATCAGGCGACCTGCCCGTCATCAAGGATGACCCCGAATGCGCGGTCGTAGTCGGCCAGATCCCGCAGCCCGGCTGTCTCACCCACCGGCTGAGGGGTTTGGAAGGCCTTCCGTAGTGCCTTTGCCGCCTCTACGTGGTCTGGGTCGGTGATCGTCAGGCCCTTGCCCCAGGACCGGGTGTGGGTTCCGACAGTTCTGCCGTCCAGGCTGATCGTGACGGTTTCGAGGTCGGCGGTGACCTCGACGAACCGGCCGATGGCCTGCGGGTG
This sequence comes from Arthrobacter globiformis, assembly GCF_003261175.1. Classification (GTDB taxonomy): domain Bacteria; phylum Actinomycetota; class Actinomycetes; order Actinomycetales; family Micrococcaceae; genus Arthrobacter; species Arthrobacter globiformis_A. The sequence goes on along the minus strand of NZ_QLNP01000088.1, from coordinate 58,024 downwards.
GACGGAGTAGTCGTTGGACCCCATCCGGACGTAGTAGTCCCGCGGGAGCCGGACCCTGGCGGTGAATCCGGTGACCGGTGGAACCGGTGGCAGCGCCAGCATCGCCTTCTTGTCCGCATTGATGAGCTCCGCCGGCCGGGCACCTGTCCGCCTGACGAGCCGCGCATTGGCCTTCGGCAGCCACATGGCCAGCTGGGCGTTGAAATCCTCCGGTGAGGTGAAGACCCGGCCCGGCAGGAACGAGGTCTCCAAGAACTGGTTGGCCCGCTCGACCACGCCTTTGCTTTCCGGGTCATAGGGTTTGACCTGAACGACCCGGGTGGCGAGGACCCCGGCGAACGCAGCCACCCCGGCGGCGTAACTGTTCCGGCGACCGATCCCGGTTTCGTTGTCCCAGATCAGCCGCCGCGGAACCGCACCCAGGGATCCGAGCAGCTCCCACATCCCGGCCAGCAGGTCCCCGGTCATCCGCGACGGGATCATCCTGGCCATGATGAACCGCGAATGCGAAGACACCATCACCAGCACGGGCAACACCCGCGTCTTGCCTGCTCCAACGGGAATCTGCACCTCCGGGAACCAAAGGTCGCACTGCGCCTGATCCCCGGGATCATAGGTGATCCGGTCAGCAGGATCAGCCGGCGCATACTCCGGCCGGATCCTGGCCACGTTCTCCCGGAACCAGGCCGCCGACCCCGACCAGCCCACCCGCTCCGCGAGCACCGTCGCGGGCATCCGCGGGTTCTCCTGCAACAAAGCACGAATCGCAGGCTCGACGGCCTTGATCCCGGAGTCCTGAGGTGCCCGCACATACGCAGGCGGACCATCAGAACTAACCGCTTTGGCAACAGTGTTCCGGGAGATCCCCAGCCGCGCCGCTATCGACCTCATCGACTCACCCTCGGCAAGATGCAATCGCCGAATAAGCGCCCAATCCTCCACAGTGATCACCCACCCAATCGTTTGAAACGGGTGGCTCAGTTTTCAACCGTCACAATGGTTCAGTTTTCGACCGTCACCGACACCCCGCGGAAATTCTGTCCTTCAAGCCTCTTACTGTTGTCCCCTACACCGGCATCCAAACGGGAAGTGGCCCCGCCTTCCTGCGGCACGGCGGGCCTGTGAAGAATGTGGGCAAACCAAACGGTCACATCTGGGCAGATGTCATGGAGATATGCGGGCAGCCCCCGTGGTCATTAGCAGGTGATTCAGTGGCCATCTATGGGCAGTATTTTCATGTAACCTACTAGGCCACGTCGTGGATTAACGCATAGGCTTTACGAGGGATGCGAGTCCCCAGTCACCAAACAACTCTTCCCTGTGCGCCCCGCAGATTCAGACTCAGGATCAGCAGTGTTTGGGCCTAGCAGGAAGAGACGTCATGCCAGTCCCAGCCGGGGACTAAAGTGTCGTCTCGGGACTCGAGCCAGAGTGCTTGGGTCGAATAATTGCCCATCATGACAGGGTCATCACTGGCAATTTTGAGGCAGCCGGCGGGAGGATCAAAGGCCTAGCGTTTGGATCCCACAACGGCGCTGCCTATCAATCCGTTTTCCTCCCGAAAGGACTCTCGGGAAGGAGGCCCGACACCAGCCAGGAGATTCGTCGGTAGCCACCACCCCTGGGCTACGTCTCTAGGCCGGGCCGGCCCCTTCGTACGTCGTGTTCGAGGTCCGGCTGGCGATTTGTTCGTGCAGGTCCCTGATCCGATTCTCTGCGTTACTCAGCCCCAGTAGCTCAGTGATACTGCTCCCGAAGGCAACACCACTCGCCCCCGCGGCAATCCAACTGGCAGCGTTGGTGGCATTGACTCCACCCACGGCGACCACTGCCATAGAAGGAAACGGGCCTTTCAATGCTTTGATCCAACTGGTGCCGACTACATCAGCCGGAAAAAGCTTGCCAACCGTTAGGCCGAGCTTGGCCGCCAGAGAAAGGTCCGTCGGGGTCATAACGCCTGGGAGCGGGAGCGCTCCCCTATCTTGGGTGGCCCTGACGACCTCGGCGTCGATTCCGGGACTAATGATGACCGACGCGCCGAGGCCGACCGCGCGGGTGACGCCCTCGGGGCTGAGGACTGTGCCCGCTCCGAATGCTCGACCATTGGCACAGTTAGCCACCGCTTCCAGCGCGTCCCAGCCCAGCGCTCCTTGGACGGGAACCTCCACAAGATCCATGCCTATTGCCCAACACTGTTCCGCGATGTCGGCAGTGCGCTCCGCGCTGTGGCCTCGGAGTATGGCGATGCTTCTGTAACTCATGTTTTACTCCATCCCAGTAACTTCGAGATCTCATGACTCTCTTTTAGGAGAGCCGGAGCGAACCCTAAAAGGGTTTCTCGGTCAACACGGCTAACGGGAACTGAGATGCTCATGCCTCCTGCCACCTCGCCGCTGCCAGAGAAAATGGGAGCGGCGACGCAGTGTACTCCAGGGTCATGTTCTTCCGCGTCCAGGACGTAGCCGCGCTCCACGCCCAAGGCTAGGTCGCGTTCCACTTCGTCGATGCTCGTGAGCGTGTGCTCGGTGTAGCGATGGAGTTCGTGCTGCTTCAGCAGGTCCTGTCGACGTTCTGGGGCTAGATAAGCAAGGATGGCTTTGGCGACCCCAGTACAATGCAGCGGTGCTGCTGCACCAATTAGAGAGTGCATGCGAATGCCGGGGTGTACAGCTTCAATCTTTTCCACGTAGAAGACGTCGTTGTCCTCGAGGATTCCCAGATGAACGGTTTCACCCGTGATGTCATTCAAACGCTGCATGGCAGGACGTGCCAACGACCGCAGGTCAATCCCTTCCAGCGCCTGAAATCCCAGACGGAAGGTGGCTGAACCGAGCCGGTATCTGTGGTCGGGCAGTTCGAAGACAAAGCCGTGTTTGCGCAGTGTGTGGAGCAAACGTAAAGCTGTCGAGTGGTGGACGCCAAGCTGAACCGCGATTTCATTGATGTGGCACGGCTTCTGGGCGACGATCGAGAGAATGCTTAGTGCTCGGTCGAGGGTCTGGCTCATTTGGGTTTGCTCCATTCGCTAGTCGGTTGCGAAGATTCAGAACCGGCTAAAGCTGCAATCTTACTCGGATCGACTGCGGGACCCAGATCGCTGAGGCTCCCAACGACTCTGGCAGCCATGAAGTGCCCCATACGTAGTCGTGCACTGGGGTTCCAGCCCCAGCAGTCAGCAGCGAGATACCCGGACGCGAAAGCGTCACCTGCACCAGTGACATCGACCACCTTCACGCGCTTCGCGGGTTCCGAGACGGTGGTACGGCCGATGTAAGTCGCTGCCCCCGCTCCGCGCTTAACAATTAATTCCTGATTGTCTCGCAATAATTGGGCGGCAATATCAGAAGCGTCGGTGGTGCCCAGGAGCTGTTCGGCTTCGTCGTCTCCGATGAAAACAAGGTCGGCGTGACGGGCAAGGTCGATCAGGCATCTCGCTGCCGTCGTCTCATCAGGCCAAAGTCCGGGTCGGTAGTTCACATCGAAACTGACCTTGTAATTGTGGCCGGATCTTCCCTGAATGATAGCGGCCGTGAGGTCCGCTGTGCTGGCAGAGAGCGCTGGTGTGACGCCCGTCAGGTGCAGCCAGCGTGAGCCCGCGAGGTGAGCGAATACGCCTTTATCCATGTGCCTGGCTGCGCTCTGGCTGCGGTAGTAAATGACGCGGGAGCGGCCTCTATTGATTTCCTTGACCATGAGGCCGGTGGGATGCCGGGCGTCACGAGGCGCTTGGACATCGACTCCGTGGCTGGCAATAGCATCGTGCACAAGTTCGCCGAAGTTGTCGCCGCCAAGGAGGGACACCCACCTCGTTGAACACCCCAGTTGCGCCAGGCCGATCGCCACGTTGGATTCCGCTCCGGCGGGAGAGACCCGGTAGAGATCGGATTCGGGTTGCTTGTGGATGGCGGCCATCGTCTCGCCCAACGTAATGACGTCAAAGATGGGATCATCCTCCACGATAAACCGCCTTCCTCTCGCCGGCACTGTTGCCCGAACTGAACCTCTGCCCCAATCTTAACACAGCTCTTCATTTTACGCAGCGCCTATGCATATGATGAAGGGCGACATACACATTTGCTTGGGAAATTGCCGCTTCGCCGCGGCCGACAGGAGAAATAGTGCGTTTCGAGTTGCGAACCTACGACATCATTGCGGGCGGCATGCAGGACTGGCTAACTCTGTTCGCGGGGAAAGTTGTCCCTATGCATGAGAAGTTCGGGATGCCCGTTCGGGCCGCCTGGGTCGATGAAGGCCGGTCCCAATTCATCTGGGTGAGGGAATTTATTGGTTCGGGGACCCTGGCCGAACAGGAGGCGCGCTACAGGGCTTCCCCTGAGCGGGCTGAGGTCATCGGCGACGAACCAAGGAAGTTTATTCTCAACATGCAGGTGCAGGTCGTGGCGAAAGCATTTCCGGGTTGACCAGCACCCCGCGCTCCTATAGCGTGCGAAATGGGCATATCGAGTGCGCATGATGCAGATAAGCCGGCCATAATGCGCCAGGCAGGTAGCGGATATCACGAACGAATAGACAACGGAGTCATGATGGAAAAGAGAAACCTCGGCCGCGAATTGGCTGTGTCTGCCCTGGGCCTGGGCTGCATGAGCATGTCGGGGGCATATGGCGGCCGTGACGATGCCGAATCTCGAGCAACGCTGCGCCGCGCCGTAGAACTCGGCATCACGCTTTTCGACACCGCTGACGTGTACGGGCCTTTCGCGAATGAGGCGCTAGTGGGTAGAGAACTAGCGCCTCATCGGAAAGACATAGTCATTTCTACAAAGTTTGGTCTTGTGCGATCATCGACCGGGCAGCATCTAGGAGTCAACGGCACGCCCGAGTATGTCAGGAGCAGCTGCGACCTTTCCCTGCAGCGGCTGGGCGTGGACAACATCGACATCTACTGGCAGCACCGAGTGGACCCTGATACGCCGATAGAGGAAACTGTCGGAGCCATGGCGGAACTGGTAGCAGCAGGCAAGGTCCGGTACATCGGCCTGTCTGAGGCATCCTCAGAGATGATTCGACGGGCGAACGCTGTTCATCCGATCGCCGCGGTGCAGAACGAGTACTCCCTTTGGAGTCGGGATATTGAGACTGACGTCTTGCAGACTACCCGTGAACTCGGAATCGGAATGGTTGCTTATGGCCCCCTGGGGCGTGGATTCCTGACGGGCGCCATCGAGAAGAAAAGCGACATGGCCAGCAATGACTACCGGCGGCACTCGCCGCGATTCCAAGGTGAAGCGTTTGACCGGAACTTGGAATTGGTGGCCCGAGTCCGCGAAGTGGCAGATGAAATCGGCTGCACGGCGGGGCAGCTGTCCCTGGCTTGGGTGTTGGCACAGGGCCCCGACATCGTACCTATCCCGGGTACTCGACGGCGGGTGAACCTCGAGCTGAATGCCGCCGCCGAAAAGATTGAACTGACGGCGGAGCAATTAGCGCGACTTAACGAGATCGCACCTCTCGGCGTGGCCGCAGGAGACCGCTACGGGGACATGTCGGCGGTTATCTGAAACGGTCACCCATATCCATACCTTTGCATACTTGGAGAGATTCACATGGCGAGTAGAAACCAACAGCTTCCTGATGTCTTGCGGGAGCGGGCGCTGACGTCCGGCCATAAGCCCTTCCTTCAAATGGTCGGCGGGAATGCCCTTTCATACAAAGAGGTATATGACTATGCCGGCACCATTGCCGGCGGGGTGGCGGCGCTTGGCGTTGCAAAGGGTGAATGCGTTGTCATTATGGCCGACAATACGATCGATTCTGTCTGCACCTGGCTGGGCATCACCCTTGCCGGCGCTGTGGAAGTGGCAATCAACACCGGATATAGGGCGCACTCATTGGAACACGCCCTTCAAAACTCGCAGGCGCGGGTCATGTTCATCGAACCGGAGCTGCTCCCTAGAGTCCACGAAATCCAGGAGTCGCTGACCCACCTGGCCACGATTGTGGTTCTTCCCGGAGCGGAACCGATCGAGCGGCCTGACTTTCAGAAGATACGTGTTACGTCGTTTCGGAACGTGCTCGATGCGTCGAAAGGCATTCCAGAAAGGACGATATGGGCATCTGACCTCGCCTCAGTGGTTTACACCTCTGGAACTACCGGCCCAGCCAAGGGCGTGATGATGCCGCACGGACACATCACCTTGTTTGCAACTCTCGGGCTTGAGGGAGTGAGACTGAGCGAAGATGACGTCTGGTACTGCTTCATCCCGCTGTTCCACGTCGCAGGGAAGTTCATCGCAATTTACGGCAGCATGATCGCGGGCGGAAAGGTCATCCTAGACACTCGGTTTTCGGCCGACACCTGGCTCCAGAGGATCCGTGAGTACGGCGTGACTGTAGCACTCGCGCACGGGCCATTGGTAGAGATGGTTCACAAGTTGCCCCCCTTGCCGGACGATGCTGACAATCCGATGACCCGGCTGATCGCATCGCCCTTCCCGGCAAAAATTGCGACAGACTTCGAGAAGCGCTTTGGCCTTCGCGGGATTGAAACGTGGGGGATGACCGAGGTTGCGGTGCCAGTTTGGCAACCATTTGACGAAGCGACCCGTATCGGGTCGTGCGGACGAGCAAGGACGGACTATTTCGATTTCCGCGTGGTGGACCCAGACACCGACATCGAAATGCCCAGGGGCGAGATTGGCGAATTCGCGCTGCGCCCCAAGCAGCCTTGGACCATCGCCCAGGGTTACCTTCGCATGCCGGAGGCCACCCTTAGCGCCTGGCGGAACCTCTGGTTTCACTCAGGAGATTTGGGCTACATCACGGAAGACGGATACGTGTACTTCGTGGACAGAGCGAAGGAGCGGATTCGGCGCCGAGCGGAGAACATCTCGTCGTATGAGATTGAGTCCGCTGCGCTGACGCACGAAGACATTGCCGCCTGCGCAGCCGTTGGCGTCCCTTCCGGACTCGATGGCGATGATGACGTAATGCTTTACGCTGTCCGGAGAAACGGGGCAGATCTGAGTCACCCGGAGCTGTTGCGGTATCTGGCTACGCGGCTGCCGCATTTCATGGTCCCGCGCTACATAACCTTCGTCGATGATCTTCCTCGGACGCCCACGGGCAAACCGCAGAAGTCGCTGCTACGCGACGCCGGGGTAACAGCGTCCTCCTGGGACCGAGCCACAGCTGGAATCTCTCTTCGCGAACTGGTTTCAGGCTAAATACCATTTCTCATCGAGTGACGTTCAGCACCATACGAAAGGGTTGTAGTAATGCAGTTCAAAGCTATTGAGGATATTTCCGTTGGAGATACGGAAAAATGGACTCGCACAATCACCGAGACCGACGTAGTCGTCTATGCCGGTCTCATCGGTGACCGCGGACCTCTGCACCTAGACGAGGAATTTGCCAAGTCGACCCGGTTCGGTAAGCGGGTGTCTTACGGCATGCTCAGCGCCGGCTACATTGGCGCCACTCTTGCACAGCTATTAGGTGTCCGCAGTGCATACGTATCCCAAAACCTGAGGTTCACAGCTCCAGTTTTGTTGGGCGACACGATAACCGTGACGACGGCAGTTACGTCTATTGACACGAAACGATCCCGTATCTGGGTCGACACCACGGTGACACGAAATGACGGCATTGTCGCGTTGGAAGGCGAGGCCGAGCTTTTCATATTCCGGATTGAAGACGGTTTGGAAGAGCGGTTCACGGAACCGTCAGAAGAACGCTCCTTGATCGAGAGCTAGATCAGTCTTGAGCCACTCACCCTCAATGCAACTTGCCCAGTCCGGCTTCGACGCCTTGTATACAGAATTGAGCAACTGGGGCCGCTGGGGCGAGGACGATGACCGCGGCACGCTCAATTTCCTTACCGCTGAGTCAGTCGTCCAAGCCGCATCTGCTGTGAGGATCGGTCGCACGGTCAGCTTGGCTCACAATCTGGATCAGCAGCCTGCTCCAGACAACTCGAAACCAGCACTGCATTACATGAGCCAGCTAAGTGATTCCTGTTCCAGCGAGCCGCGCGTGAATACAGACTTTGTTGGCATGGATTTCCATGGCAAGTCTGTGACCCATCTCGACGCGTTGTGTCATTGCAACTACAAAGGAAAGCTCTATAACGGAGTGGAATCAGCCGAAGCAGTTACCAGCGCAGGAGGATCCTTCGGATCGGTGATGGCGGCTTCGGAAGGCATTACCGGACGGGGCGTCTTGCTGGACCTGCCCCTTCTGCGCAAAGCGGAGTGGCTGGAACCTGGTACTGGAGTGGGTGCCGCTGAACTCGAACGGACGGCGGAAGACGCGAACCTGACAATGCGTGCGGGCGACGTGGTCCTGGTCCGCACCGGGCACCGACGCCGACGTAATTTTCTAGGTCCTTGGGATCCAAGCAATTTCAGCGCTGGCCTTCTGCCAGATGCGATGAAGTGGCTGGGGAGCCACAATGTTGCCGTGCTTGGATCTGACGGGGACAGCGATTGCCGGCCAAGTCCTGTTCCGGGTGTCGACTCCCCGATTCACGCATTGGCGTTGAATGCGATGGGCATGCCCCTCATCGACAACATGTACCTTGAGCAACTCTCCATGACGTGCAGCGAATTGGGCGTCTGGGAGTTCCTCTTCACTCTCGCGCCGCTGCGTTTCGTAGGAGCGACCGGCTCACCGGTCAATCCAATTGCAATTTTTTGATATCCGCCCAACTGCGCAAAATCGACAGATAGGATTCCAATGCTCGATAACCTACAAATCGGAGACACCTTTACCCTCACCCGAACCGTCGAGGAGAAGTACTGCACCCGCCGCGGCGAGTACCAGATTTTTTCCACTCCCGATTTGGTTCTATTCATCGAGGAGACCGCGATTGCCGCCCTGGCTTCTCATCTCCCGAGCCATCAGTCCAGCGTGGGAACCAAGATAACGGTCGCCCACGTTGCACCGACGCTGCTGGGACAGAAGGTCTCAGCTGTCGCCACGGTGAGGGAAATTGATCGTCGGAAGGTTACCTTCGAAGTTGACGTCAGGGATGATATCGAGACGATCGGCACCAGCACCCATGAGCGTTTCGTCGTTGACCTAGACTCGTTCGGCTCGCGACTTGCCGATAAAAAAGCCTCCCTCGCACCGATGTGAAAGTGTTGGGACGTTTCACGCCGGCCCCTCCATTGGGGAAGGCCCCATGGCAAGCTTGCCTGCCTCTGGCCCCTCGGACGAGTTGGTGTCCTGTGCCACATGCGGTAGTGGCGCGACAAGTCAGCTTCTAGCTGCAACTGGATGGGCTGCGGTTTTGTCGTCACTGGTAAATCACGCAAACTGTTCACCGTAGAGGCCAGCAAAGACGTCCCTTCCGGCACCACTCTGGAGAAGGACCGCTGGGGCCGCCATGCCTTGGCAACACATGGCGTCCCAGAAAACGAGTCGACCCCATGACGCCTCTTGACCTTCGGGCCTCACACAACAGCGGAACATCTCATGATGCAGCGTGCTCCGCTGTTGTGCGATGACTGATTAGACGGTGGTAAAGCCGCCGTCGATCAAGACGTTGCTGCCGGTGATCATCGCGGCCACGTCGCTGGCAAGGTAGGCAATGAGGGACGCGACCTCGTCGGGCTGGGCGAACCTGCCCACGGGAATCTCGCGCTTGGCCTTCTCGCCTTTTTCTCCGGCCCAGGCTTTTTTGCCGAGCGGGGTCTCAACAACGGTAGGTGACACTGCATTGACGGTGACACCCTTGGGTGCCCATTCCAGCGAGAGGACGTGTGTGAGACCCACGATTGCGGCCTTTGAGGCGCAGTAGGCTGCGTGTTGGTCGAGTCCAATGACCGCTGCCTGAGAGGCGAGGTTAATGATGCGGCCGTAGCCGGCTTCGATCATGACGCGGCCCGCGGCTTGTGCCATGTAGAAGCTGGCGCTGAGGTTGACGTCCAGCGTCGCCTGCCAGCGGGCGGCCGGTACGTCCACTGCCGGGTCAAGCAGGGCGATGCCTGCCGAGTTGACCAGGATGTGGGGTGTGCCGGCAACGCGGACGGCTTCGGCAATGACCTCGGTTGCTGCCTCCGGAGCGGTGAGGTCGCGGGCGATACCGTGGTGACCTGAGCCGGGAAGTTCGGCCATGAGGGCGCCGACACGGTCCGAGAGGTCGACGCCGACTACTCGGGCTCCATGGGAGGCGAAATGGTGAGCGACGGTGTAGCCGATGCCGCTGGCAGCGCCGGTCACGACGGCGGTGCGGCCTTCCAAGTTCTGTTCCATTGCTCTTATCCTTCGTAAGCGCAGATGTCCTGGACCTTTTCGGCCGAGGGGCTGCTGGTATCGAATTCGTACGTCAGCCATTCCTTGGCCAGCCTGCGGGCCAGTTCGAGGCCGACAACGCGCTGGCCGAAGCACAGCACCTGGGCGTTATTGCTGAGAATGCTCCGTTCGACGGAGAACGAGTCGTGCGCGGTGACAGCGCGGATGCCGCGGACTTTGTTGGCGGTGATGGCGACCCCAAGGCCCGTGCCGCAGACCAGCAGTGCCCTGTCGGCTTTGCCCTCGGCAACCATGCGGGCGGCGTCGACGGCGATGTGAGGGTAGGCGGTATGGCCGTCAGCAGGAACACCCACGTCAACAACCGAGGCTACGAGCCCGTTGGCTTCAAGGTCACGTTTGAGGGCTTCTTTGTAGTCGTATCCTGCTTCATCGCTTCCGACGACGATGCGCCATTTGGTGTTGGTCATGGCTGGGTCCTTTCTGTTGCGGGGGCAAGTGTCTCGAGGGCGCGGACGATCATGCTGAACGAGGTCGCGCCGGCATCCGGCGTGCCGACGCTCTTGTCGGCCAGAGGGCGTGCCCGTCCAAGCTTTGGTGTGAGGGCCGCGGTTGCCTCGGCGGCAGCCGTGGCCGTAGCTGCTGCTGTCGACCAGGCTTCAGCGGGGTCCGTACTGCTCATGAGTGAGAGCTCGAGGCTGTCCACGAACGGAAGCAGCGCGTCGACGAGTGTCTTGTCGCCCGGCGTCGCACGACCGAGGTCCGTGATTGCGCTGGCGAAGGCGTGCACAGCTGCGGCCAGTTCGCCGCGGCCGAACTTGGCTGCCTGGTCGTCCAGCGCTGCTCCGGCGCTTTCCAGCCCTGCGCCCCAGAGCACGCCGGAGGTTCCGCCCGCGGCGGCGGCCCAGGCCTGCCCGGCTTTCCGGAGGATCCAGGAGGGTCCCGCGGAGGCGGAGGCTGCGCTTTCCGCCGCGGCGAGGGCTGCGTCGGCGCCTTTGACCATGCCACGGCCGTGATCGCCGTCGCCGGCAACAGCGTCGATGCGGCCCAGTTCGGTCGCGTTGTCGTGCATGGTGCGTGCCAGGGTGCGGAGGCCGTCGAGGACGAGCCGGGCGACGGGCAGGGCAGACGTGTGTGGTGTGGGGGCGTCGTCATGTGCCTCAGCGGAGTCATGGCCGGTGTGGGCGGGGCGCAGGCCGGTTAGGAGTGCGTTTTGCTTGCGATAGGCCGGTGTGTAGGTGTCGGCCTTCCACATGTGCTCGAGTTCCTTGTCGAGCCACATCAGGGTCAGGGACAGGCCGCCCATATCAAGGCTGGTGACGAGCTCCCCTACCTCGGGTTCGACGATTTCCAAACCGGCCTCGCGCAGAAGCGGGGCCACGGTCTTCCAGACGAGGAAGAGTTCCTCGTATTTGGTGGTGCCGAGACCGTTGAGGATGACGGCCACGCGGGAGGACTTGCGGGCGGGTGCGCTGGCCAGTAGATCGGTCACGAGGAGCCGCGCCAGTTCGTCCGCAGTCTTGAGGGGCTCGTCCCGGATGCCGGGTTCGCCGTGGATGCCTAGTCCCACGCCCATGTGCTGTTCGGGCACGGTAAACAAAGAGGAGGTAGCTCCCGGCATGGTGCAGCCGGAGAACGCGACACCGAAGGTGCGGGTCGCGGCGTTCGCTGCACGGCCGATCCGTTCCACTTCATCGATGTCCAGCCCCGATGCGGCGGCGGCGCCGAGGGCCTTGAAGACGGTGAAGTCCCCCGCGATGCCACGGCGTTCAGATTCCGTGGGCGAGGAGGCGATGTCATCGGTGACGACGACGATGCGTGTGTCGATGCCTTCCTTGCGCAGACGTTCGGCGGCGATGCCGAAGTTCATGTTGTCGCCGGCGTAGTTACCGAAGGTGAGGACAACGCCTTGGCCCTGGTGGGCTGCTTTGGCTACGGAATAGACCTGGGCGGCGCTGGGGGAGGTGAAGACGTTGCCGACGACGGCTCCGGTAGCGAAGCCGGGACCGACGATGCCACAGAACGCGGGGTAATGTCCTGAGCCTCCGCCGACGACGACCGCTACCTGCGGCGTCTCAGAGCGATGGGCGACGGCCCCGCCAGGGACACCTCGCAGGCGGTCGGAATAGAGGTCGAGGAAGCCGGCGAACTGATCTTCGGCGAAATCGGCGGGGTCGTTATAGAGGACAGTCATGGGTGGAGCGCTCCGGTCGGAAGGTTTGCTGAGAGTGCTTGCCGGGGCCCGTCATGGTCGGACCCCGGCTGCGTGAATGAGGGACTACTTCGTCTGGCCGGGCAGGCCTTCGTAGGCGATGTTGCCGCTCTTGAGGTTTTCGTCGATGAGCTTGGGCAGGCCTTCGAGGAATGCTTCCCGCCCGGTCACGACGTTCTTGAAGGCATCGTTGACGTTGTCGGCGGTGATGGCGGGCATCGTGTAGAGGGGCTTCTTGTTCACGTCCTCGCCGCGGGCAATCTTTGCAGCGACGGCGAGGCCTGCGGCGAGCTCGACTGTCCCGTGCTGAAGCGAAGTGCCGATCATGTCCCCGGCCTGTACGGCCTTGAGTCCGTCTTCGATGCCGTCGATGCCTACGACGGGTATGTTTTTGACGCCTGCTTCGCGCAGTGCCTGGATCGCACCGAGCGCCATGTCGTCATTCTGGGAGATCACGCCGTCGATCTCGCCCTGGAAGGCGGACACCCAGTTGCTCATCTTGTTGACGGCTTCGTCGCGCTTCCAGTTGGCGGTGTCCTTGGCCAGGACCTTGATATTCGGGTTCTTAGCCAGAATGTTCTGGATTCCCTTGCCCCGGTTGATCTGTGGGGAGGAGCCGATGGGTCCCTCGAGGACGACGACGTTGCCCTTGCCGCCGAGCTTTTCGACCATCATCGTTGCTTCCTGTTCGCCTGCTGCCACGTCATCGGGCTGCACGCTGGCGCTCAGATCAGCGCCGGAGAGTGCGGTGTTGACGTCAATGACGGGAATATTTGCCGCCTTGGCAGCAGCAACTTGCGGCTGCAGGGAGTCGGCCTGGACCGGGACGATGATGATGGCATCGACCTTGCTGTTGATGTACTGGTCCATCTGGTTCGCCTGGGTAGAAACATCTCCACCAGCCGAGTTCCATTGAAGGTTGATGTCGTTGGCCTTGGCATAAGCCTCCATGCCTTCCTTGCCCTGCGTGATGAACGAGGACATGTCGTACACGGTCACACCGACAGTGATTGTCTTGTCACCGCCACTCGCGCTGGGGTCTCCGGCGCCGCAGGCCGTGAGCCCTAGCGTGGCGATGGCGGCCATCGCCGTGCCGGCGAGCAGCTTCTTCGTCACTGAGGATGCTTTCTTCATGATGTTCCTTCTCATTGGTTTGGGTTAGTGGAGGGTGGTTTTCTGGCTGTCAGCGGCTGCCGCGGCGGGCGGCCCATACATCGACGCCGACGGCGGCGACAATGATTACGCCCTTGATGACGTTCTGCCAGTACGCAGGTACGAGCAGCAGATCCAGGCCGTTGTTGATGGTTTGGATCAACAGCAGCCCGATTGCCGTGCCCCAGATGGTTCCCCGGCCACCCATGAGGCTCGCTCCACCGATGACAACGGCAGCGATGGCGTCCAGCTCGTAACCTTGGCCAAGGTTGGGGGCGCCGGTGATAACCCGGGAGGCGAGCATGAGCCCGGACAGGCCGGCGAGTACGCCGCTGATGGCGTAGACGCTGAAGAGGATGTTGCGGGAGCGAACGCCCGCGATTTCTGCGGCCAGGCGGTTGCCGCCGATTGCATAAACGCGCAGGCCATAGTTTGTGCGTTTCATTACGAAGGCCAGAACCAGGATCGCCAGGATCATGAGGATGACCGGGAGGGTCAGGCCGAGGATCTGGGTGTTGGCGAAGGAGCCGAAGCTGGCGGGCAACCCGTTGATGGGAGCGCCGTTGCCAATGACATAGGCAATGCCGGATGCCAGGGTCAGCATGCCGAGTGTGGTGATGAACGGAGGCACTTCGAATTTGCTGACGATCAGCCCATTAATGGACCCTGCGAGCAGGCCGGTGATCACGGCTGCCACCAACGGCAGCATGGCGTTGTCGCCTGCGTTCTTAGCGGTCCAGGCGGCCGCCATGGCGCTGGCGGCCATGACGCTGCCGACGGAGAGGTCGATGCCACCGGTCAGGATCACGAGCGTCTGCCCCAGGGCGATGAGCGCGAAAGGTGCCGCCGCGATGAGGATGTTGGTCAAATTATCCGGCGTGGCAAAGCGGGCGCTGCGGTAGGCGAAGAAAGCAACGATGAGCAGCATCACCACGACCATGATGTGGCGGATGAGGAAGGCGCTGGCGAATTCTTTCCAGTCCCGGCGTTGCACGGCGGGGAGGGCTTCGATGGTTGTATTCATGATGTGGTGTCTTTCACGGGTGCGGTGTTCTGACCGGAGGCGAGTCGGAAGATGGTGTCCTGAACTGTCGGGGAGTCAAGTTGGGCGCGGGTGAGTTCGCCGACGACACCGAGTTCGCGCATCACGAACGCGCGGTGGGAGAGGCTGAGGATCTCGGGCATATCGCTGGAAGCCATGACGACAGCCATCCCGGCGGACGAGAGTTCTGTGATGATGCGGTAGATTTCGCTCCTTGCACCGACGTCGACGCCCCGTGTGGGTTCGTCGAGCAGCAGTGCATCGACCTGGCCGGTGAGCCATCGGCCGAAGACGACTTTTTGTTGGTTGCCGCCGGAGAGGTTTTCGAGGTGCTGGTCAAGGCCATTGCTCTTGAGCCGCATCAATTTCATGACCGTGCCGATGGTCCCCTGGCGCTTGCGGCGGCTGAGGATACCGAACTTCGAGAACGCTGCGATTCTAGGAAGGGTTGCGTTGTCCAGAACGCTCATGGACAGGACGGCGCCGGCGCCTTTTCGGTCCTCCGGTACGATCGCCAGATTCCGGGCGATGGAGCTGAGCGGGGCTCCCGGCTTCAGCGTGCTGCCGGAGACCCGCACCGTCCCGGATAAGGGTTTGCGGATGCCGTAGATGCATTCGATGAGCTCGGTTCGTCCGGCACCGACGAGTCCGGCCAGACCGAGGATTTCACCACTCCTGACCGTGAAACTGATCGGGTCAGCACCGGGTGCGATGACGAGGTTGTCGACTTCGAGCACTGTGCTGGCACCGGCGTCCGGCCTGTCCGGAAACAGCTGATCGAGTTCGCGACCGATCATTGCGGTGACGATGCCGTCGTCCGTGATCTCGCCGAGTGGTGTGTCGGTGACCAGTTTGCCGTCACGGAGTACGACGACACGGTCGGCCATCGCCCGGATCTCTTCCATCTTGTGTGTGGTGAAGAGGATGGCTACGCCTTGGTCCCGTAGCGTCCGGACGATCCCGGCCAAGCGCGCGACTTCGCGTTCTGCGATGGCACTGGTGGGTTCGTCCAGCAGCAGCACACGAGCCCCGCGATGGGTTGCCTTGATGATTTCGATGATCTGTCGCACGCCCACGGGCAGTGCCTTCATCGGTGTTTTCGGGTCTGTTTCCAGGCCGAATTCTTCAAGGTAACCTTTGGCGGCCTTGATCATTGCGCCGCGGTCGAGAATTCCGAATCCGTTCTTCAGCTCCCGTCCGATGAACAGGTTTTCATAGACCATCATCTCGGGGATTGACGCGAGTTCCTGCGGAACAATAGCCACACCCAAGGAATAGGCGGCCTGCGCGCTGCCGCTTGGCAGGTGCTGGCCGCGGACCTGAACCTGACCGTTGTCAGGGCGGTACTGACCCGAGGCGATCTTCATGAGTGTTGACTTGCCTGCTCCGTTCTCGCCGGCGAGGGCGGTGACGGTTCCCGGCTCCAGGGTGAAGGTGATCCCTTTGAGGACGGGGATACCTCCAAAAGACATGGTGATGCCCGAACATTCGAGCATGGGGACGACCGTAGTTCTGTCGTCGGTTTGGACGGTCGACACCTGTATCGAGCTCCTTTGCTTGCCGTCTCATCGCCACGGGGGAGTGGGCGTAATCACTCTACGATGAACTTGCGCAGAAGTGAATACAACGTGCTCACATGAGCGGTCCCGTAAAAAAGTAATAGGTCTGCTCAGAAGAGCGTCCCTAACATTTGAGGGGAAACTGTGCTCAAATCGATCCAGGAGGAGATGTTCATGGCACAGGCCCCAGGCCCGGGCAGGCAAGTGCAGATCGCCTATATAGCGACGCAGCACTACCTGCAGAACAAGACCCGCGTCGAAATAGCCAACGAAACTGGCCTGA
Source organism: Arthrobacter globiformis (assembly GCF_003261175.1). GTDB lineage: Bacteria > Actinomycetota > Actinomycetes > Actinomycetales > Micrococcaceae > Arthrobacter > Arthrobacter globiformis_A. Next base: position 41,564 of record NZ_QLNP01000088.1, on the reverse strand, counting down.
GCCGTTTCAAAGTCGGCAGGCTGCTGGATGAAGCGATGAGTTCAGGGATTGTTCGCATCGACATCCAGAGTCCATCAGGTGTGCGGTTGGACCTCTCCGTTCAGTTGAAAGAGCGTTTCGCTCTGCAGCATTCGATAGTGGTCGACGTACCCTCGGAAGCGGATGACGTCCTCCAGGCGAAGCTGGGCGCCACTGCCGGGGATTTGTTGAGCGAAATCCTCACCGACAACGACGTTCTCGGTCTCACCTCCGGGCGCACCCTCAGCGCTATGGCGCGTTCACTGTCCAGCTTGCCGAAATGCGACGTTGTGCAGCTCGCAGGAGTCGCAGGTCCCATCCAGGAGACTGGGCTCGAAATCATGCGCCGCATCAGCACCATTGCAGGAGTCCGGCCCTGGACCATCTATTCACCCCTGGTGATGAGCGATGCCCAGACCGCCTTGGGAGTGCGCCGACAGCCGGACACGAGCCAGACATTTGAACAGTTCCCGCGCGTCACCATCGCGGTCGGGGCGATCGGTTCGTGGAAGCCGGAAAACTCCCAGATGATGAAGAACCGTGCACTGGATCCTGCCGACCGCGAAAAATTGCTGGCCAGAGGGGTTGTCGCAGAATTCGGTGCAACACTGATTACCGATACGGGTGACGTCATCCACGACATTGATGACCGGTGCATCGCGATCTCCGAGCAGCAATGGCGTGCCATACCTACCGTCCTTGCGGCCGCCGGCGGCGCCACGAAGACCCGTGCGATCCGCGCGGTGTTGGCTTCCGGGCTCCTTCACGGTTTGGTGACCGACAGCGCCACTGCTGAACGACTCCTTGGCGGCTGAGATGGCGAGACCAATCCTCGTGGCCGGCGTCGACTCCTCGACGCAAAGCTGCAAGTACATCACCGTCGATGTGACGACGGGGGAAGTGCGCAGATCCACGGCTCTGCCGCATCCCGATGGAACCGCCCTCGACCCCCGCCACTGGTGGGACGCCTTCACGGGCGTCGGCGCGGCGTCCCTGCGCGGCGTCAAAGCCGTGTCCATTACCGCTCAGCAGCATTCGACGATTCTGCTGAACAAAGACAATGAGCCCGTGTACGACGCGATCCTGTGGAACGACCACCGAGCCACCCAATCCGCACTCGACCTCCGGCACGAATACGGCCAGGAACGATGGGTCAGAGAGCTGGGCCTGGTCCCCACCGCGGCTCACCCGGTGTCAAAGCTGCGCTGGCTCGCCCGCGCTCATCCGGAGACCGCCGGCCGGCTCCGGAAGGTCATGATTCCCCACGACTGGCTGACCTGGCAGCTGCTGGGGGCAAAAGCCGAGCCGACTACGGACCGTTCCGATGCCTCGGGAACCGGATACTGGACCTCAACCGGCGCTGGCTACCGCGAAGACATCATGGAATTCGCCTTCGGGAGGGCGCCGGAAGTGCCGCGCGTTCTGGAACCCGGCGAGCGTGCGGGCATCACCAGGTCCGGGGTGGTCGTTGGTGCCGGCTGTGGGGACAATGCAGCGGCCGTGTTCGGTCTTGGCGCGGAGCCAGGTGAAGCGGTGGTGTCTATTGGCACAAGCATGACCGTGTCCATGTCCGACACCATGCACGTTACCGACCCTGCCGGGCACGTCGCAGACATGGCGGACGCTGCCGGCGCCCAATTGCCCATTGTCGCGACCCTAAACGGAGCGCGGACACTTAACTCCACCGCCAGAATGCTCCGTCTAAGCCTTGACGAACTGGACATGCTCGCCGCCGGGGCCCCCCCAGATGCCCAGGGACTGTGCTTTTTGCCCTACCTGGATGGCGAACGAACTCCATTGTTTCCGGCCTCGCGAGGTGCCCTGGTCGGGCTCACCCGCCAATCCATGACCCCAGAGAACCTAGCCCGCGCCGCCGTGCTCGGTCTTGCCTGCGCTATCGCTGATGCCATTGATGACCTGGCCCGGGCCGGCCTTAGCGTTCAGCGTGTCACCCTCATCGGTGGGGGGTCACGCTCCATGGCGCTAAGACAGGCGGTTTCTGATCTGACGGGCCGGCAGGTTGGCTGGCCCGAACCTCGCGAATACGCAGCCCTGGGAGCCGCGCGGCAGGCAGCATGGGCACTCACAGGCGAACTACCCGACTGGCCCCGTCCTAAACGTACCTTCCTGGATCCGTCAGAAGATGTTGAATGGGCCGGAGACGTCAGAAACAGACACAAGTCAACCGGCGCAGCCCTTTACGGCTCTGAGCTCCTCTAATTCGCGGGAGTGCGTCTGAATGACTCATCTCATGAGATACGCAGTGTGCAGCTTGTCATAATATCGGCTCTCATCCACCTCAACTCTGCGGCCGCGATCTATGCGCGAAGACTCTGCACTGGACGGGAGTTCTTGCAGGTACTTCTACTCCCGTTGATTGAACGCCGATAATCGTGATTCCGTAAACCTGCGCCTCCCAGCTATGTGCTAGTGGCTGGCCGGGTTGGCAGGGGAGGGCTTTAGGGAAGATTGGCCTGGCGCAGGTACTGGTACACCGTCTCCCGGCTGATGCCGTAGTCGGTCGCGAGGACGGATTTGGGAATTCCATTTGCTGCCCGCTGCACCAGCTCGGCCGCCCGTTCCGGGGTGAGCGTCTTTTTCCGTCCCTTGTAGGGGCCGCGCTGCTTGGCCAGGGCGATGCCTTCCCGCTGCCGCTCCCGGATCAGGGAGCATTCGAATTCGGCAAAGGCCCCATGACGGAGAGCATGAGGTTGGCCATGGGGGAGTCCTCGCCGGTGAACACCAGATTCTCCTTGAGGAACTCCACCCGCACTCATTTGCGGGTGAGGCCTTGGACGAGGGCGCGTAGGCCATCGAGGTTGCGGGCGGGCCGGTCCATGGTGTGCGCGACGACTGTGTCCCCGTGACGGGCGAACCGCAGCAGCTCCGTTAGCTCCGGTCTGGACGTGTCCCTGCCCGAGGCTTTGTCCGTGAAGACCCGATCCAGAACCTGGCCTTCGAGCTGGTGTTTCTCGTTCTGGTCGAGGGTGCTCACCCGCACGTAGCCGATTCGCTGTCCAGCCACTGATGCCTCTAAACTCGTCGAGCTGTCAGCCTAAGTTCTATGGCCTCTAGTGGAGCAGGTCAAGAGTGATGTCAGGGTGGGCGTAGTCCAACCGGAAGCTGAACAGAGAAGCGGCCAGCCTTGTGGTCGAATCGCCATTGCACCGCGATCGAACTGCATCGGTGAGGGAAAGCAGCCAGCATCTGTTAGACGCGCCCATCGGTCCTGGGGTTAAACACCAAGGATATGACACGGGTGGCGGACAATTCTGTGCGTTGCTTAGTGGTGCTTGGCGAATTGGTTGCATTGAAGGATTGTGTAGAGCACCACAGTGCGGGGATCACTAACCGCACCGGCCAGCGGTAAGGAAGGAAGCGGATTGGACGCGCCCTGGTGTCCGTCCGATTGATAAGTCTCGGCGCGAGGTGGAAGACTGCTGGTGCGAGAAGAGTCTGTCCATTATTCCAATGTTGTATCATTACACCAAAGCTTTTTATCTCGTCGTTAACTCGGGAGACCGAGTTTTTTGTTCTGATCGCATCGCCAAACGCCAAGCCGTCTGATTGACGGTCGACAGGGGAACAATGGCCACCAACACCTCGGACATGTTCCTCCCCGTCAGCGTTGACCGGGCTTCCCAGGTCATAGTCGACCAGATCAAAGTTCTCATTCGTGGGGGTAAGTTGCAGCCGGGCGATCGGCTGCCCAGTGAACGCGAGTTGTGCCAGCGTTTTAACGTCAGTCGTGTGACTGTCCGCGAGGCATTACGGGTGCTTGAGACTAACGGGCTCCTCACCATCCGCGTCGGCTCTCATGGCGGCGCCTTCCTCACCAGCCCTACTGCCGAGCGACTCGGCGTGGGCCTGGCCGACCTCATTTCGCTCGCGCCTGTCACGGCGCACAACGTCACCGAAGCGCGCTTCATCGTCGAGCTCGGTACCCTGCCCCTGGCGGTTGAGCGAGCTACGGAGGAGGACATCGGGGCTCTTTTTGCGATGGTCGAGGAGGCCGAGCAGGCTGTTAAGGCGGGTCAGTACAATGTGGAGCACTCCGCGGCGTTCCATACCCGGATCGCACAGTGCACCCATAACCCAGCGATCGAGATGCTGATGCAGAGCTTCAACGGTCCCATGCGAATGTCGCTCGAGGAATCGCACATTTCCGCGCCCATGGGCCAGCAGGGCGTTGCAGAGCACCGCAGGCTTGCCGAGGCCATCGAAGCTCGCGACGTGGAAGCGGCACGGACGGTCATGACTGAGCACCTCAGCCGGACTGCCGAGCGCGTTCGCACACCCACCCCCTAAGGCGGCGCCGGACAAAGAATCTTCCCTGGAATCCTAACGGTGAGCAGGGAAAGTCACCGCACCGGGTATTACCAGGGGGCCCAGGCGCGATAGGCGCTGTTGATGAGTGCTGCGAGTCGGGGCGGGGAAGATCGCCCCCAGGCGGGTCTATGTCGGTGCCGTGGCCTCGGCCGGCACGTCTACGCATCCCCCGATATCTTCCAGCGGGCCGCGTCGTGCGCCCATTGTGGAACCGTGTTCGAGATCGGCGGGCCAACGGCGCCGGAGGCTAACCAGCTCAAACCGGTATAGGCCACGTGCCCCCCGTGCTCTTGAGAAGACCACCAAGTGGACGTTCTTTTTCCGAAGATCGTAAGTGCCGTGTAGCCCGTCGCGTCTGGCCCAATTCCACGAACTCGCCGCAAGCAAGGGTCGCGCGAGTGCGAGCCCTCAGAACTTCTCAATCTGCATTCTCATACGAACACCTGGCCGCAGCCATAAATTCAGGCACTGGCCACCCCCTAACGTTCCCAAAAGTCTGCACCTCGATGCACTCGACTCTCGCCAAGGGGACCCAGCGCCGGTAAGGTATAATGGACTAACCAAGGAGGACTAAATGACCATCTCCGCTTCCGGAACCCTCATCGTCGGCGCCAGCCAGGCCGGCTTGCAGATTGCAACGTCGTTGCGCGAATTCGGTGACATCGATCCCATCATCCTGGTCGGCAACGAAGACATCGCCCCGTATCAGCGCCCGCCACTCTCCAAGGCCTACTTGGCTGGCAAGACAACGGTCGAGTCCCTCGGCTTCCGCTCACTGGACTGGTACACCGAGAAGCGGATCGAATTACGCCTCTCCACCCACATCGAGAACATCGAGCTTGACGCCCCAGGCTCGGGCAGCGGCGCCGCCGTCACCAGCACGGGAGAGAAGATCCCCTTCGGGCGACTCGCACTCGCCGTGGGTGGCACGCCGCGCCGGCTCCCGATTCGCGGCGCCGATCTCGACGGCGTTTGCGTGCTGCGCGATATTGCGCACGCTGATGATCTGCGTAGCCGCTTGGAGGCGGCGTCGAATGTCGTCGTCATCGGTGGGGGGTTCATCGGGCTAGAGGCGGCTGCCGCCGCGACGGCTGCTGGGAAGGACGTAACCGTGGTCGACGTCGCCGATCGGCTTCTGGGCCGAGCCGTGGCCCCGGAGGTCTCGGCGTTCTACCTGGCAGCGCACCAGCGCCGCGGCACCAAGGTGCTCCTGTCCACCGGCATCGACGCCATCGAGGGCAACGCGCAGAACACCGTGACCGGCGTCCGCATCACCGACGGCACGGTGCTGCCAGCCGACATCGTCCTCGTGGGCATCGGACTCGCGGCGCATACCGATCTCGCCGCGAAGCTCGGCCTGGAGATTGATCGCGGAATCGTCGTGGACGCGCTGGCACGCACGAGCAACCCGAACATCGTGGCCGCTGGTGACTGCGCCACGCTTCCTCACCCTCTTACCGGCGAGGGCCGCCACCGCATTGAGTCGGTCCAGAACGCGATTGCTCAGGCGCAGATCGCCGCAGCAACGCTCGTGGGACGCCCGCAGGGCCAGGCCGCCGTGCCGTGGTTCTGGTCAGACCAGGCGGACCTCAAGCTCCAGATCGCCGGCCTCTCCACCGGATACGACGAAGTCGTTGTCCGTGGCGAGCCGGACACGGAGCAGTTCTCGGTTCTCTACTACACTGCCGGACGTCTGATCGCGATCGACTCCATCAATGCCCCGCGTGACTACATGGCGGTCCGTAAACTCCTCGGCACCGGCGGCACCATTCCCGCTGAGCTCGCCGGAGACACGAACATATCGCTCAAGGACCTCGTGGCGGCCCCGGCAGTCTGATCCACCCGGCAGCCTGTGCGCCACTCAGCAAGGACGGGCCCTTCACCTCCGCGGAGGTGAGGGGCCCGTCGTTATTGTCGGGATTCTCGGCTCAGGAAGCTGCGGGAACGCGCGCGGCCAGTCCCGGATAGACCTCAAGGGCGTTCTCGAGAAGGATCCGGCGTTCATTCTCGTCAGACAGACCGGCACTCTTGACGTAGACCAGGGTGTTGTCCCACTCCACCCCGGTCTCCGGGTCCGCGCCACGCACGGCACCGAGCATCTCGGAAGCGAAGAGGATGTTGCGGGACGGGACAACGCGGGTCAGCAGGTCGATGCCCGGCTGGTGGTATACAGCGGTGTCGAAGAAGACGTTCTTCAGCAGCTCGGAGGGATCCTGCCAGCCGTTACGCATTGACAGGCCCCGGTAACGGCCCCAGTGGTACGGGGTGGCGCCGCCGCCGTGCGGGATCACGAAACGCAGTCCCGGGAAACGCTGGAAGAGGTCCGACTGCAGCAGCTGCATGAAAACGCTTGTGTCCGCGTTCAGATAGTGCGCCCCGAGCGTATGGAAGTTCGGATTGCATGCCGTGGAAACGTGGATCATGACGGGGATGTCCAGTTCCTGGATGACCTCGTAGAGGTCAAACCAGGACTCGTCCGTCAGGGGCTTTCCCGCCCAGGTCCCTGAAGGATCCGGGTTGAGGTTCGCGCCCACGAAGCCAAGCTCGGTAACCGTGCGTCGCAGCTCGGCAATGACCCCAGTACGGTTGCCCTCCGGCGTCTGTGGCAGCTGGGCCATCGGCGCGAAGTGCTCCGGGTACAACTCACTTACTCGATGCACCAGGTCGTTCGAGGCCTGCGCCCAGCCGTTCGCGGTCCCGGCATCCGGGACGTGATGTTCCATGCCCGAAGCCCGCGGGGAGAAGACCATGAGGTCACCGCCGCGCTCCCGCAGCACACGCAGCTGGTTCGGCTCAACGCTTTCGCGAAGCTCGTCGTCGCTGATCGCCGCAAGCGTGCCGTTCTCCCCGGCGAGCTGGGCCTTACGGAAGGCGAACAGCTGTGCAGGCTCCGTGGTGTAGTGGCCGTGGATGTCGATGATCACTTCTGAGCCTCCTGGGTCCAGTCCTCGTAAGAGACGTAATGGACGCCAGCCTTTTCAATCAACGGACGCATGTTGTTGACGTCCAAGGCGATCTCGCCAGCCTGGTACCGCGCACGTGCCTTTGCTTCCTTCTCGTCGCGCGCCTTCGAGGCGGCGAGTACCTCGGCTGCCTTGTGGCGAGGCACGACGACGACGCCGTCGTCGTCGGCGATCACCACGTCACCGGGGTTAACAAGCCGACCGGCGATCGAGATGGGGACGTTGATGTCGCCAAGGGTTCCCTTGCCGGTGCCCTCGGCCGAGACGGCTTTGGACCATACCGGGAAGCCCATCTCCTGAAGATCGGCCACATCCCGGACCCCTGCTTCGATGACGAGTCCTCGCACGCCGCGTGCTTTGAGCGAGGTGGCAAGGAGGTCGCCGAAGTAGCCCATATCGCACGGCGCGGTGGGCGCGACAACCAGCACGTCGCCGTCGGTGCATTGCTCCACCGCAACGCCGATGGTGGTGTTGTCGCCCGGGGCGACCGTGACGGTGACGGCGTTGCCGGCGATCCGGGCTCCCGCCTGCACCGGGTTGATGTGCGAGCCGAGCAGGCCCTCGCGACCCTGGGCCTCATGAATGGTGGCGACACCGTAGCTGGCGAAGGCGTCCACAATGTCCCGTTCGGCACGCGGCGGGTTAGTCACAACAAGGCCGGCCATCAGCGCACCGCTCCGCCGGGCTGGCCGATCATTTCGGGCATCATCGAGACGTGGATGGCATCCTCATCGGTTTCGCCGGCGAGCACGCGGATGGCGTGGTCCACTTGGTCGATGCCGTAGCGGTGCGTGGCGAGCTTTTCCAACGGATAACGGTGGGAGGCGAGCTGAGCCACCGCAAGTTCGCAGGCGTTGAAAGAGTGGCCGCGGGCCGATTTGATGGTGATGGCCTTCTCGGTAACCTGCTTGACCGGGAAATCGGGGAAAGCCGCCAGCTCGCCCTGGATGAGCAGTGTGCCCTCGCGGCGCTTGAGGACGTCGACGCCGAGCAGCACCGGAGCGGTTCCGGCGCGGGAGGTGCAGTCGAGCACGAAGTCCAGGCCCCGGCCGTTGGTCAGATCCATGATCTTCTCGCGCGGGTCCTCGGTGAGAACGTCGATGACCTCATCGGCGCCGAGTTCCTTGGCCAGCTCGAAACGGGCTTTGTCACGCGTGGTGCCGGAGACGATCACCTGGGCAGCGCCGGCGGTTTTCGCGGCAACAAGTTGGGCAAGGCCCTGCTGGCCGGGACCTTGGATCAGCACGGTGTCGTTGTAGCCGACACCGGCGGTAAGGAGCGCCCATTCGATGCCGTTGGATAGCGGCATGACCAAGCCGGCTTCTTCCGCGGTTACGGTTTCCGGGATCTTGTGGAGCACCGCGTTCCACGGCAGATACATGTATTCCGAGAATCCGCCCCAGAGAGTTCCGGGGAAGTGAGCGGAGGTGTATCCGAAACGGCGCGCGTCCGCGTTGGTGCGCCAGTCAGTGGCCTCACAGTGGCGGTATTCACCAATGCGGCACCACTCGCAGCTGAAGCAGGCAACATAGTGCTCCACGAAGACGCGATCGCCTTCTTCGAGTCCTTGGCGCTTCTTGAACTTTTCGCCGGCCTCCACGATGACGCCGACGTTTTCATGGCCCATGATCACCGGGCCCTGCGTGGCCGGGGTCCTGGGTGGTTTGGAATAAAGCTTCACATCCGTGCCGCAGATTCCTGCGACCTCGATCCTCAACAGGGCCGACTCATCGTCGATATTCGGCCGGTCAAATTCGCGCATTTCGGTGGTTCCCGGAGCAACCCGGACCGCCGCAAGCACCTTCTCAGACATCTACTGGCTCCCTCGAGCACGGCCCACAGGCCTTGGCAAAATGGTTAGTCCAATCTACCATGCAAGTACTGACCCTCACTAGACCTCACCGGAGGCCGTATGTCCGTCCAGCTTTCCGCTCTCAGCCGAACCCAAGGGAATAACAGCCGTGTCAAGGACGGTACGATTGCCCCTGAAGGCTACTTCCTCGACTTCGAGGAGGTGCCCGTCCTCGTCAAGGGATTCCGCCGCATGGTCCGCGAGCTTGCCTTCGACGTCAGCGAAATGGCGCTCACCACCTACCTCACCGCCAGGGAACACGGCGTGAAGTTCACCGCCCTGCCGATCTTCCTGGTCCGCGGATTCCACCACAACGCGATCGTGGTCCGCCGCGGTTCGGACATCACCGATCCCGGACAGCTCGTGGGCAAGCGCGTCGGCGTGAACCGCGGCTACACCGTGACCACCGGCGTCTGGGCCCGCTCGATTATGGAAAATCAGTACGGCCTTGACCTCGACTCCGTCACGTGGGTCCGCTCCGGCGACGAGCACGTGGAGGCGTACACACCGCCGTCGAACGTCACTTCCGCCCCCGCTGGCAAGACTCTCGAGCAGATGGTGCTCGACGGCGAGCTCGAGGCCGCGATCGGCGTCAAGAGCGACTGCCCTGATCTTGCCCCGCTCATCCCCAACGCGAACGACGTCGCCCTCGCTGCCTTGCGCGAAACAGGCCTCTACCCGATCAACCACCTTGTGGTCATCAGGGACGAGGTCCTCGAGGCCCACCCTGATGTAGCGATGGCCGTGTTCGAGGCCTTTGCCGAGTCCAAGCGTCAGTACGTGGCCGACCTCAAGGCCGGTGCGATCGCCGAGCCCGATTCTGCGGACCGACTGCACCTGGAGGTGCTCGAGACCACGGGCTGGGACGATCCGCTCCCGTACGGCATCGAACCCAACCGTGCTGTGCTCGTGGACCTCATCGAACAGGCAAGCAAGCAGCACATCCTGACCAAGCCCGTGAAGGTGGAGGAGCTCTTCGCGGAGTCCGTTCGCGGGCTCATTGGCTAAGTCCCCAAGCCGACCACGACGTATTCAGCTCGAGGCTCAGCTGCTCCCGTGGCTCGGCGAGCGTGGCCATGAACGTTCGACGGCGGGGCTCACGGGCGCCCCGGCCTCGTCGTCAAGATTCGGGGGGGTGCGCGCGGGCCTCACCTGCAGCCGCTTCGCGGTGGAGATCTCGCGGGGCAACAATGAGGCGAACGTCATGGTCCTCGGCAGCAAAGTCCTCGGCGACGATCAAGCGCTGGCTCTGGCGGAACTGTGCCTGGAAACACGGTTTAGGGGGCGGGTAGCACGCAGACGGCGTGGGGATGATCAGCGAACTCGGATGGAGCTAGAAGCTGCGCCTGAATAGTGACCGGGACCGCGGTGCCCAGCTCGATGGAGCCGGTCTCATCCAGGGGCGCCCCCGTGCATAGGTGCATCAGGGCCCGCAGCGCGTTGCCATGCCCCACCACTACCACGGTTCGGTCCGCGGCGAGTTCCGGGGTCAAGAAATTGCGCCAGTATGGTGTCATGCGTTCTACGACATCCGCAAGGCTCTCCCCGGCAATGGCCGCCGCTTCAGGAAGCGCGGCGTAGCGCGGATCGGCGCGCTGAGCGGCTAGTACGGCGTCGTCTGCTTGGGGCGGTCGGGCGTCGATGCCGCGACGCCACCCTTGAACTTTTCCAGCGCCGAAGTGCGCCCGGGCTTCGTCCTTTACCAGGCCCTGGAGGGCTCCATAATGCCGCTCATTCAGGCGCCAGTGCGCGCTCGGCGCCAGGTCCCAGCCGGCTTCCTCGATCAGCAGGCGGGCCGTTTCCACCGCACGTGCGAGAACGGAGGTGTGCACCGTGTCGGGACACAGCCCCGCAAGCCTCCCGGCGGCGGCGCGCGCCTCGGTGCGGCCGCGCTCGGTGAGGGAAACGTCGAGCCAACCGGCGAATACATCGTCGGCGTTCGCGACGCTCTCACCGTGGCGCAGCAGCACGAGGCGGGGCATCAGTGCTGCTCGAGGAACGCCCGAATCCGGGCGGGGGCCGTTTCCGCAGTCTGTTCGACAACGGGAACGTCCCAGTACTCGTGAACGGGGAGGCATTCTTCGAGGTAGCGCGCGGCGGATGGTGCGTGGGAACTGTCCTGACCCGGAACGATCAGACCGGGCACGTGGAGGGTCATGAGATCCTCGGCCTCGACGCCCGGCACCGTGTCCCGGTCGAAGAGACCCCGCACGGTTCCGCTAACCATCAGTTCGTACTTCTTCACGTCCATGGCTGCGTAAGCCGCCGCGAACTCCTCGCTGCTGCGCAGCGGCGCCGCCCAGGGCCCGACGCGTGGGTCCTTGCTGAATCCGGCGGTGCTGGAACGGGCCAACTCGACGACGGCCTGCATGCCGTGCTCCATCGCGAAAGCGAGGTGCTGGGTGAAGCGGTGGTGCTGGCCCATGCGGTACTGCGGTCCACCGGCAGGAGAGAACAGCACCATGCTGCGAACGCGTTCCGGGTGCTGCACGGCGAGTGCGGCCGCCGTCGAGCATCCGACACAGCCGCCCATGGTGTGGACGGTGTCGTAGCCGAGGTGATCGATGAGCCCCAGCGCCTGGGTCACATAACGGTCCCAGGTGAGGCGCTCCACTCGACCGCCGGACTGTCCGGACTCGCGCCGGTCAAAGACCACACAGGTGTAACTGTCCTTGAGTGCATCAACGAAGCCAAGGTCGCGGTAGCGGCCGAAAGTGGTCCAGTTTTCCAGGGTGGAGTCGAATCCGCCCGGGCTGAACATCAGCAGCGGCGGGCCGCCACCCACCGTTTCGTAGCGCGTGGTGATTCCATCAATTTCGATAACGGGCATGACTGGCTCCTATTAACCTTGGCCGCGGAGATGCCGCGCCCCGCGAATATCGGCGATGCACTCGGTGAGGGCGTCATAGGCAACGCGCCCCACGTTGGCGTAGGTGGTGGGTTCCTTGTCGATCCAGTTGGCGTTGTAGCCGATTGCGGCGGTGGACATCCGGATCCGGCCGTCAAGCCAGGGTCCTCCGCCGAAACCGCCGAGCACCGGGACGGAAACGGCGTCTACCACTGCTGGCCCCACCACGGGACCTGAATTCGTGAAGTTGAGCGCGACGGCACCCGCGGATTCGAGCCGCTTGGCCTCAGTGACGAACTGCTCCACCATCTCGTCCGGGACCAGGGCGCCTTCGGCCTGTGAATACGCGACGCCGTACTTGAGTGCCGTCTGCGGTGTGATACCGAACTGCGCAAAGACGGGCACCCCGGCGCGTGTGACGGCCTCGACCGCCTCGGGGAAGTCGGCGGCGCCGTCGAGCTTGACGAGATCAATGCCGGCCTCTTTCGCGAGCCGGATGGCTGCACTGACAGCCTCTTTGACACCCTCCTGAAGGGGGCCGAAGGGGAAGTCGCAGCTCATGAGCGCGTTGTCGACGCCACGCCGCACCGCCTTGGCGGCCACGAGGATCTCCTCCATGGTGATCTCCAACGGATGGGACTGGCCCCACAGGTTGACGCCTACGGAGTCGCCCACGGAAATGATGTCCGCGCCAGCTCGGTCGGCGATGCGTGCCATCTGGTAGTCCCATGCGACGATGCACGCACTCTTCCGGCCGGCCGTCTTCATGGCTTGGAGCTGGGGGATGGTCATGGTGCTCATGCGCGGGTGGCCCTGAGCAGTTCAATCAGATCGTCTTCTTCCGCCGGGACCAGCAGAATCCGGGCGTGGGGACGGAGGTGGAAGAGGGCGTCACTGGTGAGCGCACCCGGGGTGACGACCAGTCCTGCCGTCATGATGCCGCGTTCACGGGCGAGGTCACCGATGGCGGCGACCGCCGTCGCGTTCTCGCCGGAACTGGCCACCATGACCACCGTGTTGGTGTCGGTCATGACCTCATCCAGGGGCACGTTCGAGCCGTCTACCTCGGCCAGCACCTCGCCCGGGTCGGTTATGGAGAAGAAACGAGCCTGACCCCACTCAAGCAACGCCGCGGAGCGAATGATTCGCTCCGCCTCGTCGTCGAGGGCGACGACGCGGGTGTTCCGCGCGGCCGAGAGAGGGTAGTCGATTCGGTAGGCCGCTTCCTTGGCGGTCGCAGCCTCAGCGCACGAGCTCGGGCCAGACGGCACCGAGCGCGGACCAGTCGCGTGGTCGTGATCGTGGTCAGACATGGCTCAGACCGAGGTGTGCGGCTTGGCAGGTTCGGCGACCATGGCTTCGCCGATGCCCTCGACGAAGGACTGATCGGCCGGGAGCACGATCGCTACCGAGCGAACCTTCTGGTCCTTGGCGCGGTTGCCTGTGGGCTCGACGCCGTCCTGCAGCGCTTTGACCGCCTTGTAGAGTTTCTGGCGCGCCTTGATGATGCCGGCGTCGGTGGCGACGAGGCGTTCCTTGGTCCGGTCGACGAGGGGGCCCATTGACTCCTGCAGCGAGGAGTCCTGAAGCGCGATCCCCTCGATGCCCGAGTAGTTTTCGCCGCGTTTCTGGGACTCACGGTCCATCAGGTAGTCGTTGTCCTTGTTCGCCAGCGGGCGATAGGACGGGTCGTTCGCGCTGTGGACGCCCTTACCGGCGCGCATCGCAGCGACCTCGGCTTCGGTGAGCTGGCGGGTGGGGTGGTAGTCGAAGCTGTATGCCCAGCAGTTGTCGTCGTCGATCGGCACCCAGAAGTGACCGTGGACGGGGTGGTCGCCACGCGGGGGAACCATCGTGAAGTTCGGCAGTACCCACGGTGTCACGCGCCAGTAGTACTTACCTTCTTCAGCGTTGCGGCGGGCGCCGATCAGCAGGCCGCCTTCGGAGTCGACCACCTCAAAGAAGGGCTTGAGATCGCCCTTGTTGTACTCGTTGCCCTTGGATCCCTTGAAGAGCGGGTCGCTTTCCAAGTTGCCGCCGTGCAGGAAGGTGACATGGCTCGAGTCGATGCCGCCCTCAAGAGCCTGGAGCCAGTTGCACTCCTGCAGGCGCTTTGAGGTGAAGACCTGGCCGTCCGGAACGGTGTAGGCTTCCCACTCAGGCAGCGGCGGCTGAGCGGCAGGGTCGCCAAGGTAAGCGAAGAGCACGTCGCCTCGCTTGACCATCGGGTAGGACTTCAGCTTGACGTTGGCGCAGAAGTTGCTCGTCGTCGGCTCGCTCGGGACCGCGACGGCTTGGCCGGTGACATCGTACTTCCAGCCGTGGTACGGGCAGCGCAGGCCGCCTTCTTCGTTACGACCGAACCACAGCGAAACACCGCGGTGCGCGCAGAACTCGTCCATCAGGCCGTAGCGCCCTTCGGAGTCACGGAAGGCGATGAGACGCTCGGAGAGCACCTTCACGCGTACCGGCGGGCAGTCGTTCTCAGGGAGTTCCTCTGCGAGCAGCACCGGCTGCCAGTAGCGGCGGAACAGGTCGCCCATGGGAGTTCGCGGACCCGTCTGGGCCAACAATTCATTAATGTCCGTACGCAGCATTGCGAAGGATCCTTTCGTCCTGACCGGAGTCGAGAGTTACTCACTGTTGTCCGGGTTTTACGTGCACCTAACACCCGGGTGGGAGATTTAGGGCTGAGTGGGGGGCAGGTCGACGACCAGACCGTCGAGTTTCTCTTCGAGCACAATCTGGCATCCGAGGCGGCTGCAATCGCGCGGCTCAGAGACGCCCATGTCGATCAGGTCCGCCTCTATGTCGCCTGGGGCCCCGACGGCGTCCCAGAATTCTTCGCGTACCCATACGTGGCAAGTAGCGCAGGAGTTGTTCCCACCACACTCGCCGATGATGCCGGCTACTCCATTGCGGAGAGCAGCAGACATCACCGAGTCGCCGGTCTCACCGTCAACGACATTGGTTGTGCCCGCGGCACTGACATACGAAATCTTGACCATCTAAACCTCCTGCTAATGGTCTAACCATAATGCCCTTCAGTAGCCGCGGCTGTCAACGGTTTCTGACGCGGAGTTGCCGAACGTCAATATTCACGATGACGAGGGGGAAGGGTGGTGGACCTTCGTTCAATTCCGGCGAAAGACGGTCGAGCCAAACCGCACGCGTCGTAACGTAGCTCGTGAAAGGGCTTTGACCGGACTGACCCCGTGATCAACCGCGCCAAGCGCGCCCAAGGCCAGCGCGCTGCGGTGGACCCATACTGGAGGAAGATCTGGAGGAGGATAAGGGCTGTAAGGACATTGTCGCGCAGTCAGCAGCCGTCTCGAAGGCTCGACAGGCAGGATCCTCGACCATAGCCAGCGGCCATGAGCAATGCGACCGCCCTGGATAAAAAGAGCTTGAGAAGCTCTTGCTCACCTTCGCCCACCTGCAGGAAACCGCGGACCGCGTGCCGGGGGAGTGGGCTTTTGAACGGTCCTCGGTTCGGTCCCGCTAGTTGAACGACGGCCCTACCCGAAACAGGTGAAGGTCCGCCGGGAAGTCGGTAGGATCAAACGCTGCGACATGACAAGCTCCTTAACGACATCACCCCGTCCAGTCGCTCCTGTGATTCCGGCAGGCAGCCGCGACTCTACAATGACCGCGGAACTGCTTCTGGCGTAGTTCGCGGACCGGGGCCTCGATGGCGCCAACCATCATTTCCTGGCCACTGTGATCGAGCGGACCGCGGGCAAGTTACCAAGCTCGTCAGCGACGACAACCTCGAACGACACTGTCGCATCCGCGGCGAGCCCACAACATCTGCTGGCACCTAAGAACAATTCTTCCCGTGTCTGCTTCGTCAACACCCACGCACTGGAAACAGCACTGCACTACTACATCTACTGGCATAACACGGAAAGACTCCCACAATGCCTAAGGGCCTGAGCCCGGTGCAACACCGCCTCATTCGTTAAAGAGGGAGCCTGGCGCGCCGGCGGCCCGCTCGCACACCCCCAGTTTGTGACGATAATCCACCTCGGCCTAGAGGGAACCGACGCGACGTCCTGTCCCTGCCCGCCGGGCCCGGCAACTGGGGGAGCCGCGCACGTCGCGACGTCACCTGATCCGCGGTTGCTACGGCAACCAACACGGAGGGGAAAGGCTAACGGGAAGTAGTCGCTATAAATCTGTAGTCAGATTCTGGCTCTTGTCTAGGGGAGGCCGCTTAGTCTTACTTGGGACACGAGAAATGGAATCCGATGAGGCCGCATAAGCGGCAATGATGTCCTTGACGGTAAGGACTTGCGCATACTTGGCGTTCATCTCGAAGAGGCTGACGTCATGGCTTAGTTTTGCGCGATCGAAGGACGCATCTTCGGCGACGGCGACCGGCCATCCGAGAGAGTGTCCGTCCACTACCGTGGCACGTACGCAACCGGACGTTGTGCATCCCACGACGATAAGAGAGTCGACCTTTTGCTGAATCAGCAGTGCGGTCAACGGCGTCCCGAAGAAGGCGCTGGCACGGGCCTTAGGGATGACAGCCTCTCCAGGGAGGGGGGTGATCGCGTCCGGAATTTCGGCCATCTCTGATCGGCTGGTCTGCCTGTCATCGACTGCGGTTTTTAAAGCCCCACCGAGGATATCTGAATCCCCCACTGTGTAGATGACGGGAAAACCCCGGTCACGTGCCCACTCCAAAAGAGCCCGAACTCGAGGCAGTGCCAACCATCCAGCTTGCCCGCAACTCAAGGGTCGGTCGGCAAGCGAGGCCGCCAGGGAGAGGCCCTCTTCACCAAGGAAAGCGGTTACTACATCGATAATTAAAAGCGCCGGTCGCTGGCCCACTACGGGGGTGGGATCTAGGAACGCGTCGAAAGCTTCGTAAGATTCATCCGACATAACGTCTCGCCAAGAATTCACTGTTGTTCCTCATCAGTTTGGGTGGAGCTTCGTGCCGTCAACGCAGAACAAGGGCGCAAAAATGGCACCTTGCGGTAGCGTCAGTGGCGTTCTACTTAGAGAACTCCGTCAAATTTGGATATCCGTATATGGCTCGGTAACTAACTCGTCAGTCCACCAATGGCCGGCAGCGAGGCTCTGGAGTGGCGCTGCCCGCCCGGTACATGAACAGGACCGCCAGAAAGGCAATTGCCGCCAGCGACGCGCCGACCAACAGGACACCTTGAAAGCCAGCCAGGAAGCGGTCGGCCGGGATCTCGGCTGTAGCGGGAGAGCCAGCAAACAGCTGGTAGAGCAAGACGGTGAGCGCCACTCCTATGGACCTACCTAGGTTCCGGAGAGTTGCGATTGTGCCGTTGGCTACTCCGGCGTGGTCCTGCCCTAAGTCGCCCATCACCGCCGAGATGTTCGGCGAGCTGAAGAGCCCGACGCTAACACCTAAAAGCACCAGAAGAGCAGCCACCAACCATGGCGAGGAATCTGCCTCGAGGAACGACGCGGCCAAGAACGTTAGGACCATGACGGCCAAGGCCACCAGGGCCGGCCGTTGGGAACCGGCGCGGTCGCTCCACCAGCCCGAAACGGGCGACACCAGGAGCATCGCGGAGGCTTGGCACGTCATCATCAATCCGGTTAGGCCTATCGACCAGCCCAGGACGTCGTGAAGGTAGAGGGGAAATAGAAAAGCAGGAAACAGCATGAGAATGTACGAGAGGAACGCCGCCAGCATCCCCCAGCCGTAGACGCGTCTGCGGAAGAACCGGAGATTGATCAGCGGACTGGCGGTGGTCAGCTCGCGCAAAATGAAGAGCGCACAAGCGACCATCGCCGCCGCCAGAAGAGCGATCACCACCTCGCTCGACCACCCGAGGCGGGGCGCGAAACCTAGCCCAAGCAGCAGGGTGGACGAAAATGCAATGAATAAAGTCATGCCGAGGATGTCCAGCTGGGGCGCCCTGTTCCACTTGTTTGAGTCCTTTGGGAGCAGTACGAGGGTGCCGATGGCACCTATCAGCCCGACCGGGACATTTATCAGGAAAATCCCCCGCCAGCCGAACGCTCCCGTTAGGACTCCACCCAGGGCCGGACCCAGCAACGTTCCTGCGGCAACAGTACTGCCGATGATTCCGAGAATCCGACCCCTTTGGGCCACCGGGAAGCTCGCCAGGGCCATTGGCGTGATCGTGGCCATGAACATGCCGGCTCCAATTCCTTGGAGTACCCGGAACAGGATCATGGCCGCCAGCGCCGGCGCCAAGGCCACACTGAGTGATGCGATGACAAATATGAGCAGGCCTACGCTCAGGATTCTCTTTCGGCCAATGGCATCCGAGAGCTTGCCAAAAAAAGGAAGCACCGCGGTGATGGCCAGGAGGTAGGCCGACAGCACCCATTGGAGAGAGTCGATTTCAACGCCGAACTCCCTGGCCATCGTGGGCAACGCCACCACTACCGCCGTGGCATCGACGTTGGCCATGAACGTTCCTGTCGTGATGGAGAAAAGAATTATCCATCTGGCCATTCCCCCCCGAGACCGGCGCCCGGTCGGTTGCACTTCGGTTTCAGTCATGCTCCGCAGCCTTCCAGTCATTGCGTTTCCGGATGTCGGTCCGAATCCACCAGGTCCAGGGTGGCTTCGGCCAAAGCTCTGCGATCTTCCTTTCGCCCGGCCGCCAGACCGTCATTCACTCGCTGTTAGCCCCTAGGCGCTGCTCTCTAGTTAGTGGGCGATATTGGTAATTTTTCCTCGATCGCGCCTAGGCGTAAGCAGGAGGTTGACCAATCCCTGAAGCACCCCTACGAGGGCCATGAGCAGAATGATCATGGCAAAGGCCTGGGGTGCGGCGAAGGTTTGACTGTTCAGAGCCAGTTGGTACCCAAGTCCTGCAGTCGAGGCAAGCATCTCGGCGAAAATGACCGTAATCATTGAGGCGCCGGCACCGATGCGAACTCCGGAACTGATAAGCGGCAACGCACTGGGCAACTTGATCAGGAAGTCGGTCTGGAATGAGCTGGCGCCGAACGCCTTGGCCACCTTCAGCATCGTAGGCTGCACTGTAGCAAAGGCCCGCAACGAGTTATAGGCGATTGGGAAGAAGGCGCTGACTGCCCCGTAACCAATTTTGGACCCTACTCCCGTTCCGAAGGACAGAATAAAGATCGGGTAGAAGAGGATCAATGGAGCGAGGTAACCCCAGACAAAGATTGATTGGAAAACCTGCATCCGCAAAGGTGTTCTCGCCGCCCAGAAGCCCGCTGCAAGGCCGAACACCGCGGCGAGGATGAATGCGGCGAGGATTTCACCGAATGTGATTGCCGCCGCTTCATATGTCGAGAACTGCGACAGTGCTTCCCCGAGCGCTTCCACCACCCTGGGGATAGTAGGCAGTACCAGCGGCGAAATCCCACCTGGACCATTTCCAAAAGCCCAAACACCAAGCAACGCCCCGAGCCCAAGGGCCCGTAGTGGCCATACCAGCGGGGAGTTTTTGTGTTCCTTCATCGAATTCCCTATGCTCCCTGCGTTTCCAGCGAAACGGCCTGCTGGTCGTGCCCCATGGCCTCATTCAGCATCAAGAAGAGCTGGGAACGCAATTGAGCGAAATCTTCTTGAGCGATAAATTCGAGTGGACGTGGCCGAGGCTGCCGGATCTGGACCTCGGCCATGATTCGGCCAGGGCGCGCGGACATGACTATGACGCGATCCGCCCAGTAGATGGCCTCATCAAGGCTGTGGGTGACCAGAACGACCGTCTGCTTGTTCTCTGTCAGAACTGTCGAGATGCTTTCGCCCAGCGAACGCCGGGTTTGTTCGTCCAGTGCACCGAAAGGCTCGTCCATGAGCAGGATTGACGGATCCATCGCCAAAGCTCTGGCCACCGCCACGCGCTGCTGCATACCGCCTGACAGCTGTCCCGGATGCGATTCTCCCCACTGGGACAATCCCATCATCTCGAGCAGTTCCTGACTGCGCTCCCGCCGTTCCTGTTTCCCGACTCCGGCGAACCGCAAACCGACGCCGACATTGTCCAGAATGTTTTTCCAAGGCAACAGGGAATAGTCTTGAAAGACGAAGGCGGCCCTTCGGGGATCTGGGTTTTCTACAACTGACTCGCCGACGATGATCTCGCCCTTTGTGGGCGTCATCAGCCCTCCCAAACAAGTCAACAGCGTGGACTTGCCGCAACCGCTTGGACCAAGAAGGGCTACGAATTCTCCTTCGTGCAGCGACAAGTTAATATCTTTGAGTGCTTCGACCGTCGATCCGGCACGCGTGAACGTGACTGAAACATCGTTGATGGACATTCGCATTGCTGTTTACCTAACTTGTCGCGGTTGTTGTTGTGGCGCCGGCAGCGGAGCTTTGCCGCCATCGCGTCAGCCGTGTTTCTAAGTGATTCCAGATAGTGCCCGCAATAATGGCGAGAATGGTGACTGCCAACATTAGGGCGAGGGTCTTGTCAGTGTGGAGTTGTTCCGCGTAGACCCTGATCAGTCCCCCAACCCCGTCCGAAGAAGCCCACAGTTCCGCGATTAGAACCCCGATGAAGGCGTGGCGGATTCCGAACCACAGGGCCGTAAAGATCCCGGGAAGCGCAGAAGGCAGCACCACGGCAAGGATGGTCTGGGCCCAGGACGCTTTGAATGCACGTGCCACCTTCATGTGGCGATCCTCGACGAGCGCCATGCCTGCGGCCACGTTGATAGTTACGAAAACCGCCGCTTCGAACGCGCCGAAGACAACGGCAGACGTGGAACCGATGCCGCACAAGAGGATGAAAATCGGCAGGAATATCGACTTCGGCGTGGACATCAGGAACAACAATGGGGCCGAGTAGGCCTGCCACAACGTTTTGGACAGGCCCATCACGGTCCCGGCTATGACGCCAATAACCGTACCGATGACGAATGCCAAGAGGATATTTCCCCCTGTGCTGGCCAACGCCGACAATACTTCCGAGCTGCGCAGCATCTCTGTGAACGCCACGCCCACGGCCAACGGAGTGGAAACGAAATCGCTGTCGATTAGGCCGAATCGGGTTAGGACTTCCCAGACGATCAGGGCCGCCACGACCACCGCGACCCGACCGATTCGTGCTTGGGCTTTCACGTCGGCAGTCCGCACCACTTTCGGAGCTGACAGTCGTGGTTGTGTGCGAGGTGGTGCTGACAAATTGGTCTGCATCGGTTCAGCTCCCTGCGCCTCGGCGAGCCGTCATCACAGGCTCTTCCAATGCTTGTACATGCCCTTGACGTCGTCGATGGTGAGCGACTTGGCGGATTTGATCGTAAACTGCGTAGCTTCGAGGAGTCCTTCCAGTTGGTCCGGGCTCAATTCACCGTCCCGCGAGCTCATGGGTATCTCTTTTTCGATGATCTTCGACGCGAGTGCTGGCTCCATTCCCCAGTTTTCGACCAGCATCTTCGTGGCCAGGCCAGAGTCGTCCATGATTGCCTCGGTGGCCTTGTAGTAGCACTCCGCGAAGGCCTTAACGGCCGCTGGGTTCTTCTGGATGATCTCGTCGGTGGCGAAAACCACCGTCATGGCGTTGGGTCCCACGAGATCCTTCACACTGCCGAGAACCCTTGCGGATCCTTCAAGTTCCAGACCAAAGGCCGCCTGGGCGCTCCACAGGAAGGCGTCTGCTGTGCCGCTCTTGAGCCCGGCCATGATCCCATCAAGGCTGCCCATTGTGACAGTCTTGAAGTCGTCGGGGCCCCAGCCCTCCTCACGAGCGATCTTCTGAGTGGCGTAATCCCCCGCAGAGCCGAAGCTGCTGATGGCAAAGGTGGAGCCTTTCAAATCGCTAAACGACTTGGCCCCACTGTCCTTCCTAACAACCACGTACTGATCCCAAACCGGCATCGATGATCCTATGATCTTTCCCCTAAGTCCCTGGGATACCGCACCGATAACGCGGTTGGGGGATGTAATTCCGATGTCAGCGCTCTTGGCTGCCAACGCCTCAGCCACCTTCTCGCCGGCAGTCAGGTTGACCTTCACCTCCGGGGAGCATTTCGACCAAATATTGATGTAGTTGCCGGCTTCCGCGCCGAGCTCGGTCGGATCCTGCTTGTTCGACTCGATGACCCGAAGCTGAACCGGCGCGCCGTCAGAGTTGGGTGCGCTGCTGGCGCCGCCGCCGCATGCGGTCAGCGCAAGCGCCGTCACTGCCGCCATTGAGGCCAAGGCGGGGAGACGCACGGGGCGGTACTTTTTCCTGGCCAGTATCCAAGCAAACATCAAAGCTCCTCTTAGTTCAGACAGCTGCGAACGGGTTCGACGCATTGCTACCGAGGGTTGGAGCAGGCGAACCACGCTGTTCAGGCAGCGGCGAAGTCTCGCCGCCCGTTGAAAGGGACAGTAATTTACATCACGAAGGCATGTCAATAGTATGGTCAAACCATTCGCCCAATTTGAAGGGACATTACGTGAATCGGCTTGATACCACGAAGGCGGCAATCGTCGTCATCGACATTCAGAACGACTTTTGTCACAGCCGCGGCTACCAGGGGCTACGTGGACGGGACGTCGGGCGGGTGCAATCCGTCGTTGGCCGTATTGAAGAATTCACACGGGAAGCTAGGGAGCTCGGAGTGCCAGTCGTCTTCATGCAGAACCTGCATGATCCCGAAAGTGATACGCATGAATGGCGCGCTCGTCATCTAGAGCCGCGCGCTTCACAGTCCTGCCTGCCCGGAACGTGGGGGGCAGAGTTCTTCACACTAGTACCGCAGCCACAGGACCACGTGCTGCCCAAAGCACGCTACAGCGCCTTCACGAATACGGGGCTGGAAGCGCTCCTACGATCTCTCAATCGCACGTCGTTGTTCTTCTGCGGGACAGCAACCAGCATCTGCGTAGAAACATCGCTGCGGGATGCAACCTGCCTCGACTTCCTGGTCACTCTCGTCGAAGACTGCTGTGGA
This sequence comes from Arthrobacter globiformis, assembly GCF_003261175.1. Lineage (GTDB taxonomy): Bacteria > Actinomycetota > Actinomycetes > Actinomycetales > Micrococcaceae > Arthrobacter > Arthrobacter globiformis_A. Next base: position 18,670 of record NZ_QLNP01000088.1, on the reverse strand, counting down.
GACTACTCGGACATAGCCCACAACAACACCGTCAGATCGGTCGCGAGCGGCTTCGGCGCGGTTACCCCGAGCAAGCACGTTATGGAGGGCCTCCGAATCTCCGCTGGCCACGGGTGACCTTATTTTTTCCAGGGCCGGGATACGAATGCCATCTTGCGTGGTCGCGCGGCGGGCCAGCTCTACGGCGAAGTTCAGGTCCTAGTCCTCCTGGATCGAAGCCCGCGGGGCGGAGTTCCTGCCATCGATGTTGGCGTTTGGAATACATGGGCAAGAACGGGCAGGGGATACAGTCCGCCATGGCTCTGCCCTTCTGAAGCGCAATCGGGCTAAAGTCGGCGCCATTCCCGATTGTTAGTCTGGCTCCCGAGGGTTTGGCGTTACGAGACAAGGTCCTTACCGTGCCCGGCGCCGTCCTGGATACGCTGGGCCCCGCCTGGTCCGAAGCTGAAGACCTGCAGGAGCGCATGGCGCGGCTCGCACGCTCCGCACGAATTCAACACTGACGGTACCGCGGGGCGGCCCGCCGGAAGTCTGTGAGCGTGTGTAGATGCAACACTCCTGCCGAAAGCCGAGCCTGGAAGCACTGGGCCGGCCCAATCGGGGTCATCCCTGCTGCCCCGGATTAATAACGTGGCCGAAATGGGGGCGGCTGTGTCGAACGCCGCCACCCGGAGACCTGTCAGAAACGCCCCCTAGGCATGTGCCCCGCCCAGCAGGTCGCGTCGAGCCGCATCAGCTTATGTCGCGGGACGCCGGCATCCCGAGGGTTGACTTATCCTGGCCTGCGGGTTCCTGGCCGCCGTCGCCACCTTAGGTGTGGCCGGTGCCGGGCTAGTCCCGGCTTCGGGGCGCGTTGCGGTGGCAGCGGCAGTGGCGGCGTTTAGGTCACGGACTTTGGGCGCGACCGACTCTGGGATTCTCGCTGGTCCGCTACGGCGATTTCAACGTCGTCGGGCCGTTCGTTGACGAAGTACATGATGATCATGCCGAGGAAGGGGCCGGCGGCGAGCGTGATCAGGGCCGCCATGAAGGAATTGTCGGTTGCGGCGAAGACGGCGCCCACTGCCAGGGGGACCAGGACGCTTCCGATTTGCCACATGGCGTTCGTTATTCCGGCAGCACCGCCGAGAACCCGGCTGCTCACGAGGCGGGGTACGAGGGCCACAATGAGCGGGAGGTAGCAGTATGCCCCGAGTCCGAGCAGCGGGGCGGCGATGAAGAAGGCCGCTGCGTTGTCCAGCATGCCGAAGACGACGAGCATGACGGCGAAGCAGCCGAGGACAACCATCGCGGGAACCCTGCGGGCGCCGTTGAACCTGTCGGCGATCCAGCCGATAAGGGGTTTCCCCAGGACGCCGAGAGCTGCATAGATAGCCACGATGCCGCCGGCGACCGTCGGGTCGATGCCGTGCCCTTTGATCATGAGGGCGTTGGACCAGGTGATGAATCCATAGGTCCCCCAGAAGCCGCCGAATCCGGCCAACGCCAGGAGAAGAAGGTTCTTGTTGCGTCCGAGTTCGATAAGCACGGACCGGCCCTCCGAGCGGTTGGCCCTCTTGGCCACGACCGGGCCGGGCCTCAGCGCGAGGTAGCAGACGATGCCGGCCACGATGGAAATGGCTCCGAAAAGCAGGTAGGAGGCATGCCAGGAGTAGTGCTCGATGAGGTATGGCACGGCGGTGTTCGCCACCACGACGCCCAGCGAAGTTGCCGAGGTGTAGATCCCCATTGCCTTGCCGAGTTCCTCGGGATGGAACCAGCTGGATATCAATTTGATGCCGGCGGCATATTCGGCTCCGGCGAAGAGGCCGATGACCGCCTGGATGGCCATACCGATCCAGGCGGACGTCGTGGACCCGAAGAGCATCATGGACGCTCCGGCACCTATGAGGGAAACCGAAATGAGTAGGCGTCCGCCAACTCTATCGGTGAGGAATCCAGTGCCCGCGTTCGAGACGACGTAGCCAATGTAGTAGAAGGTGGCGAAAAGCCCGAGGCTTGCCAGAGGCACGCCGAGGTCGTCTCCAATGAAGATCGACGCCGGACCCCAGGTCGAACGGTCAACGGAAGTCATGGTGAAGGCCAGCCAACAAAGGACTAGGACCAGCCAGCGGTAGGGGCGCCTGGATGGATCGAGATCGGTGGAGACGCGGGCAGGGTCAAGGGCAGTCATGTGTATCCCATTCTGAAGGGGCGTCGTTGCCGCGGGACATCGCGAGAACAAGAATTTGCGTGTGATGAATATAACCATTCTGCGCACCGGATATCAACCCTTTTTGTCCGCATAGTGCCATTCTGCGCGTAAGACGGACGGTTTAGATGTTCAGGCCATCCCTCAAATCCATCATGAACTCATCGGCGGCGTCCCGTAAGGCCGGCAGGAAATTCGCGGTCATGTCCCGGTCGGCGGTAGTGGCTTCGTGGACTGAGGCGCTCATGGCCGCTACAACCTCACCTCTGCGGTTCCGAAGGGGGACCGCAACGGCGCGTATTCCGGCCTCGAGCAATTGGTCAACGTAGCTCCAGCCCTGCTCTCGGACCGCCGCCAGTGTGACCTGGAGGTCTGCCAAGCCATTGGTGGCCCTGTCCCTGCCCGCGGAACGTTTGGCGTCCTTGAGGGCGGCGGCGGGCAGAAGGGACAGGAGAACCTGGCCCATGGCCGTGCGCTCTGCTGGAACCCGGGTGCCCGGGCGAATGTTCACTACCAAGGGACTCGGTGCACTGGCCCTGGCTACGTAGCGCAGGTCCATGCCGTCCAGCACGCCGATGGAAACCGAGGCTCCGAGCTTTCGCGCCAATGCTTCGAGGCGGGGTTTGGCCACGTCTGCGAGCGAAAGCCGGGACAGCAGGGAATACCCCAACTCCAGGACCAGGGGAGTCGGGGCGTAACTGCGCCCCTGCTGTTCAAGGTAGCCGAGTGAGGCCAAGGTCAGGACGAAGCGACGCGCCGCCGAGCGCGGGAGCTGGCACCGCTCGGATATCTGTGCCAGATTCATGGCCGGGCTGCCTTCATCGAAGGCGGTGAGGACGCACAACCCTCGTTCTACCGATTGGATTACATCCGATGGACGCCCCTTGGGGCGAGCGGGGGTGGCAGGTGTCATCAGGGACCTGCCGGGAGCTTCCCCGGAAGCCGGCCAAAGGGCGGCCGCAGTCCGTTGCGCGGCGGATTGGAGCAGCGGAACGAAGTCGTTCTCGAGTACCTTTGTGTCCACGCGCGTGGCGTGCGCGGCAATGTTCAGGGCGGCGACGATCCGGCCCTCCGGGTCATGCAGGGGAACGGCCACTGACCGGATTCCCGGCGTCAACTCCTGATCGGCCACCGTCCACCCACGCCCGCGGGCTTCCTCGACCCGCTCCCGCACGTGGCCGGGCTCGAAGGCAGGGCTGGGTTCCATGGACGAAAGGTAGTCCTCGAGTTCGTCCGGAGCGAGGTCGCCCAGCAGAACACGGCCGGTGGCCGTACTGTGTGCGGCGACGCTTGTGCCTACGGTGATGTTTGCGGTAACGATCCTGTCGGCGGCCACCCGGGCGGCGTAGTAGACGCGACGCTTGTGGAGCACGGTCAAGGAAGCCGTTTCCCCCACAGCCCGGACGAGCTCGTCCAGATGCGGGTGGGCGGCGTCCGGCAGTGGATTGCTGCGAAGGTAGGCGTCCCCGATGGCGAGCACCCCGGGAGCCAGCGTGTACCCCTCCGCCGACTGGCCCGTATAACCCAGGTACTCCAACGTAAGGGCGAACCTGCGCGCCGCAGTCCGCGTAATACCCACAAGCGATGCCACGTCCGCGACGGAGAGCGCCTCTTCCCGCGTACTGAATGCCCTGAGGACCGAGAGGCCCCGTTCCAGAGAGTCCACATAGTCAGGGTCTGTGGCCGCGAGCTCTGCGGCGACCGGCATTGATGCATTCACAATCTCGAATCTAGACCATCGCCCGTCCGGCCAGTGGAGGTGCCGCCGCTGCGCATTGCTTGACGGACGAATGAGACTCATGCAACACTTCGTTGACCGAATGACGCGCAAATGCGCGCATATCGGATACGACGAAGATTTCGGCTTACATCGGAAGGCCCCGCAGTGCTCACTTCAGATCAGAATGTCTTGCTGACCCAGACCGGCCCGGAAACGCCCATGGGGCGCCTGTTCCGGCGGTATTGGTTCCCTGCTCTCCTCGCCGAGGAGCTTCCCGAAGCTGATTGCCCGCCGGTGCGCGTCCAGCTGCTAGGCGAGAAGCTCATCGCTTTCCGCGACACCTCCGGCCGGCTGGGCCTGTTGGACGAGTTTTGTGCACACCGGACCGCTTCCCTGTACTTCGGGCGCAACGAGGAAAACGGCCTCCGGTGTGCGTATCACGGTTGGAAATACGACGTGGAGGGCAACCTGACGGACATGCCCTCTGAGCCGGAGGACTCGAAGTTCAAGTGCAGGATCAAGCAGAAGTCGTATCCCCTCGTGGAGCGGGGCGGCGTGCTGTGGGCATATATGGGTCCCGCGGAGCAAATGCCCGACCTGCCGGAGCTTGAGTGGGCCCTGCTCGGCGATGGCCAGCGCTTCATTTCCAAGCGTCTTCAAGAAACCAACTACCTCCAGGCCATGGAGGGTGGCATCGATTCCAGCCACGTGTCTTTCGCCCACCGCTTCAACCTGGACGACGACCCCATGCACTCCGGAACGGCCGGCAATGAGTACATCAAGGCTGACACGCGTCCGAAGTTCGAGGTCGCCGAAAGCGACGGCGGCTTGTTGATCGGAGCCCGGCGCAACGCGAACGATGAAGAGTTCTACTGGCGCATCACCCAATGGATCATGCCCTTCTATACGATCATTCCCCCGTTTGGCACACACAACCCCATGGGCGGCCACGCCTGGGTCCCGATCGACGACACCACCTGCTGGGCCTGGTCATGGAACTACCACCCGACCCGCGACCTGCGGGAAGACGAGCTGGAGCAGATGCGCAACGGCGACGGCATCCACGCCAAATACATCCCCGGAACGTATCGAACCCTGGCCAACAAGGACAACGACTACCTCATGGACCGTGAGGCCCAGAAGGAGAACAAGACCTTCTCAGGCATCGAGGGCATCGCCGCGCAGGACTTCTCCCTGCAGGAAAGCATGGGCGACATCGCTGACCGCACCAAGGAGCGGCTGGGCACCTCCGACGCCGCCATCATCTTGGCGCGGCGCCGCCTGCTCGCAGCGCTGGACTCCATGGAGAACGAGGCGCTCCCGGGCATCGACACCGCGGACCAGCGTGTCCGCTCGACCTCGATGCTGCTCCCCAAGGACGTGCCGTTCCACGAGGGCGCTAACCAAGCCATCCAGGTCGTTCCCGGAACCGACTTCGTTTCCATCTAGACCCAACCCGCTAGGAGTCCCGCATGAAAGACCACGGTTCCACGGTCGCGTCTCCCGAGACGGCCGCGACGCTGGCAGCTCCCCTTCCCGATGCTGTCAGGGCCGCTGTCTCGTTGCCTGATTCAACCACCACCGTCCGGGCGATTGACCCGAGGCTGGCCACAAGCGCCGCAGGTTGGCTCAAGGTGGAATCCTCCGCGCTGTGCGGGACCGACCTGGACTTGTACCAGCACGGCCTCGGACACCCCACCGTGATGGGCCACCACGTCATTGGCGAAATCGTCTCCCTCACGCCGGTCATGCAGTGGTCGTGGGACGTCGAGGTCGGCGACAGGGTGGCACTGGAGGAGTACCTCCCCTGCGGGCGGGCCACCTGCGCGGCCTGCCGGCAGCCGGACATCTACCGTTTCTGCCCGGACGCGGATCTGTGGGGCGGACAGCGCCGGGTTGGAATGCTGGGACTCCATGAAGGTTCCGGTCTTCACGGCGGCAACGCGGAATACATGGAACTGTCGACCCAGACAGTGCTGCACAAGCTGCCCAGGGACCTGGATTCGAACCTCGCCGCCTGGACCCAACCGTTCGCCAACGCGGTTGATTGGGTCATCAACATCGGCGGCGCCACGAGCGGCTCGCGCGTGGCCATCATCGGACCGGGCTACCACGGCATCGCCGCCGTGGCGGCCGCCAGGGCAGCTGGCGCACACGAGATCGTCGTGCTCGGACGCAACTCGCGCACCAGCCGCGACCGTCTGGAGATCGCCGAGGCCATGGGCGCCTCCGTCGTCGTCAATGATGACGCCTCATCAACGTCCGCGGCCCTGGGCCGGCACGGCAAGGCCACGGGATTCGATGTCATCGTCGATACCGTCGGCCTTGGTGGACCAGCCCTCCAAACCACGGAACACCTCCGGAAACTGGGACGCCTGGTCCTGGCCGGACTCGGGGACACCCCCGTGGCAGAAGTGAACCTGAAGACCCTGGTGCGGGGGGCGTCCGGTGTCGTCGGGGTACGGGGCCGATCACCGCAGGCCGTGACCAGGAGCATCGAACTTCTGGCCACCGAAGACACCGGCTTGGAACACGTCCCCAGCATCGACGTCGAGCTCGACGGCGTCGACGAACTCTTCCGGACCCTTCTGGACCGGACAGGACCCAGCAGTCCGCACGTCGTCGTTCGACCTTCGCTCTGAACAGCGACAATCCAAACTAAGGAAGCCCATGACACATCTAACGTCGCGCGCCTACTACAAAGCCCGCATCCTTCTTGTCCCCCTCGGGCACTCGGGCGACGCGCTCGTCTCGTCAATGTCCGACGCAGGCTTGCGCGAAGTTCTGATCGCCGCCCCCGCGAGCCACCCCGACGGGGTGTTCCTGCGCGGGATCCACGAACCCGAGACCCAACCGACCACCGAAACCGTCAGCGACCTCACAGCCAGCACGGACATGATGGTGTTCCTCGGATCGCGGCTTGAGGAGATTCCCGACGATTTCGTCGAGGCCATGGCCACAGCAGGACGGAACCAGGGGACGCTCCTCGCCGGCGTCCTGGTCGGCGTCGGCGGCTGGGATTCCGAACCCGGCTCGACCTCCATGAAGGTACTCCGCCGCGAACTCGACATGCTCGTCACCGTCAGGAAAACCGACCTCGCACGCGACTTCATCGAGGTCCTCAAAGGCGGAACCAAGGAAGCCACCCCCGGCAAACTCTTCCAACACCCCACCACCGGAGCCTGACCATGTCCCAAGACACTCTAGACCTCGTAGTGCGCGGCCTGCGCCAGGAATCCACCAACGTCATGTCCCTCGAACTGTCCCTTCCCGACGGCGGCTCACTCCCTCAATGGGAGCCCGGCGCCCACCTGGAGGTCATCCTGCCGTCGGGCCTGGTGCGGCACTACAGCCTGTGCTCGGACCCGCGTGAACTTCAGAACTACCGTCTCGCCGTCCTCCGCGAGACCGATGGCCGCGGCGGGTCGGAGGAACTCCACTCCCAGACACGCCTCGGCACAAAACTGTCAGCGCGCCGACCGCGCAACCATTTCAAGGTAGAGGACGGTGCAACCCACTACCTTCTGGTCGCCGGCGGCATCGGCATCACGCCCATTATGGCCATGGCGCGAGAACTCACGGCAGCGGGCAAAAGCATGCGCCTCGTCTACTGCGGATCCAGCCGGCAAACCATGGCATTCATTTCGGAGCTTCAGGAGGTCATGGGAGATTCCCTCGCGCTCTACCCCCGGGACGAGCGCGGCCGTGCCGACCTGCTCACCGAAATCAAGAACGCTCCTGCCGGAACAGCCGTGTACGCGTGTGGACCGGAACGGCTCCTGACCGACCTTCAGGACATCACCGCAGCCACACTCGGTCCAGACGCCTTCCATGCGGAACTGTTTGCTGCCGCCACGCCACCGGCCCCCACCGAGGATGCAGCGGACGCAGCGGCAGATGCACCATTTGAGATTGAGCTGCGGCAATCCGGCTGCACGCTGACCGTTCCACCAGAAAAGTCCATCCTGGACGTCGTACTCGAGGTAAACCCCTCCTTCATGTCCTCCTGCGAGGAAGGATTTTGCGGTACCTGCGAAACCAAGGTCCTAGAAGGTGAAGTCGAACACCGCGACACCATCCTGTCCCAAAAGGAACGTGCCAGGAATGACACCATGTTCATCTGCGTCAGCCGCTCCAAGTGCCCCAAACTGGTCTTGGACGCCTAGAAGCGCGTCCCGTTATCGGCACAGCTGGACCAGCCCGGGCAGGTAACAGCGCCGTAGGGTTCTGATACCACCCCGTCCCCGGAAAGCGGCCGCACGACCGCCGCCACGACCTGTCCCTTGCCCCTCAATGTCGACGTTGATGCTACGGCGACATCCTGCCCAAGCCGTTGGTGGCTTGCCTGCGGCGACCTTTCACTGACGGGACTGGAAGGCGCCGTACTGCTCTCTGGCGTCCACACACATCAAACATCTTCTGGGAGGGAAGCCAGTAATCCAGGGTAGCCATTTGCACCACGACGGTATCTCCGTCACGGGCGAAACCCAGGAGCTCGGCCAGCCGCGGCCCTGGCCGTGTCCCTGCCGGAGGCCTTACCAGTAAAGGCGCGATCCAGAACCTCGCGGTCGAGCTGGCGTTTCTCGTTCTGGTCCAACGTGCTCACGCGCACGTACCAGGTCCGCTGACCAGCCACCGGCGCCTCCAACCCATCAGCCGGTCAGATTGAGTTCTAAGGCATCCCCAGAAAAACGTCAAGACCAAGCCAAAGACGTCAGGTTGGGGTGTACTTCAAGTCGGCAGGCCAAAAAATGCTTTGCGGTGACATTGCTACTCTTCGCGTGACCCGCGGCGGCGCGGCCAGCTCAAGGGAAGGCCAATCTGCCGGGTGATGCCGTCGAGGGCTTGCAGCTGGCTTGCATGGAAGACGTGACGCTGGTCCCGCAGACCTAATTCGTGCACGAATTGTTCGCGCAACAATTGCTTGGTACAGTGTTTCGGTTCCGCCCGGAGTGGCGCCCCCAATCCACCCCGGGCGGAGCGTATGTGCGGCGGGCGACGGCTTATACCGCCACATCAATTCCGCGTCCGCCACCTGACAAGTCTCGAACAACAGTTTTTGTGCACCTCCGGTCTAGCCGATCGGCGGAAGGAAGGGCAGACCGTTGGCAGCACGAGAAAAATTCCCGGGCCTTCCTGCGAGTTCTCAGGGTAAGACTGTGTCCGCTCCCGATGACGGTGAAACCTTTCAGGGGCGCGATGCGTGGATTGCAGGACCGGACACTGTTCCGGCCGGAAGTCGCGTCCGCCTCCGAAGCTGTGGCCGACCCGCGCTTGACGGCGTCTTGGACGAATGGATGCCCGACGGGTCCGCTTTCTGGATCTGGCTGGATGCTGGAGCAGGGCGGCGTCTTATCCATGAGGGCGACGGTGTCCAGGTGGTTACGGAGTCCCTGCCTCACACCTAACGTCTTTGATAGCCGCGATCCAGCGAGTTGATGCCACCCGATCGCGTCCCAGGTCTCGCGGTCGGCGGTCGGGCCTCATGGCGCAATGCCGCGCCAGCGTCTCATGCGGGAGGGGCCGGGGCCCCCTGCAAGCCTGCCCTTGCCGGCGCGGCCAATCCTGGCCTTCGGCTCCGAGCGCCTGCGCTCCGGCTGTGCCCTCAGCTGGTCGTCCAGCTCGAATCAGCAAGGAATGGACGCTTCGGCCGCGGAGCCGCTTGCCTGCCTCAGGGGCAGCCACTCCTGCGCGAAAAAAGAGGCGTGCTTAAAAAACTTTGATCAGATCTAAGAAATGTATTGCTGATCACAGTTTTTGTGATTAGCATCTCAAGGGATCTGAAATGCAGATCGGGATAAGGGACGGCAAAGGAGCCACCTAAGTGCATATCGAAATCGCGGGTGCCGGTCTTGCGGGGCTGACTGCAGCGGCAGCCTTCGGCAAGGCCGGGTGTTCGGTCCGGGTACACGAAAAAGGGTCCATCCTCCGGGAGATCGGGGCTGGAATCTATCTGTGGGAAAACGGCCTCCGGGCTCTGGAAGCCATCGGGGCCTACGAGGAAGTTGTCTCGCGGGCCGAGAAGGTAGAAGTTCCGTTCCTGCGGGACCACGACGGCAGCACCCTCCAAGACGAGTGGCTGCGAAACCACCGCCTTTACACTGTCGGCCGGCGGCACCTCTACCAGAGTCTTCTCAACGCGGCCCGCCGCCAGGGTGTGGAGATCATCACCGACTCGCCGGTTATCGGGGCCACCCCGAACGGGACGCTGACCACGGCCGCCGGCGAGGAGTACCCGGCTGACCTTGCCATCGGGGCCGACGGCGTATTCTCCAAGGTCCGGGATTCGCTGGGCCTGCGCCGGAAACTTGTGGATCTGCGTGACGGCGGCGGCCGACACCTTATCCCCAGAACGGGCGACGATCCGGTCCACCAGACCATCGAGCAGTGGAACGGCGGACGCCGCATCGGCATCATCCCGTGCTCACCGGACGAAACGTACGTTTTCCTCTGCTGCCCTGCAAACGACGTTGCGGGCCGCGAGCAGAATCCGTTCAACGCTGCCACATGGATCGAATCCTTCCCGGAGTTCCGTTCCCAGCTGGAGCGGATCCCCTTCGACACGGAAGGACGCTGGGCGCCCTTCCACGATGTGCACGTCAGCCAGTGGTACAGCGGCCGGACCGCGCTGGTGGGGGACGCCGCCCACGCCATGTCGCCGAACCTGGGTCAGGCGGCCTGTGTTGCCATGACCAATGCCGTGGCCCTGGCCATCTCGGTCACCAACAGCAGCAGCATCGATTTCGCTCTTAAGTCGTGGCAGGAAGGCCAGCGCGAGATGAGCGAAGGAGTCCAGCGCTACTCCCGCGTCTACGGCAAGGTCGGCACCATGTGGCCGAAGGGTTTCCTGGACGCGCGGTCCGCCCTTGTCAGGAAGCTCACAGCGTCCCGCCGTGTGCAGGGATCCATCAACTTCGCTGCCGAACGCTTTCCGGCCGGGCAGATCCGGCGCATCGACACCGCCGCTTTCCGGGAGGACGTGCTCGCATGAAAACCGAGAAACTGAAAATTGGTGCCCTGGCCGCAGTCGGACTTTTGCTGCTCTCCGGGTGCGCTACCGCAGGGGCCGAGGCCGAGCCGGTCAGCGGCGAATCCTGGTCGGCACCCGCGCTGCTCACGAACTGCAAGTCCCCCAAAGTGGACCCGCGTGGCTGCACGGGGCCGAACACCCCCGGGACCTACACGTCCCTGAACCGGAGTGAGATCACCAAGCCCTGGCGCATCTGCTCGGTGCTGCCCCATCTGAAGGACCCGACCTGGGTTGGAATGAACTACGGTCAGGCCACGCAGGCGCGGCAGCTGGGCGTCTCCCTCACCACCACGGATGCAGGGGGCTATGAAAACGTCGCCCAGCAGGTGACACAGGTGGAGGACTGTGTCAGCTCCGGCGCGAACGCGATGCTGTTGAGCGCGGTGAGCAATGAGTCGCTGAACCCTGCCATCGCCAAGGCGAAGAAGCAGGGTGTGGCGGTCGTCGACGTCGGGAACGGAGTTTCCTCTCCCGAAGTGGACGCCCGCGTGCTGCAGGACTACGTGGACATGGGCAAGATGATCGGCACCCACCTGGCAGCATTGAAGAAGCCGCTGAAAGTGGCGCTCCTGCCCGGACCGGCCGGGGCAGGGTGGACGGAGCGGTCCCGGAAGGGCTTCGAGGCAGCCGTCGCAGGCTCAGCCGTGGAGGTCGTGGATGTCAAGTACGGAGACACCGGCAAAGAGGTCCAGCTGAAGCTCGTGGAGGACACCCTGTCCGCCAACCCCGGCATCGATGCAATTGTCGGCACGGCGATCACCATGGAAGTCGCCGCCACGCTCCTGGCCGAGCAGGGCAAGGCCGAGGACATCGGACTGTACGGCACGTACGTGACCCCGCAGGCAGTGGAACTCATCAAGCGCGGGCAGGCGAAATGCGCTCCGTCGGAACAGTCCAGCCAGATCGGCAAGATCTCCGTGGACCTCGCGGTGCGGACGCTGGAGAATAAACCGCTGGACAAGGAAATCCAGCGCTACGCCCCGGAGCCCCTCCTGATCTGCGGACCCAAGGAGGACGGTTACGACAACAGCGCGAAATTCGACGCAAGCGGAAGCTTCGCACCTCAGGGATGGTCACCCGCTTTCAACGTCGAAGCGGGCAAGTGATGGGTGCAACTGCCTTTGCCTTGACCGGCAACGTCATCACCATGACCGCGGCACCCAACGCGCGCGTCGTCTACGTCGAAAACGGCAAGATCGCCGGCGTTGGTGACGACGTCTACGCCAGGGAACTGCGGCGGAACGGAGTCGCTGTGCACGACCTGGGCGGGCGGACGATCCTTCCCGGGTTCATTGACCCTCACGTGCATTTCGCCCAGTACGCAGCAGGAACGCACCGGGGCATCGACTGCCGCGTGCCAACGTGCAAAACCATCGCGGACGTTCTCGATGCCCTGCGAACGGGGCTGAACGCAGGCCGGACTGTGGGTGACTGGCTCATCGGTTACGGCAACTTGTTCTTCGACCAGAAAATCGCAGAACGCAGGCTGCCGACCCGACTGGAACTGGACTCGGTCAGCAAGACGACTCCCATTGTCCTGCACTGCGGCGGCCACGTGTCCGTGCTCAACACCCCTGCCTTGGCCCTGGCCGGTGTGGAGCGTTTCATCACCGGCGGCGAAGGCCTGTGGGGCAGTCCCGTGGTCCACCTTGACGACGCCGGCCAGCCGACCGGCGTCGTCGCGGAGATCGACGGCCTGCTGCCGATTCCGGAAAGCAGCGTCGAGGAACTGACGCGCTTCTACTCCGGAACCTTCCGCAGCGACTTCCTCGCCTACGGCGTCACGTCAATCGGCGAAATGGCCGAATCAGCACGCAACGTGGAGGCGCTGGACGCGGCGGTCGCGGACGGCAGTCTCAACGGACGGATCGCGCTGTACGCAATGGCCCCGGCGCTGCTCCCGGCCGCGGCGGCGTGCGACTGGGTGGCCGGCTTTTCCTCACGCAGCGGGCCGGAGCGGGTCTGGGCCCGGGGAGTCAAGGTGTTCGCAGACGGGGGATACTCCGCACGCAATGCGGCCAGCCTCGACGACTACTCCCGCGACCATAGCCCCCGCGCCGGATACCGGGGCAAACTCAATCTCTCCCGCGGCGCCCTGATGGAAGCCATCAGGACTGCACGCCACAAAAACGTGCAGGTCGCCATCCATACCAACGGCACCAGGGCACAGCGCGAAGCGATCGAGGCCATTCTCGCCGTGGGCGACGCCCACGACCACCCGCCGGTGCGAATCGAGCATCTTGGCAACGTGCTGGACTCGGTGGAGGAAATCGCATCATGGCGGGCGGCTAACGTGATCCCCGTGATGCAACCGGGCTTCCTGCACAACTTCATCGGTGACTACCTGCCCATGCTTTTCCCCGCAACGGGCAGCACGGGAAGGCTTCCGCTGCGGACCGTGCTGCACGAAGGTGTGTCGCCCGTCATCAGCTCGGACATCACCCTAGGCGGAGAACCGGGAGCGACGAATCCCTTACACACCATCTGGTCCGCGGTGTCCCGAAGAAGCTACTGGGGGAACCACATCGAACCGGAAGAATCGATCTCGGTGGCGCAAGCCCTCAGACTGCACACCATCGAAGCGGCGAAAGCCATCGGGCTCGACCCTGTGGCCGGTTCCCTGGAACCAGGAAAGGCCGCGGACCTGGTGGTTCTGGACAGGGACCCCCATACCGTCACCGAAGCGGAGTTGAAGGACATCCGCGTGGAACGTACATATGTCAACGGAGTCCTGGCTTATTCAGGAGGTGGGGAGGCATGATCGCCAAACCGTTAGTGGCCATCCGTAATGTGAGCAAGAAGTTTCCCGGTGTCACCGCACTCAGCGATGTCTCCTTCGAGATCAGGCGCGGCGAAATCCATGCGCTCATGGGCGAGAACGGTGCAGGCAAGTCAACGCTGATCAAGATTCTCTGTGGTGTTCACAAGGCTACGACAGGATCTGTAGCACTGGACGGCGCCGAGGCAGTGTTCGACCGCCCCCAGGACGCCGAGAAGGGCGGGATCCGGACGGTGTTCCAGGAACTGAACATCGTTCCGCAGCTTTCGGTGGCCGAGAACATCTCCCTGGGCTCGCTGCCCTTTAAATCCGGACTCGTTGACCGAAAGAGAATGCTCGAGCGCGCCGCCGACGCCCTGTCCCGGTTGGGGGCGGACCTGCCGCTGGAGGCCCGTGCCGGTGACCTGCCGCGTTCCTCCCAGCAGCTGATCGAAATCGCCCGGGCACTGATGGGTGACGCGCGGCTCCTGATCCTGGATGAACCCACGGCTTCGCTGGGCGAGAACGAGAGCCGGCAGTTGCTGAACATCGTGACCGGGCTGGCCCGGAGAGGTGTCGCCATTCTCTATGTCACGCACCGCATGCATGAAGTGGAGGCCATTGCCGACCGGGTCTCGGTCCTCAGAGATGGAAGGTTCATCGAGACTCTCGATGCCCCGATGGACGAAGCCCTCATCGTCGAGAAGATGATCGGGCGCCCGGCCAGCTCGCTCTACCAGCACTCGAGACGGGATCCTGGCCGCGAACTCCTCGTGGTTTCCGGGCTCGGCACCGCAACCCTGCGCGATGTTTCCATGAATGTGCGCGCAGGTGAGGTCGTCGGAATCGCCGGCCTGCTCGGCTGCGGGAAATCAGACCTCGCCCGGGCCTGTTTCGGGCTGCACCCGGTTCAGGACGGTGTCATTGAGCTCGACGGCGAGCAGATCGACAAACCGTCACCGGCAGGAATGCTGGAGCGCGGGCTCGTCTACTATCCTTCGGACCGGCGGGCCGAGGGCCTCGTTTTGGGGCGGCCGCTCTTCGAATCAATGACCATGGGTGCCCACCGGCCCGCGCAGATCGCACGAAAAGGTTTCCTGAGGACGCAGAAGGAATCTGAGCTGGCCCACAGCATCGCCGAGGAATTGGACCTGCGGCCCATGCAGCTTGACCGGGCGTCCGGCAAGTTCTCGGGTGGCAACCAGCAAAAGGCCGTTCTGGCCAGGGGCCGGCTGCGCCCGGCCAAAGTCCACCTGTTCGATGAACCGACGGTGGGAATCGATGTCGGAGCGAAGGCGGATGTCTACCGTCTGATCGACGACTATGCCGATGCCGGACACGGCGTGGTCGTGATCTCCTCCGACCTGACGGAGATCATCGGCATCAGCGACAGGGTCTACGTGATGCGCGAAGGCCGCATTGCCGCCCACCTGGCCGGCGGCGACATCACCGAAGAAAACATCGCGAGGTCATTCTTCGCCGCAGCCCCGGCGTGAGCCTCCACTTCCCATCTTCTAAGGAGAGAACCCTTGACCACGACACTTAGTCCAGAACGCACAACAGCCCCGGCCAACGCCCGGCGCAGCATGCAGTTCATACTGACCACCGGCCTCCTGCCCGCCCTGCTGATACTGATGTGCGTCGCCTTTGCCATCGTGGAACCGCGCTTTGTGGAAGGCTCAAACCTGCTCAACGTTGCCCGCCAATCCGTTTTCCTGCTCCTCATCGCTATGGGGCAGATGATCGTCCTGATCAACGCCCAGCTGGACCTGTCGGTGGGCGCAACGGTCGCACTGACAAGCGTGGTCGTGGCCTCCGTGACCGCGGCAAGCTCCGGAGGGCCCGAAAGCGTCCTGCTGGGACTGGGAGCCGGGCTCCTGCTCGGCGTCGTGATTGGACTGGTGAACGGCTGCATCGTGGCCTTCTGGAAGGTTCCATCCTTCATGGCCACCCTCGGTTCCACCTCCGTGCTGACAGGCCTGGCACTGATCATTTCCAAGGGCGCCCCCATCATCGGACTCCCGATGATCTTTTCCGACGCGCTGGCCACATCCTCCGTTCTGGGGATTCCCGTGCCGGTGCTCCTCGGGACCGTTATCGCCATCGGAATGGGGATCTTTATGGCGCGCACCGTACCGGGACGCAACATGTACGCCGTCGGAGGCAACCGGGCGGCGGCGCTGGTAGCGGGAATCAACGTGAAGAAAACGGTCATACTGGCCTTCGTCCTATGCTCCGTCCTCGCTTCCCTGGCCGGCATCCTCCTCACCGCACGCGTGGGTTCCGGAGAAGCATCGCTGGGTGCAAGCTTCGTGATGCTGTCCATCGCCGCCGCGGTGCTCGGCGGCACCTCGCTCTTCGGCGGTGAAGGCGTCCTGTGGCGCGTCGTGCTCGGTGTCCTCTTTCTGGGTGTGCTGAGCAACGGCATGAACCTGCTCCACGTCTCCAGCTACATCCAGGAACTTGTCATTGGCATGGTCCTGATCGCCGCCGTAGCGGCTGAAAGGCTCAAGAGAGTGGCGTGAGGCACTCTGCGTTCCACCACAACCCCACTGATATCGTCATGTACTGGCCAGCCGTCACCGGGCAGGCATAATCGGAGAAGGAGCAATCGGCATGGAAGACGCGGAGCCTACGGTCAACTCCGGAGGCACCCCCGCCGCCGCATCCCCTGGCCCCAGTATCCGCAGAATCCGCAGGTCCAAGGACGTGACCCTTCTCGAGCTGGCGCGCCAGACAGGGCTTTCGGAAGGGTTTATTTCCCAGGTCGAACGGCAAAAGGCCAACCCATCCTTCTCGTCACTGTTGCGGATAGCAGGGGCCCTAAATGTTCCCATGTCGCTGCTGCTCGCCGAGTCTGATGAAACGAATTTGGCTGCCAGCCCCGCACCCCGGGCGCTCGTGAAGCACCCATCCGGCGTTTACCGGGACCGGCTCGTCACCCCCGCCAACGCAAAAACGATCCAGGTCATCGAAGCGGTGCTCGAACCCGGAGAAGGCTCACGAGTGGCGCCATACGCGCACCCGGACGAGGAAGAATGCCTCGTAATGCTGGACGGGCAACTCGAGCTCCAATCAGGGGAGACCGTTTACAACCTGCAGGCAGGCGAATCCGTCCTGATCGACCCCGGAACGCCGCACTCTTACCGGAACCCGGGGTCGGTGCCGGCACGCTGGCTCTGGATCTCGGCAACGCAGACCGCTCACCGGCACTAGACTCCCGCGCATTCCCGTTCCCACCACAAGCCTTGTGCCTGACGTGGGACGCTGCGGGTTGCGCTGGTTCTCGCCGGGAGCGGATCTCGTCGTCGCTGACTGGGCCGGCTTTCCGGGTGGACCAAGCTTGGGGATACTGCTGGCGACCCGCGCGGAGTGCTCGGCAAGGAGGTGACCCTTGGGTACTACTGAAGCAGCGGCTAATGGCCCTCCCGTAGGGCAGGATCGCCACCGGATCCAGCAGGAACTCCCGCATGCGGCGTGGTCCCATCCCAGCGCTGGGTCTCACTACCGAAATACTGCGCCAACGGCGCCACCAAGGAATTTATTAAGGAGAAACATGTCCACGGCCTTAGAACGTGAGAATGAAATATTGTCGGCTGTCCCGACCGGCCTGCTGATCAAAGGCGAATGGTGTCCGGCGACCTCGCGCGAGACCTTCGAGGTCGAGGACCCTGCCAGTGGCAAGATCCTGCTGAGCATCGCCGATGCCGGGGTGGAGGACGGCCTGGCCGCTCTTGACGCGGCTGCCACCGCCCAGGAGTCTTGGGCGAAGGTGCCGGCCAGGGAGCGCGGAGAGATCCTGCGACGGGCCTTTGACCTGGTTACCGAGCGGGCCGAGGACTTCGCCCTGCTCATGACCCTGGAGATGGGCAAGCCGCTGGCCGAAGCACGCGGCGAAGTCACCTATGGCGCCGAGTTTCTGCGCTGGTTCTCCGAGGAAGCCGTCCGCGCCTTCGGCCGCTACTCCGTCTCCCCGGATGGCAAGTCCCGGCTGCTGGTGACCAAGAAGCCGGTGGGCCCGTGCCTGCTGATCACGCCGTGGAACTTCCCGCTGGCCATGGCCACCCGCAAGATTGCCCCCGCCGTCGCCGCCGGCTGCACCATGGTCCTCAAACCCGCGAAGCTCACCCCTTTGACGTCGATGCTGTTCGCCGCCGTGATGCAGGAGGCCGGCCTCCCAGCCGGGGTGCTCAACGTGATTCCGTCCTCCAGCGCAGGGGCCACCACCGGGCCGCTGATCAAGGACTCCCGGCTGCGGAAGCTCTCCTTCACCGGTTCCACCGAGGTGGGCCGCCGGCTGCTGTCCGACGCCTCCGAGACGGTCCTGCGGACCTCGATGGAACTGGGCGGCAACGCCCCGTTCGTGGTGTTTGAAGACGCCGACGTCGATGCCGCCGTCGCCGGCGCCATGCTGGCCAAGCTGCGGAACATGGGCGAGGCCTGCACCGCCGCGAACCGCTTCATCGTGCACGAGTCCGTCGCCGACGAATTCGCCGAGAAGTTCGCCGCGAAGATGAAGGACATGACCACCGCCCGCGGCACCGAGCCCGAGTCCAAGGTGGGCCCGCTGATCGACGCGAAGAGCCGGGACAAGGTCCACGAACTGGTCACCGATGCCGTCTCCGCGGGTGCCACCACCGTGGTGGGCGGCGCGCCCGTGGACGGGCCGGGCTACTTCTACCAGCCCACCATCCTTAAGGGCGTCACCGAGGGAACCCGGATCCTGTCCGAGGAGATCTTCGGCCCGGTCGCCCCGATCATCACGTTCTCCTCCGAGGACGAGGCCGTGCGCCTGGCCAACAACACCGAATACGGGCTGGTGGCCTACGTCTTCACGAAGGACCTCAACCGCGGCATCCGGATGGGCGAGCGGCTCGAGACCGGCATGCTGGGCCTGAACGCCGGCGTCGTCTCCAACGCCGCGGCACCCTTCGGCGGCGTCAAGCAGTCCGGCCTGGGCCGTGAAGGCGG
>NZ_QLNP01000087.1 GCF_003261175.1 Arthrobacter globiformis | reverse complement strand
CCCTCGGCGCGACCCACGGGGTGAACTCCCGCACCTCTGACCCGGTCGAGGCGATCCGGGCCCTCACGAACGGGAACGGCGCGGACGTGGTGATCGAGGCCGTCGGCCGGCCCGAAACGTACAAGCAGGCCTTCTACGCCCGCGACCTTGCCGGCCGCGTGGTCCTGGTCGGTGTCCCGACCCCGGAGATGGTCCTGGAGTTGCCGCTGCTGGATGTGTTCGGGCGGGGCGGGTCGCTGAAGTCCTCCTGGTACGGGGACTGCCTGCCCTCCCGCGACTTCCCGATGCTCGTGGCCCACTACAAGGCCGGCAACCTGGACCTGGACGCGTTCGTCTCCGAACGGATCACCATCGACCAGGTCGAGGAAGCCTTCGACAAAATGCACGAAGGCAAAGTCCTCCGCTCCGTCGTCGAAATCCAGCCCGCGCCAGCCTCCTCCACAGCTGCTGCTGCCGAGCCGGCGGGGGCCTCGGCATGAGCGTGAGGATCGAAAACCTTGTCACCTCGGGCACGTTCTCGCTCGACGGCGGGACCTGGGATGTGGACAACAACGTCTGGATCGTCGGCAACGACACCGAGTGCGTGATCATTGATTCCCCGCACGACGCCGCCGCGATCATCAACCAGGTCCGCGGCCGTACGGTGAAGGCGATCCTGCTCACCCACGCGCACAACGACCACATCGGTGCCGCACGCCAGGTCGCCGACGCCGTCGGCGCGCCGATCCACCTGAACCCGGAGGACCAGGTCCTCTGGGAACAGGTCTACCCCGGCACCACCCCCGATGCGGCCATCGCGGACGGGGACGAGTTCCAGGTCGGCGGCGCCACCCTGAAGGCCATCCACACCCCAGGTCACTCACCCGGGTCCACCTGCTTCCACCTCGAAGCAGAGCACACCGTGTTCACCGGAGACACCCTGTTCAACGGCGGACCCGGCGCCACCGGCCGCTCCTACAGCGACTACCCCACCATCCTGACCTCCATCCGCGAACGGCTCCTCACCCTCCCGCCGGAAACCACCGTCAGGACCGGACACGGCGAGAACACCACCATCGCCGCCGAACGCGAAACCCTCGCCAAGGTCACACAGTAAGAAGTCAGCTACACCCGAACGGCCCCCGTCCTCTGGATGGGGGCCGTTCGTGCACCACTAAACAGACCAGAAAGAACGGCTCATGCCTGCAATCAAGCGTGTGGCTTTCCTGTCGCTGCACTCCTCCCCCATGGAACAGCCGGGTTCCGGGGACGCCGGTGGCATGAACGTCTACATCCGCGGCCTCGCCGCAGCCCTCGCGGAGTCCGGCGTGGAGGTTGATATTTTCACGCGGGCCACTTCCGCTGGCCAGCCCGCCGTCGAACGTCCCGATCCGGGCGTTCGTGTCTACAACGTCACCGCCCGCAAGCCTGTGGCACCCCCGTGGTCGCCACACGGGTGGGCGGCCTGCCCCGCGCCGTCATTAACGGCCGGGGCCGATCTCATCCGAATATGCTGCCGCCTATCATCCCCGGAGGCGCGCCCGCCTGCTATTCCATGATCGGACGGTTGCACCTACCCGAACGGGCAGGTGTGCCCCAGCAGGGACGCCAGGGAAGCGGAACGGCCCAAGTCATGTTCTTGACATTAGGTTGTGAGCTAACGCACTCTGTTGCATAAGCCGAAGCCTGTTGATTACTGCGGAACACCAGAGGGACCCACACGCTTGGGTACCCCCCGCCAAAAATTCAGTAAGGAACCTGTATGACGATCAAAGGTGATGTCACTACCGATCACAACAGCAAAGATAGACAGTACTCCCGCCGGCTCACGACCTCAGACATTAACGTCGTGGACCAGCGGATGCTGAAGAAGGCTCTCGGCGGCACAGTCGTGGGCAACACCATGGAGTGGTACGACGTCGGCGTGTTCGGCTACCTGATCACCACTATGGGGCCGGTGTTCCTGCCGGAAGCGGACAGGACCGTGCAGACGCTGTTCCTCCTGGGCACGTTCGCTGCCACCTTCATTGCCCGCCCGATCGGCGGCGTCGTCTTCGGGTGGCTTGGCGACAAAGTGGGGCGGCAGAAGGTGCTCGCCGCCACCCTCATGCTGATGGCGGCCAGCACGTTCGCCGTCGGCCTCCTGCCCGGCTACGCACAGATAGGCATCTGGGCCGCAGCGCTGCTGGTGCTTCTGAAGCTCGTGCAGGGCTTTTCCACGGGCGGCGAGTACGCCGGCGCCACCACGTTCGTGTGTGAGTATGCCCCCGACAAGCGGCGCGGCTTCTTCGCCAGTTTCCTCGACATGGGCTCCTACATCGGGTTTGCCCTGGGTGCTGCCACCGTCTCCGTCCTGCAGGTCACCCTCGGGGAGGCCGCGATGGAGGAATGGGGCTGGAGGCTGCCGTTCCTGGTGGCCGGGCCGCTGGGCCTGATCGCCATCTACTTCCGGAACAAGATCGAGGAGTCCCCCCAGTTCCAGGCAGCCCTGGACGCGCAGGAGTCCGCCGCCGTCAAAGCCGCCGCTGGCGACTCGGCTGTCGCCAAGGGCCCGCTCGGCCTCATAACAACGTACTGGCGTCCGATCGTACTCGCCATGATCCTCGCCGGCGCTGCCAACACCGTCGGTTACGCGCTGACGTCCTACATGCCGACGTACCTGACCGAATCCAAGGGCTATGACCCCGTTCACGGGACATTGCTGACCATTCCGGTGCTGGTGGTGATGGCCCTGTGCATCCCGCTCACCGGCAAGCTTTCGGACCGCATCGGGAGGCGTCCCGTGCTGTGGATCGGCGCCGGAAGCACCGTCCTGTTTGCCGTCCCTGCATTCACCCTGATCGGCATTGGCGAGCTCTGGTCCACGTTGGCGGGCCTGTCACTGGTTGCCTTCCCCGTGACGTTTTATGTGGCTAACCTCGCCTCGGCGCTGCCTGCACTGTTCCCCACCTCAAGCCGCTACAGCGGCATGGGCATCGCCTACAACTTCTCGGTGGCGATCTTCGGCGGGACAACGCCGTTCGTGATCCAAGGCCTGATCGCGGCCACGGGCGACGACATGGCCCCCGCCTACTACCTGGTGGGCACCTCGGTCATCGGTGCGATTGCCATCTATTTCCTTCGCGAATCCGCCGGCCGCCCGCTGCCCGGCTCCATGCCAAGCGTGGACACGGAAGCCGAGGCGCAGGAGCTCATCGCCGCCCAGGACACCAGTCCGGTGCTGCGTTAGCCGCGCTTTCCACACAGAAGGTGCCCCCGTCGTATGAACGACGGGGGCACCTTCTTTTATGCCACCTTTTTATTAGACCAACACCAACAGCGGCGCATCCTCCCAGTCCCGCACCAAATCAAGCGCTCCCAGCACAAGGCCGAAGGTGTCGTCGGGGTCGAGGCGGCGGAGTTCTTCTGCGAGGCAGTCGCGGAGGCTGCGTCGTGGGAGGGAGATGCGTTGTGCGGGTTGGCCGGGTTGGGTGAGTTCGGCGATGGAGAGGCCGGGGCGGAAGAGTTGGACGTCGCCGCTGGTGCGGGTGAGCCGGACGCGGCGGATGCCGGTGCCGGCGGGGTCGGCGACGATGGTGACGGGGGCGTCCAGGGACAGGGTCAGCCAGGCTGCGAGCAGGATGGTGCTGGGTGAGTCCGAGGCGCCTTCGACCGCGACGGCGGTGACGGGTGAGGTGTCGGCCTGGTCCAGGACGGCGGCGAGTTGGATGCGCCAGTTCGTCAGCCGGGTCCAGGCGAGGTCGGTGTCGCCGGCTTTGTAGGTGTTCCGGATGTTTTCCAGTGCGACCTGGGGTTCGGCCTCGTTCGCGGAGTCGGTGATCCGGCGGTGCGCGATCCTCCCGATCGAGGTTTCAGACGCGTTTTTGGGGGCCCCGTGCGGCCACCAGGCCACGATCGGGGCGTCGGGCAGCAGCAGCGCGGCGACGAGGGATTCGGATTCCTCGGCGAGTTCCCCGAAGCCGCGCAGCACGATGACTTCCGAGGCGCCGGCGTCCCCGCCGACCCGGATCTGCGCGTCGAGCCGGTTCGGCGCGGACGAGCCGGCGTCGGCGAGCACGATGATCCGGCAGGGGTGTTCGCGGCTGGCCTCGTTCGCGGCCTCGATCGCTTCCTCCTCGAGGCCGGACTTGGTGACCACCACGAGGGTCAGGACCCGGCCGCGCGCGATCACCCCGCCCTGCTCGCGCAGGGACTGGATCTTCTTGGACACCTTCGAGGTGGTGGTGTTGGGCAGGTCTACGATCATGGCCTTCTCCAGGTGCGTCCGTCGCGGGCTAGCAGCTCATCGGCCGGGCCCCAGCTGCCGGGCGCGTAGGGCTCGGGCTGTTCACCCAAACCGGCCCAGTATTCTTCGAAGGGGTCCAGGATCTTCCAGGACAGCTCCACTTCCTCGTGCCGCGGGAACAGCGGGGGCTCGCCCAGGAGCACGTCCAGGATCAGCCGCTCATACGCTTCGGGCGAGGACTCGGTGAACGAGTGCCCGTAGCCGAAGTCCATGGTCACATCCCGCACTTCCATCTGCGTGCCCGGGACCTTGGACCCGAACCGGATCGTGGCGCCCTCATCGGGCTGGACCCGGATCACCACCGCGTTCTGCCCGAAATCATCATCCCCGTGGCCGGCGCCCCCGTGAGTGCCGAAGAGCAGGTTCGGTGCGCGCTTGAACACCACCGCGATCTCCGTGACGCGGCGTCCGAGCCGTTTGCCGGCGCGCAGGTAGAACGGCACCCCGGCCCAGCGCCGGGTGTTGATGTCCACCCGGATCGCGGCGTAGGTTTCGGTTTTGGAGTCGGCCGGGATGCCCTCCTCCTCCAGGTACCCCTGGACCTGCTCCCCGCCCTGCCAGCCGCCGGCGAACTGCCCGCGGGCCGAATGGGTGGACAGGTCCTCGGGCAACCGCACCGCGGCCAGGACCTTTTCCTTCTCCGCCCGCAGGTCATCGGCGTTGAAGGAAATCGGTTCCTCCATCGCGGTCAGGGCGAGCAGCTGCAGCAGGTGGTTCTGGATCACGTCGCGGGCCGCGCCCACGCCGTCGTAATACCCCGCGCGGCCGCCGGTGCCGATGTCCTCGGCCATGGTGATCTGCACGTGGTCCACGTAGTTCGCGTTCCAGAGCGGTTCAAAGAGCTGGTTCGCGAAACGCAGCGCCAGGATGTTCTGGACCGTTTCCTTGCCCAGGTAGTGGTCGATCCGGAACACCGCGTCGGCCGGGAACACCGATTCCACAATGTCGTTCAGCTGCCGGGCCGAGTCCAGGTCGTGCCCGAACGGCTTCTCGATCACCACGCGGCGCCACTTCTCGCCCCCGGCCTGCGCCAGGCCGTGCTTGGACAGCTGCCGGCAGACCTGCTCAAAGGCCTTCGGCGGGATCGAGAGGTAGAACGCGTGGTTCCCGCGGGTGCCCCGGACCTCGTCGAGTTCCTTGATCGTCTCGCCGAGCCGCTCAAACGCCGCATCGTCGTCGAACGCGCCCTGCACGAACCGGATGCCCTCGGAGAGCTGGTTCCAGACCGCCTCATCGAACGGCGTCCGGGCGTAGGACTTCACGGCGTCCTTCACCTCGGAGGCGAAGTCCTCGTTGTCCCAGTCCCGCCGGCCGAAACCGACCAAAAGCGAAACTCGGCGGCAACAAACCACGGTTGGCAAGGTCATACACGGCAGGCATGAGCTTCTTACGGGCAAGGTCCCCGGTCACTCCGAAGAGCACAAGCGAGGACGGCCCGGCAATCCGGTTCAACCGCCGGTCCCGAGGATCCCGCAAGGGATTCCCGGACCGGCCCGCTGACCTTCTGCCGTTCAAAGTATCTGGCATGGTTAATTCAGGGCCTTAGCTCTCAGTGGCGGGATGGGCGTCAGTTGCCGATGCGGCAGGGCGCAGCTGGCCACAGGGTATTTGCTCTAAGGCTGTCACCTGCCCGGGTAGCGCTGAACCACCAAACCGGGCGGCGCCACCCACCCTTTAGGATGGGCGTGCTTCGCGACGGCGAGCCAACGTCCGGGCGTCGTCGTTGCCAGGCAACAACAAGCGTTAGGCTGCGAACAACGCCGTCCGCACGGCCTTCTCAAAGCCGTCGACGTGAACGCGGGCCAGTTCCTCGGCCTGGGCCTCGTCCCCTTTGATCACTGCTTCAAGCAGGTCGACGTGCTCGTGCACGTGCCGGGAAAGGTTTGGCAAGCGGTCCAGCACCATGCACCAAATGCGCGTCGCGAGATTGTCGTAGCGGATCAGGACGTCTTCCAGGTGCGGATTCGCTGCTGCGGCATAGATTCCCTGGTGCACCCTGGCGTCCAGCCGCAACGTCTCCACCACAGATGCGCTGTCCACATCGAAGGACTCGACCTCCTCCACGATGAGGCGGAGACGCTCACGCGCTGCCGCTGTGGCCACCCGGGCGGCACGGGCGGCAGCCAGGGGCTCCAGCTGGGCCCTGATTTCCGAGATAAATGCGAGGTCCGTGACCTCCACCCGTGTTGCGAAGGTACCCCGTCTTGGATAAGTCACAACGAGCCGGTCCACTTCAAGCCGCTTAAGCGCTTCCCTGACCGGGGTGCGTCCGATGCCGAGTTCCTTGGCAATCCCCTCGTCGTACAGCGGATCGCCAGGCCGGATCTCCAGGGTCAGCAGGCCGTCACGGATACGTTCATAGGCCACATCGGCCAGGGACCTCGAACCTCCGGCCTCCGACACCGCCAAAGCTTCAAACGCCACCACTCCGCCTCTCCTATGGGCCAACATCTATTGACCTCATCCGCACACCAGTATACGCTGACAACCAGCCCTGATATATCAATAAGGTGATCAGCCATATATCTAAAGGATGCGACATGACCGTTGTGGACACAGCCACAAAAACCAGGCCGGCTGCGCAGACAGAAGCCTCCAAAGAAACCAATACCGGTAAGTTCGTGCTCACACTGTCGTGTGTCGAACGTGCCGGCATCGTCCAGGCAGTAACCACATTCCTGTTCGAGCGCGGATTTAACATCGAACAGCACCAGCAGTTCGACGACGGCCTCCGCCAGACCCTGCACCTGCGCACGGCCTTCTCGGGAGCCACGGATTTCGATCTGCAGACGCTCGAAGCGGAGTTCCGCCCCATTGCCGAACGCTTTGACATGAAGTTCAATGTCCACGACGAGACCAAGCACCGCGTTCTGGTCATGGTGTCGAAGTTCGGTCACTGCCTGAATGACCTGATTTTCCGCTGGCGTGGCGGCAGCCTCGGCGGGGAGCTGGCCCTGGTGGTTTCCAACCACGAAACGCACCGGGCAATGGCCGAGGCTGCCGGCCTTCCGTTCGTGCACATCCCCGTGACTCCGGAAACCAAGCAGGATGCCGAGCGGCGACTGCTGGAGCTCGTGGACGAATACGACATCGACCTCGTCGTCCTGGCCCGGTACATGCAGGTGCTTTCGGACGACTTGTGCCGGTCCCTCGAGGGCAGGGCCATCAACATCCACCACTCGTTCCTGCCGGGATTCAAGGGCGCGCGCCCCTACCACCAGGCCTACGACCGCGGCGTGAAGCTGGTGGGCGCAACGGCCCACTACGTAACCGCCGACCTTGATGAGGGCCCGATCATCGAGCAGGAAGTCATTCGCGTGGACCACAGCTTCGGTCCGACCACCCTGTCCACCATCGGTCAGGACGCGGAAGCACTGGCCCTGTCGCGAGCCGTCCGCTGGCACTGCGAGCACCGTGTGCTGATCGACCAGGCCAGCACCATCGTCTTCCGCTAGACGAGCCAACGTACAGGGCGCGGAAGCCCACTACTTAAATCAGCAGGAGAACCACATGGCGTCAACGCCTCGAATCGTCATCATCGGAGCTGGCATCGTCGGCACGAACCTCGCCGACGAACTGGTCGCCCGGGGATGGAACAACATCACAGTGCTGGACCAGGGGCCTTTGAACATGCCCGGAGGATCCACCTCCCACGCTCCGGGCCTGGTCTTCCAGACCAACCCGTCCAAGACCATGGCAGCTTTCGCCAAGTACACGGTGGAAAAGCTGCTCTCCCTGGCAGAGGACGGCGTCAGCTGCTTCAACCAGGTGGGCGGCCTGGAAGTGGCCACCACCGAAACCAGGCTCGCTGACCTCAAGCGCAAGCTCGGCTATGCAGCCTCCTGGGGGATCGAAGGACGGATCCTCTCCTCCACCGAGTGCAAGGAGCTCTACCCGCTGCTCAATGACGAAAACATCCTGGGCGGACTCCACGTGCCAAGCGATGGCCTCGCAAGCGCTGCCCGTGCCGTCCAGCTGCTGATCAAGCGCACCGAAGCCGCAGGCGTCACATACCGCGGCTCCACCTCCGTGACGGGCATCGAGCAGTCCGGGCGGCGCGTCACCGGCGTCGAGACCTCCGAGGGCGTCATTCCGGCCGACATCGTCATCTCGTGCGCCGGCTTCTGGGGCGCGAAGATCGGCGCCATGATCGGCATGGCGGTTCCCCTGCTTCCGCTGGCCCACCAGTACGTCAAGACCACTCCGGTGCCCCAGCTGAGCGGCCGCAACGAACTGCCGAACGGGGCCACGCTGCCCATCCTGCGCCACCA
Organism: Arthrobacter globiformis; assembly: GCF_003261175.1. Classification (GTDB taxonomy): domain Bacteria; phylum Actinomycetota; class Actinomycetes; order Actinomycetales; family Micrococcaceae; genus Arthrobacter; species Arthrobacter globiformis_A. Next base: position 20,925 of record NZ_QLNP01000087.1, on the reverse strand, counting down.
GGACCAGGACCTCTACTACCGCGAACACGGCGAACGCTACGGCATCGGCTCCTACGCCCACCGGCCCATGCCCGTCGACGTCGACACCTTGGGCACCTATGCCCCCGAGACCGTCAGCGAACACAACATGCCTTCCCGCCTGGACTTCACGCTGGAGGACTTCCTGCCTGCCTGGGAGGCCTCGAAGCAGATTCTTCCCGGACTGGCGGAAAGCGAAATCGAGGATGGCTTCAACGGCATCTTCTCCTTCACCCCCGACGGCGGACCGCTCCTCGGCGAGTCCAAGGAACTCGACGGTTTCTATGTCGCAGAGGCCGTCTGGGTGACGCACTCCGCAGGCGTTGCCAAGGCGATGGCCGAGCTCCTGACCACGGGCAAGTCCGAAACCGACCTGGGCGAATGCGACATCACCCGCTTCGAGGACGTGCAGCTCACCCCCGAGTACGTCAGCGAGACCTCGCAGCAGAACTTCGTGGAGATCTACGATGTCCTCCACCCGCTCCAGCCCAAGCTCTCCCCGCGCAACCTGCGAGTCAGCCCGTTCCACGCCCGGCACAAGGAACTCGGAGCCTTCTTCCTGGAGTCCGGCGGGTGGGAGCGGCCGTACTGGTTCGAATCAAACGCTGCACTCCTCAAGGAGATGCCGGCCGAATGGCTGCCGCCGGCACGGGACGCCTGGTCCAACATGTTCAGCTCCCCCATTGCGGCCGCCGAAGCGTGGAAGACCCGCACGGCGGTGGCCATGTATGACATGACACCACTGAAGCGGCTGGAAGTGTCCGGTCCCGGAGCCCTGAAACTGCTCCAGGAGCTGACGACGGCGGACCTGGACAAGAAGCCCGGCGCGGTCACCTACACGCTTCTGCTCGACCACGCCGGCGGCGTGCGGAGCGACATCACCGTCGCCCGCCTGAGTGAGGACACCTTCCAGCTCGGAGCCAACGGCAACATCGACACCGCCTACTTCACGCGGGCTGCCCGGCACCAGACGCAAAGCGGGTCCGCTACTGACTGGGTCCAGGTCCGCGACACCACCGGCGGCACCTGCTGCATCGGACTCTGGGGCCCCCTGGCCCGCGACCTGGTCGGCAAGGTCAGCGACGATGATTTCACCAACGACGGCCTGAAGTACTTCCGGGCAAAAAGCGTCGTCATCGGCGGGGTCCCGGTCACGGCAATGCGGCTGTCCTATGTGGGCGAACTCGGCTGGGAGCTTTACACCAGCGCGGACAACGGACAGCGGCTGTGGGATGCGCTGTGGCAGGCAGGACAGCCCTTCGGCGTCATCGCGGCCGGACGGGCGGCGTTCAGCTCCCTGCGCCTCGAAAAGGGCTACCGCTCCTGGGGATCGGACATGACCACGGAGCACGACCCCTTCGAAGCAGGCCTCGGATTCGCCGTCAAGATGGCCAAGGAGAGCTTCATCGGCAAGGGCGCGCTTGAAGGCCGGACCGAGGAGGGCTCAGCCCGCCGCCTGCGGTGCCTGACCATCGACGACGGCCGGTCCATTGTCCTGGGCAAGGAGCCCGTGTTCTACAAGGATCAGGCAGTCGGGTACGTGACCAGCGCAGCCTACGCGTACACGGTGGCCAAGCCGATTGCCTACGCCTACCTCCCGGCCACCGTGTCGGTGGGCGATTCGGTCGAGATTGAATACTTCGGGCGGCGGATCACGGCCTCTGTTTCGGAAGAGCCGCTGTACGACCCGAAAATGACCAGGCTCCGCGGCTAAGCAGCCCGCAGGGCCCTTTGGGGGCACGCAGCCCGGCTCATCCTCGCAACGGAGCCGGGCTGCGTGCACCCCCCTTTTTCCGCTCCAGCTTCTACCAGCCCAGGAATGAACAAATGATCGGTTCAGAAACAATTAATGACTACCTCGGCAGGCTTGCCGCCCGGCAGCCCACCCCAGGTGGCGGCGCGGCCGCCGCGCTCCACGCGGCGCAGGGAGCGGCCCTGGTGGCGATGGTGGCAAGATTCAGCACCGGCGGCAAATATGAACAGCACGCAGAAACAACGTCCAGGATCATTGCCGCCGCCGACGAACTCATCGGCGAAACGCTGGGCCTGGCAGACGCCGACGAAACTGCCTTCAAAGCCGTGATCACCTCTTACAAGCTGCCCGCCACCAGCGACCCCGAGCGTGCAGCGCGCGCAGCCGCCGTCGACGACGCGCTTGGCCAGGCCGCGCAGCCGCCTGCCCGGTTGATCAGGCTCTCAGGTGCCGTCGTGGAACTCGCGACCGAACTTTTGGATATCGCAAACCCGAACGTTATAAGCGACATTGCCGCAGCAGCCGACGCCGCCAGGGCAGCGGCCACCACCGCCCGCGTCAACATCGACATCAACGTCGTAGCCATCAAGGACGCCCAGGCACGCGCCGCACTGGCGGAACAAACAGATGGCATTGAAGAAAAAGTCGTTCTGGCAGCAGACTCGCTCTCACGCCAGGTACGGGAAAGGATCCTCCGATGACGGCATCCGTGCTTTCCGGCAAGCCCCTCGCCAAACTCATCCAGCAGCAGGCAACTGCCCAGGCCGCGGCACTGGCCGAAGAAGGCTCACGCCCCACCCTCGCCGTCGTGGTTGCCACCGAGGACAGCTCCACGCACTGGTACGTTCGCTCCATAGAGCGCGCCGCGGAAAACGCCGGCATCGGCTGCAGGATCATCGACGTCGGCCATGACGCAACCGAACAGGTGCTGACCGCCGTGCTGAAGGACCTCAGCGCAGAAGCTTCCGTCAATGGCATCATCCTGCAGACTCCCCTGCCCCCCGGCGTCAAAACCCAGGAGCTGGTCAAGTACATCGCCCCGGAAAAGGACATCGACGGCGCCAACCCGGTGAGCCTCGGTTTACTGGCCGTAGGGGAACGTGCGTTCGCGCCGGCCACGGCACGCTCCGTGGTGGAAATCCTGGACCACTTCGAGATCCCGGTGGCCGGGCGCAACGTGGTGGTGGTGGGCCGTTCCACCGTGGTGGGCAAGCCGCTGTCCCTGCTGCTGCTGCAGAAGGACGCCACCACCACCGTCTGCCACTCGAAGTCCGGCCCGCTCGGGAAGTACACCAAGGATGCCGACGTCGTGGTTGTTGCCGCGGGCCGCACCGGGTTGCTCACCGGGACCGATGTTTCGGAACATTCAGTGGTCATTGATGTAGGAACCAACGTGCTTTCCGACGGCTCACTCGCCGGCGACGTCGACGAAGCCAGTGTTCGGCCTGTCGCTGCCGCGCTGACGCCCGTCCCCGGCGGTGTCGGCTCAGTCACCACGGCACTGCTGCTACTGCACACCTCCGAAGCGGCGCGCGAACAGTTCCGTGCAGCCCGGACGCCGGTCCTGGCGCGGTGACCGAGGCAGTCATGGCGCGCAGCACCGCGCCTCAGCCCACCAGCACCAAGGTCGTGGCGGACTGGACTGCGCTCATGCCCGGCGATTTCGTCACCGTACTGGAGCAGTACACGGTTCCCTACAGCGGCTGGATCGATGACCTGACCGAGGACGGCCGCATCGTGTGGCTGGTCCGCGCCTTCGGGGGTGGCCGCCGCATGTTCTTCCGTGAGGACGGCTGCATCGTCACGGTTGACGTTCCCTAGTCATTGCACCCGCTACTGCCCGGCATAGATTTTTTAAGGAAAGCCAATGGCCTCTAAAGCCCCCCGCGAAAACATCGACGAGTCCAAGCTGACCGTCAGCAAACCCAAAACCAAGGCCGTGGGCATCCCCGCGGTGGCCAACGCCCTGAAAATCTCGTTGGAGCAGATGGGGCCGCTGCGCAGCGTCCAGACGCTCATGGCCGTCAACCAGATCGACGGCTTCGACTGCATGGGCTGCGCCTGGCCGGAACATGAGAAGCGCAATGCAGCGGAATTCTGCGAGAACGGCGCAAAGGCGGTGGCGGAGGAGGCTACCCGGCGGCGGGTCAGCCCGGAGTTCTTCGCCAGGCACTCCGTTGCGGACCTCAAGACCCGCGATGACTACTGGCTGGGGCAGCAGGGCAGGCTGACCCACCCGATGGTCCTGGATGAGGGCGCAACACACTACCGGCCCATTGACTGGGACGCCGCCCTGGAGCTGATCGCCCAGGAACTCAGGGACATGGACCACCCCGACCAGAGCGTCTTCTATACGTCCGGAAGGACGTCCAACGAGGCGGCGTTTGTGTACCAACTGCTGGTCCGCGGCGTGGGCACGAACAACCTTCCGGACTGTTCGAACATGTGCCACGAGTCCTCCGGGTCGGCGCTGGTGGAGACCATCGGCATCGGCAAGGGTTCGGTCAGCCTGAAGGACCTGGAAACAGCGTCCCTCATCTTCGTGGCGGGCCAGAACCCGGGAACAAACCATCCGCGCATGCTCAGTGCCCTGGAGAAGGCCAAGAAAAACGGCGCAGCCATCGTCTCGGTCAATCCGCTCCCCGAGGCCGGCCTCCTGCACTTCGAGAACCCGCAGACCATCTCGGGAACGCTGGTAGGCACGGAGCTGACTGATGACTTCCTGCAGATCAGGGCCGGCGGTGACCAGGCCCTGTTCCAGGGCCTCGGGAAGTACCTGCTGGACGCGGAACGCGCTGGCAGGAACACCCCCGGCCTGTCCACCGTTTTTGACCACGACTTCATCAGGAACCATACGGTGGGCCTCGAGTCCTACCTTTCGCAGCTGGAACAAGTGCAGTGGGACGACATTGTCGAGGCCACCGGCCTGACCATGGAGCAGATCAACGCCACCGGTGAACGGCTCCTGGCGTCAGGCTCCACCATCGTATGCTGGGCGATGGGCCTGACACAGCACAAGCACTCTGTCCCCACCCTCCGCGACGTCGTCAACGTCCTGCTGCTGCAGGGCAACATCGGCAAGCCCGGAGCCGGAGTATGCCCCGTTCGCGGCCACTCCAATGTCCAGGGCGACCGGACCATGGGCATCTTCGAACGGATGCCCGATAGCTTCCACGACCGGCTCGACCAGGAGTTCCAGTTCCAGTCACCCCGGGCGCACGGCTATGACACCGTCGCCGCAATCCGGGCGATGCGTGACGGCAAGGTCAGGCTGTTCGTGGGAATGGGCGGTAATTTCGTCCGGGCGGCTCCGGACTCTGATGCCACCGAGAGGGCCCTGGCCAACACTCGGCTGACCGTGCAGATCTCGACGAAACTGAACCATTCGCACCTGTCGACGGGAAAACGCGCCCTGATCCTCCCAACGCTGGGCCGCACGGAGCGGGATACCCAGCGCTCCGGCGACCAGAGGGTCACTGTGGAGGATTCAATGAGTGCTGTCCACGCCTCCCGCGGCCGGCTCAAGCCCGCCAGCGAGCACCTGATGTCCGAGGTGGCCATCGTCTGCAATATCGCGCACAAGGTGTTCACGGACGCCAACGGCGTGCCCCTTCCCAACGCGCCGGCGGCCGACTGGCTCTCGCTCCGGGACGACTACGCGCTGGTCAGGAAGCACATCGAGGCTGTCATCGATGGCTTCGAGAATTTCGAAGAGAGGATCCAGCACCCCGGCGGCTTCGTTCTCCCCCACCCGCCACGGGACAACAGGGAATTCAAGACCCTGTCGGGCAAGGCCCACTTCACGTCCAATGCCCTGGAGTACCTCCGTGTGCCGGCCGGCAGGCTGATCCTGCAGACCCTGCGTTCACACGACCAGTACAACACCACGATCTACGGCAAGGATGACCGCTACCGCGGAATCCACGGCGGCCGGCGCGTGGTGCTGGTCAACGAGGCGGACATCGCCGAGCTGGGCTACGCCGACGGGGAAATGGTGGACCTGGTTTCAGAGTTCCGCGGAACAGAACGCAGGGCGGAGAACTTCCGCATCGTCGGTTACTCGACGCCGAAGGGCTGCGCGGCCGCCTACTACCCGGAAACCAACGTGCTGGTCCCGCTGGATTCGGTGGCTGACACCAGCGGAACCCCCACGTCCAAGTCCGTGGTTGTGCGGCTGGAACCGGCGGCTGTGGAGGCGAAGGAAAATCAGATGTCTGCAGCCCTTCCCCGCTGATATATCTTTACGATATATTTGTAATATCAGTTCGCGGCGCGCGGCTCAGGCCCGCGCCGCCGGGAGAACACCCTAGTTTCGTTTCCCGTAAACGGTGTTTCGGAGGCCTGAAATACCTGGGGAGGTAAGCACCGGAGCACCGCTTTCGGGAAACGACCAGGAGCGGCAGGAATCCCTGCAAGGCGCCGCCACGAATGTGGCGGCGCGTCCCGTCTATCAAGCCATTTCACCAACGAGGGAACGACCAGTGGTAGCTCTAGCCCTTCAAGCCGTCGACAGGCCCGGCGAGAGTGGCGGGCCGGCCACTCACGGGGAGCACTCGTGGGCTGAAGCCCGCCGTCTGGCTTTCGACTGCGCCAGCCCCCTCGGACCGGAGCGCATCCCGCTTGCGGAGGCGAACGGCAGAACCTTGGCCGCCGACGTCGTCGCGCTGCAGGAGATGCCCCACTACGCCTCGTCCGCCATGGACGGCTGGACGGTTAGCGGTGACGGCCCTTGGACACTGACGGAACCGGGAAAGGCCCTCCGCAACGGAGAGGCCAGCCCTGTGGTCACCGGTGGCGTAATCCCCCCGGGCACGCAGGCGGTGCTCCGCGTGGAGAGCGGACGGCTTGCAACTGACGCCGGCGGCCGGGCTACATTGCTGCTTGTTGGAAACGGGGCCTCCCCGGGCGAACCCCGCCCGGGCCAGCACATCCGCAGGTCGGGCGAGGAAGCGGCAGCGGGCGAGGTGCTGATCCCCGCCGGGACGCCTTTGAACCCTGCGCATATCGCCCTGGCCGCCGTCGCCGGCTTCGACCAGCTGACAGTGCGCGGCAAGCCACTGGTCAAGATGCTGGTCACCGGCTCAGAGGTGGTCACGGCCAGGATCCCGGAACCGGGACAGGTGAGGGACGCCTTCGGGCCACAGCTCAGCACAGTCATCCAGATGCTTGGGGGTGTCCCGGGGCCACTGGTCCGGATCGGGGACTCCTACGAGGAATGGCTCACGGCGCTGGGTGCCGCCGAAGCGCCGATGGGGCAGTGGCCCGACGTCGTGGTCACCACCGGGGGCACCGGGCGCTCGGGCGCTGACCACTTCCGGAATGCCGTGGTAGCACTCGGCGGGCGACTCCTCATCGACGGCATCGCCATGCGGCCCGGCCACCCGGCTGCCCTGGGCAAACTGCCCAACGGCCGGTTCGTCGTCGGGCTTCCCGGCAACCCGCTCGCCGCCCTGATGGCGCTCTTCACCGTTGGCGGTCCGCTGCTGGCCGCCCTCGGCCACCAGCCGCTGCCCGGCATCAGCCGGGTGCCGTGCGGCCACGCGATCGACGCCCACCGGGCGTCCACGCGGCTCATGCCGTTCCGCTGGGTCAAGGACCTGGCGACCCCCGCCCACTACACCGGCCCCGGAATGATGCGCGGACTGGCCATGGCCGACGGCGTCATGGTGGTTCCGTCCCGCGGCGTCCAGCTGGGTGAGCCGGTTCCGGCATTTGCGCTCCCGTGGCGCCCGGAGTTGCGGCCCCCGCTTCCCGGCAACTCGATCTGGAAGAACTAGGCAATGGCACGCATGACCCAGCGACGGAAGGTCCACCGCTACCTGCCGACTTTGACCTCGTTGCGGGTTTTCTCGTCTCGGAGGGCATCATCGGCAGTCAGGCGGATCTGGTTTCGCTGCGCTTCTGCACAGGCGAGGACGAAACCGGCAGGCAGACGTTCAATGTGGTCGAAGCGCAGTTCCGTCCCGGCCTGGCACTGCCGGACACCGGCAGGCACGTTTACACGTCAAGCTCCTGCGGCATCTGCGGCAGCACATCCATCGAGGCCGTCCGCAAGACCCTCACCTATGACGTGCACAGGGACCAGTTGCGCGTTCCGGTCGACGTCATAGCGCGGCTGCCCGAAAAGCTGCGGGAAGCCCAGGCGCTGTTCGAAGGGCTTTTGCCCCTGCCGGGAAAAGTCCTGCAGGTCTCGGGCAGGGCATCATTTGAGCTCGTTCAGAAGGCCAGGAGCGGCTGGTGCTTGCGTCCGGAATGTAGACGCTGAGCTCAGGGAAATGAGGGTCGGGGGTTCGTCGCAGTCTAGGATCAGAGCTGTGAAGCAGGCGGAATAGCGCAGAGCTGACCGCTGGTCACGGCGACGACATGGGAGCACCTCTGATGGCTGCAAGAGACGAACCAGCGAACGACAGGGACCCGGACGCCGCAGGCGGAGGCGGCGTCCAGTCCGTGGACCGCGCCCTCCAAATCCTGGAAATCATCGCCAGGGACGGGCACGCCGGCGTCAGTGACATCGCCGACGAAATGGGGGTGCACAAATCCACCGTTTCGCGGCTGCTCGGCTCGCTGGTGTCCAGGGAGATCGTGCGGCAAAACAGTGACCGCGGCAAGTATCAGCTGGGATTCGGCATCCTTCGCCTGGCGAGCTCCATTCCCGGCCGGCTGAGCCTGGTCCACGAGGCGCGGCCCATCCTGGAGAGCCTTGCAGAGCGATACAAGGAAACCGTCAACCTCGCCGTCCTGCGCTCCAGCTACGCGGTGAACGTCGACCAGGCCATGGGCCCGTCAACGCTGGCAACGTCCGACTGGGTGGGCAGCCTCACGCCCCTCCACGCCACCTCCAGCGGCAAAGTACTGCTGGCAGCCCTGCCGGTTGAAGAGCGGTCCAAGATCCTCCAGGAGGCGGGCCTTCCGGCCCGCACCCCGCAGACCATCACGGACCGGGACACTTTGGAGAACCAGCTCCTGGACGTTTCCCGCAACGGTTACGCCGTTGTCCATGAGGAATTTGAAATCGGCCTAAACGCTGTTGCTGTGCCCGTTTACAACCACTTCGGAACGGTCGTCGGGGCCGTCAGCATCTCCGGGCCCGCCTTCCGCTTCGATCCGGAAAATACCCCCGGCCTGATCCAAGGCCTCCAGGAGGCCGGCCTGAGCATCAGCGGAAGGATGGGCTACACGCACCGATGACCCCGGACCCAGGGTCCGGGGTCAACGCAACGAGCGTTTAGGAGGCCGGGGTTGGTGCGGCTTCCTTGCGCTGCAGGGTCTCGGCGCGTTCCTCCAGCGGCGGGGTGTCCGCGGTGAGGCCCAGCAGGGCTTCTCCGGACGGCGGGACGTCGCCAACCTTTTCCTGGACCCAGTCGTGGAACGCACCGATGTGGTGCTCGGAAGGGACCAGCACACCGCCCTTCGCGTAGGACTTGGAAGCCATGCCCGGCTGGCAACGCTCACAAGCGTCGAAGTCCTGCATGTTCACGCGGTGGAACAGCTCAACGGAGGCGGTGACGTCCTTGCCGGACTCCACCACTGAGGGCAGGTACAGCCAGTCGCATTCGACGATCGTGTGGTCTGCGGACATCGGGAACATGCGGTGGATGATCACATGGTCCGGGACCAGGTTCACGAACACGGTCGGCTTGATGGTGATCGCGTAGTAGCGGCGGTCCTGGTCCTCGGCCACGCCCGGGATCAGCTCCAGGCCTTCGGAACCGTCCACGGTGAAGCCCTTGATGTCCTCACCGAACTCCGCGCCGTGGCCCACGAAGTACTGGGCGGCCAAACCGTCGGCGAACTCGGGCAGGACCTCGGTCAGCTCCGGGTGGATGGTGGCGCAGTGGTAGCACTCCATGAAGTTCTCAATGATGAGCTTCCAGTTCGCCTTCACGTCATAGCGGATACGGCGGCCCACAGACAGGTTCGCGACGTCGTACCCGTCGATAGCGTGCACGTTGCCCAGGCGCTCCTCGATCGCGCCCATGACGTCTTCTTCGAAGGACGGCGGCTCCTCGGCCAGGCAGACCCACACGTAGCCCAGGTATTCACGGATGTGGACCTTGGACAGGCCATACTCGTCACGGTCGATGTCCGGCATCTTGGTCAGGTTCGGGGCCGCGATCAGCTTGCCCTCGAAGTCGTAGGTCCAGGCGTGGTACGGGCACTGGAAGTTGCGGGCGGCTTCGCCCTTTTCCTCCATGCACAGCTTCACGCCGCGGTGCCGGCAGACGTTGTAGAAGGCCCGGATCTCGCCCTTGCGGGTCCGCGAGATCAGCACGCTTTCGCGGCCAATCTGCACCGTCTGCCACGCCCCGGGCTTGTCCAGGTCCGCGGACCGGATCGCGCAGAACCACATCTGCTCGAAAATACGCTCCTGCTCGGCCCGGAAGATGGCCGGATCCGTGTACAGGTGCCCGCCCAGCGTCGGGATCAGGCTCGGGGTGGATACCTCAACAGACAATTTGTTCTCCTAAAAAACAACACAAACAACACGACTTACAAGAAGAGTTGGGGCTAAAGCCCCGCGGCGGCACCGGCAAGGGCAGGTTCGCCCGCCGGCGCCAAAACTATAGGCGCGACGGCGGCTGCCGGCTTGGGTGCCGACGCCGCGAGGCTCCTGCGCCACTTGGTGAACAGCCGCGGCTGGTTCATGCCCAAAACCGCGACGGGAACGTCTTCCCGGTAGTACACGGCCAGCAGGCTGTGCTCGGCAGCATCCCCCGTTTCGACGTCAAGGCGGTCGTAGCCGGCTGAGTGGCCGGCGAACTGGATCTTCACGCCGTGCTGGTCGGACCAGAAGTACGGCGGCTTCAGCGGCTGCGCCGGGGCGTCGTCATCGAGCAACCCCTGCACCGCCAGCGCCGCCCGTTCCAGGGCACCCGTCCAGTGCTCCACGCGGCGGTGCCTGTCCACCGCAGCATCAAACCACGCGGCACAGTCCCCCACCGCCACAATGCCCGGAACACTCGTGCGCCCCATTGCATCACACAGCACACCGCCGTCGACCTCCACCCCGGAACCGGTGAGCCATTCAACGTTCGGCTCCGCGCCGATCCCTACCACCACAACGTCCGCAGCCACGAACGTCCCGTCGCCCAGCCGAAGACCGGTCACGTTTCCTTCGCCTGTGTAAAAGTCCTCAATAACGGCAGATGAGATGAGCCGGACACCTTTCCCGGTGTGCAGGCCGGCAACCACCGAGCCCATCTCCATTCCCAGCTGGGCTGCAAACGGTACCGGCTTGGTGTCAACGAGCGTGACGTCCATGCCGCGCGAGGCGGCGGAAGAGGCCACCTCGGCACCCACGAAGCCCGCTCCGATGACGGCCATCTTGCTGCCGGGCACGAGTTCCGGTGCCAGGCTTTGTGCGTCAGCGAGGGTGCGCAGGGAGAAGACGTTGCTCAGGCCGGCCAGGGCCGGCAACTGGCGGGCCCGTGCGCCGGTGGCGATGACGATTCCGTCGGCCTGGACAACACGGCCGCCTGCCAGGCCGATGGTTTTCGTAGACGCGTCCAGGGACACAGCGCGTGCACCCAGCAGCCACTCGGCGTCGAGGTCGTCAGTTTCGGTTTCCAGGGACAGGTCCTCGGCCGTAATGGATCCGAGCAGGAAGTCCTTGGAGAGCGGAGGCCTGTCATACGGACGGTGCTCTTCATCGCCGATGATGACGAGCCGTCCGTTGAAGCCCTGGGCGCGGGCTGCCCGCGCGGCGGAAAGACCGCCCAGCGAGGCTCCCACGATCGCAAGAGTCTGCATGTTTACACCCTCTTTCTATTGCTATTAGCGCAACAAGCATCGCTATATGCAACAGAGTGATCCATGCCACGATGACTGTCAAGAGGTCGGTGACTCATTAAAGCGGCCACGCGTAATTGGAGCGGCAACCCTTGACAAAACAGTGTGAGCGAAAGCACGCTGTTGCATATTACGACGGCGGTTGATCCATCCGGAACAGGGCGCCGGGAACTCCCATAGACCTCCCCAGACGAGAGAAGAGGCCCCCATGCACAAGGCATGCCCGCTCAGCGAACTGGCACCAGGGGAAGCCCTGCGCCTGAATACCGCGCCGCCCATCGCTGTCTTCCACACCGAGGAAGGCGAGCTCTTCGCCATCGATGACACCTGCACCCACCAGGACGCCTCGCTGACCGACGGCTGGGTGGAAGGCTGCGAGGTCGAGTGCCCGCTGCACGCCTCAAAGTTCAATCTCCGGACCGGGCAGGTCGATGCACCGCCAGCCAAACTTCCCGTCCGCACGCACGAAGTCACCGTCGTGGACGGCGACATCATGGTCATCGAGTCCGAGGAAGCGCCCAACCTTCCCCCCGGGCTGACAGTTAACGGCCACATCTAAGCCGCCCCGCTCTGCCACTACATTTCGGAGAAAATCTTGTCCACAGTTCTTGAAGCCGCGCCCCCGGCCGGTGCCAGCACCAAAGCGCGTAGCGCTGAGTTTGTCCTCACCCTCGCCTGCCCCGAACGGCCGGGCATCGTCCGCGCCATCACCACGTTCCTGGCCGACCGCGGCTTCGACATCGTGGAGCACCAGCAGTTCGATGACCATGTCAGCGGCAAGCTCTACCTGCGGACCGCGTTCACGCAGAGCGGCAACGACGCCGATCAGGCCCCCTTCGCCCGGCTCAACCAGCGTGACGGTCTCGACAAGCTCGGCCAGCAGGGTCAGCAGACGGCGGAAGGCCTGAGCTCCGAGTTCGCGGCCATCGCCGGCGAGTTCGGCATGGATTTCAGCATCCACGACGGCCGCCCGCAGCGGTTGCTGGTCATGGTCTCGAAGTTCGGCCACTGCCTGAACGACCTCATCTTCCGCTGGCGGGCGGGAAGCCTGGGTGCGGAGATCGCCGTCGTGGTTTCCAACCATGAGGACCTGCGGCCCATGGCCGAGGCGGCCGGGCTGCCCTTCATCCACGTGCCGGTGACGGCCGGCACCAAGCCCGAGGCGGAAGCACGCCTGCTGGAGCTGGTGGCCGAATACGACGCCGACCTCGTGGTGCTGGCCCGCTACATGCAGGTGCTGTCCAATGACCTCTGCGGCAAGCTGCGCGGACGGGCCATCAACATCCACCACTCGTTCCTGCCCGGCTTCAAGGGCGCGAAGCCGTACCACCAGGCCTACGACCGCGGGGTGAAAATGGTCGGTGCGACGGCACACTACGTCACCGCGGACCTCGATGAAGGCCCCATCATCGAGCAGGAAGTCCTCCGGGTGGACCACGCGCTCGATCCGGAAGCGCTGGTGACGGTGGGCCGGGATGCGGAGACCCAGGCGCTCTCCCGCGCTGTGAAGTGGCACTGCCAGCACCGCGTCCTGCTCAACAAGACCCGCACCGTCGTATTCCGCTAATTTTCCGCTAACGCGAACCAGGAGAACCACACACCATGAGCGCATCACCTCGCGTCGTCATCATCGGCGCCGCCATCGTCGGCACCAACCTCGCGGACGAGCTGGCCAGCCGCGGCTGGAACAACATCACCGTCGTCGAACAAGGCCCGCTGGAACTGGCCGGCGGCTCAACCTCGCACGCCCCCGGCCTCGTGTTCCAGACCAACCCGTCCAAGACCATGACGGAATTCGCCAGCTACACGGTGAACAAGCTCCTCTCCCTCAGCGAGGGCGGTGTCTCCTGCTTCAACCAGCTCGGCGGGCTGGAACTGGCCACCACCGAAGCGCGGCTCGAGGACCTCAAGCGGAAACTCGGCTATGCCACCTCGTGGGGTATTGAGGGCCGGATCATCGACGCCGACGAGTGCGAGAAGCACTACCCGCTGCTGAACAGCGGAACGCTGAACGACGGGCGCCGCATCCTGGGCGGCCTGCACGTGCCCAGCGACGGCCTGGCCTCCGCGGCGCGCGCCGTGCAGCTGCTCATCAGCCGCACCCGCGAGGCCGGCGTGACCTACCTCGGTTCCACCGCCGTCACCGGCATCTCGCAGTGGGGCGGCAAGGTCACCGGCGTCGAGACGTCCTCCGGCGTTATTCCGGCCGACATCGTGGTGTCCTGCGCCGGCTTCTGGGGCCGCGAGCTCGGAAAGCTGATCGGGCTCAAGGTGCCGCTGCTGCCGCTGGCCCACCAGTACGTCAAGACCACGCCGCTGAAGGAACTGCGCGGCCACAACGAACTGCCCAACGGCGCCCGGCTGCCCATCCTGCGCTACCAGGACCGCGACCTGTACTTCCGCGAGCACGGCGACCGGATCGGCATCGGCAGCTACGCCCACCGGCCCATGCCCGTGGACATGGAGCAGCTGCCGCGGATCGGCGCGGCGGAGATGTCCGAACACCGGATGCCCTCCCGCCTGGACTTCACGCTGGAGGACTTCGCTCCGTCGTGGGAGGACTGCCAGGACCTGCTGCCTGCCCTGCACGCCACCCAGATCCAGGACGGCTTCAACGGCATCTTCTCCTTCACCCCGGACGGCGGGCCGCTCATGGGCGAGGCGCCGGACCTGGACGGTTTCTTCGTCGCCGAGGCTGTTTGGGTGACCCACTCGGCCGGCGTCGCGAAGGCCATGGCCGAGCTTCTCATCGAAGGCCAGCCCGAGACCGACCTGCACGGCTGCGAGCTCTCCCGCTTCGAGAAGGTGCAGACCAGCGACGAGTACGTCAGCGAGACCTCACAGCAGAACTTCGTGGAGATCTACGACGTCCTGCACCCGCTGCAGCCCAAGGAATCCCCGCGGGACGTCCGTGTCAGCCCGTTCAACGCGCGGCAGAGGGAACTCGGTGCATTCTTCCTCGAGGCTTCCGCCTGGGAGCGCCCGCACTGGTTCGAGGCAAACCGCCCCCTGCTGGACGAGCTGCCGGCCGAATGGCAGACCCCCGAGCGGGACGAGTGGTCCGCGATGTTCTCCTCCCCCATCTCCGCGGCCGAAGCGTGGAAGACGCGTACCGCCGTCGCGCTTTACGACATGACGCCGCTGAAGCGGCTGGCCGTCAACGGCCCGGGCGCCCAGGCGCTGCTGCACCGGCTGAGCACCGGCAACATCGCGAAGAAGCCGGGTGCGGTGACCTACTGCCTCCTGCTGGAACACGACGGCGGCATCCGCAGCGACGTGACCGTCGCCCGGCTCGGTGAGGAGGACTTCCAGCTCGGCGTGAACAGCAACGTGGACTTCGACTACCTGCGCGTGGAGGCCCGGAAGCAGTCGGCCGCCGACCCGGCGAAGTGGGTGCACGTCACCGACATCACGGGCAGCACGTGCTGCATCGGCCTGTGGGGCCCGCTGGCGCGCGAGGTCATCGGCAAGGTCAGCAGCGACGACCTCACCAATGACGGACTGAAGTACTTCCGCACCAAGGAGATTTCGGTGGGCGGCATTCCCGTCACGGCCATGCGCCTGTCCTACGTGGGCGAGCTCGGCTGGGAGCTGTACACCACCGCCGAATACGGCCTGAAGCTTTGGGATCTGCTCTTCGAGGCGGGCCAGGAACACGGCATCATTGCCGCCGGCCGCGGTGCCTTCAACAGCATGCGCCTGGAGAAGGGCTACCGCCTCTGGGGCACGGACGTGACCACCGAGCATCACCCGTACCAGTCCGGCCTCGGCTTCTCGGTGGCGAAGGACAAGGAGGGCTACGTGGGCTTCGAGGCCCTGGCGGCCCTGAAGGAGCAGGCTCCGGAGAAGGTGCTGCGCTGCCTGACGGTCGACGACGGGACGTCCATCGTGCTGGGCAAGGAACCCGTGTACGTGGGCGGCGTTGCGTCCGGCTACGTCACCAGCGCCGCGTACGGCTACTCGATCCGCAAGCCGATCGCCTACGCCTGGCTGCCCGCCGCGGTTTCGGAGGGCGACGCCGTGGAGATCGAGTACTTCGGCCGCCGCGTCCCCGCCACGGTCAGCGCCGAGCCGCTGTTCGACCCCGGCATGGAGCGCCTCCGCGGCTGACGCCTGGCCGTCCTGACCCAAATTGAAGAAGGAACGACGGCGACACCCCGGATTTCCGGTGTGTCGCCGTCGTTCTTGGTTGATAAAGGGTCAGGACGGCGGGCAGTGCCAACCGCGGAAACCAGCCCACGGATTCATTTCCCAAGGTTTTTACAAGGTTTTTACAACCTTTTCATGCATCCTGAAGCTCCGGACCGAGGTTCCGACGGCGTCGCCGCTCGCACAGCAGGCTTCCGGATATGGGCGCTTACTGATACCGAACGGAGCACTGGACGACCCCGGCGAAGAGGCTTTACTTCCGACCTAGGAATGGTGCTGAAGATGAAGAAGAGCGTCCGCTGGATTATCCACCTTGTTGTCCTGTCCGTCGTGGTCACGGGCAGTTTGCTGGGCGTCAGCAGTGCCGCGCTGGCGGCGACTGCAGGAACCCGGAGCATCACATATTCCGGGGTTAGCAATCCTCCGACGGCGGATAAGCCGCAGAGCAAGCTGTGGTGGAATGCCGGCTCCTGGTGGGCCAACATGTGGAAGACCGGCAGCGGATGGAGCATTTACCGCCTGAACCGGGCCACGCACACCTGGGTAGATACCGGGGTGCGGACCGACCCAAGGGCGAGTACGTCGTCGGACACTCTGTGGGACGGCACCCACCTGTACATAGCGTCCAATGTCGTGACTGCCGGGAATACTGCGTCCGGACAACCGGCCAGGTTGTACCGCTACAGCTATGCCGGCGGGAAATACACGCTAAACCCTGGTTTTCCCGCCACCATCTCGAACAACAGCAGCGAGTCGCTGACCATCGCCAAGGATTCCACGGGGGTTATCTGGGCCACCTGGACACAGGTCTCCGGCACCAGAAGCACGGTCTACGTCAATAATTCCCTGGCCGGCGGCACGGGCTGGGGCAGGCCTTTTGTGGTTCCGGCAGCCGCGGACCCGCACCCGACCCCCGATGACCTCTCAGCAATTGTCGCTTACGACGGCGACGAAATCGGGATCATGTGGACCGACCAGGCCACGGGGACGGCATGGTGGGCCACGCATGATGACGGAAAAAGCCCCAGAACCGCCGCGTCGTGGAAGGTGAAACAAGCCATCAAGGGAAGCAAGCGGGTGGATGATCACCTGAACATCAAGAGCCTGCAGTCCGATCCCAGCGGCAGGGTATATGCCGCAGTCAAGACAAGCCTCAATGAGGGCACTACAGACAAGACACTTGCCCAGTTGCTGCTGGTGGTGTTCAAACCGGCCACGGGCTCCTTCACCCAAACCACGATCGCCAGAACCGGGGACTGTGTTACCCGCCCGCAGATCATCCTGGACACCGCAAACAATCTGGTGCACGCGTTTTACACGGCGCCCTCGACATACGTCCGTGGCTGCGCCTTCTCAGGCACGGCGGGAAGCATCTACGAAAAAACAGCCTCGATGGACAAGCCGGTCTTCGTGTCCGGCCGCGGGAAAGTTGTTATTGAAGATGCAGCGTCACCCCATATGAACAATGTGACCAGCTCCAAGCAGAGCGTGAACTCCGGGACGGGGATCGTGGTCATGGCCAGCAACTCTGTCACCAAACGGTACTGGTTCTCCGACCGCAGTCTCGGGACGGCCCGCTGACACCGTGCATGGG
This sequence comes from Arthrobacter globiformis, assembly GCF_003261175.1. Classification (GTDB taxonomy): domain Bacteria; phylum Actinomycetota; class Actinomycetes; order Actinomycetales; family Micrococcaceae; genus Arthrobacter; species Arthrobacter globiformis_A. The sequence continues at coordinate 3,622 of NZ_QLNP01000087.1, read as the reverse complement.
AAAGGCCCAAGCAGAACGGCCCCGCTTCCGAAAGGAAACGGGGCCGTTCAGTTTGGAACTGCTAGCGGGCCGACGCGGCGTCAAGACCGGCTGCTTCAGCAGCCTCCGCCATGGCAACGCCACCGGCGTGCGGTTCGAAGCGGACGAACATGGCCTTGAAGCCGGGGGTGTTGGACACCCGGGCCACGTTTTCCTTGTGGACCAGGGCGTTGGCTTCGGGGAAGTACGCGGCGGCGCAGCCCTTCGCCGTCGGGTAGGCCACCAGCCGGAACTTCTCCGCCCGCCGATCGCTGCCCTGGAAGGTGCTCACCACGTCCACGAGGTCGCGGTCCTGGAAGCCCTGCTCGGCGAGGTCCTCCGGGTGCACCAGGATCACGCGGCGGCCGTCGGAGATGCCGCGGTAGCGGTCGTCCAGTCCGTAGAACGTGGTGTTGTACTGGTCGTGGCTGCGGATGGTCTGCAGCACCAGGTGCCCGTCCGGCGGCGTGAGGTACTCCAGCGGGCTGACCGTGAAGCGGCCGCGGCCGATGTCCGTCTTGAAGGAGCGCGTGTCGCGCGGGGGGTTGGGCAGCACGAAGCCGTTCTTCGTCCGGACCCTGGCGTTGAAGTCCTCGAATCCCGGCAGGACCCGGGAGATGTGGTCGCGGACCACGTCGTAGTCCTCGGCCATGGCCTTCCAGTCCACCGGGTGTCCGGGGCCGAACGTTGCCTCGGCCATCCGGGCCACGATCACCGGCTCGGCGAGCAGGTGTTCGGACACCGGCTGCAGCCTGCCCTGGGTGGAGTGAACCACGGACATGGAGTCCTCCACGGACAGGAACTGGGCGCCCTTGGGGTGCTTGTCATCCTTGTCCGTGCGGCCCAGCGTGGGAAGGATGAGCGAGGTGCGGCCGTGCACCACGTGCGACCGGTTGGGCTTGGTGGAGATGTGCACGGTCAGGCCGATCCGCTGCATCCCGGCTTCCAGGGTCTCCGTGTCCGAGCAGGCGAGGGAGAAGTTGCCGCCCATGGACACGAACACGTCCACCTCGTCGCGTTCGAAGGCTTCCATGGACTCCACGGCGTCGTGGCCGTGGTGCCGCGGGGATTCGATGCCGAACTCCTTGTCGAGCGCTTCGAGCAGCCATTCCTTGGGCTTCTCCCAGATGCCCATGGTCCGGTCGCCCTGGACGTTGGAGTGGCCGCGCACCGGGCACGCACCGGCGCCGGGCTTGCCGAAGTTGCCCTGCAGCAGCAGGACGTTGACCATTTCCTTGATGGTGTCCACCGAGTGCGGCTGCTGCGTGACGCCCAGCGCCCAGCAGAAAATGCTCGCCTTGGATGCCACCAGCATCGCGGCAACGTCCTCGATCTGCTTCCGGGTCAGGCCGGTGGCCTGCTCCGTTTCCGCCCAGTCCAGGTCCTGGCGGGCTTCGCGGTACGCGTCGAAGCCGTCGGTCTGCGCCTCGATGAAGGAATGGTCGACGACGGTGCCCGGATTCTGTTCCTCGGCCTGCAGCAGCAGGTGGCCAAGGGCCTGGAACAGGGCGAGGTCCCCGCCCACCTTGATCTGCAGGTATTCGTCGGCCAGCGGCGTGCCGCCGCCCACCACGCCGGAGATGGTCTGGGGATCCTTGAAGTTGAACAGGCCGGCCTCGGGCAGCGGGTTCACCGCCACCACCTTGCCGCCCTTGTCCTTGCATTCCTTCAGCGCGGACAGCATGCGCGGGTGGTTGGTGCCGGGGTTCTGCCCCACCACGAAGATCAGCTCGGCGTCATGGATGTCCTCCAGCGACACCGTGCCCTTGCCGATGCCGATGGTCGGGTTCAGCGCGGAACCGGAGGACTCGTGGCACATGTTGGAGCAGTCCGGCAGGTTGTTGGTGCCGAGCGACCGGGCGAACAGCTGGTACATGAACGCGGTCTCGTTGGCCGTGCGGCCGGAGGTGTAGAAGACACACCGGTCGGGCGTGCTGGCACGGATGTGCTCGCCGACCAGCTCGAAGGCGTCCGCCCAGGAGATCGGCGAGTAGTGCGTCTCCCCCTCCCGGATGACCACCGGTTCGCTCAGCCGGCCCTGGTTGCCCAGCCAGTACTCTGTCTTCTGGGACAGCTCCGCGATGGAATGCTTCGCCCAGAACTCCGCCCCGACGGTCCGCAGGGTGTTCTCCTCGGCCACGGCCTTGGCGCCGTTCTCGCAGAACTCGGCGGCCTTGCGCTTCTTGTCCGACTCCGGCCACGCGCAGCCGGGGCAATCGAACCCGCCGCGTTGGTTGATCCGCAGCAGCGACTGCGCGGTGCGGGTCACGCCTGCCTGCGCCACGGCGCGTTCCAGGGCCACCATCACGGCCTTGACGCCGGCGGCTTCGGTCTTCGGCTTGTGGACTTCGAGCTTGTCCTCGTTGATGTCCGCGACGGGGGCGGGCTGCTTCCCGAACTTCATTGTTCCAACTTCCTAACCGGCTGCTTTCGTGCCTGCTTTGATCGCCACGAAGGCGCGCCAGGCATTCCTGGCGCGCCTTACGTCGTGGATCGTGGATCTTGTACTTACTGCGCCACTTTGGCGAGGGTTTCGCGTTCGGCGGCGATGGTGGTGTTGTCCCCGTGTCCGGTCCGGACGGTGGTTTCCGGCGGGAGGGTGAGGAGCCGTTCGCGGATGGAGGTCAGGATGGTGGGGTAGTCGCTGTAGGAGCGGCCGGTGGCGCCGGGTCCGCCGTTGAACAGGGTGTCTCCGGTGAACACGGTGTGCTCTGCTTCGAGGTGGAAGCAGGTGGACCCGGGTGAGTGACCTGGGGTGTGGATGGCCTTCAGGGTGGCGCCGCCGACCTGGAACTCGTCCCCGTCCGCGATGGCCGCATCGGGGGTGGTGCCGGGGTAGACCTGTTCCCAGAGGACCTGGTCCTCCGGGTTCAGGTGGATCGGCGCGCCGACGGCGTCGGCGACCTGGCGTGCGGCACCGATGTGGTCGTTGTGCGCGTGGGTGAGCAGGATCGCCTTCACCGTACGGCCGCGGACCTGGTTGATGATCGCGGCGGCGTCGTGCGGGGAATCAATGATCACGCACTCGGTGTCGTTGCCGACGATCCAGACGTTGTTGTCCACATCCCAGGTCCCGCCGTCGAGCGAGAACGTGCCCGAGGTGACAAGGTTTTCGATCCTCACGCTCATGCCGAGGCCCCCGCCGGCTCGGCAGCAGCAGCTGTGGAGGAGGCTGGCGCGGGCTGGATTTCGACGACGGAGCGGAGGACTTTGCCTTCGTGCATTTTGTCGAAGGCTTCCTCGACCTGGTCGATGGTGATCCGTTCGGAGACGAACGCGTCCAGGTCCAGGTTGCCGGCCTTGTAGTGGGCCACGAGCATCGGGAAGTCGCGGGAGGGCAGGCAGTCCCCGTACCAGGAGGACTTCAGCGACCCGCCCCGCCCGAACACATCCAGCAGCGGCAACTCCAGGACCATCTCCGGGGTCGGGACACCGACCAGGACCACGCGGCCGGCAAGGTCGCGGGCGTAGAAGGCCTGCTTGTACGTTTCGGGCCGGCCGACGGCCTCGATCACCACGTCCGCGCCGTTCCCGTTCGTGAGGGCCCGGATCGCCTCGACCGGGTCAGAGGTGCGGGAGTTCACCCCGTGGGTCGCGCCGAGGG
>NZ_QLNP01000086.1 GCF_003261175.1 Arthrobacter globiformis | reverse complement strand
TCTGGGCTACCCCGCCGCAATTCCGGAGTCCAACCCCGCCTACCCCGATGAGGCGGAATCGTACCTCGAGGACGGCATCCTTGACGTCGTCATCAACCGTGGCCCCATCTACCGGCCAACCCCACCGGGTCCTGGCACGACAAACCGGCTATAGAAAGGCCTATTACGTGGACAGCTATCCAGCACTCAAACGCCTATGCGAACTACTCGAATCGGTCGCGAACGTGCATGGCATTCCGATCTGCATCACGATCGTCGATGCTCACGGGCACGTAGTCCTCCTGCACCGCATGCCCGGTTCGCCCGTCCTGGCCTTGGAGATGGCAGAACGTAAGGCTTACACCTCTGTAGTGATGAGATGTGAGACAGCGGCTCTGGCTGCACAGATCCTGCCCGGAGAACCTCTCTACTCGCTCACTTCGTCGTCAAACCGCTTGATTGCGTTCGGCGGAGGGACCTTTGTCGACTTCGGGACTGAAACCTTTGGAGTGGGCATCTCAGGGGGAACTACTGCGCAAGATATGGAGATGCTGGCAGATGCACGCATCGCTTTCGGCGAGGGAAAATGGGCCGACCCTGTGAATTCCACGCGGTCAGAACCGCGCAGATAGCATAAAGCTGCTTTCAGCTTGGGCGAACGGTCCGTGAATTGCAACCAAAATCCGAGCCTCGATACTCACCCCTATATTCGTGCTTGCTGCTCGTGTCTGTACTGGCCGGATTGTTACGGCATTGGTGAGACGGCAGTCGGCACCTGCGTGTCGACGGTCGTGGAGAACTGCCGATAGATGGCCAGTGATTCCGCCTGCTGGTGCCCAATAGAACCGTCCGGTGTGGCCAGTTGGTTTGCCCATCAGGAAGTGATTGTGCTGGGTAAGACGGGTGCGCTTGTCAAACCACAAACGCCTCTGCTAAGAGATCGTAGACCAAGCCTTCCGACGGTTGGTCAATGCCGTCGGCGTCGGGGCTGGTGACGCCGACGGCGGGTGGTTGACCCTTGAGAGAGGTCGGGCCTCGGTTGTGGTTCTAGTGGTGCAGCCAGGCGGGGAACGCAGCAACACCTCGCTTTTCTGAAGGGTAGGGCCGGGCGTTTGCCCACTCGTCGAGCATGGTGCGGTTGAACCGTCGACTTAGGTTTGGGCGGTAGGGACGGGTGCGTTTGTGGCTGATCTTTCGGCCCAGGGCGTCGTTGAATGCGTAGGAGCTGTAACAGGAGCCGTTGTCCGTGAGAACCGGCTCACCGTGATCCCGGTGGCGCTGACAGCGGCGTTTGCCCTTTACGACCCTGCCGCGATCTCCTTCTTCGTCGGCGAGGATCTCGGGGCAGGCGAACCGGAAGTAGTCATCGATGGCGTTGTGGAGGTAGGCGTACCCGGGTCGCCGGTTTGCGTGGGTCTCGGTCTGGTTCCGGTTTCCCCACTGCCACCCGGTGACCCGGTGCCAGCCTCCGTCAGAGATTCTGCCGAGTTCCTTGATGTCCACGTGGACCAGGTCTCGGGGGTTTGGGTGCTCGTGGCGAATCACCCGCCGGGCCGGTGGCCGGTCCAGCCACGACATCTCGTCAGCCGGTACCGGGAGTAGCCCATCCTGGCACCCAGCGGCGATTATGCCGCAGCGCGATGGTCCACCGCTCAGTGCAACGGCCAGCCGTCATCGACCAATAGTGTCTGTGGCTAATACACCTAGGCCACCCGAATCGGCATGCACCTACTGGCATCTCTCGGCCCCGTGTCAGCGATGGTCGAAAAGTGAGCCGTTTCGCGGGTGGAAAAGTGAGCCACTTTGACGTTGGTTATTCTGCCGTATTTTCGGGTCTTGTCGAGGGCAGTGAGTCGACTTGGGTGTGTTTGAGTCGGTAGCTGGAGCCTTTGAGGGTGATGACTTCGGCGTGGTGGACGATGCGGTCGATCATGGCCGAGGCGACGACCTGGTCGCCGAACACGTCGCCCCAGCGGGCGAACGGGAGGTTCGAGGTCAGGATCAGCGAGGCGTGCTCGTAGCGCGATGAGACCAGTTGGAAGAACAGGTTCGCGGCATCTTGCTCGAAAGGGATGTAGCCGACTTCATCGACGATGATCAGCCGGTAGCGGCGCAGCCTTACGAGTTCCTGGGGCAGTCTGCCGTTCTGGTGGGCTGTCTGGAGGCGGGCTACCCAGTCGATGGCCGTCGCGAACAGGACCCGATGTCCGAGCTGGGTGGCCCGTAAGCCCAGGCCGGTTGCGAGGTGTGTTTTGCCGGTGCCGGGCGGTCCGAGCAGGACGATGTTGGATGCTTCCGTGAGGAACGCTCCGGTGGCAAGGTGGGCGATGGTGTCGCGTTTGAGGCCGGGCTGGTGATCGAAGTTGAAGTCCTCGAGTGATTTCCGGGCCGGGAACCCGGCGCCCCTGGCTCTGATCTCTGCTCCGGAGGCTTCCCTCGCGGCCACTTCCCGCGACAGCACAGCGGCGAGGTATTCCTCGTGGGTCCAGCCTCCTTCCCGGGCCTGATCAGCGAGCCGGGTTGCTGCTTCCCGGATCCGGGGTGCTTTCATTGCCCGGGAGTAGTACTCGATCTGGCCAGCGGTTTCCTTGATAGCGGGCATCAGGCGACCTGCCCGTCATCAAGGATGACCCCGAATGCGCGGTCGTAGTCGGCCAGATCCCGCAGCCCGGCTGTCTCACCCACCGGCTGAGGGGTTTGGAAGGCCTTCCGTAGTGCCTTTGCCGCCTCTACGTGGTCTGGGTCGGTGATCGTCAGGCCCTTGCCCCAGGACCGGGTGTGGGTTCCGACAGTTCTGCCGTCCAGGCTGATCGTGACGGTTTCGAGGTCGGCGGTGACCTCGACGAACCGGCCGATGGCCTGCGGGTGGACGGAGTAGTCGTTGGACCCCATCCGGACGTAGTAGTCCCGCGGGAGCCGGACCCTGGCGGTGAATCCGGTGACCGGTGGAACCGGTGGCAGCGCCAGCATCGCCTTCTTGTCCGCATTGATGAGCTCCGCCGGCCGGGCACCTGTCCGCCTGACGAGCCGCGCATTGGCCTTCGGCAGCCACATGGCCAGCTGGGCGTTGAAATCCTCCGGTGAGGTGAAGACCCGGCCCGGCAGGAACGAGGTCTCCAAGAACTGGTTGGCCCGCTCGACCACGCCTTTGCTTTCCGGGTCATAGGGTTTGACCTGAACGACCCGGGTGGCGAGGACCCCGGCGAACGCAGCCACCCCGGCGGCGTAACTGTTCCGGCGACCGATCCCGGTTTCGTTGTCCCAGATCAGCCGCCGCGGAACCGCACCCAGGGATCCGAGCAGCTCCCACATCCCGGCCAGCAGGTCCCCGGTCATCCGCGACGGGATCATCCTGGCCATGATGAACCGCGAATGCGAAGACACCATCACCAGCACGGGCAACACCCGCGTCTTGCCTGCTCCAACGGGAATCTGCACCTCCGGGAACCAAAGGTCGCACTGCGCCTGATCCCCGGGATCATAGGTGATCCGGTCAGCAGGATCAGCCGGCGCATACTCCGGCCGGATCCTGGCCACGTTCTCCCGGAACCAGGCCGCCGACCCCGACCAGCCCACCCGCTCCGCGAGCACCGTCGCGGGCATCCGCGGGTTCTCCTGCAACAAAGCACGAATCGCAGGCTCGACGGCCTTGATCCCGGAGTCCTGAGGTGCCCGCACATACGCAGGCGGACCATCAGAACTAACCGCTTTGGCAACAGTGTTCCGGGAGATCCCCAGCCGCGCCGCTATCGACCTCATCGACTCACCCTCGGCAAGATGCAATCGCCGAATAAGCGCCCAATCCTCCACAGTGATCACCCACCCAATCGTTTGAAACGGGTGGCTCAGTTTTCAACCGTCACAATGGTTCAGTTTTCGACCGTCACCGACA
>NZ_QLNP01000085.1 GCF_003261175.1 Arthrobacter globiformis | reverse complement strand
TGTCAATGGCCAGTAGTTTGTGCCCACGGGCGGCCAGTTAATGTGCCCGCTGGTGGCCAGTAAAACTGCCCGGTGATGGCCAACAGATCTGCCCACTGAAGGTTTCGGCGGGGTTGGCCATCGTGGGGTCGTGTCAGTTCAGTTGGGTGACTCCTTTTCCCGCGAGGGCCTGGGTGAGGCGGATGGAATCGCCGCTGGTCTGGCAGACATGGGCGTGGTGCAGCAGCCGGTCCACGGTGGCGGTGGCCAGGGTTTTGGGCATGAGCTCGTCAAAGCCTGCCGGGTGAAGGTTCGATGAGATCGCGACGGAGCGCTTTTCGTAGGCTGCGTCCACGACCCGGTAGAGGCCTTCGGCGGCGTCGGTGGCCACCGGCAGGAGCCCGATGTCATCGATCACGACGAGTTCGGCGCGTAGGATTCTGGCGACGGCCCGGGTGACGCTGTCGTCGGTGCGGTGGGCCCGGATCAGGGCGCCGAGGTCCTCGAGCCTGAACCAGGCCACGCGCATGCCGGCTTCGACGGCTTGCTGGCCGAGGGCTTCGAGGAAGAATGTTTTCCCCGTGCCGGACGGTCCGCAGACGACCAGGTTCTCCCGCCGGCCGATCCATTCCAGGGTGCGCAGGGCCTGCTGGGTCGGCGCGGGGATCGAGGAGACGGCGGGGTCCCAGGCGTCGAAGGTTTTCCCCGTGGGGAAGCCTGCTGCCTTGCGCCGGGTGGCGAGCATGGACCGGGCCCGGCCGGCTGTTTCCTCGGTGAACAGTGCCTTGATGATCTCTGCCGGTTCCCAGCGCTGGGCGCGTGCGGTCGCAATCAGCTCCGGGGCCAAAGCCCGGGCGTGGGGCATTTTGAGCTGCCGCATCAGTGCTTCGAGTTCGGCCGGCAGGGGCGGGGCGGTCGTGTTCGTGGTGCTGACAGGGCTCATCGGTTCTGCTCCTTCACAGGGGCGGGTTCAGTGCCCAGGCCGGCCCATGCACTGGTGCCCTGGGTCAGGGACCGGGTCTCGTCCGCGGCGTGGGTAGTGGTGCGTCGGATGTTGGCGTTCAGGATCGAGGCCAGATCGCCGTGAGCGAAGCGGCCATGAAGCGCGGCGTCACCCAGGGCCCGGTCCACCGCCTCGGCGCCGGCGATTTTGGCCAGCGTCACGGCCTCAGCCATTTTCACGTTCATCCGGGCCGTCCCGGTCCCGGCGGCTTCCACGAGCCAGGTCCTCGCGCCCTCGCCGATGGCAAGGAACTCGGCCTCACCGGCGTTGCGGGCCTTCACTGCGTAGTCGCCCGGGATCCTGGTCCTGGTTCCGGGAAAGTGCTCTTCGATGATCGCGGGGCTGCCGGGCCTGGCCCGGTGATGACGGGCGACCTCGACCGGACCGGCGGAGCCGTGGTGGACGATGATGACCTGTTCATCGGGCCCGGTGCCGTGGGAGCGGACGAACACCCTCGCGCCGAGCAGATGCGCGGGCACGGAGTACTGGGCGTTCTCGAAGGTGACCATCGGGGTGTTCTCCGGGACGGTGCGGGCCACTCCGAACGCGACCGTGTGCGCGGTCTCCGGGATCCGGTGCAGCCGGAGCTGTTCCTCTGCCAGCACCGCTGCCGGTTTGCGCCGGATGGTGCGGTGCTCCCGGTTGTTCACCTCGTCCATGAATGCCTCGCAGGCCGCCTCGAGAGCGGTGAAGGAACCGTAGTCCGCCCGCAGGTTGGTCTCTTTTGGGACGATATCGGCCTTGGCTAGCTTCACGGACGCTTCGACCCCGCCCTTGGTGGCGGGGTCCGCCGGCTGGCAGGTCAGCACTGTGACCCCGTAGTGGCGGGCGAAGTCCAGGGTTTGCTGGTTCCGCACCGGCACCCCGGCCACGTGGGCCGTGGTCACAGTTTTCTCGTTGTCCGTGAGGACATAGGTCGGTGCCCCGCCCAGGATCCGGAAGCAGCGGTCCAGAGCGGCGAACACGCTCGGCGCGGTCCGGTCCCGCAACGGGATCACGATCCTGAACCTCGAGAACGCCAGCCAGGCCACGAACAGGATGGTCTTCACCCCGCCGATCCGTGGTCCGTCGCCGAAGTCGTACTGCAGCCACATCCCGGGCTCGGTGATCCACGGTCGGTGAACGCGGGTGTGTCCCAGCCGCCACGCGGCCTTGACCTGCGCGATCGCCCGGCGGGTGGATCGCTCGGACCCCGCGTAACCCATGGCGAGGAGCTTCGCGTGGGCTTTATCGGCACGGATCCGTCCTTTGGACGCCTCGACCCATTCCTCGATCTTGGGCAGGTAAGTGTCCGTGACCCGGGGCCTGGGCGCGGGTTCGGCGATCGGCCGGCCGGCGTCCCGTGCCGCTACATGCCTGGCTACAGTGTGGTGCGAACAGCCCGTGAGCTCGGCCGTGGCGCGCAACGATCCGGTCAGATCGTAGGCAGCAAGAATTTCCATGATTTCTCCGTCATGCTTCATACAGGGCCTCTTCCTGGGACGACATTTGGTGCGACTAGACACCGTCATCAAATCCCGGGGAGAGGCCCCCACCGCTTAAGACGCGGCAGGTTCAGTAAGGAAGTGGGCAGATCTCATGGCCACCAACGGGCAGTTCTACTGGCCGTCAGTGGGCATTTCCGTGGCCGCCTACGGGCAGTTTTTCATGGCCGCTAACAGCCCACAGTACCGCCACCGCCAGGACCGTCCAAGGGGACGACGGCGGGAGGTTCCGCCGTCGTCCCCTTGTGTCTAAGCTGCCTAGACGGCATGCGGAATTCTGAAACGGCGGCGATCACGGGTAGCTTTTGAACTAGCGCGAAGGGCCTCGGTGTACTCGCAATCTCTTCCAATGAGCCAATGGGAACTGGGTTTCCTCCTTGTCGGCGCCGAACAGGGCGCACTTTTGCTGCCAAGGCCGAGAGTTTTCGGTCACCTAGCCCGAGCACGACGCGATCGCCTGCGAGTATCCGAATTTGTAACGATCGTTGACCCGGTTCCATCCTCCTTACTGGATGTAGCGCACTGTGTCTGCTGGCTGCGCAGTGGTGGGAGCAGAGCGCGGTATCGTGGACCGGCGCCCCGGCCCGACGGCGGCCCGACGTCGCTGGGTGCTGTTCGGCAGCAAGCACCGGGCCTTGCGGAGCAGGAGCGGCCGGAACCATTTCGCCGCCGCGGGCGGAGAATAGGGAGTAGGAACTTGTCTTCCAACACCCTTCCCAGCGAGGACGGTATGCCATGAAAACTGGCAAGGTACGCGGATCGCTCCTATTGGTGACGGTCCTGCTCGGCACGGGCGCCTGCGCCAGCGGTGGTGGATCCCCTCCCAAGCCGGAAGGAACGGTAAGCCCCCCGGTCGTGACCACCCCCGCGCCCAACAGTATGGTTATCAAGGACTTCGACTATGGGGCACCGGTCACGGTGTCCCCGGGTGCCTTGGTCGCGGTGACCAACCTGGATTCCGCAAGGCATACCGTGACGGCCGACCACGGCGGAACGTTCGCCGTGGACGTCGCGGGCAATGGCGGGACGGCCACGTTCGCGGCCCCGTCAACGCCCGGCAACTACCCCTTCCATTGCACCTATCACCCGAGGATGAAAGGGGCGCTGACAGTCAAGTGAGCGCGCTACGACGAGGGGTCGCTGAGTCCAGGCGTTGACATGCGGCGGATGGTGAGACCCGGCTCCATGACGAGACCTTGGCTGTGGAAGCAGCGTCAGGCTGGACTGCCGAAAAGTTTTCCTGGACATGCACACCGAGCAGTCTTGGATTCAAAACTGACACCCAATCCTGCTTGAGGGTCTTTGAGGCTGCTGAAGGTTTCGTTAACAGCGGGGTTGGTAGGTTCTTACGCGGCTGAGGCCGCGTTTTTCATTGCCTCAAACTCGATGGGTGTCAGCCGTCCGGGGGCACGTTGGCGGTGTTTTCGGTGGTAGCTGCGCTCGATCCAGGTTGTGATGGCGAGCCAGAGTTCGGCCCAATTTCCTGCAGGGTCCGGGAGCCTGGCGGAGCCGGACCGGGCCAGGGCGTCACTTGAGCTTCAGAATCGCTCGCGCGACGACCTGCGCCTCCAGATTGGATTGCACCTCGGTGACCGCTTCCCGGATCGCCTCTTCGGCGCTGGGTCCGTCACCGGCGCCGGCCAGCCCGCGGACGTATCCTGCCAGGTCCTCAACCTCAGTGTCGCTTATCTCTATCTTCACTTCATCGTTCCTCTCCGCGTCGGGATTGGGGCACCAATGCTAGCGCGCGGCTTTGGCTGCTCCAAGAGCTTTCTACGGACCCGATCGGGACGACTTCCGTCCCTTTGCCGGAAGGGCACGTCCGCCGAGAGCGGCCTGAATCAGGCGGGCAGCTGTCGCCGAACGGGCGCTGAAGGGGCGATCCCCGGCTCTGGAATTCGAGGGCCGGGCATGCGAGCCTAGTCCCATGGATAAAGCAGCCTTGGAAGAGGCCGTCCGCTTGGCCGCGGACACGGAACGCATGGCCGCGGCAGACTACCGCCGGGAAATCGCCGAGCTCGATGCCACCGGGGTGGACCAGCTCACACCCAAGGGCAGGGTCTGGGTCGTCGCGTATGACGACCTCAAGGCCGCCCAGGACGCATATGAGTATGACGTCGGTCCGAACGAATGACCCGGAGGCGTGGCCCGGCGGTTCTCGGACTGAATGGCTTTTGGAGACGGGAACAGCCGAGATCATCGAATCCCATCACTGACACCACACCATCTGGGTCGCCTGCACCTGCCCCCGCCACCAGGGCAAAGGCGAGAACCATCTCGGCCTCTCCCTCATGAAGCTGCGCGCTGAGATCGCAGCGTCTCGGCCCTAACACTCCACCTGCCACCGAAACAGCAAGAAAGCCCCGACCGGGTCACCTGGTCGGGGCTTTTTTGTCTCACACACAGGACAGCACAGCTGTCCCGAGATTCTCTGTGAAGAAGCATCTTCGCAGAGCACGACCGCACAGCGCAGTTCTTGCCACCTTGACGTCAATGTCTATCCCGCCGTCGCCACCCCGTCCATTTATCGCCTGGGCGACCAGTCCGTCTCTGGATCGGTCTTCCACAATCAGCATTTCGGCAAGCTCGTTGAACCTGATCTCGCTAATGGTGCTCCAGTCGACTCGCGAAGGCGATTCCATGTGTTCCCCTCATTAGATCGTCGCCCCCTGCTCACCGCTGGTTCGGTAAGTGGCGGCGGGGGCCGGCGTGCTGGTGCCGGCCTCTGAAACTGGCAGAGTGCGGCTCAGGTCTTGAACGGTGTTCAGATATACCGCCGCCTTTGGGCGGCGCAGGCACGCTCAAACCCTGTCAGCGATGGTCGAAAAGTGAGCCGTTTCGCGGGTGGAAAAGTGAGCCACTTTGACGTTGGTTATTCTGCCGTATTTTCGGGTCTTGTCGAGGGCAGTGAGTCGACTTGGGTGTGTTTGAGTCGGTAGCTGGAGCCTTTGAGGGTGATGACTTCGGCGTGGTGGACGATGCGGTCGATCATGGCCGAGGCGACGACCTGGTCGCCGAACACGTCGCCCCAGCGGGCGAACGGGAGGTTCGAGGTCAGGATCAGCGAGGCGTGCTCGTAGCGCGATGAGACCAGTTGGAAGAACAGGTTCGCGGCATCTTGCTCGAAAGGGATGTAGCCGACTTCATCGACGATGATCAGCCGGTAGCGGCGCAGCCTTACGAGTTCCTGGGGCAGTCTGCCGTTCTGGTGGGCTGTCTGGAGGCGGGCTACCCAGTCGATGGCCGTCGCGAACAGGACCCGATGTCCGAGCTGGGTGGCCCGTAAGCCCAGGCCGGTTGCGAGGTGTGTTTTGCCGGTGCCGGGCGGTCCGAGCAGGACGATGTTGGATGCTTCCGTGAGGAACGCTCCGGTGGCAAGGTGGGCGATGGTGTCGCGTTTGAGGCCGGGCTGGTGATCGAAGTTGAAGTCCTCGAGTGATTTCCGGGCCGGGAACCCGGCGCCCCTGGCTCTGATCTCTGCTCCGGAGGCTTCCCTCGCGGCCACTTCCCGCGACAGCACAGCGGCGAGGTATTCCTCGTGGGTCCAGCCTCCTTCCCGGGCCTGATCAGCGAGCCGGGTTGCTGCTTCCCGGATCCGGGGTGCTTTCATTGCCCGGGAGTAGTACTCGATCTGGCCAGCGGTTTCCTTGATAGCGGGCATCAGGCGACCTGCCCGTCATCAAGGATGACCCCGAATGCGCGGTCGTAGTCGGCCAGATCCCGCAGCCCGGCTGTCTCACCCACCGGCTGAGGGGTTTGGAAGGCCTTCCGTAGTGCCTTTGCCGCCTCTACGTGGTCTGGGTCGGTGATCGTCAGGCCCTTGCCCCAGGACCGGGTGTGGGTTCCGACAGTTCTGCCGTCCAGGCTGATCGTGACGGTTTCGAGGTCGGCGGTGACCTCGACGAACCGGCCGATGGCCTGCGGGTGGACGGAGTAGTCGTTGGACCCCATCCGGACGTAGTAGTCCCGCGGGAGCCGGACCCTGGCGGTGAATCCGGTGACCGGTGGAACCGGTGGCAGCGCCAGCATCGCCTTCTTGTCCGCATTGATGAGCTCCGCCGGCCGGGCACCTGTCCGCCTGACGAGCCGCGCATTGGCCTTCGGCAGCCACATGGCCAGCTGGGCGTTGAAATCCTCCGGTGAGGTGAAGACCCGGCCCGGCAGGAACGAGGTCTCCAAGAACTGGTTGGCCCGCTCGACCACGCCTTTGCTTTCCGGGTCATAGGGTTTGACCTGAACGACCCGGGTGGCGAGGACCCCGGCGAACGCAGCCACCCCGGCGGCGTAACTGTTCCGGCGACCGATCCCGGTTTCGTTGTCCCAGATCAGCCGCCGCGGAACCGCACCCAGGGATCCGAGCAGCTCCCACATCCCGGCCAGCAGGTCCCCGGTCATCCGCGACGGGATCATCCTGGCCATGATGAACCGCGAATGCGAAGACACCATCACCAGCACGGGCAACACCCGCGTCTTGCCTGCTCCAACGGGAATCTGCACCTCCGGGAACCAAAGGTCGCACTGCGCCTGATCCCCGGGATCATAGGTGATCCGGTCAGCAGGATCAGCCGGCGCATACTCCGGCCGGATCCTGGCCACGTTCTCCCGGAACCAGGCCGCCGACCCCGACCAGCCCACCCGCTCCGCGAGCACCGTCGCGGGCATCCGCGGGTTCTCCTGCAACAAAGCACGAATCGCAGGCTCGACGGCCTTGATCCCGGAGTCCTGAGGTGCCCGCACATACGCAGGCGGACCATCAGAACTAACCGCTTTGGCAACAGTGTTCCGGGAGATCCCCAGCCGCGCCGCTATCGACCTCATCGACTCACCCTCGGCAAGATGCAATCGCCGAATAAGCGCCCAATCCTCCACAGTGATCACCCACCCAATCGTTTGAAACGGGTGGCTCAGTTTTCAACCGTCACAATGGTTCAGTTTTCGACCGTCACCGACA
>NZ_QLNP01000084.1 GCF_003261175.1 Arthrobacter globiformis | reverse complement strand
GACGGTGGTTTCCGGCGGGAGGGTGAGGAGCCGTTCGCGGATGGAGGTCAGGATGGTGGGGTAGTCGCTGTAGGAGCGGCCGGTGGCGCCGGGTCCGCCGTTGAACAGGGTGTCTCCGGTGAACACGGTGTGCTCTGCTTCGAGGTGGAAGCAGGTGGACCCGGGTGAGTGACCTGGGGTGTGGATGGCCTTCAGGGTGGCGCCGCCGACCTGGAACTCGTCCCCGTCCGCGATGGCCGCATCGGGGGTGGTGCCGGGGTAGACCTGTTCCCAGAGGACCTGGTCCTCCGGGTTCAGGTGGATCGGCGCGCCGACGGCGTCGGCGACCTGGCGTGCGGCACCGATGTGGTCGTTGTGCGCGTGGGTGAGCAGGATCGCCTTCACCGTACGGCCGCGGACCTGGTTGATGATCGCGGCGGCGTCGTGCGGGGAATCAATGATCACGCACTCGGTGTCGTTGCCGACGATCCAGACGTTGTTGTCCACATCCCAGGTCCCGCCGTCGAGCGAGAACGTGCCCGAGGTGACAAGGTTTTCGATCCTCACGCTCATGCCGAGGCCCCCGCCGGCTCGGCAGCAGCAGCTGTGGAGGAGGCTGGCGCGGGCTGGATTTCGACGACGGAGCGGAGGACTTTGCCTTCGTGCATTTTGTCGAAGGCTTCCTCGACCTGGTCGATGGTGATCCGTTCGGAGACGAACGCGTCCAGGTCCAGGTTGCCGGCCTTGTAGTGGGCCACGAGCATCGGGAAGTCGCGGGAGGGCAGGCAGTCCCCGTACCAGGAGGACTTCAGCGACCCGCCCCGCCCGAACACATCCAGCAGCGGCAACTCCAGGACCATCTCCGGGGTCGGGACACCGACCAGGACCACGCGGCCGGCAAGGTCGCGGGCGTAGAAGGCCTGCTTGTACGTTTCGGGCCGGCCGACGGCCTCGATCACCACGTCCGCGCCGTTCCCGTTCGTGAGGGCCCGGATCGCCTCGACCGGGTCAGAGGTGCGGGAGTTCACCCCGTGGGTCGCGCCGAGGGACTTGGCCATCTCGATCTTGTTCTCGTCGATGTCCACGGCGATGATCGTGGTGGCACCGGCGAGCTTCGCGCCGGCAATCGCGGCGATGCCCACCCCGCCGCAGCCGATCACGGCCACCGACTCCCCGCGCTTGACCTCACCGGTGTTAATGGCCGCGCCAATGCCGGCCATCACACCGCAGCCCAGCAGGCCCACGGCGGCCGGGTCCGCGTCCTCATCGACCTTCGTGCACTGCCCGGCAGCGACCAGCGTCTTCTCCGCGAACGCCCCGATCCCCAACGCCGGGGACAGCTCGGTGCCGTCCTCCAGGGTCATCTTCTGCGTGGCGTTGGCCGTGTTGAAGCAGTACTGCGGCTGGCCCTTCGCGCACGCCCGGCACTGCCCGCACACCGCACGCCAGTTCAGGATCACCCGGTCACCCGGGGCAACCTCGGTCACACCCTCACCCACAGCGGAAACCACACCGGTAGCCTCATGGCCCAACAGGTACGGGAAGTCATCCCCGATACCGCCCAGCTTGTAATGCAGGTCCGTATGACACACCCCGCACGTCAGGATGTCCACCAGGGCCTCGCCCGGCCCCGGATCCGGAACCAGAATCGTCTCCACCGACACCGGAGCATCCTTCGCCCTAACAACAACAGCCTTGACTTTATGAACCATGAGTAGGTGTTCCTTTCGGGTTTTGCGGCCCGGCACATTCGACCCGTCGCTATCAGCGGCGCTTACGCGCTGCCCGTACGCGGGGAGCTGGCGGTAGCCGGAGGTCTTTGGGTGTGGCCTCAGCGGGGCCCGAACGACTGATATGCCTTTGGTATGCGTGAGATAAATAACTGATATATAAGCGATCGTATGCGCCGGTCCTTGGCTCCGTCAACGTATCTCGGAGCTGGGAAAACCAGTAAAAGCCGGGTGACTTACGTGGCCAGGCCTTGTAGGGTCAGGGCACCAGCTCGAAAGCGGAAGTGTGCTGTACAAGGAGAGATCATGGCTGTCGATGATGAGATGCAGATCCTGGGCGAGTGGTGCAAGCAGCTAGCGAGGGCGCTGCAGATCCCGGATCTCGACGTCGATCAAGAGCTGCTGCTGGATCTGGCCAGGAAATCTGCGGATTCAGTAATCCATGCTGCAGCACCGGTGACAGCCTTCATGGTGGGCTACGTGGCCGGCCAGGAAGCCGGAAGGGAAAGCGCGGGTTCTGAGGGGTCCAGGGCGGCGACCGCCCGGGCCGCAGACATCGCGTTCCGGCTGTGCGAGCAGCGAGCCGGCAGTCAGTCGGTCTCGGGGCCGGAACAGAACAAACAGCCGTGATAGTCGCAGTCATCAACGGGGCGTTCGTCCGGTTCCGTTTCAGCGTGTGTGATTGTGGACGTCGATGCCATCCGGGATGCCTTTCCTAGGGCAGCGAGTGCGTTTCTACTGGAGGACAAGCGTTAGAGCGGCCTGCTCCCGGTCGTTTCGGGAGCAGGCCGCCCTCTTACTCAGTGGTGCTTGTCCCCGCCGGGCTCAAGCTCACTCTTGGCGCACCGTTCATCGCATTCGTGTTTGGTGACCAGATCGAACTGGACGCCGCCGTGCTGTTCCACCCCACTGCGAATGGAGCGCTCGACGACGGAGGTCACCAGCCGCGCGCGCAGCGACAGCGGGTCCCGGCGCAGGTCCCTCGTGAGGGCAAAGCACATCAGGAACATCACCAGCACGAAGGGCAGGGCTGACACGATGGTGATCCGCTGCAGTCCGGCGAGCGCCTCGGCAGGCTTGTCGCCGCCGGCGAGGAGCATCACTGCGGCAACGGCTCCCGTGAGGGCACCCCAGAAGATGACGACTCCCCGGCGTGGTTCTTCTGCGCCGTCGGAGCTGAGCGATCCCATCACGATGGAGGCCGCATCGGCGCCGGTGACGAAGAAGATGGCCACCAGAACCATCGCCAGGACAGCGACCGCGCCGGCAATGGCGTTGGGAAGGGGGAGGTGGTGGAGCAGGTCGAACAGGGCGCCGTCGAAGGAAATTGAGGGAGCCCCGTCGACGATCTTGGCGAGGCCATCGCCGGTGTCCGGGGTGGCGTCTGCGGTGGCCTGGATGTTGATGGCGGCCCCGCCGAAGATGCCGAACCAGATCACGCTGACGATGCTGGGGACCAGCAGGACGCCGGTGACGAACTGGCGGATGGTGCGGCCGCGGCTGATGCGGGCGATGAACAGGCCAACGAAGGGCGTCCAGGACACCCACCAGGCCCAGTAGAAAATGGTCCAGCCGGACATCCACGTGCGCAGGGCGTCATCGCCGACGGCTTCGGTCCGCGAGGCCATCTCGGCCAGGTCCCGTGCATAGTCGCCAACTGCCGCCGGGATCAGGTTCAGGATGAAGAGCGTCGGCCCGGCCACGAACACGATAACGGCCAGGACTGCAGCCAGGACCATGTTGATGTTGGACAGCCACTGGATGCCGCGGCTGATGCCGGAGACGGCCGAGGCCACGAAGCAAGCCGTGAGTACGGCAACGATGACTACGAGCACGGGAGTGGCAAGCTGGCCGTTGATCCAGCCGTTGGAGGCCATGCCGCTGCCGATCTGCAGAGCACCCAGGCCCAGCGACGCAGCGGTGCCGAAAAGTGTGGCGAAGATGGCCAGCATGTTGATGACCTTGCCGATGGGACCTTCCACCCTGCGGATTCCGAACAGGGACGTGAAGACGGCGGAAATGAGCTGCTTGCGGCCGAGCCGGTAGGTTCCGTAGGCCATGGCAACGCCCACCACCGCGTACATGGCCCACGGGTGCAGGGTCCAGTGGAAGATCGAGGTTGCCATTGCCGTCTGGACCGCCGCGGGAGTCTGGCCGTCAACCGTGCCTGGCGGCGGGGAGATGTAGTGATAAAGCGGCTCGGCCACGCCATAGAACATCAGGCCGATGCCCATGCCGGCCGCGAACATCATCGAGACCCACGAGACCATGGAGTACTCGGGCTTTTCCGCGTCTTTCCCCAACGGGATGTTCCCGAAGCGGCTGACCGCCAGCCAGAGCACGTAGACCACGAACAGGGAGGAGAGGGCAACGAACAGCCAGCCGGTGTTTTTCATGACCCAATCAAGGACCACCTGGGAGGTGGTGGCCAGGTTCTCCCTGCCGGCAAATCCCCAGATAACGAAGGCCAGGGTGAGCAGTCCGGCGACGCCGAACACCACCTTGTCAATGCCTCCCTTCCTGAACAGCAGGCTGCTGCGCCGCGCTTCTTCATGTTCTGATTCGGTTTCCCGCAGGGCCTGCAGGATCTGCAGGTCTTCCTGGGGAGGAGCAGGATCTCGTTCCAACGCCGGGTCCACCCCCGAGGACCGGTCGTCTTCACTGCTTTCATCGATAGTGACGTCACTATTGATTGTCATGAGGGGTTTCCTTCACTGAATATGTGGGACGGCTCGGCCGCGGGCCGCAGGCGGTTACGCCCGGCGTTCGGTCCGGCTCGTCCTCGGAGTCGATGGTCATGACGGTCGCCGTCGACGATCTTGACCTCGTGAATGCGGATGGGCAGTTCGCCTGAGCGGCTGCCCAGCTAGTTCCGCAGTAATCAACACACTTCGCCTTCAGCAACAGAGTGCGCCAGCTCACACGCGTTGTCAAGACATTTCTCCTGCGACATCCATCTCTTGACAGTGCGCCTATGATGCAGATGTTGTTGCTCTTTGTGAGAGCTGTTGCGCATAAAGCATCTCCAGGCACACGTGGCGGAAACCGCGCTGGCGGGGGCAGCTTAACGCCGCGTATAGCCCATGTTGGCGCTGATCCGCAGGCCTGCCTGGCCCAGGCCCTCGATGAGGCCGGGTGTCTTTTCCGGGTCGAAGCGGAAGGCCGGGCCGGAGATGCTGACCGCCCCGATCGCCGTTCCCAAGTGGTTGTAGACCGGCACCGCCATGGAATTCAGCCCTATTTCGAACTCTTCGAGGGTCACCGCGTAGCCGTTGTGGACGACGTCGACCAGCTGCTTTTCGAGTTTGTCGCGCCGGGTGATGGTCCGGGGTGTCCGGGCCGGCAGTCCTGTCTCTTTCAGGATGCGCTCACGTTCGTCTGCGGTCAGCGCTGCCAGCAGGACTTTCCCGCTCGACGTCGCGTGCAAGGGCGTCAGGCTTCCCACCCAGTCGAAGGTGGCCAGGGTTGACGGCCCCATGGCCTGGTCCACGTTGACGGCATAATTGGAGCGGAGAACGGCGAGGTTGACGGTTTCCTTGAATTCCTCGGCCAGGTTTTCGAGTACCGGGCGCGCCTCGCGGACCAGGCTAAGCCGGCCGGGAATGGAACTGGCCAGGCGCAGGATGCCGAAGCCCAGCTGATACTTGCCCCGTTCGCTGTTCTGGTGGACCATCTCCCTGACTACGAGCGAACCCAGCAGCCTGGAAACTGTGGACTTGTGGATGCCCATCTCCCCGGCGATTTCGCTCACGCCTGCATGGCCGTCGCGGGCCAGTATCTCCAGCACAGCGAGAGCCCGGTCGACGGACTGGACGCCGCCCTGCTGGCCGCCTTCGCCCTCCGCGTCGGCATCGGATTCAAGGACATTATTCGAAGCCATGTCCTGATCCTATGCCGGGAAGTGTGACGGAGCCGACAACGCCGTAAGCCGTGTAACGGCGCCCGGCGTCGTGCCCAATCAGCCCAGCTCAAGGCGCATGAGTACCCGCGGGAAGCCGTTGAGGATGGAGTCCGTATCCGCGGCCTTGGCGAAACCGGCCTCCTCGAAGAGTTTGCGCGTGCCCACGTAGGCCATGGTGAGGTCCACCTTCTTGCCCTCGTTGTCCACGGGGTAGCCCTCAATGACGGGCGCGCCGTGGGAGCGCGCAAAGTCGACGGCGCCCTGCAGCAGCCGATGGGAGATTCCCCTTCCCCGGTACCCCGGCCGGACCCGGATGCACCACACCGACCACACGTCCAGATCGTCCATGTGGGGAATCCGGCGGTTGCGGGCGAAGCTGGTATCGGCGCGGGGATGGACGCCTGCCCACCCAACTGCCTCGCCGCCGTCGTACGCCAGCACCCCGGGCGGCGGATCCTGGGCGAGCAACTCCTGGACCAGTTCCCCGCGGGCGGCGCCCCGAAGCTCCACGTTCTGCTTTGACGGGATGCGGTAGCTGAGGCACCAGCACACCGTTGCGTCCGGCCGCTTGGGCCCGACCACCGCTTTGACGTCTTCAAACTGCGTCGCGGGACGAACTTCGATCGCCATGCCGCCACCCTGTCACCGGTTTGCGGCGGGGGCAAGCGGCAGTTTCCCTACCGCAGGCCGCTGCTGTGCGCCAGGGCGATCGCCTCGGTGCGCGATGTGGCGCCGAGCTTGCGGTAGATATTGCGGAGGTGGAACTTCACGGTGTTCTCGCTGACGTGCAGCTTGGCTGCGATCGCCCGGTTGCGCTGCCCGGCCGCGAGCAGCTGGAGGACCTCGAGTTCGCGGTCACCCAGGTTCCAGGCGGCAACGTCGGGCAGCGTGCGCCCGGGTGGATCCAGGGGAAGGGTGACGGCGACGTCGGCGCCCCAGCCCTGCATCAGGTCAATCGTCATCCGGCCGTCCAGGACCTCAACGCGCTGCGCCAGGCGCGCGATGCTGGGGGCCTCGGCGGACAGGCTGCCCAGGCCGTCATCGCGCACGTTGATGAGGAGGTTTTCGCCGTCGCAGTCCCACTGGGTGCGGATGCGCCGCACGTCCGGCTGTTCGACCATGGCCAGCACCAGGCCCCGGACGATGGCGCGGGCAGCGTGCGCAACTTCGCCGGGAAGTGCCCGGCCGTTGACCGGCGGCTCGATGAACTGGACGTCGATGCCGCTGAAGTGCATGAGCGGGCGAAGATCCTCCCGGAGGCGCTGGAACGCCGTGGCAACAGGTTCTTCGACGAGTTCGGTGGTGCGGTCGTTCAGCGTCCGCAGTTCCACCAGGGCCTTGGCGGCAACGTCCGTGGCGGACTTCCGTGCCGCCTCGTCAGCGAGGGAGGGGGAGCGCAGCGCGGCAAGCAGGGTCTCCAGCGTGGTCGAATGCCGGTCCACCAGCTCCGCCGTCACCCTGACCCGTTCGGCGGACGCCGCCCGGGATTCGATGAGGTACGACGGCGGTGCATCCGCCACCTTTTCGCGGATACGCTCGGCCGTCAGGGTCCACAGGTAGCGGACCAGCCATGGCACCGGAACTTCCTGCCCTGAAGATCCCCCTCCGGCTTCGCCCGCCGCCGGCTGGGGATCGACCAGAACCAGAAGAGCATTTGTGGGTGAGGGGAGGGCAAGGACAGTGCGCTCCTGCCCGCCGATCGGTGTCCGGCCATGCCAGGTTTCGCTTCCTGAAAGTGCCGCCCGGATGGCGTCCAGTTCGGCGATGGACACCTGGCTGATGACGGCCTCGTCGCCGGACTTCTTCTGCGGGCGGCCCGTGCAATCTTCGGTAAAGATCACCAGGGCGCTGCTCCGCAGGTAGGGGAGCGTGGCCTGGTGCAGGCGCTGGGCGATCTGGGACAGCGGAGCCGCGGACAGCCGTGCGATCGCCTCCAGCAGGGGCTTCAGGCCTTCGGCGCCCTCGGGCGTGGCGGGAGGGATGGTGGCTTCGGTGATGGCAGACACCCATCCATTGTAGGGGAATCCGGGTCAATGCCTATCCGTTTGGGTGGGTAGAACCGTCCGATCATGCCGTGGTGCCCACCCGTTTAGCGTTCGAAGATGGAAGGGCAACATCGTCCCGAAGGAGGTAACCCTTGAGTGTCATCACGGACGCCGTTCCCGCCGCGCCGGCAGGAACGTCCACCGCAGTTCCGGCAGCATCGGTCACCAGGAACCAGCTCCTGGTCCTGGATGAGATCCAGCGGACCGCCGCCCGGGTGGATCCGGGACAGGTTGCCGCCCTGGCATCGGAAATCAAGGATGCGGAGCGGATCTTCGTCACCGGCGCGGGCCGCAGCGGCCTCGTCCTGAAGATGGCCGCCATGAGGCTCATGCACCTGGGGCTGACGGTGCATGTGGTGGGCGAGACCACCGCTCCCGCCATCCGTACCGGGGATGTCCTGCTCGCTGCCTCCGGCTCCGGCACGACTTCAAGCGTCGTGAAGGCAGCACAGATGGCCGCCGCCCAGGGCTCGCGGGTGGCTGTCTACACCACCAACCCCGGTTCCCCGCTCGCAGAGGCGGCGTCCGCCGTCGTCGTTATCCCGGGCGTGCAGAAGACGGACCACGGGTCGGCGGCCTCGCGCCAGTACTCAGGGAGCCTGTTCGAGCAGGTGCTGTTCACCACCACCGAGGCAGTATTCCAAAGCCTCTGGGAAGAGGATGCTGCTGCTGCGGAAGACCTCTGGCTGCGCCACGCCAACCTCGAGTAGCCCTGCGGGTTCCGAACCCAGCTGGCCCTCACGCCGCCCATCCACCAAAACCCTCGCAAACCAAGGAAGAAACACATGAAACTGCAAGTCGCAATCGACCTCCTCACCACCGAAGCCGCCCTCGAACTTGCCGGCAAGGTCGCCGAGCATGTGGACATCATCGAGCTTGGCACGCCCCTGGTGAAGAGCGAAGGGCTTTCCGCCATTACCGCCATCAAGAACGCGCACCCGGACAAGATCGTTTTCGCGGACCTCAAGACGATGGACGCCGGCGAACTCGAAGCCGACATCGCCTTCAAGGCCGGCGCCGACCTGATCACCGTGCTGGGCGCAGCCGACGACTCCACCATCGCCGGTGCCGTCCAGGCAGCCAAGGCCCACAGCAAGGGCGTCGTTGTGGACCTGATCGGCGTCAAGGACAAGGTGACCCGCGCCAAGGAAGTCCGCGCCCTGGGCGCGAAGTTCGTCGAGATGCACGCCGGCCTGGACGAGCAGGCCCAGCCCGGCTACAACCTGAACGTGCTGCTGAGCGCCGGCGAGGAAGCCCGCGTCCCGTTCTCCGTCGCCGGTGGCGTGAACCTCTCCACGATTGAAGCCGTCCAGCGGGCGGGCGCCGATGTGGCCGTCGCCGGCGGTGCCATCTACAGCGCCGCTGACCCGGAACTGGCCGCCAAGGAACTGCGCGCGGCGATCATCTAAGTCCGGTCCAGCTGCAGGGAGGGCGTGCCGGAACGAGCCGTGTTCAGGCGAGTTCCGGTGCGCCCTACCAGCTGCCAGGAATCTTTATCCGCGGTCCTCCGCCGGGTCAGTTTCACCGGTCCACGCCGCCCAGTCCCGGGGATCCACCGATGGCCTGCCGAGCAGATAGCCCTGGCCTCTGGTGATTCCCAATTCCACAACGGCGGCGAGTTCGTCTGCGCTTTCGATTCCCTCCGCGGACAGCGTCGCGCCGGTCTGCTCGGCCAGTGCGAAAACGAAGGGGGCTGTGGCTGGCTGGTGTCCTGAAGTGACGGCGCCGGCGAGGAAGTCGCGGTCGACTTTGATGATGTCCGGGAGCAGATGGAGGATCTGCTTCGCCGAGGTGGCCGCCGGCCCCGAGCCGTCCACGGCTAGACGCACACCGTGTTGGCGCAGCGGGCTCAGGACTGCGGTGAGGGCTGTCAGGTCCCGGTCCGTTATATCACCCATGATTTCGATAACCATCCGCTCCGGGTCGACGGTCCCTCCCAGCATCAGTGCCTGAACGCGGGGATCGGCGCAGGCGGCGGGGCTGAGGTTGACTGACGCAAAAAGGTGGGGCGGAATTTCTCCTGCCGCGGAAAGGGCGAGGTGCAGGGCTGCAATTTCCAGGTCCGGCCCCAGTCCCATGGCCGCGGCTCCCCGGAACCAAACGTCTGCGCTGGTCCCTTCGTGGCTGACGAACCGTGCCAGCGCCTCAACCCCGATCACTTCTCCGCCCGGCAGTTGCCTGATGGGCTGGAAGGCCGTCAGCAGCATCCTCTTTCCCGGCGCGGCCGGGGTGTTCCCGGAAGAATCCTCCAATGAATCCTCATGTGAGGAATCGGGGACGTTCCTGGTGCTGATCAGGTGGTGCAGCAGCGCCTGTTCGGGGTCGTCCATGTGGGCCGCCAGCAGGTGGAGCAGTTGGTCCCTGGCCCAGGCCTTCTGCGGATCGGAGTCCGCCAGGACATCGCTGATGATCTCCAGCACCTGGCGCCGGAGTGTTTCTCC
Organism: Arthrobacter globiformis; assembly: GCF_003261175.1. GTDB lineage: Bacteria > Actinomycetota > Actinomycetes > Actinomycetales > Micrococcaceae > Arthrobacter > Arthrobacter globiformis_A. Next base: position 68,707 of record NZ_QLNP01000084.1, on the reverse strand, counting down.
GTCCACGTTGCGGAACAGTTCCGGTGTATGTTCACCGTCCGGAGGCGACTCGTCCATGGCCTTCACATTACTCCTCGGTAGTTGATGCCGCGATCGAGAGGATGCCGCCACGGGGTGGGCCAGGCCAGCGCGCGAAGATTTTGGACGCGGTTCAGGGTTCACAGCCTCCTGACAGTTTCTGAACAGCGGCGCCCTATGCTGCTGCCGGATCTTTGATCAAGGGCTAGGACAGATGCCCTTCCGTTCAAAGCCGTACCGCACGGCCGATCAAGGAGACACCATGTCAAGAACCAAGAGAATTACCCTCGGCATCACCGCCGGCGCGCTGGCGCTGGGCGCAGGCCTGGGCGTTACGGGAATGGCCTCAGCTGCCACCACCCCGAGCCCCAGCGCAACGTCGAGCACGTCGGCGGACAGCAGCGCATCGACTGACGGCTTCCGGGGCCACAAGGGTGGTGACCGCGGCCACGTCGCGGCGGACCTTGCCAGCAAGCTGGGTGTTGACGAAGCGAAGGTGACCGAGGCGATCCGGGCGTTCCGCGAGGCCAACAAGCCGACGGCGGCGCCCACTGAGGGCGCCAAGCCTGACCGCACCGCCCAGGACGCGGCAATGGCCAAGTCCCTGGCGACGGCCCTCGGCGTCGGCGAATCCAAGGTCACTGCGGCGCTGACGGAAATCCGCGCTGCCGGCCAGGCGGAGCGCGCGGCAGCCTTGAAGACCAAGCTGGACACGGCCGTCAAGGATGGCACCCTGACCCAGGCCGAAGCTGACGCGGTCACGAAGGCCGTTGAGAAGGGCGTGATCGGGGGCGGCGGCCACTGACTTTGACCATCCGATTAGGCGAGAATCCCCCGGGAGCGCACCCCGGGGGATTTCTTGTTCCCCCAGCGCTTCCGCATTTGCTGCCGCCTACAGCACCTTGCGGATGGTCTCCTCGAAGCTCGTGACGTGGTGCAGCGCGAGCTCGCCGGCCTTGTCCGCGTCCCCCTCCGCCACGGCCTTGAGCAGGTCCACGTGCTCGCTGATGTGGCCGCTTACCGAGGGGACCTTGTCCAGGACCAGGCACCAGATGCGGGTGGCCAGGTTGTCGTAACGGATCAGGGTGTCCTCGAGGTGCGGGTTGGCCGCGGCGCGGTAGATCAGGCGGTGCACCGTCAGGTCGTAGCGCATGAGCTCCCGCGACTGGGCGGGGGTGGGCGCCAGTTCCGAGATGGCCTTCGCAACGTCCAGGAGTTCCTCGCGCATAGCGGTGTTGGCCCGCTTGGCGGCCCGGCGGGCCGCGAGTGGTTCCAGCAGTTCCCGGATTTCGGAGACGTCGGCCAGTTCCGTGAAGTCCACCGTGGTGGCGAATGTTCCCCGGCGCGGGTAGGACACCACCAGGTGGTCCACTTCCAGCCGCTTGATGGCCTCACGCACGGGGGTGCGCCCAAACCCCAGCTCAGCTGCCAGCTGGCCATCGTTGATGGGTTCGCCCGGGCGGATGTCCAGCATGATCAGTTTGTCGCGCAACTGCCTGTACGCAGCCTCGGCCTGGGACAGCGTTTCGTCCTCGGCGGGCGGCATGGCGGGAAGAGCATTCACAGCGGGACTCCGTTCGTGGGCTCCAAGCGGAAGCTGGTTGTCACTTTGCTCCCTGCTATTGACTCTGTTGTGAGCTCAATCATACCATTGACCTCACACTGATATATCAGTCATCAGCAAAGTGGTATTTCATAAGGAGTATTCGTGGTTGAGCAGTTGAACGACCGACTTTCCGCAGTCGATCCCGAGATCCAGCAAGCCCTTGCCCGCGAACTGGACCGCCAGCAGTCCACGCTGGAAATGATCGCCTCGGAGAACTTCGCTCCTGCGGCCGTCATGGAGGCGCAGGGTTCGGTCCTCACGAACAAGTACGCCGAGGGCTACCCGGGCAAGCGCTACTACGGCGGCTGCGAGCACGTCGACGTCGTCGAGCAGCTGGCCATCGACCGCGTGAAGGCACTGTTCGGCGCCGAGTTCGCCAACGTTCAGCCGCACTCCGGCGCGCAGGCCAACGCCGCCGCCATGTTCGCGCTGCTGAACCCGGGCGACACCATCCTCGGCCTTTCCCTGGCCCACGGCGGCCACCTCACCCACGGCATGAAGATCAACTTCTCCGGCAAGCTCTACAACGTGGTCCCGTACCACGTGCGTGAATCCGACCTCCGGGTGGACATGGCCGAGGTGGAGGCCCTGGCCCTCGAGCACAAGCCGAAGCTCATCGTGGCCGGCTGGTCCGCTTACTCCCGCCAGCTCGACTTCGCCGAGTTCCGCCGGATCGCCGACCTCGTCGGCGCCTACCTGATGGTGGACATGGCCCACTTCGCCGGCCTCGTCGCCGCCGGCCTCCACCCCAACCCGGTGCCGTACGCCGACGTCGTCACCACCACCACGCACAAGACCCTGGGCGGCCCCCGCGGCGGCGTCATCCTCGCCAAGGAGCAGTACGCCAAGAAGATCAACAGCGCCGTCTTCCCCGGCCAGCAGGGCGGCCCGCTGGAGCACGTGATCGCCGCCAAGGCTGTGGCCTTCAAGCTCGCCGCAACCGAGGGCTTCAAGGAACGCCAGGAGCGCGTCCTGGAGGGCGCCAAGCTGCTCGCCGAACGCTTCCTGCAGCCCGACGTCGAAGCCGCCGGCATCACGGTGGTCAACGGCGGTACTGACGTCCACCTGGTCCTCGTTGACCTGCGGAACTCAGAACTGGACGGCCAGCAGGCAGAGGACGTGCTGCACCGCATCGGCATCACCGTCAACCGCAACGCCGTCCCGTTCGACCCCCGCCCGCCGATGGTCTCCTCCGGCCTCCGGATCGGCACCCCCGCGCTGGCCACCCGCGGCTTCGGCGCCGCCGCATTCACCGAGGTCGCGGACATCATCGCCACGGCCCTCACTGCCGCGGCGGGCACCGGAACGCTCGACGACGGCACCGCCGTCGAACTCCGCGCCCGCGTCACTGCACTCGCCGAGCAGTTCCCCCTGTACCCCCAGCTCAGCGGCGCAACCGAGATTGCCGCGTTTGAAAACGACATGATTGGAGCGGCCCAGTGAGCACCCAGCAGCTCCCGGAGCACCCGGATTTCCTGTGGCACAACCCGGAGCCCAAGTCCTCCTATGACGCCGTGATCGTCGGCGGCGGCGGGCACGGCCTGGCCACCGCGTACTTCCTGGCCAAGAACCACGGCATGACCAACATCGCCGTCCTGGAAAAGGGCTGGCTGGCCGGCGGCAACATGGCGCGCAACACCACCATCATCCGTTCCAACTACCTCTGGGACGAGAGCGCCGCCATCTACGAGCACGCCCTCAAGCTGTGGGAGATCCTGCCCGAGGAGCTGGAGTACGACTTCCTCTTCAGCCAGCGCGGCGTGATGAACCTGGCCCACACCCTGGGCGATGTGCGCGAGAGCATCCGCCGCGTGGGCGCCAACAAGCTCAACGGCGTGGACGCGGAGTGGCTGGACCCGCAGCAGGTCAAGGAACTCTGCCCCATCCTGAACATCCGCGATGACATCCGCTACCCGGTCATGGGCGCCACCTACCAGCCGCGGGCCGGCATCGCCAAGCACGACCACGTCGCCTGGGCCTTCGCCCGCAAGTGCGACGAACTCGGCGTGGACATCATCCAAAACTGTGAAGTCACCGGCTTCGTCAAGGACGGCAACCGCGTGGTGGGCGTCAAGACCAACCGCGGCACCATCAACACCGAAAAAGTGGGCCTGTGCGCCGCCGGACACAGCTCGGTCCTGGCGGAGATGGCCGGCTTCCGGCTCCCCATCCAGTCCCACCCGCTGCAGGCACTGGTGTCCGAGCTGCACGAGCCGGTCCACCCCACGGTGGTCATGTCCAACCACGTCCACGTGTACGTCTCCCAGGCGCACAAGGGCGAACTGGTCATGGGCGCCGGCGTCGACTCCTACAACGGCTACGGCCAGCGGGGCTCCTTCCACGTGATCGAGCACCAGATGGCGGCCGCCGTCGAGCTGTTCCCGATCTTTGCCCGGGCCCACGTGCTCCGGACCTGGGGCGGCATCGTGGACACCACGCTGGATGCCTCACCGATCGTGGGCACCACCCCGGTGGACAACATGTTCGTCAACTGCGGCTGGGGAACCGGCGGCTTCAAGGGCACGCCGGCTGCCGGCCTGACCTTCGCGCACACCATCGCCACCGGCGCACCGCACAAGCTGAACAAGCCTTTCGCCTTGGAACGCTTCGAAACCGGTGCCCTGATCGACGAACACGGCGCTGCCGCCGTCGCCCACTAGCCACGGTCCACAAGAAAGAAGACGCACATGCTGCTTATCTCCTGCCCCAACTGCGGCTCGCGGGACGAAACCGAGTTCCACTACGGCGGCCAGGCCCACGTGCCGTACCCCGAGAACCCCAACGACCTCACCGACCGGGAATGGGCCGAGTACCTGTTCTACCGAGAGAACACCAAAGGCACCTTCGCGGAACGGTGGGTGCACAGCACCGGCTGCCGGCAGTGGTTCAACATGCTCCGCGACACGGTCACATACGACATCCAGGCCGTCTACCCGATGGGGGTGCCGCGGCCCGCCGCGCCCTTCCCCCCGGCAGCTGACACCGGCACCGCAAGCACCGGCGCCGCCAGCACCACCCCCCTCAGCCCCAGCACCGCCCCGGAAGGAGCGACCAAGTGACCTCCCAGAACGCGCGCCTCAGCACCGGCGGCCGCATCGACCGCAGCATCTCCTGGCGCTTCACCGTGGACGGCGAGGAATTCACCGGGCACCCGGGCGACACACTGGCCTCCGCGCTGCTGGCCAACGGCCGCGTCGCCGCCGGCAACTCCCTGTACGAGGACCGCGCCCGCGGCATCCTGGCCGCCGGCGTGGAAGAGCCCAACGCCCTGGTCCGGATCGAGGCCCGGTTCCCCGGCGATGTTGCCGAGTCCATGCTCCCGGCCACCACCGTTTCCCTGGTGGACGGCCTGAAAGCTGGCTTCCTGAACGGCCTCGGCAAGCTGGACCCGGCGGACGACCGTGCCGAGTACGACAAGAAGTACGTCCACGCCGACGTCCTGGTGATCGGCGGCGGCCCCGCCGGCCTGGCCGCTGCCCGCGAAGCCGTCCGCAGCGGCGCCCGGGTCATCCTCATGGACGACCAGCCCGAACTCGGCGGGTCGCTGCTGTCCGGATCCACCGCCCCGGAACTGGCGGAAACCATCGAGGGCAAGCCCGCCCTTGAATGGGTTGCCGACGTCGAGGCCGAGCTGGTTTCCGGCGCCGAAAGCACCGTGCTGAACCGGACCACCGCCTTCGGCGCCTACGACGCCAACTACGTCATCGGCGTCCAGAACCGCACCGACCACCTCACCAGCCCGGCCGCAGCAGGCGTCTCCCGCCAGCGTATTTGGCACATCCGTGCCAGCCAGGTTGTCCTGGCCCCCGGCGCCCACGAGCGTCCGCTGGTGTTCGAGAACAACGACCGCCCCGGCATCATGCTCGCCTCGGCCGTCCGCAGCTACCTCAACCGCTACGCCGTGGCCGCCGGGCAGCGCGTGGTCATCAGCACCACCAACGACTCCGCCTACGCGCTTGCTTCGGACCTGCGCGCCGCCGGCGTCAAGGTCGCGGCCGTCGTCGACGCCCGTCCCGCCCTCACGCAGGTGGCTGCCGCCGCCGTCGAGGCCGGCACCCGGGTACTGATCGGCAGCGCCGTTGCCAACACCTCCGCTTCGGAGGAGGCAGCAGACGGCCGGCTGAACGGCGTCACCGTCCGCAGCATCAACGACGACGGCGAACTCACCTCGGGCATCGAAGAGATCGCCGCCGACCTGCTGGCGGTGTCCGGCGGCTGGAGCCCACTGGTGCACCTGCACTCGCAGCGCCAGGGCAAGCTGCGCTGGGACGAGGACCTCGCGGCCTTCGTGCCGGCCACCGTGGTCCCGAACCAGCAGACCATCGGCTCCGGCCGCGGCAGCTTCGAACTCGCTGACTGCCTGGCCGAGGGCATCTCGGCCGGATCCGCAGCAGCGATCGCCGCCGGCTTCGAGTCCGCGGTTGAGCCCTCGCCACTGGCGGAGCCGAAGGCGTCCGCCCCGACCCGCCAGCTGTGGCTGGTCCCCGGCCAGACCGGAACCCCCGACGACTGGCACCACCACTTCGTCGACTTCCAGCGTGACCAGTCCGTGGCCGACGTCCTGCGCTCCACCGGCGCCGGCATGCGGTCCGTGGAGCACGTCAAGCGCTACACCTCCATCAGCACCGCCAACGACCAGGGCAAGACGTCCGGCGTGAACGCCATCGGCGTCATCGCCGCGGCACTCCGCCAGGCCGGCGAGGCCTCCCGGGGCATCGGCGACATCGGTACCACCACCTACCGCGCGCCGTTCACGCCGGTGGCCTTCGCGGCCCTGGCCGGACGCCAGCGCGGCGAGCTGTTCGACCCCGCCCGCGTCACCTCCATCCACCCGTGGCACGTTGCCCAGGGCGCACTGTTCGAGGATGTCGGGCAGTGGAAGCGTCCCTGGTACTACCCGCAGAACGGCGAGGACATGGACGAGGCAGTGCTTCGCGAGTGCGCCGCCGTCCGCGATTCCGTGGGCTTCATGGACGCCACCACCCTCGGCAAGATCGAGATCCGCGGCAAGGACGCCGGTGAGTTCCTGAACCGGATCTACACCAACGCGTTCAAGAAGCTTGCCCCGGGTTCCGCCCGCTACGGCGTCATGTGCCTATCGGACGGCATGATCTTCGACGACGGCGTGACCCTGCGCCTGGACGAGGAAACCTACTTCATGACAACCACCACCGGCGGCGCCGCCAAGGTGCTGGACTGGCTGGAGGAATGGCTGCAGACCGAATGGCCGGAACTCGACGTGCACTGCACCTCGGTGACCGAACAGTGGAGCACGATCGCCGTCGTCGGGCCCAAGTCCCGCGACGTCATCGCCAAGGTTGCCCCGGAACTGGCCGCCAACGGCGGACTGGATGCCGAGGCGTTCCCGTTCATGACCTTCCGCGAAACCACGCTCGCGTCCGGCGTGCAGGCCCGCATCTGCCGGATCTCGTTCTCCGGTGAACTGGCCTACGAAATCAACGTGCCGTCCTGGTACGGGCTGAACACCTGGGAATCCGTGGCCGCGGCCGGTGCCGAGTTCAACATCACCCCGTACGGCACCGAGACCATGCACGTGCTGCGTGCCGAGAAGGGCTACCCGATCGTCGGGCAGGACACGGACGGCACCGTCACCCCGCAGGACGCCGGCATGGAATGGATCGTCTCCAAGGCCAAGGACTTCATCGGCAAGCGCTCCTACTCCCGGCTGGACCAGCAGCGCGATGACCGCAAGCACCTGGTCAGCGTTCTGCCGGTGGACGGCTCGCTGAGGCTGCCGGAAGGAACGCAGCTGATCGAGAAGGGCATCCCGGCGAACCCTGCCTACGGCCCGGTCCCGATGCAGGGCTTCGTGACCTCCAGCTACCACAGTGCCGCTCTGGGCCGCTCGTTCGGGCTGGCCCTGATCAAGAACGGCCGCAACCGGATCGGCGAGACCCTGGTGGCCGCCGCCGGCAACCAACTCGTCGACGTAGTCGTGGCAGAAACCGTACTGTTTGACCCCGAAGGGACCCGCAAAGATGGCTAACACCGCAGCCTTCACAGGCATCAATGGACTCCGGGAAATCCGCCGCAGCCCAGCCTCCCACCTGGCCGAAGCATTCGACGCCGGGTCCGTGCAGGGAACAGTCACCCTCAACGAGGGCCCGTTCCAGACCATGGCCGGCGTCCGCGTGGACCCCAGTTCCGAGGCCGGCACCCGGATCGGCTCCGTCACCGGCGGCCTGCCGGTGCGCTGCGGCGAAGTCCGCGGCACGGACCGCGTCAGCGTCCTGTGGCTCGCCCCGCAGGAGTTCCTGGTCGTGGCGCCGGAAGACGCCCACGACTCCCTGGGCGGGGACCTGATCGGCTCCCTCAAGTCCGCCCTGGGCGACGCCGCCGGGCAGGTGGTGGACCTGTCCGCCAACCGCACCACGTTTGAGCTGTCCGGCCCGCAGGCCCGGGCAGTGCTGGAAAAGGGCTGCGCCCTGGACCTCCACCCGCGCGTCCTCAAGCCGGGCACAGCCCTGAACACCGAGGTCGGCAACATCCCGGTGGTCCTGTTCAAGACCGGGGACGAAAGCTTCCGGCTGTTTCCCCGCGCCTCGTTCGCGGACTACCTGGGCCGCTGGCTGCTGGACGCCATGAGGGAGTTCGCTTCCCCCGAGGTGCCCTGATGGCGCTAAGCGCCCTGGACCTGTTTTCCGTTGGCATCGGGCCGTCGTCGTCACACACGGTCGGCCCGATGCGGGCGGCGAAGCAGTTCGCCGACGGGCTCAAGGGCGGCGGGCTGCTGAGCTCCACCACCCGGGTCCAGGCGGAGCTGTTCGGGTCCCTCGGTGCCACCGGCCGGGGCCACGGTTCCGATAAGGCCGTGGTGCTGGGCCTGCAGGGCCTGGACCCGGAAACGGTGGACACCTCAACCGCCGACGACCAGGTGGCAGCCGCTGCACTGGACGCCGAACTGCGGATCGGCGGGGACCACCGGGTGGACTTCAACTGGGACGAGGACGTGGTGCTGCACCGGCGCAAGTCGCTGCCGGCCCACCCCAACGGCATGACCTTCCGCGCCCTGGACCACGCCGGCACGATGCTGAGCGAACGGAGCTTCTACTCCATCGGCGGCGGCTTCGTCGTTGACGGTGATGCCGACGCCGGCGCCAAGGTGGTGGCGGACGAAACCCCGCTGCCGTACCCCTTCACTACCGCAAATGAGCTCCTGGAGATCTGCAGCAGCGAAAACATGTCGATCTCGGACGTGATGCTCGCCAATGAACTGGTGTGGCGCAGCGAGGCGGAGCTCCGCGAGGAGCTGCTGAAGCTGTGGGCCGTCATGCGCGAATGCGTGGACAACGGCTGCGCCGCGGAAGGCATCCTGCCCGGCGGGCTGAACGTGAGGCGGCGGGCGCCGCAGCTGTACCGGACGCTGACGGCGGACACTGGTGTGACGGATCCACTCAGGGCCATGGAGTGGGTGAACCTCTTCGCGCTGGCGGTCAACGAGGAGAATGCGGCCGGCGGCCGCATCGTCACGGCCCCCACCAACGGGGCGGCAGGAATCGTGCCGGCGGTCCTGCACTACTACGTGAAGTTTGTTCCAGGGGCGGACGACGACGGTGTGGTCCGCTTCCTGCTGGCGGCAGCCGCCGTCGGGATTCTGTTCAAGATCAACGCCTCCATCTCCGGTGCGGAGGTGGGCTGCCAGGGCGAGGTGGGCTCGGCCTGCTCCATGGCGGCCGCCGGGCTGTGCGAGGTGCTGGGTGGCACGCCCGAACAGGTGGAGAACGCCGCCGAGGTGGGGATCGAACACAACCTCGGGCTGACCTGCGACCCCGTGGGCGGCCTGGTGCAGATCCCGTGCATCGAGCGGAACGCGATCGCCAGCGTCAAGGCCATCAACGCCGCGCGCCTGTCCCTGCACGGGGACGGCAGCCACAAGGTGTCGCTGGACAAGGCCATCAAGACAATGCGCGAAACCGGCGCCGACATGAAAACCAAGTACAAGGAAACCTCTCGAGGAGGCCTCGCCGTGAATGTGATTGAGTGCTGAAACCATGACTGCTATCCAGACTGAGAACCGCGCCTCCGGGCAGGCCAACAGCGGCGTCGAGCACGTCCTGACCCTGGACTGCCCCGAAGGCCCGGGCATCGTGCACGCCGTCTCCGGCTTCCTGCTGGAGTACGGCTGCGACATCATCGACAACAAGCAGTTCGGCGACCGGTCCGAAGGCCACTTCTTCATGCGGGTGCATTTCGCGTCCGACGGCAACGAATCCACGCTGGAGCAGCTGCGTGCCGGGTTCACGCCTGTTGCGGAGAAGTACGACATGAAGTGGTGGCTGGAGCCGAACGGGTCGCGCCGCAAGGTCCTGATCATGGTCTCGAAGTTCGGCCACTGCCTCAACGACCTGCTCTTCCGGGCCCGGGTGGGGGAGCTTCCCATCGAGGTCGTGGGCGTGGTGTCCAACCACACCGACCACCAGACCCTGGTGGAGTGGCACGACATCCCCTTCTTCCACGTCCCTGTCACTGCGGCCACCAAGCCGCAGGCGGAGGCTCGGCTGCTGGAAATCGTGGACGAGCTCGACGTCGAGCTGGTGGTGCTGGCCCGCTACATGCAGGTCCTCAGCGACGACCTGGCGCGGAAGCTGGACGGCAAGGCAATCAACATCCACCACTCGTTCCTGCCGTCGTTCAAGGGTGCCAAGCCGTACCACCAGGCCTACGCCCGCGGCGTGAAGACCGTGGGCGCCACCGCTCACTACGTGAACGCGGAGCTCGATGAGGGCCCCATCATCGCGCAGCAGGTGGTGGAGGTGGACCACACCTTCGGTCCCGAGGACCTGGTCGCCGCGGGCCGGGACACCGAGTGCAAGGCGCTCAGCAACGCCGTCCGCTGGCACTGTGAAGGCCGGATCATCCTGAACGGCAACCGCACGGTGGTCCTGAAGTAATCCTGGTCCTGAACTGGGGACGCTCTCTCACTCCCTGCCGCTCTTCCACGGACGCTCTATCAGGTCCTGCCGCTTAACCAGTAACCCTCCTGCAGTCCATGCAGGAGGGTTACTGGTTAAGCTGCGAAAACTGAGAGAGCGTTGGTGAAAACGCTGCTTTAAGTGAGAGAGCGTCCGGGGTTAGACGCTGAGCTGTTCGCGGAGCGCCTGGACGTGGCCCTGCGCCTTGACCTGGTACTGGGCCAGCGTGACCTTGCCTTCGGGATCCAGGACCACGGTGGAGCGGACGATGCCCTCGTGGACCTCGCCGTCGATGAGCTTCTCGCCCCAGGCGCCGTAGGCCAGGGCAACGGAGTGGTCCTCGTCAGCCAGCAGCGGGAAGGTGAGCCCGAAGTCGCCCGTGAAGTTGGCCAGCTTCTCCGGTGCGTCGGGGGAGATGCCCAGCACCGCGTAGCCGGAGCCCTGGAACGAGGCCAGGTTGTCGCGGAAGTCGCAGGCTTCGGTGGTGCAGCCGGGGGTGGCAGCCTCGGGGTAGAAGTACACGATGACGTTCTTGCCGCGGTAGTCGGCCAGCGTGGTCTGCTTGCCTTCTGCGTCCTGCAGGGTGAAGTCGGGCGCCTGGGTTCCGGGCTGGAGCTTGGTGGTCAGTTTGGGGCTCATGGCATTCCTTCTGATGGATCTGGGTCGAGCGAAAAATCTGGTCAAGCACAATGACTGATCGGACTGATATGGATAACAGCAGCCCTAGATACTGTATTCCGCCGGGCCGCGGACGGTGGCTGCGGGGCCGCAGATGAAGCGGTAGCCGCCCCCGCGGACCGTGGCGATCGCGTGCCGGCCGCCGCGCAGCTTCCGCCGCACCCGGCCCACGTAGACGTCGATGGATCGGGTCGCGGCGCCGGGGCTGTCGAACGACTCCAGGAACAGCCGCAGCTCCTCCCGGTCGACGGTCCGCGAGCAGTGCTCCACGAGGTAGCGCAGCAGCTTGAACTCGACGCCGGTCAACGGCACCCGCTCGCCGTCCAGCAGCACTTCGGACCGGGAAAGATCCACCGCCACCCGGCTGACGTGCCCGGCCGACGGCGGGAGGTGGGGTGCGCCGCCGTCGTCCGTTTCCGGGGAGTCCTCCGGAACGGACGACGACGGTTCCTGGGTTCCGCTGCCAGCCGCCCCCTCCCCTGGGGCGGCGGCAGCGGAGGTTGCAGCTCCGGCGGCGGGCCAGTGGACTTCCGCCTCCGGAGCAAATTGAAGGGCCCGGGCCAGCACCAGCTCCGCGGCCCGGGCCAGGACGTCGGGATCGATGTCCTTGCCCTCGGGGGGAGCTACCCAGACGGCCAGGCCGTGGGCCTTGGCAAACCCATTGGCCTTGGCGCCCCCCGGCGCTGAAGAGCCGCGCGGTGAATGGGCATGCACAGCCACCGCACGGTCCTCAGATGCCGCCGCGGCGGATCAGCTTGCCGCTTGGGGTCTGGCCGTCCACCACGCTGCCGCGCAGGTACGTGCGGCGGACCACGCCGGAGAGTGCCTTGCCGTCGTACGGGGTGATGGGGTTTTTGTGCTTGAGCTTGGACACGTCCACCACGAAGGCCTCGTCCTGCGCGAAGACGGAGAAGTCGGCGTCGTAACCGAGGGCCAGCTGGCCCTTGTTGGAAAGGCGGGCCAGGGCCGCGGGCTTCTCGGCCATCCACGACACCACCTGCTCCAGCGGGATGCCGCGGTGCCGGGCCTCGGTCCAGATCAGGGACAGGCCCAGCTGCAGCGAGGAGACGCCGCCCCAGGCCACGGCGAAGTCGCCGTTTTCGAGGTCCTTCAGGTCCAGCGTGGACGGCGAGTGGTCGGAAACGATGCAGTCGATGGTGCCGTCCTGCAGGCCCTGCCAGAGGAGCTCACGGTTGGAGGCCTCGCGGATGGGCGGGCAGCACTTGTACGCGGTGGCGCCGTCGGGGATTTCCTCGGCCATGAGCGTGAGGTAGTGCGGGCAGGTTTCCACGGTGAGGTGCACGCCGTCGCGCTTTGCCGAAGCGATCATGGGCAGCGCGTCCGACGACGAGAGGTGCAGGATGTGCGCGCGGGCGCCGGTCCAGCGAGCGCGCTCGATCACCTCGGCGATGGCCTTGTTCTCGGCGCCGCGGGGGCGGGAGGCCAGGAACGTGGAGTAGTGGGCGCCGCCGGGGTGGGGTGCGTGGTCGATCGCGTGCGAGTCCTCGGCGTGGACGATCATGAGCGAGTCGAAGGACTTCAACTCGCGCATGTCCTCCTCCATCTCGTCCGCTTCCAGGTGCGGGAACTCGTCCACGCCGGAGTGCAGCAGGAAGCATTTGAAGCCGAAGACACCCTCGTCGTGCAGCGGGCGTAGGTCGGCTTTGTTCCCGGGGATCGCTCCGCCCCAGAATCCGACGTCCACGAAGGCCTGGTCCTCGGCCACCTCGCGCTTGAGCTTGAGGCCGTCCACGTTGGTGGTGGGCGGGATGGAGTTCAGCGGCATGTCGATGATGGTGGTGACCCCGCCGGCTGCAGCGGCGCGGGTGGCGGAGGCGAAGCCTTCCCACTCGGTGCGGCCGGGCTCGTTGACGTGGACGTGGGTGTCCACGAGTCCGGGGATCAGGGTTTCGTCGTCGGCGAGTTCGATGACCTCGGCGCCCTGGAGCCCGTTGCCGAGCGGTTCCAAAGCAACGATCTTGCCGCCGCGCACGCCCACTTCACGGGCTGCGATCCCGGCGGTGGTGAGGATGCGCCGGCCCCGGATGACCAGGTCAAAGCGTTCTTCAGACATTCAGGGGCTCCTTCGTGTAAGCACTGTCGGTCAGGTGCACGCCGATGTGCTGACCCAATTCTTCAAGCAGTCGGCCTGCTTCAGCTATACATATCTCTACATTGCTTTCCAGCGCCGTCAGCGGGTAGACCTGCCGGAAACCTGACCCCTGCTGCTGTTCCGCCGAAAGCGTGGTGCGGCCGCAGACGGCGAGCACCGGCAGTCCGGCTTCGGCGGCTGCCCGGGCGACGCCCATGGGCGTCTTGCCGAGCAGGCTCTGCTCGTCGAGGCTGCCTTCGCCGGTGATCACCAGGTCCGCGCCGTCCAGCCGTTCTGCCAGCCGGGTGAATTCAAGCACGACGTCGATGCCCGGGCGGCGTGATGCCGCCAGTGCCGCGATGGCGGCGTAGCCGACGCCGCCGGCCGCTCCGGCGCCCGGTGCGTTGGCGGCCTTGACGGCCCGCGGCCCGATCTCCGCGGCGAGGACCTGGACAAAGTTGGCCAGGGCAGCGTCCAGCTCGCCGACGTCGGCGGCGGTGGCGCCCTTCTGCGGCCCGAAGATGGCCGCCGCGCCTTCCGGCCCGAGCAGCGGGTTGTCCACGTCGCTCGCCAGGATGAAGCGGGACTCCTCCAGGCGGGCATCGAAGCCGGAGAAGTCGATGGAGGCGAGGTGCGCCAGGGCGGCGCCGCCGAGTGGCAGCTCGTTGCCGTCGGCGTCGAGCATTCGGGCGCCGAGTCCCTGCAGGACGCCCGCGCCGCCATCGGTGTTGGCGCTGCCGCCGACGCCCAGGATGATCTGCCGGCAGCCGGCGTCGAGCGCAGCTCGGATCAGTTCACCGGTTCCCACGCTGCTGGCGGTGCGGGCGGTTGCGGAACCCGGCCGCCCGCCGTCGTAATTCGGCAAAACCGCGAGGCCGGACGCCGCGGCCATTTCGATCACAGCCTCCCGGCCGCGGACCGCGAACTCCGCCGTCAGCGGCTGCCCGGTGGGGCCGCTGACCACGGCGCTGCGGCGCGTGAAGCCGGAGCCGACGGCGGCGTCGAGGGTGCCCTCGCCGCCGTCGGCCACGGGAATCCGCAGTACCTCAAGAGTGCCCTCTTGTCCAAGGGTGCCGGGGCGGCCCGCTGTGGCGGAACGCAGCCCGGTTTCAAGGTGCCGGGCGACGTCCGGGGCGGAGAGTGAGCCCTTGAACTTGTCCGGCGCGATCACGATGCGCATTGCTTGCCTATCTTCGGTACTTTTCGGTGCGGCTGGATTAGGGCTGGTTTAGTCCTGCAGGGCCAGGATGGCGGTGGGCGCGTCGGCTGCGGTGGCGGCCAGCTCCTCGAACTCGTTCACGGCGTTGATCTCGAGGCCCATGGAGATGTTGGTGACCTTTTCCAGGATCACTTCGACCACCACGGGAACCTGGAACTCGCCCATGAGCGCCTTGGCCTTGTCGAATGCGGCCGGCATGTCCTCCGGGCTGGTCACCCGGATGGCCTTGCAGCCCAGGCCCTCGGCCACCTTGATGTGGTCCACGCCGTAGCCCTCGGTCTCGGGGGAGTTGATGTTGTCGAAGCCCAGGGACACGTTCTGCTCCATGTTGAACCCGCGCTGCGACTGGCGGATCAGGCCCAGGTAGGAGTTGTTCACCACCACGTGGATGTACGGCAGGTTGAACTGCGCACCCACTGCCAGCTCCTCGATCATGAACTGGAAGTCGTAATCGCCGGACAGCGCCACCACAGTCTCGCCCGGCTTGCCGCGGACGACGCCGAGTGCGGCCGGGGCGGTCCAGCCCAGCGGGCCTGCCTGGCCGGCATTGATCCACCGGCGGGCGCCGAACACGTGCAGCATCTGGGCGCCGGCGATCTGGGACAGGCCGATGGTGGACACGTAGGTGGTGTCCTTGCCGAACGCCTTGTTCATCTCCTCGTACACGCGCTGCGGCTTGATCGGCACGCTGTCGAAGTGGGTCTTGCGGTGCAGGGTGGCCTTGCGCTCGGCGCACTCGGCAACCCAGCCCTTGTAGTCCGGGAGGGTTCCGGCGGCCTGGCGCTCGCGGGCCAGTTCCAGCAGGCCGTCCAGGGCGGCGCCGGCGTCCGAGGCGATGCCGAAGTCCGGGGAGAACACGCGGCCGATCTGGGTGGGTTCGATGTCGATGTGCACGAACTTGCGCCCGGCGGTGTAGGTGTCCAGGCCGCCGGTGTGGCGGTTGGCCCAGCGGTTGCCGATGCCGATCACGAAGTCGCTGCGCAGGAAGTTCTCGTTGCCGTAGCGGTGGGAAGTCTGCAGGCCCACCATGCCGGCCATCAGCTGGTGGTCGTCCGGGATGGCGCCCCAGCCCATCAGCGTGGGGATGACGGGAACGTTGAGCAGCTCGGCCAGTTCCACCAGCTGCGCGGAGGCACCGGCGTTGATGATGCCGCCGCCGGCCACGATCAGCGGGCGCTCGCCGGCGGTCAGCATGTCCAGGGCCTTTTCCAGCTGCTTGCGGGAGGCCTTGGACTTTTCAACGGGGAGCGGCTCGTAGGTGTCGATGTCGAATTCGATCTCGGCCATCTGCACGTCGATCGGCAGGTCCAGCAGGACGGGGCCGGGGCGGCCGGAGCGCATCAGCTGGAAGGCCTTCTGGAACGCGCCGGGAACCTGGCCGGGCTCCAGGATGGTCATGGCCATCTTGGTGACGGGCTTGGCGATGGACTCGATGTCCACGGCCTGGAAGTCTTCCTTGTGCAGCTTGGCCACGGGGGCCTGGCCGGTGATGCAGAGCATGGGGATGGAGTCGGCCCACGCGGCGTAGAGGCCGGTGATCATGTCGGTGCCGGCGGGGCCGGAGGTGCCGATGCAGATGCCGATGTTGCCGTCGGCTGCGCGGGAGTAGCCGTCGGCCATGTGGCTGGCGCCTTCAACGTGGCGGGCCAGCGTGTGGCGGATGCCGCCGTGGGCCCGCATTGCGGAGTAGAACGGGTTGATCGCCGCCCCGGGCAGGCCGAACGCCTCGGTGGCGCCCTCCTTTTCCAGGATGGCGATGGCAGCGTCTACGGTGCGCATCTTGGTCATGGTGTGCTCCTAGAAAGTCTGTGTTTTGCCCGGTTCAGGGCGGATTTTGGGTGTGCTGGGGGAGCCGCCGTCGTTTGCGTACGACGGCGGTTGCCCGGTTCTGCTTGTTTTGCCCGGTTCTTAGCGGGGTGCTTTACTCCCGGCCGCTGAGCTGCAGGACCTGCTTGAAGAGTCCCGAGTGGTCCAGGCCGCCGTCGCCCTGGTTGACGGTGGCGGCGACGAGCTGGGCGACGACGGCGCCGAGCGGGATGGAGACGTTGGCTTCGCGGGCGGCGGAGGTGATGATGCCCAGGTCCTTGTGGTGCAGGGCGAGGCGGAAGCCGGGGTCGAAGTTGCGGTCGAGCATCTTCTGGCCCTTCTGGTCGAGGACCTTTGAACCGGCCAGGCCGCCGCCGAGGACCTTGAGGGCGGCGTCGGTGTCCACGCCGTAGGCCTCGAGGAAGGCGATGGCCTCGCCGAGGACCTCTATGTTGACCGCGACGATCAGCTGGTTGGCTGCCTTGACGGTCTGGCCGGAGCCGGAGGGGCCGACGTGGACGATGGTCTTGCCGACGGCGTTCAAAACGTCCTGTGCTGCCTCGAAGTCGGCCTTGTCGCCGCCGACCATGATGGAGAGGACGGCGTCGATGGCGCCCTGTTCGCCGCCGGAAACCGGGGCGTCGAGGGGGCGGATGCCGGCTGCGGTGGCGTCGTCGGAGAGGCGCTTGGCGACGTCGGGGCGGATGCTGGACGCGTCGATCCAGAGGGTGCCCTGCTTGGCGTTGGCGAAGACGCCGTCGGGGCCGCTGACGACGCCTTCGACGTCGGGGGAGTCCGGCACCATGGTGATGACGACGTCGGCGTCCTTGACGGCGTCCGCGATGCTGGAGGCGCCCTTGCCGCCTTCGGAGACGAGCTTGTCGATCTTGTCCTGGCTGCGGTTGAAGCCGGTGACGGTGTGGCCGGCCTTGACGAGGTTGATGGCCATGGGCAGGCCCATGATTCCGAGTCCGATGACTGCAACGTTGCTCATGATGGTTCTCTTTCTGAAGTCTGTTTGTGGTGCGCGGGTGGGGACTAGTTGGCGGCGTGTTCGCGGATCGCCCAGCTGAAGGCGGTTTCCTGCGGTTCCTTGTATTCGAGGCCGATGTAGCCGTCGTAGCCGAGTTCGCGGCTGCGGGCGATCCACTCGCCGAGGGGAAGCTCGCCGGTTCCGGGAGCCCCGCGGCCGGGGTTGTCGGCAATCTGGATGTGTCCGAAGTCCTTGGCGTGGTTCTCGATGACCGCGGCGACGTCGTCGCCGTTGACGGCCAGGTGGTAGAAGTCCGCGAGCAGCCTGATGTTCTGGGCGCCGGATTCCGCCTTGACCCGGGCGATCACATCGAGCGCATCCTGGGCCTTGAGGAGCGGGTAGCGCGGGGCTCCGCTGACGGGTTCGAGGAGGACGGTGCCGCCGATGCGGGCCACGCCCTCGGCAGCCGCGGCCAGGTTCTTGGCTGCGAGTTCGTCCTGCTCCTCCGGGCGGAATTCCTCCTGGCGGTTGCCGTAGAGGGCATTGAAGGCGGTGCAGCCGAGGCGCTCGCCGATGCCGGCGACGACGTCGATGTTGTCCTTGAACTCGGAGCAGCGTCCCTTCCAGGACACCAGGCCGCGGTCGCCGCCGGGCATGTTGCCGGCGTTGAAGTTCAGGCCGGAGAGCTGGACGCCGGCGTCGGTGATGGCGCGCTCGAAAGCCGTGGTCTCGGCGTCGGAAGGGACTGAGGTCTCAAAGGGCCACCAGAACTCGACGGCGTCGAAACCTGCCGCTTTCGCGGCTGCCGGGCGCTCGAGCAGGGGCAGCTCCGTCAGGAGGATGGAGCAGTTCACTGTGTACGTCATCGTAGGTCCTTCCGGGAGGGGCTTTGATCTATCTTCCCTGCTTTGCGGCCTGCATACCGTTTCCGCTTTGTGGAATTTAGATTCTGCTTTATGAAAAGTGTAGGGAAAGGGTGGTGGGGTAGTCAAGGGGAGTGGTCAGGGGAAGGGGACGACGGTGGCGATGGCATTCTGGAGGCCGCCGAAAGCGAAAGAAGGGCCGGCACTTGAGGTGCCGGCCCTTCCTGATGTTTGAGGTCTGTATTTTTCCCTGGGGCGTTACGCCCGCGCCGCGTCGACGAGGACGCCGTCAATCCGGGACAGCACACCTGGCCAGCCGTTGCCCATGCCCTCGAAGGCCTGCTGGCCCATGGGAGTGTCGAGGTTGAATCCGGCGTGCTCGAGGTGCAGGACCGTTCCGTCCTGGACGGTTTCAAGCGTCCACGTGACAGTCGTGTCCAGGCCGCCTTCGGCGAAGAGGAAGCTGATCGACGTGCCGGGATCGACACGGAGGACTTCGCACTGCTGCGTGCCCCAAGCGCCCATGTCGAGGGTGAATCGGTGGCCGACGGCGGGGGCGATGTTGCCCGGCGCCCACCAGCGGGCGAGCAGGTCCGGCGTCGTGAGTGCTTTCCAGACTGCCCCCGGCGGGTGCGGGAAGTGGCGGGTGAGGCGGATCGTATTGTCGGTCATGGGTTCTCTTCTTCCGATAGTTCGGCCAGTAGGTTGCCCAGCGCATCCAGGCGCCGGTTCCAGTAGTGCTCGTAGTGCTTCAGCCAGCCGCCCACCTCGGCCAGGCCGGCAGCCTGCAGGTGATACACCCGGTGCCTTCCTTGCCGCTCCTCCTGGATCAGCCCGGCCTCGCGGAGCACGGCGAGGTGTTCCGACGCTGCGGAGCGGCTCTGCTCAAGCAGCCCCGTGAGGTCGCCGGCTGTCCGCGGCCCGTTCCGGAGTTCGTCGAGGATGGTGCGCCGTGCCGGGTTGGCCAGGGCGCCGAAGATGTCGGGAGGCACGTTTGTAGAATATGTCGGAAATTTCCGAAATGAAAGTGGGGCGGCACTTGTCGGTGGCTGGGTAGCGGTTCTCTGGCAGGAAACCGAAAAAACCCCTGTTTCGCGGGGCTGCAGGCTCGTAAAATGAAGGTGGGGCCGACGGCACGAGCCCCGGAGAGCGATCCTTACGAGCCCGGGGCGCCTTCCCAAAACGCCGCCGGCCCTTATGAATGCCGCCAGGTTTCGATCCGGTCACAGATCTTCCCGCAAGGTCACGCCCATGTGACCATTGGGCATGAGCGAAGAACTTATGGCGGCGGCACCCTCCGGCGGTGGCGCTCCCCGTAACCGAACGGCCGGACTGATCCACTCCGAAGGCTCCGAAGCCACACGGAAGATACGCGAGCAGGCCAAACGGCGCCGGGAAGCAGAAGCGAAACTGCAACTGCACCTGATGGAAACCCGCACCAAGTCAGCGGGAACGCCGGACCCGGCACTCTAAAGCATTCAACCAAGAGCGGGCGACGTACCGGACGCCCGCTACGCCTCTTGTGCCACCTGCCCGGCCAGTACCTGCCCCTGCGAACCACGCACCGGCAGTGGGTTGGGGGCGCCGAGTGCGCGGTAGTCCCAGCCGGCGGCGCGGTACGCTTCGGCGTCCAGCGCGTGCCGGCCGTCCACGATGTTCCGCAGCTGTACCAGGGCGCCGAGCGCGACTGGATCGGCGCGGCGGAAAAGGTCCCATTCGGTCAGGAGCGCCACGATCTCTGCCCCGGTCACGGCGGCCTCGAGGGTCTCGGCATAGGCCAGGTCCGGGTAGCTGCGCCGGGCGTTGTCCATGGCTTTCGGGTCGAACACCGTGACCTTCGCCCCGGCCTGGTGGAGCATGCGGGCCACGTCCAGCGCCGGGGCATCCCGGACATCGTCCGAATCCGGTTTGAACGCGGCGCCCAGGACGGTGACTTGCACGCCCGTGAGGTCCCCGCACGCCATTTCGGTGATGAGGTCCACGGTGCGTTGGCGGCGGCGCTGGTTGATGGCGTCCACTTCCTGCAGGAAGCCCACGGCCTGCCCGACGCCGAGTTCTTTGGCCCGGTGGGTGAATGCGCGGATGTCTTTGGGCAGGCAGCCGCCGCCGAAGCCGAGGCCTGGTTTGAGGAAGCGGCCGCCGATCCGGCTGTCGTAGGAGAGGGCTGTGGCGAGCTGGTTGACGTCAGCGCCGGTGGCTTCGCAGATTTCGGCCATCGCGTTGATGTAGGAGATCTTGGTGGCCAGGAAGGAATTCGCGGCGGCCTTGACCAGTTCGGCGGTGGCGAGGTCCGTCACCACCACCGGTGTGCCGTCCGCGATGATCGGTGCGTAGCAGGCGGCGAGGAGTGCGCGGGCCCGCTCGGAGGGCACGCCGAACACCAGCCGGTCCGGGTGCAGGGTGTCCTCTACCGCGTGCCCCTCCCTCAGGAACTCCGGGTTCCAGGCGAGCTCAACGCCCGCGCCGGCCGGGGCGTTTTGCTGCAGGAACGATGTGAGGCGTTCCGCCGTGCCGATCGGGACCGTGGATTTGCCGGCCACGAGGCATTCCCGGTCGAGGTGCGGCGCGAGCAGGGAAACGGCAGCCTCCAGATAGCGAAGGTCCGCGGCCTGCGAATCGGGCATCTGCGGGGTGCCGACGCAGAGGAAATGGATTCCGGCGTCGGCCGCCGCCGAGAAGTCGGTGGTGAAGCTCAGCCTGCCGGTCTCCAGCATCCGGCGCAGCAGTTTCTCCAGCCCCGGTTCGTAGAACGGCAGCTCTCCACCCGACAGCAAACGGATCTTATCGCTATCGACGTCGATCCCTACCACCCGGCGCCCCATCAAGGCCATGCAGACGGCATGCGTTGTGCCAAGATAGCCCGTCCCCAGGACGGAAAGGGAAAGCCCGTCCGGGCCCTGTGTTGGGAAATTGTTCATGTCAGGTTCCAAACCGTGTCTGTTCCGGATGCGCCGTAACCAGCGACGTTGCATACGTCGCTCGTTGCGGTCCCCATAGCGGGCGGAACGAGTAAATGCAGGCCAGCCGTAGGCGTGCTGACGCGCAATAGGCGGCAAGCCTGCCGGGGCTGACGTCAAGGCGTTCGGCCGAGGACATGATGCTGGCGTGGGCGATGATGTACCGGCCGGTGGTGAGTAGGTGTTGCCGCCACCTCAGTTCCACGTGGACGTCCAAGTTAGCCAAGTCCAGGGCAGCCTCGGCCCGGCAGGACTCGTCGAAATCCAGCAGGCCCGGGGCGCCCGGGTGGTCTGTGCCGAGCATTTGCTTCTCGTGCAGGTCTCCGTGAGCCCAACCCAGAGGATCCCGGGGCTGGGCGAGGAGGGCGGCGGTGACTGCATCCGCCTGCACCATAAGGGCAGCGCGTGCCTCGGCAGCTTCGGCAATGCCCTCGCTGTGGCGCAGCCAGTGGTCGATCCAACGCCGCAGGCTGACGGCTTCCTCCTCCGCGTCATGCAGCGGGAGACGCTCCAAGCTGCTCCGGAATGCCGGGCTGCTGGCACTGGCCACGGTTTCAATCCACGCCCGCTGCCACTGCGCCCACTTGGCGGCGTAGAACGCGTCCGTGATTCCGGTCTGGTCCTGGCCGAGCTCATAGAAGGAGCGGCCGGGGACGGGGCTGAAGACCAGGACGTCCCGCCCGGCGGTGATGAGGCGGGGCGTGTTGAAGCCGGCCCCGGCCAGGGGAGCGGCCGCAATGGTGTGGCTGGCTGCCGCGTTCGGCGCCCACCCGGGTGGAAGCACCTTGATGTAGCTCACCGGAGTGCGCAGCACGGCACGTCTGTGGGCGCGGTGAACCACAACTTCGCCCTTGGATGACTCTCCGGCCAGAGCGGGCAGGCGGCGGTCATTCACCGTGACAGGGTCGAACCGGCCCTCGCGGTAAAGTCCCGCCAGCACACCGGGCCGGCCCGGTGTGCGGACTTCCAAGATGTACCGGCCCGCCGTGGTGCCGGGCCATGCGCGCTGGACCGACCAGACGCGTCCTTCAGCGTCGGTTACCCGGCGGGGGACAGGAGGATGCCAGTTCATGTGATCAGCTCCCTTGCCCTGCTGAGATGCCATGACATGTCTGCGGCCCATTCCGGGGACCGGTCGCGGAAGGGGTCAACGCTGCTGTTGAAGAGCCGAAAGGCCGCCCACGCATCCACCCCGGCTTGCGTGAAGCGCCCGCCCGCCTGGAGGTAGCCGTCCATAAGACCGGCCGTTTTGGGGCCGCCGGCAGACCCGCCGCGGGCAGATGCACCGCCTGCCGATCCTCCGCTGGCAGGAGCGCCCCCGGAAGCGGGCAGCACCGTCTCTTCTGCCGCGGCGAACGATCCCAGGTCGGCCTCGGCCGTCCCGGCGTGTGCCCGGTCGAAGTCAATGAGGCGCACCTCCGAACCCCCTACCAGTACCTGATCGGGTGAGAAGTCGCCGTGCACGAGCACCTGGCCGGGCTGGCCGCCGTTCAGCAGCAGTGCACTGAGCTCGGCTTCGATGCGCCTGGCCGGTTCCTCCAGCGCAGGCAGGAGGGAGGAAACCATGTTGCGGGTGGCCTGCAGTTGCGTGGTGATTCCCGCTGGCCAGCTCCCCGCACCGTCCTGGAGGTGGGGATCAGCAACCCCGTGCAGCCTGGCCAGGGCTTCCCCGGCAGCGAAGGCGCCCGACTCGTCGTCGAGCCCGGCGAGGTCACCGCCGCCCCAGGCGACGCAGGCGCTGATGCCGTGGTCCAGGCACTCCGCGTCCCCCAGCTGGGGGAGCAGCGGGACCCCGTGAAGACGGAGGCGATCCAGGAAGTGGCTCTGCTGTCCGGCGGCGGCAGGTTTCGCTGCGGCCTTAATTACGACGGCGGTGCTCGCCTGGTGCGCGGACAGCACCAGCCGCCGTTCCGGCTTGTACCGCAGCACGCTGCCGCCCGCCAGCAGAGTCCCGCCCTGTCTGCTCGAAATGCCCAGCCGTTCGGCGCCGTGCTCGCGCAGCCACAGGAGATTCTTGTACAGGGCCCAGTCGTCCTCCACTCCGCCTACCGCCACCAGCGTGTCCTGTTGCCCGGGGACCGGCCGGAGGACGCGCATGTTCCCGCCGCGGGACCGTGAGGTGCTTTCGCGCCGCAGCAGCTTGGCGGCGGGGGCGGCCAGGGTATAGGCCCAGCCGTAGTCGAAGCTGCCGCTGCGGATCCTGCGGAAAGCCACCAGCAGTGAAGTGCCCGGCTTGTAGCGGACGCGGGTGACGCGCACGGTCTCGCCGAGCAGTTGGGACAAGCGGCCGTTGTCCAGCAGCCAGGAAAGGGCAGGCAGCGCGGCGTCGCGGCTGGCCAGGGACTGGTCCGGATTGCTGAATCCGGAAGGTGAGGCGTTCACGGCACCACCTGCCTGGCTTCGCCCTGATCAACCCCGCCGGGACGATCCGGCACGCCCGGGTCCTGGTCCGCCATCCACTGGGCGAACCTGGAGCCGGAATCCCTGAGCAGGTCGTCGGGCCGCCCGGTTTCGACGACGCGCCCGTGTTCGAGCCAGATGATGCGGTCGCAGGAGCGCGCGGAGTGGGCATCGTGGGTGATGGTGATGGAGGTGCGTCCCCGGGTGAGGGTGTCGAGGGCCTGCAGGACGGCGTTCCGCGACACGGGGTCCAGCCCTGCGGTGGCCTCGTCCAGGATGACAATCGGCGCCTGCCGGAGGACGGCGCGGGCAATGGCGATCCGCTGCCGCTGGCCGCCGGAGAGGTCCTTCGCGGCTTCGCCCAGCACGGTGTCGTAGCCATCCGGGAGGGCGCGGATGAAACCGTCGGCCTGGGCGAGGACGGCGGCCTCCTCGATCTCTGCGTCCGTGGCGTCCAGCCGGCCGAAGCGGATGTTGTCCCGCACCGAGGTTCCGAAGAGCACCGAGTCCTGCAGCAGGATGGACACGTGCGAGCGGACGGAAGCGATGGTGAGGCCGCGGAGGTCCTCGCCGCCTACCCGGACGGACCCTGTGCTGGGGTCGATCATGCGCAGGACGAGGCTGGCGAGGGTGGATTTGCCGGCGCCGGACGGGCCAAGGACGGCCAGGTGTTCGCCGGCTGGAATGGTGAGGCTGATGCCGTGCAGCACAGGTCCTGCGCCGTGCCCGGCGGAGACATTGTCCAGGACGATGTCCGGGCGGGCGCTGTCCAGGCGGCGGGCGTGAGGGGCTTCAGGCAGGTCGGTCTGGGCTTCGAGGAGGTCCGCGACGCGTTCACCGGAGGCGGTGGCCCGCGCGATCCGGCCGGTCTGCTTGGCCAGGTCCTTCAGTGGCTTCATTCCGGTTTTGAGGTACATCAGGAACACCACCAGGTCGCCGGGGGTGATCGCGTGCTCCAGGACGCGCCAGCCACCGCCGGCGAGGACAACCGCCGTCGCGATGCCGATCAGCACGTCGGTGCGCCGCTCCAAGCCGGCCGCCAGGCGCAGCGCCGCGACGCCGGTGCCGAGGGTGGCCTGGTTGCTCTTGCGGAAGCCGGAGCTGATGGTGTCTTCGAGCCCGTAGGCCTGCACCTCGCGGATGGCGCCGAGGGTCTGGGCAGCGGTGGTGGCAAGATGCCCCTCGCCCTTGCGGGAGCTGCCCGCGGCGGCGGTGATGGGGCCGGAGCTGGCGCGGGAGAGCAGCGCGAACACTCCGCCGGCCAGGAACACCACCAGGGACAGCAGAGGGTCGAGCCACAGCAGGATGCCAGTCATCAGGACCAGGGTGATGGTGTTGCCCAGCAGTGGCAGGCCGGCGGTGACCGCGACCTCCTGCAGGCGGGACACGTCGCCCACCAGCCGCTGGACGGTGTCGCCAGTGGACGCCCGGGTGTGGTGGCGCATGGACAGGCTTTGGACGTGGCGGAAGGCGCGGGCCCGCAAGTCGGCGGCGACCCGGGATCCGATCAGGGCGAAGCAGATCGCGGACCAGTAGTTGGCCACCGCCCGGCCCAGCGCGATCGCCACCACAAAGGCGCCGCACAGCACCAGCGTCTGGACGCTGGCATCGAGTGAGGGTCCTGGCTTGTGCAGCGTCGCGCCCAGTGCGCGGGAAACGGCGTCGACCACGAGTTTGACCGGCCATGGCTCGACGAGCCGGAACACGACGTCGAACGCCAGGGCGGAGAATCCGCCCGCCATCAGCCACCGGTGGCCCCGCAGGTGCGGGCGCACGCAGCGCAGCGTCCGCCGCAGCCCTGACTCCGGCCTGGCCGGGCGAGCTGGCCTGGGCCGCCGTGAGGAGCGGGCGGGGCTTGCGTGGGAGGGGTTTGCGCTCATCGTGCCACCCCTTGGCTGAGGGGCAGGGTAGCGGTGATGCGGGACAGCACGCTGTCCCAGCTGTAGAGTCCGACGGCGGCGGCCCTCGCCTGGGTGCCCAGGCGCTCGCGGAGCGCGGCGTCCGCGCCGAGGCGCCGAAAGGCGGCGGCGAAAGCCGATGCATCACCCGGCGGGACGAGCAGTCCGGTGCGTCCGTCCTCCACGATGGACGGTATCTGGCCCACTGCCGTGGCCACGATGGGCATGCCCGCGGCCATGTACTCGTAGACCTTAAGGGGGGAAAAGTAGTCGCCCTGGCCGGGCAGAGGCTGCGGGTAGGGTGCGGCGGCTGCATCGCATCCGTGCAGCAGCCCGGGCACCGCATCCGGGGGCACCGCGCCGGTGAACTCCGCCTCCACGCCCAGCCCGGCTGCCGCCCGTTGCAGGTCCTGCCTGCCGGGGCCGTCGCCAATGATTTTCACGCTCCACCGTCCGTCGTGGCCTGAAGACCCGGATTCAGTATTGGCCAGCGCTACCGCCGTGAGCAGGGCGGGGACACCGTGCCACGGCTTCAGCGTGCCCACGAATGCCACGGTGAGCCGGCGCGGGTGGCGGCGGCCATGCGGCCGGGGACCTATCCGTTCCGTGTTCACGCCGTTCGGTGCCAGCAGTGTTTTGGCCCCCGGCACCCGGCCCTCCACCCACCGGACCACGGGCTCGGAGACAGAGGCCACGGTGTCAGCGGCCAGGGCGTTGCGGTGCAGGACCGCCTCGGCCAGGCGGACGTCGAACAGCTGCCGGTACCGCTGCTGCTCCTCGATCAGGGGCGCATTGACCTCCAGCACCGACGGGACGCCGAGGGTTCCGGCAACCAGGGCGAGCGCCGGGCTGAAGAGCGAGTAGCGCTCGTAGACCACGTCGCAGCCGTCGCGGACCACCGCCTCGGCCAGGGCCGCAGCAGCCTCCCCGATGGCACGCTCCCGCTCCTCCCCGTCGGCGCGGCGGGGCGGCAGTTCGACGACGGTGAGGTCCGCCAGGTCTGCCGGCCTCTCGGTTCCGGCGTGGGTGCAGTAGACCGTGACGTCGGCCCCGGCGCGGCGCCAGGCGCGGGAGATCTCCTGCACATGGACCGATGATCCCTTGGTGCCGAAGACCGGAACGCCGGGGTCTGCACACACGTAGGCGACGCGCATCAGGCTACCCTCCTTGCTTCCATCGACAGGGCCCGGAGTGCCTCCGCCTGCCGCCGCACGTCGTAGTCCTTCTCGATCAGGGCGCGGGCGTTGCGGGCCATCGAAACCCGGTCCATGGCCGGTGAACTGATGCGGCGGATCGCCTGGGCGAGCAGATGAGGCTGGCCGGGCCTGGTCAGTATTCCGGTGTGCCCGTTGCGGACGGCCTCGGGTATGCCCGTGACGGCTGTGGAGATGCAGGGAACGCCGGCGGCCATGGCCTCGAGCAGGACGGTGGGCATCCCGTCGGCGTTGCCGTCCGAGCCCACGACGCACGGCGCGATGAAGGCGTCGGCCGAATCCAGCAGTTCGTGGACCTGGTCCTGGGTCTGCGGGCCCAGCAGCCGCACACTCCGCACCAGCCCGAGCTGTTCCACGGAGGACTGCAGCTGTTCGGCCAGCAGCCCCGTGCCCGCGATTCGCAGGTCCAGCGGGAAACCGTGGGCCACCAGCTCCGCGGCGGCGGGCAGCAGATGCTGGAAACCTTTCTTTTCGACCAGGCGTCCCACCGCGGCCACCCGTAGGGTTGCGCCGATGGGACGCGGGTCACGGTAGGGGAATCGGTCCAGTTCCAGCCCATTCCGGACCAGGTGGAGGCGGGAGGTGACGTCCGGGAAGAGGCGGCGCAGAAAGCGCAGGTTGTACTCGCTGATGGTCACAGCGTGGTGGGCCTGGGCAAACTTGATCCGCAGATCGTCGGGGCTGACGGAGTCAAGGAAGATGTCCACGGCGTGCGCCGTGAACGAATACGGAATGCCGGTGATCGCCGAGGCCAGCCGGGCCACGGTGGTAGGGGTGGACGCGAAGTGGACGTGCAGGTGCCGGATGTTGCGGTTTTTCAGGGCGACGGCGAGGTTGATGGCTTGGAGGGCATCATTCGTGTCCGCCGTGGCCAGCTCAGCGAAAACCCTGGCGACGGCGGGGGCCAGGCCGGCGGCCTCAGCCGCACGGAAGACATTCCATGCGCCGTCGGCGCTTTTCGGGCGGCCGATATACGTCACGGGCGCTTTGACGCGGGCCAGCTCAGGATGGAACCGCGGATCGTTCGGTGGGAGCAGGGAGAAGATCTCGATCGTGTCCCCGGCTGCCTCGCGTGCCAGAATCTCCGACACGATGAACGTTTCGGAGAACCGCGGGTACATCTTGAGGATGTAGGCGGTGGCTGGTTCAGACTGCAGCATGGGCGGCACCTTCCCGGACGCTGCTGACGGCGGGGACCAGCGCGGGCTGCAGGAGTTCGGCCGCCAGATGTGGCACGCGGACCAGCCCGTTGAGCAGCGCCCGTCCACGGTCCACCTTGGTGCCGAGCCGGCTAGCCAGCCAGCGGGAGAGGGTGCCCGGCGTGAGCGTGCCGATTTCGCGAGACTCCACGTACCCCGCGGACGCCAGGGAAGCGGCCCTGATCCGCTGCTCGGACCGCGAGTGGATGCGCGGCACAATCAGGGCAGGAACGTCGGTGCTCATGATCTCGCAGACGGTGTTGTAACCGCCCATAGACACAATGGCCTGGGCGCCGCGCAGGTGGGGAACCATGCCATCAAGCCTCTCGATGATCCTGACGCCCGCCCCGGCCCGCCTGCGCAGGTCTGCGAGCTGCTCCGCCGGCATCTGCGGTCCCGCAACGACCAGGTGGCCGACGCCCTCCGGCAGTTCCGCCTCCGCCGCCAGGGCTGCCAGCGCGTGTCCGTCGGCGCCGCCGCCCACTGTCGTCATGAAGTAGGGACCTGGCATTGTTAGTTTCCCCGGACCCGCCGGTCTGCCGGCCGCGAGGTAACCCGTGAAGCGGATCAGTTGTTGCACAGACGGCGGGATCTCGCCCGCGGCAACGGGGTTGTGCACTGCAGGATCGCCGTAGACCCAAATTGCGTCAAAGAGGTCGTTGACCAGGGGCGCGCCGCCCACCCTCTCCCACTCGGCGATGGCCGCTTCAGGGGCGTCCAGGATCTCCCGCAGCCCCAGCACCGTGCGGACGGATCCGGCTGCGCGCGCGCGGCGCAGGGCTGATTCCAGTTCACGGTGGATGCCCGTCGCGTGGCGGTCAACCACCACCAGGTGGGGGAGGAACCCGCCCAGCACAGAGTCGAGCAGGCCTGCCCGAAGCGAGATGAGGTCCTGCATAGGGACGCTAAGGTTGCGGGGCTGATAGCCGGCCGGCCCCTTTTCCACTGCTGGCAGGATGATCCAGTCCCAGCCGGCAGGAACGTCGAACCCGGGAGCCAGCGCCGTGCCGGAAACGAGGAGGCCTGTCACAGCGCGGCCGGTCAGGACGGGAAGCTGGTTGCTCAGGGCATGGGCCAGCGCGAGGTTGCGCCGCACGTGGCCGAGGCCCACCGAGTCGTGTGAATAAAGAACAATCCTTAAGTGGTCCATGTGGTCCCCCACTGCCGGCCGAATCGAATGACAACTTTTGTTTCGGCAGGCGTCAATGAGACGACTTACTCGGAGATGGGAGAACCGCTAAAGAACTCTCATAATGTCCGGGTGCTGCGGCGTCAATGCCGCGACTATTGAAATATCGGGTTGTGCTTGCCGGGCGAAAGCGGGGGCAGGCAATGGCCTTGTGCTCCTGCCCCCGCCAGGGGCAGGAAGGGTAAATCCCACGTTGCCACCGCACGCCGTAGAGGTCAATGCTCAAAATAAAGCGTTCAGACAGGGGCATTGAGGGCGGTGAATGGAAAAAACGACGGCGGGAGAACCCGCCGTCGTTTGTGGTGTTCCGGTCCTGGTGCTGCCTAGTGCTGGCCGGAGGTGCCGCCAAGGGGCGGGAGGGTGCCGGGGCCGCCGTCTTCCCGTTCGGCCCGGTCTGCCGCGCTTCGAGTGTCGCTTGCGGCGGTTTCGTCCGAGTCGCCTTCGTCGTCAATCAGGCCGTTGGTCTGGTCGAAGGGATGGGCGACGGTCTCGTCCGTCAGTGCCGAACCGGTGCCCGCCGCAGTTCCGCCCGCAAAAGCTCCGCCCGTAACAGTGTCCGCCGCTGTTCCGCCGGCGAAGCCGGGGGTACCGGTCGTGTCGGTGACGACATCGGTGACGACAGTGGTTTCGGTGTACTCCGGCACCACCGGGGTGACGGTTTCGTCGACGACATACACGGTGTCGGTTTCCTTGTCTTTGCCGCCCGCGGCAACGGCCGCGGCCGCGCCCGCAGCAGCGGCCACTCCGGCTGCGGCAGCCATCTTGCCGGAGACGCCGGCCTTGCCGCTGTCGCCGAGCGATCCGGCCGCGTGCTCAACGCCCGGGGTGCCCACCGAGCCGCCTTCGTTGACCGAGCCCCGCCAGGCGCCGCTGGCGTAGCCTTCGTCCTCGATGAATGCCTTGAACCTCTTCAGGTCCGACTCGGCCTGGTGCTCCACGACGTGCAGCTTGTCGCCGATCTTCTCCACGATCCCTTCGGGTTCGTAGTCGATGAACAGCTTGATGGAGGTCTGGCCGCCGCCCACGTCTTCAAACTCCACGGAGCCGGCGTTGGTGGCACCCTCAGTGGCAGCCCACGCAACCTTCTGGTCCGGCTGCTGCTCGAGGATCCTCGCCTCCCACTTGCGCTTCACGCCCGCGATCTCGGCGACCCATTCGAGGCGGTCATCGCTGAGTTGGGTCACTTTTTTGACGCCGCCCATGAAGTGCGGGAAGTCTTCGAACTGGGTCCACTGGTTGTATGCCGTGCTGACCGGCACGTTCACCAGAATGCGCTTCTCAACCCTCGTGCTCATAGTGTCTCCTTCGTCGAAGTGAACAGATGACGGTCCGGAATCCGAAGTCATCAGCTTGCTTACTATATCGTCGACGGCGGAGCGTGGCCAGAGCCGGCGGTGCCCGGATCGTGGTTGCGGGGGTGAAAAGGGGAAGCCTCCGCGCGAATCAAAGGACTCCAGCGCGGAGGCTTCCAGCGCTCCGATTTGGGGGGAAAGAGGAGAGCTGGCACTAATGTACAGCCGGACGGACTTCCGGGAAGGCGTATTCGGCCGTTTCGGGAATTCTTGACTAAACCTTGAGTTGCCGTTGCGAATCGACCGCGTCGATCAACCTGCCGAGCACCTCGGCAGGTGGCCCGCCGGCGTCGATCTTCACCATGTCCGCGTACTGGGGCAGCGCGCGGTAGGCGTTCCGCAGGGCGGTCAGGTCGGCCAGGGATTCCTCGTCCGTCCCGCGCTCCACGATCCGCCGGTGAGCTTCTTCGGCGCTCACCTCCAGATGGAGGACCAGGTCCGGGGCCGGGAGGGTGCGGAGCAGCCAGGGGAGAAACCGTCCGCGGCGCAGGCCCCTTGCCTCGCGCAGCGCCAGCTGGCAGTGGAGGTGCCGGTCCATGACAACCAGCCCCTCGAAGCGGGTTGCCCGGACCGTGGATAGCAGCACGTTGAAGACGCGCATGGTGGTTTCCGCCGCGTCGGCCAGCCGGGCAGGCAGGTGGGTACCGAGCCTGGCACTGAGCAGGGACATGCGCCGCCGGCCTGCATAGTTGCTCAGCAGCACTGCCTTGCTGCCCTCCGCGCGGGCCGCCGCAACCAGGGAACGGGCCGCCGTCGTTTTTCCCGAACCGTCGATTCCTGTCAGAACAATGAGCATGTGGCCTCCTTCCGTCTCCCTGTCCAACGGCGGGCGCCCGGGCAACGTTGCGGCTTTGAGTCGCACCTCACGTTGATGGGCAGGATTCACAGGCGGCGCACAGGTGCGCAACCGGCGTAGGGCCCGCCGTCATGAACGGCCGACGGCGGCGCAGGCCCGATCTTGCGGCGATCCTTCCGCAATGTTGCGCCAGGCTTGAGCCTGCGGCGCGACAGTATTCCCAGGGGCCGTGCAGAAGCGCCGCGGCCCCGCAAGAGATCCACATGAAGATCAGCCAAGAGACACCACGGACTGGGACGGGCAGGTTCAATGGGGCACCGCCCGTCCCCGGCAGTTCCTCTTCCAGTCTTATTCCAGCCGAGTATGGAATTACAGGGAGACGCTGCCCCTGATGACGGTGCGGCTGGTGCCACCCACCCAGATGCTGTCGCCTTCGGTAGTGATGGTCAGCCGGCCGTCTCGGCCCAGGACGGTGCCCTGGCTGACGGTGTAGTCGCCCTCCGCCACGCCTGAGCCGATGAGCCACTGCGCAAGGCCTGCGTTCAGGCTGCCGGTGACCGGGTCTTCGGGGACGGCCAGGCCGGGAACGAACCCGCGCACCTCAAAGTCCGCCGGACCGCCGTCGCCGTACGCGCCGATGACGCCGACGTTCAGCTTGCCCATGGCCACGAAGTCCGGCGTCAGGTCCAGCACCTGCCGGGCCGAGGCCAGACGGATGCCGAGCCAGCCCGGGCCGTTGTCCACCCAGTTGCTGTCCAGGACCTGTTCGGGCGTGATGCCCAGGCTGGCGATGGCCTGTTCCAGCACCTCGGGTTCCACGGGACCGGAACGGCGCAGCGGAGGGGCCTCGAAGAACTGTTCGCCGGCCGTCTGGCTGATCTTGACCAGGCCCACCCCGCATTCCTGCACGAGTTCGCCGGGACGCTGCGGCTGTCCGCCGTTCTCCAGCCACGCGTGGGCGGAGCCGAGCGTCGGGTGGCCGGCGAAGGGAAGCTCGGACGCCGGTGTGAAGATCCGGAGCCGGTAGTCCGCCTCCGGTAGCGTCGGCTTCAGCAGGAAGGTGGTTTCCGAGAGGTTGGTCCAGTTGGCGAAACTTTGCATCTGCTCGTCGGACAGGCCGTCGGCGCCATGGACGACGGCCACCGGGTTGCCGGGCTTGGGCCCGGGGGCAAAGACGTCGACCTGCGAGAAGGGGTACTCGTTCACGGTGGCGGGCATGCTGGTCTTTCTGTGGAGATTCAACGTCGGCTGGAACTCACATGGAGCCCCCAACCACGGTAGGCAGCCTGCCGGACAACGCACCAGAGCCAATTCAGGAAAGTGGCCCTGGCCGGTGCCGCGGCAGCGGTGCCGCTACAGCCGGGCCGGCGACAGTCAGGAGCCGGAGTCAGTCCGCGCCGACGCGGGTTCGCGCGGCGTGGCGAGCCCGTCCACCACCTCGACCCCGGGCAGTTTGAGGAGCTCGGCGGGGTCGAGGACGATCTTGCTGGACCTGTTTCCGCCGCCCATGACCACCCGGGGCACCCCCAGCACGGCGCGGTCCACGTAGACGGGCAACCCCTCGATGCCGGGCACGGTGACGCCGCCCACCAGCATGCCGGTCAGCGCGGTGGTGGTATCGGCGTCGGCAAAGGAGGCCCGCTTGACGTCGAGCAGGGCCCGTACGGAGCGGTTCACGTCCAGCCGGGTGGTGCCCAGGACCACGCACACCGCATACCGTGGCGGCTCCACCTTCTTGGAGCCGACCAGGATGGTGTTGGCCGCCTCCTCCAGGCTGAAGCCGTAGTGGGCGCAGAACTCGGCCGTATCCGCCAGATCCGGCGAACATTCGAGGACCTCGTGGGCAACCCCGTGGGCGGCCAGGGCCTCGGCCACGGCGGGGAGCAGAAGGGCGTCACTCATAGAAGTTCTCCCTTGAGGGCGGGGTCCGGACCAGCGACAGCGGATAGGCGGGAACGCGCCGCAGTAGGAAGAACCGGTTGGACGCGGGCAGCCACATCAGCGTGGCACCCGCCAGGGTCAGCACCAGGCCGGCAAGGATCAAAGCGGTGAGGTCGACCGGTGCGCCGAGCGCCGACAGGGCGGCTGCGACGGTCAGGAGGATGCGGGCCCAGCGCGCGCCGTGCAGCAAGTGCTGGGCCGCCAATACCTGCAAGGCGGTGAGCGGGACGGCGAACGCCACGAGATAGGGCACGGCCCAGTCCGGTATTGACTGGCCGAAGTCGATACCGGCCACCTCCAGGATGACAGGCATCATGCCGGCCACCACGGCGCTGGCCACCCAGCAGGCGGCCGCTAGCCGGACAACCTGCGGTATGTTTACTGGCGCAATTTTTCCGGGCTCGCGAAAGCCCAATTGCTGATCGCTCAATGAAGTCCCCATTCTTCAATTTGCGGTGTTCATTCGCGGTGTTCAATTGCCGCTCTTCCGGAATTCCGGCGATGGCCCCAGCCTACAGGCTGCCCCAAGCCGCCGGACGTAAACTGGCCTTCCGATCACTTCGAGGACCTGCTGCGAGGGCCTGCATGCTGTGGAAGCTTCTTGTCCGGTACCTGCAGCCGCAACGGCGGCTGCTGATCGCCGTCGTCGTTTTCCAGCTGGCGCAGTCCATTGCCTCCCTCTATCTCCCCACCCTGAACGCGGACATCATCGACCTTGGCGTGGCCACGGGGGACACCGGTTACATCCTGCGCGTTGGCAGCCTCATGCTGCTTATCACGCTGCTGCAGATTGGGTGCGCGGTGACGGCGGTGTACTTCGGGGCCAAGGCGGCGATGGGCATGGGGCGGGACCTGCGCGGGGCGATCTTCACTCGGGTGGGCGGGTTCTCCGAGCAGGAGGTCACCAGGTTCGGCCCGGCCAGCCTCATCACCAGGTCCACCAACGACGTCCAGCAGGTGCAGCAGCTGGTGCTGATGTCCGCGACGCTGATGGTGGCTGCGCCCATGCTCAGCATCGGCGGCGTGGTGATGGCCGTCCGGCAGGATGCCCAGCTGTCCTGGCTGATTGCCGTGAGCGTGCCGGCGCTGCTGCTCGGCGTCGGGGTGATCATCAGCCGGATGGTGCCGCTGTTCCGCCTGATGCAGCTGCGGATCGACGCCGTCAACAGGGTGCTCCGCGAGCAGCTGGCGGGCATCCGGGTGGTGCGGGCATTCGTGCGCGAGGACCTGGAGACCGAGCGGTTCGCGGGCGCCAACGCGGACGTCACAGACACGGCGCTGCGGGCCGGGCGGCTGATGGCGCTCGCCTTTCCCGTGGTGATGCTGGTGCTCAATGTTTCCAGCGTGGCGGTGATCTGGTTCGGATCGTTCCGGATCGAGGACGGCTCCATGCAGGTGGGCACGTTGGTGGCATTCCTCAGCTACCTGCTGCAAATTCTGATGTCCGTCATGATGGCCACGTTCATGGCCGTAATGATCCCCCGGGCTGCAGTCTCGGCGGACCGGATCGGGGAGGTGCTGGAGACGGAGTCGTCCGTGCGGCCGCCGGTGAACCCGGTGGTGTTCACGGCTGATACTTCCCATGGCACCGCTCGCGGTGAGTTGGAAATGCGCGACGTCGGATTCGCCTATCCGGGTGCCGAACGGCCGGTCCTGAGCGGCATCAGCTTCACCGCCGCCGCAGGCAAGACGACGGCAGTGATCGGCAGCACAGGCTCGGGGAAAACCACCCTGGTGAACCTCATGCCGCGGCTCTTCGACGCCACCTCAGGGTCGGTGATGATCGGCGGCGTGGACGTGCGGGAGCTGCATCCGGACCTGCTCTGGGGGCACATCGGACTGGTGCCGCAGCGTCCCTACCTGTTCTCCGGAACCGTGCGGAGCAACCTGCTGTACGGCAAACCGGACGCCACCGAAGAGGAGCTTTGGCACGCGCTGGCCACTGCCCAGGCTGAAGACTTCGTGCGCGAGATGGAGGGCGGCCTGGACGCGCCGGTCTCGCAGGGCGGCACCAATGTGTCCGGCGGGCAGCGGCAGCGGCTGGCGATTGCCCGGGCGCTGGTGAAGCGGCCGGAGCTGTACATCTTTGACGACTCGTTTTCCTCGCTGGACACCGCTACGGACGCCCGGCTCCGGCAGGCGCTGCACCGGGATACCGCCGGGGCCACGCTGGTGATTATCGCGCAGCGGGTCTCCAGCATCATGGACGCGGACCAGATTCTGGTGCTCGACGGCGGCAGGATCGTCGGGCGCGGAACGCACAGTGAGCTCTTGGAGAGTTCGGAGACGTACCGCGAAATCGTGTCCTCGCAGCTGGCGGCGGAGGAGGCGGCATGAGCACCTCAAGCCGCGCCCAGCGAGCCGAGCAGACCGGAACCGGCACTGCCCCCGGAGCCCAGCGGCCCGACGTCGTACGCATTCCCCGGCCGGCGGGCGGGCCGGGACGCGGCGGACCGTTTGCCGGGATGAACGTCCCGGCGGAGAAGGCGCTGAACTTCGGGCCGTCGGCCCGGCGGCTGCTGGGGGAACTGCGCCCCGAGCGGGCCTGGCTGGCGCTGGTACTGGCGCTCGCCGTCGTAAGCGTGGCGTTCTCGGTGACCGGGCCGCGGCTCCTGGGCGAGGGCACCAACCTGATCTTCGCCGGCGTGGTGTCCAAGAACCTGCCGGCCGGGGTGAGCAAGGAGCAGGTGATTGCCGGGCTGCGGGCGTCCGGGCAGAACGCGCAGGCGGACATGATCGGGGCGATGACGCTGACGCCGGGCGCAGGGATCGACTTCGCGGCGCTCGCGAATGTGCTGCTGTGGGCGCTGGCGCTGTACGTGCTGGCGTCGGCGTTCGGCTGGATCCAGGCTTACGTGCTCAACGGCGTGGTGCAGCGGACCGTGTACCGGCTGCGGGAACGGATCGAGGCGAAGATCCACCGGCTGCCGCTGCGGTACTTCGACTCGATCCAGCGCGGCGAGCTGCTCAGCCGGGTGACGAACGACGTGGACAACATCTCGCAGAGTTTGCAGCAGTCCATCTCCCAGGCGGTCACGTCACTGCTCACGGTGGCGGGCGTGCTGGTGATGATGTTCCTGCTCTCGCCGGTGCTGGCGCTGATCGCGCTGGTGACGGTGCCGCTGACGCTGGTGACGACGGCGCTGATCGCCAAGCGCTCGCAGAAGCTGTTCGTGGCGCAGTGGAAGCACACGGGGGAGCTGAACGGGCAGATCGAGGAGACGTACACGGGGCACGCGCTGGTGAAGGTGTTCGGCCGGCAGCGGGAGGTGGAGGAGCGGTTCCGGCAGAAGAATGCGGAGCTGTTCGAGGCGAGCTTCGGCGCGCAGTTCATTTCCGGCCTGATCATGCCGGCGCTGACATTCATCGGGAACCTGGTGTACGTGGGGGTCGCGGTGGTGGGTGCGCTGCAGGTGGCGTCCGGTGCGATGCAGTTGGGCGACGTGCAGGCGTTCATCCAGTACTCGCGTCAGTTCACCCAGCCGTTGGCCCAGCTGGGGTCGATGGCCAACCTTCTGCAGTCGGGGGTGGCGTCGGCGGAGCGGGTGTTCGAGCTGCTGGACGAGGAGGAGCAGTCGTCCGATCCTGCTTCTGTTGTTGCGGCCTCCGGCCGTTCGTTCGACGGCGGGCGGGGCCGGCTCGTGTTTGAGAACGTCTCGTTCTCCTACTCACCGGACAAGCCGCTGATTTCCTCCCTTTGTTTGGTGGCCGAGCCCGGGCAGACGGTGGCGATCGTGGGCCCCACCGGGGCGGGCAAGACCACCTTGGTGAACCTGATGATGCGGTTCTACGAGCTGGACGCCGGGCGGATAACGCTCGACGGCGTGGACGTCACCTCTGTGCCCCGGCGCGAGCTGCGCTCGCGGATGGGCATGGTGCTGCAGGATACGTGGCTGTTCGGCGGGACCATCCGGGACAACATCGCGTACGGCCGGCCGTCGGCGTCGGAAGCGGAGATCGTGGAGGCGGCGCAGGCGACGTACGTGGACCGGTTCGTGCGCGCCCTGCCGGAGGGGTACGACACCGTGCTCGAGGACGAGGGCTCCAACGTGTCGGCAGGGGAGAAGCAGCTGCTGACGATTGCCCGGGCGTTCCTGTCCCGGCCGTCGGTGCTGATCCTGGACGAGGCGACGAGTTCGGTGGACACCCGCACCGAGCTGCTGGTGCAGAAGGCGATGAGCGCTTTGCGTTCGGATAGGACTTCTTTCGTTATTGCCCACCGCCTCTCCACGATCCGCGATGCCGACCTCATCCTGGTGCTGGAGGCCGGCCAGATCGTGGAGCAGGGCACGCACGCTTCGTTGCTTTCTGCGGGTGGGGCGTATGCGCGCCTGTACGAGGCGCAGTTCGCTGCGCCTGCGGCGGAGGTTTAAGGCCTGCGAGCTGCCGCTGTCCGTTCTGGTTCAGTCGGCTGATCCATGCTTATCCGCCGAGCCACCGCTGCTCATCGACCGAGGCTCGAGTTCCGAAAGTGTCAGGTTGGGGTCTGAGACCTTCGGATGGGTACGTGAGGAAATGCGCTATCAGACCCTATTCTGACGGTTTTTAGGCGGTTGCCTGACGTCAGGTTGGGGTGTAGCTCAGCTCGATGTGGAACGCCCAAGTTCAAGCATTGCCCGCAGGTCCCGGCAGCTGCTGGTCCATTTCCTGTACAGCTGCCGGCACCTTGTGTGTGGGTTAGGAGGCGACGAGGGTGCCGTCCACAACGGCTTCGAGTTCGTGCAGTCGGGGCAGTGCCCGCGTGGTTAGCAGGTGTTCGCGGACTTCGGGTGAAAGGGCCAGACTGTCCTTCCACAGTGAGCGGCCGGCCATGGCGCCGCCTGCGCCGTTTGCGACGGCGATCTCTACCTGCTTGATGAACGTTTCGTGGTCGACGCCGGCGGAGAGAACGGCCCAGGGCACGCCGGCGGCGGCTTCGGTGACGGAGGCGCTGGCTTCGGCTGATCCCGGGTACTGGAGCTTGAGGACTTTCGCGCCGCATTCTACGGAGAGTCGTGCGGCGTCGGCGACGAGCCGGGGGAACGCGGCCGCGTAGTCCTGCTCGCTTTCGCCATCGAGCCGGTAGACCAGGATTTCTACGATGAGGAGGAGACCTTCCTGGGAGCATTCGGTGACGAGTTCGCGGATCTCGTCTGCGACGCGGGAGGTTGCGTCCTGGCGGTCGGGCCGCATGTACCAGAGCATTTTGGCTACGTCGCCGCCCAGTTCGCGTACTTTGCGCGGCGACATGCCGGGGACATACTTCGTGTAGCGCAGGCCCTCGACAGTCTCGAAGCCGGAAGCGTCGAGGCCGACGACGAGTGCGGTGTCGCGGGAGAGAATGCCTTCGTCTGCTACGCGGGGGAGGGCGACTTCGGGGTCGAGCAGAATGGCTGGTGCGGCGTTGCCCAGGTAGCGGACGAGGTCTGCCTTCGCGTCGGAGAGTTGCTGGGCGGTGATCGAGCCCGGTCCTTCCGGCGCGTCGTTCATGACGGCCTTCATGCCGTTGCGCTGATCGGCGGCAACGATGAGCATCTTGCCGCCCGGCGTCGAGATGGCGGCCATACCGCGGCGTTCAAGGGTCGTGAGTTCGTTCACTGGGTTCTCCTATTGGGTGGTTATGGTCTTGTGGGTTTGGCTGGCATGCGGCGCCGATGGCAGCGCTGTGCGCGGGCACGGCGGCTCGCAGGGTGGCCTTTTCTGCGGCATTACCCTGTGCTGGTGAAAGTGTGGTGTGGCTTTGGTGGTCGGTCAGTGCACGGCTTCGCGGACTGCGAAGTCCTTCAGGAAGTGATTGATCTGGTCGGGCGGGGCGAGCAGCCCGTCAATCCTGATGTGCCCGACACCGGGAGGGCGTGTCACGTCCGGGGAGAGGAAGCGTTCGGGTTCTTTGACTTTCTCGAGGTCGCGTGCGGCCCCGCGCAGCTGCATACGGATCACGACCTCCTCGGCCGGGGTGTCCATCCAGGCGAGGTGAACGCGGGACGCCGGAACGGCAAGCCGTTCGACAAGCCTCGCCCAGGCCACCGGGAAGGTCCGCTCCGATGTGAACGGGGCGACCACCACCACGCTGTTGCCCAGACCGAGGTTTTCCCGGGTGGTGTCGAACAGGCAGGTATAGCGGATGTCGTTCACGCTTGCCCGCGCCGGGGGGTCCGAGGTTGGCACGTCGACCAGGAACTCGCCGCCCATGTATTCGAACAATGGATTGGTCAGCGTGTCCAGGTCGAGGTAGGTCCAGCGGAGCTCACGGGCGAGTCCCTGGGCGAATGTTGTCTTGCCACTGGCGGGTACTCCGCAGACGATGATCGCTTCGGAAGTGGGTTCTTCGGTCATGTAAGTGTTATCCGTTCCAGGTCGCGGGCCAGCGTTACCGGCTTCGGCGGTCAGCGGTTGGAGTATCCACCGTCGATGGGCAGGGAGACGCCGGTGATCATTGAGGCTGCGTCACTCAGCAGGAAGACGATCGGCGCAGCAATTTCCTCGACGGTGGCCCATCGTCCCAAGGGCATCTGCTCGAGGAAGGGGCGCTCTATGTCGGGCCTTCCCCAGTACCAGGCAGACATGGGGGTCATGACAACGGTGGGGTTGACGCTGTTGACGCGGATGTTGTGCTTCCCCAGTTCCAGCGCGGAGACCCGGGTGATGTTGTCCAGGGCGGCTTTGGATGAGCCGTAGGAGATGTGCCCGGGGAGGGCGACGAGGCTGGCCTGGCTGGAGACGTTGACGATGGCGCCTCCGTTGCCCTGTCGGATCATGGAGGGTGCGGCGTACTTGAT
This sequence comes from Arthrobacter globiformis, assembly GCF_003261175.1. Classification (GTDB taxonomy): domain Bacteria; phylum Actinomycetota; class Actinomycetes; order Actinomycetales; family Micrococcaceae; genus Arthrobacter; species Arthrobacter globiformis_A. The sequence continues at coordinate 28,815 of NZ_QLNP01000084.1, read as the reverse complement.
GACCAGGAGGGCGCCGCGGGCGTTGATGCTGATGACCTTGTCGAAGACGTCGATATCGGTGTCCTGCGGGGTGGCGATTTCCCCGCCGAAGCCGCCACAGTTCACAACGCCCCACAGGTCCAGGCCCTCGATGGCGTCCCTGATGCCGTCCTCGTCGGTGAGGTCGAAGGCCAGGGGTTGTGCGCCTGTTTCGTCGCAGAGAGTGGTGAGTGAGTCGAGGGTCCGTGCGCTGGCGATGACCTTTGCCCCGGCGGAGGTGAGCTGCCTGACGGTCGCGGCCCCGATGCCGCCGCTTGCTCCCGTGACGAGGATCGTGCGGCCGGTGAAGTCGGTCGCTGCTGTACGTGCTTCGGAGCTGGTGCTGGATGTCGGCGGGTGGTTCACGAAGTTCTCCTTGTTGATACGGATCGGTCGGTGAGGTCTTGGACGGCGATGAGCGCGCCGGAGCGTTTCAGGGCGGCGCGGGCTTGCCGGTAGGCGGCGGTGAAGCGTTCGTTTTGTCCCAGGTCGCCGAAGACTTCGGCCAGGTGAAGGAATGCGCCGGGTTCGGCCTGGTCGGCACGGACGCCCGTCTGTAGTTGTTGGAGCCGCCGGTCGGTGATTTCGATGGGTGCGCCTTGTTCATCTGTGCCTTCCAGATATCGTGACCAGGCGGCGAGGACGAGGACCGCACGGTCGATGGGACCTCCGAGTTCGAGCTGTTCACGGATGACGGGCAGGAGGAACTTGGGAATCCGTTCGGAGGCGTCGACCATTTGGCGTGCGAGGGTGTCTTGGATGGCTGGGTTGGAGAAGCGGCGGAGCAGTTCTGTCCGGTAGTCGTCCAGATCGATGCCGGGGACGGGCTGCAGTGTTGGTGTGGCTTCCTCCTCCATGTAGCCCAGGATGAATTGGGCGAAGTGTGGGTCGGAGCAGACCTGGTGGACGTACCGGTAGCCGGCGAGGTAGCCGAGGTAGCTCATGACCTGGTGGCTGGCGTTGAGCAGCCGAAGCTTCATCAGTTCGTAGGGTTCAACGTTATTTACGATTTGCACGCCTACGTCTTGCAGGGGTGGGCGGCCGTTGGTGAAGCTGTCTTCCAGGACCCATTGTTCGAAAGGCTCGGCTACGACGGGCCATGCGTCCGTCAGCCCGTAGTTCGTGGAGACGGTTTCGCGGTCGGCGCCCGTTGTTACGGGGGTGATGCGGTCCACCATGGAGTTTGGAAAGGCGACATTGTCGCTGATCCAGTGGGCGAGGTTAGCGTCCTTAAGACGGGCGAAGGACATCAGGGCTTTGCGGGCGGTGTCGCCGTTTCCCTGGATGTTGTCGCAGGACATGACGGTGAACGGGAGAGTGCCTTGCTCCCGCCGCTGGGCCAGGGCTGCGGTGATGAGGCCGAACACCGAGCGGGGGACGGTGTCGGGCTGCTGGTCATGGACAACGTCGAGGGCGCGCGGCTCGAATTCCCCGGTGCTGTCGTTGATGCTGTACCCGCCTTCGGTAACAGTCAGGGACACGATCCGCGTATCAGGATCAGCGAGTTTGGCGATGACCGCGTCGGGGTCATCGGGGGCGAACAGGTATTCGGTGAGGGAGCCGATGACGCGGGCTGTTTCGGTGCCATCCGGGGCCCTCAGCACGAGGGTGTAGAGGCCGTCCTGGCCTTGGAGGGCGTCGCGCATCTGTGCGTCCGAGGGCAGGACGCCCACGCCGCAGATTCCCCAGTCCTGACAGCCGCCCCGGTTCAGGAGCCTGTCGATGAACATGGCCTGGTGCGAACGGTGGAATCCTCCGACTCCGAAATGGACGATGCCGGTCTTGACCGCAGAGCGGTTGTAGGTCGGAACCGGCAGCCGGTGGGCCAGTTCTGGGAGGGCCGCCTCGTTCAGGTACGTCATGTCATTCTTTCCTTCAGTGGGAGATTGGGCGGTGCTGTTGCCCGTTTGGAGTGCGGGCAACAGCACCGCCCGTCCGTCTGCTAGCAGGAGGACTTGTAGACGTACTGCGCACCCTCGCCGCTGATGTTGTCGGCGGTGATCTGCTTGAACCCGGTCTGGATGTCCTTCTGCGTGGATTCACCCTTGATGGCCTTGAGGGCCTGCTCCACGCCCTGGGTGCCGATGGAAGCCGGTTCCTGGGCGATCAGTGCCTGAACGACGCCGTCCTTGAGCTGCTTGACCTGTGCCGGTCCGGCGTCGAATCCAACGATCTTTACCTGGTCCTGTTTGCCGGCCTGGCGGATGCCGGTGGCTGTTCCCTCCGCGGCGAACGTGTTGGCCGCAAAGACGCCAACGATGTCGGGGTCTTTGGCCAGGGCGGCGGAAACTAGCTTGGCTGCTTCAGCGGGGTCGTTGTGGCTGTACTGCACGCCCAGGTACTCGAATGCCGGGTCAGCTTTCGCGCCCTCCTCGAAACCTGCGACCCGGGCATCGGCTGTCGAGACGCCGGGATCGGTGGAGATGACGAGTACTTTTCCGCCGTTGGGGTTGAGGTTCTTAATCGCCTTGAAGGCTTCCAGACCGCCGCCTTTGTTATCTGAAGCGATGGAAGACGCGGCGAAGGATGGGTCCTGTACCGTCGTGTCAACCAGAACAACCTTGATCCCGGCCGCGGCAGCAGCCTTCAGAGGCGCCTGCATTGCCGCCACGTCCGTGGGTGCGATGAGAATGGCGTCCGGCTTCGAGGCCACAACGGAATCAACGATGGGCTTTTGCAGCGTCGGGTCGAATTTTGCCGGCCCCTGGGTGTTGATGGTCGCCCCCGCCGATTTGGCAGCAGCATCGATGCCGCACTGCATGCTGACGTAGAATTCGTCGCCGGCGACACCCTGGATGAACGCCAGCTTGGGCTGCGCCGAAGCGGAGGTCCCGGTGGAGGCGTTGCCGCCGGCGCAGGCCGAAAGGGACGATGCGGCAAGTACGCCCGCAGCGAGCAGGGTGATCTTAGGGGTCAACTTCATTGTCTAGCTCCTCTTTGCTGTGATGTGTTGGGGTATGGGTGAATCAGTTGGATCGGCGTCCGAAAAGTCTCTTCTTGCCGTCATCTTTGGCTGAATGGCCGCGGGCCGCGGCGGCCCGGCGGCGCTGGTCGACGTAGACGGCGGCGACGAGGACTGCGCCGACGGCGACCTGCTGCCAGAACGGCTGGACGCCGACGATCACGAATCCGTTTTGCAGGACTGCGGGGATGAAGAGCCCGACGACGGTTCCAAAGATGGTGCCGACTCCGCCGAAAAGTGAGGTTCCGCCGATCACGACGGCGGCGATCACGTTCAGGTTGGTTGCGGACTGACCGGCGATGGCCGTAGTGCCGTACTGAGCCAGTGAGAGGATCCCCGCCACACCGGCCAGGGCGCCGGAGAGTGCGTAGATGGAAATCAGTTGGCGGTCCACTTTCACGCCCACCCGGCGGGCCGACTCTTCGTTGGAGCCGATGGCGAACGTGTAGAGGCCGAACCGGGTCCGGTGCAGCACGATTCCGAAAATCACGATGAGCACCATCGCGATGAGGGAAATCGTCGGCAGCGTGGTCCCGGGGACGTTGCCGTAGCCGATGGTGTCCTGCAGAACCGCGGGAACTTCCCGGATGTCCACGCCTCCGGTGATGACCTGGGCGAGCCCGAGCGCGCCACCGAGGGTGCCCAGCGTGACGATCAGGGGCGGGACCTTGGCCTTTGCGATGAGGACGCCGTTGAGCAGGCCCCATCCGAGTCCGCAGCCGATGGACACGATGATGCCCACGAACGCCGTTCCCCATCCTGCGTCGCCCATGGACTGCATGACTTTGGCAGCTACGACGCCGGAGAAGACGAGGTTGGAGCCGACTGACAGGTCGATGCCCGAGGTGACGATAACAAACGTCATGCCGATGCCGAGGACGCCGAGGATGGAGACATTCTGGATGATCTGGCGGACATTGCCCCAGGTCGGGAACACCTCCGGTGCCATGGCGGCGAAGATCAGGAAGATGACGAGCAGGACGAGCAGGATCTGGAATGACTGAACCTGCAGGACCTGCCGAAGGGAATGGGTGCGCGTGAGGGCACTGGCGGTCCCTGCTGTGCGGGGTGTGGCTTCGGTGGTGGTCATGATTGTGCTCCATCAAGGGCGCCGGTCATGGCGCCGACTAGTTCTTCCACAGACGTTCTCTTTGCCTCGTAGGTGGCCACTCGGCGCCCCAGGCGGAGGACTTGGACGCGATCGGCGACGTCGATGACGTGTGGCATGGAGTGGCTGATGAAGACGACGCCCACACCCTTGTCGCGGACACGGCGGATAGTGTCAAGCACGTTCCTGGTTTGCACGACGCCCAGGGCGGCCGTCGGTTCGTCCAGGAAAATGACGCCTTTGGCCCAAGCCACGGCGCGAGCGATGGCGATGGCCTGCTTCTGGCCGCCTGACATGCTGCCGACCGGGTCCGAGAGGCTTCGCACCGTGGCGCCCAGTTCGTCAAACGCCTCCCGGGACTTCAGCCGCATGGCCTTGTTGTCCATGAACCCGAATCGGCCCTGAAGGCCGGGCTTGGGGATCTCGCGCCCGAGGAACATGTTCTGGGCCGCGTTCAGGTGTGGTGCCAGGGCAAGGTCCTGATAGACGGTTTCGATGCCCAGGCTGTTGGCGTGGCTGGGGGATGTGAGTTCGACTTGGCCGCCGGCAAAGAGGATCTGCCCTGAGTCCAGGGCGAGGTTGCCCGAAAGTGCCTTCACCAGCGTCGATTTTCCAGCGCCGTTGTCGCCGATCAGGGCAACGACTTCACCGGCGTTGACGTCAAAATCGGCCCCGTCGAGAGCCCGGACGTTGCCGAAACTGCGGGTCAGGCCGCGTGCTTCAAGAACCGGAATGGTAGTCATGCTCTGGTACCTGTCAGATCGTGGTCGGTCGTCTCAGTCCCGGCCAGCTGGCCGGGGACACTTCGTTGTGCTGTCACTCTTGCCTTCCTCTTTTCACACTCATGCGCTCGGTTTACGGCCGGTGGATGCCGGTCAAGTTGATGATCAGGTCGGCCCGCTCCCGGGTGCTTTCGACCATGTCGGCATTGCGTTGGTCGCTGCCCAGCGCCCACGCCTCCGCCTCCGCGGCAGGTTTACCGAATGCTTCGTGGCGCCGTATGAGCCGCCGCTGCCGCTCGTCGTTTCCTGTGTCCAGGTACCAGACCTGGTCTATGACTTCCCTGCCCTCCCGCCAGCCCAAGGCATCCAGCAAAAGGTAGTTTCCTTCCGTGATGACCAGCGGAACGTCACAGCCCACCGGCACAGCGCATCCAATGGATTCCTCGAGACTGCGGTCGAAGACCGGGGCATAAACCACCGGCTCCCGGTTGGACTTCAGCCGCCGAAGCAAATGGGCGTAACCCCAGGAATCAAAGGTGTCCGGTGCGCCCTTGCGGCCACGCGAACCATGGCCGGCGAGGACCCCGTTGGCCAAGTGGAATGCGTCCATGCCTACCAGTGCTGCCTGGTCACCAAGGGCCTTGGCGATGGCTAGTGCCGCCGTGGATTTGCCTGCTCCGGGCGCCCCTGTAATTCCCAGTACGAAGCGGTTTCCTCCGGCGGCCAGGGACCTGGCGCGCTCCACCAGCTCCTCCAGCGTGCAGGTAAGTCGTTCTCCCCTTCGATGCGGGGGATGCCTCTGATCTTCAGCGGTAGTCATCACTGTCTCCTCCGATGGTCCTGCCACGGTGAAGAAGCTGTGCTGCTACACCATTGAAGCGCTGTCTAAATCAACTGCTGGGCCCAAAGCCTGCGCTCCGCCTGATTGGCGGAGGCCTCCTTGTGACCTGCCTAACAGCAATCTAAAGTCCCCATGTCATCGATGTCAAGGAACAATCGAAAATTCATGTCATCGATGACATGGTTGCTTGAAGTTCAGTCAACCATGAGGCAGGATGGAGGCGCAGGCGGTTGTCACCGATGACATGAATCAAGGTGCTCGCGAAGACATTTCCCGCGTCATGGCAGTAGTGTGGCGCGGCTGTTCGAAGCGGACGATGAAGGAGCCGAAGAGTGACTACCATGCAGGACGTGGCCACGCGCGCCGGCGTGAGCGCCAAAACGGTTTCGAGGGTTTTCAACGACGACCCACATGTCACTGAAGACACCCGCGAACGCGTGCAGTCGGCCATGCGGGAACTCAAGTACGTGCCGAACATGCTGGCCCGGACCTTCCGCGAAGGCAAGTCAGCCGTCATAGGCATCGCGGTGCCCGATGTCGCCGATCCTTTCTTTGCGGCCGTCACGAAGGAAATCGAACTGGCCGCACGTGAACAGGACATGGCAATAGTCGTGACCAGCCTGGGGGATGACCCATCCTTGGAGCAGAGCATCATCGAAACAACTGTCCGCCACCAGATTGGAGGCCTCATTATCGCCCCGATCTCCGCAGACCAGTCCTACCTGGCGCGTTGGCAGGACAGCTTCCCCATCGTTTTCATCGACCGGACGCCTTCGAAGTTCAACGCCGACTACTTCGTGGAGGACGACTTCGGGGGAGCGTGTGAAGCCACCCAGCACCTCATCTCACACGGGCACACGCGCATCGCGATTGTCGGAGATTCCACTGAGGTGCCCACCACAAGGCTTCGCTTGGAGGGATACCTGGCTGCCCTTGACAGCGCAGGCCTGAAGGTCGACAAGGATCTGGTCATGCTCGGTTCCCACGACGCGGACTGTGCCGCTGCGGCGTGCAAAACGCTGCTCGCCTTGCCCGAGCCCCCAACCGCAATCTTCTCGTCCAACGCCCGCTTTTCGATCGGCGTTTTTCCAGCCCTTCAAACACTGAACCGGACCGATATCGCCCTCATCAGCTATGGCGACTTCACGATGGCTGATGTTCTCCGCCCTTCGGTCACCGTCATTGACCAGGACCCCCGCCACGTTGGACGCGTAGCGGCCGAACGCATCCTTGCCCGGATTTCCGCCCCCGCCAAGAGGTTCCGACGCAAAAACATTCTCCCCGTCAACCTCATCGAACGCCAGTCGTGCCAGTCGAGCCCGGTGCTGACTGCCCCTGAGCCAGGCCTTATGACGATTGGCTAGCTGGGCCGTCTCGCTACCCTGACCGGCCCGCCCGCAAACCCGACGGCGGGCCGCCAAGGTGGCGGCAATCGCGTTTTGTTCGGGCCCGGAGGTGGGTCCGCCGGCCGATACGACCTTTCCATTAAGCGGCTTGATTCAGTCGCAGAGAGGTGCCCCTTGTTCATCTATCCCCACTCCACGACCGTCACCAGTCATCGCGAACTGGCGCGCCTGATTGACTTCGCCAAGGCTTCAGCCGTTCCTGGCGGCTTCGGATTCCTAGACCGCTTCGGAGCCGTGGAAAAGGGCCGTTCGCCCGCTTGCTTTGTCACTGCCCGAATGACCTACTGCTTCAGCACCGCCTCCCTGCTCGGCATGCCGGACGTCGAAGGCTACGCGAGCCACGGTGTTGCCAGCCTTTCCGGCGCATTCCGGGACGAAGCCTTTGGCGGCTATGTGAGCTCCCTTGACGGGACACCGGCCGCGCAACGGAAGCGAGCATATGACACATGCTTTGTCGCACTGGCTGCATCCAGCGCCGCCACCGCCGGCATTCCAGGCGGCGAATCACTGACGGAGCACGTCTCTGACGTGCTCCGGGCCCGATTCTGGTCGAATGAAGCCGGGGCCCTCTTCGAATCCTGGGACCGGGAGTTCGCCGAACCGGAACCCTACTGGGGCGCCAATGCCAACATGCACGGGCTGGAGGCCCTGCTCGCACTCTACGGCTACACCCGAAACACCGAGTGGCGGGAACTCGGGCTGCGCATCGCCGAGACTTTCATCAACACCCGGGCACGGTCGGCTAACTGGTGGCTTAACGAACACTACGGACCGGACTGGACACCGATGCCCGAGTTCAACGCAGACAATCCCCGCCACGAATTCCACCCCTACGGAATGACGCCCGGGCACCTGTTCGAATGGAGCCGCCTCCTGCTGCAACTGGAGTCAACATTCGAGCAGCCGCCGGCCTGGCTGCGCGAAGCAGCCGCAGGCCTCTACGAAACAGCCGCGAAGCACGGATGGGCTGCAGACGGCAAAGCGGGCTTCGTGTATACGGTGGACTGGAACGGGCAACCGGTGATTCGTGACCGGCCGCACTGGGTAACAGCGGAAGCGATTTCCGCGGCAGCGACCTGGACACGGCTGACGGGCGGCGCCCCACGCTACGCAAACGACCTGCGAGAATGGGCCAACTTCGCCCAAATGCATTTCGTCGACACCGAACACGGCAGCTGGCACCCCCTTCTCGACCCCAACAACCGCCCAAGCTACACAATGTGGTCCGGGAAGCCAGACATCTACCACGCGCTTCAAGCGGTTCTCCTACCTCAGATGCCAGTCGCTGAGAGCACAGCGCGAGCCATCATGACCGCTGGAAACGGCAGCTGACCGAATTTCAGTTGGCCGCCGTATCAGTAGGATTCCTCGTGAAAGACCGACAATTCCCGCCGAAAGCGGTGGCTCTGGTCGCCTGGGTTACGTTATCGGCCGCGACCCAGCCTGCTCTTACGCCCTGGCCCGACGCCCCCGCGATCAGCACGGCTCCCGAACCAAACACACGACGCGGTCCTCACGTCAAACCTACTGCGCTCTGGTGTCAGGTTGCGGTGTACCTCAGCCAGACAACTAAATTGCCTGCAGCAGTCCTGTGAATCGGAGATATTTGGCGGCGTTTTGGCGGTGCTAAACGTCGCCTTGGTGACCATCTATTACCGGGGATGAGCGGCGGAGCTTACGTCGTCGATCGCCCAGCGCAGGATCTGTAGGTCGTAACTTTCGCGCTGGGTCAGGCCGCGCAGGTATGCCTCGAATTCGACTGATCTTGTCCTGCCGGATGAGATTTAGTGCCGTGAGTCGCGGATCTTCCATGATGGCCCCTGATTGTTGCGGCCGACCCTTCCGGCGCGGCGTTTGTACTTTCGTTGTTGCCGCCGCTGCTGGAGCTATTGCCCATGTTCCGTGGCTGGACCGGCTCGTTCTGGCTCGTAGTGAGGTCAGTCCCAGCGATGCTGGCGGGCTACCTTGCGGGGGCGGTCGAGGCGTCGTCCCGTGCCGCCATCGAGTTGGCTATACGTCTGGGCCGATCCGGCGCTTAAGGGGTTGATCCGGACCCACCTGGAGCTCGGGTGACATTCGATTTCCGTGTCGCTGGCGGAGCGGGAGGCGTTAGGAGTTGGTCGTCTTCGCGATCGCGTGCTCAGTCTTTGTTGCAGCGATAAGCCGGGTCATTGCCGTATGCAGCTGGACAACGTCCTCGCGCTCCAATCCCAGTTTCTCCATCATGGTTCCCGGCACGGACATCGCTTCCTTCCTGAGGGCGGCTCCGGCGTCCGTCAGTTCGACAGCCAGGGAGCGCTCGTTCCCTGCCACCCTGCGGCGGGAGAGAAACCCGGCGGCTTCGAGGCGTCGGAGCAATGGAGATGTTGTTGCAGGTTCAAGGTCCAATTCTGTGCTGATTTCACGCACTGACCTGGGGCTCTTTTCCCACAGCGCCAGCATTACCAAATATTGGGGGTGCGTGAGCCCCAACCGGTCGAGCACAGGTTTGTATGCCGCGACAACGTTGCGGGCCGCGACGGTCAAGGCAAAGCACAATTGCTTCTCCAGCAGAAGGTCTTCCTCAGCGCCTGCTGTCTTGGTCTGCCGGACGCTCAACTCGGTCATTACAATCTCCAAACCACTAATCGTCCGAGCATGCTCGGACGGGATGAGGCAAGCCCCCCGCGCGGATCTTCTCCGGCAACTCCTGACAAAAGCGACTGCGTTAACGCAGGGACTTGTCCTCAGGATTCTTCGGTACGACGTAGGTGCTGCCGTCGGGGCGGTGAAGGGTTTCCCACTGCCGTGTCTCGGCTTGGCGCTTTTCCAGTAGTTCCCTGTTCGCGCTCGTCATGTCGTGATCAATGGAAGTCCTGTGGGCGGGTCCGAAGACGGCCCGCAACTTGCCCGTTGCGTTCATGAATTTTTCCACAAAAGCCATCGGTGTTTCCTTTGCTTCCGTTTCTAACAAGAGCGTCTATCGGGATACGAGGTAGCTTGTGCCGTCGGCGTTGCGCACCGTGGTCCACTGGCGCAATTGCTCTTCGCGTTGGCGCTGGGCCGCGTCCTGCCGGACCATCACACGCCCCTGAACGGAGCCCTGCTGGGCAGGCCCGAAAATGGCCCGCAGCTTCCCGGTCCGGCGCATGAACTTCTGAACCGGGGTCTCTTTACTGGTCATGCGCTTCCTTCCGCATTTTCCTACTAGCGACGACTGTAAGTGTACTAAAAGTTAGTGCACTAATCAAACTGCAGGACATGGGTCGTACCGCTAAATCAACTTGCTTCATTCGCTGCAGCACCAATAGTCGCAAGACGCCTGAGCCTAAATCGCTTACCGCTATGACATCGGCTGTCCGGCAGTCTGCTGTGTCTCAACTATGTACAGCATTTCGAGCTGCGGAGCCTCTCCGCGGCGTTGTGGTCTTGAGAAAACGGCCTTGCGGCTGGGTTGGGTAGCGGCCGGTGCTGGTGGTGCCGCGGTCGTCGGTCGTCAGCACGCTGAGCACCCAATCCGCCCGCTGCATCCTCCCCGCTCTCATATCCGGAGAATGTGACCCGCGGACCTTGGCTTCGGTGGCGTACGCCTCAATGCGCCGCAAATCCGCGGCGCTGGTCGAAGCCCTCGCGGGCCGTTTCACTGAGGCCGAACCTGGGCCCCCCTCTTCCTGCCGCCAGAGCTGACACGTCAAGAGCTGGACTTGAGCTGCCCGCTACTGGGCTCATCACTCCTTTGCAGGAACCGCCCATTCCAGCCAAGGTGGGGCTAAAGGAGAGCCTCCGCGCCATCCATCCCTGGCGGTCCGGCGGCTTATCGTGCCGCTCATCGGACCGGGCCGCCCGCGCCCTTCGCGCAGCTGGTGCAGCAGTGCGACGACCCGGCGATGTCTCCCCGCGCGTGGGTCATCTCCGACAGGCTGCCCCTCGGGCATCTTAGTGCCGGATCCGGGTGGAGAGGGCCAGTCGGGTCATGCGCTCCCGCAGGTCCTGGGCTTCGGTCCGGGTGAGGCCCAATGTATCCAGGATGGCGCCAGGCACGGCAAGAGCTTTGTCCCGCAGCGCGGCCCCTTCGGGAGTCAGCGCCACTGCCAGGGATCGTTCATTTCCCTCGACCCGCCGGCGCGTGACGTACCCGTGCCCCTCGAGCCTCTTGAGCAACGGAGAAAGGGTTGCTGATCCGAGCAGCATTGTCTGGCTGAGATCCTTCACGGAGCGCGGACTTTTCTGCCACAGGGCGAGCATCACAAGGTATTGCGGATGCGTGAGGTTCAATTGCTCCAGCAGGGGCGTGTAGGCATTGATAACGGTGCGCGCAGCGACGGCCAGTGCGAAACACAGTTGCCGTTCGAGCAGAAGATCATCTTCGCTCCCTGAAGGGGAAGTCATGCTTGCAATGGTAACGGCGCGGCTGCTCGAAGAACCTCTGCCGCAAGCGGAAACGGGCATTCGTGCACGAATAGTTCGTGCACTTGTGCTACCTTGGGATTGGTTCCATCCCGGCAGGTCCTCCCCAATGCGCCGTCGGGATGGAATCACGTTCCGATTCAATGCTCCTTCCCGCCGGGCTGTATGTGAAAAACCAGGGCCGCCTCGCGATCAACGCTGGACGGCAGGCAAAAGTCGCTCTATGTTCGGTCCGGGCGGCCGCTCCTTATCCAAGCTGCATACGAAGTGTTCGCGTACGAAATGTCGAGGTAGTATGACTTCCATGACTATCCCTGCTGGGGGGGACGATGATGTTTTGTTTGAGCAGCAGCTTGTGTTGGCGGTTTCCGTTGCCTCGCGGGCGGTCGTCAGCGCCTGTACGCCGGTTCTGCAGGAATTGAACCTGACGCATCCGCAATACCTCGTGATGCTCGCGCTCTGGGAGAGAAGTCCCCGTCCGGGGCGGGAGATCGGTGACCTGTTACCGGAACCGGGGAGCTTGTCGCCGGTACTCCTGCAACTCGAAGAGTCTGGCTACATCGAGAGCCTGCGGGTTCGGGACGGCAACGCTCCGGATGCGGTAAGCCTCACCGCCAAAGGGGCGGCCCTGTACAGGCGGACACTTCCGATTTCAGGAACGATACTCGGCAGACTGGGTCTTAGCCCCGAGGGCGCCGAAGAACTGTACGAGGCCATGCCCCGCCTTCTCAAGTCCTGTCAGGCGGACTCCGCTCGACCGGGAAATCCTGCAGGGGTGTGAGCAATGAGGCGTCGGTGATGATTTCCGACGCCTGGCACAGTCTGAAAAATTGGGGGCCGCGGCAACGGTCCCGGGGCGCTTCAGAAGGACAAGCCAATGGCACCCAGCGATGACGTACGTGACCCGTCCCCGGAGACACTGCCAGCCACCGTGGTAGACCTTGATTCCATGGCCGGCAGACTCCAGACCTGTTCCGCCCTGGAACGGGTCTGGATTCTCGCCCTCCTGGGCCGATACACCGAATCGGTCGAAGAAGGCCGCGCCCTGCTGGCGGCCTCGGCCAACAGACTGTACCCCCTGCTGGCTCTTGCCCACGTCTTCCAGAGTCAATGCCGGTGGCAAGAAGCGGCCCGCCTGCACGAAGAAGCCCTCCGAGTGGCCCAAACCCCAATCCGCGAAGCTACCGTCCGTCACCAGATCGGCACACGCCTCTTTCAGGAGGGAAGATTCCGTGACGCGGCCGCCGAGTTCGAATGGGCCCGTGACCTCTTCAGGTCCTACGGGCATCGGCACAGCCGGATCCAGGCATCAGAACAAGCAATGCTCCGCGCCCGCGAACTGGCAGCCACACCATTCCCCGGGCAGCAACCTGCCCAGCCCACAGCCCCCGAACGCAGAGGCCCCCATCAACGCACGAGGCGGGAGCCGGCAGAAGGAATACCGACCGGTCCACGTGAAGGGACGACGACACACCCGCAGGCGGCCGTAGCCGTCTTTGACGAAGCCGCGGACCCACCCGCCCCCTCCAGACCGACGCCTTTGCAGGGACCGCATTCACCTTCTCAAAAGCCACGCAGCCCCACTCACGGAATCAAAAAACTTATACCGGCCGCCGAGCAAACAGACGAAAAATTTCCCAAGAAAACACAGAAAGCAAAACAGCAAAAATGATCACGACCATCGAAACGGGGCGTAGCTATCACGTCACCGGCGACAAGCCACAGTCGATCCAGCAAGAACTGGACTCCGCCGTCGAACTGGCCCGATACCAGGCCATGAAAGATGGCGGGCACGGCATCCTGGTCACCCGCCTCGGACCAGGAACCTTCACAGTGACCGTTAGCGCAGACGTTCCCTACGGAACCACTCAGGAATCCTGTCAGATAAGGACCCCACGGCCGCGAGTTACGATAGGAAGCTAAAACCATGAAAGCCAAACCTGAAGCCATTCCCGAGGGAAGCCACGTTCACCTGCTCAGCCACGGCCACCACATAGGAAGCGGCATCATCGATATGTGGATGCCCGATGGTTCCGCCCTCTGGATATGGCTCGATCACGGAGCAGGCAAGCGCTTGGTACATGAAAGCGACGTTGTGGACGTCGTGCTCTCTACCCCGATCCTCGACGGCCGGTTTCCTGGAAGTTTGACATGGACTGCAACGCCCGATCGCCCTCGATCTGATCTATGACGGTTTGGGGCTGCAACCACGACCACGCCCCAGTGCAAGGGGGGCGGGCGCCTGGGGCGGGTCTCAGGGGACCGGGCGCCAGCGCAATGAGAGCCGCGACCGGAACGGCTTCTGACCACATGGAGCGAAGCATGCCGGTCACGGTCTCAGCCCGCTCCGGAACCAGGGCCGGCCGGCATTGGCGGCGGAAGTGTGCGCTGTCCCGTCATGACCACCACTATGGCCACAGACGGCCCCTGGTGACAATGAATCTCGGGTGGCATCCGGGGGAAGCGGAGAGTTGCCCTCCTGAGCCAAGAAACGACGTCAGTTACACTTCGTAAGTGGACTTAGCATTTGAATTGACGCCCGACCTGGCCATCGCTTTCGTGACCCTGTTCGTTCTCGAGATTGTCCTGGGCGTGGATAACGTCATCTTCATCTCGATCCTGGCCAGCAAGCTGCCCGTGGAGCAGCAGGCCAAGGCCCGCAACCTCGGTCTCACCTTGGGCATGCTGATGCGGATCGTGCTGCTGTTCGCCGCGTCCTGGATCATCAGCCTGACGAACGACCTGTTCGTACTCTTCGGGAAGGGCTTTTCAGGCAGGGACCTGATCCTGATTTTCGGCGGCCTGTTCCTGGTCTACAAAGCAGTCACCGAGATCCACGAAAAACTCGAAGGACGCGAGTCACACGGCCCTGGCCGGGTCACCAGCGTGACGTTCGGTGCCGTGCTGACCCAGATTATCCTGCTGGACATGGTGTTTTCCTTCGACTCGGTGATCACCGCCGTCGGCATGGTGGATAACCTCCTGGTCATAGTCACCGCGGTCCTGCTGTCATTCACCATCATGCTCTTCTCCTCGAAGTTCATCTTTGCGTTCGTCAACCGGCACCCCACCGTGAAAATGCTGGCCCTGGCCTTCCTGGTGCTGATCGGGTCCTTCCTCATCGCCGACGGCTTCGAGGTTAAGATCGACAAGGCCCTGATCTACGGCCCCATGGCCTTCGCCATCATCGTCGAAGCCCTGAACCTGACCTACAAACGACGCCAGGAAAAACTTACAGGCGAACCCATCGAACCGGTCCATCTCCGCCACGCCTACTCCAAGGCCGATGACCACGACGCCATTGCCGCCGCCACGTCAACCGGGCCCGACGCCGGGGCAGTCTGCCTTTCCCGCAAACCCGTGACCGGCCGGATCGTCGACGGCGACGGTCACCAGGAACCCGCCGGCCTCGGGTAGCTGGCACCCAACGCCTGCCTTTATTTATCCTCCATCGATGGCCCGTTTCGAGCACGGAGCCCACGGGGTGGTTGATCCGCCGAAAATGGGACAGTTTCCGCTTTGTCCGGTTGGGGTGTACTCAAATTTGGCGCTGCTTGGCTCACCGACCGACGACGCGGCGGAACTGAGAGCCCTTAGGGCCTCTTGACCTTCGGGCCTCACACAACAGCGGAACATCTCGGAATGCAGCGTGCTCCGCTGTTGTGCGACGACCTGACTAGACGGTGGTAAATCCGCCGTCGATCAAGACGTTGGTGCCGGTGATCATCGCGGCAACGTCACTGGCAAGGTAGGCAACGAGGGGCGCGACCTCGTCGAGCTGGGCGAACCGGCCCACGGAATCTCGCGCTTGGCCTTCTCGCCTTTTTCTCCGGCCCAGGCTTTTTTGCCGAGCGGGGTCTCAACAACGGTAGGTGACACTGCATTGAGGAGGGTGAACACAGCCGCACACCAGTGCACTGAAAGCTGCATTAGCCCGCGAATTGTTCGTGAACGAACTATCTGATAGATTTTCTATCGTCCTCTCGGCGGGTATGCCCCCCAAATGCCCGCCGAGAGGAAGCGCTGACGCGGAGGACCGGGCAGAAGTAATGGCTGCGAGGCTGTCAATGCCGTTGAAAGCTAGGGTTTCGTCCGTATCAGCGAGAAGGTTCCACGGGATTCATCTCTGACCCCGGCGATGACGCTGGTGAGCTGGGTGCGGGGAACCGAAGAGTGGGCAGATCCGGCGCTATGGCGTTCCGCCCAGGCTGAATCCGGAGGAGCAATTTGAACACTGGCGCACTTGGTACGGCAGTGCAGTTGATACTCCCATGCGGCTGGAAAAAGTCGAAAATTCAGTGCACCGAAACTCTAATCCAACCGCTTCCAGCCTGAGCGGTCCCGGTTTCGGCATTGTGGAACTCGTAAACGAGCCAGTGTCCGGCTACTGGAACCGCGATGCACGTTCCGGGGAAATCAGGCTTGTGCATTTCAAAACCTCATGGGCTGAAAAGTTAACTGACCAAGGTCGACCACGACACCGATAATGCTTGGCGAAGACGCCCGCTCATTCTAAAGGGGATCCTTGCCGCTTAAGTGAGCCCGAAATCACACTGCTACCCCCTAAAGGCCGCTCCGGAGGAACCCTGCATTTGAGCCGCACGAACATGCACAGTTCCCCCGGCAGTGAACACGGTATTTCGGGTCCGCGAAATCAGCATAGTCGTAAGGTCTTGGGAAATCGATGAGCGATCTTGGCCTTGCGGTGGTGATCGAGGACGACGCTGACGTGCGAAATATTTTGGAGGCCCTGTTCCGCGAGTGGGGATTTGGAGTGTATTCAGCCCCTGACGGAAAGTCGGGCGTTGAAGTCGTCCGACGACATAACGCCGACATGGTTACCTTGGACATCGGTCTTCCCGACATCGACGGCTTCGAGGTACTGAGGCGGATCCGCAAATTCAGCGACGCCTACGTCGTCATGCTCACGGGCAGGGATGACGAGGCCGATATCTTGACTGCGCTTTACTCCGGCGCCGATGAATACATCACCAAACCATTCCGCCCCCGGGAGTTGCGGGCCCGCCTCACGGCCGTAATGCGCCGGCCTCGGCACGCGCCCCCCAGTGAGACGCTGTCCGCGCCTAGCCCAGCACACTGGCCAAGCAGCGCTTTCGGCAACGGGTCCTTCATTACACACAACGGATTGACGCTCAATCCCCAAACTCGCACCGTCCTAGTTGACGGGACGACCCTGGTGCTGACACCAAGCGAGTTTGATCTGCTACACGAGCTGCTGGAGGCTACAGGAGGGGTCCGTACGAGGGCAGATCTCGTACTGGCACTCAGGGGGGAGCGCAACCGCCACGATATCTACGTCAGTGAATCCGCTGAACGGGCAGTGGCGGACCATATCGGTAACCTTCGCCGCAAACTACGGGATGATCCGCAGTCCCCGCGTTGGTTGGACACGGTGCGTGGCGTGGGATATCGACTAGCGCCGGTCCAGCCACCAGTACCGGACGAGCAAACCTGAGGTGGCATGCCAAGTCCTGTTCGACGCCTGTCCCAACCCAACGTCAGGTCCCTCTGCCGTGTCGGGTCGCAAACCAAACTTGATGACCAGATCGAACGGGCGCCCGGCTTATCTGGTCCCCGAACCAGGCAACCCGCGCGATGCAAACGCACTCTGCATTCGCATAAAGAACCATCTCGTCGGATACCCAGCCGTGACAACGCCTAGCTCCGTGCTGTCCGGATTACCATCAAGGCACGCCGACAAATGCGACGTCGGGCTCGCCAGCAGTTTCTGGTCATTGCCACAGACGTGGCCGGCGCCCGCTGATCCGCGGCTGGACCTATCCTCCTGCGTGGCCCAGAAGCTGCGGTCCGGTGTCTGCTGGACCATGTGGAAGGCACCCAGGACCTGCGCCGGCTTGACGTTGCCGCCGGCTGGCGTGGCCGGCCTGAAGAACGCCTGCTCGAAGGCTCGGACAGTGAAATCCTCTACCCGAACGCGATGGGCGGATTCGAAGGCGACATCGAACTCAATTGGAGCTCGGCCTCACCTCGATGCCAAGGCCTTGAGCCCTTCAACGACTCCAACGTTTCGGCTTCTTGCCTTCTTCATCGACGCTTGGCGCCCCGCTTCTCACGGCTTTCGTACGCCGATAACCACGATTCCGTCAACCTCCCGCTGATTGTTGTCACTTCACAGCGCCGGCAATGCGTTTCCACGATTGTGTGTCGTTCCTCCCACGTGCACAGTCCGTGACCGGGTGCTTCCGCCCGATGGAACGCCTGGGAAAGGTGATTCGTGAAGTAAGCCCAGTTCTCCGTCCTGGTCGTCGAAGCGGCGAAGCCGTGACGGGACTATTCGGCGCCCGGCACCGGGCCTGGGCTCTAGCTCAGAGGCAGATCGTGGGATGGGAAGGCGCCCTTCATCCATCCGTGGTCAGTGGTTCGAATCCGCTAGTCTCCACGAGGTCGTCCTTTCGGCGACCTTATTAGGGGTGACAGGTTCGATATGACATGATCGTCTCCGAAAGAAACGGGGAGGAAAACGCACGGTCGTCCCGTCAAAGGTCCGGGCAAAAGAGTATGGGGGTAGCGGTATGGAGCCGCAGAGACATGAGGGACCGGGTCACCCAAATCAGCCTCCCTATCCGCCCCAGCAGTACTATGCACAGAACCCTCAGCAGTATCCCCAGTACGGCCCGCCCCAGCAATGGGCTCCGCCTCCACCCATGAAAAGCAAGACGGGATGGATTCTCGGCATCATCGCTCTCTCCCTGATGATCTGCGGAATCCTACTGTTCGTCGGCTGCTCCGCCTTGGTGAGCGAGATCAACGGAGGCGGCGGAAGCCAAGCCGAGAAGGCTGCGGCCATGAGGGCTGCAGTAGATAACGTACGGGAGGACGGTTGGACCGAAATTCACCGGTTTGAGCGGAAGATTGACCCCGGCTGCCTGTCCATCGACACCCACTGCCTAAGGCTGGAAGTTGCGTGGGCCGTTGACCATGAGGTAACCGTTGACGAAGTTGCCTCACGCCTTGGTAAGAACATCGATGAGTTCAAAGCCGAAGGATATGGTAGCGGAACCTGCATGACGAACCGCGACAGCAACAGCATGACCGAGATTTGCGTCGGTGACAGGTCCGATGGTCGCCACGACGCCAGCGTCACAATGACCCGGAAGTAGGCTGCAATTTAGCAGAGAAAAGCCCCGGGCAAGCGGGCACGGGTGGCTCGCAAGGTGCGCACGCCTGAATGAACGAAAGCGCCGCCTCTTGCGTCGACGCGCAGACGCGTCCATGACTTTTCCGCGCGGGAAACACTAACAGTGAGCGTCGATAACGGATATTCCGTCACCTTGGGGGAGTAGTACGATGAGCCCCCCCAGGCGACTCCCTGTACCGGGACCTGGCTAGTCTTCCAGGACAGCGCGCGCCGGTGCCGCATCGTGGAAGGCCGCCAGGGACTTCTCCTGCTCCCCGTTCTTGCGGCGGTGGAACCCAGGAGGATCACGCAGAGCTAGCCTCTGCTGGGGCTATTTCTCTCCTCGAGAGCTCACGGACAGATAGCATTCCCAGAGGTCATCCATCGCCTTGTATAGACGTGCACCGAGTGCGTCTAGCTCCGCTGGACTATGCTGAGCGGCCTCCAGCTGTCCTGCTAACGCCCCGGAAGTAAACCTCTTTCTTCGACTGTTCCAGAACGTGGTTGAACCCTCTACTAGCGAACCGCCAACGGTGGCGTGCAGGATCTTGTTGCGTTCTTCCAGGGCTGCTTTGGCTTCAGTTAGCGCGGCCAGAGTGACGGCCTTGTTTTCAGCGCTGGTCGTATCGGATTCGAGTAGTAGCTTCTTCGCAAGCTGGATCATGGAGGAAGCGCTCATGTTGGCAGTCACGGTGTTCCCAACAGCCGCATTGCCTTCATTAATCAACTCTGCGCACAGATCCACCAAGTGCTGCTCCACATAAGCGGCCCATATGGCGATGCGGCCTACAGCGGCTTCGCCCTCCTGAGTCATGGCGGTGTATGTCCGGTGATCAGGCAGTTCCGGTGTTGCTGACGCGTCATCCATTCTCATCAGCCTATGCCGCTTTCAGCGAGATTCTCGTTTATTGATGACCGAATTCGACGACGATAACGGAGGTTCCGTCCACCAGAACGTCCCGATGATGGAGATGATCCAGAGCAGCTGCCGAGGGGCTTCTACTGCGCGCGAATCTCTCGTTATCTGTGAGCTGAGGCTAAACGCCGATGGGCGTGATTCCGTCGGATTGGGCTCTCGGTGGCTTCTCCCGGGGGCGGCTCCAGCTGGAATCCGCACCTGCAGTGCAGGACCCGGGTCTGCAGGTAGGCGCCCAGAATGTCGGTCGGGCTGGGCTCGGTGTAAACCGGACGTTCCAACATCCGGCGTGCCGGGTCCGAGGGGGTCATTGGTTCGCCGCAGTGAACGTACATGGCGCCGAGGTGGACGACGTCCTCGTCCGGACCGAGGTAGCGGGCCAGGACCGGGGCGAGGGACTCTGCGTTGGTTGCCAGGGCGCTTGAGCCGCGGCAGGAGGAGCAGCTGAACGCGACGGCGATGGATCCGCTTGAGGTGTCCAGGACGGTGATGGATTCTGCGAGCAGGTGCTGGTCGGTGCCGCACGTGATGCACCAGGGGCGCTGCCCGCATGGCGGGTGGTCTTCGGCCGGGTAGCGGCTGCCGGAAGGGGTCGTGGGCGGCATCAGACCAGATTAGGGTAGCTGGACAGGAGATAGTCCGCTGCGGCCGGGCCTTTCAGCGCAGGCTGTTCTGGTCGGGGTCTACCCGCCGGTGCATTGCCGCCCAGAAGGAGCGTTCCCTTCGAGGCCGGGTCTGGGTGATGGTGCACCAGCTGATGTAAAGCCCGTAGAGCCGGTCGCGCCCGAGCGTGGACCCTGCGTCCGGGTCGCAGATAGTGGCGTCGTGTAGAAACTGATCGAACTGTGAAACGGCCATGGCTGGCTCTTTTCGTTTCCGGTGCAGGTAAGGCTGCCACGTGGCTGCAGCAGCTGGGCTCCGGCGCCCTGCACTGGGCGCTGTAGCTGTCACCGGATCGCCGCTAAACGGCCGGGTTCCCACCCGTATGCCTACATTGTAGACTTCAGGGGTAGATAACGGAAGCCGCATCCTGTTCCCGCGCCGGGGCAGGCGGGAAGGATCCAGCCATGAGCGAGGGCAACACAGCCGGTTCCGGCCGGAAACCCCGGCTGGACCGGGCAAGAGTGCTTTCCGCCGCCCTGGAACTGGTGGATGAGGAAGGGCTCGAAGCGCTCACCATGCGCCGGCTCGGGCAGAGGCTGGGCCGTGACCCGATGAGCCTGTACCGGTACGCGGAGAACCGGTCGGCGCTCCTGGACGGCCTGACTGAACTCGTCCTGGGCCAACTGACCGTCCCGCACGGGATGGACTGGCAGGCTACGCTGCGAGGTGCCGCCCATGACATGCGGCGGCTCGCGCTCCTGCACCCCAACGTCGTGCCCCTGCTGATGACCCGGCCACTGTCGACCCCCCTGGGCCTGCGCCCACACGGGACGGTCAGGCCGCTGGAGCAGATCCTCGCACTGCTGATCGACGCCGGCTTCACGCCCGCAGCCGCCCTGCACGTCTACCGCGCCTTCTACGCATTCCTCTACGGACACCTGCTCAACGAACTGCAGGAACTGGTGGCGAATCCGGACGAAAGCGATGCGGTCCTGCGTTTGGGCCTGTACCACCTCCCGGCCAAGGAGTTTCCCCGGCTCAGGGCACTTGCCCCGGTGCTGGCCGACTATGACGGCGCCCGGGAACTGGACGAAGGACTAGGCATCCTCCTCTCCGGCCTCGCAGCAGCACTCACAGCAACGGACAAATAACCGGGGGAGCCCGGCACCCGGGTGATCCCGTCATCGCGGGCCAGGCCGGAGCTGGGAACTCCCTTGCCGACCGGGACCAGCACGGCAGTGGCGAAACACCGATAACCGCGATTCCGCCAAGTAGGCCTCGTCGCCTGAGTTACCGGCGGTCCGAGTGGATGCATACGTCGACCCAGCTACCTCGCTTCGGTCGGTCGTGCAACTGATCGCCGTGCGCCGAGAATGCCTACCTACCTGTGGCCCTTTGTGCCGCTGTGGTTGTGGGGCTTGTCGCGTTTGGGCTTGCCGACACGGGAGGCGCCGGGGATGGGCCTGTCGACGGCGGCGGACTTGTCGACGGCGACGGGCTCGTCGATGCCGGCGGGGCCGGGGGTGGGCTTGGCTTGATTGTCGATCATGACTTGGTTCTCTTGCTGGACGGGATCGTTGGATACGGCTTGGGCAGGTGCCGGGTTCACGACGGCGACCGGAGCAAGTTCCCGGTTTACTGCGGGAATGCCCTCGGGCGCGGCGGCGGGTTTAGAGACGGGGGAAATTGCCTCAACGGGTGATTTTGTGGAAGCGGCGATGAGTGTCTGCAGATCGTTGCGTACCAGGCGGATGGCCGCAGTTATGTTCCGGTACTGCTCGAACGTCAAGCCGTCACGTGCGGCTTCGTCGGTCGCGTCCTTTTCGAGGCGGTCCAGGTGCGCAAGGGCGCTGTGCAGGTCCTCGTCGCTTATGTCTTGGCGTACCTGGTCAAGGATTGGCAGGAGCACGGGTAAGGGCTCCAGGGCTGACTGGAGCTGTTGCAAATGGAAATCCAGAGGATTGTTTTGCACGAGGGCTGCTTGTGGTGCGGGCGCCGCCGATTGATCCGGGCCACCTCGCCCGAATGTCGCGGACGTGGTGCCGGCCAGAATAACCGCCGCGACGGATGCAACGATGAGTGTCCGCACACGGCTGCCGTGTTTACGGCGCATGCGCGGAGTAACAGTTGGGCGGCGTGAAGGAGCGGGCGGATACGGCCGATTGCCCAGCTGCGGTACAGGTGCGATGCTCACAGATGTTTGAGGCGCAGGGGGAGCTGCAGCGTCCGGTACCAGAACCAGGTGCTGCAGCGCGGTCGCGGCTTCGGCTGCAGAGGGGCGGTCAGCCGGGTGCCTGGCGGTCATCGCGGTCAGCAGGGTTTTCCACTCAGTGTCGACGTTGTCGGGTATGACGGGGCTCCTGTGGATTCTTGCCACACCGGACTCGATCTGGTTCCCGGGAAACTCAACCCTGCGGGTGAAGCACTCCAGCAGCACCAGACCCAGGGAGTACACGTCGCTGGCGCCGTTCAACGGCTCACCGAGGGCCTGCTCCGGGCTCAGGTAGGCGGCAGTGCCGACGGTGCACCCTGTCCTGGTCAGGTGCTCTTCCTCCATCACCCGGGCAATGCCGAAATCGGTGAGCTTGGCGCGCCACTGCTTTCCCGACTCACTCGGGTCGGGAGTGTGCAGCAGCACGTTGCCGGGTTTGATATCGCGGTGGATTACGCCGCGGCTGTGGATATAGTCCAACGCGGATGCCAGATCAGCTCCCACAGCGGCGATGTCGGCAGGCGTCAGGCCGTCGGTGCGCAAGTGGCGGCGGAGGTCCGGGCCAGGCACGTATTCCATGATCACGTAGTTGCGTTCCATAGCCGGGTCCGTGCCGGCATCGAACAATGTCACCAGGGACGGATGGATCATCGAAGCGAGAATCCGGATTTCGGCTTGCTGACGGGCCAGCAACTCTGGCTCGCCGCCTTCCTTGGAGAAGAGTTTCAGGGCCACGTCACGGCCTAATGCTTCGTCGACCGCCCTGTACACCGCCGCCGCGGCACCCCGACCTACCAATTCCTGGAGACGGTACCGCTGGCACATCAGCTGCCCGGCCACATCGGGCCGTTGCCCCTCAGTCATGCGAACTCCCACAAAGCGTCTCATCTGTCGTATCCGGCCTGCTGTCAGGCGCGGAATATTCGCCCAGCCTCACAACCGCCCGGTGCAACGCGAAGGGTAGTAAGACTGCTTAGTATTACACAAAGGGGAGCGCGATAGGTCGCCGATCTGCTGGACTGGGCCGGTGACCTCGCCGGCGAAGAATTCACCCAAGTAGCGCGTGAGGCCTACGCATTAGCCGGAAAATTCCACGCCCGGGCCAATGACTCGCTACACAGGGCTTCAAACCCGCCGCAGTCCGGCGCTAACCCGAGACGACACCACGACCGGCCTAGGACTTCGTTCCGCCCCGCCCTGGGTGAACGCGGAGGTTCGGGCGCCAGCCCTGCACTTTCCGGACCAGAAAAACGCCGATAATGGATATTCCGTCAACGATTGCCGAATACGAATGATGGCGGCTTCCATACCGGACCTACGCCGCCGACTTGAACCTCGTGCCAGTGCCTTTCGGCGTCCGGTTTCCTAGCAGCCAAATGGATGGGAAGCGCCGAATGGGCTGCTAATAATCCTCGGGAGCTTGCCCCCGTCGCTCCTGAGGCCGACGCACGTCTAAGGCGGAATGTAGCATTCGGTGAACGTATACGCTCTTGCATGTGTCCATCCGACTACGCCGATCAATAAGCGCCGGGTCATCCAAATGGAACTTCGGCGCCTTGCTGCCGTCTGCGGCGATGCCAACGATCCCCAGCGAATAGAGAACTTTTAGGAGCGGGCCGTAAGTTACATGCCAAGCCTCACCTTCAGCCGCAGCCCACACTCCGGCAGTTGCGGTCGTCAGCCACTGCGTACCCGGGAAATCTGCTTCTGCAGTAAGCAGTGCTATGTCTTCAAGAACGGCTACGAACTCCGGCACGGACATGGCTGAGGAACAACCTCTGAGCTTGTTCAGCACTTGATCGATTCCGGGATACGTTAGCTTCCATTCATCCCGCAGCGCCAGTAGCCGTCCCTCAGAATAACCAGGTTCAGCAGCCTGTATGGCCTCCCAACTTACCGCTCGCTTGTCAACGCTCTCACGTAGACAGAGATTGACGAAGGATATTGCATCGCGGGGGCGAAGAAGTGTCCTATCCAGGATGTAATCCAGAGGGTTGCCGCGGGTCTTGTTCGCATGTGGGAGGAGGGCACGAACCGTCTTTGGTCCCTCTTCCTCACCGCTGGTGGCTGCCTTCACGCGCTCATCCAACAGGCGCTCTAAAGAGGTTCTCGTCCATCTCAAGGGCAACACGAGGGCCCGGAATTTTTCCTCTTGCGCAGCTCCACGCTTGCCAAAGTCTAGTTCCTGAAAGATATTTGTTCGGAGCGCGACCAAAATTCGGAGGCGCGTGACGCGTTTTAGGCTGACCACCGTGCTGAACAAGCACCTAATCAGGTCATTGGCGACGCGCTCGTCCACCCAGTCTCGGTCGAGGTCGTCGATGATGAGGTAGGTGAAGTGCTGTTCAGAATCCAAAACGTGGTCGTTGAGAATCTCCATCATCTTGTTCAGTCGGGCCAGTTGAGTTTCGTTCACTAGGCGCTGAAAACGGTCGACTAGTTCGGCCCGAGTCGCCGTCGACCTACCGAGTTCGCCACTTGTTCCTGCCGTCAAGTCGATCGCAGGAACGCCGAACTTAACTCCGGCCTCGGCAGACACCTTTTGTGAAAAGGTGTCTGTGATTTCCTTGACGCGCTCATCAGCTTCGCACCAAAAACGGCCCTCAAACTCGTCCAAGTACTCGAGGGCAGCTGCCTTTGTTCGGTCGTTCCGGATCCAGTCCCGAAGATTTGCGAGCATATTACTCTTGGCTACGGGGGAGTCGACCTTATATCGGTGCCGAATAACCTCGACCAAGATGACGTGCTTCCACAGGGCGATCCAAAATTGGTCCAGATTAACTTCGAGACTATCTAGCCACCGAATTGCTTGAAGGTTCGTTATGTACGGAAGAGACAGGTCTTCAGGGTTGATCCGAATTACGTGCTCCGGGTGAAGGTCCTCGATCCTTGATAATGCAGCAGATTTTCCCGCCCCCGTTCGCCCGATGACGAAGCACTTGCTCTCAGTCCGAGACTCGATCATTTCATAGTCTCCGGTCTCAAAAAATGCCTCCTCTAGGAGCGAGTCTGCCTCTGCCTGCTCGCCGCCCAGATTGAAGCTGCTCCGGATGCGCTGCTTCTTCAATGCCATGCTGTCCCCCGATTTGATCCTTTGCTGCACTCTATAACGAACCGTCTGGGGGAGGATCAGATCTTCCATAGCTTTGCCGGCGTTAACGACCGTCGGCCAGCATAGCTTTGGGGCCAGGAAGTCAGGTCCTTCCCGTCGGGGGACAAGACTGGCAGCAACTGAAAGGGAACCCCGTCTCCTCTAATGAGGCCACAGCGAACGCTGATAATTATTATTCCGTCAGCTTGCAGTTAGCGGATCGTTGCATCTTGTCCCGTGTACAAAGAGCAACCCGTCTGAAGGGCCCTCGGTTGCACCGAACCCGGACATCGACGTGATGACAATATGCGGCCGAACAGCTCGAACCGGCCCCTGAATTCCGAGCCGGCAACAACCAGACCCGTGAAGCCATTGGGAAGTCAGTTTTAGAGTCCATGCGGCAGAACCCGGTGGCTCCGTACACATTCGGTCGGTAGCTGACGTGTGATGTTTGTTCTTGCGTCAAACTCTGCGTGCTTCATTGGTAACTGGGCTCATCTGCCGGGGCTCATCCGCGCAAGATGAGCCGACCACTCATGGGCGGCTGCGTTGAGCTGCCTTCTGCAAGCCTAATCGCGTTCACCAGTGAGCCACCGCGCAGTGCAGGGCCGTCCCGAATCGCCAGCATCCACGGACACAGACACCGCGGTTAAGTGGTTCCCCCTCGACTGCGGATCGTGGCCGAATTTCATGGCTCGGAGTAGGTCACTCGTTCGCCGCCCCTCAGGATGGCGTGGGCGGGCTCGTGCCTGATCCAGCCGATCCCATCCCAGAATTTCCTAGATTCGGCGCCATCGTTCAGGGCAGTCATGCGCGGCAGCGGGTTTTGGTCTCGGATCCCCTGCACTGCCGTGCGACCGATCCCCTTGCGGCGCAAGGGGATCGCGACCTCGAACGCGAGGATGTCGAGCTGCCCGTGCGGGAGGTCGCCGAGAACAGGGTCTACACGAGCACCTGTCACGACGTACTTGCACCGCGCGACTTCTTGGTCGCGGAGCAAGACTGACACCCAGTGGTCCTCGGCTGGCGGCTCGCTGCCGTAGGTTTCCCGCCACCATGGCATCACGAAATCGGACGAGCTCTCGTAGGCCGGATACCAGTACTTGCGCATACGCACGGGCGTCCTGTTGACAATTTGGAGGTTATCGGCACCGCTCATCGAGCGACTGTATCCGATCCCGTGCTGAGCGCGTCAAGCTGGCTGCCGCCTCTCCCTCGGGATCCAAGAATCGCTGCGGTCGACGGCTAGTGTCGGTGACGGTCGAAAACTGAACCATTGTGACGGTTGAAAACTGAGCCACCCGTTTCAAACGATTGGGTGGGTGATCACTGTGGAGGATTGGGCGCTTATTCGGCGATTGCATCTTGCCGAGGGTGAGTCGATGAGGTCGATAGCGGCGCGGCTGGGGATCTCCCGGAACACTG
Source organism: Arthrobacter globiformis (assembly GCF_003261175.1). Lineage (GTDB taxonomy): Bacteria > Actinomycetota > Actinomycetes > Actinomycetales > Micrococcaceae > Arthrobacter > Arthrobacter globiformis_A. The sequence continues at coordinate 1,966 of NZ_QLNP01000084.1, read as the reverse complement.
TTGCCAAAGCGGTTAGTTCTGATGGTCCGCCTGCGTATGTGCGGGCACCTCAGGACTCCGGGATCAAGGCCGTCGAGCCTGCGATTCGTGCTTTGTTGCAGGAGAACCCGCGGATGCCCGCGACGGTGCTCGCGGAGCGGGTGGGCTGGTCGGGGTCGGCGGCCTGGTTCCGGGAGAACGTGGCCAGGATCCGGCCGGAGTATGCGCCGGCTGATCCTGCTGACCGGATCACCTATGATCCCGGGGATCAGGCGCAGTGCGACCTTTGGTTCCCGGAGGTGCAGATTCCCGTTGGAGCAGGCAAGACGCGGGTGTTGCCCGTGCTGGTGATGGTGTCTTCGCATTCGCGGTTCATCATGGCCAGGATGATCCCGTCGCGGATGACCGGGGACCTGCTGGCCGGGATGTGGGAGCTGCTCGGATCCCTGGGTGCGGTTCCGCGGCGGCTGATCTGGGACAACGAAACCGGGATCGGTCGCCGGAACAGTTACGCCGCCGGGGTGGCTGCGTTCGCCGGGGTCCTCGCCACCCGGGTCGTTCAGGTCAAACCCTATGACCCGGAAAGCAAAGGCGTGGTCGAGCGGGCCAACCAGTTCTTGGAGACCTCGTTCCTGCCGGGCCGGGTCTTCACCTCACCGGAGGATTTCAACGCCCAGCTGGCCATGTGGCTGCCGAAGGCCAATGCGCGGCTCGTCAGGCGGACAGGTGCCCGGCCGGCGGAGCTCATCAATGCGGACAAGAAGGCGATGCTGGCGCTGCCACCGGTTCCACCGGTCACCGGATTCACCGCCAGGGTCCGGCTCCCGCGGGACTACTACGTCCGGATGGGGTCCAACGACTACTCCGTCCACCCGCAGGCCATCGGCCGGTTCGTCGAGGTCACCGCCGACCTCGAAACCGTCACGATCAGCCTGGACGGCAGAACTGTCGGAACCCACACCCGGTCCTGGGGCAAGGGCCTGACGATCACCGACCCAGACCACGTAGAGGCGGCAAAGGCACTACGGAAGGCCTTCCAAACCCCTCAGCCGGTGGGTGAGACAGCCGGGCTGCGGGATCTGGCCGACTACGACCGCGCATTCGGGGTCATCCTTGATGACGGGCAGGTCGCCTGATGCCCGCTATCAAGGAAACCGCTGGCCAGATCGAGTACTACTCCCGGGCAATGAAAGCACCCCGGATCCGGGAAGCAGCAACCCGGCTCGCTGATCAGGCCCGGGAAGGAGGCTGGACCCACGAGGAATACCTCGCCGCTGTGCTGTCGCGGGAAGTGGCCGCGAGGGAAGCCTCCGGAGCAGAGATCAGAGCCAGGGGCGCCGGGTTCCCGGCCCGGAAATCACTCGAGGACTTCAACTTCGATCACCAGCCCGGCCTCAAACGCGACACCATCGCCCACCTTGCCACCGGAGCGTTCCTCACGGAAGCATCCAACATCGTCCTGCTCGGACCGCCCGGCACCGGCAAAACACACCTCGCAACCGGCCTGGGCTTACGGGCCACCCAGCTCGGACATCGGGTCCTGTTCGCGACGGCCATCGACTGGGTAGCCCGCCTCCAGACAGCCCACCAGAACGGCAGACTGCCCCAGGAACTCGTAAGGCTGCGCCGCTACCGGCTGATCATCGTCGATGAAGTCGGCTACATCCCTTTCGAGCAAGATGCCGCGAACCTGTTCTTCCAACTGGTCTCATCGCGCTACGAGCACGCCTCGCTGATCCTGACCTCGAACCTCCCGTTCGCCCGCTGGGGCGACGTGTTCGGCGACCAGGTCGTCGCCTCGGCCATGATCGACCGCATCGTCCACCACGCCGAAGTCATCACCCTCAAAGGCTCCAGCTACCGACTCAAACACACCCAAGTCGACTCACTGCCCTCGACAAGACCCGAAAATACGGCAGAATAACCAACGTCAAAGTGGCTCACTTTTCCACCCGCGAAACGGCTCACTTTTCGACCATCGCTGACA
>NZ_QLNP01000083.1 GCF_003261175.1 Arthrobacter globiformis | reverse complement strand
GCGGCGAGATCGGTGCCGTCGGCAACGGAGACCTGGCCGGCGTGGATGGAGCGGCCGATGCCTACTCCGCCGCCGTGGTGGAGGGAGACCCAGGTGGCGCCGGAGGCGGTGTTGAGGAGGGCGTTGAGCATGGGCCAGTCGGCGATCGCGTCCGAGCCGTCGGCCATGGCTTCGGTCTCCCGGTACGGTGAGGCAACGGAGCCGGAGTCCAGGTGGTCGCGGCCGATCACGATGGGGGCCTTGACCTTGCCTTCCTTGACCAGTTGGTTGAAGAGCAGCCCGGCCTTGGCGCGTTCGCCGTAGCCCAGCCAGCAAATGCGGGCCGGCAGGCCTTCGAATTCGACGCGCTCGGCGGCGGCGTCGATCCAGCGGTGCAGGTGCTGGTTCTGCGGGAAGAGCTCCTTGATGGCTTTGTCGGTGACGGCGATGTCCTCGGGGTCACCGGAGAGGGCGACCCAGCGGAACGGGCCCAGGCCCTCGCAGAACAGCGGGCGGATGTAGGCCGGGACGAAGCCGGGGAATTCGAAGGCCCGGCTGTACCCGCCCTTGCGGGCCTCGTCGCGGATGGAGTTTCCGTAGTCGAACACCTCGGCGCCGGCGTCCTGGAACTCGACCATGGCCTGGACGTGGCGGGCCATCGATGCCTGGGCCTTTTTGGTGAAGCCCTCCGGGTCAGCCTCGGCTTCGCGGTGCCATTCGTCCACGGAGATGCCTTCGGGCAGGTAGGACAGGGGGTCGTGGGCGGAGGTCTGGTCGGTGACGATGTCGATGGTCAGCTCACCGGCCTTGTGCCGGCGAAGGAGTTCGGGGAAGACCTCGGCGGCGTTGCCCACATAGCCCACGGACCAGCCGCGGCGCTCCTCCTTGGCCTTGAGGACCTTGGCGATCGCGGCGTCGAGGTCGGTCTCCACCTCGTCCAGGTAGCGCTTGCCGGCCCGGCGGCGCAGGCGGGTCTCGTCGACGTCGATGATCAGGCAGGCGCCCTCGTTCAGGGTGACGGCGAGGGGCTGGGCGCCGCCCATGCCGCCGCAGCCGCCGGTCAGCGTCAGGGTGCCGGCGAGCGTGCCGTTGCTGTCCCCGGTGAGCTTCCGGGCGATCGCGGCGAAGGTTTCGAACGTGCCCTGCAGGATGCCCTGCGTGCCGATGTAGATCCAGGACCCGGCCGTCATCTGCCCGTACATCATCAGGCCCTCGGCCTCGAGCCGGCGGAACTCGGGCCACGTGGCCCAGTCGCCCACGAGGTTGGAGTTGGCCAAAAGCACCCGCGGCGCCCACTCGTTGGTGCGGAAAACACCCACCGGCTTGCCGGACTGGACCAGCAGGGTCTCGTCCTTCTCCATGGTTTCCAGGGTGTGGGTGATGGCATCGAACGCGGCCCACGAGCGCACCGCCCGGCCGGTACCGCCGTAGACCACCAGGTCATCCGGGCGTTCGGCGACCTCGGGATCGAGGTTGTTCATGAGCATGCGCAGCGGCGCCTCGGTCTGCCAGGACTTGGCGGTGAGCTCGGTGCCGCGGGCTGCTTTGACCGGGCGGGCACCGGTGGTGAAATCGGCTGTCATTGTGTACTCCTAATATCCGGCGCGGCCTAGGCCAGGTTCTTGGACTTGAGCCAGTCCTTGGCGATCTCTCCGACGTCCTCGAACTTCGCCGTGCGGCCGTTCATGTCGATCAGGTCTTCGGTGGTGAGCGCTGCCGAGACCTTGTCCAGGACCTCCTTGACCGTGTCCGTGGACTTCTTCGCGTTGATGACCGGGACGATGTTCTCGGAAAGGAACAGGTTCTTGTCGTCCTCCAGCGCAATCAGGTTGTTGGTCGCCAGCGCCGGGTCGGTGCTGAAGAGGTCGGCAACCTGTACCTGGCCGGAAAGGAGGGCGTTCAGCGTCAGCGGACCGCCGGCGTCGAGCGCCGAGAATTCCTTGAATTCCAGACCGTAGACGGACTTCAGGCCGGCAACACCGTTGACGCGTGTCTTCCACTCCGGCGGTCCGCCCAGGACGAGCTCCTTGGCCGCAGGCTTGAGGTCGCTGATGGACTTGAGGTTGTACTTGTCGGCAGTTTCTTTTTTGACCGCCAGCACGTCCTTGTCCTGTGCCTTGGATGCTGTCAACTGGGTCAGTCCGGCAGGAATCTTGGCGCCCAGTTCCTTGGTGACTTCCTCGGAGGTTACTGCCTTTGTCTTCGGGTCGAGATACTGCAGGAGGGCCCCGCCGTATTCGGGCATGAGGTCGATCGAGCCGTCCTTGAGCGCAGGGATTGTGACCTCGCGGCTGCCGATGCTGGGCTTTTCTGTCACTTGGACACCCTTGGCCTTGAGGGCTACGGCGTAGATCTTGGCGATCAGCTGGCTTTCCGGGAAGTCCGCGGAGCCCACGATGATGCTGTCGCCCGAGCCTGCGGCCTGGGTGTTGGAAGTGCTCATGGGGTCCCCGCCGCAGGCGCTGAGGGCGAGGGCGGCCACGGCCGCGACGGTGAAACCGGTCAGGTACTTTTTCATGTCAATGCTCTCTGGGAGGCTGGCGCGGGGCATGCAGCGGCCAGCTGGGGTGGATTAATACGTGGGGGATGCCGGCGGTGGTTCAGACCGTGATGGGGGCCGGTGGGACGTCCGCCGCCAAGGCCGGTGGGGCGGTCTTGAGGTTCCGCCGGGTCAGCCCTGGGGAGACCACCCGGCGGGTGACGAAGGCGAGCAGCTGGTCGAAGAACAAGGCCATCAGGGCCACCAGCACGGCACCGGCCACCATCTGGCCGTAGTCGTTTTGCGCCTTGCCGTCGATCAGCAGGCGGCCGAGGCCGCCGAGCGAAATGTACGCCGCGATGGTCGCCGTCGAGATGATCTGCAGCAGTGCGCTGCGGACGCCGGACAGCACCAGCGGAAGCGAGCAGGGAAGCTGGACATCCGTGAGGATCTTCATGGTGCGGAAGCCCATGCCTTTGGCGGCGTCGACGGCGGCGGCATCCACTGCCCGGATTCCGGCGTAGGTGTTGGTCAGGATGGGCGGCACCGCGAGGAGCACCAGGACGATGAGGCTCGGGAGGATGTAGCCCATCTTGGATGGGAAGGCGGGGGAGATCATCAGGACCAGCAGAATGAGCAGGCCCACGCTGGGAAGGGCACGGAGGGCGTTGGCCAGGCCGGCAATCATGAAGACGCCCTTGCCTGTGACGCCGATGTACACACCGAGCGGAACGGCGATGACGGCTGCTATTGCGAGGGCGATGAGCGAGTACAGGAGGTGCTCGCCGATCAGGCTGGGAATGCCGTCTGCACCGGTCCAGTGCGCGGGGTCGAACAAGTAGTTCACGATGCCACCACCTTGGGGGTCCACGGTGTCAGCCACCGGTTGAGAAGAATGATCAGCCCGTCCAGGACCATGGCCAGGACCACACAGAGGATGATGCCGGCAACGATCGGGGTGAAGAACCGCAGCTGGAAGCCTTGGGTGAAGAGGGAGCCGAGCTGGGGGATGCCCAGCAGTGCGGCCACGGACACCAGGCTGACGTTGGAAACGGCTGCCACGCGGAGGCCGGCGGAGATCACGGGGACGCCCACGGGGAGCTCCACCTTCAGCAGGCTCTGGTAGCCGCGGTAGCCCATCGCCTTCGCCGCCTGGACGGTGTCTTCGGGAACGGACTCCAGGGCGTCTGCCACTACGCGGACCAGCAGCGCCACCGTATAAATGGTCAGTGCGGCCACGATGTTAAGCGGGTCCAGGATCTTGGTGCCCAGGACCAGCGGCAGCAACACGAACAGCGCCAAGGAGGGGACGGTGTAGAGCAGGCCCGCTACCCCTACCAAAAGGGGGTAGATGCGGCGGCTGCGGTGAGCCCACCAGCCCAGGGGCAGTGCAATCAGCAGGCCCAAGACAAGCGGGGTGACGGCCAGCAGCACGTGCCAGCCGAGGAGGAAGACAATGTTGTCGAACTGGCGGCCCAGCCATTCGAGGTTCATCGGGCCGTCTCCAGGTGCGGTTCGGCCTCGATGGCCCTGACGATGTCGCTGGCAGTGACCGTGCCGATGAGCTCACCGTGGTCATTGACGACGACGCCGCGGCGGCTGGGCGAGGACAGTGCCGCGTCGAGCAGTTGCCGCATGGTTCCGGAGGCTGACGCTGACGTCCCGCTAAGGTTCAGGTGTTCTGTCTTCAGTTCACTGCCGATCAGCTCGGGCTGTGCCCAGCCCAGCGGCTTCCGTGCGCCGTCGAGGACCAGCACCCACGCGCCGGATGCCTTTGCCTGCGCTTCCGCGGCGGAGGCTCCGAGGTGAACCACGGGTTCTTCGCTGACCGAGACAGTGCCGGCGGCATTGGCGAACCCCAGGGAACGGTAGCCGCGGTCCCGGCCAACGAAGTCGGCCACGAATTCATCGGCGGGGGCGGTCAGGAGCTCCGACGGCGTGGCCATCTGGGCCAGCTTTCCGCCGACGCGCATCACAGCCACCTGGTCGCCCAGCTTGAGGGCCTCGTCGATGTCGTGGGTGACCATGATGATGGTCTTGCCGATTTCGCGCTGCAGGCGGAGGAACTCGTCCTGCAACTGTGCGCGGACCACGGGGTCCACGGCACTGAACGGTTCATCCATCAGCATGAAGGCCGGATCCGAGGCCAGCGCGCGGGCTACTCCAACACGCTGCTGCTGGCCGCCCGAGAGCTGCCAGGGGTAGCGGTTGGCAAAGTTCGCCGGCAGGCCCACCCGCTCCATCAGTTCGAGAGCCTTCGTGCGGGCTTTTTGCCTGCCCTCCCCAAGCAGCACCGGCATGGTTGCCACATTGTCCACGATGGTGCGGTGCGGGAACAGGCCGGCGTGCTGGATGACATAGCCGATCCGGCGGCGGAGCAACGCTGCATCCATGCCGGAGGTGGGCTGGTCGTCCAGGTAGATGGTTCCGCTGGTCGGTTCAATCAGGCGGTTGATCATCCGCAGGGAGGTGGTCTTGCCACAGCCGGACGGACCAACCAGGATTGTTAGTTTCCCGGTCGGCGCTTCAAGGTTCAGCCCGTCGACGGCGACTGTTCCGTCAGGATAGGTCTTGGTGACATTTTCAAACTTGATCATTTCTCTTCCATGCTTTCCTGGGGCATTTCATGGTTTCCGGAGGGCTCGGTGAGGACATTGCCAGCGACCTTCACCAGTTCCTCGCCAATCTTCAGAGCCTTGGCTTCGTCCAGCCGGTAGCTGGGTACGACGATGCTCAGCGCGGCAACAGTGCGGCCGCCGATCACGATGGGAGCGGCGACGGCTGTGATGTCGTCTTCCACTCCGCTGCGCACGATGGCGAAGCCGCGCTCGGGCTGGTGGCCGTTCAGGACCTGGCCGGCAGCAGATCCGTCCAGCGGTATGCTCCGACCGACCCAGCTGGCATGCCGGACCGAGCGGGTACCTTCGACTATTGCTATGTAGATTCCGGTGTCCCCAGGACCGGGAATGCTCAGATAGCAGGACTCACCCGTTTCGGCCACCAGCCGCTTCATGTGCGGGGTGCAGATCGAGACCAGTGATTCCTGGCTCAATGCCAGCGCGCCCAGCTGGATGACACTGGCGCCGGGGCGGAAGTTCCCGCCCGGGTCCCTCGATACAAAGCCGGCGCCCTCCAGAGTGCGGAGGAGGCGAAGTGCTGTGCTGGCGGACAGGTCAACAACACGTGCGGCGTCGCTGAGGGTGATGGAGCCGTCAGTACACACGGCGCTGAGCAGCGCCAGCGCCCTCTCCACCGTGCGTGTCGAAGAATCTGCAGCCACTGTCTGACCCGCTTTCAAGTGGTCCGAATCACTATGTCTTGCCACTAAGTAAAAACCTACTTTCATTTGATGGCAACCCCTTGAGCCAAAATTACGCAGGTTTTCGACCGGGCTGATGAGTGTTACGCCCTGTGGCAACGGCGTGTTTCCGCCGTGTTGCAGGGCGGTTAACTGTTCCGGGCGAGCCCTGAAACCCTTGTCATCCAGTGGAATCTAGTTTTTACTTGGTGGCAGTCCCTACTACCGGAGGTTCACTGTGGAAACCGTCAATCAGCTCCTTGACTCGATCAAGGGCGTGGGCCGGGACGCGGTTCGCGGAGGCTATTCCCGCGCTGTCTATTCGACCGCCGAGCTCGACCTGAGGGCATGGTTCATCGAACAGGCACTCCAGCGCGGCCTTTCCGTGGAGACCGACCGCAACGGCATCATCTGGGCATGGTGGGGCAAGCCCCAGGAGGGTGCCCTGGTCACGGGCAGCCACCTTGATTCCGTGCCGGGAGGAGGGGCCTTCGACGGCCCTCTCGGCGTTGCCTCGGCACTGGCCGCGGTCGACATTCTCAAAGCGCGCGGAACAGTGCCGGCGCGGTCCCTGGCCATCACGGTGTTCCCGGAGGAGGAAGGCTCACGCTTCGGCGTGGCCTGCCTCGGCTCCCGGCTTCTCGCGGGCGCCATCGCCGTCGATAAGGCCCGGAACCTGCGTGACGGCGACGGCAACACCTTCGCCGACGTGGCGCGGACCAACGGCCTTGACCCCAGCCATCTGGGCCCTGACGCCCAGGCCCTCGCGCGGATCGGTGACTTCGTGGAACTCCACGTCGAGCAGGGCAAGGGGCTCGGGGCGCACGGCCCGGCCATCGCCGTCGGAAGTTCCATACTCGGGCACGGACGCTGGAAGCTGAGCATCAGCGGCCAGGGCAACCACGCCGGGACCACCCTGATGGCGGACCGTGCGGACCCGATGGTCGCGGCTGCACAGATCATCGTTGCGGTCCGCGACACCGCCGCGGCGCAGCCCGATGCGCGTGCCACCGTCGGGCGCCTGATGCCGGTGCCGGGCGGAACCAACGTCATTGCCTCCCGGGTGGACATGTGGCTGGATGCACGTCATCCCGACGACGCCGTCACCGCCCGCCTGATCGAATCCATTCACGGCACCGCCCGCCACATTGCGGCCGGTGAAGGATGCTCTGTATCCCTCACCGAGGAGTCCTACAGTGACACCGTGCATTTCGACCCCGGACTGAGCCGGCGGATCAGCGGAATCCTCCCCGATGCACCCGTGCTGGCCACCGGCGCGGGCCATGACGCGGGGGTGCTCTCGGCGCACGTTCCGTCCGCAATGCTGTTTGTCCGCAATCCCAGCGGCATATCGCACTCCCCTGAGGAGTATGTTGCGGACGAGGACGCGAACGCCGGTGCTGTCGCGTTGGCTGATGTTTTGGAGGGCCTGCTGTGAACCGGTTTTGGTGCGAGGCGGCACTGATAGAGGCCGACGGCGGGCCAACGGTCGCCACCGGCGTGCGGCTGGAAACGCACGATGGACGGATTGCAGGCATCACGTCCGGCGTCAACGCTGCACCGGGTGACCCGGTGCTGAAAGGCGTCGTCTTCCCGGCTGCCGCCAATGCCCATTCCCACGCCTTCCACAGGATTCTCCGCGGCCGCACACATGACGGGCGCGGCGACTTCTGGGTTTGGCGGGAGCAGATGTATCGCAGTGCCGGCGAACTGACCCCGGAAAAGTACGAAAAGCTTGCCACGGCGGTCTTCGCAGAAATGGTGGTGGCCGGCTTCAGCAGCGTGGCGGAGTTCCATTACGTCCACCATCAGCCGGACGGCCGCCCATATGCCGAGCGCCATGCGATGGAACTGGCGCTGGCCCGGGCGGCAACAGCGGCCGGCATCAGGCTGACCCTGCTGGACACCCTGTATCTGGCCGGCGGCGTGAAAGCGGACGGCGTCGCCGCACCGCTCAGCGCAGAACAGGTCCGGTTCGGCGACGCCGACGCCCACCGGTGGCTGGAAAGACTCAGCTCGCTTCGGGCCGAAGTGAGCCGCGCCTTTCCCGCGGAAATGGTCAGCGTGGGAGCCGCGCTGCATTCTGTGCGGGGCGTTCCCGAGCAGGAACTCAAGACTGTCGCCGAACATCTCCCTGCCGACATTCCCCTTCACATCCACCTCAGCGAACAGCCCGCGGAGAACGACGCCTGCCAGCGGGCATACGGGGTCACCCCGGCGGGTCTGCTGGCACGGCACGGACTGCTCACCCGGCGCCTGTCCGCAGTCCACGCCACGCACCTAACGCCGGAGGATATCCGGCTGCTTGGCGAGGCCGGTTCCACAGTGGTGATGTGCCCGAGTACCGAGGCGGATCTCGCAGACGGCATCGGGCCCGCCCGGGCATTGTCCGACGCCGGAGCGAACATTGCGCTCGGAACTGATCAGCACGCCGTGATCGACCCCTGGACCGAGATGCGCGCACTGGAACACGGCGAGCGGCTTCGCTCCGGCCAACGTGGCAGATTCACGCCAGGGGAACTGCTGGCCGCGGCCACGGGCGGGGCGGCGGCCGCCATGGCCACGCCGGTCATGCCGGCGGCCCTCCGGACCGGCGCCGTATGTGACCTGATGGCCGTGGCACCGGATTCGGTTCGCACCGCGGGATCGCAGGCGCAGCAGTTCCCATTCAGCGCGACGGCCAGCGACGTCACCGACGTGGTAATAAACGGCGAAATGGTGGCGTCCAACGGGTCCCACCTACGCCTGGGAGAGCCGGGCGGCCTCGTCACCGAGGCCCTTATGAATTTCTCGTAAGCCCATTTTCTAGTTCCGCAGGTAGTTGTCATCGACACGCTGAGCGACGGCATCATGCGGGCAGTGGTTCGCTGCCTGTCATAAGCAGCCCCGTTGACCCTGATTGTTCAGCTCGGTGAGCGGCCGGGTTGGCAGGTGGATCCAGCCCTCTTCACGCGCTGCAAGGCTCTGGTCTGGGTCGGGGAGCAGGGTCGCTTGGAGTGCGGTGGCGCGGGCTGTCAGTGATGCGATGACGGAATCGAGTAGATCGTCCGAGGCGGTCGCTGGTCGCGGTAGGTATCAAGGTCCAGCCAGGGTGCCGCGGCGGTGAGCTGGCCCAGAATGTTGTTGCGGACTTCGGACTCAGGTGTCCCTCGGCCCTTGTACCGGCGGGCCGAGATGCCCCATATCTTCAAGGAAGCGGCAGGGTAGACCTCGACAAGATGTCCCGTGCCGTCCCTGGGCTGAACGCCGCAGGCCCGGGCTATTTTGGCCTGGATGACGGCGCAGCGCATGGCCGGATGCGCCAACCGGTCCGCCGACACGCTCAACGGGATCAGGCCCGTTCTGCCAGTGACGAATCGGTCGCTGGTCCGGTAGGCAAGCTCACGGCGCCCCGCCAACCCGTCATGACAGAGGACGGCACCGGGTTCCTCCCGGGAATGACCGAGGAGGAATGAGAGGAAGGGCGCCGGCCAGCCAAGAGGACAGTCGATGCCGGTCACATCGGAGTCTCGGAAAAGCTCGACGACGGTTTCGTCCGTGACGCCGAGAGACAAGTGGACAAGCCGCGCCTGCCCGTCGCGCCACTCAATGATCGCAGCAGCCGTTCTCTTCGGATCAGCGGCCAGGTCGATCCCCAGAGTCTTCACGCTGTCACTCTCGAAGGTTTCGCGGACGGGGACGACCTCGCAGCTCACCGATCCGCTGCCCGCGGAGGAAGACGTCGAGGCTCTTCCGGGCGCTCACGGGCGGACCTGGAGTTTCGAGAAGCGCGGTACCAGGGCGACGTCGCGCCCCAAGATCCTGATGGCCTGCATGACGACCAATATGTGCGACATCTAATCCTTCGGCCCAGGCACAGCGGCATCAGTTGTAGCGTGGTCCTGGCGCTCGAGCAGGCGGGATGCGCCGTAGCCGATGACCACTCCCCAGAACGCGGCATGGATGTTGAAGAGGTCCAGACCGGAAACCGTGACAACAAAAGTTACCAGTGATCCCAGGGTGAAGTTCGTGGCGAAGGCGGTGATGAAAGCCTGCTGGAGGGCCCGCAGCATTGCGATGCCGCCCAAGGCCAGAATGAATGCATCGGGGGTGGCGAGCATGAAGCGGGTGAGTGTGGGGGCCAGCAGGGCGCAGACCAGGGACAGCAGACCGTAGACCACCGCTGCGGTGTACTGGCGTTTTTTCTGCCCGGAGGAGGCCAGTAATGCGTTGGTCGGCCCGGTGACACAGGCGGAGACGGCGCCGAATGCCGCATTGAGCAGGGAGAACAGGCCCGAACTCACCGCGAAGACGGTGATCGGAGGGTGATGGCCCGCGGTCCGGAGGACAGCCGCACCCTGCCCGTTCTGCACAACCAGTACCGTGAGCGCCAAGGGTATCACCAGCTCCAGTTGGGCGGCCCAAGTGAACTCGGGAACAGTAAACACAGGGGCGGCGAGGATCGGGCCGCCCTCCTTAATGGTGAACCGGCCGCTGAGCGCGACGGCGACGACGCCCACCGCCAGGGCGCCGAGTACCGGAGGGAGATGCCTGCCCAGGGCGGGCACGGCGGCCAGCAGGAGAAATGCCACCACCATCGGTGCCGCCACGGCGGGGTCGGTCCGGGTGGAGGAGACGATGTCCGTCCCAAACCGGAGGAACACGGCTGCAACCATGGCCATGACAATCGGCACGGGAATCGCGGCCATGCTTGGGCGCACTACGCCGGTGGCACCCAGGGCGAGGATCAGCACGCCGGCGGAGAAAAACGCCCCGACCACTTCCGGGAAGGACAGGTGCTGCAGGGAGGGCCCCAGCAGGACCGTCCCCGGAATGGACCAGGCGAAGCCCAGTGGCTGGCGATAGATCATTGACATGAGCAGGGTCGCCGCGCCTGCCGAGAGGAAAATGGCGAAGACCCACGACGCGAGCTGGGCCTGTGTCAGTCCGCCAAGGGACCCGACGGCAAGGGTGACTGCGATCGGACCGGAGGCGGAAAACGCCAGTCCGACGACCCCGTTCGAGGCGTAATGTGGGCCGATGTCCCGCAGAAAGTCGCGTACCCCAGCCGGACGGGCCCCGGGCCGCTCGAAGAGCGGTTGGGCTCCGTGGTTAAGGCCTGGTCCTGCCTTGTCAGTCGTGGACTGGGCCTTCGAGGGGTGGGGCATCGTTTGCTCCTGAGGCGATGACGGGTGCGGAAGGATGGCAAAGCATTAGGGGAGCAGGTTCATGCAATGTCAAGAGCCCCTGAAGATCCGGCTAAGATGCGTTAGTGAATCGAGTTGGGATGTTTGGCCAGCGGTGTGACCTTGATTTTCATGTAGGGGTACATCGGGAAGCCGCTGAGGATCTGCTGCAGCTCGTCGTTGGATCCGACGTCGAAGACCGAATAGTTTGCGTACTCGCCGACCACCCGCCAGATTGAGGCAAGACGGCCTTCCTGTTGCAGCGCCTGGGAGTACTCCTTCTCCAACCCCTGCATGCGGGTAACGTCCTCGGGGGAGAGATGCGATGGGAACTGCACGTCCATCCGGGCCAAAAACAACACTACTTTTCTCCTTTGTGGTCGGGGCTAGGACAGCCTGTAGGTAGCGAGCTTGTCGTCGTCGATTTCGGCTCCGACCCCGGGCAGATCGCGCACCGAAATCGTGCCACCGATGATTCGGAGAGGGTCGGCCAGCAGGTCGTCGGCCATGTCGAGGAAGTTTGACAGTTCGCCAGCGCGGCGGCTGGTGGCCTCGTGGGCGGCACCGAAGGCGATGGTCGCAAGCGAGCCAACCTGTGTGTCGATCTGGTTGCCCATGGTCACGTCCACGCCGAGCCCGGTGCAGAGCCCGAGGATCTCCGTGGCCTCCGTGAAGCCAGAGCGCGCGGTCTTGATGCAGATGGCATTGCAGCCGCCGGAGAGCAGTTCCCGTGACGCATCGCCGGCCGTGGGGACGGATTCGTCGCCCACTACCGGAATTGGGGATTTGTCGACCAGGCGGCGGCGACTCATTGCTTCCTTTGCGTCACAGGGCTCCTCGAGCAGGGTCAGTCCCAATCCCTCGGTCCGCCGCAGCACCTCAAGGGCTTCGTTTGCGGTCCATCCGCGGTTCGCGTCCAGGTAGATCTCCACATCGTCACCCAACCCCTCGCGCAGCACGCGGCAAGCCTCCACGTCCAGTGACAGCGGCCTGCGGCCCACCTTCAGTTTGAAGGTGGTGATGCCGTATTCCTCTCCAAAGCCCAAGGCTTCGTCGAGGAGTTCCTGCGCGGGCCGGAAGCCGAGCATATGGCTGACCCGCATATGGTCCGTGTACCCTCCGAGCAGCTTATGCACCGGAGTGCCGAGTGTCTTGCCGATCGCGTCCCACACTGCAATGTCAACGGCACCCTTCGCGACCTGATTGTGAATGGTGCGGCGCAGTACCGCCTGGATCTGCTCGCGGTCCAATATCTCGAGGCCGATCAGCTGCGGGGCAAAGGTCTTCTCGATGATCGTTCCGATCGACTCCTGCGTCTCCCCGTAGGTATATGGGCGGGGAGGTGCGTCTGCAACTCCCACGACGCCGTCGTCCGTGTACAGGCGCACCAGTACATGGTCAGCATTCGCCACCTCGCCGCTGGCGAACTTCAGGGGATGCGTGTAGGGGATCGAGTAGGGAATCACTTCAATCCGTTCGATTTTCAACGGCGCGTTTCCTTTCGGGTCAGACGAGGCGAGCGTGGTGGCGGAAGAGGTGAGAAACGCCCAGAGCCTTTGCTCCGGGACGCTTCATTGGCCGTGGCCGCCCTGGCCAAGGCATGCGGGGGAGTCCGCTACTTGGACTGGCCAACCTTGGCGAGGACGTAGTCGTAAACGGCTTCCTCTCCGGCCCCGCCATCGGTGCGCGGCTTGGGGTCAAGCATCAGTTCAGGCTTGACCGCCGAAGCGATGTCATCGGCGTTGTGCGGGTCTCCGGGGAAGTAAAGCTGCTGAGTCACCGGCTGGTATCCGGGCGCGGAGACCTTGATGTGTATGTGGGCGGGGCGCCACGCGTGCCACCCAGCAGCACTGATCAGCTGCCCGCAGGCTCCGTCGGTCGGGATCTGGTAGGGGGCCGGGCGCATGGTGTGGAGCACGAATTGGCCATCGCTGTCAGCCTTCACGGTGGCGCGGAAGAGCCACTCCGGGAGCCCGGGAGCGTACTGGGAGTAGAACCCGGCCGCGTCCGCATGCCAAATTTCCAGCTGTGCACCCTGGATCGGGTTGCCGTCAGTGTCGGTGAAGTGGCCGCTGAAGCGCAGGGGAGTACCCTCTTCGCCCTCACGCATTTCTACCGTGGCGGGGGACTCGAGCGCCGGCGAGTTCGGCACGTAGTAGGGGCCCTCGATGGTGCCCCGGGTACCAGGGCGTTCTTGGGAGTTGACGTCCTCCACTGTGTGTTCGAGCCACACGTCGAGGAACAGCGGCCATTCCCCATCGGTGCCGACCTTGATCAGCCAGGCCTTGAGCGCGTTGTACTCCTCATAGGTGACTTGGTGCTCAACGACGATGTCATTAGCAGCCTTGATCAGGGCTCCGGCGAGCAGGCTCACGCGCTCCTTGGATACGCCCAGGCCGGCGATCTTGCCCGAGGCGGCGAAGCGCTCGGTGGCCTTTGAGCCGGCCTCTACGGCAGTACCCTCATTCTCTTTGCGGATGTCCGCCTGAGTATCAGTCATGGTGATCTCCATTCATCCTTGAATCCGGGACAGGAGGGGCTCCTATCCCGCCGCGACGTGCCGGGCACAGGCTGGGCCCGTGGGGCCATCGGCTTCACGTGACGTCCATCTCAGGTTAGGTGCAGGATAAGGACGAAACAAGTATCTATTAGGGCGGCTTTCGGTATCTAAACGTACATAAAAGCACCCTTGGTCGAACCTAGGGTTTTGCCTGATGTGAAAGCGATCACGCTGGGCAAGAATGGCTCACATACCTTTTCCTCAATGGGCAGAAACGTTGTTCCCCCCGGACGCTGCTCGCCCGCCCCCAATCTCCGAAGAAGGAGCACGTGATGACCGAGAACCTGACCCGTGTCCGTGAGGTCCTTGCCGACGCCGTGATCGATGATCGTGAGAACGGTGTCATCCGGGCAAAACGCGAAATTTTCACTGACCAGGAAATATTCGAACTCGAGATGAAGCACATCTTCGAGGGCAACTGGGTCTACCTCGCGCATGAGTCCCAGGTTCCCAACGTGGGCGACTACTTCACTACCTCTATTGGGCGGACCCCGGTGATGATCACCCGGGACAAGGACGAGAAGATCAACTGCATCGTCAATGCTTGCTCGCACCGGGGCGCGATGCTGTGCCGCCGCAAAACCGACAACAGAACCACGTTCACCTGCCCGTTCCACGGCTGGACGTTCAAGAACTCAGGTGAGCTGCTGAAGGTTAAGGACTCCCGCAATGCCGGATATCCGGAGACCTTCAACAAGGAGGGCTCGCACGACCTCACCAAGGTCGCCCGCTTTGACTCGTACCGCGGTTTCCTGTTCGGCTCCTTGAATGCAGACGTCCTCCCGCTCGAGGAACACCTGGGTGACGCGACTAAGGTGATCGACTCAATCGTGGACCAGTCCCCGGAGGGGCTCGAAGTACTGCGCGGGTCTTCCACTTACACATACGACGGCAACTGGAAGGTGCAGGCAGAAAACGGCGCCGACGGCTACCATGTCACCGCCGTGCACTGGAACTACGCCGCGACCACCGCCCGCCGCAGCGCCGGCGATTCCGCCAACAAGACCAAAGCCATGGACGCAGGCAAATGGGGGAAGGTCAAAGGCGGCTTCTATTCATACGATCACGGACACCTGCTGCTGTGGCAGGAGTGGACCAACCCCCAGGACCGTCCGCTGTGGGACCGCCGCGACGAGCTGGTCGAGAAGTACGGCGAGGAGATGGCTAACTTCATGATCAACATCTCGCGCAACCTTTGCCTGTACCCCAACGTCTACATCATGGACCAGTTCTCCTCGCAAATCCGCCACTTCCGGCCAATCTCCGCTGACCAGACCGAAGTCACGATCTACTGCATTGCCCCCAAGGGGGAGTCCCGGGAGAACCGCTCTAAGCGCATTCGCCAGTACGAGGACTTCTTCAACGCGACCGGCATGGCCACGCCGGACGACCTCGAAGAGTTCCGCTCCTGCAACAAGACGTACTGGGCCACGTCGGCGCCGTGGAACGATATGACGCGCGGCTCCACCCACGAGATCGCCGGCCCTGACGAACAGGCTACGGCGCTGGGCATGACGCGGGTAATTGCCTCTGGCGTTCGCACTGAGGACGAGGGGCTCTACCCGATCCAGCACGGGTACTGGAAGGAAGTTATGGACAAGGCTCTCACGGAGACGGAAGCCTCAACCAACGAAACCGTGTCCGTCACTGTCTGACCAAGCGCCCCGACTCACAGAGAGATTGCACACATAAATGGTCAACGTACTTAACCCCTTGCCCGCGCTGAAAAGCTCGGAGGAAATCGCGACCCTCGAGACCGTGCGCGCCTTCCTCTATAGGGAAGCCCGCTTGCTGGACGACCGCCAGTTCGACGAATGGCTCCAGTGCTATCACCCGGACTCCGAATTCTGGATGCCGGCATGGGACGTCGACGACCAGCTCACTGAGGATCCCCAGAACGAGATCTCGCTGATCTACTACGAAAACCGTGGCGGCATCGAGGACCGGGTGTTCCGGATCAAGACCGACCGTTCCTCCGCCACGTCCCTGCCGGAGCCCCGTACGGGGCACAACATCACTGACGTCGAGGTTCTGGAGCACGACGGCGACCAGGTGAAGGTCCGTTTCAACTGGTTCACCCTGTACTTCCGCTACAACACCAGCGACACATATTTCGGCACGAGCTACTACACCATCGATCTCTCGGGCAACGGGCCCATGATCCTGAAGAAGAAGGTCGTACTGAAGAACGACTACATCCACCATGTGGTGGATGTCTACATGATCTGACGGAATCCGGCGTCGGCCGTGGTTTGCGCGGCCGGTCACGCTCAAGAGCATCCAGCCGTTACATCTCCGCTCACACGAAACATTCGCACGCACTACTTATTCGGGTCGCGAAGGCGCGACCCCACAGGAGGAAACATGGGCCATCAGGTAGCCCTCAGCTTCGAGGATGGCGTCACCAAGGTCATCAAGGTCGGTGACTATGAGACTGTCATGGACGCGGCGTACAAGGCGCGCATCAACATCCCGTCGGACTGCCGTGACGGTGCCTGCGGCACGTGTAAGGCTTTTTGCGACTCAGGCTCCTTCGACCCCGGGGACTTCATCGACGACGCGATGACCGAGGAGGAGCTCGAAAAGGGCTACCTGCTTACCTGCCAGGCAGTCCCGGAGACGGACCTCGCCATCCAGATCCCGGCCACTTCGGAATCCGCCAAGACCTCTGCAGTCACGTTCACCTCCACCCTTAAAGAGCTCGACAAGCACTCGGAGTCCACAATCTCCTTCGCCCTGGACGTGCAGAACCGGGACGCTCTGGCGTTCCTGCCCGGCCAATACGTCAACATCAAGGTCCCGGGCACCGACGCCGAGCGCTCGTACTCCTTCAGCAACGGCCCCGAAGTGGAGGACGCGTCCTTCATGGTGCGCATAACCCCGCAGGGCGCCATGTCTGAGTACCTGCGTGACCGGGCCGCAGTTGGGGACACTATCGAGTTCACCGGCCCCTACGGCTCATTCTTCCTCCGCGAACCAAAGCGGCCCCTCCTTTTGCTTGCAGGCGGCACCGGGCTTGCGCCCCTCCTGTCAATCCTGGAAAAGCTCTCCGAGAACCCGCCGGCCACCGCGGTCCACCTGATTTACGGCGTCTCCCGTGAAGCCGACATCGTCGGGCTCGACTGGCTGCGCACTTACGAAGCAAAGCTGCCGAGTTTCACCTGGGACTACATCGCCTCCGAGGCCGGTACCTCCGCCCCGCACACGGGATATGTCACACAGATCATTCAGCCGTCCCACCTGAACAACGGTGATGTCGACATTTACCTGTGCGGTCCGCCGCCCATGGTGAACGCCGTTTCCAAGTGGCTGGACACGGAGGACATTCAGCCCGCCAACTTCTATTTCGAGCGTTTCGCCCCAAAGGAGACCACCGGAGGGGACACCGAGACAGGTGCGCCGGCCCCGGTGGAGAAGCTGGAGACCGAGGGAGACGCGGTCAGTCGCGTCCAGGCCATTTCTTCACTGGAGACCGGCCGGCTTGAGTTCCGCAAGGAGGACAGCTTCGCCCATCTGGAGGCCCGCATGGGCCTTGAACTTGCAGTGACCGAACTCATGGTGGGCCGCCTTAGCGAGGAGCAGCTGAACCAGTTCCGCCGCCTCGCCGAAGCGACCACACGCGCCGTCGACTTGGGCAGTGTCCTCGACCCGGAACAGTACGTAAGGACCAACGAAGAGTTCCACGAGTACCTCTTCACGGTCTGCGACAACCCGATGCTGCTGGAGTCATACCGACTGCTCGACGTCCATGCCCAGATGGCAGCTACCTTCGTGGAGGGCACGGAAATCTTCGAGCGGGTCGCCCAGGACCACCTCGAAGTCGTGGCCGCATTCGAGCACCAGGACAAGGAGCGCGCCCGGGAAGTCATTATGGCTCACGCCCGTGACGCCAAGCGCACCATGTCCCGCGCTATCGACGCCAAAGACAAAGTCTCCTGATGGTTACGACATACGCTGGGCAGTTCGTCACGCCCGGCCGCTTCGCCGGCAAGGTGGCGGTGGTAACGGGTTCAGCCCAAGGTATCGGCCAAAAGGTCGCCGAGCGGATCGGGGCCGAAGGGGGCGCGGTGGTCCTTGTGGACCGCGCCGACATCGTTCACGAGGTCGCCCGGGAGATCCAGGAAGCCGCGAAGAGGTCAGGAACCGGAGGGTCCGCCGTCGCCGTGACCGCGGACCTGGAAACCTTCACGGGCGCACAACAGGCCGTGAGTGCGGCGCTGGATCTTCACGGCATGGTTGACGTTCTCGTTAACAACGTTGGGGGAACCATCTGGGCCCGCCCCTACGAAGAGTACGACGAGGAGAAGATCGAGCGGGAGATCCGCCGTTCACTCTTCCCGACCCTGTGGTCCTGCCGCGCCGTACTTCCGGCAATGATCGAGCAGGGGTCGGGCACCATCGTCAACGTCTCCTCAGTCGCCACGCGCGGGATGCACCGCGTCCCCTACGCGGCGGCGAAGGGTGGCGTCAACGCCCTTACCCAGTCCTTGGCCATGGAGGTCGCCGCGCACGGTATCCGCGTTGTCGCTACCGCCCCCGGTGGCACCGAAGCCCCGCCCAGAAAAGTCAAGCGGGGACCGGAAGCGCAGTCGGCGGCCGAAAAGGCGTGGTACCAGACCATCGTGGATCAGACCGTGGAGTCCTCCCTTTTGAAGCGATACGGCACCCTGGACGAACAGGCTGCGCCGATCGTGTTCATGGCATCCGACGAGGCGTCGTATGTGACGGGCAGCATCCTCCCGGTGGCAGGCGGAGACCTCGGTTGAGTATGCCGTGACGGAAACTCGCTGGCGGGGGCAAATGGCGCGCTCGAGTAAGCTTGCCAGCATGATCCCTGGCCCCCACCACGGCGACAGCGAGGAAGATCTGGAGCTCCTCGGCAGGGCTGAGGTCTTCGAGGAGTTGCTGGAGACGCTGCGGACCGTGCGCAAGGGGACCGTACGTTCAGTGGTGCTCAGCGGCCCACAGGGATCCGGCAAGACTGCTGTGCTGGATCTCTTCCTGGAGCGCTGCCGCGCCGTGGCACGCGGTGTGCGGGTGCTGTCCGCTACCGGCGACGAGTGGGAGGCGCAGTTCCCCCTCGCTGGCTACTCCCAGCTCATGGTCACCCCGCCGCTGCGCTCGGCGAAGGACCATGATCGAGCCGCGGCGCCGGCCGCGGACCTGGCCGGCGCTCTCCGCCCTGCCCAAGTGGCCAACTACGCCTCGACTCTTAACGCGCACCTCGAAGGGCTTCAATCGCACGGGACCGTGGTCGTAGCCGTCGACGACATCCAGCACCTGGATGCAGAAAGCCTGCACGTCCTCGTGTTCGTTATGCGACGGCTCCGCGACAAGAGAATCCTTTTCGTCGTCACTCTCGACCCCACTCAAGCACAGCTCGTACCCGCTGGCGTGCTCGCCTTCCTCACCGGACATCAGGTTTCCCGCCTTCCGCTGGAACCACTGTCACCAGAGCAGGTTCAGGAGCTCGCCCGGCGCCGGTTCGGCATCGACATGAGCGCGACGGCGGCCCACGGCGTAGTGCAGCATACCGGTGGTTTGCCCCAGTCGATTGTGGAACTCCTGGCTGAGCTTCCGCCGGAAACCTGGCAGACGTGGTTTTCGTCCCTACCGCCGAGTTCCCGCGTGCGCGGACGGGTGCGGAGCCTCCTCCACGCCGCGTCTCCGGAGCTGGTCGCCGTGGCGGAGGCCGCGTCTGTGCTAAGAAGCAGCGCTGGCATAGCTGAGGTAACCTCCGTCAGCGGAGTCGCATCAGTCATGGATGCACTCGACGAGGGCCATCGAGCCGGACTGCTGGGCCTTTCAGTGGAACAGTCACGCTCGGTAGTGACATTCTTTGAGGCTGGCATCACAGAGTCCGTCTATGAGCAGATCGTCCCCTCCCGGCGCATTGAGCTGCACCGACGGGCTGCGCAAACCGTGCAGCTTGAGGGCGATCGTCTGGAGCACCGCGTGTCCGCGACACCAGGCGCTGACGAAGAATTGGCCGCGGAGCTGGAAGAGTACGCCCGCCAACAGGCACTCGTGGGAGCCTGGCGCGATGTCTCGACCGCGCTGTTCTCCGCGTCAAGGCTCTCCGCGGACCCCCGCACCATGAATGATCGGCTCCTTAGAGCAATCGACGCCCTCGTGGGTTCCGGCAACATGGCCCAGGCGCAGATGTGGGCCGCGGCAGTAGACGCCATGGCGCCCTCACCGCTGCGCTCCTCCGTGCTCGGCTACCTCTCCACGGCGTCGGGACAGAACCACAGTGCCCAAACCCAGTTGGAAATGGCTTGGAGAACGAGCAACCCGGAGCGGGATCCGGTGGACGCCGCGCAGGTGGCCCAACGCCTGGTTCTCCACGGGGTGGCGTCGTGGGATGGCCGGCTCATCACCCGTTGGGCGGAGCAGGCAATGACCCTCACGAAACCAGGCACCCCGGCCCACATCGAATCTGAGGCCATCTACGGGCTGGGCCTTTACGCCCAGGGCAGGCTGTCCGAAGCAGAGGGTTCCTACCGCAGGGCCTTCGAGCACGCCTCCGAGAATGCCCAGAAGCAGCGTGTGCAGATGGGTGCCGGCTGGCTGGCCCTGCGCCTGGACGACGCCGAGACGGCGCTTGTAAACTTCGAAGCCGCTGCACCGACTGAATTCCGGGGCGGATCATTGCGGATCTCCCTGTGGGCCGAAGCGTGGTTGGCCCGCACCCACCTCGTGCTCGGTAACTGGGATGCGGCCGCCGCCACGGTTGCCCGCGCTTCGGTGCGGCTCGAGACCTCGAGGATGCCGCTGATCCGCCCTTTGTTGTACTGGACCGCCGCTGAGCTGTGGTCCATGCGCGGGGATTGGGACCGGGCGCGATACTACGTCTCCCAAGCGGCCGTGCAGCCGGGCACCTACCGCGCCATGCAGGTACCGGCCAGTCTCGCCCGGGCGCGTTTCCATGAAGCACGCGCTGACTACGAAAGCGCTCTGGCCGTACTGCAGCCCCTGACGGAGCTGGACCCTTGGACAGAGGATCGGGTGTCCTTCTGGCCCTGGCAAGATACCTACGTCAACGCCCTGGTCATGACAGACCAGCTTGACCTCGCCGACAAGTTCCTCACAGCCTTCGAGCAGGTGCGGCGGGAGCGGGCAGTACCCTCAGACCTGGCACGAATGGCGTGGGCAAGGGGCCGCCTCGTCGCCGCCCAAGGTGATCCCGACACGGCCCGGGAGCACTTCGAGGCGGCACTGGGACACTTGCGCGGGCTTAACCGGCCGTACCTGCGCGCAAGGGTGAGCTTTGCCTTCGGGCAGAGCATGCGACGGGCCGGCAAAAGACGCCTGGCATCCTCGGTGCTTCGCGTGGCAAGGGATCTCTACGATTCCCTGGGCGCCGTCACGTATGTGGACAGATGCGACCGGGAGCTGAAGGCCACGGGGCTTGATGCCGGCAACCTGCCCGACCCTTCTGACGCCGTGCTCGCCGCCGTGGCCCGGCCGCAGGTCCAGCTCACCGCCCAAGAGCAGGCAGTGGCCGAGCTGGTGGCCGCCGGCGCCACCAACAAGGAGGCAGCCCGTAGCCTGTTTCTGGCCGAGAAGACCGTGCAGTACCACCTGACGCGCATCTACGGGAAGCTGGGGATCCGCTCCCGGAGTGAACTGGCGGCACGGTTCCGGGCTGCGGACTGAGGACGTCTCCTCATGTCCATGGCGGCCCTATCGTTTATCGCGTTGTTGCGGGAGGGGAAGGAACATGAATACTGGGAAGTCCTGTCGTGGCGGCGCGGACGACGCCGAGAAAATTGTGGAGCAGCGCGGATCGGTCCTCACGCCGCCAAGCGACGGCCAGTTCAACTTCGGGGGCTTCGTCAATGTCGCGATAGACCACGCCCTCAAGCTGGAGGGCACGGATGCTTGCGGGAATGATGGCTACACCACCACCGGCGGCCACCAGGGAGAGCATCGTGGAGGTCTCACTGATCACTTGGGTGATGCGCGGCTGGAAACCGGCCTTCCGGCAAATGCCTGCGGTGGTCCGGTAGAGAACAGAATCCGGTGGATAGGCAATGAACGCTTGGTCTTGTAGTTCGCGCACCGACACTGGCCGGTCCACCGCAAGGGGACTGAAGGAGGGCAGCGCCACGATTAGCGGCTCACGCGTCACCACGTGGTAGTCAATCTCTTGCGAGGCGACGGGTGGACGCAACAGCGCCGCATCGAGGGTGCCATCCCGTAGCCCTTCCTCCATTGCAGGAGTCAGCATCTCGCCATGCAGGGTGAGCGACAGTCCCGGGAGTTCCTGCTTGGCGCGGCGGACGATCGGGGGCATAACCCCATAGGTCGCCGAGCCGGAGAAGCCCACGCGCAGCACCCCGGCAGCACCCTGTCCGACCTGGTACACGTCCGCCCGGAGCGTTCCGACGGCGTTGACAATCTGCCGCCCCCGGGTCAGCAGCTCCTGCCCAGCCGCCGTAAGCTCGACCCTACGGGTAGTGCGGTTAAACAGGCGCACCCCCAATTGCTCCTCCAGCTGGCGGATTTGCTGCGACAAGGGCGGCTGAGCCATGTGGAGGCGTTCAGCGGCACGGCCAAAGTGGCGCTCCTCCGCTACAGCGATGAAGTAGTTCAGCTGCCG
This sequence comes from Arthrobacter globiformis, assembly GCF_003261175.1. Taxonomy (GTDB): domain Bacteria; phylum Actinomycetota; class Actinomycetes; order Actinomycetales; family Micrococcaceae; genus Arthrobacter; species Arthrobacter globiformis_A. The sequence goes on along the minus strand of NZ_QLNP01000083.1, from coordinate 22,952 downwards.
TATCTCCATTGTGGGTGCCTTCCCTCCGCCCGGTGTATCCGGTCCAGGACCGAACACCATTGATTCACAGAGTAACCATAAAATGGACGACTAGTACATGCGTCAGACCCAATAGCGGTGTGGGTCGCGCACCCGGGCGGGAGCTGCCGGGCGGTGCGGTCAGCGACGGGTTGTGGAAGTAGCGGCGAGGTGGTCTTTTGATGGGTGCTCGGTCATCTCCCCGACTCTGTGCTCGGCCTCTTCCAGCTTCCGCTGGTGGGGAACCAGAACCGTCACGACGGCCCCCACCAGGGCCACGCCACCAAAGATGTAGAACGCGGTAGCCCCTCCGATGCCTGCAACAGCCAGCCAGCCACCGATGATCGGTCCCAGTATGCCGCCGCAGCGGCCTACGCTTGCGCACCATGCGACGCCGGCAGCCCGGGCATTGGTGGTGTAGTAGTTGGACTGGAACCCGTAAACCAGCACCTGGGTGCCCAGCGTACCTAGTCCGGCGATGGCGATGCACAGGAACAGCACGGGCAGCGGGAAACCAAAGGTCATCAGAACCAAGGAGATGGTGGCCACGACGAAGGTGAAGGCTATGACTCGCTGTGGACCGCGCTTATCGGCCAAACGTGAGAGCAGCAGGCCTCCCACCACAGCCCCGAGGTTCAGCGCCAGCGGGAAGAACAGGGCGTACGTTCGCCCGTAGCCGTAACCCTCCATGATCTTCGGCAGCCACGTGTTCAAGCCGTAGGTCAGCAGCAGGCCGGAAAAAGACATCATGCCCAACAGGATCGAGGGCAGGGCGAACTGGCTGGAGAACACAGCCGCGAAGCCGGCCTTCTGGGGGGCCGCACCCAATTGCCGAATAACCCGCTCTTCGATAAGCGGAACGCCCGTCCGTCTGGCGGCTGCCTGAGCCTCCTCCTCGCGGCCGCGCGCCAGCAACCAGCGCGGGGATTCGGGAAGCCTGAACGACGCGATGGGCACGAGCAGGACCAGGGGGAGGGCGCCGATCATGAACAGTCCTCGCCAACCGATGTTGTTGAGGAACAGGATGCCCATGATGGAAGCGAAGACGCCACCGGCCGGGATGCCCGAGTAGACGATAGCGTTGTAAAACTGGCGCCTGCCCGCCGGTGCGAACTCCGCCATGGTCGCACCGGCGCTGGCAAGAACAATGCCGAGTCCCACCCCGGTTATGAACCGCATGGCACCGAAGGCCGTTACGGTCGTGGTTAGCGCCGTGATGAACATGCCTACCGAGAACCAGGCGATACCCAAAAGCATGGGCCGGCGGCGGCCAAAGAAGTCGCCGACTGCGCCGCAGATCAGCGACCCGACCAGCACCCCAATAAGTGCCCACGAGCCCAGGAGGCCGGCTGCGGCGGCATCGAAGGCGCCAATCTGGGTTGGGTCGGCGAGCAGCCCCGGCAGGACGGTGCCGTACACGACGAGGTCGTACCCATCGAATAAGAGTGCGGCGCAGATGACGAACGCCACCCAGTTTGCAGTGCGCGCCTCTGTGCGCGGATTTTGGGCGACGACGGTGGGCGACTTTGCCATATGCCTGTCCTCTCTGACGGAGCATGGAAGTAATGCGGTAGGGGTACGCCGGGGCACCCGTCGTCCAGTGTGGCAGGGCTGTGACGCGCGCCATATGAGGAAAATACCCGGGTTCGGGCCGGGGGGTGATCTATACATTGGCCATATCAATGAAAAGGGCACGACAGCCACAGCATAAAAGTACGAGCGAGGTGGCGTACCCTGAGGGCCTGGGGGGCATGCGGCTTCCACAAGTACCCGACCCGTCCCAATCGGGACGAATTCAGTATGGATAAGACGCGTGGACAGCTGGTTGGCGCGCCGTGCCGGTCGATAGGGTGAATAGATGATCAACCCCGCACGCCTGCACTCGGACCTGTCCCGCCTCGGCAGGGAGACCGACATGCTAATGGCCACCGTCGAGTCACTGTCCGCCGATGAAATGACTGCCCCTTCCCTGTGCGAGGGATGGACGCGGGCCCACGTCATTGCCCACCTCGCCTCGAACGGCCGCGCCTTGGTCCGGCTCATTAACTGGGCGCTCACTGGCGAAGAGCAGCAGCTCTACGCCTCGAAGGAGGCGCGCGGCCAGGAAATTTCGGACCTCGCCAATTTGCCTCGTGAGGAACTGCTTGGCATGCTGCGCGAGTCCGCTCAATACTTTGCGGAGCAGGCGCGGCGGCTGGGAGGGGGGCTCGCGGTCGAGGAGGTGCACCTGCACGGTAAGCAGATCCCCGCGACATCAATCGTGGCGTTGCGAATCGCAGAGGTCGTCGTCCACCATCACGACCTCGGCACCGCCTGGACTATCGAAGAGGCTGACCCGGACTCGGTGCTTAACGCCATTGAGGCTGCCGTTCGCACGATGCGCGCCAAGGGAGCACCGGGAATGACCCTGGTGACGGAGGAACGCGACGAGTGGGTGATTGGCGATGGTGCTCTTCGTGTCTCGTCGGACCGTGAAGGATTGCTCGAGTGGTTGGCTCGAGGTGCTCTTGACAATGTGGAGGCTAGCGGCCCCCTACCGACGTTGCCGTCCTGGTAGCGGGGCAAGTAAGGGCGACAGAAGCCGCGAAGCTTCTCTGAGTCCTCCTTTGGAGACCCGTCCGATGACTTCCTTTCCCAAGGCATGTAACCCCGAACCGAGCATCCTGTTCAGGCACTTCGTCGTCGCACTGGCCGACCACTGCAACTAGTCGGACGGCTCCTCGCCGAAGGCACGAGCTCACCCCCTGGCTGCCCCAGCAGGCCTGCCACCACAGCGTGAGTCTACCCACGTTATTTTGAGTAGCTATCAATAAGGCGATAGAGTTGGATGTAGGCCAGAGTAGCCCTCGAGTACCGCACCGGTGAACATCCCCGGGCCGGCAGGGCAGGCGACACAACCCGCAACGCCCTTCTGCTTGAGCGGCACTGGAACCTGAACTGGCCCTGATCCTGAACCCCGAGGAGTACCCATGACTTTGCTCGCCGAACGCCCCGCAACGACCCATTCCGCCCCTAAGACCGCTGCCGGCACCACTGTCGTTGGCCCCGCGCTGCGCGGCGGCAGCTATGTAACTCTGCCCGGTGGCAGCGCCCCGGCCGGTGTCGAAGGCACCTATGTCACCGTCCCCGGCAGCCGAAACATGTCTCCCGTCACGCGTGGAAGCTATGTCGCGGTGGCCGGCGCTCCCGCAGTTGCCGCCGGCCTCGTCGAGGGCAGCTACGTAACGCTTCCGACTGCAGCCTAAAGCCCCAGCGTCTTTGGTGGATGGCACCGTGCGGCGTAGAAAGGAGGCCGACGGCGACACTGCGTGTCGTCGTCGGCCTCCTTTTATAATGCTGACTTCGGAGTCGGACGGTGTTCCATGTGCAGGGCCCCTGAGCCACACGAGGGCTTGCCAGCGTCATTGAGCATGGGAGCGTTGTCGGGGAGCTTCACGTTGCCGTCCATTTCCCCGTCGCAGTTGCCGGCCAGCCAGGTGTCTGTCCTAGGCGCGCGCAGCGTGGGCCCCGTCCCGCGGACCGAGCGGTCTTACAGCCCGCTGACCATGACCAGCCGGGTTAATTCGGTGCCGCTAACGACGGTGAAGTTCCGGCCGGCGGCGTGGACCAGAATGTCATTAACCCAGCTGATGGCCTCGGACACCTCCCAGTGCTGAGCTTCATCATGGAAAAGCCCTCGGCCGCCGCCTCTTTACTCAGACGCACCAGCTTCTCGTCGCTGTACCCTGGCCATCCGGGTGAGGTGGTGTACGCCGGGAACCGTCGGCTTTGAGCGGGGCAATCATCGCCCTTCCCGCGCTGGCCGGCAGGCAGGATCTCCAGTGCTTGCTCGGGGCTGAGGGCGTCGCGGATGTGGGTGAAATCGGCGACGCTGAGCAGCTCTTCGGGAGTCATTTCGCTGCGCCTGGGCGCCTCCGGAATGCTCGCGAGACGGCTCGCGCTGGATGTGATCGCAGTCCACTGAGCTAGGCTGGCTGGCTGGTCAAGGGGCGGAAGCTGTCGGAACCCACGTTACGAAGGACTTGTCGTCCTGCCTGTATCAGCGATGGCCTGCCGCCTGATCGGTCCCGCTGACAACACCCCCTCACCCTGCAACGGGACTCGGGCTGCGAAACATGCAGCGGTCCAGCGCGGGATCGTGGGGGTAGGGACAGGCAGAAGCCTTCTTAGACTGTCAAAGCCGGCGCAGGATACGTTCCCGGGCATCCAATAGGCCGTCAGCGGGCTCCCAGTTGCGTTCTGCGGCGGCGGCCCACGGCGTCGGAAACTGCTACGCCTACGAGTGGAAGAACGGCCCCAATAGCGGCAACGAAGGTCGGAAGCAGAAAGGTCAAATTCGCCAGCACGACCAAGGCTCCGAGGCCGGCGAGATCAGATGGTTGGCGTTGGCCCAGTACCTGCCGAATAAAAAAGCCCCGGCCGGCAAGGAAGAGAGCCGGTCCACCAAAAAGAAGCAGAACGGTGGCCAGATCGGGGCGGACGGCCGGATCGCTGATCACGAGCTGATCACCAACCGCCACCAGGATAAGGCCTGCCAGTAACATGACCAAGGTGTTGCCCGCCAGGATGCCGGGCCTGAACTTATCATCGACAGAAGCAAGCTTTTCCAGAATGTCCTGTTCGAGGCCATGGAAGTAGCACCACCAGATCGCGACGCTTCCGGCCAAACTTACGGTCCCGGTCAGAAATATCAAGGGGTTCTCCAGATTGCCTGCAATCGCCAGGCCCGTTGAGAGGATCGTCTCGCCGAGCGCGATCAGGTAGAACAACCCGAACCGCTCGAAGATCCTTTCTCCCGGGAGTGGGACCCGCCTTCCTTCGGTTTTCCGGCCGGGCAGCCTGTGCGCCAGCATATGGCCGCCCAGGTCGATCGCGGCAGCGACACCCCAGAACATCAAACGCGGACCTTGACCGAAAAAGACGCCGGCAATCCAAAACGGCGCGCTCATGCACCCCCAGACCAGCGTGCGCACGAAGTGGTCGTGGGTGGTCCGGTCAAGCCCGACAGTGAGCATCCACGCACCCCGGCCCAGCTGGACGAGGAGATAGCTAGCAGCAAAGAGCCAGCCGAAGGCGCCAAACGCTGAGCCGATTGAGGCGTTCATGAACAATGTGACAAGCATGACGATCAGCAGCATCCACTGCACCTCTAGCCGCGAAGTGTCCAGCAATGTAGCAGCCCAGGTCGTGTACACCCACACCTTGTAGACCGCGAGAAGAAGCACAAATGTCTCACCAGCCCCCACCCACGAGGGATGCTCCAGCAAATGATGGGATAGCTGCGATAGCGCGAAGACAAAAACCAGATCGAAGAATAGCTCAAGGCTTGTAACCCGGTCTCCGGAGGTCGCGGAACGCATCAGCGACCTTGCACGAACCATCAGTATCCTCCACCGGGCTAGGAGCGGACGGATGCCCCCCTCCTGTTGTCGAAAGACTGACGGCGGTCAGCAGAGAAGTCAAGGGGGAAAACTCGAGGGTCAATGGCCCCGGATTGACTTCGGCCTTGACGCGGCGATTCGCCAGCAGCCCGTCTTCCTTCGTGCCGAACGTACGGTTACCCCGGGCCAGCGTCCGCACAGTAGCGCCCCCTTGAGCCGCAGACGCAGATACAGGCTATGCAGCGGCGGGGAGTCGTAGCCGGCGAGCATCATGTCCGTGACAATCACCGTTCCAGTTCGTAGTCCTCCTTGAGCTGCTCCTTGACCCTGGCGTTCGCAGAGTCGCGGCGCACGTGGTCCGAGACCCGCGGCAGGTCGGATGGTGTGCCGGAGCAGACCAACTTGATTCCTGACCCGACAGACGAATATCTCCCACCCCGTATCGTTAGACGGCCGATGCTAGCGGACGAGGTTCAGCGCTGCGTTTACGATGGATGCTTCGTCGATGCCGTGGATCCGGTATGCGTCCTGCAGATCAGAGGACTGCCCGAAGTCCTTCACTCCCAGGGAGACTGTGCGGTCGCCTCGGGCCCCGGCGAGGAAGGACAAAGTGTGGGGGTGTCCGTCCTGGACCGTGACGAGGGGCGCGGGTGCGTGTCGTGGAAAGAGGCCGTCTATGATGTCGAATCCGGTTCCTTGGTTAAGCGAGTTGCGGCGCTGGAGGGATTCAAAGACCAGGTCAGGGGAGGTGAGGCAGACTACGCCGGCCACGACGCCAAGTGCCTTCAGCCGTGTGGCCGAGGCGATGACTTCGGGCATGATCGCTCCGACGCCGACCAGAGTGACCCTGTCCTCGACCGGGTCGTGGTCGGTCAGCCGGTAACCGCCGGCAACCGCGTGCCTGCGACGCCGCTCCAGCAGCAGCGCGTCCGTCGGCAAGGCGGCCAGAGCCTGATCCAGTGGACGGGTGGTGAGCCGGAAGTAGGCTGAGCGTCCTCCGGGGATGCCGATCCGGCTCATGGCTTCGAGCATGCACCATTCCAGATCCTGGGCGAAGGCTGGCTCCCAGGCTGTGCACTCTGGTTGTTCCAAGCCGATGGACGGAGTGGTGAGGGACTGGTGCGCGCCGCCCTCCGGTGCCAGGGTCACCCCTGACGGTGTCCCGATCAGGATGGACTGGCCCCCGGCGTACATGCCAAAGGACCACGGTTCGAGGGCGCGCGCCACGAACGGGTCGTAGATGGTGGCGAGAGGAATCAGCGGCTGGCCCCAGCGGCTCCAGGTCGTTCCGAGTTCGGACAGGAGGCCTACGAGGTTGGTTTCGGCGATGCCGAGTTCAATGTGTTGGCCGTGGGAATTTTCAATCCAGCGGAGGACCCGTTCCGGGTCGTCCGCGAACCAGTCCTGGCGCTCGCCGACGGACCAGACTCCGGTCTTGTTGATCCAGCCGCCGAGGTTGGTGGAGGAGGCAACGTCGGGGCTGCAGGTGACGACACGGTGGGCCACCTCAGGCGCTGCCCTTTTCAGGTCGGACAGGAACCGTCCCAGAGCGGCTTGGGTGGAAATTCTGTCGCCGTAGCCCCATGGCAGGGAAGCGGGGATCTGGAGGGACGGTGCCAGTGCGGGTTGCCTGCGCTTGAGGCGGAGGGATGCCTGGGCGCAGGCCTGTTCTTCAACGGTGCCCGGCTGAAATTTGCGCCATGGATCGTCAAGGTCCATCCCGGAGATCCCCGCCAGTGTTTCCATCTGATCTTTGGACAGCAGCGCTGCGTGGTTGTTCGGATGTCCTTCGGTGGCAAGGCCGCGGCCCTTAATCGTGTAGGCAAAGATGACGGTGGGCCGGGTGGGGTCGACGTGGTTGTAAGTGTCGAGCAGCAGTCCGATGTCGTGTCCGCCGAGATCACGTACCGCCACAGCTTGTTCTCTGGCGGTGAGCGAACTGAGCAGGGTTTCCATGGCCGGGGTTGAACCGCTGGCGCGCAGACGGTCGAAGATCTCCGAGTCGGGGGAGCGGAGCAGCCGCTGGTATTCCTCGTTGGGCATGGTCTCCAGCCGGCGGCGTAGATCCACACCGCCGGGACGAGTGAAGAGTTCCTGCACACGGGTTCCCCACTTCCGGGTTAGGACCTGCCAGCCGGCGGCTTCAAACATGCCCCGTAGGCGCATGATCTGGGAATCGGGTACCACCCGGTCCAATGACTGCCGGTTCAGATCGACGATCCAGAGCAATTCGCCGAGTTGCGCCACCGCCGGGTCGGCGACAGCTTCCCAGATGGCGCCTTCGTCCAGTTCGGCGTCACCCAGAAGTCCGATAAAGCGGCCGGACTTGCGGGATTCAGCGTACCTGTCGCTGACGAAGCGGTGTGACATGGCCGCCCAGATGGTGGCCGTGGCCCCGATACCCACACTCCCGGTGGAAAAGTCCACCGTGTCAGGATCCTTTGACCGGCTGGGGTAACTCTGCAGGCCGCCCTTCTGCCGAAGTGTGCTGAGTTTGTTTTCGTCCAAGTCGCCCAGGAGGTAATTGATGGCGTGCAGGACAGGGGAGGCGTGGGGTTTGACTGATACACGGTCCGCCTCGGTCAGCTCCGAGAACCAGAGGGAGGTCATAATTTCAACCATGGAGGCGCTGGAGGCCTGATGGCCGCCGACCTTGATGCCGCTGGTGTTGGCCCGTCCGCGGTTGGCGGCGTCCACGATTGCGGCGGCTGTCCAGCGCACCCGCCGGGCGATACTCTCCAGGACTGCTGTCCCGAACGCTGCATCCTCAGGGCACGCGGTGCCCGGGCGCTCTGCTGTGGTCTGAAAATCTTCCACCCTCATGATGGTCTCCTGTACAAGTAAGCGTTCCACGCCGAATTTTGGACCGTCGGTGATGGCCAGGGAACACGGTCTGCAGTTTCCGATGGATTGTGTTCTTCGCCCACGGACGGGGCGGTGTGGGTCGTCGCCTCCGGATGTTCCTTAGGGCACCAGGATGGCGCGGCCGCGCACTTTGCCCGCCTCGAGGTCGCCGATCGCCTGCTGGAAGTCGTCGAGGGCGTATTTCTGGGTATGAAGGGTGACGGCACCCCGCGCCGCCAAGGCCATCAGGTCCTGAAGGTCATTGTAGGAGCCGACGAGGTTGCCGATGATGTTGATCTCGGCTGAGACGATGTCGATGGTAGGGACGTCGATGTTCTCGCCGTAGCCCACCACGTAGTAATCCCCTGCCTGGCGCAGCATGGCGATGCCTTGGGCGGTCGCGCCGCCTTCGCCAACGAAGTCGATGAGGGCCTCCGCCCCATGGCCGCCGGTGAGGGCAAGTACCTGCTCGACCTGTGACCCGTCAGCCAGGACGCCCTCATGTGCTCCGATCTTCTTGGCCAGGTCCAAGGCGGCAGGGTTACGGTCTACAACGATGATGCGGGCCGGTGTTAGCGCTGTGAGCACTTGGATTCCGATGTGGCCGAGCCCTCCGGCGCCGATAACAACGCATGTGTCCCTAGCGGTCAGCCGCTTGGCTGCCTTAGCGGCCGCGTGATAGGCGGTAAGGCCGGCATCGGCCAGGGCTGCGACGTCTGCGGGTTCCAGCGAGTCGTCGATTTTGACGACGGAGCGGGCGGATGTCAGGAGGTATTCGGCGTATCCGCCGCTGGTGTCGATCCCAGGGAACTTGCTCTGCTCGCAGTGCACGTCGTCCCCCGAACGGCAGGCACGGCACAGGCCGCACGTGATGAGGGGGTGCAGGATGACTTTGTCGCCTTCCTTCACATTGGTAACGGCGCTACCGACCGCGTGCACCCACCCGGCGTTCTCGTGGCCGATGGTGTACGGCAGGTGCACCTGCGATTTTTCCGCCCACTGGCCCTCGAGAATGTGCAGGTCGGTTCGGCAGACCCCGGCTCCCCCGATTCTGACGACGACATCAAAGGGGCCTGTGACTTCGGGGACCGGCACTTCTGCCATTTTCAGGCCCTTGTGGTAGCCAACAACCTGGACGGCTCGCATGGTGCTCACGGGTGAATCTCCTTGACTCGTAACGGAAGTAGTTCTTGGTGGTCTGCGGGCTCTGCGCCATCGGGCCGCGCGCTCTGGTCCGCGCCGGAGCCGGCGTAGCGTGTCCGCAGCAGGCCGCGGCAGAAGTGCGCATTGCCGTCAATGGAAATGCGGGTGGAACGGGCCCGACGCAGGGCCATCGGGACGTTGTCGGGCGGGTAGGGTATGCCGTTATGGTCAACGAGGACGACGGCGGAAGGTTGCGTCGGCAGCCCAAGCGCCGTCCGCCGTCGTACTAGAGCGTCTTTGGTCCGGCCGGCGGGCAGGTCACCAAGCCGTACCGCCCCGGCGCTCTCTTCTGCCAGTGTGGGATCGGCCCGCAGCAGTTCGGTGAGGCAGCGCTCCATCGCGGCGGTGTGCGCTTTGCGGCGGAAGGTCCACCGCAACTCCTCCAGGCTGTGCTCGGCTTCCTGTCCGAACGTGCCCCGGTACCCAGCGTCGGCCGCAAGACCAGCGTTGATGATGGCAGAGTCGTGGTGGTCATCGAGCTCAACCACCACCCTCGCCACCCCGGGCAGCGCCGAGATTACGTCCTTGCTGTCGGAGGCCATCAGGTAGGCGAAGTTCGGCGAGCAGAACGACGTGGGCAGCCGCAGGTGCACGGTCACCACGGCACCGGCCAGGGAGCCGGTGATCTCGAGGGAACGGACGAAGCCCAGATCCGTGATGGGCTCGTCCAGCTCCGGATCCAGCACGGCCCCCAGTGCCTGGCGGACGTCCTTGGCGCTCACCGCCACATCCCTGTGCCGGAGGGTGCGCTCCGTCAGTGCCGCCGTCATACCGCCGCCGCCAGGTCGGCGCGTTCCGGCTGCCGCGGTCCCGTCTTCGTCTCGTCCGCGTTGGGGAGCTGGAGCTCTGCGGGCACCGGGATGTCGTACATCTTCGCGGCGTTCAGTCCCAGGATCTTCTTCTTCTGGTTCACGGTGAGCGGTGCGTACTCGGTCATGTCTTCCGGGATCTGGAAGTCAACGAAGCGCTCGATCAGCCAGCGGGGCGACCAGATGGCGTAGTCGCTGGAGAACTGGATCCGGTCCTCGCCAATCCAGTAGATGAGCTCGCCGATGATCTGGGCGAAATACCGTGGCCGGGTGTGCATGAAGGGCATCGCGACGGCCAGGCCGCCATGAACGTTGGGTTCTTGGGTGGCGATCCAGCAAAAGTCTTCCAGCCGGGGCAGACCGACGTGCTCCACCACAAAGTTCAGGTCGGTGAAGTCGGAAGCGGCGTGGTCGACGTCGGCGACATCGAAAGCGTCCCGGTCCAGCGGGCGGACGGTAGGGCCCTTGTGGATGTGGATGTTCTTGATGCCAAGCTTGCGGCACTCCTCGAAATACCGGTAGGACCAGGGATCAGAGAGCTTGTACCCGCGGGACTCGCCGCGCCATTCGGCGGTGTAGAGCTTGACTCCCTTGAACTTCATCTTCTCGTGGTCGGCGCGGAGCCGGTCCAGGCCGGCCTCGCCTTGGCGCGGGTCATAACAGTGGTTGTAAGTGAGCTTGCCCGGATTTGCCGCGGCCAGGCCGTACGCCTCCTCGACCTGCGCGAATCCGTTCTTGTAGAACGCGCCGAGATAGGCCGGCTGAAAGATCGCATGGTCCACGTAGCCGTCCTCGAACAGATCCTTCATGAGGCGCTCGCCGCCCTGGTAAAGGAATTCCTCGTAGGACCAGTGTTCCTCGTCCGGACCGAGGTTGCGGTGGTAGTCGTAGAAGCAATCGATGAACTGCTTACCCTGGATATTCCGCTGGTTTTCCGGGCGGGCGTCCCACAAAGCGATGTGGGCGTCGACAATGAAGTAGCTTTCGCCGTCTTTGCTGTACATGTCCGGTCTCCTTCTGGCGACTGCCGTAGTCGCCACATCATCGAGACTAGGCTGGAGGAACAGCTGTCAACATGTGGCGTGTGTCTCATTTTGAGACGGCTCTCCTCCCGCTGGGATCGCGGGACAAAGTAACCTCGAAGTATGGAGATGAGGAGGACGGCGATGATGCCGAACAAGGATGAGGGGATTGTCAGCCCGGCGCACGATTACGCCGGCCAGCTCGCCACTCCGGACAAACGCCTCCTCGCTTCCTGGCAGCGGAGCGAGGAATACGGCGTTTCCGCCGAAGTAGTGGATCCGACGTGGGCTGGCTCCGCAGGGACTGACTCCCTGTTTTTCCAGTGCGGTCAGGAAGTGCTCACCGGCCTCTACGGCACTCTGGCGAACGAACCCTTAAGCCTCATGCTTACCGATGCCAACGGCTTGCTCCTCAACCGCTTCAGCGGAGACACTTCCCTCTTGCGGGCGCTCGACAAGGTCCATCTGGCGCCAGGGTTCGCATTCTCCGAAAGGGACGCCGGGACCAACGGCATGGGATTAGCGCTGGCGGACCGCATCCCGACCCTTGTCCGCGCTGAAGAACACTACAGTGCCAGCCTCCGGACTTACACCTGCGCGGCAGTCCCTGTCTTCGATCCGGTTAGCGGATTGCTGGAAGGGAGCGTCAACATCACCACATGGTCCCGCTCATCTCCGCAATTGCTCCTGGCGTTGGCAGAATCAGCTGCGGGCAATACCTCCGCACTAATGCTCGCAAGGTCACAGGGCCGCAAAGGAAGGACCGGACCAAAGGGCGGCGTCTTCCGTATCCAGAGAAGCAAACTCGAGCCAGCAGCCGGAACAGTGCGGAAAATGTCGTCAGCCTGGACAACCGCCCTGGATCAGGCGACTCAGGCCTTGGCGGCCGGACGGGTTGTTGCGGCCGTAGGCGAGCAGGGTTCGGGGCGCGCAACTCTGCTGGCGCAGGCCTTGCGCCAAATTCAACCCGGGAGCCGCATCATTTCAGCTGCCGCTCCCGCCCCCGGCGACGTCGACGCCTGGCTGTCCTTGTGGGCCCCCGAACTGTGCAAGCCAGCAACCGCCGTCGTGGTCGAAAACGTAGACCTGTTGCCCGCGTGGGCAGCGCAGGAACTTCACGCCCAAGCCCGCAGCGCAGTTCGGGCCCTTCCCGTCTCCCAGAGCGGGAGCGCGCCAACGCTCGCGTGGGCCGTTACAGCTGCGACGCACGACGGCATCCCGCAGCCCTTGGCAGGCATGGTCGATACGGTGATTTCCGTTCCCGCCCTGCGGGAACGCGGCGAGGATGTCCTGCACTTGGCCAGATACGCTGCCCGCCAAACCCGCCTGCGGGAAATCAACTTCACTGCTGCCGCAGAAAAAGCACTGATCGCCCATAGCTGGCCGGACAACATTGACGAGCTTTTCACCGTCATCAACGCCGCCGCTGTCCAGACGGAGACCATCGACGTCTGCCATCTGCCTGCCTACCTTCTGGGCGGGGGGAGCAGCGTGCACCTGAGCCGGATCGAGGCGGTGGAACGTGACGAGATCGTCCGTTGTCTCTCCAAGCAGGGGGCAACAGTAAGCGGGGCGGCAGCAGAACTGGGCATCAGCAGGGCGACCATCTACCGCCGCATGGCCAGACTGGGGATCACAATCCCGAAGTAGGCAGTCCCGGCACGGACCCTTGGGACCTGCTAGCTTCTAGTGCATCAAAATGATCCCGCGGGTGGAAAGGCCCTGCCGGATTATTCGCCTTCGGCGACCGACTGGCGCCGATGACGTTCCCGTTGGCCGTACGCCGCCCGAAGAATGTCGTCCTTTGACTCGAATCCCGAGCCCAGCGCTCCACCGATGAGCGCCGCCGATGTCGTCATCCAGGCAACTTCCGCAAAATCCCAAACAGCCACGGGATGTTGCAGGGTCTGCGCCAACAGGCCGTCGTCGATAGTGAACGCCGCGGCCAGCATCACGGCCACCAACAGCAGGAGGTAGCTGATCAGGACGCCGATGATCAATGACCACACCGTAGAGCTGTTGTATAAGGAAGCCTTGTATCGTTCGATGGGATCGTTGCGCCTGGGACTTTCCCACAGGTCGTGTTGGGTGATAATCCAGAACACCATCGAACTGATCGAAAGGACCATCAACAATGCCAGCCTCGGCGCACCCAGCAGGTCTGCGAGTTGCCAGATTGTGTTCGTGACAAGCGCGAAGGCGCCTGTAGCGATCGCGGCGGCCATTGCGCTTCTTAATCCGAAGACCAGCCGCCACGGACGGTTCGCCCGAAGCATGCCCGCCAGCAACCGTCCGCGGCCGAGGCGGGTTGCCGAGACGTAGCGGAACCCAATTGGCCCGTCGTCAATTACCGCGGTCTCGATACGTCGCGATTGGTGCAGTGAGGGCGGACCGAATTCGCTGATGTCATCGTCCGGATCGAAGTGGCGGTGTATCGCCCACGCGAGGTCGGCGACGGCAGTGCGGACCCGGCGGTCGATGTTGACGGCGCCGAGCGCGGGCACGGAAACCAGGGAAATCGACTCCCCGAGCGCGACTTCCGCGACCACAGTGCGGCCTTCGAGACGAATCGGAAGATCGGTTAGGCACACCATGACATCCCATGCTCGGCGGATCCGGTGTGCTGCCAAGGAGTCCAGCATCGGCGCCAAGCCATTGCCAGCAGTAAAATCCTGGTACTCGATGATCACGGACCAGTCGTGGCGCTCATCGGCAAGGTTGAGCAGATGGCCCACTTCGCGGCCGTTACGCTCGGCAAACTCGGCGGTGACCTCCGGTTCGGCGAGCACGCCCAGCGTACGTGCACCGGTGGAAATTTTCGGCATGCCAAGCCTCCTATGGTTCAGTGTGTGCGGCCAGCAAACTGGATTTCACCGTCGCTCTGGAGAGAGGTTCCCGATGCCTGATTCCGTGGGGTCTGATCCGGGTCGCCGCCGCTCGTGCCCTGCAGGTCCCGTGCTCGTTTGGGAAGCTATGTCGACCTTGATCAGCGTCCCTCCCCGATGCCAGGGCTTGTCGGTTTCTTAGGGGATAGGGACTGTCTTGCTGGACTTTCAATGTCCTTTGCCCTGACGCGCGATGGCCGGTCCATCCCGAAGGAGGCGCAGGTGCTCGTGGATCATTGCCACGGCTGTTGAGCCTTCACCGGCGGCAGCCGTTACGCGTTTCACCGACCCATGCCGAACATCACCGGCAGCGAACATCCCCGGGATGCTGGTTTCCAAGGGCAGCCGGCTGCGGCCCAGATGGCTGAACTCAGGAGGAAGGTCCTGGAGGTCAGCCCCGGTGAGAACAAATCCGTGGCCATCCAAGGCGAGCGTGCCCTGCAGCCATTCTGTGTGCGGCTTGGCCCCGATGAAAATGAAGAGATATCGGGAGTCGAAGATGCGCTGTTCGCCTGTGGCCGCCAACTGGACGACGATCCGTTCAAGGGCGCCTGAACCGTCCACGCCGACGATGTTGGCCCCCAGCAGCACCTCTATGCCCGGGTGTTCTTCGATTCGTTCCGCGAGGTACCCGGACATGTCCGCGCGGAGGTCTGCCCCGCGCACCACCAGCCGCACTGGTGCTCCTATTCCGGCCAGGAAAAGGGCGGCCTGTGCTGCGGAGTTTCCACCCCCGACGACGGCCACCGGCTGCATTCCGCAGAGCCTGGCTTCATGGACAGTGGCGGCGTAGAAGACACTGATCCCCTCGAATTTCTCCAGCCCGGGGACTGGCAGCCGGCGGTAGTGAACACCGGTTGCGAGCAGCGCTGCCCGTGAGGAGGCAGGGCCGCTCTCGTGGAACTCGGCTCGGATCTGGCCGTCTTTCAACTCGATGGTGCGTGCCCGGCAGGCGACGTTGATCTGGACTCTGAACTTGCGGGCCTGAATGATTGCTCTTTCAGTGAGTTCACCGCCCGAGATTCCGGCGGGAAAGCCGAGAAAGTTCTCGATCCGCGGCGACGTGCCGGCCTGCCCACCTATCGCGAAGCCCTCCTTAAGGACGACCGACAACCCGTCCGACGCCGCGTAGACGGCTGCCGCCAGGCCGGCGGGGCCGGCTCCGATCACCATGAGATCGTATGAAGCCGAGTGCTCTTTCACCGCGCGTAGGCCCATGGCAAGGGCCAGGTCTGCGTTTGACGGGTTCTTGAGGACCTGCGAGGCGTTTAGCACCACCACCGGCAGCTCATCCGCGAGTATCCCGGCCCTGTCCAGGATGCCCTGCGCCTGCTTATCATCCTCCAGATCAACCAGGCGGTGAGGCAGGCGGTTGGCGGCTGCAAATTCCAGGAGCCGAAGGGTGTCACGGCTGAAGCGGGATCCAACGATGCGGGTGCCCGCGCCCGCACTGATCAGCAGGATCCGGCGCTGAAGGAATGCCCGCAGGATGGTCTCGCCCACCGCGGCGTCCGTCAGCACGGCACGACGCAGGTCGTCCCCGCTGATTTGAAGCACTTCACCCGCCTCGGCGGACACAGCGCTGACAAAGGCCGGTTGCCCCTCGACCAGGCCCAGTTCCCCGAGGAAGCGTCCGGGACCGTGAACTTCGAGGATCCGGGTGCCGGGGCCAAGCTCCGCAGGCTGTCTACCGTCGCCGGCGTGTAGCCCCTCGACGACCACTACCGTGCCCTGCAGTACGACGAAGAAATCAGCCCCAACCGTCCCCTCCTGGATGAGGACTTCTCCGGCCGCGGTAGCCCGGCTGGTGCCGGCGCGGCCCAACAACTCGATCTGGGCTCGGCCGAGGCGTGGATAGGCGCCGGCAATATCCGGCGTTTCCATGTGCGTCGATCCTGCGACAGGTTCCATCAGCTGGTTGCGTCTCCCCGTAGCCTAGACGAATGCCTCATGGGGATAACACCAGCGCCAGTCCTCGCCGGGTTCCAGAGAACGAACGATTGGATGCAACTCGGTGGCGTGGGCCCGGGCGTGCCGCATGGGTGAGGAGTCACAACACCCGACATGGCCGCAGGTGAGACATAAACGCAAGTGGACCCATGCCGTGCCCAACGACAGGCACTCCTCGCAGCCCTGCGGTGTGCGCACCCGAACGGGACGTATCCGCGCCAGATGCGGATCACGAATTCCAAGAATCATGTTGGCTCCTATGTCAGGCCGGCCGTTGGCAGGCTGTTATCCCATCGAGAACCTTGCATCCGGGCTTTCGCCCATCCTGCGCAGTCCGGCTCCGGAGGCGATCAGAAGTATTCCGAAGAGAACTGCGAAGGACGAGAGCAGACCCAGAAGGCTCAGTATGCCCGGGCCGGGAAAGAAGACTAGGAAGAGGCCGAAAAGAGTGGTGACGATGCCTGTGATCAGCCACAGCCACCACAGCCCGACGGTCTTTTTGGCTTCAAAGGCGAGAGCCATCTGGGAGATACCGAGAATAACCGCCCATGCACCGATTACGAGCGTCAGCGACAGGGCGGTGGTGCCCGGCCAGACGAACGCGACGAGACCCGCCAGTACGGAGATGATGCCGCCAACCAGTTGCCAGGCGGAGCGCCGCCTCTTGCGCCTGACGTAGTGCACGATGTTAGTGACGCCGTCAAAGACGGCGTACATTCCGAAGAGGATCACCAGTGCGAGTACGGACACGCCGGGCCAGACGACAACTAGGATGCCGAACAGGATGGCCGCTACGCCCCGGATAATCAGCGCGGTTCCTGATCCCTTAAACAGTTGTTGTGGCAGTGTTTCAGACATAGCCAGACCTCTGATTCTTGAAATTGTTCGTTGCAACCTTGCCGGCCGGGGCTTCTGAGCAGGCTCTAGCCCTTTGTGGTGCTCCCCAGTGTGACTTTCGTTGATTTCGTGTCTTGCCCGCGCTGGAACCCGACATCGGACTGCTGTCCTGGCTCCTTCTTGCGGATAGCGGCCAGGAGGTCGGTCACACTCGCAATCTTCTGCCCGTCGAACTGCGTGATGATGTCTCCTGGTTGCAGTCCCGCTTTGGCTGCCGGTCCTTCGCGGGCCACTTCGATGACCAGCGCGCCTGACGTTGTGGGGAGGCCAAAGCGGCTTGCGACCTCAGGAGAGATGTCGGTCGGAATAATCCCAAGAACCGCGTGCGCGGCCACACCGCTCTTCAGTATTTGGTCCGCTACGTCGATCACGGTCGCCGCGGGAGTCACGAATCCGATGGACACGGCCCCCGAGCTGGGCGGCAGATACGCTTCTGAGAGCCCGATGACCTCAGAGTTGCTGTTGACCACGGCTCCACCGGAATTCCCCGGGGAGATCGGCGCGTCCGTCTGGATGAGGTCGATCAGTCCCTGCGGCGATCCCTCTGACGGTGGCATATTACGGTGAAGCGCGGAAACGATGCCTGCCGTGACGGTCTGCTCCAGCCCCAGCGGACTGCCAAGGACAACCGCGAGCTGCCCAACTTCGGGAAGCGTAGTCGAGAACTTGGCGGCCGGAAGGTTGCCCCGGTCAGCCTTCACCACTGCCACGTCGGTTGGGTCGTCAACACCGACGACGGTGGCCGGCGCCTGGGATCCGTCCGCGAAGTGGATCCGGACGCTCTTGAACGGCTTCTTTTGCTCGTCCTCCACCACGTGGGCGTCCGTGACGATGGTGCCGTCGCTGCGGTAGACCACTCCGCTGCCGATGCCCCCTGACGTCTGGATCGTGACCACGGAGGGCTCGACTTC
This sequence comes from Arthrobacter globiformis, assembly GCF_003261175.1. GTDB lineage: Bacteria > Actinomycetota > Actinomycetes > Actinomycetales > Micrococcaceae > Arthrobacter > Arthrobacter globiformis_A. The sequence goes on along the minus strand of NZ_QLNP01000083.1, from coordinate 5,032 downwards.
TCTGACGATTCCAGGGACGGCTGAAAGGTCCCCTGTGGACCTGGAATCCCCTGCCTTTGGGGATTGCGACTCCGGAGCCGGAGACGTCGCTGTGCACGCTGATCCGCATATGAGTAACCCCGCGCCGAGAAGGGCTGTCCACGCCCTCCTGAGTCCTGGCGCTGGGTGCGAGGCCTTGCCCTCGGCGGCTATTGGTCTGCTCATACTCATTGGATTCCCGTTGCCTTCTCTGGACGTCTACGGCGACATGTACCAGTCCGAGTCTCCTCCGCCGGCATCGCGCCCGCATGGCCCCGGTACGCCTAAAAACCGCTCGGGTTTGAGTCCCCCAGGTCAAACTCAATGCAGCTGGACGGTCAGCGCTGCCGTGCCGACCGTAGGCGCCAGGCACGCGTGGCAACGTGCAGGTTGAGGCGGGTCTCGGGGTCAGCAAGGTCTAAGCCGGTGATCTGCCGGATGGACTTCAGCCGGTATCGCAGCGTGCTCCGGTGAACGGCAAGGCTGTCGGCCGTGTCGTTGTAGTTGCCGCCATGATCCAGATACTGCGCCAAGGTGTGCACCAGATCGGATCCCCTGCGGTCGTCGTTACTCTGCAGTGCACCTAGCCATTCCGTGACGTAGCTGGAGAGGTCCGTTTCGCTGCCGGGCATGTCAAGGATGCGGTAGATCCCCAACTGGTCGTAGCGCGTGAGCCCGTAGGGGTCGATGGAATGTACCCGGATCTGCAGCGCTCGCAGAGCCTGCGCGTAGGAGCGTGGGAGCTGCGTGACATCATGGCTCGGACCTCCGATGCCCACGGCTCCGGTGGCGCTGCGCAGAGTCCTTGCCACAACGGTAAAGAGCTGTGTATCGAGCGGATCTCCCGTAACCACCGCAAGTATTATGTCCGAACGCCGTGAAACGAGCGCAGGTGTCTGCAGGTCCCGCAGCGCCCTGCGCAGGGCGACCACGACCGTATCGTCGGTCCTTGGCGGTTGCCACTGAGCAACGATGACGTGCTGCGGGCCCGTGACGTCATACCCCATCGCCTCAGCACGCACGGCTGCGGTCTCTTCGTCCATTCCCGACACCAGGTCATACACCAAGTCGCGCCCCAGTTTCAGTTCCAGCTGGGCAATGCTGCGGCGGTGCGACAACTCGACCTGCAAGAGCCGCGTTGCACACTCCAAGGCAAAGACGTCGTCGGCCGTGTAGGGCCTGCCGTTTTCAAGCAAGCACATTGCCCCGAGCACGTCCCTGTCCGGCAGAACCAGCGCCACGAGCCCTCGGCGTTCGTGGACCGGCAATCCGAAGGCGTGCCAGAGCTGCACCAGCCGCGACCTCTCGGCCGCACTGGGCCGGGGATACGGACGCCCGGATTTGGTGCCGGCCGCCGCTCGGATGTTGCCGAATCCGTCCTCCGTGCAGACCGGGCGCCCCGTCAGCACTGAGAGTACTTCCGCCAGAAGGGACTCCCGGGAGCTCATTTGTCCGAGGGGGGCTGTGAGGGCGCCATTGAGGGCGTGCTGGATCGACGTTCGGGTTTCGAGCTGAAGTACCGTTGCCGTGAGGATACGCAGGCGATCGTCCACGTCGGGGGCATTGGAGAGCGGGGCCACGTGCTCCTGCTGGTGTGCTCCTGCTGCTTCCTCGACTGTGCCGGGGGCAGCTGTTCCGGCCATTGCGTGTAGCTCGATCATCTGCGCCGGACTCGGAGCCGCGCGGGCACGCAGGACAAGGCACCCGTTCAGTTCTCCGCTGTCGCCAAAGGTCGAGAGCGCGTACCGCCAACCCGGCCCTGTGGTGGGAAGTTCGGCAGCGCTGCCTTCGAGCTGGCGGACATCGGGGTCCTGGGCGGGCGGCGCCCGGTTCGGGCCCGGAAGCAGATGACCGTCCACCACTAGATAGAAAGCGGCCACATGGCAGAATCCCAGTGCAGAAACAGACTGTAGGGTCTTGCCGAGAGTCTCCTCGGCCCTTAGTCGATCGAACATCCAGGTTACCTGCCAGTTCTCTCTTTCCGCGGCTGAGGGCCACGTCCGTGGGCGAGATGCGTGGCGGCGGATCCCCAGTCATCCCAGGTCTTCGACACTACGCCTGCGGACCCTATCCTGCTAGGTCAATGCCCTGGAGCATATTTGGACCCTCGAGGGCCATGCCGTCGCTCCCCTCCACGGGGCAGACTCAACCTGTAAGGCACCATGACACAGCCCTTTGAGCCTCACGGCCCATCAGGACAGGGGGTGGAATCATGCGGTGCAATTTCGGGCGGACGTCGCCGCAGGACAGGAACGCGCCCTCTAGGACCGGAGCGAGTCATGGCCAAAGCAGTAGGAATTGATCTTGGAACAACCAACTCGGTGATCGCCGTCTGGGAAGGCGGGGAAGCCCGCGTCATACCCAACGCTGAAGGAGCCAGGACCACTCCGTCAGTTGTGGCGTACACGGACAGCGGTGAACGCCTTGTGGGGCAACTGGCCCGGCGGCAGGCGATTCTGAACCCCAAGGGAACCATCACGTCGGCCAAGCGGTTTATCGGCCGGCACTATGATGAGATCTCGGATGAAGCCAAGGCCGTGAGTTTCGACGTCGTGGCGGACGACAACGGCGTGGCGCGTTTTCAGGTCCAGGGCAAGAAGGTCGCACCCGAAGAGGTGAGCGCGCTCGTCCTCCGCAAGCTAGTGGACGACGCCGCGAAGCAGTTGGGCGAAAAGGTAACGGAGGCCGTTATTACGGTTCCCGCGTACTTTAACGACGCACAGCGCACCGCGACCAAGGACGCGGGCAGGATTGCCGGGCTGGAAGTCCTGCGCATCATCAACGAACCCACTGCCGCGGCCCTGGCCTACGGCATTGACAAGCGTGAGCATGAGACGGTGCTGGTGTTCGACCTGGGCGGCGGAACCTTCGATGTGAGCCTCTTGGACGTTGGCGACGGGGTAGTGGAGGTCCGCTCGACCGCGGGCGACTCACACCTCGGTGGCGACGATTTTGACCGCCGGCTTGTCGACTACCTCGCCGATGACTTCCAGAAGGAGTCCGGCATCGATCTCCGAACGGACCCCCAGGCATTGCAGCGCCTGTTCGAAGCGGCCGAGAAGGCCAAGGTTGAACTCAGTTCGGTCGCCCAGACGCAGGTCAATCTTCCCTTTGTTACGGCCGACGCGACGGGCCCCAAGCACCTGACCAGCACCATCCGGCGGTCCGTCTTCGAGGACCTTACCCACGACCTCGTCGAGCGCACGATGGGGCCGGTGCAGCAGGCGATGACGGACGCCAAAGTCTCGGCCAATGACATCGACGAAGTGATTCTGGTGGGCGGCTCCACCCGCATTCCTGCGGTACAGAACCTCGTGCGGCGGCTGACGGGCGGCAAAGAGCCGAATATGAGCGTCAATCCGGACGAAGTGGTGGCCATCGGTGCGGCGATCCAGGCCGGCGTGCTCAAGGGCGAGGTGTCCGACGTCCTGCTGCTGGATGTTGTACCGCTTTCCCTGGGTGTGGAGACCCGCGGCGGCGTCATGACCAAGATCATCGAACGCAACACGACCATCCCCGCCCGGCGCAGTGAGGTCTTCTCCACAGCGGAGGACAACCAGCCCGCCGTTGACGTAGTGGTCCTTCAGGGCGAGCGTGAGCTGGCGGCGGATAACCGGGTGCTGGGACGGTTCCAGCTGAGTGATATCCGGCCGGCGCCTCGCGGGGAACCGCAAGTGGAGGTCACGTTCGACGTCGATGCCAACGGCATCCTGAACGTCACCGCGCGCGACAAGGACACGGGCAAGGAGCAGGGCATCACCATCAGTGAAGGCTCCAACCTCGACGCCAAGGAAGTCGAGCGCATGATTGCAGAGGCCGAGTCCCACAGGAACGAGGATGTGCAGAACCGGGAGCGGATCGATACCCTCAACGAGCTCGATGCGGTGGCCTACCGCGTTGAGCGGGCTGTCAACGAACTCGGTGACGCACTCCAGGCGCACGACAAAGCCCGGGCGGAACTGCTGATCGGACAGGCACGCGATGCGGTCAGCAACCAGGCGGAGGTGTCCACGGCGAGGGAACTCATCTCCGAGCTTCAGCAACTGCAGGCAGCGCTGAGTGCCTCGGCTGCCTCCGCGGCCACTGCAGGGCCGGCCCAGGGAGCCGCATCTCAATCCGGAGCGTCGAACGCCGTAGATGACGATGACATAGTCGATGCAGAATTCGATCGTGGCTAGGAGGGGCCATGAGCGACCAGGCAGGGCCGGCTGAACAGGCCCGTCCAGGAAGTGACGCGGCAGCCGCGGCCGCACCCGATGAAAAGGAAACCGAAGCGGCAGCCCAGGCGGAAGCGCTGGCCAAGATGGAGGACCAGTGGCGTCGCGCGTTGGCCGACAACGACAACCTGCGGAAGCGCGCCGTCCGCGACGGCACCCAGCAACGGGCCCAGGAGCGCGCCGCGGTTGCCTTGGCATGGTTACCGATTTTGGACAATCTCGAACTGGCCCTGGCCCACGCACCGGCGGGGGCGGAGGACCCGCTCGTGGAGGGCATAGCCTCCATCCGGAAACAGGCCATCGATACCTTGGCTCGTTTGGGCTACCCCCGGATCGACGCGGAGAACGTCCCCTTCGATCCGCGCGTCCATGAGGTTGTCAGCGTGGTGGAAACTGACGACGTTCCCCCCGGGACCCTGGTAAGCGTACTGCGTCCTGGCTACGGAGGCCCTGAGAACGCTCTCCGGCCAGCCGCCGTCGTGGTGAGCCGGGCGGTGACCCCGGACCGTGGCTAAGGATCATTACTCGGTTCTCGGAGTCCCGCGCACAGCGAAGCCCGACGAAATCCAGCGCGCCTACCGCAAACTGGCAAGGAAATACCATCCGGACGTCAACCGCGAGCCGGATGCCGCCGATAAGTTTAAGGAGATAGGCGAGGCCTACGACACCTTGTCGGATCCCGAGACCAGGACGCGTTATGACCGGTTCGGCGCCGACTACCGGCAGTACGCCGGCAGCGGCGCCGGCCAGGGGGGCAGCGGCGGGCAGTGGGGTTCCGGCGGCCCGCGGCCCGGCCC
>NZ_QLNP01000082.1 GCF_003261175.1 Arthrobacter globiformis | reverse complement strand
GACGGTGGTTTCCGGCGGGAGGGTGAGGAGCCGTTCGCGGATGGAGGTCAGGATGGTGGGGTAGTCGCTGTAGGAGCGGCCGGTGGCGCCGGGTCCGCCGTTGAACAGGGTGTCTCCGGTGAACACGGTGTGCTCTGCTTCGAGGTGGAAGCAGGTGGACCCGGGTGAGTGACCTGGGGTGTGGATGGCCTTCAGGGTGGCGCCGCCGACCTGGAACTCGTCCCCGTCCGCGATGGCCGCATCGGGGGTGGTGCCGGGGTAGACCTGTTCCCAGAGGACCTGGTCCTCCGGGTTCAGGTGGATCGGCGCGCCGACGGCGTCGGCGACCTGGCGTGCGGCACCGATGTGGTCGTTGTGCGCGTGGGTGAGCAGGATCGCCTTCACCGTACGGCCGCGGACCTGGTTGATGATCGCGGCGGCGTCGTGCGGGGAATCAATGATCACGCACTCGGTGTCGTTGCCGACGATCCAGACGTTGTTGTCCACATCCCAGGTCCCGCCGTCGAGCGAGAACGTGCCCGAGGTGACAAGGTTTTCGATCCTCACGCTCATGCCGAGGCCCCCGCCGGCTCGGCAGCAGCAGCTGTGGAGGAGGCTGGCGCGGGCTGGATTTCGACGACGGAGCGGAGGACTTTGCCTTCGTGCATTTTGTCGAAGGCTTCCTCGACCTGGTCGATGGTGATCCGTTCGGAGACGAACGCGTCCAGGTCCAGGTTGCCGGCCTTGTAGTGGGCCACGAGCATCGGGAAGTCGCGGGAGGGCAGGCAGTCCCCGTACCAGGAGGACTTCAGCGACCCGCCCCGCCCGAACACATCCAGCAGCGGCAACTCCAGGACCATCTCCGGGGTCGGGACACCGACCAGGACCACGCGGCCGGCAAGGTCGCGGGCGTAGAAGGCCTGCTTGTACGTTTCGGGCCGGCCGACGGCCTCGATCACCACGTCCGCGCCGTTCCCGTTCGTGAGGGCCCGGATCGCCTCGACCGGGTCAGAGGTGCGGGAGTTCACCCCGTGGGTCGCGCCGAGGGCCTTGGCCATCTCGATCTTGTTCTCGTCAATGTCCACGGCGATGATCGTCGTGGCACCGGCGAGCTTCGCGCCGGCAATCGCAGCGATGCCCACCCCGCCGCAGCCGATCACGGCCACCGACTCACCGCGCTTGACCTCACCGGTGTTAATGGCCGCGCCAATGCCGGCCATCACACCGCAGCCCAGCAAACCCACGGCGGCCGGGTCCGCGTCCTCATCGACCTTCGTGCACTGCCCGGCAGCGACCAGCGTCTTCTCCGCGAACGCCCCGATCCCCAACGCCGGGGACAGCTCGGTGCCGTCCTCCAAGGTCATCTTCTGCGTGGCGTTCGCGGTGTTGAAACAGTACTGCGGCTGGCCCTTCGCACACGCCCGGCACTGCCCGCACACCGCACGCCAGTTCAGAATCACCCGGTCACCCGGGGACACCTCGGTAACACCCTCACCCACCGCCGAAACCACACCGGTCGCCTCATGGCCCAGCAGATACGGGAACTCATCACCAATCCCGCCCAGCTTGTAATGCAGATCCGTATGACACACCCCGCACGTCAGGACATCCACCAAAGCCTCCCCCGGCCCCGGATCCGGCACCAGGATCGTCTCCACCGACACCGGAGCATCCTTCGCCCTGACAACAACAGCCTTGACTTTATGAACCATGAGTTAGTGTTCCTTTCCTGAGTCCCGGGGACTCGTTCGCAACGGCACCTGTTGCCAATCTAGCTGACCCGTTGCGGTTCAAGATCATCCTCCATCGGTTCGACGCCGTCCTCCGTGCCTCCGCCTGCCCTGACCGGCTGAGGCTGCCCGGCCGCACCCGACGACGGGTGGGCCGCAACGGCAGCCGCGTGCTCGGCCAGGACACCGGTCTGGTGCCTGATCTTCAGGCGGTAGAGCAGGGTGCCCCCGATGGTGACGGCGGCGACGAAGAGGACGCCGCCCCACTGGAAGTACCACTCGAACGGCGGCACCGAGTTGTAGATTTCGGGGCGCGGCCAGATCAGGTTCAGCGTCATCGCCCCGCCCCAGAGCACGGCGAGGATGTTCACCGGCAGTCCCCATTTGCCCATGCTGAAGCCCGCTTCGCCGTGGCCTTCATCGCGCAGGGGCCACTTCTTCAGGAACCGCCTGCGCAGCATGGGAACCGTGACCAGCAGGTAGGAGAGGTAAATCAGGACGATGCTGATGCTGGACAGAATCGTGAAGATCGCGGGCTGCATGACATTGACCAGCAGCGGGATGACGGCCAGGACGCCGATCACGATGGCCGCGATGGTGGGCGTCTTGCGGACCGGATCCACCTTGCTGAGCTGGCGGCTGAAGGGCAGGTTGTTGTCCCGGGCCATAGCGAACATCATGCGGATGGCAGCGGCATGGACGGCCAGCGTGCAGACCACCACAGCCACCACGATGCACACAAGGAAGGCCTTGCCGAAGGGTCCGCCTAGGACGGAGAGGACGATGTGCTGCAGCCCGCCGTCGGCCGCACCGATCTTGGGGTCGGTGAGGTCCGGGGCCGCCAGGATACCGAAGAGCAGGATCAACCCGCCCAGCAGGAAGGAGGCGGTGACGGCCCGCAGGATGGCTTTGGGCGCGGTGCGCTTCGGGTCCTTCGTTTCCTCGCCGAGGGAGCTGGCGGTGTCGAAGCCGTACATGACGTAGCCCGAGGCCATCGCGCCGATGAGGAACACGCCGAAGAAGCCGAGGTCGTGGCCTTCGCCGAACCCGGCGGTGTCGAAGAAGACCTCGGGACCGCGCACCACATGCCAGCCCAGCGCGAGGATCAGCAGCACGGCCGCGACCAGTTCGACGAACACGCCGATGCTGTTGATCCGGGTCATGAGCTTCACGCCGAACGCGTTGATGAGGGTGGAAATGGTGATCATGATGGTGGCCAGCACGACGCCGTTCATTGCGAAATCAAAGGGTCCGGTGCCATCACCGACGATCTGGAATCCGGACCACAGCTGCGGCAGCGTGATCTGCAGGGCCAGCGCCACGGACCCCAGAGCCATGATGGAGGACAGCAGCAGCAGCCAGCCTGCAAGCCAGGCCGAGGTGCCGGAGGCGAGCCGCTTGGCCCAGTTGTAGACGGACCCCGCCACGGGGTAGCGGCCAGCCAGTTCGGCGAAGCACAGGGCCACCATCAGCTGGCCGACGAAAACGATGGGCCAGGACCACGCGTACGCCGGGCCAGCCATGGAGAAACCAAAGTAGAACAGTTGAAAAACGCCTGTGAGGATGGAGATGTAGCTGACGCCTGCGGCGAAGCTGGCAAACTTGCCGATGCTCCGGTCCAGGGTCTGGGCGTAGCCGAACTCGTCCATGCCGCTTGAATCAGTACTCTTGCTGGGTTCCAACATCTGAACTCCTAAGTAAGAAAAGCACGATGGTGATGACCCGCGGCCGCCTTTGGACGCGGGTAACACTACACGCACGTGACATCGCACGCAGCTGAAATCACGCAGGTGTATCGACGGCCGGGCGCGGGGCTGCAGCGCCCGGCCGTCTCCCCCAAAGCTGATGCCTAGCCGGCTGCGACCGCCCCCGTCTCCCCGCGAGTTTCCCCGTGAGCCGAGCCAAACCATCCGCTCGGGGCGGGGGCGATGTTCTGCCAGATGTGCTTGGCTTCGCGGTATTCGGCCAGGCCTGCCTGGCCGAGCTCACGGCCGATCCCGGACTTCCCGAAACCGCCCCACTCCGCCTGCGGGACGTACGGGTGGTAGTCGTTGATCCATACCGTTCCGTGCCGGAGGGCGCCGGCGACGCGCTGTGCTTTCGACGCGTCAGACGTCCACACCGCGCCGGCCAGGCCGTACTCGGTGTCGTTTGCGATGGCGACGGCCTCGGCCTCGGTCCGGAACGTCTCCACGGTCAGCACCGGCCCGAACGATTCCTCCCGCAGCACGCTCATGCCGGAGCGGCAGTTGCCGAGCACGGTGGGCGGGTAGAAGAAGCCGTCCGCGAGCGGCCCGTCGTCGGGAATGTAGCCGCCGCACAAGAGCTCAGCGCCCTCCGCGATCCCGGCCTGGACGTAGGCGTGGACCTGCTCCCGGTGCTTGGCGGAGATCAGCGGCCCGGTCTCGGCGTCGGAATCGAAGGGCCCGCCCATCCGGATCTTCTTCGCCCGCCGGACCACCTCGGCCACGAAACGCTCGGCGATCGTCTCCTCTACGACCAGCCGCGCCCCTGCCGAGCAGACCTGGCCGGAGTGCAGGAACACCGCTGTCAGGGCGTTGTCGACGGCGGCGTCCCAGTCGGCGTCCGCGAAGACGACGTTGGGGTTCTTCCCGCCGAGCTCGAAGGCCACGCGCTTCACGGTCTCCGCCGCGGCGGCCATGATGGTCTGCCCGGTGGACAGCCCGCCGGTAAGCGAGACGAGGTCGACGCGCGGGTCGGAGCTGAGCGGGCCGCCCACCTTCGACCCGGTGCCGGTCACGAGGTTCGCGACCCCGGCCGGGACGCCGGCCTCGGCGAGGGTTTCCATGAGCAGGATCGAAGTGGACGGCGTGAGCTCGCTGGGCTTGAGCACGAACGAGTTCCCCGCGACGAGTGCCGGCGCGACCTTCCACGCCGCTTGGAGGAGCGGGTAGTTCCACGGCGCTATGAGTGCGCAGACCCCGAGCGGCTCGTACACCACGCGGCTGATGGCATCCGCCCGGCCGGTGTCGATGACGCGGCCGGCATCGAGTCCCGCGACCTTGCCGTAGTACCGGAAGCAGGCGGCGATATCGTCCATGTCGTACTCGGCTTCCACCAGCCGCTTGCCGGTGTCGAGCGCCTCGGCCAGCGCGTAGGCGGCCTTGTCCCGCTCAAGGAGGTCCGCGACGCGGAGCATGACCGCGCCGCGCTCGATGTCCGTGAGCCGGCGCCATGGGCCGTCGTCGAACGCGGCCCGTGCGCTGGCGATCGCCCGCTCCGCGTCCTCCACCGTCGACGAGGCGACGACCGCCACCTCGCGCCCGTCCGCCGGGCAGCGCACGGTGGTGGTCCCGCCGTCGGACGCCTGTTGCCAGGCGCCGTCGATGTACAGGCCTTGGACGAGCTTCAGTTCTGTATCGATCGTCACGCTCATCCCCTAGCCCTTCGCCGCAACGGCAGCTGCTGCTACTGGCATTTCTCCGCCGCGTTCCAGCGGGCTCACACCGTGCCGGTAGAACTCGGCGTGCTGGGGCGCGAGCGGGGCCTTGCCAGCGATCAGGTCGGCTGCCTTCTCTGCCAGCATCATCACCGGGGCGTAGATGTTGCCGTTGGTCACGTACGGCATGGCCGACGCGTCAACCACGCGGAGGCCGCGGGTGCCGTGCACGCTCATGTCCAGCGGGTTGACCACGGCCATGGGATCGGAGTCCGGACCCATCTTCGCGGTACAGGACGGGTGCAGCGCCGTCTCGGCGTCGCGGGCAACCCAGTCAAGGATCTCCGCGTCGGTCTGCACGCTACGGCCGGGAGAAAGCTCGCCGCCGCTGAAGGGACCCATGGCGGACTGGCCGAGGATGTCGCGGGCAACGTGGATCGCCTCGACCCACTCGCGGCGGTCCTGGTCGGTGGAAAGGTAATTGAACAGCATGGACGGGTGCACAGTGGGATCAGTGGATTTGATCTTCAGGCTGCCGCGGGCGTCGGAGTACATAGGTCCGATGTGCACCTGGTAGCCGTGCTTGGCGTCCGCCTTCTGGCCGTCGTAGCGGACGGCGACAGGGAGGAAGTGGAACATCAGGTTGGGGTAGGCCACGTCGTCGTTGGAGCGGACAAAGCCGCCGCCCTCGAAGTGGTTGGTGGCGGCCGGGCCCTTGCGTCCCAGCATCCACTGCAGCCCGATCAGCGGGTAGCGCCACAGGTCCAGGTTGGGCTGCATGGAGACCGGCTGGGTGCAGGCGTGCTGGATGTAGACCTCGAGGTGGTCCTGGAGGTTTTCGCCGACGCCGGGCAGGTTCACCACGGAGTTGATGCCCAGCGAGTTCAGGTGGGCGGCATCGCCGACGCCGGAGAGCTGCAGCAGCTGGGGGGTGTTGATGGCGCCGCCGGCCAGGATCACTTCCCCCGCGGTCACCTGGTGGGTCTTGCCGTTGCGGCGGTAGGTGACGCCGGTGGCCACGTTGCCCTTGAAGTTGACCTTGGTGACGAGGGCCCGGGTCAGGACGGTCAGGTTCTTCCGGCCGAATTCGGGCCGCAGGTAGGCGCGGGAGGCGGAGAGCCGCTGGCCCTTGTGGACGTTGCGGTCGAACGCGGCGAAGCCCTCCTGGCGGTAGCCGTTGACGTCGTCGGTCAGCGGGTAGCCGGCTTGCTGGGCGGCGGCGAAGAAGGCCTGGAACAGCGGGTTGGTGGCGGGGCCCCGTTCCAGCACCAGCGGGCCGGAATGTCCGCGCAGTTCATCGTCGGGATCGGCTGCGAGCGCGTTTTCCATCCGGTTGAAGTACGGGAGGCAGTGCGCGAAGTCCCAGGTTTCCATGCCTGCGTCGGCTCCCCAGCGCTCGTAGTCGAGCGGGTTTCCGCGCTGGAAGATCATGCCGTTGATGGAGCTGGAGCCGCCCAGGACCTTGCCGCGGGCATGGGCTACGCGCCGGCCGCCCATGTGGGGCTCGGGATCGGACTCGTAGCGCCAGTCATAGAGCGGGTTGCCGCTGGGGAAGGTCAGTGCGGCGGGCATCTGGATGAAAAGGTCCCAGGGGTAGTCGCTCCGTCCGGCTTCGAGGACCAGGACGCTGCTCTGGCCTCCGTCGCTCAGGCGGTTGGCGAGCACGGATCCCGCGCTTCCGCCGCCGACGATGACGTAGTCGTAGTTGGTCTGTGTCATGCAAAATCTCCTTCTACCTGGTGCAGATCAGCGTTCACGAAGGTGTGAGTCCTTGGTTGGCCCCCGGTCTCTTAGATGACCGGTGCGCCATGACGCGATGTGGGGGTTGACGGGGTTGGTCAGAGGCTGCGGCGGGTGAAGTTGTGCCTGGGCCGGAAGCCGTAAGTCGCCGATGAAACGCCTTTATTTCCGCGGGACCCCGGTTGTGTGGTGTAGGTCATACACATGCAGACTAGCCCACCTTGAACAACTGTTCAAGGTTAAAACTGAACCGATGTTCAAGAAATTTTGGGCGTAGGGCGCCAGGGCAGTGAGTGTGTTTTAGCTAGGGCTTGTTTCCGCTAGCCGGCGAAGGCGATCTGCTCCGTGCGGGCGAGGCTCCTCCGGATGGAAGCCTCGTCGACGCCAAGGAGCGCCGTCAGCCACATGCCGTTTTGCACGACGACGATGTCGGCTGCCCGCTCCCTGCATTCCTCGCTGGAGAGCTCGGGTTTGGCATTCCCTATCAGCGTCGCGAGCCCATCGAGATACCGCTCAAACGCGGCGGCGTTAATCAGTCCAAAGTCTTCATGGGCTTGCGCGAGCGCCCAAAGATGGAGTCGCAGGGACAGATATTGTGTGGTCAGGAGCTCCGGGCCGGCAACGCGCCGGAGGGCCGTGCGGAGCTGCTCGTCGGGGGGCGACGCGGGGTCCGCCGCGACCAGCATGAGGTCGTGCTCGTCGATCCGGTGCAGGGCCGCACGGATCAGGCTCGACTTGTCTTCGTAGTAGTAATTCACGAGCCCCAGTGCGACGCCGGCCTCTCGGGCCACTGCGCGCATATTCACACCCGAGATGCCATGGCGTGAGAGCAGGCTAAGCGCCGCTTCAAGAATGCGTGCCTGCCTGTCTAGCTGTTCGCCGGAGTTCACGGTGCTTGTATCCACTTGGCCAGACTATGGCGAAACCCGTCATGGTGCATCCGTCAGGGGCGCGGGGCGGCCCTGAATGTGACGCGCGCGTCCACGCCCGGGACGCCCGGCCTGGCGTTGAGGGAGGCCGCTGCCCCGCTGGCTTCGGCGAGCTGCTGGACGATGGCCAGGCCCAGGCCGCTGCCCTCAGACGTCGACTGGCCGCGCCAGAAGCGGTTGAAGGCCTTCTGCCGGTCTTCCTCGGAAAGCCCGGGGCCGTCGTCGAGAACGTGAAGCTCGTAGCCTCCCGAAGTACCGTCAGGGCGGACCACCAGGCGGATCTCCGAGTCCGGCGGCGCCACGGCCAGGGCGTTGTCGATGAGGTTGTCGATGATCTGTTCTGCCGCGCCAGGCATGGCCACCACTCTGGCTTCCGGAACCGTGTCCAGGACCGTCCGCACCCCGCTTTCCTCGGCCAGCGCTTCCCACTGCTCCACCCGGTTGCGGGCGATCACGCTGAGGTCCACGTCCTCCCGGTCCACGTGACGGCTGTCCGCCCGGCTCAGGAGGAGCAGGCCCTCGATGATGCGCTGTAGCCGGTAGGTCTCCTCCAGGGAGTCGGCCACCATGACGCGTGCGCCGTCCGGATCGTTGCCGACGGCATCCACGGCGTTCTCCAGCCTGAGCCGCAGTCCCGTCAGCGGGGTGCGCAGCTGGTGGGACGCGTCGCTGGCGAACCCCCGCTGCTGCTGCAGGAGGTGCTCCAGGCGGTCCGCCATCTGGTTGAAGGACCGGGCCAGTGTGCGCAGCTCGGGCGGCCCCTGTTCCTCCTCGGTGCGGGTGTCGAGGTTACCTTCCGCGAGCAGTTCGGTGGCCTTCTGCAGCCGCTTGATCCGCCTGGTCACGGCACCGGCCATCAGGTAGGCCAGCAGTCCCGCGAGCAGCACGGTGATGCCCGCAACCGCCCACATCACCCGCAGCTGGCCGGAGACGCGGTCGTCCACCACGGACGCCGGGTAGGTCAGTCGCACCGCGCCGGTGATGTTCTCGCCGCTGAGGACGGGAACGGTGACGTAGACCAGGTCGAACCCCAAGGTGTCCGAGTGCCGCTGGCCCGAGGTGATCTGGCCGGCGAGCGCGGCGGAAATTTCGGGCCGCGAAAGGTAGGAGGCCCCGGTGGCCGACTGGTCGTCGTCGGAGGTTGCCACGGCAGTACCGGAACGGTCCACCACCACCACGCGCGCCCCGCTGGCCTGGCCGTAATCGCGGACGGCGGCGGCCACGGTGCCGGGTGCCGACCCGCCCGTTTCGAGCAGCTGCCGTGCCCGCCCGCTAAGCAGGAAGGCGTCGCGTTCAAGGGAGGTGGCCAGCCGGTCGCGTTCCACCCGGACCAGGTAGCTGCCCAGCGGAATGTCCTGCACCAGCACCACCAGAAGCGTGATGGCCATGAACACGGAAATCAGCCGCCACCTCATCCGGGCACGTCCAGCCTGAACCCTACGCCGCGCACCGCCTCGATCCAGCGGGGGTCGCCGAGCTTCTTGCGGATGGCTGCCACGTGCGCGTCCAGGGTCTTGGTGGTTCCGTACCAGGTGCCATCCCACACGGCGCGCAGAATGTCGGTGCGCTGGCACACGGCGCCGGGGTCCTCGGCGAGGTAGTAGAGGAGCTCAAACTCCTTGGCGGTGAGATGGATTTCGGTCCCGTCCACCTGGACCCGCCGGGAGCGCTGGTCGATGCTCAGGGTGCCGATGACGCGCGTGCCGTCAACCGGCGGGGTGGTCCCGGACTGCGGGTCGGCCGTGCGCCGGGCGACCGCCCGGATCCGGGCGACAAGCTCCCGCATCCCGAACGGCTTCACCAGATAGTCATCCGCCCCCAACTCCAGGGCCAGCACCCGGTCGATTTCCTCGTCGCGGGCACTGACAACGATGATCGGCGTCTGCGTCAGGGAGCGGATGGACCGGCAGACGTCCGTGCCGTCCATGTCCGGCAGCCCCAGGTCAAGGAGCACGAAATCAGGGCTGGAGGAGCGGACCTCGGCGAGCGCCCCTGCCCCGTCGGCGACGTGCCGGGCCTGGAAGCCAGCTCTGGTCAGGCCCTCCAGCACGCCGGCGGCCACCGATTCGTCGTCTTCAACCACCAGGATCTGCATATCCGATTATCTTCCGGCCGGAACGGTGCCGCGGTGGATAACCACGGCCTGGACAGGCTACTTCTTCGAGCTTTGACAATTCTTGGGCCCTCAAGGTCCCCCAACCACCCCCTCCGCCCCCAAACCCTTCCTCAGATCCTGCAGAGAAAACCCAAACCCTTCCGCACCGCCTGCGGAAGGGTTTACCAAAAGCCTGCGAAAGCTGAGGGAGCGTCGGGATGTGAATCGCAGCGATAAATGGCCGTCTTTTCGTAGCGCTAAATGTCATTCTCAATGGCCAGGCTGTGCGCTCAAGGCGCCTGCCACGCTCGAACGCTAGGTGAGCGAACCTCTCCCGTCCGTGCACGTAGATAGTGCAACGCCATGCGAGACCCGTCCGCAGTGTCCTGTCGGGGATCGGTCACCGAACACCGATCGCATCGACGCCGGGTTGGGCATGTCTGGACCACTAGGGGTGGAGCTACGGTGAGAGCCGCTGCTCCAAAGTGCCGGCTGCCGGGCGCCCGCGTCGGTACTCAAGAACTGAGCAGGTTAGGAACGCAGAAGCAGCCAGGACCATGACGAGGATCGAAACTGGCCCCCACCATTCCGGCAGCTTCTCAGCGAGCATCACCGTGCCCACCCCGAGAACGATCGACGCCCCGAATAAGTAGCGGCTCCATGCAGTCATATCCACAGCCTAACCGCCGCCGAGATTCTGAGCCGAGCTGCCCGTAAGCTGATCCTCCACGTAGCCGCATGTCACTTCCGCAGGAGCGAAGTCCTCTCAGGTATCCCTGTCTGAGATTTCCTTTGCTGTTCGCCGCAATCTGATAGCGGCAAGCCCGATGACGCTGCCTGCTGCGGCCAGGAAGAAGAACAGCACCAGCAGCGGACCAGACATCCCAGGAAAAAGGGGGTTCCGGCCGGTAAGGAAGATCGAAGCCAAGAGGCCCGCCATCGACACGCAAAACGCAAGCCCTAGTACCTTCTGCTTGCGGACCTGGCGCATCATCGGCGATCTAGTTGAAGTAGCCATGAATATATTCTATCGTGTTGAACGAACCCAACTTGACTGGGTTTGTAAATAACATGGGGGAAAATAACATTAAAGCGCGAAAGATTGTCAGAATTCTGTCCACAGGGCTTCTAGTTGCCGGTGGCATCGTTGGCACTTCACTAGTGGGGCCGGAAGAGGCAAAGGCTTCGGTATGTGGTTACTCGCAAGAAATCCGCACCTATAGTTCCATCCTCAGTCTGAACTTGCTTGGTCAGACCCTAGACCCCTTTGGCGGCCAGAAAGTCGTGTCTGTCTACGGTCACTGCGGTCCCACGAACGTTAGGATCGTCACCGAATCACCCAATGGCAACCGTTACGCATGCGTACCCCCGGGTGACAGCTGGCTCGGATTCGTGAACCAGGGCGACAGGATCACTGGCGCCTACTACGTCGGCCTCTGCTAAGGGGCAGCTCCAATGAGTCAGCTAAACGGTTTCAAGCGCGCTTGCACCGCAATAACGACTGGGGCGGCGCTGGTAGTCTCCGGACTGGTGGTCACCGCCGCGCCGGCATCTGCAGCCGTGTGCGGTTTTCAGGGTGTTGTCACGTCGAACATCGGCGGCAACATACCGCCCTGGGAAGAAGCGATCTATAACCACTGCGGTCCAGGTAACGTCAAGATCAGAGTCCAGTACTACTACGCCGAACGCGACCTGTGCGTGACCCCTGGAGAAACCCGCCTCTATGCAAACCCGAACTTGGGCGGCCTCAACTTCGCATATTATATTGGCGGCTGCTGACCAATACGAATCAGCCGATTCTCTGTAGGGCAAGTATTTACTGTGCACTTTACATAGAAAGTATTTATAATCTACTTCTAAATTAAAACTGAAGTGCTTCGTCCACACCGGCTCAGCAGGACGGACAAAACTGTCACCTGGTCCGACTTCGGGTGGGATGACATCTTCGGCACGTCAACGGAACCCGTTGAGATCGACAGAACGTTCGTATTCGAGCGGGCAGAGTACGAAAAAGCACTTCACACCCTCATCAGACAGTTCTCAGGGAGCTCGGATCACAAACTCTGAGGCGCGCACCCAGCTGTAACTGAGCCAGAAGAGACGATGTAACTGAGCAGAGCATGACTGGGGCTGTCTGTTTGTCTGCCCGTAGGGCCCAAGTCCTGCAGCATTGAAGCAGTCAAGGCAGCCAGCGCGCCATTTAGCGCTGCGAAAAGACGACCGTTTAGCCCTGTGGTTCACAGCGTCGGGAGGAACACGGCGACAAGCGAAGGAGCGTTTGACACGGGGGTTCACGCAGGCCGAGCCGCTTGGACATGTTGCAGGTGTGGCGTGACAAGTCTGTAGAGACAGGAGTTAATAGAGGCATGTCTTCAACCCCTGAGCCGCGCCGCGCCGTCGTGATCGAGGACGATCCGGACATTCGGGGGCTGCTGGTCCGGGTCCTGGTCAAGCAGGGCTTCGAAGTCACCGAAGCCGGCGCCGGATTCCCGGGCATCGAGGCGGTGCGAAACACCAAGGCGGACCTGGTCACGCTGGACCTGAACCTTCCGGATCTGGACGGGCTGGAGGTTTGCAAGCGGCTCCGTGAGTTCTCGGACGCGTTCATCATCATGCTCACGGCCAGGGTGGATGAACTGGACAAGCTCACCGGCCTGGACAACGGGGCGGACGACTACGTCAACAAACCGTTCAGTCCGCGGGAATTCCAGTCCCGGATCAATGCGCTGTTCCGCCGTTCCCGCACCCCCGCCGCGGACGAGGCCGCCCAGAACGACCTCCGCCGCGCCGCCGAGGTGCAGCAAAGCCTGCTCCCCCGCGAGGAGGTCCGCCTGGACGGCTACGAGGTGGCAGGCGTGTTCCGCCCCTCGCGCAGCGTGGGCGGCGACTTCTACGACTGGTACCAGACGCCCGACGGGCTGCACCTGACGTTCGCCGACGCCATGGGCAAGGGCATGGGCGCCGCCCTCATCGCGGCCACCGCCCGGGCCGTGATGCGCTCGGTCCGCCACGAGCCGGACCTGGGCAGTGCCTTCGGCCTGGCCAGCCGCTCGATCGCGTCGGACCTGGACATCTCGGGGTCCTTCGTCACGCTCTTCCACGCCCGGCTGGACGCCGGTTCCGGAAAGGTCAGCTACGTCGACGCCGGCCACGGCCTGGCGATTCATCTGCAGGCCGACGGCGGTGCGCAGCGGCTTCCGTCTGCCGGCCCGCCCGTCGGGGCCTGGGCCGATGCCGGCTGGACCGAAGCGGCCCTGAACCTTGCCCCCGGCGACTCGCTCGCCGTCGTGAGCGACGGCGTCCTTGACGTCTTCGGCTCGGTTGAGGAGTTCACCGACGCCGTCCGCCGGTCAACGTACGGACAGCCGACGGCGGAGGCGGCCTGCGCCGCCCTGCTCCAGTTGGCCCCGGCCGACACCGCGGAGGATGATGTCACAGCGGTTGTGGTGCGGCGCCTGGCCGGGACGGCCGGAACGGCTGCTCCGTGACGCGTTTCTGGACCCGGGTGGTGGTGCTCCTGACGGTCATTCTGGGGATCAACTACATCGCCTGGCGCTGGCTGGCCTCGCTGAACTGGGATGCCTGGTGGATCGCCGTCCCGCTCGTGGCCGCCGAGACCTACAGCCTCATTGACGTCATGCTGTTCGGCATGACCGTGTGGCGCCTGAAGATCCGCAAGGCCGCGCCCCGGGCTCCGGCCGACGCCACCGTGGACGTCTTCATCACCACCTACAACGAGCCGCTGGACCTGGTGATGACCACGGCCCTCGCCGCGAAGCGCATCCGGCATCCGCACAGCACCTGGATCCTCGACGACGGCGCCCGCCCCGAGATGCGCCGGCTCGCCGAGGAGCACGGGCTGGGGTACGTCACCCGGAGCGCGGACTGGCAGAACATGCCCCGCCATGCGAAGGCGGGCAACCTCAACAACGCCCTGATGGTCACCGAGGGTGAGTTCCTGCTGATCCTCGACGCCGACCAGATCCCCGAGCCGGACATCCTCGACAAAACGCTGGGCTACTTTACCCACCCCAAGGTTGCGCTGGTGCAGACGCCCCAGTACTTCAGCAACGTCCCCGCCAGCGATCCCCTTGGCAGCCAGGCGCCGCTGTTCTACGGCCCCATCCAGCAGGGCAAGGACGGCTGGAACGCGGCCTTCTTCTGTGGCTCCAATGCCATCCTCCGCCGCGAGGCCCTCATGCAGCTGGGCCTGGTGGGGTACGTGAAGGAGACGGAAAAGAGCATCCGGCGCGCCCTGGCGGCCTCCCAGTCGGCCATCCGCAAGGCCCGGAAATCGGCTGACTCGGACAACCTGCTCGTGGCGCAGATGCTGGACGAGGTGGAGGCCGCCACCACCGAAGCCCGCCGCCGGCTCGACGACGGCGAGTCCCTGAGCGAGATCACCTACCACGTACGCAGGAAGGTGGACCAGGCTGTCCACGCGCTCGTCCAGGCCGATGTGTCCGCGCTGCAGGCAGACCTTGAGGAAATCGCCGCCATGGAACTGGCGCACGTGGGCGATTCCGGCGTCCCCGTAGTGGCCGACGACGCAGTGCAGCGCATGTCCGCCCGGGACTGGTCCCCGCTCGGCGCCATCGAATCGGTGCAGGCCGTGCTGGACGCCCTTTCCGTGGAACGCACCGGCGAAGCCCAGCCCGTCATGCCGCTGGCCACCATCTCCGTGACCGAGGACATGGCCACCGCCATGCGCATCCACGGCATGGGATGGGAAAGCGTCTACCACCATGAGGTCCTCGCGTACGGCCTCGCCCCGGAGGACCTGGCCACCATGCTGACGCAGCGGCTGCGCTGGGCACAGGGCACCATCCAGGTGATGCTCCGGGAAAACCCGCTGGTGCAGCGCGGCCTCAAACTGGGCCAGCGTCTCATGTACTTCGCCACCATGTGGACCTACCTGAGCGGCTTCGCCGCGGTGATCTACTTTGCCGCCCCCATCATCTACCTGTTGCTCGGGATCCTGCCGGTGAGCAGCCTCAGCACCGACTTCTTCATCCGGTTCATTCCGTTCATGGTGGTCAACCAGCTGCTGTTTGCCATCGCCGGCCGCGGCATCCCCACTTGGCGCGGGCAGCAGTACAGCCTGGCGCTGTTTCCCACCTGGATTAAGGCATGTACGACGGCGGCCCGGAACGTCTGGTTCGGACGTCCCCTGGGGTTCGCCGTCACGCCCAAGGACCGCCAGACCGGCGGCCCCAGCTGGAGCCTGATCCGGCCGCAGATTGTAGTGTCCGTGCTGCTGGCCATTTCCTCGGTGGTGGGCATCGTGCGGCTTGCCGCCGGGATGTCCGAACCGATCGGTACGTTGGTCAATGTGGCCTGGGTGGTGTTCGACCTCGTGGTCATGAGCATCCTGGTCCGGGCGGTGCTGTACAAGGGTTTTGAACTAGAGGGTTCAGCGCCGGAGACCCGTCCGGCAGCGGGTTTGATCGAAGAAAGGAAGACGGATGGATCTTAGTTACGAGGTCAAGGACTCATACGCCGAAATCAAGGCCGCCGGCCGCCTGAACATGGTGTCCGCGCCCAAGCTCAGGGAGTTCGTGGCGGACGTTGTTGCCGCTGGATCCAGCCGGATCGTGGTGAACCTGGAAGATACCGCGTTCATGGATTCTTCCGGGCTGGGAGCCCTCATCGGCTGCCTGAAGGCTGCCCGGCAGGCTGGCGGTGACCTCCGCATCGCAGCCGTCCAGCCGCAGGTGAAGATGGTTCTGGAACTGACCAGCATGGACCGCGTGCTGACGTCCTACGCCACCGCGGCCGAGGCGTTCGGCAATGACTGACGTCCTGGCCCGCCGGAACTTCCGGAGCCTGGCCACACCCGAAGCCGTCGATGCCGTGCACGGCCAGCTGGACGACCTCTGGGAAGATGCCCCCTTCGTTCCCGACATGGACCGGATGACCTTCGCCACCGCCGTGATCGAGGCCGCCGCCAACGTGGTCCAGCATGCGGAGCCGGAGTCAGCAGATCCCGTGGAACTGGGCGTGGACATCTGCATCCGCCAGTCGAGCCTGCGGGCCAAGGTCAGCGCCTTCGGCGCCGCCAGCCCCTCCATCGACGGCGACCCCGCCATGCCAGGCGAGGACGCCGAGTCGGGACGCGGGCTGGCACTGATCCGCGCCCTGGTCACCACCGTGACATTCACCCGGCAGGACGCGACGAATACCTGGATCCTGTCGCGGGACCCCATCGGCTCCTGACCATCCGCCCCCGCGCAGCGCCCTGGCCGCCCCCGGGCATAGGTGAGCGCCGTCAGGTGGGGATGATGCGGAAGAGGAACCGGGTCCGGACCATGACCCAGAGCAGCGCCAGGATCACTGCGTAGGCGGCGGTGTTGAAAAGCACCCGGCCCTCCTGCAGGGCCGGGATATTCGCGATGACGGCGATCAGGGCCACGTGGATGATGAAGACGTACAGCGTGGCCCGGCCCAGCGGGATGAAAAACCAGCCCAGGGCCCGGTGGACCGGCTTCCAGTACGCAGTCAGCAGCGCATACGCGGCCACCACCAGCACCAGCACATTCAGCAGCCGCCCCACCCCGAGGTAGGTCCGGCCGAAGTAGGCGTCGTACAGTGCACGGTAGGCCGTGTCCGGCAGGATGGCCACGCGGACGTCGAAGCTGTTGGCCAGGTAAGGGTTGCCCCAGGCCAGGAAGGCGAGGGCCGCCGCGGCCACGGTGCAGGCCACCACCACCCACGAATGGGCGGCCAGCCAGCCGATGATCCGCTGCCGGTGGTAGCCGGCCACCATGCCGACGATGAACAGCACCTGCCACACCAGCAGAGGGAAGGAATCCTCGAATTCAGACGGCAGGAGCCGGATCCGGAAGGTGGTCCCGGCCGCGTACAGGGCCGTGGTGGCAGCCAGCACCCACAGCGCCTTTCCCCGCGACAGTGCCCAGAGGACCAGCGGGCTGGCCAGGAGCAGGATCACGTACAGGCCCATGACGTTGAACTGCCAGGGGCCGAACTGCAGCAACAGGATGCCCGGAACGACTTCCGGCGCCACGGGGAAGTGCAGCAGCGAATCCATCCCGGCGTACAGGTCGTAGGAGCGGCCCGCTCCCCCGTGGCCGGCCGCGCCGGTCCCCTGGTCTACGAACGACGTCAGGGTCTCCGCGTTGATGGCGGGAACGAGGGAGATCAGGAATACCCCGATCAGCACCGTGAGCGCGGTGGCGTAGAGCTTGCCGGCGCGCTTGGTGGTGTGGTCAACCACGTCACCGAAGTTGTCCCTGACCCGGGGACCGAACACCATGCCCAGCACGAGCCCCGAAAAGAGCACAAAGAGCTCGGCACCGGACACGAAGCCCACCGCCTCCTGGGTGAACAGCTGGAACAGTGAGGTCATGCCCACGTGGTTGACCACCACGAACACAATGGCAAGGCCGCGCAGGAAGTCCACCCGGGAATCACGTGAGGCGGGATCGCCGTACGCCCAGCCGGCCACCCGTGGCAGGAAGCGGGGAAGCAGCCAGAGGAGGCCGACGACGGCGGCCAGGGCACCCGCAGTCGTCCACGCGCCGATTCCGCCGAGAACTTTCCCTGCGCCGCCTGATTCGTCGCCGGCAAGATTCCCGCGGGCCGTCACCGGCCCCGTGACCATCGCTGATTCGGCCAGCTTTGCGCCGGCTGCCGCGGCGATGCCGGGCTGCCCCGCCAGCCGCCAGTCAATCGCTGCCACGCCGGTGTCCCGGGTGCTGGTCCGCTCGTCCCACACAACGGCACCGATAAATTTGAACCCTTCGGGCGAAGCGACGGCGAGCACCTGGTTCCACCAAGCCAGCTTGATCTCCGACTCTGCCGGGCCGCCAGTGGTGGAGCTGAAGAATGCGGCCGTCTGCAGCATCAGCGGCTTGCCGCGGCCCTGCGCGTAGTCCGCATAGAAGTCGCCGTAACCGCCGCGGCCGTCGCTGCCGGTCAGCATGCCCGCCAGCTCGCCCTCAGCCGGAAGAGTATTCACGGCGGACGCCCCGCCGGTGTCGTCGTGATACGCGCCCAGGCCGGACCACTCCACGGCGTCGTCACCGGGGTAGTACGGCGAGTAGGCGTCGTCGGCGCCGTCCCAGCGTCCGTCGCTGTTGGTGTCGAGCAGCTCGAAGCCGTCAGACCCCTGGGCCGGCGCGTTGCGGTTCCTCGCAAAGGGGTAGTCGCGGCCCAGGAAGGGCTGCCACACCATGACGGTGCCCGCATCGTCCTGGGATTTGAAGGCAGCTGCCACCGCCCGGAATGCCTTCTGGTACGCCTCCGGCTGCTGGCCCCAGGATACCCAGCTGGTGTTCATGTCCGGCGCAAACTTCATGTACAGCCTGCCTTGGAAGCCGTCGCTGAGCTGCCCGATTGTCCGGGCAAAGGCTGCTGCGTCCTCGGGGGATACCTGGTCCAGGGAACGTGCGGGCTTGACCGCCAGCAGGGCGTGGGCTCCCTGTGAATCACTCTGCCGTAGGAATTCGCGGATGTGGACCTTCTCGGATTCCTGCAGCGGGAAGGCAACGTCGTGCCCGAAGATGGCCGGCACCGCACCCAGGCGTTCCGCCAAACCGGCAGCGCTGTCCTCGCCCCACTCCAGAGCGGCGCCGAAGAGCGGGCCATCCCCGGCGCCAGTAATTTCCCCCTTCGCCGGGGCCGCGGCGGCCTGCGCCGGACCCCCTGGCAGCAGGACGAGCAGGAGCACCAGCAGAAACGCGCGGACGACGGCGCTGCCCGCGGTGCCGCCTATGGGGCCTTTCAGGGCGCTGTTCACAGGACAGCCGGAAAGGTCAGCACTACGGTGGTGCCGCCGCCGAGGGTCTCCGTCAGGGTCAGGTCACCCCCGTGCGCCTGGGCGATCCGCCTGCAGGTGGCCAGGCCCAGCCCGGAGCCCTGGCCGTCCCCTTCCCGGTGCAGGCGGACCAGGGGCTCCAGCACGCGCTCCCTGTCCTCCGGCCTGATTCCCTTGCCGTTGTCCGCCACGAGGACCGCGGTCCCGTGGTAGTTCGAGGCCGCGGTGACCCGGATTTCCAGGGGCCGCTCCGGGCTGCGGTAGTTCAGGGCGTTGGAGAGCAGGTTCTGCAGCAGGGCGCGCAGCTGGAGCGGATCCGCTTGCAGCCGCGCGTCATCGGAGTCCAGCATGGCCCCGCTCCCGAACGGGATGCCGAGGTCGCGCGCGGCGTCCGAGACGGCCTCGCGCAGCGAGACGGGTTGCTGGTGCAGCGCACCGCCCACCTTCGAGTAGTCCAGCACGTCCTCGAGCATGGCGAGCATGCGCCGGCCGCTGGAACCGATGAGCTGCAGGTACTCGGCGGCCGGGTGCTCCGGCGGCATGTCCGGATCATCCTCGCCCAGTTCGACGTAGCCAAGGATCGTGGTCAGCGGAATACGCAGGTCGTGGCTCACGCGTCCGGCGAACTCGCCGAGCTTGGCGTTGCTCCGCCGCACCTCGTCCAGCGCCACGTTCAGCTGCAGGGTCCGGTGCTGGAGCTCCAGCAGCTCCACGGCCTGCTGGGCCAGGAGCTCCAGCATGGCGATCTGCTCCGGGTCGGGGTCCGCCGGCCTGTCGGAGAAGACACACAGCGAACCCAGTACGAAGCCGGAGGCGGTTACCAGCGGCACCGAGGCGTAATAGCGGACGCGGGCGATCTCACCGGTCACAAACGGATTATTGGCAAAGCGCGGGTCCCCGGATGCATCGCGGACCACGGTGGTTTCCCGGGCCAGGAAGACCCTGGCACACATCGAATCCTCCCGGGAGCAGACGCCCGGTTCCACCCCCGACGCCGCGATCTGGCGCTGCTGGTCCGCGGTGATCACGTTCACCACGCTGTAGGGCACCCGGCACAGCTTCGCGGCCAGGTCCACGAGGTTGTCCAGGGCGGTGCGGGCAGTATCGGCGCGGGCAGTGCCGCCGACGGGCGGAAAGGCGGTGCCCTCCTGGCCAGGCAACAACCCGTACGCCTTCAGCACGGCCTGCCGATCGATGTCCTGCTCCGGGAGCGTCCGAGCGCTGGCCCCTTTCATCCGTCCCCTGTCGCCGCGCGGGACTCCGACCCAGCGTCAAGTCCCCTCGGCGCCGATACTATCCGCCCGACCTCAACGCCTGCGATAGTCTCTTGACACCGGCAGACATGCTCGGCTTCACTATTACGTATGCTGAAATAACAGTTCCATGATGCGGAACTCGGCGATTCCTCGGTGAGGAGTTGTCGATCGCCGGGAGAGGACCCGGGCCTCCGCATAGCCGTCACCATGGATGCCAGCATCTGCTTGAGGATCACAACGTGAAGCTTGCCGAATTCAATGCCGCGGACAGGGACGCTGCCAACGCGGTCCTGCGCCCCTGCATCGACGTCCCCCGCTGGGTGGACCAGATTGCCGCCGCGCGCCCCTTCGCCTCCCGCGAGGAGCTCCTCGACGGCGCCCGGGCCGCCGCCGCGCCGTTCACGCCGGACGAGGTGGCAGGCGCCATGGCGCATCATCCGAGGATCGGCGAACGTCCCGCCGAGCAGACCACCGAGGCGGCCATGTCCCGGTCCGAGCAGGCAGGCGTGGACCCGGCCGACACCGCGGTGGCGGACGCCCTGGCGCGCGGCAACCGCGCCTACGAGGAAAAATTCGGCCGGGTCTTCCTGATCCGCGCCGCCGGACGGACGGCCCCCGAAATTCTGGCAGCGCTGAATGAGCGCCTGGCCAACACGCCGGCGCAGGAAGACGCCATCGTCGCGCAGCAGCTGCGCGAAATCGCCCTGCTGCGCCTGGAAGGAGTGATCAGCGAATGAGCGTTTCCCATGTAACAACCCACGTCCTGGACACCGGCGCCGGACGCCCGGCGGCGGGTATCGCCGTCGTGCTTTACGCGAACGACGGCGGCAGCTGGACTCAGCTGGGCAGCGGCACCACCGATGCGGACGGCCGCGCGAAGGACCTGGGACCGGAGGTTCTGGCCCCCGGGAAATACCGGCTCAACTTCGCCACCGGCGACTACTACGCCCAGCAGGGCGGCACCACGTTCTTCCCGGAGGTGGACCTGGTCTTCGAGGTCACCGGTACCGAGCACTACCATGTGCCGCTGCTGCTGAGTCCGTTCGCCTACTCCACCTACCGCGGCAGCTGAAAGGACACAGAATGCGGCTGATGCGCATTGGCCCGGCGGGCAACGAGGTACCGGTGGTCGTTGACGATGACGGCCACGCCTATGACCTGCGGCCGGTCACCCAGGATATCGACGGGGACTTCCTGGCGGCCTGGGCCGGCCAGCTCACCGACCTAGACCTGTCCGGCCTCCCGCAGGTGCCCCTCGACGGCAAACGGATCGGCGCGCCGATCGCCCGGCCCGGCGCAGTGATCGGCGTGGGGCTGAACTACGCCGCGCACGCTGCAGAATCCGGCTTGCCCGTGCCGGAGCGGCCCATCATCTTCTTCAAGCATCCCAACACCGTGGTTGGTCCGGACGACGACGTCATCATCCCGCCCGGGGCGCAGCGGGTGGACTGGGAGGTGGAGTTGGGTGTGGTCATCGGCCGGCGCGCCAGCTACCTGGTATCCGACGCCGAGGCGGCGGACTGCATCGCGGGCTACGTCCTGTCCAACGACGTCTCTGAGCGCGAGTACCAGCTGGAGCACTCCGGGCCGCAGTGGTCGCTGGGCAAATCCTGCCCCACCTTCAACCCGGTGGGACCCTGGCTGGTGCCCGCCGAGGGAGTGGATGCGGACGGCATCCGCCTCTCTTCCTGGGTCAATGACGAGGTCCGGCAGGACAGCTCGACGGCGGACATGGTGTTCGGGCCGGCAGAGCTGGTCCGCCGGCTCTCGCAGTACATGGTGCTCGAACCCGGCGACCTCATCACCACCGGCACCCCGGAGGGCGTGGCACTGTCCGGCCGCTTCCCGTTCCTGAAAGACGGCGATGTCATGCGGATGTCCGGCGGGGACCTGCTGGGCGAGCAGCGGCAGCGGCTGGTCCCGGCGGGGCCGCAGGCCTGAGCAGGCTGAACCCGCCGGGGCAGGCCGGGGGCCGGGATGACAGTAGGCTAGATGGCATGTCTTCCGACCAGCCCACCCCTGAACGGCACGAAATTCCCGAACGGCGCGAGATCACCGTCCGGCGCGCCCCCAAGTACGTTCCCTTCCTGATCCTGGGCGGGCTGGTGGGCTTCGCCGCGGCGGCTGTCATTGCGTACGCCCTGCCCGGCGATGCCAGCTACGACCGCGGCTCCGTGTACGGCTTCTTCATGGTGCCGTGCGCCGCTGCGGGTGTGATTCTCGGCGCAATTGCCGCGCTGGTGCTGGACCGCACCAGCGTGCGCCGCGCCCGCCGCGGCGTCGTCGAAGCGGTGCCGGAGCCGGAACTTTCCGCACCAGGCACGGCACCAACCACGCACCCGGCCGCAGAACCGGGCACGGCACCGGGCACTGAACCGGGCCCGGCACCGGAGCGGACCACGAACGATGGCGAGCCCGGCCAGCGGTCATAATCCGGCCGCCGGAATTTCCCTACCCCATGACGTGAGATAATCGACCAGTGGCACGCGGCGATGGAAAACTTTCTCATGATCTTCTCCCTGGCGAAAAGGGCCCACAGGACGCTTGCGGCGTCTTCGGGGTCTGGGCACCAGGTGAAGAAGTAGCAAAACTTACCTACTACGGGCTGTACGCGTTGCAGCACCGCGGTCAGGAGTCGGCTGGCATAGCAACCAGCGACGGCAAGCGGATCAACGTCTACAAGGACATGGGCCTCGTATCCCAGGTCTTCGACGAGACCACGCTGAACACCCTGACCGGGCACCTGGCCGTCGGCCACTGCCGCTACTCCACCACCGGCGCCAGCCACTGGGCCAACGCCCAGCCCACCCTCGGTGCCACCAGCACCGGCACGGTGGCCCTGGCGCACAACGGCAACCTGACCAACACCGCCGAGCTCAACGCCATGATCCTGGAACGCAACGGCGGCCAGCTCAGCGGTGAAATGAAGCAGGGCAACACCTCGGACACCGCACTGGTGACGGCACTGCTGGAAGGTGAAGAGGGCAAGTCCCTCGAACAGACCGCCATCGAGCTGCTCCCCAAGATCAAGGGCGGCTTCTGCTTCGTCTTCATGGACGAGGGCACCCTGTACGCGGCGCGGGACACCTACGGCATCCGCCCCCTTTGCCTGGGCCGGCTGGAACGCGGCTGGGTGGTGGCGTCCGAACAGTCCGCCCTGGCCACCGTGGGCGCCAGCTTCATCCGCGAAATCGAACCCGGCGAATTCATCGCCATCGATGAGCAGGGCGTGCGGTCCCAGCGCTTTGCGGAGCCGACGCCGGCCGGTTGTGTTTTCGAATACGTCTACCTCGCGCGCCCCGACGCCGCGATTGCCGGGCGGTCCGTGTACGAATCCCGGGTGGAGATGGGCCGCCAGCTGGCCCGCGAGAACACGCAGGAAGCGGACATTGTCATCCCGGTCCCGGAATCCGGCACCCCTGCAGCCGTGGGCTACGCCGAAGAATCCGGCATCCCGTTCGCGCACGGCTTCGTCAAGAACTCCTACGTGGGCCGCACATTCATCCAGCCCTCGCAGACGCTGCGCCAGCTGGGCATCCGACTGAAGCTCAACGCGCTGGAGTCCGTGATCCGCGGCAAGCGCGTGGTGGTGGTGGATGACTCCATCGTCCGCGGCAACACGCAGCGCGCCATCGTTCGGATGCTCCGCGAAGCCGGCGCGGCGGCCGTCCACGTCAAGATTTCCTCCCCGCCGGTCCAGTGGCCGTGCTTCTACGGCATCGACTTCGCCTCCCGGGCAGAGCTGATCGCCAACGGCGCCACGATCGAAGAAATCTCCCAGGCCATCGGCGCCGACTCGCTGGCCTACATCTCCGAGGACGGCATGATCGGTGCCACCCAGCAGCCCCGCGAACGGCTCTGCACCGCCTGCTTCACGGGCAAGTACCCTATCGAGCTCCCCGGCTCGGACAAACTGGGCAAGAACCTGCTGGAGCGCACGGACCTCGGCGGCCTGCCGGCCACCTCGGCAGGCAGCGCCCCGGCCGCCTCCGGTGACGCCGCCGCGGAAGCCGCCATCGAACCGGCCACTGCCACACCGGGCAATCCGGACAGCATCCCCGTCACCGAGGACCCTGCCGAGAAGCCGGGCGCCACCGGTTGCGACCCGGGGCCCGATGCCGAGTTCGAGAACCTGCTCACCGACGCCGACCGCGTGCCCGAGCTCCACCACGACGCTGCGACCGTCGGCGCTGACAAGAAAGAGTCCTGATGACTTCCGCTTCCTCCACTGCTGACATGAATGCTGCCCAGAACAACGCCGGCATCACCTACGCGGCCGCCGGTGTGGACGTCGAGGCCGGCGACCGCGCCGTCGAACTCATGAAGGACGCCGTCAAGGCGACCCACAACGCATCGGTGATTGGCGGCGTCGGCGGCTTCGCGGGCCTGTACGACGTCTCGAAGCTCCTGACCTACAAGAAGCCCCTGCTGGCCACGTCCACGGACGGCGTCGGCACCAAGGTGGCCATCGCCCAGGCCATGGACATCCACGACACCATCGGCTTCGACCTCGTGGGCATGGTGGTTGACGACATCGTGGTGGTGGGCGCCGAGCCGCTGTACATGACCGACTACATCGCCTGCGGCAAGGTGGTTCCGGAGCGCATCGCGGACATCGTCCGCGGCATCGCTGCCGCCTGCTCCGTGGCCGGCACCGCCCTGGTGGGCGGCGAAACCGCCGAGCACCCCGGCCTGCTGGGCGAGCACGAGTACGACGTCGCCGGTGCCGCCACCGGCGTTGTTGAGGCAGACGCGCTGCTGGGGCCGGACCGCGTTCGCGAAGGCGACGTGGTGATCGGCATGGCTTCCTCGGGCCTGCACTCCAACGGCTACTCGCTGGTCCGCCGCGTCATCAACCACGCCGGCTGGGCCCTGGACCGCCAGGTCTCAGAACTGGGCCGCACGCTGGGCGAGGAACTGCTGGAACCCACCCGCGTCTACGCCGCTGACTGCCTGGACCTGGCGCGGGCTTTCCCTGTCACGGCTGGCCTTGCCTCAGGCGGCAGGGCTGTGCACGGCTTCAGCCACGTCACCGGTGGCGGGCTCGCCGCCAACCTGGCGCGCGTCCTGCCGCAGGGCCTCGTGGCCACCGTTGACCGCTCCACCTGGGAGCTGCCCGCCATCTTCAAGCTCGTCTCCGAGCTGGGCCGCGTCCCGCTGCCCGACCTGGAGCGCACGCTGAACCTCGGCGTCGGCATGGTGGCCGTGGTCTCCGCCGAAGCTGCCGATGCCGCCGTGGCCCGCCTCAACGAGCGCGGCCTGCCGTCCTGGATCATGGGCTCCGTCAGCGCCGACTCCGATGCCGTGGTCAAGACTGGCCCGGACTACGTGCAGGGCGCCAAGGGCGTGGACGGCGGCGCAGTCCAGCTGGTCAACGCCTACGCGTAACCCCCACCGGCCCCCTCGCCGAGTTCCCCGTACCTGCCGTATGACAGCAGGTACGGGGGACTCGGCGTTTAAGGCTAGACCTCCAGGACGCTGAACACGCCGCCCTGCGGGTCCTTCAGGGTGGCGATGATGCCGCCGTCGTCGTCGAACTCCGGCTCCACCAGCACCTCGGCCCCGGCTGCCACAGCCGACAGCACGGCTTCCTTGACGCTGGAGACGCCGAAGTAGACCTGCCAGCCGCGGCTGCCGGGCTCGCCGTCTCTGTCCTCGTCGTCGTCCTCCTGCGGGGCAGGGGCAATGCCCGCCACCTCTGCGCCGTTCACCATCAGCGTGGTGTACGTGCCGCCGTCGTCCTGAGGGTATTCCGTCACCGCGTGACCGAACAGCTGCTGGAAAAACCCGACGGCGGCCTGCGGCTCGGGCGTGAGCAGTTCGGCCCAGGCAAACGCGCCGGGCTCGTTGTGCCGCCCGCTGCCCGGGTGGGTTCCGGCCTGCCAGACGCCGGTGGCACCGCCGCCCGGCGGCTCCACAAACACCATGCTTCCGGTGTCCCCGATATCCTCCGGACCGAACTGCACAGAACCGCCGGCATGGTCGGCTTCCTCCGCGGTGGACCGGGCGTCGTCCGTGGCAAAGTAGATGTTCCACTGCGCGGGCCGCTGTGCGTCACCCTGCTGCGGCTGCGGTGCCACCGTCGCCACGACGTCGTCGTCCAGGAAGGCCTTCGCGTAGCTGCGGCCGTCCGGGGTCGGCAGGTCCTCGTACCGCCACCCGAACACGGCGGCGTAGAAGGCCTTGGCGGCAGCCACGTCCGGCGTCTGGACGTCCGTCCAGCAGAGCTCTCCAAGGCTGTACCCGCTGCGCTGCACCATGCGTTCGTACCTTTCGTTGGCTGAATTCTTTCCAGCCTAGTTCCTGAAGGGCACGGTTCCTACGGGCGGGTTTGCAAGGGGGCCTGCGCGGAAACGCCAAAGGCCCGGTGGGCACGCCAAAGACCGGCATGCCCAACGGGCCTGATAACTATGGTGTACGACGGCGGCTCACAGCCAACTGCCTTATAGCAGTTCAGCTGGAACGACTAACCGATACGACGGCTGTCTACCTCATCGTCGTCTTCATCCAAATCGTCCGCGTACTTATCCACGTAGGCTGAATAGTCCGGCTCAACCGGTTCATTCGCGAAGTGGCTCGTGGCACGACTTCCCGGACCCGTGAGCTCTCGCTGTAGGGCCGAATAATCAGTGTTCGGGGAGTAGTACTTGATGTCCCGAGCCTGCTTGGTAGCTTTTGCCTTTTGACGGCCGCGCCCCATGGCGTGACCCCCTTTTGTACTTGGACCGGAGGTGGTCACCTTTGGCGATCGGTGAGGCCCCGGAATGTTTGGTCAATTTGTCGTACCCCTAGATTACATGCTTTCGGCGGCCTCTGCTTGCCATGGCGGCCCCCAGGGACCGCCGCAGTCCGCTTCTCCGCGGCAATCCGGGGCTCGCAGAGATTTTTTGTTCGATAGAGTCTCCTGAACGACTGAAATTAAGCGGGCATGGGAATCCGGCAATCGGCCGCCCGGGCCACACCGCCGAAACGCAAATCGGATGCCCAGCGCTTGAGCGAACGCCAGGAAGGGGTGCCGCCCCCATATGAATGACAACGATCCCAGCCACGACGGGGGACGCGGGCCGGCCCGCGCCGTCGCCGTGCAACCCGAACGGGCCGAGCACAAAACGGCAGAGCCGAAGCCAGCCGCGCCGAATCCAGGCGCACAGGAACAGGCGCAACCCCATACGGCCCGGCCGAAGAACCTCGGCGGATCGCTCCGCTCACGGCTCGCACAGCCCGAAGTCCGGCAGACCCTGCTCAAGTCCGGCTTTGTCGCCGCCCTGCTCGTGGTGGGCGGCCTGCTCGTGTGGCTCCTGACGTCACTCCTCGCGGGCGCCACCATGCAGGCGGCCAACCGGCCGGACGCCACGGCGGCGGATCCTTCCCCTGCCCCGGCGGCCCCGTCGCCCCGGCCAAGCCTGCCCCTGGCCAGCGTGAGCCCGCTGGACTTCCGGGTGGGCGACTGCCTCAAGGACTTCGACCCCGAGGCATCCAAGTCCACCGTGGTTGCCTGCACCACCGATCATTCTGCCCAGCTGGTGGCAGTCACCCACTATGCCGACGGCGACGCATACCCGGGCCGTGACGCGATGAAGACCAGGGCCAGGGAAACGTGCCAGGACGCGCCGCTGACGGCGAAATCCAACGACTACAACCTGAACTACCGCCTCGCGTATCCGAGCACGGCCAGCTGGGCCAAGGGCGATCGCCGCGTGGACTGCTATGTCACCGCGTCCGGCAACATCCTCAAGGCAAGCCTGCTCCCCTAGCTCCCAAACGAAACCAAGGGAGCGGGCCAACCCCGTTCCTAGTCCCGGCGTCGGACGGTGAGTCCGCTGCCCAGGGGAGCGCCGCCGTCGGGCCCCGAAAGTGCTTCCAGGCCCTCGACAGTGAGTTCCCCGAGATCGGCGGCGGTGTCCACCAGGACAGTGTCACCGTCGGAGATTTCACCGGCCAGGATGGCCTTGGCCAGCCGGTCGCCGATTTCGCGCTGCACAAGGCGGCGCAGCGGCCGGGCGCCGTAGGCCGGGTCGAAGCCGGACATTGCCAGCCAGGAGCGGGCCCCTTCGGTGACCTCGAGCGAGAGCCGCCGCTCCTGCAGGCGCTTGGTCAGCTCTGCCACCTGCAGCTCGACGATCCGGGCGAGTTCGTCCACGGACAGCGGATCGAACAGCACCACCTCATCCAGCCGGTTCAGGAACTCCGGCTTGAAGGAAGCGTTCACCGTGGCCATCACCGCGTTGCGCTTGGCGTTCGCATCCAGCGTCGGGTCCACGAGGAACTGGCTGCCCAGGTTTGAGGTGAGCACCAGGATCACGTTGCGGAAGTCCACGGTGCGGCCCTGGCCGTCGGTGAGGCGGCCGTCGTCGAGCACCTGCAGCAGGATGTCGAACACCTCGGGGTGGGCCTTCTCCACCTCGTCCAGCAGCACCACGGAGTACGGCCGGCGGCGGACGGCCTCGGTGAGCTGGCCGCCCTCTTCGTAGCCGACGTACCCGGGAGGCGCACCGACGAGGCGCGCCACGGAGTGCTTCTCGCTGTACTCGGACATGTCGATCCGCACCATGGCGCGTTCGTCGTCGAAAAGGAAGTCCGCGAGCGCCTTGGCGAGTTCGGTTTTGCCGACGCCGGTGGGGCCGAGGAACAGGAACGAACCGGTGGGCCGGTTGGGGTCGCTGATGCCAGCCCGTGCACGGCGCACGGCGTCGGAGACGGCGGTGACGGCCTTGGACTGACCGATCAGCCGCCGGCCGAGTTCCCCCTCCATGTGCAGCAGCTTCTGGCTTTCGCCCTGGAGCATGCGGCCGGCCGGAATGCCCGTCCATGCCGCGATGACCTCGGCGATGTCGTTGGCGGTGACCTCCTCCGCCACCATCAGGGCAGACTTGTCGGCGACGGCGGCCTCAGCCTCTGCGGCGTCGCTCAGTTCGCGCTCTAGTGCCGGAATCTCGCCGTACAGGATCCGGGACGCTGTCTCCAGGTCACCTTCGCGCTGCGCCTTGTCCGCCGTGGACCGCAGCTCGTCCAGCTTTGCCTTCAGGTCGCCGACGCGGTTCAGGCCGGCTTTCTCGGCTTCCCAGCGGGCGTTCAGGCCGGCCAGCTGCTCCTTCTTGTCCGCCATGTCCGCCCGCAGCGCAGCGAGGCGCTCCACGGACGCGGCGTCAGTCT
This sequence comes from Arthrobacter globiformis, assembly GCF_003261175.1. Taxonomy (GTDB): domain Bacteria; phylum Actinomycetota; class Actinomycetes; order Actinomycetales; family Micrococcaceae; genus Arthrobacter; species Arthrobacter globiformis_A. Next base: position 18,033 of record NZ_QLNP01000082.1, on the reverse strand, counting down.
CGCCCTGCAGTGCGAGCTCCTCCATGGTGAGCCGGTCGACGGCGCGGCGCAGCTGGTCGATTTCCTCCGGGGCGGAGTCGATCTCCATGCGCAGCCGGGAGGCGGCCTCGTCCACGAGGTCGATCGCCTTGTCCGGCAGCTGCCTGCCGGAAATGTAGCGGTTGGAGAGCGTCGCGGCAGCCACCAGCGCGGAGTCGGCGATGGCAACCTTGTGATGGGCCTCGTACCGCTCCTTCAGGCCACGCAGGATGCCGATGGTGTCGTCCACGCTGGGCTCCCCGACGTACACCTGCTGGAAGCGCCGCTCCAGGGCAGGGTCCTTCTCGATGTTCTCGCGGTACTCGTCGAGGGTGGTGGCGCCGATGAGCCGCAGCTCGCCCCGGGCCAGCATCGGTTTGAGCATGTTGCCGGCATCCATGGCGCTTTCGCCGCTGGCCCCGGCACCCACCACGGTGTGCAGCTCATCGATGAACGTGACAATCTGGCCGTCGGAGTTCTTGATCTCCTCAAGGACGGCCTTGAGGCGCTCCTCAAACTCGCCGCGGTACTTGGCGCCGGCCACCATGGAGGCCAGGTCAAGGGCGATCAGGGTCTTGCCCCGAAGGCTCTCCGGCACGTCGCCCGCGACGATGCGCTGGGCGAGGCCCTCGACGACGGCCGTCTTGCCGACGCCCGGCTCACCGATGATCACGGGGTTGTTCTTGGTGCGCCGGCTGAGAACCTGGATGATGCGGCGGATTTCTGCATCCCGCCCAATCACCGGGTCCAGCTTGCCCGAGCGGGCGGTCGCGGTCAGGTCGGTGCCGAACTTTTCCAGGGCCTGAAAGGTGTTCTCGGGATCTGGCGAGTTGACCTTGCGGTCGCCGCGGACCCCCGGCAGGGCCGCTGCCAACGCCTCATGCGACGCGCCGGCCTCGCGGAGCAGCCTGCCCACGCCCTCGCTTCCCGCCGAGAGGCCCAGCAGCAGGTGCTCGGTGGAGACGAAGGAGTCGCCCAGCTTGTCGGCTTCGTTCTGGGCGTTCTGGATCGCCTGCAGGGAAGGCCGGGACAGCTGGGCCTGCTGGACCGAGCTTCCGGACGTGGCGGGCAGCGCCTTGATGGCGGTACTCGCCTGGACGCTGACAGTATCCGGGTCCGCTCCGGTGGCGCGGAGGAGTGCGACGGCGACGCCCTCCCGCTGGTCCATGAGTGCCTTGAGCAGGTGCGCGGGTTCCACCTGCGGATTCCCGGCCGTGGAGGCGTTCATGGCGGCAGCTGAAAGAGCCTCCTGGCTCTTGGTGGTGAATTTGGCGTCCAAAGAGAGCTCCTTTCGAAGACGGTTTAGCTAGGTTGAGTCTACTACGCTCAACTTTGCCTTTTACGTCTGCACGGCCAAGTTTTCCCACAGCGAAACACCCTCCGGCGGGCCGGCAAATCTTGTGTGAACGGTGGCCCTTGAACTGTATCGCCAACGGCCGAATCCCCCTAGGATCGACCTGTGGCCGCGAGCGTCACGCCCTGGAGGCGGCCGCCGCAAGAGCGTCACCCCGCAACCCCAAAGACCACTACCCAGAGACCACTACCCAGAGACAGGAACGGCAATGAAGAAGTTTTTAGTTCTTTACAACGCACCGCAGTCGGCACAATCCCAGATGGCGGAAAGTTCCCCCGAAGCCGCGCAGGAGGGCATGAAAGCGTGGATGGAGTGGGCATCCCGGGCCGGCAGCGGCATCGTGGACATGGGCCAGCCCCTCGGTGCCGGCAAGGAGGTCAGCCAGTCGGGCACCTCGGACACGAACGCCAGCGTGGGCGGATACGGCATCCTGCAGGCCGAGGACATGGACGGTGCCCTGGCCCTCCTCGACGGACACCCGCACCTCATGATGCCCGGCGCGAGCATCCAGGTATTCGAGGCCCTCGACCTGCCCGGGATGTAACCGCTAGGAGCCCCGAACCCCTGAGACGCTGGTGATCCAGGCGAGGTTGCGGACCACGGAGGCGTGGTCGTTGTAGTAGCCGGTGTAATTCGAGGGGTTCGGGACCGGCAGAATGTCCGACGAGGACAGGACCCCTGCAAGTTTTCCGTTCACGATGAGCGGGCCGCCCGAGTCGCCGCCGAGCGTGTGGCCGCTCTGCGACCGCGTCCGGACAGACGGACCGCCGTAGTTGTCCACGCCCTGCCACACCACCGAGACGTCCGCCGCTTTGAGGTAGTAGGACATGGCACCGGACCCCTCGGACTGATCGCCCCAGCCATAAACCCTCGCGCGGGTTCCGGTGGCAGGAAAGGAACTGGACAGGCCCACGTAGGAGCCGTAGTACGGCGTGGACAGCTTCAGCAACAGGACGTCCCCGGCCGGAGCGGGGTAGCGTGCGGCAACCGAACGGACGGTACCTCCGGTTCCGAGGTAGCTGGTGCCCAGCCGGACCGACCTGAGGCTCGCGGAGTTGCAGTGCTTGGCCGTAATGACCCAGCCCGCAGCGATCTGACTGCCGGCGCACCCCACGGTGGTGCCTGCGGAGTCGAAGGAAACTTGCACCGTGAAGGGTGCGGCTGCAACCGTCGTGGTGCTGCCACCCGCGATGTCCCGGCTCAACGTGCCGTCGCCGCCCGGGGCCGGAACTTCCTTGAGAGGCACCTCCCGGGCCGCGGCGGCCTGCGCCGGCGGGCCACAGAGAACGGGGGCGAGCAGGGCCGCGCAGGCCGTGGCCGCGGCTAGGATTTTCGCGATCTTCAACGTGGGACTCCTTGGCGTCGGGTGTGAGAGGTCCGCCTGCGAGGCTACGTGCAGTGACAAGAGTTGTCATATTCATTACTCGCGGCGTCACTGTCGTCCGCGCTAGCGCCGGAGCATGGTTTTGGGCCGCTGCGGGCATACGCTGAGGGCCTAAGGGTCATTGCTGTCCGCCAGCCTGCGGCGGCATCAGGCTTAGTTCCGCGTGTGAGGGATCATGACTGGACTGTCGAAAGAGCGGAGATGGTCCGGGGTTGCTCCGGCCGTACTCTCGATGGCGCTGCTGCTTACAGCGTGCCAGTCCGGTCCCCCCGCGCTGCCGCCGTCGTCGTCGTTAGGGACGCCGGCTTCGCCAGGTACGTCTGGACGGGCAACCGCGTCACCCAGCCCCGTGGAACCCTTCTCCCCGGCAGGGCCTTCCTCAACCACAGTGCCAGCCGCCGTCCATTTCACAGCCCAGGGCGACATCGGGCTGGGCACGGGGGCCAGGAAGGTGCTTGACACGATCGGCGCCCTGCGCCCGGAGCTGAACCTGGCCCTCGGGGACTTCCCCTACGAGGCAGGGCGCGAGCAGGATTTTTGTGACATGGTCACCGGCAAACTGGGCGGGGGCTTTCCCTACCAGTTGGTCACCGGGAACCACGAGAGCGACGGCCATGACGGCGACATCGCCAACATCGTCAACTGCCTGCCCAACAAGCTGCCGGGGCTCCAGGGCGAGTACGGAATCCAGTGGTACGCCGACTACCCGGAACGTAACCCGCTGGTGCGTTTCATCCTGGTGTCCCCGGGGATCAAATTCCATGACGGAAACAACCTGGACTATTCGCGGGGCAGTGAGCGGTGGCGCTGGACAGCAGCCGCGTTGGACGGGGCGAGGGCAAAGAACATTCCCTGGACCGTGGTGGGCATGCACACTCCTTGCCTTAGCGTGGGCAAATATGGGTGCCAGGCGGGAGCTGACTTCACGGACATGCTCATCGACAAGAAGGCAGACCTGGTCCTGAGCGCCCACGACCACGTCTACCAACGGAGCCACCAGCTGGGCAGGGGCCAGGATTGCCCGGCACTGCTGCCGGACACGTTCTCCCAAGGCTGCCTCGCGGATTCGGACGCCACAATGGTCCAGGGTGCCGGAACGGTCTTCGCCACAGTCGGAACCGGCGGTAAGGGGCTCTACGACGTCAACGACCAGGATTCGGAATCCCGCTACTTTGCCACCTGGTCAGGGCGCAACCGCGACGCCGCCCTCGGCACGCTGGACGTGACGGCCACCGCTGACCGGCTCGCGGCAAAGTTTGTCCCGGCGGAGGGGTACACCTTTACAGACAGCTTCGGTATCGACCGGAAATAGGCGGGCAGTTACGGACCCTAAGCGCGTTTCCAGATAGCGATCCAGTCCAAGTGGAGGTGCCCTGCCGTCTCAGGTTTGGGACACACATTGAACATGCAGGATTCCGTTTGGAGTATGTAGTGCATGGGGGTGTTCGGCACTCGGGAAGTGCCTGCTCCGAGCGAGTGTCCATCGAGGAAGAACTCGACCTTTCCCGGCGACCACTCCATAGTGGCGACATGCCAGGAGGTGAACGAAGCATTGGCATAGAAGACATCTGTGTCGCGCGGGTCGGTGCCCATCTTGTGCACCGCTCCGTAGAACGAGGATGTGGCCAGATCGCTTTCCGGGAAGTCAATTTCTCCGTCCCGGGGCCACATCTTGCTGTCCGGCCACAGGAGCCAGGCCGTCTTGAAGCCTTTCAGGGGATCTGCCTTGAACCGGACGGAGTACCTGCCGTAGAGGAGGCTGTTGGCGCGGGGAGGGTTGGTGGTGGCATTCGGAATCTTGGGAGTAGGCGCTGCCCCCATCGAAATGCCGTTCTCCGAGTGCAGGTACCAGTCCAGCATGCCATTTTTCACACTGAGGACCTTGGATGGATAGTAGCGTGAAGGCTGGCCGGTCTGGCCTGCGGAATCGGGCCATCCGTCTTTGTAGCCGGCACTCCACTTGTCAATGTAGGCCGGGCCGGGAAATGCGCCAATGGGCACGTCGCCGCGGTTAAAGTCCTCCACGAACACCTGCTTCCAGCCGGGCAAATCGCCTACAGGCAACTTGTGCACCGCGGGGTCGACGGCAGGGACTGGCGTCCCCGGGGTGGGCCGCCGTCCCGCCGTTGCCGTCGCGGACGGTGCAGGTGCAGTTGGTTCAGCTGCCGCCCGTGGCACTGCAGGCGGCGCCGCCGCAGTTGGTGCCGCTGCAGTTGGCGCCGCTGCAGAGGGCTTGACGGGAGGGGGCGTAGCCGGCGACAGTGCCCTGGTGGACGGCCTGACCGCTGAGGGTTGCGTCTCGGGCAGCCGGTCCATCGGCAGCCGCTGCGCTTCCTTGGCCACCGGAGCGCACGCGGTGAGTATCGCCACCGCGCCAAGCGCGGCGAACCTCCATACGCGGTGTTTTTGGTGGTTACCGTGCGCTGGGGTTGAGGCCATGGGGAAACTATGGCATTTGGGCCTTGGGGATTCCAAGGAATCCCTGACCCCCAAAACTGGGGCTGTTTCAAGGAATCCCAAGCTTTTTACAGGCTGCTCAGCCGAACATGGTCCGAGGGGGAGTGCAAGCAAGTTGCCAGGACCGCAGCAGCAGCAGGCGCTTCGATTTCCCGTAACCAGCCGGGGAGGCTGCTCGGGAGGGGCATAGGCATACGACCCCAATGAGTGGTGAGGCTAGTGACCATCCCCGTACAAGTTTCAACTGTTCACGCACCAAGTCCGGCGCCGGTTTCTCTGGCCTCAATCAGCGTGGTGATTCCCACCCTGAACGAAGCCATGAACCTCCCGTGGGTTCTGCGCCGCATGCCCTCGTACGTGGACGAAGTGGTGATCGTCGACGGCCGTTCACTGGACAGCACGGTTGACGTCGCCCGTGCCCTGCGCCTCGATGTGGTGGTGGTCTCGGAGACCCACGCCGGCAAGGGTTTCGCCGTCCGGGCCGGGCTCGCTGCGGCCTCCGGAGACATCATCGTCATGCTGGACGCCGATGGGAGCATGGATCCGCAGGAAATAGGCTGGTTTGTCACCCCGCTGCAGCATGAATTCGACTTCGTGAAGGGCTCCAGGTACGTCACCGGTGGCGGGTCGGAGGACATCACGCTGCTCCGCAGTGCCGGCAACCGGGCCCTGACCCGCCTGGCCAACGTAGTGCTCCACAGCAACTATTCCGATCTGTGCTACGGCTACATCGCCATGCGGCGGGAGTGCCTGCAGATCCTCGAACTGGCGTCCGAAGGGTTTGAAATCGAGACCGAGCTGATCGTCCGCGCGTCCAGGGCCGGTCTGCGGATCGCCGAGGTTCCCAGCAACGAACTCAACCGGATCTCCGGCAATTCCAACCTGCACACATTCCGCGACGGGTGGCGCGTACTGAGGACCCTGGCCCGTGAGTGCGTGGGCTGGGAAGCACCCACGGCCGGCGCCCGGCCGGAGTCGCTCAGGCGCGTGAAATACAGGTACCCCAGCATCTCCCTCCCCCACATCCCGACGGATCCGGCAACCGTCCTTGGTCTGATAGCAGGTGATTAACGTGAACCACGTTGAAGGGGTTCCGGCCGTTTCGGTGGTGATCTGCTCCTACACGGAAGACCGCTGGGACCGGCTGATGGCCGCCGTCGAATCCGTCCGTGCACAAACGGTGCCGCCACAGCAGACCATCGTGGTGGTTGACTATAACGTTGACCTGTACAAGCGGCTCATCTTCTCGGTCGATGATGTCGTGCTCCTGGAGAACACGGGCCCCAAAGGCCTCTCCGGAGCACGGAACACGGGGGCCGCCGCGGCAACGGCCGGGGTCGTTGCCTTCCTCGATGACGATGCGGTGGCGGCCCCGGACTGGCTGGAGCGGCTGACGGCCCTCTACGACGACCCTGATGTGCTGGCCGTGGGCGGACGTGTGGTGCCGGAATGGGAAACAAGCCGGCCGGCCTATTTCGGCGAGGAGCTGGACTGGATCGTCGGCTGCACGCACCGCGGCATGCCCAAGGTGGCGGCCGAGGTCCGCAACGTCATCGGCGCCAATATGTCCTTCCGTTCCCAGGTCATCCAGATGGTGGGTGGTTTCAACACGTCCCTGGGCCGGCAAAACTCGCTGCCTTTGGGCTGCGAGGAGACGGAAATCTGCATCCGCGCTGCCATAGGTTCGCCGGGTGGCCGCGTGGTGTACGAACCGGCGGCCGTGGTGAACCATTACGTCCCCGCGCAGCGGGGGACGCTGAACTACATGCTGCGCCGCGGCTGGTCTGAGGGAATATCAAAAGCCCTGGTCAGCAAGATCGTCGGCCACAAGCGCGCTCTGGGGCCCGAACGCCGGTACGTCCGCGGCGTGCTGCCCCGTGCCGTGGCAGCCGGCATTCTGGGCAGGATCCGGGGAACGGACCCCGCCGGTCTTCGCCGGGCCGGGTCCATCCTGGCCGTGCTGGCCGTAACTACTTGCGGGTACATCCGGGGACGCCGCCTGCCCCTTGATCGCACTGGCGGGGGCCTCGAGCCGCACGAGTCCCACGCCAGCTGGAGGGAAGTCAAATGATCCGGATGTACCCGCAGGGCAGCTTTGCCCGAATCACCGAGACCGCTGGAGGGCCGGAAGCATGAGTCAGTCCGAAAAAGACGTCCTGAGGGACTCGCTCCCGTCCACCGGCGCCAGCTTCGATGTCCACGGCCTCGTGGGCATCGATGTGGCCCCCGGCACGCCCGGCGAAGCACAGCTGCGGGACATGCTCGCTCCGTTCCTCGGACCGTCCCGGGCACCGCTCCGCCTGCATGTCAGCGCGGAAACGGCGGACGTGGGGGAACAGTCGCACGCCGAGGATGCCTTCCGGTTTACGCCGGAGTCGCTCCACATCCCGGCGGACCGCGTCCAGGTCCAGGAAACCCGGGACGGTTACTCGGTCCAGGGCCGGGGCGAGCTGCTGACGGCCGTCATTCCCCTGCTGGACCGGCTCTGCATCAGGCAGAACGCCGCCATGATCCATGCGGCGGTGGTGGACTTCCGCGGCTCGGGAGTCCTGCTTCCGGCCTGGGGCGGAGTGGGCAAGACCAGCACGGTCGCGAAGCTTACGGCCATGCCAGGCGTGCGGTTCATGGCCGACGACTGGGCATTCCTGGATGCCGACAGTATGCTCATGGGCTATGCCAAACCGATGTTCCTCAAGCCGCACCACCGCAGGATCTACCCCGAGGTGTTCAGCGGCGCACGTAAGCCTTTGGCTCCAGGCTGGCTGACGAACACGGTGGCCCACCTTGCCACGGCTGTCCATCCTGTGATCGTCCGCTACCCGAAGACCGCCGCCTTCACCCGCCGATGGTCCCCGGAGCACCGCATGGTCCATCCGGAGCTGGTTTTCGGACGGGACGGCATCTCATCGGCGGCGCTCACCCGGCTGGCCATCTTCCTGGAACGCTACGACGGTTCCGAAGCCCGGCTGGAGACACGCAGCCGCGAGTGGATGACCTCCCGCATCGTCGGGAACTTCCACTCCGAGCTCCCGGTGGTGTCACGGCGGCTGATCGAGGCCCTTGGCGCGACGGGCCTGGTTCCGCTTGAGGAATTTTTCAGCCAGAAGGCAGCCGTGGTTCGCCGCGCCCTCGAGGACGTGCCGTGCTCCCTGCTCAGAATTCCCGCCGCTTGGTCCGCCGACCGGACGTCGGACTATGTGGCCGGCCTGATCAGCTCCAAGCTGGAGGAGTGACTTGGGTGCCCACGTGAACGATCTCGAAGTGTCCGTGGTGGTTCCCGCGCGGAATGCGGCGCGGTGGCTTGCCGAATGCCTGGAGTCCATCCGCGCCGAGAGGCCGCGCGAGATCATCGTGGTGGATGGCTGCTCTACGGACAACACAGTGGAGATCGCACGGTCGATGGGCGCCCGCGTCATCTCGGACGAGGGCCGCGGGTTGCCGGCAGCGCGGATGCTGGGTGTCGAGAACGCCTGTTCCGATCTCGTAGCACTGATCGACGCCGACGTCGTTCTTCCGCCGGGCGCTTTGGGCGGTCTCCTGGACGAGTTCAAAGCCTGCGGCTACGACGGGCTGCAGTTCGGCCTGGTCAGCGAGGCGGATGGGCCCGGATACTGGGGGGCGGCCCTGGCCTGGCACCACGTCCACAGCCGGGTCCGCTCGTGGTTCGGCGTGTGCGCCACCCTCATGCGAAGAAAAGTCCTGCTGTCCGTGGCGTTCGATGACACCTTCCGCTCCGGCGAGGACATCGAGCTCAGGATCAGGCTTGAAGAGGCCGGCTACCGGCTTGGCGTCTCCAGCATCACAGCGGTGCGCCACCGGTTCATGGACACATTCGGCGCCGCCCGTGATCAGTGGCTCCAGGACGGCGCCGGGCTGGCCCGCACGGTCCGCAAGCACCCCGGCCGCGCCGGCTGGCTTGTGCTGCTTCCACTCCTGGCCACCGTCCGCGGCGCCGGTCTGTCGCTGCTGCATGCGCCCCGATTCCTTGCGTACTGGGCCTGCTTCCTCGTGTACAACTACAGGTCGATGTTCGGCGAGCTCCTGCGGCCGCCCGGCACCGGCCTGTCCGTGGGCGGGAACGCCGCCTGGCTGACCGCCGCCCGGATAGCCCCCATGGCCACCGGTTTCCTGTTCTGGGCGATGGCGGCGTTCATGCTGCCGCCCGCGCAGCTCGGCATGGGTTCTGCGGTGGTGGCTGCGGCCCTCCTGACCGTGCATCTCGGGATGCTGGGGGTCGGGCCTGCCACGCTTACGCTGCTCCCCGAACAGTCCGACGGCGGCCGCCGGCTGATTGCCAGCAGCCTCCTCACCGTCGGGGTTTCCACAGTCGTGCTGTCCGGTGCAGTGGCGGCTGTGACCTACGCGTTGGGGTCTGGCGTGGGCCTGGCCTGGAACGATCCCGTCATAACCGGGATGTTCACCGCGACGGCGCTGTTCGCCGCGGTTGCGTACCAGCTGGACCACGTGGGCGTAGCACAGGAGCGCTCCGACCGCGCATTAGTCAGGAGCCTGACCCAGAGCCTGGTTCAACTGGCTGTGCTGGCCTTCGCCATGGCCGGTGGCATCCGGGAAGTGGCAGTGGTGGTGGCGGCGGTGGGCGCCGGCGCCCTGGCCAGTGTGGTCCTCGGACTGCGCCAGCTCAACCGTGCCGGGATGTCACCGGACTGGAAGCACGGGCTCCGGGTCGGACCGGCCCTGCGGCTTCTGAAGCCGGGCCTGCCGAACCATGCGCTGATGCTCGCAGACCGCGCCCCCCGCTATCTCCTTCCACTGATCGTGGCCGCTACCCTCGGCCCGGCCGCAACCGCGTCCTGGTACATGGCGTGGATGATGGCGTCTGCGGTCTTCTTCTTTCCTCAGTCTTCCGGGTTCTCCCTGCAGACGGCGCTGGCCGGAGGCAGATCAAGGCCGGGGCTGGTGTCCTCCGCACTCAAGACCAGCCTCGCCCTCACGTTCGTTACCGGAGCGATGTTGCTCATAGCTGGCCCCTACCTTCTCCGTTTCCTTGGGCCGGAGTACGCGTCAACCGCCATCCTGCTTCCTGTCCTGGTGCCGGCGCTACTGCTGGGCTGCGTGACTCAGGTCTACTTCGGTCTGTGCCGGGCGCAGGGCCGCCTCGCCGAGGCCACAGCCGTAGCCGTCCTCGCTGCCGTCCTTGTCGTGGGGCCAGCTTCGCTTGGCGCCCGCGAATTCGGCCTCCTCGGCGTCGCAGCGCTATGGTCCGCCGCCCAGGCGTCAGCGGCTCTGATTGCCATCTGGCGCCTCAGGAAGCTGACGGCCGCAACGCTCCTAGAGATTGGGCCGAACACGCCGGCAGCAAGCGGTGCACGAGGTTTCTGACCGCCGGGGTCCCTAACCGTGTTTGCTCCAACTGTCCCGCACCAAGGCATGTCTCAGCCCGCCGCCGGTGGCGGCGGGCTGGCACGGGTTACGGCTTAGTCGCCACCGTCCGGACGCCAGTACCGCAGCCCGCCGCTGATCGCGCCGTCGCGGGCAACGTCGACCACGGCGTACGGGAACGCCCGACGGTCCGACTGGTCAGGTCCGCGACCGCGGACGTCCGAACCCCACGTGCCGGTGTTGACGTACCGGGTAGGGCTCGCCTCCAGCGCCGACTCCAGGGCCCGGTGGGTGTGGCCCGAGATGTACCAGGCCACCCCGCAACCGTGCTCCTCGAGCGTACGGGCAACCCGGCCCGCTGCAGCGGGAGCCTCCTCGCCGGTGACTTTGCGGCCGGCGGCCGCGAGAACCATGCGGGTTGCAGCGACCGGGAGCGCGGACACGGTCCGGAATCGAGACAGACGCGCCAGGTCCCGAACGGCCACCCCGTCAAGCGCGAGCCGCTGTGACTCGGCCTGCAACAGCTCGTCGTACGCGGGCTCCCGGACTCGGCGTTCCGCCCGCTCGGACGCCAGGCAGGCCCGGGCAACGGCCCCAGCGCGGCTCAGGCGTGACCTCGACGGAAGGGCGTTCCATGCAGCGAGCGGTGGCAGGTCCAGCTCGTCGGTGCCGTTGATTGCCGAGCGGAGCACCTCGGGTATCCGGTGCAGCGCGTGGTGATGGTGCCCGTGCTCGGCCACGAGCACGCCAGGCACGTGCAGGAACCACGGGTACACGCGGACCCGCGTCGGTTCTTCGGGTGACAGCAGCCCCGACAGGCGGGCGGCCACCGAGGGCCGGGCCAGCTCCACATCGTGGTTGCCGCACACGAAGTGCAGCTGCACGCCGCGCGCCGCACACGCCTTCAACGCCGCGAGCGTGTCCGGGTGGCGGGCGAGGATGGACTCGAGCCGGGCCAGGCTCGCGTCCTCCGCGAACCCGGCCAGCTCGAACGTGTCACCGACGAAGGCAACGTGCTGCTCCTGACCGGAGGCTGGGAGCACCTCGCCGCGCAGGAACTCCGGCAGCACACTGCCGGGGCACCGGGCGTCGTCGTCCGACTCGCCCAGGTGGAGGTCGCTGAGGAGCCACCACTGCGCGGGACTGCTCACCCGAGCAGTCCCAGCACCCGTGGAAGGAAAAGCAACAGGTACATCGCCCCCAGGATGGCGACGACCCTGAGGGTCACCGCCGGGCTGAGGAATCTGTGCCGGCTGGGCTGTCCGGCGTCCGGTCCGACGTGCCTGACCTCGAGCGCGACGAGGGTGACGAGCAGAGCGGCAGCTGCGAACAGTCCCACCAAATCGATAATCATGACGCCTCCTGCCGTGCGCGTGCCAAGCACGCGAGAACTGTGATCACACCCATCGTGATGACGCACGCCTGCCACGACCACACAGCGAGGTAGAACATCGCCATGGACACGGCCGTGAGCACGGCGAGGCCGAGCGCAAGGACGAGCAGCGCTCGGAGCGCGACGTCGGACACCTGGGTGAGCCGGGACAATGCGTGCCCGGGGAGTAGGACAAGGATCGCTATCGCCGCGACCGCCTGCAGCGGTGTCGGCAACCCGAGCAGGGTCACCAGCGACAACACGACGGCCGAGACGCCGAGGGCCAGAGTGGGCCTGCTGACGCCGTTCATGGCGTCACCCGGTAAGCGCGTGCGTCGGCGTTGCTGTACACAAGCTCCACGCCGTTATGGGTGCTCAGCCACTTCTCCAGCTCAGCGAAGCCGGCCTCGCTGGTGAAGCCCTGGAGCACAAGACTTGCCTCCGACGAGCGTGTGAACAGCACGACGGCACCGCCGGGACTGTGCCGGGCGTAGTCGTAGACAACCGGGCCGCACTTCGCCGTCGACAAGTCGGACCGGCATAGGTCGTCCATTGTCCGGTACCGGTGTTCGAGGTAGCCCTGGCTGCGCCATGGCGTCGGGTGGGCAGCGGAGATGAGCGCCGAGCCGGTGGGTGCGAGACGCTGTGCTGCCGCGACGGCGGTAATCTCATCGTCGGTGAAAACGTCATACCGGGCGTTCCCGAACCGGCCCGTGACGGTCATCACGGCCAGCAGGGTGCAGGCCAGCGCAAGGCCGCCCGCGGCGAGGTAGGAGCGGCGTTTGCTGCCGTCCATGCTGCGTTTGCTTTCGTCCAGGCTGTGTTTGCTTTCGTCCAGGCTGTGTTTGCTTTCGTCCAGGCTGTGTTTGCTTTCGTCCAGGGTGAGTTTGCTGCGATCCGCGGGAAGCAGGATCGAGCCCGCCTGCAGGGCGATGAAGGGCAGCGCGAACAGCGACACTCTGATGAGCATCTCCCCGCCGTACACCTGCGCGGGGAAAAGCAGCAGCGGGGTGAGGGCCAGGAGGACCACTCGGATGTCGAGACGTCCCCGGCGCCAGTCGCGCACGGCCCCGGCGGCGGCGAGTCCCCACAGCACCAGGGTGAGAATTGCGCGGACCTGTACCACCAGCACGTGTCCGTCGGCCCCACGCACGCGGTCGAGGACGTTCGCCTCGGTCGCGGCCTCCAGTCCTGCGTCCGCCAGGGGCGGATGCCCGGAGAGGTAAGCACTCGCGGGGTATGCGAGCCACAGAGTCAGTACGACTATGGTGATCAGGGGCAGCCTGCTGGGCCACACCCGTCCGCTCAGGGTGAGGGCGGTGATGGCGATGAGCGCCATGAACGGCGTCAGCTGGTGGCTGGCGCTGATAACCACGATGAGCAAGAGGGCCATCACGAGGGCGCCCACCCGGTAGCCGGTCCGCGGCTCGGCGGGCGACCGTCCCCGCCACCACGCTGCCAGGTCCGCTGGCCGGAAGCCGCGGAACACTGGTGCCCGCGCCGCCAACGGACCGAGGAGCAGCGCGATCACGACGAGGTGCAGGAAGAAGCCAAAGGCCTGCGGCGACAGATAATCCTGGTCCTGCCAATTGCCAAGGCAGAAGAGCCAGAGCGCGAGCCAGCGACGCCGCGGATCGCGCGTCAGGTAGCCCGTCACAACGGCAAGGGCAATGAGCCACAGCCCCATGTTGAACACCGGCGCCCACAGCGCAAGGGACACGGGGTCGAGACCGGTCGCCTGGAGCACCGTAGCCAGCAGGGCGAAGAAACCTGGCCAGTTGAAGTACCCGTCGATGCTCGGGTCGATACCGTGCGTGCCCGAGAGGGCGTCGGCGATGCCGAGATGGCGGAACGCAATCTCACCCCGCGGTATGTCCGTCGCGAAGGCCGCGGTCCCGAAGAGCATGAGCACGAGCACCGCGATGAGCCAAATCATGACCGGGCGGCGCGCCGGTCCTCCGGCATCCCCGCGCAACGCGATGACGAAGGCGACGTTCAGAATCAGGACACCCGCCCAGAACGGGTAGGGCAGTACTGCGACGAGCCCTAGGTCGCTGTTCACGGGCACGGACACCGTGGAGGCTGCCCCCACGGCAAGCGCCAGCGACACGATTCCCGCCGCTGCGCACCACACGTCACGTGCCTTCCAGCGTCCTGCGGTGCGGCTGGTCGCAACTAGCGTGTCGGTCATAGCTCCTCCTGTGTGGCGGGCGCTCGTCGCGCCTCCTCAGTGACGCGCCGAAGTACGGCGACTAGCCGGAGGCCGACGACGGCGGCCCCGATGGAAAGCACCAACAGCCATGCAAGGGCCATGTCTGTGGCTCCCCTGTCAGCGGCCGACAGCGCTGAAGCGCAGAGCGCGACTCCAAGCGTCACGCCGACCACGATTGCCTCCGTGTAGCGGCCCCGGGCCCGGCACACGGCGTTGTAGGCCTGCAGTACCGCGTACGGCACCAGCCCGGCCGCCAACCACCGCAGAGCGCCGGCGGAGGAGTCGGCGTACCGTTCCCCCAGCAGACTGAGCAGCGGGTGGGCGAGGAGGATAAGGACGGCGGCACCCAGGCCACCTATGGCGAGCGACCACCGGAGACTCGCCCAGGTGCTCGGTACCAGACGGTCCGCGTCGCGGACACCCTCCGAGAACTGGACGATGCCCATCAACGTCGGAGCCTGGTAGGCGGCCCAGGCCATCATCCATGCGGGATACCAGTAGGCGGCGGCCTCCGGCGCCACCGTGTGTGCGAGCAAGAGCGGCAGCACCAGTCCGGGAGTGCGTTCGGTGAGGGTGAGGAGCTGGTTCGGAAAGCCCAGCGCCAGCAATGGGCGGCCCCGCGCCAAGCGCAGGGAAGGCCGCGGCCGGTAGCCGACCAGTTTTCGCAGCTGGATCGCTCCGACCATGCATGCCACGGCCGAACCGAGGGTCCAGCAGGCCAGCAGCACGTCGTCGGGGGCGCCGTGCGCCCACAGGGCCACGGCCCCTGCGGCCCCGAGTGAGACCGCTCCGCCCAGGACGTACCTTGAGGTCGCGCTGGCACCCCGTCCCAACGCTACGAGTGCCTGGTCCAGCACGATGACCATGGTGCCGGTGACGGCAGCCACGATGAAGGTGAGCCAGAAGAGAACCGATACGGATGCGGTGTCCGGTGCCACCGCCGACTGCAGTGCGAGGTAGCCGATGGACAGAATGGTGCCGGCTACCCCCACAATGGCGAACGCGGCATCCAAAATCCGCGCCGGCGCCTCCCCTCGGCCTACCGCGACGATCACGGCCGACCCGGCGCCCAGCACCGCGAGCTGCGTGCAGATCATCACGGCCGAGACTGCGGCAGTAGTCAGCCCGACTTCACGGTCGGACGTCGCGCGCGCGGCCACGATCCAGAAGGCGAAGCCCGCTCCGGTCTGGGCGGCCTTGCCCGCGACGAGACCGAGCGAGCTGCGCAGGGCGGAGTGCCGGACTGGCGTGGCATCCGAGACAGCGGCCCCCGCCTTGGCCCTCACGACGAGAGACCTCTCGCCAGGCCCACATAGTTGCACCAGCAGAAGGCAGCGTAGTAGCGCAGCCACCGGGGCTGGCCCTTGGCGAGGCTCAAGGCGCTGCCCCGGACTGCCGCGGCGGCGGGCAGCAGCGCCAACCTGGCACCGCGCCAGCCGTGCTTGCGGATCATCCGTCCCAGTCCCGTTCCGTCCATGAGGAACTGGTCGAGCGCGAAATCAAAGTCGTCGGCGGCGAAGCGATGTTCGACGACGACCCGGCGTGAGACCGCCGTTCGCATCCCTGACTGGCGCATCCGCCAGCGCAGTTCGATGTCTTCTCCCGATTTGAACGAGTCGTCGAAGCCCATGTTGAGCATCAGCTCGCGGTCCACGACAGTCGCCACGAGTCCGAACCAGTTGCGGCTGCGGCCGGTGCGGTGGTGATGTGCCAGCGCCTGCCCCCAGTAGCCTGGTCCACCGACACTCTCCAGGCCGGCCTGGAGGGCATCGTGGCCCTCCTCGACCAGCTCCGTTAGAAGGTCGGCGACCCCACCGGGCCCGAACACGACGTCGGTGTCGACGAGCAGGACCCAGCGGGTGCTGCTGTTCCGCACACCGAGCGTTCGGGCCCACGGCAGGCCGCGGCCCTCGTCACTCAGGATCCGGGCGCCGGCCGCCTCGGCGAGGGCGACGGTGCGGTCGGTGGAGCATCCGTCCACCACAATGATCTCGGCAACACCCGATTCGCGCAGGGCCTCCAGACAGCGCGGGAGCATGAGCTCCGCGTTGCGGGCCGGAACGACGGCGGTGACGTCGGCAGTGCTGTGACCCACTGCATCCTCCCTAGGCCTGCTCGTCGAGAACTGAGGGCAACAGCTGTTCGAGATGTTGGACGATGTCGTCCGACGCCTCGTCCGCTGAATACGCGGAAGGCACCTGCAGCAGGTGGCAGGGCCGTCCGTCAAGCGCCTTGCTCAGCACGAGCCCCTTGGCCGCGAAGTGCTCGCGCCACGGAACAACCGACGTTGCTGCCAGGCCTGTTACCACCTGCTGCGAGAAGCCCGCCATCTCGATGTGGAAGTTGCCAAGCATGCGGTCGACCATCCAATCGCTCGACCGCTCGACGATCCGGGACCTGGCGCCCTCGAAGCGCTCGACATAGATGGCGGCCGCGAGCGGGGCCGTCGTCGTCACCTCCCGCCCCGGGAACGCGGTCCCCGGATCGACCATGCGGTGTTCGGGGGACCACCGCCGGGCGAAGTCCGCAAGCTGCGGATACCGGATGACGTACGGGTGGACCACCGTGGTGAGACGGCCGACGCTCTTCGAGAGCCGCGACGGGATGAGGGGTTTCCGGGCACCTTCAAACAGGTGCGGGTAGATGCCCCGGTGGTGCGGCTTGATGAACATCGGCTTGGCGTAGCCCAGCAAGGTGGCGTCCTCGGCAAGGAAAGCCCAGTCGTCACCCATGAATGACCACCCTTCGCGCCGCATCAGCTTGGCCACGGTGCTCGTTTTACCGGTCCCGCCGGCCGCGGGAAGCGCAATCGCGTGGCCCCGATAGGCCATCGTGGCTGCGTGGATCATGGCAGCTCCCCGGCCGACCATGGCGGCATCCAGAATCGGGACCACGGTGGTCAGCAGCTCGCCCGGCCCGTGAATGCGCCATTGGTCTGCGTCCCTCACGACCTGGACGTGGTCGTCCTGGAAGCGCACGCTGGTTTCCGTGTACGCGAGCTCGTGCTCGAGCAGACCCGCATCCGGCATCGGCTCCGGCCGGTCATCGACGATGATGTCGCCTGGCCGTTCGGTGTTTGTGGCGAAACACGCCAACATCGTTTGGAGTTGAGTCGCTGCCGGTGCCTTTGCGTCGACGCGGATCGTGACGCGGCCATGGATATCGAAGTGCACTGCCTTGGTCCGCAAGGTGCGCATGGTCATCCCCTGTCTGGGTGGTGTCGGGCGGATGGTGTCGGTAAATGGTGTTGCTGGTGCGGAGACGGTGCCGGCCGTGCCGACACCGTCCTCTGCTATCCCAGCGTGAGCACCAGCTTCGGTGCGGCAGTGCTGCTGACCTCCTTTGAATTGAGGTCCAGACCGTCGCTGCTGCTGGAGTTGATGCCAAGAGAGAGCTGTTGTCCGAGTTCGCCGGCCACGGCGGTGGCTGTCAGCGGAATGTTGTAGTTGGTGTTGGTCGTTGTCGGGCCGAGTGTCCCTATGCTGGCGGTGCCCAGCGCCGGCTTGTTGCCGTTCGTGATCCCGGTTTCGCTCCAGGTGTCATTGGCGACGACTCGCACGTTCTGTGTCCCCGTCGACCCGCTTCCCGCGCTTCGCAGCTGCAGCGTCGCACTCTGCAGCGTCCTGCCCGCATACGGGGTTAGGTCGAACTTCAAATACGTGGCCTCCACCGGACTGTTGTCCACGCCCAGCAGGGTGCTCGTGCCGAAATTCGTCGTCGGCGACGCGCTGGTCACATAGCTGTCAGCAGTGGCGGTCAGCGTGACGGTCTGCGGCGTCGTGCCGCCGCCGCCGACGGTCCAGGTCTGCGTCGCTGCTGTCGCATCGGTGTTACCGGCCGCGTCGGTGGCCCAAACAGAGAATGTGTGCGATCCGGTCGACAACGCGGTGTAGGTC
>NZ_QLNP01000012.1 GCF_003261175.1 Arthrobacter globiformis | reverse complement strand
CGTAGTTGAACCTTGGACTCGGCCTGCCGGTCTGCCTCACCGCATGCACTGGTGTGGCTGGGTCTTTCCTTCTGGCAATCCGCATGCCCTTTACTGGGTGTGTTGGGGAACCAGGACTTTTACTTTGAAAAAATTAGAGTGTTCAAAGCAGGCATTAGCTCGAATACATTAGCATGGAATAATAGAATAGGACGTGTGGTTCTATTTTGTTGGTTTCTAGGACCATCGTAATGATTAATAGGGATAGTCGGGGGCATCAGTATTCAATCGTCAGAGGTGAAATTCTTGGATCGATTGAAGACTAACTACTGCGAAAGCATTTGCCAAGGATGTTTTCATTAATCAGGGAACGAAAGTTAGGGGATCGAAGACGATCAGATACCGTCGTAGTCTTAACCATAAACTATGCCGACTAGGGATTGGGCGATGTTCAATGATGACTCGCTCAGCACCTTATGAGAAATCAAAGTCTT
>NZ_QLNP01000081.1 GCF_003261175.1 Arthrobacter globiformis | reverse complement strand
TGTCAGCGATGGTCGAAAAGTGAGCCGTTTCGCGGGTGGAAAAGTGAGCCACTTTGACGTTGGTTATTCTGCCGTATTTTCGGGTCTTGTCGAGGGCAGTGAGTCGACTTGGGTGTGTTTGAGTCGGTAGCTGGAGCCTTTGAGGGTGATGACTTCGGCGTGGTGGACGATGCGGTCGATCATGGCCGAGGCGACGACCTGGTCGCCGAACACGTCGCCCCAGCGGGCGAACGGGAGGTTCGAGGTCAGGATCAGCGAGGCGTGCTCGTAGCGCGATGAGACCAGTTGGAAGAACAGGTTCGCGGCATCTTGCTCGAAAGGGATGTAGCCGACTTCATCGACGATGATCAGCCGGTAGCGGCGCAGCCTTACGAGTTCCTGGGGCAGTCTGCCGTTCTGGTGGGCTGTCTGGAGGCGGGCTACCCAGTCGATGGCCGTCGCGAACAGGACCCGATGTCCGAGCTGGGTGGCCCGTAAGCCCAGGCCGGTTGCGAGGTGTGTTTTGCCGGTGCCGGGCGGTCCGAGCAGGACGATGTTGGATGCTTCCGTGAGGAACGCTCCGGTGGCAAGGTGGGCGATGGTGTCGCGTTTGAGGCCGGGCTGGTGATCGAAGTTGAAGTCCTCGAGTGATTTCCGGGCCGGGAACCCGGCGCCCCTGGCTCTGATCTCTGCTCCGGAGGCTTCCCTCGCGGCCACTTCCCGCGACAGCACAGCGGCGAGGTATTCCTCGTGGGTCCAGCCTCCTTCCCGGGCCTGATCAGCGAGCCGGGTTGCTGCTTCCCGGATCCGGGGTGCTTTCATTGCCCGGGAGTAGTACTCGATCTGGCCAGCGGTTTCCTTGATAGCGGGCATCAGGCGACCTGCCCGTCATCAAGGATGACCCCGAATGCGCGGTCGTAGTCGGCCAGATCCCGCAGCCCGGCTGTCTCACCCACCGGCTGAGGGGTTTGGAAGGCCTTCCGTAGTGCCTTTGCCGCCTCTACGTGGTCTGGGTCGGTGATCGTCAGGCCCTTGCCCCAGGACCGGGTGTGGGTTCCGACAGTTCTGCCGTCCAGGCTGATCGTGACGGTTTCGAGGTCGGCGGTGACCTCGACGAACCGGCCGATGGCCTGCGGGTGGACGGAGTAGTCGTTGGACCCCATCCGGACGTAGTAGTCCCGCGGGAGCCGGACCCTGGCGGTGAATCCGGTGACCGGTGGAACCGGTGGCAGCGCCAGCATCGCCTTCTTGTCCGCATTGATGAGCTCCGCCGGCCGGGCACCTGTCCGCCTGACGAGCCGCGCATTGGCCTTCGGCAGCCACATGGCCAGCTGGGCGTTGAAATCCTCCGGTGAGGTGAAGACCCGGCCCGGCAGGAACGAGGTCTCCAAGAACTGGTTGGCCCGCTCGACCACGCCTTTGCTTTCCGGGTCATAGGGTTTGACCTGAACGACCCGGGTGGCGAGGACCCCGGCGAACGCAGCCACCCCGGCGGCGTAACTGTTCCGGCGACCGATCCCGGTTTCGTTGTCCCAGATCAGCCGCCGCGGAACCGCACCCAGGGATCCGAGCAGCTCCCACATCCCGGCCAGCAGGTCCCCGGTCATCCGCGACGGGATCATCCTGGCCATGATGAACCGCGAATGCGAAGACACCATCACCAGCACGGGCAACACCCGCGTCTTGCCTGCTCCAACGGGAATCTGCACCTCCGGGAACCAAAGGTCGCACTGCGCCTGATCCCCGGGATCATAGGTGATCCGGTCAGCAGGATCAGCCGGCGCATACTCCGGCCGGATCCTGGCCACGTTCTCCCGGAACCAGGCCGCCGACCCCGACCAGCCCACCCGCTCCGCGAGCACCGTCGCGGGCATCCGCGGGTTCTCCTGCAACAAAGCACGAATCGCAGGCTCGACGGCCTTGATCCCGGAGTCCTGAGGTGCCCGCACATACGCAGGCGGACCATCAGAACTAACCGCTTTGGCAACAGTGTTCCGGGAGATCCCCAGCCGCGCCGCTATCGACCTCATCGACTCACCCTCGGCAAGATGCAATCGCCGAATAAGCGCCCAATCCTCCACAGTGATCACCCACCCAATCGTTTGAAACGGGTGGCTCAGTTTTCAACCGTCACAATGGTTCAGTTTTCGACCGTCACCGACACTAGGTCAAACTGGCGTGAATGCGCTCACGCACGGCTGGTCATGCAACAATCGCGGGATGAATCACGATGAGCGGCAGCTGAGAGAAGAATTGTCGATCCTTGAGGCTCTGCTGCAGGCTATGGACCGACGCGGCGAGGTCTTTCAAGCGATCGAGGATTCAGAGGACGTTGATGAAGCCATCCAACGCGTTGGTCAGTTGCTAGGCGTGGGAGCAATTGAAAGCCGAGCGGTCCTGGACTTGCAGGCCAGAAGGCTCACCCGAGACCAACGTCGAAAGAGCGCTTTCCGTGCAAATGAACTCCGATCACTGCTGCTCAACGATCTTTGAGCAGCCCGTAGCTATCCCCTGGCGGTTGCCTGAAGCGACAAATAGCGTCGTGAAAACGCCGCCATTTAGCTCGGAGAGTCACAGCCTTTATCGGCGGCTTGCCGCCACGAGGTCAGAAACGGTCGTTTTTGACCTTCCCTCTTGAGCGCAGCGCTCGGATGGTCTAACCACCGCTATGGTGGCCAGCATGGGGTATCAGGAGAAATGGTTCAGGGTGGTCGAACAGAAGCGGTCCGGCTTCTTCGGCATGGGACGCAAGTCCACCTACGAATTGCTCGGGGGTGACCGGAGGCTCACCACGCTTGAGCTGCTGGCTGAGCTCCTCGGGCCGGACAACGGTGGGCGGCGCGATGCGTACGAGTGCATTGACCGGGCCACGAACATCTTTCCGAACGGGCGGGGCGAGTGGGTGGGCTATCCTTCCGGTGCAAGGCGAGATGATCCGCTGGCCACCGATGTGGAAGCAGTGACTCTCGATATGCTGGCCTTCTCCACGCTGCTGAGACTCGTCGGCCAACCCGAGTTGGCCAAGGGGTATGAGTCGCTTGCGATGGACCTACGGACTGACGGCTCAGCCCAGGCGGTGAAGAATGCCAAAGAGTGGGTGCTCCCCACCCTCCAATCAGGTCCGGGCCGTCTCGATGACCACTATGTTCAGAAGCGGGATGGCTCGGTCGACCACTTCCTTAGTGATTGGTATGACGCCCTCCGAGACAGGCTCCGGGATTTTGCGAGCAGCACATAGACTCGCGCCTATGCAGCAGTGCTACGGGCCGGGGGGCATTTTGGTTTCACGCGGGCTTTGCCTGGTCATTGAGGATGACCAGGATATCCGGGATCTGCTGACGCTGATCCTGACACGAATGGGCTTCGATGTTCATGCTGTATCCACGGGCGTGCAGGGAGTGACTGCGGCCTGGGAACACCATCCGGTTCTGGTCACGGTGGATTTGAACCTGCCGGACATGGATGGTCTCGACGTGGCCGGGTATATCCGGGAACGGTCGGACGTGCCGATGCTGTTCGTTACCGCCCGGGCCGAGCCCGATGATGAAATGGCCGGCATGGCCTCGGGAGCCTCGGCATATCTGACCAAGCCCTTCCGGGCCTGGCAACTGACAGAAGCGGTGAAAAAGCTCTGCCCGGCCGGACCCCTGACAGTCGACGGCCTGCAACCGCATAGTTGACCGGAGCGTTGTGCGCAGTGGCGGGTCGCATGTCTTTATTCCGCTGGCCTCTGACTTAAAGTGAGGTGTCCCGGGACGCAAGGGACAGTAGCTGCGGGAGTGGGTTTCCGGGACCGACGACGGAGCTGGGTGCCAGCTGTCATGGGGGGCACGAGCCGGCCGTCCGCCGCCGGCCGGTTTCAATTTTACGCCGCGTACAAGGCGAAGAATGGGCAGTTCTCCTTCAATCGACCGCGCTCGATCTGTCCACGGCCAGCAACCCGGAAATGAGCTGGTGCTCACATGACTCCTCGGGGCGCAGGAAAGGGTACCAGTGCGGCCACGACCCGAGGATTAAAATAGCTTTTTAGCAAACAAGCTAACCTATTTTTTGAACCGACCGTTCTGTCTCACTTTGGGTGTAGTGTCTGCTTGTTATGCGAACCACTTATGACTTTCCACCCGTCGTCGATGGCGCCCCCGCTCCGCCACGCCTGACGCCGGGTGGGGCCAGGGACCGCATCCTGGATGCCGCTTACGAACTGGTCTTACAGCGCGGTACCCGCGACGTCGGAATCGCTGAGTTGATTTCACGGGCCGGGGTCGCCAAAGCACGTCAAAGGATGAACTGGCCCTCGCGTACTTGGAGCGCTGCCACCGGGACATGACGGTTGAGGCAATCATCGCCGAAACCCGAAGGCGGACCCAGAACCCTACGGGCCGGTTGATGGCTATCTTCGATGTCCTCGACGGATGGTTCCGCCAGGATGACTTTCAGGCCTGCGCTTTCATCAGCACCATGCTGGAAGTGGGCCCCGCCCATCCACTGGGAATTACATCAATCGAGTATTTGGCGCAGGTCCGGGCCTTCATGCGCACCCTGGCCGTCGAGGCAGGCCTTGAACAACCCGACGTTCTTGCCCGCTCCTGCCACATCCTGACAAAGGGTTCCATCATTTCAGCGGTCGAAGGAGACCGGGAGGCGGCCGCATACGCCAAACGCATGGCCGCTTCCCTCATCCGCGACCACGGAGGTGACCCCGCCACCGCTGGCTGACTCTTGGCTCTAGTGAACCTCCCGGCGCCAGGTCTATGTTTCGGCGCCTCAGGCTCCGAGAAGCCCTTAAGCCGGGGCAGGCCCGCCCTGATCCGAAGGTTGCCGACATCGAGCACCGCCATGGACGCTCGACGTCGGCCACTTAGTGACGGAAGAAGCACCGCAGCCCTGCGCCAACAGCCCTTCAGCCCTTACCGGCCAGTTGTTTCTCCAGCCACTGTATGGCGGCGGCTTCCTCGGTGAAGTACCTGCTCGGGCAGGGAAGGCGCAGTCGGAGGATACGGTGTGCGAGGACCTTGTCCACTGGTGTCTTGCCCAGGATGGCAAGGGCGGCAGGAACGACGGTGCCTTCGTCCTGGATGGCAGCCGGGTGAATATAAATGGTCCCTGAGACGATCAGCAGAAACCCGACAGGCTGCCCGTCTATGAAGGGGCGCACCGCACATCGGGCCGCCTCAGCGTGGTCCTCACCAAGTGTGGAGCCGGGAGGGACGGTGACGCGGATAATTCCGGGACGGATGAGTTCAACGATGGGATTAGGCGTAGTAGAAGGTTCAGGCGGCATTCTGGCTCTTCGAAGGTCGGTGCGGAGCTGCTGGGCTGCGTCAGACGTTATCGATATGCTGCAGGATTGCAAGTCAAACCAATCGTGGGGGCTGATTCAGGACCACTAAGACGGCATGACCTAGGACCTAAGCCATACCAGGGCTTTCTCCTCCGATGTGAAGTACCTGACCGGGAAGCCCGTCGGCAATCGAGGCAGGCGGAACATTGCAACCACCTGATCCACGGGAGAGGACCCCAACAGAGCCATGCGGGACACAGCTGATGGATCAGGGAAGACCCTTCGAGCCGCTGCGGAATATGTCACATCATGAATTTCGATCAGCATCGGCAACCTGACTCCCTGGCCAAGGGTGGAGATGGCTGACAGGACGCGGTGGGCCTCGTCGAGGCCTACGGTCGCGCCCGGCTTCCAATGCAATCGCAGGACTCCGCCGGACAACTCCAGAGTGCCCTTGCCGTCGATGTCCACCTTGCTGATGCCGTTCATAGCGCCCCGTACTCCACCATCACCGCGTGTCCTTGACCGTATCCCATGGGTGTCGACTCCGAGAAGGACATAGGTCCTCCTTAATGGGTGTTCGGTCAACACCTTCACGACGGAGACGCAGCCCCGCGGAGGAGGAAGTCAGAAAGGCTCGTTATTGACCATCGACAAATCAGCGTCTCACCACCCTATGTAGACGGTCCTGGTCGACCACTCCCCCACCCCGCCAAAATGCGTAAACCAGAAACAGTCGTTTTTGACCTTTACTTTCTGGGGCCCGTGATCCGGCGGCAAACCACTGGAGCCCGAAATGGCCGGTTTCTCGTTGCAGCCTTTGCTGTCGCGCCGATTGCGCCCCCAATGCGGTACCGGCGGGGGGCTGGCAGGTTTGACATCTCCCCCAGTGGCACCCGCCAGCCCGACCGACGCTTCCCCCACTCGTCCAACACGCTCCAGGCCGGCAACTCTTGAGTGCCGAAATCCTTCCATTCGTGCCTTGTGCCACGCGGTTCTACGGACCTAGATTGATGGCTTATGGCCCAAAACTCTGATGAAGCACCAGACGACTTCGAGCAACTGCACGGGCTGATCACCGGTACCCAGGATGTCAAAGGCTTTCTGGATGGAATGACCGGTTTCGCCGCCGGGACGATGAGCCGTGTCACTGCAACCGGGATCGAATGCGCGGTGACGTTGCGGCGGCGGAAGAGTCGGGTCACCGTGGCCGGCAGCAGCGCCCAGGCGATGCTGCTGGACGCTATAGAGCAGTCCCTCGACGACGGGCCCTGTGTGGAGGCCATGCGGATAGGCGTGCCGGTGCTGCTCGCGGATGTGTCCACCGATACGCGCTGGCCGGAATTCTCGAAGAGTCTTGCGGCGGCCGGCTGCAGAAGCGTTTTGGGGGTGCCCCTGGACTTGGAAGGCGGCGCCGCGGCCGTGCTGAATTTTTTCGCTCCCGCCACGGGCCTGTTCACCCCCGGCACTGTCCAGGCTGCGGAAATTTTCGCCGATATGGCCAGCCGCACGCTTGATCTCGCACTGCGCCTGAGCGCCTCGGACCAGCGGGCCGACAACCTCAGGGCCGCCATGGAAAGCAGGACCAGCATCGACTTGGCCTGTGGGATCATCATGGCCCAGAACCGCTGCACCCAGGACCTCGCCTTCGAAGTGCTTCGCCGCGCTTCCAGCAACCGAAACCAAAAACTGAGCGCTGTCGCCCACGAGGTCATCGCCAACGTGACTGACGGAAACGGCCAAATATCCACGCACTTCGAGGACTGAGTCGCTGTAGGTCTCCGGCCCCCTGGCGCCTCGAAACGCCAGAGATATGAGACGGTGCCTTCATTGAGAAGAGTTGGGCCCCTGACGGGCCGGGTGCCTCTCAGCGCAAAGTTCAGGAGTCGGTGTTGCCCTTGATGCGGGCTATGCCGGCGGGTTCAGCGATGCCGGTATAAGTGCTGCTCTGCTATCAGATTTGAGGTTAGGGCTCTACACTGTGCAGCAGTACTACAGGCCGGGGGCATTTTGGTTTCACGCGGGCTTTGCCTGGTCATTGAGGATGACCAGGACATCCGGGGTCTGCTAACGCTGATCCTGACACGACTGCGGCCTGGGAACACCACCCTGTTCTGGTCACCGTGGATTTGAACCTGCCGGACATGGATGGTCTCGACGTGGCCGGGTATATCCGGGAACGGTCGGACGTGCCGATGCTGTTGGTTACCGCCCGGGCCGAGCCTGACGATGAAATGGCCGGCATGGCCTCGGGAGCCTCGGCATATCTGACCAAGCCCTTCCGGGCCTGGCAACTGACAGAAGCGAATAGGCTCTGCCCGGTCAGACCCCTGACCGTCGACGGCCTGCACCCGCATGGTTAGCCGGAGCGCTGTGCACACCGGCGGTGCGGATGTCTATATCCGCTGACCTCTAAACGCAGGGTGACCTGTCCCGGGGCACACATAGCTGCGGGAGTCGGGTTCCGGGACCGACGACGGAGCTGGGTGCCGGCTGTCATGGGGGGCACTGGCCGGCTGTCCGCCGCCGGCCAGTTTCAATTTTGCGCCGGGTACAAGGCCAAGAATCGGTGGTTCTCCTTGAAGCGGCCTCCCTTGATCTATCCACGACAAGCAGCCCTGAATTGAGCTAGCCGCACTGACTCCTTGGTGGGCGCAGGAAAATGCACCCAAGGGGCTCGAACCACCAACCGAGGATCAAGATACTTTTTAGTAAACAACCTTACTTTTCGGACAGACCGGTCTGTCTGGCTTTGCGTGTAGTGTCTGCTTGTTATGCGAACCACTTATGACTTTCCGCCCGCCGTCGATGGCGCCCTTGCTCCCCCACGCCTGACGCAGGGTGGGGCCAGGGATCGCCTCCTGGATGCCGCTTACGAACTGTTCTTGCAGCGGGGTATCCGCGATGTCGGCATCGCTGAGTTGATTTCACGGGCCGGGGTCGCCAAAGCAACCTTCTATGCGCACTTCACTTCGAAGGATGAACTGGCCCTCGCGTACTTGGAGCGCTGCCACCGGGACATGACGGTTGAGGCCATCATCGCCGAAACCGGAAGGCGGACCGAGAACCCTACGGGCCGGCTGTTGGCTATTTTCGATGTCCTCGACGGGTGGTTCCGCCAGGATGACTTTCAGGCCTGCGCTTTCATCAGCACCATGCTGGAAGTGGGCGCCGCCCATCCACTGGGAATTGCATCAATCGAGTATTTGGCGCAGGTCCGGGCCTTCATGCGCACCCTGGCCGTCGAGGCAGGCCTTGAACAACCCGACGTTCTTGCCCGCTCCTGCCACATCCTGACAAAGGGTTCCATCATTTCAGCGGTCGAGGGAGACCGGGAAGCAGCCGTATACGCCAAACACATGGCCGCCTCCCTCATCCGCGACCACGGAGGTTACCCCATCACGGCCGGCTAACTCCTCATCATCAGGGGGTGGAGAAGCGCGCTCCATCGACTGCTCCGCATCGCGCCCAAGTGCGCAGCCCAGAAACGGTCGTTTTTGGAGAGTTCCTGCGGGTCGTGAACGGGCGGGGGTCCTGAGACACGGTGAGCAGTAAGACGACCTTCCGTGACACGCGTGCGTAGGTAGATCGGCAGTTCAGAGGGGTGGGGTTTGGATTTGCTCCGTTTGCGATAGTTCCGCCGTTCCCATCTAAAAAGCACATATAAGGCCCACCTCAGCGCCACTGTCGGTTTACGGAACCGGCCCGCTAGCTGATCACCGTAAGGGACAGCTCACCCCTGCACCACAAGTGCAAGGGTGAGTCGGCCTATAACCGTCCGCCGGATCCATCCGGGGTTGGCATCCGTGGCACGCATTCCAGCAGTGCTGATGACCGGAACCCATGAGCTACGTCCCAGCCCGGGTGCGCTGTCGCATAACCCATGCGTGGCGAGTTCAGGCGGTGAGTGCAACACCCTGAATTCTGTGGGGTGTCGTCGATGGGCAGACCTTGGTCGCCGTTGAGGGTTCGTTTAGCGTTCTGGGAGGGGCTGGATGCCGGGCTGTCGGTAGCG
>NZ_QLNP01000080.1 GCF_003261175.1 Arthrobacter globiformis | reverse complement strand
GTGTGGTCGATGGTGCCGTCGGCGGCGGTGGCCACGACGACGACCTTCATGCCGGCCAGCACGGCCGAGGCGGCGTTGGTGCCGTGCGCCGAGGCCGGGATCAGGCAGATGTTGCGCTGGTCATCGCCGCGGGACAGGTGGTAGCCGCGGATCGCCAGCAGCCCGGCGAGCTCACCCTGCGAGCCGGCGTTCGGCTGGATGGACACCTGGTCGTACCCGGTGATCTCGGCGAGGTCGGCTTCCAGACCATCGATCAGTTCGCGCCAGCCCTCGGTCTGCGAGTCCGGGGCGAACGGGTGGATCGAGGCGAATTCGGGCCAGGAAATGGCTTCCATCTCGGCCGTGGCGTTCAGCTTCATGGTGCAGGAGCCCAGCGGGATCATGGTGCGGTCCAGCGCCAGGTCACGGTCCGAGAGCTTGCGGATGTAACGCAGCAGCTGGGTTTCGGACCGGTGCGTGTTGAACACCGGGTGCTGCAAGTATGCGGAGGAACGCTCGACGGCGGCATCCAGGGCGAAGCTGCCCGTGGACCCCACTGACTTGGCACCAAAGACAGCAAGAACGTCAGCGACGATGGCCGGCGTCGTGGTTTCATCAGTGGAGATGCCAACGGAGTCGGCGTCGATGCTGCGGAGGTTGATGCCCTTCTCTTCGGCGGCGGCGATGATGCCGGCGGCCTTGCCCGGGACGGAAACCGTCACGGTGTCGAAGAAGCTGGTGTGCAGGACGTCCAGCCCGGCGGCCTTGAGCGAGGCGGCCAGGGTCTTGGCGTGGCCGTGTGCAGTTTCGGCGATCGCCTTCAGGCCTTCCGGTCCGTGGTACACGGCGTAGAAGGAGGAGACGATGGCCAGCAGCGCCTGCGCGGTGCAGATGTTGGACGTGGCCTTCTCGCGCCGGATGTGCTGCTCGCGGGTCTGCAGCGCGAGGCGGTAGGCGGGAGTGCCGGCGTTGTCCTTGGAGACGCCTACGAGGCGGCCGGGAAGGGAGCGTTCAAGGCCCTTCTGCACGGCCATGTATGCGGCGTGCGGTCCACCGTAGAACAGCGGGACGCCCAGTCGTTGGGCGGAGCCGACGGCGATGTCGGCGCCCTGCTCGCCCGGAGGAGTGATGAGCGTCAGCGCCAGCAGGTCAGCGGCCACCGTTACCAGCGCGCCGCGTTCCTTGGCGGCGGCGATGACCCCGGTGTGGTCGAAGACGCGGCCGGAAACGCCGGGCTGCTGGAGCACGACGCCGTTGATGTTGCCATCGGGCAGTCCCTTGGACAGGTCGGCAACCTCGACCTCGAAGCCAAGCGCCTCGGCTCGGCCCTTGACGATCGCGATGGTCTGCGGCAGGGAGTCCGCGTCCAGGACAGTCTTGCCGTCCTTTGCGTCTTTGTTCTTGTTGGCCCTGCGCATCAGCAGTACGGCCTCGGCCACCGCCGTGGCTTCATCCAGCAGCGACGCGTTGGCGATCGGCAGGCCGACCAGGTCCTGGACCATGGTCTGGAAGTTCAGCAGCGCCTCGAGGCGGCCCTGGGAAATCTCCGGCTGGTACGGCGTGTACGCGGTGTACCACGCGGGGGCTTCAAGGATGTTGCGGCGGATCACCGGCGGCGTGACGGTGTCGTAGTAGCCCTGGCCGATCATCTGCACGGCGGTCTTGTTCTTGGCCGCGAGCTTCCGGAGTTCAGCGAGGGTTTCGACTTCACTCAGGGCCGGGGAAAGCTCCAGCGGGGAGTCCTGCCGGATGTCTTTCGGCACTGCCGTGTCAACCAGAGCATCGACAGTCTCGTAGCCGACGGCCTTGAGCATGGCTTCGACGTCGGCCTGCCGGCGGGCACCAATATGCCGGTCGACAAAGGAGGCGGAGGCTGAATCTACGGTCAAAAGGAACTCCATAACTAAGGCGGCGCAGGGTACGCCACAGTGATTCGGGTTCCTCCCCGCTCTGTATTGGACCTGAGAGTTTCCGCGTTGCTGCGCCTACGCACAGCCCCGCTTGCACCGTCGGTGAGCACAGCATGCCCTGAACCGTCCGCGCGTGGCGGAACATTCAATGCGGGCAGCCTGCTGCTTTCCAGAGTTGCCTTGCCGCGGCGGTACATGGGCCTGAGAGATTCCTGGGGAGGTTTTGCTCCTACGGCGCCTGCTTGTACCTACTTGCAGGACTCTCCCGCCGCAGATCGAAGGCATATTCAGTTGAGCGGTGACAGCTGTCACAGAGGCTATTCTCCTACGCCGGGATCGCGTCTGCAAACTGTGGCGGCGTGGGCTGGCACACCCCGGCGGCGGGCAGCACGGCGTGCACCTACCCCCGCAGCCGGTCGAGGGCGGCGAGAAGGCTCTCGACGTCAGCAGCGGTCTCCGACGGCGTCGCCGCGGGGCCGATCGAAAGCATGGCATTGAAGTAGAGCCCGTCACCCATGTACAGGACCGCCTTGGCCAGGCCCGGCCCGACGTCGCGGGCGATCTCGTCGAGCCACCGCTGCTGGATGTGGGCGAACCGGCGCCGGGTTTCCTCGTGCGCCACCTCGGCGAGCCTCGTGGCGGCCACGATGGCGCGGTCCAGCGGGGTGTCCGCCCAGACGGACGACTTGATGAAGTAGGCGGCCGCACCCTCAGGAGCCGCGGCCATGGCCTGGGCGTCCGCCTCCGCGAACTCGTCGAGCCGGTCCAGCAGCACGCCGATCAACGCTTCCTTGTTCGGGAAGTGATACAGCAGCCCGCCCTTGGACACCCCGGCGCGGGCAGCCACGGCGTCAAGCGTGGCGGCACGCTCCCCCACCTCGATCAGCAGGGATTCAAACGCATCGAGCACTGCGCCGCGGGCGACCGGTTTTCTGGGCATGGCTTCCATCATGCCTCCTTCAGCGGGAGGGCTATAACTATACCGTCCAGACGGTATAGTTAACTTATGACCATGAACTCAGCCCTGCACCCCGAGCACACTTTTGCCGGCGAGGTTTCGCACGGCCAGCCTTCACCCGGTGGCGGCACGCGCGACTGGTTCGCCCTGGCCCTGCTCATGTTCCCGGTTCTCCTGGTTGCCGTGGACAACACTGCGCTGACGTTTGCCCTTCCCGCGATCGCCCGCAGCCTGGACCCCTCGGGCGTGCAGCTGCTGTGGATCGTGGATGCCTATGCCCTGGTCCTCGCCGGACTCCTGGTGGCCATGGGCAGCCTCGGCGACAGGATCGGGCGCCGCCGGCTGCTGCTGGTCGGCATTTCGGGTTTTGCGGCAGTCTCAGCGGCGTCGGCCTTCGCCCCGAGCGCCGAGTGGCTCATTGCAGGCCGCGCGGCCATGGGATTCTTCGGCGCCATGCTCATGCCGTCCACGCTGTCCCTGATCCGCAACATCTTCCGGGAGCCCGGCAGGCGGAGGCTGGCAGTGGCCATCTGGGCTGCCGGGTTCTCCGGCGGCGCCGCACTGGGGCCGATCTTTGGTGGCTGGCTTGTGGAGCACTTCTGGTGGGGCGCCGTCCTGCTCGTGGCCGTACCGATCATGCTGCCGCCGCTGGTCTTCGGCCGCTTCCTCATTCCTGAGTCCAAGGACCCCAGCCCGGGACGGGTGGACGGGGCCAGCATTGCACTGTCGATGCTGACCATGGTGCCGGTGGTCTACGGCATCAAGGAACTGGCCACCCACGGCCCCGGTGTGCAGGCCCTCGGAGTTCTGGCCTTTGGCCTGGCCATGGGCCTCGTGTTCGTCCGCCGGCAGCGCGCCCTCGCATCCCCCCTGCTGGACTTGTCGCTGTTCCGGAACCGCGTGTTCAGTACTGCGATCACGGCCAATGTCCTGGCGCTGTTCTCCTACAACGGCTTCATCCTGTTTTTGGCCCAGCACCTGCAGCTGCTTGAAGGCATGTCGCCGTCGGAATCCGGCACGGCGATGCTGCCCGCCCTTACTGCCATGGTGGTGGCGGGACTGCTGGTGGTTCCGCTGGTCCGGAAGATCCGCCCCGGCTTCGTGGTGGCCGCGGGACTGGCGCTGAGCGCCACCGGCTACGCCCTCGTGGCGTTCGGGGATCACGACGCCGGTCCCGCAGCGCTGCTGGCCGCCCTCCTTATTCTGGCGCTGGGTGTGGGATCTGCCGAAACCATCTCGAACGACCTGATTCTCGGCGCCGTGCCGGCGAACAAGTCCGGAGCGGCCGCAGCGATCTCGGAGACCGGATACGAGGTGGGCTCACTCCTGGGCACAGCCATCCTGGGATCGATCCTGACCGCGTCATACCAGCAGCACCTCTCCCTGCCCCACTCTGTTGCCCAAACCATCCCGGCGGCGTCCGCAGACCAGGCCAGGGAAACGCTAGCCGGCGCCATGGAGCTGGTCGGGTCATTGCCGGCCCCGGTGGCCGAGGGCCTCACGGCGGCCGCCCGGGCAGCGTTTGATTCGGGTGTCCACATCACCGCGGCGATTGCGCTGGTACTGATGGCGGGAGCCTCGGTGCTCGCCGCCGTCGTACTTCGCCGCGTCCCGCGCGCGAAGTAGCGGGGACGCAGTAACCGGCGCCGTACGCAAGGTGACGGATACAGAAACGGGCAGCCCCGGAGAAATTCCTCCAGGGCTGCCCGTACTCCAGCCGGCGGCGCGGCGCGCCGGCTACTTGGTGTCGGGGTGCGTGACGCTGGCCGACGCCTTCATGTTCTCGGCGCCTACCATCCACGCGTACTGCTCGAGCTTTTCGATGAAGGTGTGCAGCAGGTCCGCAGTGGTGGGGTCTTCCTCATCCACCTCGTCATGGACCTTGCGCATGGTGCCCACGGCCGCCTCGAGTGCAGCGACTATGCGGTCGATCGCATCCTTGGTGCTGATGAGCCCGTCGGGGAACTGCGGAAGGTGGGTCGCCTTCGCCACGGTGGCACTGCGTCCGTCCGGCAGGGCATGCAGGGCGCGCATGCGCTCCGCCATGTCATCGGCAAAGGCCCGGGCAGCGTCGACAATCTCGTCCAGCTGAAGGTGCAGATCCCTGAAGTTGGTTCCAACGATGTTCCAGTGCGCCTGCTTGCCCTGGATGTGCAGTTCGATCAGGTCCGCCAGGACGGCCTGCATGTTGTTGGTCAGTGTCGGTGAAGCCTTCATGAATCCTCCTCGAATGGTCCAGTGGTTCCGACGCTACCGCAGACACTCGGGCACAGGGAGCGCCGGAACCCGAATTTCACGATCAGCTTACTTACTACTTTGCGCGTCCGGAACGAGAAGGGTCATAAATGAGCGGCATTCAGTTCGCCCTTGCCACCTCGCCACGGCAGGTGCATACTAAATGAACGTCATTCATTTAGTGACGGTCGTCTCACTGGAGAAATCATCATGATCGAAATAACCTGCCTCAACGCGCCTGCTTCGCTCGCCCGGACAGAGCCGTCCGGACGTCCAGCCTTGAGGGTGGGCGTCGTGCAGCACCGCTGGCACAGCAGCGCCGCCGCACTCCGCGCGGAACTCAACGAGGGCATCGACCGTTCCGCCCGGCTGGGTGCCACCGTGGTGTTCCTGCCCGAGCTCACGCTCTCCCGCTACCCCGCAGACCAGGTTCCGGAGAATGACCTTGGGCGGCGGGGCGAGGACCGGCCGCGCCCTTCCGACGCCGCCGAGGACCTGCTGACCGGCCCCACCTTCCGCTTCGCAGCCGAGGCTGCCCGCCGGAACGGCATCACCGTGCATGCATCGCTCTACCAGCGCGCCGGCAACCCGGTCGGCTCGGATGACGGACTGGGGCTGAACACCTCCATCCTCGTGTCCCCGTCCGGCGAGCTCCTGGCCCGCACCCACAAGCTGCACATCCCGGTGACCGCCGGATACTACGAGGACAAGTTCTTCCGCCAGGGTCCGCCCGCGGAGGACGCCTACCAGGTCCACGCCCCGGCTGAGCTCGGCGGTGCCCGGCTGGGCATGCCCACCTGCTGGGACGAGTGGTTTCCCGAACTGGCCCGCATGTACTCCCTCGGCGGCGCCGAACTGCTGGTGTACCCGACGGCGATCGGTTCCGAGCCGCTGTTCCCGGACTTTGACACCCAGCCGCTCTGGCAGCAGGTCATCGTGGGCAACGGCATCGCCAATGGCCTGTTCATGGTGGTCCCGAACCGCTGGGGCCAGGAGGGCAGCCTGAATTTCTACGGCTCCTCCTTCATCTCCGACCCCTACGGCCGCATCCTGGTCCAGGCACCGCGCGACGAGTCGGCTGTTCTCGTTGCCGACCTCGACCTGGACCAGCGCAAGGACTGGCTGACGCTGTTCCCGTTCCTGACCACCCGCCGCCCGGACACCTACGCACGGCTCACCCAACCGCTCCGCCCGGAGGAGCCGTTCGGCAGCGACGCCGGGGTTTCGGCAAGCTCAACCAACGGGGACGCGACCTCAACCAGCGAGCGGGTCAACGCATGAGCACGTGGCGTATGCCCGCCGAAACGGCGCATCAGCAGCGCCTCTGGATGGCCTTCCCCACGGGCGGCTACACCCTCGGGGACACCGCAGAGGAGGCGCACGCCGCCCGGTCCGTCTGGGCCGCCGTCGCCAATGCCGCCGTCGAGTTTGAACCGGTCACCATGGTGGTGGACCCGTCCGACGTCGGGACTGCCGCCCGCTACCTGTCCCCCGCCGTCGAGGTGCTGACGGCGGAACTCAACGACGCCTGGATGCGCGACATCGGCCCGACGTTTGTCCTAAACGGAAACGGCGCCCTGGGTGCGGTGGACTGGGTCTTCAACGGCTGGGGCGCCCAGGACTGGGCGAGCTGGGAAAAGGACTCGCTGGTCGCCGCCGAGGTGACCGGCCGGTCCGGCGCCCGGCACCTCGTGTCCCAACTGGTCAACGAGGGCGGCGGAATCCAGGTGGACGGCGAGGGGACGGTGCTGGTCACCGAAACAGTGCAGCTGGATCCGGGCCGCAATCCCGGTCTCAGCAAGGCCGACGTCGAGGCCGAACTGGCCAGGACCATCGGCGCCAAGAAAGTGATCTGGCTGCCGCGCGGACTCACCCGCGACTCCCAGCGGTTCGGAACGCGCGGGCACGTGGACATCGTGGCCGCCATCCCGTCCCCGGGCACCCTGCTGGTCCATTCCCAGCAGAACCCCGCCCACCCGGACTACGAGATCAGCCGCGAAATCATCAGCTTCCTGTCCTCCACCACGGACGCCGCCGGCCGGGAATGGTCGATCATCGAGGTGCCGGCGCCCGTTGCCCTGACGGATCCGGAGGGCTTTGTGGACTACAGCTACATCAACCACGTGGTGGTCAACGGCGCAGTCATCGCATGCACGTTCGCCGACCCCAACGACGAGAAGGCACTCCGCGTCCTCGCGGATGCATATCCGGGGCGAAAGGTAGTGGGCATCGATGCCCGCGAACTCTTCGCCCGCGGCGGGGGCATTCACTGCATTACCCAGCAGCAGCCCGCTGCCGTCTAGAAAGGGCCAGTCATGAGCCAAACCACGCGTCAGAGCATCCAGCCCGGCGGGAATTCCCCGGCCGGCGAAGCAACGCACGGCATCACCGGGAAGGGCCTTAAAGGCGGCCAGCTGGGCCTCCTGGCCGTCGTCGTCCTGGGTATTTCCTCGGTGGCTCCCGCCTACAGCCTCACCAGTTCGCTGGGACCCGCAGTCGGGACGGTGGGCGTGCAGCTGCCCGCGATCTTTATCGTCGCGTTCATCCCGATGATCCTGGTGGCGTTCGCCTACCGGGAGCTCAACGCCGACTCCCCGGACAGCGGCACCACGTTCACGTGGACCACAAAGGCGTTCGGCCCCTTCGTCGGCTGGATGGGCGGCTGGGGTCTGCTCGCCGCCAACATCATTGTTTTGTCCAACCTGGCAGGCGTCGCGGTGGACTTCTTCTACCTCTTCCTGGCCCAGGTGTTCAATAACCCCGAACTCGCGGACCTGACCTCCAACACGGCACTCAATATTGCCACCTGCCTCACCTTCGTGGCTCTCGCCGTCTGGGTCAGCTACCGCGGCCTGCACGCCACCAAGCTCGTGCAGTACAGCCTGGTCGGTTTCCAGGTCCTGGTCCTGGGCGTCTTCATCGTCATGGCGCTCACGCACGCAGCATCCGGTGACGCCGGTCCGTCCCTCGCGTTCAGTTGGGACTGGTTCAATCCCGCCAAGATCGAGAGCTTCGAGCAGTTCACCGCCGGCATGTCACTCGCCGTTTTCGTCTACTGGGGCTGGGACGTGTGCCTGACCGTGAATGAGGAAACCAAGGGCGGCAAGGGCACGGCTGGCAAGGCAGGAACCACGACGGCGATCGCCGTCCTGGCCCTCTACCTCGCCGTAATCGTGGCCACCATGATGGTGGCAGGCACCGGCGCCGACGGCATTGGCCTGAACAACCCGGACAACCAGTCGAATGTCTTCGCCGCGCTGGCTTCGCCGGTCATGGGTCCGCTGGCCATCCTGATGTCGCTCGCAGTGCTCGCCGGCACCGCCTCGTCCCTGCAGTCCACCATGGCCTCCCCGGCACGCAGCCTGCTGGCCATGGGTCACTACGGTGCCCTGCCGCCACGTTTCGCGTCGGTCAGCAAGCGCTTCGGGTCCCCCGGCTTCGCCACGCTGATCGCGGGCGGGATCTCCGGCGGCTTCTACGCCGTCATGAAGGTGGTCAGTGAGAACGTCCTCAACGACACCATCCTGGCGCTGGGCCTGATGATCTGCTTCTACTACGGCCTCACGGCCTTCGCCTGCACGTGGTACTTCCGGCACAGCCTGTTCTCCAGCGCCCGCAACTTCTTCATGCGGCTGCTGTTCCCCATGCTGGGCGGACTGGTCCTCACCGTCGTCTTCATCCAGACGGCCGCGGACAGCTGGGCGCCCGAGTTCGGCAGCGGTTCGGAGATCTTCGGCGTGGGGCTCGTGTTTGTGCTCGGCGTGGGAATCCTGGCCCTCGGAATCGTCTTCATGCTGGTGATGGCGCGGCTGCGGCCCGGCTACTTCCGCGGCGACACCATCCGCAAGGACACCCCCGCGCTGGTAGTCCCCGAATAGCGTTTCCGCGTGCAAAAGCAGCGATGCCCCGCCTCCCGGCCTGAACTGGTCGGATGAGGAGGGGCATCGCTGCTTTTAACTGACAGTCAGGGAAACTGAACGTATGGGGACCCCCTTGTCCCCTTAGCCGCTGTGCTCCCCTACTGCGGGCATCTCACCAGTAGTGCGCGACGTCGACGACGAGCCGGGAACCGGAGCCGGGACCGTCCAGCGTGTACACCTTGAACGGCAGCCGGGCGCGGACGCCGAGGCCAAGGGTGGTGTAGCCCTCGAAGCTGCCGGCCCAGGCCACCTGCCGGAACGTGTGGTACCCGGACACTTTGGTCACCTCGGACCGGTTGGCCGGGATGAAGGTGGCCTTGCCGGTGGCATTGTCATAGGCCGGCGAGTTGATGGTGAGCTGCAGGAATGCGCCGCCGCGGAGCTTGATCGGCTGGCCGGAGCCTTCCTGGGCCACCTTGGATACGTAGCGGACGTTGTAGCCCTTGGCTTTGCCCTTGAGATCGATCACGAGGCGGTCGAAGCAGTAGTGCTGCCCTGTGCGGACATTGGTGACAGCTGCGGTGCTCATGGTCTGGTTTGCCTTCGCCAGCGAGCCCCACACCTGCCCGCAGTAGGAGGCCGCCGAGGCGGAGCCCGGAGCCAGCAGGCCCAGTCCAACAGCCATAAGGATGACTGTGAGCCAGGCGGGAATTTTTTTCATGTGGCCACCCCTTTCGAGTGAGTGTTTGGATAGCTCCAGAATAGGAGCGCCAAAAGCACTAAACGAGGGATGTGGCCGGTTCGGGGCGCAACCGTTAATATCGCAAAAACCGGGTCACGGGGCCGTAATTCCCGGCGTTGTTTTCAGGGCATCGAGAGACGTCCGTGGCCCTTTCTCCACGTTTCCGTTACCGCGGATAACGGCGTTGGTGGGGAAAAGCGAGGCGCCGGCCTCCCCATCGGGAGCCGGCGCCTCGCGTGGCTTTGCTTTAAACGCTGCCTGGCTATGAAGGCTGCCTTGCCGCAAAGCGGGCAATGCGCAGAATGCTATTTAGCCTTCGCAGTCGTGGCAGTACTTCAGCCCGTTCTTTTCCTTGGCTACCTGGGACCGGTGACGGACCAGGAAGCAGGAGCCGCAGGTGAACTCGTCGGACTGCTCGGGAACGACGATGACCGTCAGTTCCTCGTTGGAAAGATCGGCGCCCGGAAGGTCGATGCCCTCGGCGGTGTCGTTCTCGTCGAGGTCGATGACGGCGGTCTGGGCACCGCCGCCGCGGGACGCCTGGAGGGCCTCCAGAGACTCCGAGGGAGTCTCTTCTTCTGTCTTGCGTGGGGCGTCGTAATCGGTAGCCATAGCGTTGTTCACTTTCGTTGCTGCACAGCGCCATTCAGGCACCTCAGTGAAGCAGTTTAGGTCATAAAGCGGCAACGTCAAGAATAGTGTGGCCAAGGCGACACTAATTGGTCTTTTCGGCCTGTTCCGCGGGCTTCCCGGCGTCATTTCGGTGGGTTCCGGGCGCGTGGCCTGCCGCCACGGCAACCCCGCTGAGCGGAGGCAGCCAGGCCCAGCGCGTGACTTCCTGAAGGGCATCGCTGGCCTGCTCGGCAGTGGCAGGAACCGGAGGAAAGAGCAGGAATTCCGCGAGCGCCGCACGCATTCGGGTGAGCATCTTTGTCATGGTCATGGCGCCAAGCTATGCGGCCCGTGTTGTGGGCACGTTTCCGCGCAGTCTCCTGGCTGTTAAGTCTCCCGGCAGATGAGCCGCACTGCAGAGCGGACTGGCGGGGCGCCGTCGTCCGTCTTAGCCTTGACCTTTTCTGGATCTCACTACCCAGCAGGAGGAGGCACCATATGGCGACGAAACTGAACCGCAAGGCACTGGAGCACGCACGCAGCCTCGTGAAGAAGGGGAAGGTGGAGCGGGACGTCCGTGATGACTGGAGTGAGCACGCGCCGTCAGCGGACGACGAGAACTCCTTTATCGACAAACACGGCTTCGACGAGTTCTCGAATTGGCACCTCGGCATTGATAAGGAGAAATCCGAGGGCACCAAGGGCAGCGTGAGCTTTCCTTTCGGGGACCTTAGGAAGGTCCACCGCTGCGCCATTATTTCGCTGGAGAGCCGGGCGGCGCAGTACGACCACGACGACATCCGCAAGGCCGCAAAGGATTTGCTCGAGCAGATTGACGCGGACTAGCCCTATTAACACCGGACGAAGAAACCCCTCCCTGCCGGCGAAGATCCGGAAGGGAGGGGTTTGCATTCCTGCGGCTCAGCAACGCCGTCGTTAGTGTGCGTACCCGGCGGCGGCTTCGGTGAGCGTTTTGCCCTTGGTCTCCGGAGCCAGCCACTGGGACAGCGCGGCACCGGCGAGTGCGACACCGGCGGCAATCAGCATGGTCGGGCCGGACCCGAGTGCTTCCATGGACATCGGCAACAGGAAGGTACCGATGCCTGCGCCGACCCGGCTGATGGCGGCTGCGAAGCCTGTTCCGATCCCTCGGATCTCCGTCGGAAGCACCTCGCCCGGGTAGACGTTCGTCAATGTGTTGTACCCAGCGTTGAAGAACGAGAAGACCAGGAAGAGGACGAGCACGACGGGCGCCGGCGCTCCGGCCCACAGGCCGATGATCCCGAGGACGACGGCGCACAGCCACTGCGGCGGAACGGTCAGGGTGCGGCGGCCGGCCTTTTCGATCAGCAGGAACGTGATCACGACCCCGGCCAGGGCGACGGCGGACAGCCCGACTCCACCGGCGAGTCCCCCGGCGAGGCCGTACTGTTCCAGGACGCTGTCGGCGAAGGTGGCGATGGCGAAGTACGGCGTCACGGCGCAGAACCAGAACCCGGAGATGAAGAGCGTGGAGCGCCAGTATTCCTTGGAGAAGAGCATCCCGAAGCTGCCCTTGCGGACGTCCTCGTGCTGGACGTCGTCAAGCGCGTCGTCCGGCATGTACTTGTAGGCGAGGGCGCGCGCTTCGTCCTTGCGGCCTACGCTCCACAGCCACCGTGGTGACTCCGGCATGCCGAGCCGGCCCAGGAAGAGGGCCACCGCGATGAACGTGCTGGTCCCCAGGATGAAGTGCCAGCTGAGATCCGTGTACTCGTTCAACAGATGGCCGATCAGGAACGCGATCATGAAGCCGCCGTACCAGGCGATCCCCATTGCGGCCATGAGCCGCCCCCGGAGGTGCGTTGGCGAGAACTCAGCCATCAGCGGCCAGCCGACCGCGTACTCGGCGCCGATCGCGATGCCCATCAGCAACCGCACAATAATGAGCAAGGTCGGCGAGTCGACAAAAAACTGCATTCCTGACGCGATAGCGAACAGGCCGATGTCGAACATGAAAATTGGCTTACGGCCCCACTTGTCGGAGGCCCAGCCACCGATCGGTGAGCCGATCAGGATGCCGATCAGCGCGGACGCTGCGATCAGGCCCTGCCAAAACGCGGTGAGTTGCAGGTCCTCGGCCATCCTCCCCGACACCGGTCCGATGATGCCCAGGACGTAGCCGTCCAGGACCATGCCGCCGATCAGGACTGAGACCATTCTGATTAGGAAGCGTCGCTTGCTCGCCGATGAGTCCGTACTCCGATGGGCGGTTGGGTTCTTCATGGATGACATGGTCACTCCTGGCAGGTTGGGATGGACGAGGCGGATATTGCCGTGTTCGCGACACTGAGAAGCTGGCATTCGCGCAATTTGACCTCCCGGTCAATGAGGGGCACTGCGTGCGTAAGGCTGGGTGTTCGTGTGGGAAGAGACTCCGGGGTCCGCCCTGTTTGAGGGCGGACTACCCGGGGCCACCTGCCCTGACCATGAGGCCGGGGCTGGGTTCGGCGGTAGTGACGAAAGGACCGGGCTGGCCTCAGCCGCGGTTGTACATGACGTGTTTGGTACGGGAGAAGTCCTCCAGGGCGTAGATGGAGAGGTCCCGGCCGTAGCCGGAGCCCTTGAAGCCGCCCCAGGGCATCTCGTTGGCAATGACCAGGTGCGAGTTGACCCAGACAGTGCCGAAATCGAGCCGGCGAGGAGCGGAAAGCGACCGGGCGGAGTTCTTGGTCCACACCGAGGCGGCCAGGCCGAAAACGGTTTCATTCGCCCGCGTGATGGCCTCCTCGTCGGTGCTGAAGGTCTCCACCGACACGACCGGGCCGAAGATCTCGTTACTCGCGATCGCGGCACCGGCAGGCACATCCGTGACGACCGTGGGTTCGATGAAGTAGCCCGGACCCTCCAGGGCGTTGCCGCCGACGGCGATCGTCAGCCCGTCCTTGCGGATGTCGTCAAGTGCGGCCAGGACCCGCTCATAGTGGGCCTTGGAGATCATGGAACCGATCTCGACGTCGTCACCCGCACCGGGTGCGCCGACCGAGATCTCGCTCACCTCGCGTACCAGCAGCTCAGTGAACTTCTCCGCGACCGACTCATGGACCAGCACACGACACGCCGCGCCGCATTCCTGCCCGCCGTTCCAGAACCCGGCTTCGCGCACGCCCTTGGCTGCGGCCGCCAGGTCGGCATCCCCGAACACGATGACGGGTGCCTTGCCGCCCAGTTCCAGGTGAACGCGCTTGACGGTGGCGGCTGCGCTTTCGGCGACCTTCTGGCCGCTGCCGACGCTTCCGGTGATGGCGACGAGGTCCACGTCCGGGTGCTCCGAAATCCGGTTACCCACCACCCTGCCGGAGCCGGTGACGATGTTCAGGACACCGGCGGGAACCTCGTCGGCGATGAGTTCGGCCAGCTTGAGCGTGGTCAGCGGAGTCTGTTCCGACGGTTTGAGCACCAGGGTGTTGCCGGCGGCGAGGATCGGGGCGATCTTCCAGGCAGCCATCAGCAGCGGGTAGTTCCATGGGGTGATCACACCAACCACGCCCACGGGTTCGCGGAAGACCACCGAGGTGTGGTTCTCCGCGTAGTCGTCAGCGCCGAGCGTGGTGAAGGCACGGGCAGCGCCCGCGGAGAACCGGAAGGTGTCGACCGCACTCGAGATGTCGTCCTCGGCCACGGCCGCCGGCTTGCCGGTGTTGACAGCTTCGAGGGTCTCGAGCAGCTCGCGGTTGTCCTCGATGATGTCCGCGATGCGAAGCAGGACCGAGGAACGATCTTTGGGGGTCTTCGCTGCCCAGCCTGCCTTGGCCGCGACGGCAGCCTCGACGGCGGCGTCGACGTCCTCAACCGAACCGGAGGGGACCTGCGTGATGGTCTCCTCGGTGGCCGGATTCACCACATCGGCGGTGGCATCCGAAATCGAGGGGACGAACTTGCCACCGATGAACTGCCCGAAAGGCGGGAGGGACGGCGTGGGCGCGTCTCCCGTCCGGCGGACGGTGAACAGTGCTGTTTCTGTCGTTGCCATGGACTATCCCACCTTTACGTTGAGGGCGGAGAGGGCCTGCTCGACGCGGGCGAGGTCCTCGGCGGTGAGGTCTGCCGTGGGGCGCCGGGGCGAGCCGGCCGGAAGGCCTTGCAGGGTAAGGCCGGCCTTGACGGCGGGGATGAACGGCACGGAAAGGAGGGCGTCGATGACCGGGTACACGCCGTTCCACAGTTCCAGGGCTCCGGCCAGGTCGCCTTCGGCGATCAGGCGGCTGACGGCCACGATTTCGTTGGGGACCACGTTGGCGGTGCCGGCCATCACGCCCGCTGCGCCCTCAACCAGTGCGCTGTAGAGGTACACGTCCCAGCCGATGAAGGTGCCGATGACGTCCGAGTGGTGGTGGATCAGCTGCAGCGCCTGTTCCCAGTTCGCGCTGGAGTCCTTGATGTACTTGATGTTGTCCACTTCTTCGGCCAGCGCACGGACCGTGGCCGGGTCCAGGTTGACGCCGGTGACGGCCGGGATGTTGTAGAGCATCACCGGAATGCTGATGGCCCGGGCGACGTCCTTGATGTACGTGACCGTCTCCTCCAGGGACAGCGGCTCGTAGTACGGCGTGATGAGCATGAGTACGTCCGCGCCGGCCTTTTCGGCCACCTGCGACAGCCGGATGGCCTCGGCGGTGGAGGTGGCGCCGGTGTTGGCGATGACGGGCACGCGGCCGTTCGCCTGTTCGATGACAGTGTTGATGAGGAGCAGCCGCTCCTCGGAGGACAGGGCACCGACCTCGCCGGTCGATCCGGCGGCGACGACGCCGTCGACGCCGGCGTCGATGGAGCGGTCAACAATGAGCCGCAGGGTGTCGACGTCGAGGGCGCCATCCTGCTTGAAGGGCGTGGACAGTGCGGTCAGGACGCCGCGGAGGTCGTTGGTCATGAATAATTCCTCTTCTTCAGTGGTGCGGGTGTGGGGAACGATCGGTGGTTCAGGCGAGGATGGTTGTTAGGCGACGATCGAGAGGCCGGACTGCGGCGGTGCCTGGCGGTGAGTGGCGAGCAGGCTTGCGGCCTCCTGGGCTGCCGAGAACCCGGTGGTGATGGAGCTTTCGGTGTAGAGGGTTCCGAGGTAGTCGCCCGCCAGGAACACGCGATCGGTGCCCCGCATGAGTGTGGACTGGAGCTTGGCCCGGCCGGGGAAGCAGTAGGGGGAAGCAACCTTCCAGCGGTCGGTCTTGGCCTCGACGACACTGTCGGCGAACCCGTGGCCGAGGACCTGGTCGAGGTCGGTGAGGTGGGTCTTGATGACTTCCTCTTCGCTCTTCTCCAGCAGTGCCTTCCCGAGGCTGGCCGGTGAGAAGGTCATGAAGCTGCCGCCCGGTTTGCGCACGGACTCGGTGCCACGGACGATGCTCGCCTGGTTCAGCGCGATCGCGAACGAGCGCTTGGGTGCCGCTATGGCGTAGATGTCGTCCCAGGGGCGGGCCGAGGTTTCGTTGGTCAGGAACGCTGTGCTGACGTGCGGTCCGTACTTGATCTGGCTGAGTGCACCGCGCAGGTTCTCCGGAAGGT
Source organism: Arthrobacter globiformis (assembly GCF_003261175.1). GTDB lineage: Bacteria > Actinomycetota > Actinomycetes > Actinomycetales > Micrococcaceae > Arthrobacter > Arthrobacter globiformis_A. Next base: position 13,239 of record NZ_QLNP01000080.1, on the reverse strand, counting down.
CCACGCCGATCCTGTGCGTCACGTCGGCGGTGGTCGCGAGGACAACGGAGCGGGCTTCCACTTCGTGGTCGACGCCGCCCTGGCTGTAGCGGACGACGACGGATTCCTTCTTGTGCACGACTTCCTGCACGGTGGCGCCGAGGTGGATGCGATCGCCCAGTGAGGCTGCGACCGATTCGGTCAGGGTGGACGGGCCACCGACGATGCCTTGGCTGAGGCCCTGGCCGATACCCAGCACCAGGCTGAAGTATCCGATGCCGGCGCCGGCGGAGATCTCGTTCATGTCACCGGCCGAGCGGGTGACAGTGGTCCCAAAGAGTGCGGCTGCGTCCTCCGAAAGGCCTCCGATGAAGTCCTGGAACGAGCTGTCGTTCTCGAAGTCGTAGATGCGCTGCTGCCGCATGGCACCGGACTCCCCCGCACGCTTCCGGACCACGCCCGTGTACTTGGCGACGCCGCTGACCACCTTCATGCCGGCCCGCAGCGTGTCGATGCGGGAGGACAGGGACATCGGGATGCGGAAGGGATACGTGGCGATGTGCCCCTCGCGGATGAACTTCCCGTTCATCGACAGGGCCTGGAGCGAGCCCGGAATGTTGACGGAGGTCACGCCGACCTCGTTGAGCAGGGAATCGGTGGAGGATCCTGGGCCGGCGAAAACGTGACCGCCCCAGTTCAGCCAGTAGGCACCCCGGCGCTCCGAGCGGATCCGCCCGCCGACGCGGTGCTCGGACTCCAGAACTACGGTGTCCCAGTGCCGCAGCCGCCACGCTGCTGACAGTCCGGCGAGTCCAGCGCCGACGATGACTACATCTTTCATGGTTTTTGAACTTTCTTACTCAGGAGATCCACGGCGCCGGGGCTGCCAGTTCAGAGGAGGCATCCGGCGGTGGGGAAGACATGGGAGGTGATGCATTCCTGGGGCGGGGTGTGCCCCTAGTCACAAATTAAAGATACATCATTGTATGTTTAATGCAATAGCTTTTTTGGACCTGCAGGAGTGCTACGGACCGGACGGGAGATCACCGGCCTCACCCACGGCATGTCCGGTGCAGGCCTCCCCACAACGACGCCGGCCGGCCACCTCGTAAGGTGACCGGCCGGCGTCGTACTTCCCTCAACTCTCCCGAATTTTGTCCATAAAATGGGCTGTTGGCGCCTGAACTGCCAGTGCCCGCCCTACTTGCTGAGCTCCAGGATGGTCTTTGCCAGGACAGCGACGCCCGCTTCGCAGTCCTCCGGTGTTGAGCACTCGCGGGGGTTGCGCCTACGGCCGTGCAATAACCGCGGACAAAAACCACAATGGGGGGCCAGGTGGAAACTCCGGGGCACCTGCAGCTGACCGCCTGCGCGGGGTGAAACGTGGGGTTATTGCCTTGCGGGCCGGATTAAACCTTCGGCGCGTCCGCACGGCGACAGGACCCGCCGGTCAGACTAAAATGGAGCCCCCTGTCGGATTCGAACCGACGACCCCCGCTTTACAAGAGCGGTGCTCTGGCCAACTGAGCTAAGGAGGCGCACCCGTGAGGGCAGGCGCCGAGACGGCGCTAGATAAGGTTAGCCCAAGGACCGCCCGCCCGTAAAAACGGGCACCGGCAAGAAACAGACAACCAGTTAAACAGAAGAGTGGCCCGGCCCCGGAAAATCCGGATGCCGGGCCACTGACCTAAAGAACGTTAGGCCTTGGCCTTGATGGCTGCCTCGACGAAGGCCGGGAATTCCGTCTGGGCACTGTCGCCCTTGCCCCACTGCTTGCCGTCCACAAGGACCGTCGGTGTACCGCTTACGCCAATGGCGGCGGCTTCCTGGGTGGCGTACTTGACCCAGGGACGGTACGTCTTGTTCTCGACGCAGGAACCGATGTCCTTGGCGCCCACGTCCGTGGCCAGCTTCTTCAGTTCGTCGTCGGAAAGCCCCGCACCGCCTTCCGCCGGCTGGTTGGCGAACAGGGTGTCCACAAAGGCCGAGTACTTCTCCGGGGATTCGTTCACCACGCACGCAGCGGCGTTGGCTGCACGGGAGGAATAGTTGGTGGTGGAGCGGGTGTCCAGGAAGCCCAGGGCGCGGTACTCCACCGTGATCTTGCCTTCGTTACGCAGCTTCGTCAGGGTCTCGTTGTATGTCGCCTCGAAGTTCTTGCAGACGGGGCAGATGAAGTCGATGTAGAGGACAACCTTCACCGGCTTGCCCTTTTCTGCTTCCGCGCCGGGGGCCGTAACGGTGGCAGGTGCCGAAGCCGCGGGCGACGGAATGTCCGCGACGTTCACGGTCGCGGCGTCGGTCTTTGCCACTTCGGTGCCCTTGAGCAGAGTGACGCCGCCGTGGACGTTTCCGTTGGCCGGGGTGGGGCCCTGGTCCGCCACCGGGGCGTTGTTCTTAAGGCTGGTGGTCACCACCAGCGCGACGACGGCAAGGATGGCCACGACGGCGACCACGATGCCCCAGCCAATGAGCAGTTTGTTCCGCTTGTCCTTCTTAAGCTGCGCCTCGCGGATTTCGCGGGCTTTCTCGCGGGCGTCGGCCGTGCGTTGTGCTTTGGACTGGCGGGGTTCGTTTGCGGGGCTCATTAGTTCCTCGTGTCGTACGGACAGATGCGGACCACCCGGGGCCACCTCCCCCAGTTTAGGGGAGAACCCGGAGCTTGCGCTTTCAAGTATTTCCTTCAGCCTGACCAACGGACGAATGGCCCGGAAGATTCCGGCCAGATAGGGTTGATGCCAGTCACAAGCAACCTCAGGGAGCCCCAATGCACGGAGCTGTAAGCGACAAATCCGACACAAAAACGGAGAGCGCGGCCGTGCCCGGCAGCAGCTCGGACCCTGCCAAGGACGGTCCGACGGACGCCACCAAGTACGACTTCATGGTGGTCTCCAACCGCCTGCCGGTGGACCGCTGCGCCCCCGGCGAGCCGGGGGACGACGGCTCCGGCTGGCGGCGCTCCCCCGGCGGCCTGGTCACCGCCCTTGCTCCCATGATGACCAGAACGGACGGCGCCTGGGTGGGCTGGCACGGTGCCGCGGATGAGACAGTGGAGCCATTCAGCCACGGCGGCATGGACCTCGTCCCGGTACAGCTCAGCAGCGATGACGTTGAGCTGTATTACGAGGGCTTTTCCAACGCGACGCTGTGGCCCCTGTACCACGATGTCATCGCCCCGCCGGAGTTTCACAGGACCTGGTGGGACGCCTACCGCACGGTGAACAGAAGGTTCGCTGACGCCGTCGTCCGTACTGCCGATGAGGGCGCAACGGTCTGGGTGCAGGACTACCAGCTCCAGCTGGTGCCGCGCATGCTGCGCCAGGCTCGGCCGGACCTGAAGATCGGATTCTTCAACCACATCCCGTTCCCGCCGCCGGAGATCTTCGCCCAGCTCCCCTGGCGTCAGGCCATCATCGACGGGCTGCTGGGGGCCGACCTCGTCGGCTTCCAGCGCAGCAGCGACGCCGGAAACTTCATGCGCTCGGCCCGGCGCTTCCTCGGGGCCAGCGTCAAGCAGCAGCAGGTCCACGTCAAGGACGCCGACGGCGAACATACCCACATCGCGCGCGCCCAGGCCTTCCCCATTTCCATTGATGTCCAGCACATCACCGAACTGGCGAAGAACCCCGAGATCATCGAACGCTCCCGCCAGATCCGGCAGGACCTCGGCAACCCCAAGACCATCCTGCTGGGAGTGGACCGGCTGGACTACACGAAGGGCATCGGCCACCGCCTCAAGGCCTACGAGGAGCTCCTTAACGAGGGCAAGCTCAAGGTGGGCGACGCGACGCTGATCCAGGTTGCCAGCCCCAGCCGCGAGCGCGTGGAGCAGTACCGGCTCCTGCGTGAAGAGGTCGAGGGTACCGTGGGCCACATCAACGGCACCTACGACACCATCGAGAACACGGCCGTCCGCTACCTTCACCACAGCTACCCGGTGGAAGAGATGGTGGCGCTCTACCTGGCGGCGGACGTCATGCTGGTCACGGCACTGCGCGACGGCATGAACCTCGTCGCCAAGGAGTACGTCACGGCCCGCACCAGCAATGACGGCGCGCTGGTGCTCAGCGAATTCGCCGGCGCCGCAGACCAGCTCAAGCAGGCGCTGCTGATGAACCCGCACGACATCGACGGCCTCAAGGACGCAGTGATGCGGGCCGTCAGGATGACACCCAAGGAAGCGGCCCGCCGCATGCGTTCCATGCGCAAGCAGATCCTGGACCACGACGTCGACCACTGGTCCGCCGACTTCCTGAACGCCCTCAACGAGAAGGTAATTCGCGATGACTCCTGAGGCTGAGCACACCGGCGAGGCCGGCCGCACCCGGCTGACACTGTCCCCCGAACTGCTGGAGGCGGTGCGCCGCATCGCCGGCACAGACCACCTGCTGGTGGCCATGGACTTCGACGGCACCATCTCCCCCATCGTGGACCACGCCCGGGACGCGCGCCCGCTCCCCCGCTCGGCTGCCGCCTTCGCCGAACTGGCCGCTTTACCGCGTACGACGACGGCGCTCATCTCCGGGAGGGCACTGGACAGTTTGCGGGCGGTCGCCTCCCCGCCGGAGGAGACCCTGCTGATCGGCAGCCACGGCGCCGAGGCGTGGCTGGGTCCGGGCTCCGCGCCGCTGACCCTCGACCCCGCGCAACTGTCGCTCCTCGAGGAGGTCCGGGGCATCCTGAAGGAGATCGCGGAACTGGCCCCCGGCACGGTCCTGGAGGAAAAGCCCGCCGGCGTCGTGCTGCACACCCGCCTGGCCACGGACGATGTTGCAGAGGATGCTGTTGCCGCGGCCCGCGCCGCGCTCCAGGACCGGCCCGGCGTCTACCTGAAAAACGGCAAACGCGTCCTGGAAACGTCCGTGGTGCACGCGTCCAAGGGCGAGGGCGTCGACTTCCTCCGCCAGGCCACGGGCGCAACCGGCGTGCTCTTCGCTGGCGACGACACCACCGACGAGGACGCCCTGGCCCGCCTGGGCCAGCACGACGTCGGCGTGAAGGTGGGCCTCGACTTCACCCAAGCAGAATTCCGGGTTGAGGCGCCGGTGCACATCGCAGAACTACTCGAGGCGCTGCTGCGGGAACGCCGGAAGACCGTCACTCCGGGATAGCGCGGCGGGAGGCGCCGTGGCGCATCTCATGTGTGACGTCCGTAACATTTTGTCCGATTCGCGATAAATCTGACATACTCTTCTTTGTGATGTGGCGCACAGAACCGTGCGGCGTCACTCGATGCTCCTCGGCCCCGGCCGGGGAGTCATCATGTAGGGCATAACTGAATTACATGAACCATTCACTACGGATCGTCCGGCACGTACCTGCCGGTGAAGGGATTGATAACTGTGGCAACAGTTACTTTTGACAACGCTACGCGTCTGTACCCGGGCACTGATAAGCCCGCTGTTGACAAGCTCAACATCGAAATCGCCGACGGCGAATTCCTGGTCCTCGTTGGACCCTCCGGTTGCGGTAAGTCCACCTCCCTGCGCATGCTGGCAGGCCTCGAGGACGTCAACGCCGGCCGGATCCTCATTGGCGACCGCGACGTCACCGACGTTCCGCCGAAGGACCGCGACATCGCGATGGTCTTCCAGAACTACGCCCTGTACCCGCACATGACCGTGGCGGACAACATGGGCTTCGCCCTGAAGATCGCCGGCGTGAGCAAGGAAGAGCGCGCCGAGCGGGTCCGCGAAGCCGCAAAGCTCCTGGACCTTGAGCAGTACCTTGACCGCAAGCCCAAGGCACTCTCCGGCGGCCAGCGCCAGCGTGTTGCCATGGGCCGCGCCATCGTGCGTAACCCGCAGGTCTTCCTCATGGACGAACCGCTCTCCAACCTGGACGCCAAGCTCCGCGTCCAGACCCGCACCCAGATTGCGTCCCTCACCCGCCGTCTGGGCGTCACCACCGTTTACGTGACCCACGACCAGGTCGAGGCCATGACCATGGGCGACCGCGTTGCGGTACTCAAGGACGGCCTGCTGATGCAGGTGGACACCCCGCGCAACCTGTACGACCGCCCCAAGAACGTCTTCGTGGCAGGCTTCATCGGCTCCCCCGCCATGAACCTGCTGGAACTTCCCGTGGTCGACGGCGGCGTCCAGTTCGGCGGCACCGTTTACCCCGTGCCGCGCAACGTCCTTGAAGAGGCTCACGGCCAGACGGTCACCCTGGGCAGCCGGCCCGAGGACCTCGAGACCGCAGCACAGGGCGAAGGCATCCAGGTCGAGGTCGACGTCGTCGAAGAGCTCGGTGCCGACGCTTACGTCTACGGCCACACCACGCTGGACGGCAAGACCCACGACATCGTGGCCCGCGTCGACGGCCGACGCCCCCCGATGAAGGGCGAGTCCCTCTGGGTCCGTCCGCAGTCCGGCCACGTGCACCTGTTCGACACCAAGACCGGCGAGCGCCTGGGCGACTAATCCCCACCGGTTCCCTAGCCTCGCTCCGCTCGGCCAGGGAACCCTGCCGGCGTGGGCCCACCCACCGGCACCCTAGCCTCGCTCCGCTCGGCCAGGGAACCCTGCCGGCGTGGGCCCAAGGTAACTGCACAAAACTGGCGGCGGCCCTCCTGACTGGAAGGGCCGCCGTCGGGCTTTAACCGCTGCCACCTTTTAGGCACCCCCCGCAAAATACGGAAGAATTGACCCATGACCGAGGAACGCAACGCGCAGTGGCACGATGAACCCACCGACTACGGGCAGATCGGCAAACTGCCGCGGTTCGAAGCCGCCAGCGCCAACGACGACAAGGCAGCCTCGGTCGCCAGCAACCTCAACATCACGGCTGCTGCCGCCGACCCCGAGCTCCTCGACCTGCCGTGGCACGTAGCGCTCGAGGACTGGCCTGCGGAAAACCTCGCCGCGCTCCCCCGCGGTATCTCCCGGCACATCGTGCGGTTCGCCCACCTCGGCGGCTCCGTCATCGCCATCAAGGAAACCTCCGAGCACGTGGCCCGCCACGAGTACCACATGCTCCGCAAGCTCGCGCGGCTGGACGTGCCCTGCGTGGAGCCGGTCGCCGTCATCACCGGCCGCACCACCCCCGACGGCCGTCCCCTGAACCCGGTCCTCGTGACCCGCCACCTGAAGTTCTCCATGCCGTACCGCGCGCTCTTCTCGCAGATGCTGCGCAAGGACACGCTCACCCGGCTCATCGACGCCCAGGCGCTGCTGATGGTCCGGCTGCACCTCATCGGCTTCTACTGGGGCGACGTCTCGCTCTCCAACACCCTGTTCCGCCGGGACGCCGGCGCCTTCGCCGCCTACCTGGTGGACGCCGAAACCGGCGAGCTGTACCCGGACCTGTCCACCGGCCAGCGCGAATACGATCTGGAGATCGCCCGCGTCAACATCGCCGGCGAACTCATGGACCTCCTCGACGGCGGGCTGATCGAGGAGAAGGTGGACCCCGTGGCCACCAGCGAACTCATCATGGAAAGCTACCGGCGCCTGTGGACCGAGCTGACCGCCAAGGAATCCTTCGAACTGGGCGAGCGCTGGCGCGTCGGCGCCCGTATCCGCCGGCTCAACGAGCTCGGCTTCGACGTCGAAGAGTACGCGATCAAAACCACCCAGAACGGTTCCACCATCCAGCTGCAGCCGAAGGTGGTCGACGCCGGCCACCACATGCGCCGCCTGCTGCGCCTGACGGGCCTCGACGCCCAGGAGAACCAGGCCCGCCGCCTGCTCAACGACATGGACACCTTCCGCGCCGACAACAACCCGGAGATGGACGAGGAATACAGCGCGCACCTGTGGGTCAGCCAGATCTTCGAGCCGATCGTCAGGTCCATCCCCCGCGACCTCTCCGGGAAGCTCGAACCAGCCGAAGCCGTGCACGAGGTGCTGGAGCACCGCTGGTACATGTCCGAAAAGCAGGAACGGCACATCCCGCTGGCCGAGGCCGTCCAGTCCTACATCGACTCGATCCTGCGCCACCGCCGCGACGAGGCCGCCATCATGCTGAACCCGGACACGGAGCTGCTGAAGATCCTCGCCGTGGAGACCGAGGAATCCCGGTACGGCGCCGATGAGTCCGAGGACGACTATCCCGACGCCGACGACTGAGGCAATGGCGGCCCGGCGGACCCTAAATTTTGCGGCGCCCGGCGGGCTTTAGCCCTGTCCTAGAGCGCCTTGCCCTAGATCGCCTTGCCCGGGTTCAGGATGCCGGCGGGATCGAAGAGATTCTTGACCCGGCGCTGCAGCTCGCGGAGCGGCTCCGGCTGCTCGAGACCCAGCCAGCGCAGCTTGTACTGCCCCACACCGTGCTCGCCCGTGATGGTCCCGCCCATTTCCAGGGCTGCCACGATTGATGCGTCGAGTGCCGTGTTCAGGCGAAGCATGGCGCCGGCGTCCACCTCGTCGTTCACGCGTTCGATCCAGAACGTGGGGTGCAGGTTCCCGTCCCCCGCGTGGGCCACCACCTTCAGCCTGACATCGTGGGCCTCGGCCAGGGCCTCAAGCGCCGCCACGTAGTCCACCAGCCTCGAACGCGGCACGGCAACGTCCTCGCCCACGCGGTACTGGTCGTCCACCTCGACGCCCCTGCTGTTTCGCCGCAGTTCCACCAGCTGTTCCGCCTCGGCGCTGGCCTCGGTGGTCACCACCGCGCCGCCGGCCGCCAGCACTTCACGCACGACGTCGGCCTCCGCCGCCGCCCCGAAGCCGTCCGTCTGGACCAGGAGCAGCGAAGCTCCGCGCGAGGCGAGATCCGAGCCGTGCAGCTCGTCCAGCTGGGCCAGCGATCCGCCGTCGAGCAGTTCCATGATGGCAGGCTGCACGCGGGCCTTGCCCACGGCGAGCACACCGGCCGCCGCCTGCCGGAATCCGGGGTAGAAGGCGGCGATGGTGTGCACCTCGCGGGGCAGGTACTTGAGCCGGACGGTCGCGCCGACCACGATTCCCAGCGTGCCCTCCGACCCCACGAACAGCCCGGTCAGGTCGTAGCCCGCCACGCCTTTGAAGGTCTGGTGCCCGGTATGCAGCAGCGAGCCATCCGCAAGGACCATGTCCAGGGCCAGCACCGAATCCCGGGTCACGCCGTATTTTGCACACCGCAGGCCTCCGGCGTTGGTGGCCACGTTCCCGCCGATGGTGGAGATCCTGAAACTTGCGGGATCCGGAGCGAACATGAGCCCGTGCACCGCGGCGGCGTCGTTCAGGTCGGCGTTGATGACGCCAGGCTCGACGACGGCGGTCTCGTCATCCGCGTTGAGCTCCAGAATGCGGTTCATCCGTTCCAGGCCAAGGACAACGCACCCCTCGCTGGCATGGGCGCCGCCCGAGACTCCGGTCCCCGCGCCGCGGGGCACCAGCGGCACGTTCCGGGCGGCACAGGCCTTGACTGTGGCCTGGACGTCATCGACGGACTCCGCCAGAACCACGGCGGCGGGCAGCCGGTAGTCCACCACGGGAGCCTGGTCCACCGCGTAAACCGCGAGTGCGGCGTCGCCCCGGAGCACCTTCCGCGGCCCCAGGATTGATGTCAGTTCGTCGGCGAAGCTGCCCATGTGTCTCCCGTCCAATCACTTTGCTTCAGTCTAGATGTCATGTGGAGCACGCCCACGGCCCTTTGGCTCGGTCGCAGGAGGGGCTGTTGGGCCTCGACGCTGGAAGCGTTTCCAATTCCGTTTCTTGGCGTGACCGAATGGCTCCATCGCATGACGCCAATTGTCAATCATTTGAACGGTGTAAGCGCTTTCATTCCCTGCCCTCCTGCCTTTAGGATTGGCCAATGTCTGTTGACTCGTTTCTGCTCTCGGCGTCGCCGCTGGCTGGCTCCCTGACGCCCATCCACGCCCCGGACAACGCGCACGGCTGGTGGCGATCAGCTGTCATTTACCAGGTGTACCCGCGCTCCTTCCGGGACATGAACGGCGACGGCATCGGTGACCTCGCGGGGATCACCGCCGAGATGCCGCAGCTTGCCGAGCTCAACGTGGACGCCGTCTGGCTCTCGCCCTTCTACCGCTCGCCGCAGCGCGATGCCGGATACGACGTCAGCGACTACTGCGACGTCGACCCGATCTTCGGCACGCTCGGGGACTTCGACGGCATGGTGGCTGAGGCGAATCGCCTGGGCCTGCGCGTCATAGTGGACTTGGTCCCTAACCACTGCTCGGACCAGCACCGCGATTTCCAGGCTGCGCTGGCGGCCGGCGCGGGCAGCCCCGAGCGGGACATGTTCATCTTCCGGGACGGCCAGGGCGCCGAGGGCAACGAACCTCCCAACAACTGGGAATCGCACTTCGGTGGCTCCGCCTGGACCCGGATCACCGAGCCCGATGGCGCTCCGGGCCAGTGGTACCTGCACCTCTTTGATTCATCGCAGCCCGACTTCAACTGGGACAACCAGGCCGTACATGACGAGTTCGAACGCATCCTGCGCTTCTGGCTGGACCGGGGCGTCTCCGGCTTCCGCGTGGACGTTGCGCACGCCCTGGTCAAGGCCCCGGGCCTTCCCGCCTGGGGCGGGCGGGCAGACGGCAGCAGCTCCGACGGCTTCCCCGGACACGAGGCACCGATGTTCGGCCAGCCGGCCCTGCACGATATTTACCGTGCGTGGCGCCGGATTCTCGAGGAGTACGGACCCGACCGCATCCTCTGCGCGGAAGCCAACGTGGACCCCCTGCCGCGGCTGGCCCACTGGGTCCGGCCCGACGAAATGCACCAGGCCTTCAACTTCCCCTACCTCCACGCGGGGCTGGACCTCCCCCGCCTGCGCCACATCGTGACTGAGTCCCTGACGTCCCTGGATGCCGTGGGTGCGCCCAGCACCTGGGTGCTGTCCAATCACGACGTCGTCCGGCACGCCACCCGCTTCGGGTACGACTGGTCCGGGCCCCGGGACGGTGACGGCATCGGCCCCGAGGACCCCCAGCCGGACGAGGAACTGGGCAGGACCCGGGCCGCCGCTGCGTCCCTCTTCATGCTGGGGCTGCCGGGCGGCGCCTACCTGTACCAGGGCGAAGAGCTCGGACTGCCCGACGGCATCGACATCCCGGGCCACCAGCGGCAGGATCCGACATTTGCGCGGACCGGCGGCGCCCGGCTGGGACGCGATGGATGCCGGGTCCCGCTGCCGTGGAAGGCATCCGAGCGTCACAGCGGCTTCGGCGACGGCGACGAGCCCTGGCTCCCGCAGCCGGAGAGCTTCACGAAACTGGCGCGGGATGCCCAGGCCGGGGACCCGTCGTCGCACTTGAACCTGTACCGCCGCATGCTGACTGTCCGCCGGGAACTGGACCTTGGACGCGGTTCCCTCGCGTGGGCGGAGGAATGGTGCACCGCGTCCTCCCTGGCATTCCTCAACGGGGACATTCTGGTGGTCATGAACACGGGTCCTGACCCTCTGGAACTGCCCTCCGGCGAGGTTGTGCTCCGCAGCTCGTCGCGCGTGGGCCTTGGCGAGGAGGACCGGCGGTTTGGACTGGGCCCGGGTGAAACCGTCTGGCTACGGATTTCTGCAGAGGCACCGGCGAGCTGAGACATGGCCGGCATCAAGGAGGTTGCGGAACGGGCCGGGCTTTCCATAGCCACCGTTTCGCGCGCCTTGAGCGGCAAGGGGCCCGTGTCGCCGGCGAGCCGGGAGCGTGCCCGGGCCGCCGCGGCCGAACTGGGATTCGTGCCCTCCTACCAGGCATCCAGCCTCGCCTCCGGCCGTACCCGCAACATCGGCCTCGTGGTCCCCACCGTCCGCCGCTGGTACTTCGCCTCGGTGGTGGAGGGCGTATCAGCAGCCCTCCTCGACGCCGGCTATGACCTGACGCTCTACAACATCACGGAGGGGGCGGTCCGGCGCCGGAGCATTCTCCAGGACTTCCTGCTGCGGAAACGCGTGGATGCGGTCATTGCAGTGGCACTGGCGCTGACGGAGGACGAGATCGGCCAGATGCTGGCCATCCAGCGGCCGCTGGTGGGCATCGGCGGACCGTTGCCCGGGGCCTCCACCATCCGCATAGACGACCACGGACTGGCGGAGTCGGCCACCAACCACCTGATCCGGCTCGGCCACAGCCGGATCGCGCACATCACGGGCGACTCGGTGTACGAGCAGGACTTCAGGATCCCGCGCACCCGGCGTGCGGGATTTGAGAAGGCGATGATGGCTGCAGGACTACCGGTGCGGCCGTCGTGGGTGGTCAAGGCGGACTTCACCATCGAGGGTGCCTACGCCGTGGCACGGGATCTGCTGGGTGGAACTTCGGAACGGCCCACGGCCGTCTTTGCAGCTTCGGACGAAATGGCGATTGGCACCATACTGGCGGCCAGAGACTTTGGGCTCCGGGTGCCGGAAGACCTGTCAGTACTCGGCATGGACGGGCACGAACTGGGAGACCTGTTCGGCCTGACCACGATCGATCAGGATCCGCGCGGCCAGGGCGCCCTGGCTGTAAGCCTGCTGCTCGAGGGGTTCGACGGCGGGACGGAACGGGCCGTTGTGGACACCGAATACCCAACTCGGTTTGCCATTCGGCGGAGCACGGCAGTGCCGCCGGCCTAGCTTGCCGCTACTCTGCGGCGCCGCCCATGAACCTTACGTACCGGTTCAGAACTTCCGGCCAGTCCTTCTCCCAGGCGGCCCGGGTGCCGGCAGGATCCTCGGCCCCTTCCCAGCCGTCATGGACGATACGCAGCTCGGTACCTTCCTCCACGCCGCGGAACACGACGCGCAGCTCGGTCGACCACAGGGCGGTGCTGCCGGGGTACCAGGACGCGTGGAAGGACAGCGGAGGCTGCCAGTCGTCAATGGTTCCCCAGACGGTGCTGCGGCCGTCCTCGGCTGACTCCAGGACGAGGTTCTCCTCGAACTCCACGTAGGAGCCCGGCCCATACACACTGTTGGTATCCATAGGCCACCAGAGATGAGTGTGGTCGGTGAACCCCATGAATGCGCGGGACACAGGCCCGGGAACAACAGCACTGCAGATGACCGGGCCTAGGTTGACGGCGGGCTCAGGCGCTTCGTTGCCGGCGGCGTGGCTGAAGAGATTTTCCATGGCTACCAACCTTACCGGCCCCGACCGGACGCTTCCTCACGCATCGTCGCTTCAACCCCAACCGGCGCCCAGGGCCGCGATGAGGCCGCTGTTGAGCCGGCCGGGCCCGGGCTCCTGCCAGTGACTGGCTGGGGGTTTTAAAAGGGTCAGGCCCCGACGTTATCGTCGGGGCCTGAGCCGTAAATAGTGTCCGGCGGTGACCTACTCTCCCACACCCTCCCGGGTGCAGTACCATCGGCGCTGTGGGTCTTAGC
>NZ_QLNP01000079.1 GCF_003261175.1 Arthrobacter globiformis | reverse complement strand
TGTCAATGGCCAGTAGTTTGTGCCCACGGGCGGCCAGTTAATGTGCCCGCTGGTGGCCAGTAAAACTGCCCGGTGATGGCCAACAGATCTGCCCACTGAAGGTTTCGGCGGGGTTGGCCATCGTGGGGTCGTGTCAGTTCAGTTGGGTGACTCCTTTTCCCGCGAGGGCCTGGGTGAGGCGGATGGAATCGCCGCTGGTCTGGCAGACATGGGCGTGGTGCAGCAGCCGGTCCACGGTGGCGGTGGCCAGGGTTTTGGGCATGAGCTCGTCAAAGCCTGCCGGGTGAAGGTTCGATGAGATCGCGACGGAGCGCTTTTCGTAGGCTGCGTCCACGACCCGGTAGAGGCCTTCGGCGGCGTCGGTGGCCACCGGCAGGAGCCCGATGTCATCGATCACGACGAGTTCGGCGCGTAGGATTCTGGCGACGGCCCGGGTGACGCTGTCGTCGGTGCGGTGGGCCCGGATCAGGGCGCCGAGGTCCTCGAGCCTGAACCAGGCCACGCGCATGCCGGCTTCGACGGCTTGCTGGCCGAGGGCTTCGAGGAAGAATGTTTTCCCCGTGCCGGACGGTCCGCAGACGACCAGGTTCTCCCGCCGGCCGATCCATTCCAGGGTGCGCAGGGCCTGCTGGGTCGGCGCGGGGATCGAGGAGACGGCGGGGTCCCAGGCGTCGAAGGTTTTCCCCGTGGGGAAGCCTGCTGCCTTGCGCCGGGTGGCGAGCATGGACCGGGCCCGGCCGGCTGTTTCCTCGGTGAACAGTGCCTTGATGATCTCTGCCGGTTCCCAGCGCTGGGCGCGTGCGGTCGCAATCAGCTCCGGGGCCAAAGCCCGGGCGTGGGGCATTTTGAGCTGCCGCATCAGTGCTTCGAGTTCGGCCGGCAGGGGCGGGGCGGTCGTGTTCGTGGTGCTGACAGGGCTCATCGGTTCTGCTCCTTCACAGGGGCGGGTTCAGTGCCCAGGCCGGCCCATGCACTGGTGCCCTGGGTCAGGGACCGGGTCTCGTCCGCGGCGTGGGTAGTGGTGCGTCGGATGTTGGCGTTCAGGATCGAGGCCAGATCGCCGTGAGCGAAGCGGCCATGAAGCGCGGCGTCACCCAGGGCCCGGTCCACCGCCTCGGCGCCGGCGATTTTGGCCAGCGTCACGGCCTCAGCCATTTTCACGTTCATCCGGGCCGTCCCGGTCCCGGCGGCTTCCACGAGCCAGGTCCTCGCGCCCTCGCCGATGGCAAGGAACTCGGCCTCACCGGCGTTGCGGGCCTTCACTGCGTAGTCGCCCGGGATCCTGGTCCTGGTTCCGGGAAAGTGCTCTTCGATGATCGCGGGGCTGCCGGGCCTGGCCCGGTGATGACGGGCGACCTCGACCGGACCGGCGGAGCCGTGGTGGACGATGATGACCTGTTCATCGGGCCCGGTGCCGTGGGAGCGGACGAACACCCTCGCGCCGAGCAGATGCGCGGGCACGGAGTACTGGGCGTTCTCGAAGGTGACCATCGGGGTGTTCTCCGGGACGGTGCGGGCCACTCCGAACGCGACCGTGTGCGCGGTCTCCGGGATCCGGTGCAGCCGGAGCTGTTCCTCTGCCAGCACCGCTGCCGGTTTGCGCCGGATGGTGCGGTGCTCCCGGTTGTTCACCTCGTCCATGAATGCCTCGCAGGCCGCCTCGAGAGCGGTGAAGGAACCGTAGTCCGCCCGCAGGTTGGTCTCTTTTGGGACGATATCGGCCTTGGCTAGCTTCACGGACGCTTCGACCCCGCCCTTGGTGGCGGGGTCCGCCGGCTGGCAGGTCAGCACTGTGACCCCGTAGTGGCGGGCGAAGTCCAGGGTTTGCTGGTTCCGCACCGGCACCCCGGCCACGTGGGCCGTGGTCACAGTTTTCTCGTTGTCCGTGAGGACATAGGTCGGTGCCCCGCCCAGGATCCGGAAGCAGCGGTCCAGAGCGGCGAACACGCTCGGCGCGGTCCGGTCCCGCAACGGGATCACGATCCTGAACCTCGAGAACGCCAGCCAGGCCACGAACAGGATGGTCTTCACCCCGCCGATCCGTGGTCCGTCGCCGAAGTCGTACTGCAGCCACATCCCGGGCTCGGTGATCCACGGTCGGTGAACGCGGGTGTGTCCCAGCCGCCACGCGGCCTTGACCTGCGCGATCGCCCGGCGGGTGGATCGCTCGGACCCCGCGTAACCCATGGCGAGGAGCTTCGCGTGGGCTTTATCGGCACGGATCCGTCCTTTGGACGCCTCGACCCATTCCTCGATCTTGGGCAGGTAAGTGTCCGTGACCCGGGGCCTGGGCGCGGGTTCGGCGATCGGCCGGCCGGCGTCCCGTGCCGCTACATGCCTGGCTACAGTGTGGTGCGAACAGCCCGTGAGCTCGGCCGTGGCGCGCAACGATCCGGTCAGATCGTAGGCAGCAAGAATTTCCATGATTTCTCCGTCATGCTTCATACAGGGCCTCTTCCTGGGACGACATTTGGTGCGACTAGACACCGTCATCAAATCCCGGGGAGAGGCCCCCACCGCTTAAGACGCGGCAGGTTCAGTAAGGAAGTGGGCAGATCTCATGGCCACCAACGGGCAGTTCTACTGGCCGTCAGTGGGCATTTCCGTGGCCGCCTACGGGCAGTTTTTCATGGCCGCTAACAGTCAGCCGGCGACCATGTTCGTCGATGACGGCCACGAAGTAGGTTTCCGCGTGGGTATCTAGCCCCACGTATACGTTGGGACTGTTGCGTTGCATGACGGTTCTAGCGCACCTTTCCGTTCAATGGGGTGCGTAGCCGAGCGGGGCATGCCGGTCAGTTCACTATCGGGTCGCTTGTCAGACTCCTATCAAGATATGGCAGCCTGCCCGGCCACGCCTCTTGTGGGGCTGGCGGATCGGCAGATCATGTCGAAGGGAGCTCCCACCCGTTGAAACGGAAGGGGCGTCAGAAGACCTCTGGGCCGGACCGGCAACCCCGACGAGCACTCTTCTCCTCTCCGGAGTGCCGGGCCGGCTGCAATGCCGTTGGGCAGGCCAGAAGTTTTTGGCCCCCACCATACCAATAGTGAAGACCTACGTGCGTGGAATTGGACTCTAGACAGGCCCCACTCCACCTGGAGGTCTTCTTCATGTCACCAAGCCACGCCGAGCGCTACTAACTAACGTCCGTGGTCAATACAACTAGTGTGGCTGCGCCACGCTAAATTTTGAACTGTGGTATCAACCCCTCAACTCCGCCGCCACAGTGGCTCAGTTTTCGACCGTCATCGGCTTCAGCCAACCAACCGGACAGTGGCGTGGTGTCCGCCCGACTTAACGGCGGGCACGTTAGTAGGTCCTCGCACACAACACGAGCCATCAGCGCCCCCTCGGGGACAGTACATTCGCCTTCGCCGGCAAAGTGAATCGACTCGGCAACTCCTGATCCGCACAGTTGCGGCGACCCCTATGTCATCGCCCGGCCACTTGAGCGAGGCGACGGCTAGTGGCAGGCCAGTCGTCTCCGTGTCGTGTAGCTATCAGCACTCTGCAATTACACGCAGCGCCTTCCGTAGGGTCACCGGAAACTGCACCAAGGCCACGGGAACAGTTCCTGCCACAACAATTCCAACGGCCCCCAACGACGGTGACAGCCCAAGGGAAAGAGCAATCGTCAGTAGCGAGCACAGCCCTAGCAACCGGGCTTGCCAGCGGAGATGTTCTGGCGACGTCAAGAACATGGCGGCCGGGAGATGTGCAGCTTGCACAACAAGCATTAATCCGAAAACAGTAAATAATGAACCTAAATGCGAGTCGGCATATACAAACGTTGAAATTATCCAGTTTCCGCACAAGGCGAGCCCGACGAACCCCAGGACAGAGACGCCAGCATACAACCGTACGTTGCTTATCAAGAGTTGGCCGGTCATAGACCGTGTAGCCCGTTCCTTAGCATAGTGCGACCATAAGTGTTGCGCTGATACAGAGAACAGCGCAGAGACCGGGGCGTAAAGCAACAAGCCAAATGAATAGGCGACAACCTGATCTGGTGTTGAAAAATGACTAAGAAAAATGCGGCCGGACTGAAAGCTTATAGCCAGCATCAATGAAATCAGCAGAGACGGCCAACCGCTCCTTAGCACTAAGGGAAAGTGCACTTTCCAAGAAGCCGCAAAGTTTCTCGACCAATTCAACTTTGGCAAAACTGATGTCGCAAAGAAGCAGGCGGATACGATTACTGTGGCTACAGCCAAATAAGTCGGTGCAACCTCTAATTCCTTTAGCGGCCCCAAGAAAAGGAGCAGTGCCAATATCGAGATCGGCGGCACAAGCAACTGCCATGCCATGGCAACATCTAGCCGGCCCTGCCCTTGAACCAATCGATAAGCTAGTCCAAGAGGAACAGTTAGCCAAGTGAGGAGGAGAATACCATAGGCGGCGCTGTCGGCATTTGCGACCGATCCCATCACGGCTGGCCCCAGAGCCTCCCCCAAGAAACCGCTATAGAAAAGGGCGCTGCTGGCTATAATGAGACCCACTGCCGCCACGCCCGTCACCGCTACGGCAATGCGCAGAACCTCACGGCTCCGAGGCTGATTGGCTGCATAGGAATTGACAACAGCGTTCCCAAAGCCTAGATCAGCAAACGGTAAAAGGGCAGGAAGAGAAATTATGGTAGCAATGGCACCATATCCCGATGGGCCAAAGGCATCAATAAGAAGCCGCGCCGCGTAAAAACTGGTGACGAAACCTATTGCCAGACCTGCAAGTCTCAGAGCCCCGACCTTTAGGAGCTGGGAGTAGAGCTTAGACACTCGAGGACCGTAACCCCATACCTGAGCGGAAGGTGGACAATCCATGCCGCCGAAGACCTTGGGCTAGTGCAAATCCCCAGCTGCCAAGTCGACCCATGCGGTCGAGACCACCTGCTTCACATCTAACTTTGTGCATCAAGTATGGGATTTCCCTACCACGAACTTCCGATATTCCGCCGCCCTCATACATGGCCAACACTTGCGTAAAGACTTCCGGTTTATTATCGCGGGCAAGAAGCGCCATCACCGCAAAATCCGCCATTATTCCAAACTCCGGATTGTAACCTCCCACCGCAAGCAGGGCTTGGCGTTGAAAAACCGTCCCCTGATGGTTATATGGGACCTTCCCATGCAAGAAACGACGCAGGTCGAAGTCGTATGGCCCGACGACCCTGCCCGCAGTTTCATGTACAACGCTAGCTAGGCCCAGAGTAGAGGGCCTGCCAGCTAGACCTGTCGCTACAGCTTCCAACTCACCTTGCTGGGCAAGTCGATCGCCCGCGTTAAGGAAGTAGAGATAGCGTCCCTGGGCAGCCCGAGATCCTTCGTTCATTGCAGCGTAAAGGCCTTTAGACGTTTGATGGATGACTCTCAGCCTAGGAATCGCCGACCCGTAAGTCTCGATCAAGTCTAGCGTTCCGTCAGTCGAGCCGCCGTCGACTATGACGAGTTCGGAATCATTCGGCAATCCGGTACGGAGCGACTCCAGCGTGGGACGCAGCCGCTCTCTGTCATTCAAAACGACAGTTACGACAGAAATCAGAGGTTCAGACTTACGAGACACCTATATAACTCCATCCAATAGCACGGTCCAGCTGCGTCGGCACTCCAAATCAAGAGTGTCCGGGTCCATGGCAAAGCCCGCTGAACCTGGTTCAAGAGCCAAACTTGCTGCCTTCTGACTAAGTAGTCCCCATTCCCCCCTGGGAACCATATTTTCCTTCGGCATCAACCACGACATAGGGGGGGAGTCGAACATAATGACGGGGGTTCCGATAGTGGCTGCCATTATCGCGGTGCCCGAAGTCGTTACTTCGGAGTATGGTGCCACCACGACACTCGCCCTGCTGATCTCCGCGATCAGTTGCTGGTCAGAAAGGTGCCTGCTACCGCCGATCTGCACATCGCCGGAGCAGCTTCCAAGAAGTACCGCCTCATCCATACCGCACTTACCGACACGAATTCTCAGTGATGCCCCCAACTGCCTCAATCGATGCGAAACATCAGGAAGGAGGTCGATACCTTTATCCACTCGGGCACTACCGAAGAACAGGCAAACACCCTCATCCTTGCGGGCCGCCAAATTGTTTGAATAGTGCGTGACAGTCCGACGATAGGAGGGATGAAAGATAAAACCCTGGTAGGCGTCAGCCGTTTCCGGATCTGGGACACATCCGTGATGAAGGACAGGTAAAACCTTCGGATGCGAAAGAAGCCTTGCCCTTTGATTCGGAGAAATCGGACCGCGAGCCGCACGTGAACCATGAGGATTATGATCCACGAAGTAGATACGCCGACAAGTTGTGGCCAACATCATTGCAATCCAGAAATGCCACTTACTCGGCACCCAACACAATATGACCACACCGCGGGAAAGCAGAACGGTGAACAGTGCCCAACAAAGACGGATAGCGACACGGAAGCTTCGTCCAAAGACCACTACACGCTCGGAAGCGCCACCTTCGACCGCTGAGCTTTCACTATGCGCCAGGTGGACTATCCTGCCTGGAAGTTCATCCAGAACCGCCGCTAATTCCGTCCCGTAGGGATTGAAACCATTCGGGTCGTAGATGTAGACAACCCGCGATCTAGTTGACATCGACCGGACTCACCGCATTCTCTCGTGAAGTATTTTGACGCAGAACTTGCGTTCTAGAAGCTGAAAAATGGAAGGCATCTACCTGCCGGGAAGGTTACGTACACCGGCGACAAAGTAAGACTCTCTGGCTCGGAAAGGCTGGGAATTTCTCGACAACGCTCCGCCGCCGCGAAACAAAAGCAAGCCAGGCAAAACCCATCCCAGCCAATTCGACGAGTAAATCGAGAGGCTCCGCTCAAGAATTCCCACGGTCAAAATAACTATCAGGATAAGGAACACTTGAGGGAAGCAAGTTGTCTGCGCATGGGACGCGATAAGTGCAATCAAGCTGGAAAGCAACAAGCCAAATCCAATCAGCCCGGACACAAAAAGCGTATCTAACCATAAGTTATGAAGTGAATATGCATCGGACCTATAAATAGCCCCGATTTGTGTCAGGTTCGCCCAAGCACTTGCCCCTAGTCCCGTTACGGGCGCTTCAGACATGTACTCGATTCCGGTCAGCCAAACTCTTCCGCGAGTCGAAAAGGCTTCAGGATCCTTCGTCATAAACGGCAGGATGACCCCGAACATAACAAGGACACCAGCAGCTGCTACAGCAACAAAACTGCTCAGTCCTTTTTTTGAAAGGCGAAACAGGAAGAGGAGGACTGCCAGTGCCACCAGACCGAGTACTGCACTACGGCTTCCTGAAGCCAGTACCAAATATGCTAGAAAGGCAGAAAATATGAACCTCGCCGAACTCTTGAAGGCTAGCAGAACGAATGGCATAGCCAAGACGGCGCATAGACCGAAGGCGTTCTCACTGCCGTTGATCCCGGGCAATATGACGCCTGCAGGAGAGCATTTACGAGTGCAATCTTCAATGGCTGCATCGGGGTTGACGAAGGTCAGAATTCCCGTAGCAACGGAATAAAGGGCACCAAAAAGCGCCGCGCCCAAGGCAGCACCGGGGCTCGGGGCAGCGAAAAGACATGCAGCTATCACAGCAAGCGCCGTCCACTGATTCAAGGTGGCAAACTCTAGGTTGCTATGTAAGTTGGAAACCAGGCTAACTACGCAAGTGGCAAGTAGAGGCCATACATATCCATTCAGGGTCTTTTTCCCGCGCAAGGCAATGAAGAGCATCATGACGGCAAGTCCCAAGACAACTATGCCTGAAAGGCCCTGCAACAGGCGCACGGAGGGCGCATATACGGTTTGAACGTTACCGAAGGCATCGATGACCTTGACATTGCCACCTAAAAACATACTAATGGCATTAGGAGCATTCAAAAGAACGGCAAGACCAAACACAAAAGTGGCGTTCATATCCCACAAGTTCCTGCAGTTGGCCCAGAAGGATTTAGTGGCAAATTGTACTAAGCCAAGCACCGTAAAGGCGCAGATAATCACCGCGTTGAGTAAATACACTGCCGAGGCTCCTCGCTTGCTAGCAGGCCACAGGACTTCCCGCCGGTTTCTTTTATACGATATTGATTATGATGCTTCGCAGATGAGTTTCTCACCGCAATCAGAGGCGCATTTGCAGCTGCGTCTCTTCGGCGAAAACCGATACAAAGCGGCTGGCAATTTCGCAGCCGAAGGGATCCCACAAGGTTTGATTTATACGCACCGCGAGCTTTCTAACCCGGCGCTTTGAGAATCGTCGCCCTAGTGCCCGGTTGGACGGACGTCCCCCAAAGACTGAAACCTGGGACGCATCCGCGATTCTCCGGAGGAGACAATTACGTTCGGGGGGATGTCGCATGAGACAACGACGTTCGGTCCCACAACAGATGACTTGCCGACTGTCCTACCGCCCAAAACAACGCTTCTGGATGTTATCCATGCTCCATCGCTGATCACGATGGGGCTTGTAATAAGAGACATATCGGATCGAATCGCGTGGCTTCCCGTGGTCAAAAAAGCCTCTTGCGAAATAACCACGTCTTTGCCGATTGAGATCCGGTCCTGGTTGTGAAACCATACTCCTTCACCGATCCAGCACCGATCACCGATCTCAAGCTTCCAAGGAAACTTAATGCGAGTCCGAGGGCGAAATACTACGCCTTGGCCAATTTTCGCCCCGAATGCCTTCAAGATCCGTACGCGCAATCTCGAACTGATTTGCCACGGGTTCGTGACGAGCAGAAGTTCGGCAATGGCCCACAGGTAGACAACTAGTCGCGGCCTGTCCCAAGCAACTCGTTCGCCTTGCGCCATAGATAGGTCGACGACCGGAACTTCAGATAGGTTCTTATTTGAAGGATGTGCTGGACTCAAGTTTTCCCCCTGGCTCTTGCCACGCGCTCCCCTAGTGTGTGATCCACCGCCACGGGCCGTTGGTTTGAGGGCTATTCTACAGACTCAGCGGGCACCTTTTGTCGTCGGCTCCTGGCTCGCAGCGCGCTTCGACAGTGCCGTGATGTCGAAGAAGTCAGCCAGAATCGCGATATCCTTTCTGGGGTGGCCCAGGCCGAAGAGCAATTCTTAGGAGACCGGCTCCCCTGGAGCCGCGGCCGGACAGACTGAAAGTGACACGGGGATTGAAGATAATTCAAGTTGCAACGCTGATTACACCGAACGGCGCCTATGGCGGCCCCGTGCGGGTTGCTGTTAATCAAACCCGTGCCCTGCTCGAAGCTGGTCATGAGGTCAAGTTTCTTGCCGGCGCCCAGGGATTCAGCGGCGACCTCCCTACCCATTTTGATGGCGTTCCAGTCGAACTATTCGCAGCCCGCCAGATCATTCCCCGCTGTGGCTTCGCCGGAACGTTTGCCCCAGGACTACTACGTCATTTACGGAAGCTAGCGACTTGGGCCGACGTCCTCCACGTCCACCTCGCTCGTGACTTGGTCACGCTGCCCGCCGCGAACATGGCACGCAATCTCGGACTTCCTTACGTGGTTCAACCACACGGGATGATCCAGCCCTCCAACAACCCACTGTCCACGCCCCTTGACTTGTCATGGACCAAGCCTGTGCTTTCATCGGCAAGCAGTGTCCTGCACCTTACAGGCGACGAGTTGGCTGGCCTCCGGAACGTGACTCGTAAGCCCCTTGCGTACAAAGAGCTGCGAAACGGCGTACCACTATCGGGCGGCAGCGCAGTCTTGCCGGAGCCTGCACACCAAGAAGTGCTCTTCTTGGCCCGATTGCATCCAGTCAAGCGCCCGCTGGCCTTTGTGCAAATGTCGCTGATCCTCGCTCAAGAGTTCCCGGGCGTTTCCTTTCGTCTCGTAGGTCCGGACGAGGGAGAAGGTAACCGCTGTACTGAGGCCATGGGGGAATACGGTCAGGCCGACTTGAAGTGGGAGGGTGCCATTGCTCCGGAGCGAACCTTGGGACGTTTGAGTGCGTCCAGCATCTACGTGCTGCCATCCGCCCGTGAGGTTTTCCCCATGTCAGTACTTGAAGCCATGTCGCTGGGGAAGCCTGTCGTCATCACGCGGACATGCGGTTTAGCACCCGCCGTCGAACGCGCCCATGCTGGCCTAGTGGTTGACGGCTCAGTGGAATCCCTAGTTCAAGCCGTACGCAAATTGCTCTCCGAACCGGGGACTCGATTGAGAATGGGAAAGAACGCCCAGCGCCTAGCGCTCGAAGAGTTCGGGATGACCGGCGTTGTCTCCGAGCTTGAGTCAACGTACCGTAAGGCCGTTTCGAAAAGTCGTAGGAGCGTGGCTTGACAGCGAGAAGACGGCGTTTGGTAATAGTTCAGCCGTACATCCCCAAATATCGAGCGGCCTTCTTTGAAGGACTCATAACTAAGCTTGCGAGCATGGACATTGACTGCAATGTGGCAGCTTCAGCACCGAGTGGAGACCAAAGCGCACGAAACGATGGCGTTACCCCCGACTGGGTCACTACTATCGTACAAAAACGATTGACCATCGCCGGCAAATCCATCTCCCTCGGTGGTGCACGTCCCGTGTGGAAAGGCGCAGACGGCGTCATCGTCGGCCATCTGGGATCATCACTAGACACATATCTGGCTATTGCAGATTCGAAAAAGTCGCACAGATTCAAAGTAGGCCTTTGGGGTCACATAAAAAGTTACGTAAGTGATGGACACCCGCTTGATCTGGCACTGGAACGTTGGCAGCTGCGCACCGCCGACCACGTGTTCGCTTACACTCCGGGGGGCGCTCAGTACGCGCTAAGTACAGGGGTGGAAGCGGGGAAGATTACGACGGTGATGAATGCGGTCGATACAGAGTCGCTTACGCAGGCCGTTACTGCCACGACTGCGGCTCAGGCCCGACGTTTCATGGATGTCCACGACTTGAAACCCCGCCGTACCGTGGCCTTTCTGGGTGGTCTCGACGAAAGCAAGAGAATCGACTTTCTCGCGGAGGTGCTAGACATACTTTGGCTCGAGGAACCGAGTCTAAAAATCGTCGTGGGCGGCACCGGCGCCCAGGCGTCACTGCTGGCTAGGGCCGCCGCTCGAGGACAGGCAATCATGCTTGGCTACGCCACTCCGGATTTGCAAGCATTGGTTGGTCGTGTGGCCAGCGCCATTCTCATGCCTGGCCGGGTCGGTTTGGTCGCAGTCGATGCACTAGTGCTCGGACTTCCGATCCTCACCACAGACTGGCCGTACCATTCCGCAGAGGCAGAGTACTTGGTTGAGGGCAGATCACGACTGACAAGTCATAACGAGCCCAAATCGTTCGCGCTCATGATCCGAAACTACTTGGAGTCTTTAGACGGGGCCACCGTACCTCGCTACCCTCTTTCCCAGCAATATCCAACGATCGCGGATATGATTGATAATTTTGCGGGCGGAGTTCAAAAAATGCTCGATACAACGAAAGCGAAGCGTTGAACCACCGGAACCTCAAAATAACGATACTTGGACTGAATTACACTCCGGAGCCGACAGGAAATGCGCCGTACACCACGAGCTTAGCTGAAGGCCTCGTCGCTGCAGGCCACACGGTGCACGTAATCACCGGGTTTCCTCACTACCCAGAATGGAAATTAAAGGAGGGATATTCCGGCTGGGTTCGCTCCGAAGTCATCAACGGTGTGACCGTAGACAGGGTTCGCCATTTCGTGCCAAGTGGGTCATCGGCGCTGGCTCGGATCCACATGGAACTAAGCTTCGGACTGCGCCTGCTATGCGCAAACTGGCGGGCTCCAGATGTGGTGCTTCTCGTGAGCCCTGCTCTTTTCTCTTCTGCTATAGCGCTTTTCCGAGCCCGCCTACGGGTCAAGAGGCCAGCCATCGGAATCTGGGTCCAGGATCTGTACAGTCGCGGAGTTGTTGAAACAGGCACGGGAGGTGGAAGAGCGGCCGCCGTTATCGCTGTCGTGGAGTCCCTGATACTCCGTTCTACGGATGGAGTAGTGGCCATTCATGATCGTTTCAAACAGCACATGGTGGATGCCTTGAGGGTCTCAGCAGGCAACGTACGGGTCATTCGAAACTGGACTCATCTGCCAACTTCCCCTTGCGAAGGTAGATGCGAAGTTCGCGCACACCTTGGGTGGACGCCGGAAGACATTGTCGTGCTTCACGCTGGCAACATGGGCAAAAAACAAGGACTCGAGAATGTTATCGCCGCAGCCCAGCTGGCTCAGGACCGCCGGAGCGCCGTCCGGTTTGTTCTTTTGGGCGATGGAAACCAGAAAAAGAAACTCCAGACAATGTCCGCGGGACTGGAGCGTCTTCAATTCATCGACCCTTTGCCAGGACCGGACTTCATGGCGGCTCTGGCCGCTGCGGACATCCTGCTCGTGAATGAACTGCCCGGCATCAAGGACATGGCTGTCCCGAGCAAACTGACATCATACTTCAACGCCGGAATCGCAGTCATCGCCGCCACTGATGCTGGCAGCGTCACGGCGAAGGAAATCGCGACTTCCATGGGTGGAATCCGTGTCGATGCGGCTGACCCTGAAGGTCTTTTGGCAGCGGCTGAACGCCTTGGCGCAGATGACGAGTACACGAAGACTTTGGGCCTAAATGGGCTGCGCTTCCGCCACGACACATTGTCCGAGTCAGCAGCAGTCGACCGCTATGATGATTTTGTAACAAGCTTGGCATCGTCGCGCGGCCGCTAGGCCGTGCGACTCTCTCTTTTTTCGCACCATGGGGGCATTATGACAAAACGCGCACTAATTACGGGTATCACAGGACAGGATGGTTCCTACCTGGCAGAGCTCCTCCTCAAGAAGGGCTACGAAGTACACGGACTCATCCGCCGGGCCTCCACGTTCAACACTGCACGAGTTGACCACTTGTACGTAGACCCGCACGATCCTAAGGCGCAACTGTTCCTGCATTACGGTGACCTGAGTGATGGCGCCCGCTTGGTAACTCTCTTGGCGGAGATAAAGCCCGATGAGGTCTACAACCTAGCTGCCCAGTCCCACGTTCGGGTTTCCTTCGACGAGCCGGAGCACACTGGGGACACAACAGGTGTAGGCACCATCCGCCTCCTAGAGGCCGTGCGGATGGCAGGTATCAAGACGAAGTTCTACCAGGCATCCTCATCGGAGATGTTTGGCGCCACTCCGCCGCCACAGAATGAAGATACTCCGTTCTATCCGCGGTCACCCTATGGTGCTGCCAAGGTTTACAGCTACTGGATCACTAAGAATTACCGTGAGGCCTATGGCATGTTCGCAGTCAACGGCATTCTGTTTAACCATGAATCGCCAAGACGCGGCGAGACTTTCGTGACACGCAAAATCACGCGGGCTGTCGCCGCCATCAAGGCCGGCAAGCAAGATCTGCTGTACATGGGTAACTTGGACGCGGTCCGCGACTGGGGCTATGCGGCCGAGTATGTCGAAGGCATGTGGCGGATGCTGCAGGCCGACGAACCTGATGATTTCGTCCTCGCGACCGGTGGCAACTACACAGTGCGTGACTTCCTTCAAATCTCCTTTGATCACGCCGGCTTGAACTGGGAAGATCACGTCCGCTTCGACGAGCGCTACCTCCGCCCAACTGAGGTCGACGCACTCGTTGGCGATGCTTCCAAGGCACAAGAAAAACTGGGTTGGAAGGCATCAGTGCACACTCCAGAGCTGGCGCGGATCATGGTCGACGCTGACATCGAGGCTCTGAAGCATGCGGGCAACCACTGGATTGACACCGTTCACCTCGATAGCTGGAAAAACTGATCGTGGTTGACCTCGAATTCACACCCGAACCACTCGATCGGTCGGCGAGGTTTTTCGTTGCGGGTCACCGGGGCTTGGTTGGGTCAGCAATCTGGCGAAACCTTCAAAGTAAAGGCTTCAGCAACCTTCTAGGACGCACCTCAGCGGAACTCGATCTGAAGAACCGAGACGATGTATTCGCATTCTTTTCGGAAAACAGGCCGCGTTACGTTGTGCTTGCTGCGGCCAAGGTAGGTGGCATCCTCGCAAACAACACCTATCCAGTAGATTTCCTGAGCGACAACCTACGCATCCAGGTAAATGTTCTGGATGCCGCCCGGGAATTCGGGGTGGAACGCCTGCTCTTCCTCGGGTCGTCATGTATCTATCCAAAGTTTGCGGAGCAGCCGATCCGAGAAGATTCGCTGCTCACAGGACATCTGGAACCTACTAATGATGCTTATGCGATCGCCAAAATTGCCGGAATCATGCAGATTCAAGCAGTCCGCCGACAGTATGGACTCCCTTGGATTTCCGCGATGCCGACCAATC
This sequence comes from Arthrobacter globiformis, assembly GCF_003261175.1. Lineage (GTDB taxonomy): Bacteria > Actinomycetota > Actinomycetes > Actinomycetales > Micrococcaceae > Arthrobacter > Arthrobacter globiformis_A. The sequence goes on along the minus strand of NZ_QLNP01000079.1, from coordinate 17,286 downwards.
TTTATGGCCCGGGCGACAACTTCTCCGCTGATGGGTCGCACGTTCTTCCTGCCCTAATCCGGCGGTACGACAAGGCGACTGCGTCGGGAGTTGAAAAGGTAGCAAACTGGGGAACCGGCTCGCCACGGCGAGAGTTCCTGCATGTTGACGACATGGCGGCGGCATGTCTTCATCTGCTTGAGAACTACGACGGGCCTTCACAGGTCAACGTAGGAACTGGGACCGACGTTACGATCAAGGAGCTTGCCAACCTAGTTGCGGAAGCCGTCGGCTACGAAGGCACCATCGAATGGGATACGTCCAAGCCTGACGGGACGCCAAGGAAGCTACTTGATGTATCTAAACTGAGGTCGTCAGGCTGGTCGGCTTCAATCGGGCTCCAGGAAGGCATTCGCCAAACAGTGGAGTGGTACCGGGAAAACTTGGCGTCCTTGCGGGTTTAGGTGGGTTTTCTCATCACGCCATGCTTGGGCGAGGGGTCTGCTGTGAAGTGGGGGAAGTTGATGCCTGAGGGCACTGATTGGCGTAGACGGTCTTCCCGTCTGCTGGGTGTCGTAGATGCATTTGTGGTCGTCTGGGCTGTGGTCGGAGCTTTCATCATCCGGTTCGGATTTGAACCCGATTTTGTGGTCGCTGGCCAAGAATTCACGTACGCATGGTTATCAGTTGCCGTGGCCGTCGTCTGGTGGCTAATGCTCGGAGCCTGGAACAGCAGACAAACTCGCGTTCTCGGTTCTGGACCGGACGAGTATAAGCGCGTCGCGGCTGCTTCCCTTTGGTTGTTCGGGCTCATCGCTATTGTCTCCTATGTCCTACGTGTAGACACTGCGAGGGGATACGTCGGAGTTGCGTTGCCGGTGGGTTTGATCGGGTTACTCATGGCGCGCTGGCTAATCAGACAGCATCTCAATATAAATCGTCAGCGTGGTCACAGCATGTCTCGGCTCCTTCTCCTTGGAGGACCGAGTGCTGTCGCGCATTTGGCTGCTTCTCTCGAGAGAGCTAAGCATGCGGGCTACCTCCCTATAGCGGCCTACATGCCTGGGGCCCATGAAAGTCAGAAGTTCGAAGCCGAGTCCGGCCTGCCCATTTTGGGCCACAGGCCCGACGCGCGTTCAATCATTGAGGCAATCGATTCCTGCGGTGCGGACGCAGTGGCTGTTTCGGCGGGGGTCCAACTCCACCCGCAGACGTTGAGACACTTGGGTTGGGAGTTGGCGTCACGCAATGTAGGACTGATCATGGCGCCGGCACTGACCGACATCGCTGGGCCTCGGATCCATACCCAACAGGTCGCGGGTCTCCCCCTGATTCACGTAACGACTCCTACCCTTGAGGGAGGCCAACGCGTGGCGAAGCGCCTTTTCGATGTTGTCGTCTCGGGGGTCTTGATAATCCTAGCCGCGCCCGTCATGGCAGTCGTTGCACTTCTGGTGAAAGCGGAGAGCCGAGGGCCGGTGCTTTTCCGACAAGTACGCGTGGGCATAGAAGGAACACACTTCAACATGCTCAAGTTCCGTTCCATGGTGGTCGATGCGGAAGAGAAGCTCGCTGAACTGTCCCATCGCAATGAAGGCAACGGGATCCTTTTCAAAATGAAAAACGACCCCCGCATCACCCGTGTCGGCCGCATCCTTCGGAAATACAGCCTCGACGAGCTTCCTCAGCTATTCAACATACTGGTGGGCTCTATGAGCCTTGTCGGACCGCGACCACCTCTGCCGAGTGAAGTAGAAGCCTACGAGCAAGACGTACGCCGCAGATTGTTGGTAAAGCCTGGTCTCACGGGCCTCTGGCAGGTCAGCGGCCGGTCAAATCTCTCTTGGCAGGACTCTGTTCGACTTGACCTGTACTACGTGGAGAACTGGTCACTGGCCGGCGACCTCATCATAATTCTGCGGACCGTCCGCGCTGTATTTCACAGCACCGGCGCCTATTAACAGGTCCCGTGCGGACAACAGCCCTCCGGGGGAAGGAAATTTCATCATGCGCATTACGGTAATTGGTTGCGGATACCTCGGTGCAGTGCATGCCGCCTGCATGGCAAAGCTCGGCCATGAGGTTGTGGGCATCGACGTAGACGACCAAAAAATACGCGAGCTTTCGTCAGCACGGGCGCCCTTTTATGAACCGGGACTGGAGGAGCTTCTTCGAGAAGTCCAAGAGACGGGCAGACTAACTTTTACAACCGATATGTCGGCCGCGGCTGGCAGTGACGTTCACTTCATCTGCGTGGGCACGCCTCAGAAGAAGGGCGAAAACGGCGCTGACATGACCTACGTCGATGCCGCGGCCTCCGCACTATTGCCGCATATTTCTCCCGGAGACGTCGTCGTCGGCAAGTCCACCGTACCCGTGGGCACGGCTGCCCGGCTGGCCCAGCTGGTGCAGGACCAGGAACCCACCTCGCACCTCGTATGGAATCCGGAATTTCTCCGAGAAGGCCACGCCGTCGCGGACACACTTCAGCCTGACCGGTTCGTTTACGGCGTTTCCGATGGCTCCGAAGACCATCCCGCCGTCGCCGTGCTTGATGACGTCTACGCAGTGCCACTGGGAGCAGGTACTCCGCGCCTTGTTACGGATCATCCGACCGCCGAACTGGTCAAGGCCGCAGCAAACTCCTTCCTGGCCACAAAGATCTCCTTTATTAATGCAATGGCTGAGGTTTGCGAAGCCTCCGGCGCTGATGTCACACGACTGGCCGACGCAATCGGCATGGACGACCGAATCGGCAGAAAGTTCCTCCACGCCGGTATTGGCTTCGGAGGCGGGTGCCTACCCAAGGACATCCGGGCGTTCATGGCTCGTGCGGGAGAACTGGGTGCAGATCAGGCACTAACGTTCCTGCGCGAGGTGGATGCCATCAACATGCGCCGTAGAACAAGAGTTGTAGAACTGACACGCGAACTCTGTGACGGTACCCTACTCGGCAAGCGGATTACGGTCTTAGGAGCAGCTTTCAAGCCCGAAAGCGATGATGTCCGGGATTCGCCAGCGCTGAGCATCGCCGCCCAGCTCCAGCTGCAGGGAGCGGTGGTCTCCGTGACCGATCCAAAGGCGCTGGAGAATGCTGCCAAACGGTTTCCGGAGCTGCAATTCGAGGACGACATGTACGAGGCCATTACAAAGGCAGATGCTTTGCTTCTTTTGACTGAATGGGAGCAATACCGGAACCTCGATCCATATGCACTGCTCAGCCGCGTCGCATCGCCGCGCATCCTCGATGGAAGGAACGTCCTAGACCCCGAGAAATGGCGGGCAGCCGGATGGACATACCGCGGCCTAGGGCGGGCGTAGAAGTGCCAGAGTTACAGGACGACGCTTCAAGTGCGGGTGACGTCCTCCCTGCAAACCATCCCAAGCCGCGCCGCCGGCTTCCGCTATTGGCCACGGGGGTGGCTGTGCTACTGGTTCTTGCACTAGGAAGCGCCACATGGCTTGGACTCAAAGCGGCCGCCATTAGCGACGACTTGAACGCTGCAAATCAGTTGGTTCCCAAGCTCCGGAACCATGTTCTCGCTGACGATGCCAGGGCGGCAGCAATAACGGCTACCGAGCTTCAGGAACATACTTCGAGAGCACGAGATGCGGCCACCGACCCGATCTGGACGATGGCTGGGGCAGTCCCTTGGCTTGGAGCTAACTTTCAAGCGACCAGTGAGATCGCAGTATCGGCTGATGACGTGGCCAAGCTGGGCGCTGCCCCGTTGGTGAGCATCTTCAAGACGCTCGACTGGAAGTCCCTGTTGCCCAGCGAAAAGGGACTGAATCTTAGGCCGTTATCCGCCGCACAGCCCAGACTCAGTTCTGCTGCTCAAGCCGTGCGCCAATCATCAGATCGCCTGAACGGCATCAATGCGGACAGGTTGATGCCGCAAATCTCCACCCCGCTCATCCACGCCAGAGAACAGCTGAGTTCACTGCGGGATGGCCTCGACTCCGCCGCCGACGCTGCCAGCGTCCTGCCGGCGATGTTGGGTGAGCAATCTTCACGACGTTACCTCTTGCTCATCCAGAACAACGCCGAGTCACGGGCCACGGGCGGAATTCCCGGTGCGCTGGCTGTTCTGAATATCGATAAAGGAAAGCTCTCTCTGGATTCGCAGACCAGCGCCAGCGCGATGGGGGCCTTCAACCCTGTGGTGGCCACAGATCCGGAGCAAACCCGAATTTTCTCCATACGCCTCGGCAAGTTCATGCAGGACGTTAACCTTACTCCTGACTTTCCGACAGCTGCCCAAACAGCCCGTACGATGTGGAAAGCTGAGACCGGCGAGCAGCTAGACGGGGTCTTATCCATCGACCCCATCGTGCTCAGCTACATCCTTGATGCCACGGGACCTGTCCAGGTCAACGATCCCCATTTTCGAGAATTCAGTCATGGCAGCCTGCCTGAGGAATTAACGTCAAAGAACGTAGTTCCAACTTTGCTTTCAGATGTCTATTCGAAAATCTCCGAGCCCGAGCTGCAAGACGTGTACTTTGCCGGTGTTGCCCAAGAAGTTTTTGCAAAGCTTTCCGCCGGAAGCGGGGACACCACGAAGCTCATTGACGGACTGTCTCGGGGCGCTTCCGAGGGCAGAGTTCTCCTGTGGTCCTCCAAGGGCGAAGAGGAGGCCGTTATCTCCAAATATCCGCTGGGCGGCTCCATTACAGGCACCAGCATCTCCCCTGCCCAGTTCGGCGCGTACTTCAACGATGGCACCGGAGCGAAAATGGACTACCACGTCAAGAGGACTGTGCAACTGATCGAAGAATGTCCGGCTAACGGCTATTCGGAGGTCAAGGTTCGGATCACAAGCACCAACACAGCACCGAAAGACGCGGGGACCTCTCTGCCTGCGTATGTAACAGGCGGTGGCGTGTTCGGGGTGCCGGCAGGCAGTGTACAGACGAACATTATCGCGTACGGACCCGTCCAGTCGAACGTTGAAACGGCCTTTGTGGCAGGCAAGAAAACTGGTTTTGCCTCATATCGGCACAGCGGTCGCCCGGTGGGTAGCGTCACCCTACGCCTCGCCCCAGGCGAGACCCAAACAGTTGAGTTCATCTTCGGGAAGATAGTGCAGCACACGGAACCCAAACTGTCCGTGACGCCGACAGTTCAGCCTCTGAAGGACGTGGTTTTGGACACGGTTGCGGCAAAATGCGCACCGGACGCGTAGCCAACTCATTAACAGTATGTAAAGTGTCTGGATTGACTTTGGAGACACTCTGGTGAGGGTGGTAATCTCTACCTTGGGTAAAACCACGAGATTCGCCCCACTGTCACATGGGGATGGGGAATCTCCACAAATATGTGACATCCGTGTTGAAAAGGTCTCAGGGGGGACAAATTGAAGAAGTCTATTGCTGCGCTTGCGCTTGCAGGAACCATCGCACTTGTCGGTGCTGCACCGGCACTGGCCACCTACCCGGCACCCGGAACCGGAACCGGAACCGTGTCCGACGGCACCGTCGCGCCGGGTGAAGTATTTACCTTCTCCGGAACCGGGTTCCTGGCTGGCGAAACCATCACTATTACGATCACAATCACCAGCACTCCGCAGGCCCTTGGCGGTGGCTTCTCGGGCGGTGCCGCGATGTCGGTTCCGTCCAAGATCAACGTCTTGGCAGCTCCGCAGACGGTCACCACAACTGCGGCCGCTGACGGCTCCTTCTCGGCCCCGGTTCGCCTGGGCCAGCCTGGGACCTACACGCTGACGGCAGTAGGCAACACTTCCGGCAAGACTGTGACGCAGAGCGTGACGGTCGTTGCCGGCGCTGACAGGGGCGTCGTGGGCGCTGCAGGCACCGGCACCGGGCTCTCCAACACCGGTGGTAACGGCGCTGGCCTTGCCAACACGGGTGCTGACTCCAGTCTTGTTCTGTGGTCGCTGGTTGGTGGCGGTGCACTCGTCGCCGGCGCCGCTTCGGTTGTCGTCGTTCGGCGCCGCGCAAACGCTGAGGCATCTGCCTAAGCACTAAGCTCCACGCTTCAAAAGAAGGGACTCGTTCCGGATTTTCGGAACGGGTCCCTTCTTTGTCTGGCAAATCAGTGCACTTTAAATAGAGAAGCCCCGACAGCCGTCGGGGCTTCTCACTTGGTCAGCTGGCGGTGCCTATCCGTTGAATTCCTTCATCCAGGCCTTGAGGTCCTCGCCGAACTCGGCGCGCTCGGAAGCCAGCGTAATGACGGCCTTCAGGTAGCTCAGCTTGTCCCCCGTGTCGTAACGGCGGCCGCGGAAGACGACACCGAAAACCCCGGAGCCCTCCCCCTCGCCCGCTGCGAGGGTCTGCAAGGCATCTGTCAGCTGGATCTCACCACCGCGGCCGGGCTCGGTCTTCTCGAGGACATCGAAGACAGCCGGGTGCAGCACGTATCGACCGATGACAGCAAGGTTTGATGGCGCCTCGTCCACAGAAGGCTTCTCCACCAGGCTGTTCACCCGGACATAGCCTTCGCCATCGACGGCCGAGATGTCGGCGCAGCCGTATGCGCTGATCTGGGACGGCTCCACCTCGATCAGGGCAACCACGGAACCGCCGGTCTTGGCTTGGACGTCGATCATCGTGGTCAGAAGCTCGTCGCGCTCATCGATGAGGTCATCACCCAGAAGCACGGCGAAAGGCTCGTCACCGACGTGCTGGCGGCCGCACAGCACGGCATGGCCGAGGCCCTTGGGCTCGCCCTGCCGGACGTAGTGGATGGGCCCCAGACCCGATGCGTGCTGAACGGAATCCAGCCGCGCCTGATCGCCCTTGAGCTCGAGTGTGCGTTCCAAAGCGGGCGCACTATCAAAATGGTCCTCCAGCGCACGCTTGCTGCGGCCGGTGATCATCAGGACGTCGTCCAGGCCGGCGTTCACGGCCTCCTCCACGACGTACTGGATGGCCGGTGCATCCACCACCGGCAGCATTTCCTTCGGCATCGCCTTGGTAGCGGGCAGGAAGCGCGTGCCCAGACCGGCCGCCGGAATAACTGCTTTACGTACTGATTTCCCCAAAGTCATGATCGAACCCTACAAATTGACTTGCGAAAAGAGAAATTTCTAGGGCCAGATTTCGGGATGGGAAGGGGCTCCCGTAGCGTTTCCGTATGGGGAAATGGAGCCGGTCGGAGGTCGGGGGATACGCCCGTGTCCTGCTGGCCCTGTATCTGGCAGCCCTAGCGTTCGTGGCGTTCTGGCCCACCCCCGTTGACCGGCCAGTGGCTGGCCGCCTGCAGACTGCCCTGTTTGCCCTCCACCGCTCTGGGCTTCCCGAGCTGATCAACTACGACTTCGTGGAGTTCTCGTCCAACATCCTTCTGTTTGCGCCCATTGGGACCCTTGCAGCCCACGCATTCCCCGCGTTCCACCGGGGACGGATCGTGCTGAGTGCGTTCCTGGCCTCCTGCTGCATGGAGCTCGGCCAGAAGCTGTTTCTGCACGACCGCTTTCCCAGCGCCATGGACATCGTGGCCAATACAGCCGGGGCGATGCTGGGGGTCTGGGTGCTGGGGGTTGCTGAGGAGTGGGTGCGGGCCGGCGGTTTCGACAAGCTCAACCGGCGGTAAGTTTCGACAAGCTTAGCCCTTGAAATTGGGTTCCCGCTTTTCTTGGAACGCCTTGAAGCCTTCCGCGTAGTCTTCCGTCTTACAGAGACGCGCCTGCTCGGCGTTCTCCTCCTGCATCGCGGCCCAGAGGCCCAGACGCTGGTCGCGAATGTGGGCCACCAGCTCCTTGCTGGCCCTGAACGCGCCCGTCGCCCCTGTGGCCACCTTCGCCACGATGGCACGGGTGGAGTCCAGCAGCTCGTCGGCGGGCAGGGCTCGGCTGAACATGCCCTGGGCCACGGCTTCAGTTCCGGATATCAGCTCTGCCGTATAGATCAGGTCCAGCGTGCGGTGCATGCCGAGCCGCTCGGTGAAGTACCAGTGCCCGCCCGAGTCCAGCGTCGCCCCGAGCTTGGCGAACGGCGAGCCGAACTTCGCATTCTCCGCCACGTACACCACGTCCGTGGCCAGCAGCAGACCCAGCCCGACACCCAGGCACGCGCCCTGCGCCGCGGCAAACGTGGGCGCCGGGAAGGCACTCATCTTCTGCAGCAGCGGCTGGACCAGCCCGCCCAGGTACGCCTCGGCGTCGTCATTCTCCGGCGTGACGCCGGCGATGTCCCGGCCCGCGCAGAAGGCGCGTCCCTCTCCCCTGAGCAGCAGCGCCCGCACCTCACCGCGCGAGGCGGCGGCAGCGGCGTCGTCGTACGCCTGGGACAAGTCCGCCAGCGCCTGCTCATCCAGCGAGTTCAGCTTCTGCGGGGCATTGAGGACCACTTCGGCGACGCCGTCGGCGATGGAGAGGGAGATCATGGGGGCTCCTAGCTTGAGACCGGGAAGGGCGGGACAGAAAGTCTAGACGTCGAAATCGACGGTGACTTCCTTGCTGGTGGGGTGGGACTGGCAGGTCAGGACGTAGCCTTTGTCCAGCTCATCCTGCTCCAGGGCGTAGTTTTCGTCCATGGTCACGGTGCCGGTGAGCACCTTGGCGCGGCAGGTGCCGCACACTCCCCCGGCGCACGCGAACGGCACGTCCGGGCGGACCCGCAGCGCGGCGTTGAGGATGGACTCGCGGGCGTGCGTGGGGCTGGCCACGTCGCCCTGCAGGCCGTCCAGCTTGAACGTGATCTTGTACGTCTCCTGGGACTCGTCCTCAATGACGGGACGGCCGGCGTTGCCCTCGGGCCGGTCCGGCTTGCCTGACGTGAACAGCTCGAACCGGACATGCTCCGGCTTCACGCCGCGCTCCGCCAGGGTGTCCCGGCACAGCTGCACCAGCTCGAACGGCCCGCACAGGAACCACTCGTCCACGTCGTCCGCGTGGATGGCGGTGCCCAGCAGCTTCTGCAGCTTCTCCGCGTCGATCCGGCCGCTCAGCAGCGGCGCGATCCGCTGCTCACGGGACAGCACGTGGTGCAGCGCCAGCCGCTGCGGGTACTTGTCCTTCAGGTCCGCCAGCTCCTCGAGGAACATCACGTCCATGGCGGCCTTGTTGGCGTAGATCAGGTCGAACCGGGTGTCCGGGCTGGCGGCCAGCAGCGTCCGGGCGATGGCGATCACCGGGGTGATGCCCGACCCCGCGGCGATGGCCACGAAGTTGCCTGCCTCCCCCGCCAGATCCTCCGGATGGTTCATCGAGTTCATGACGTTCTGCTCCACCGCCTGCCCGTCCCGGCCGTGCTTGGAGACGAACGCGCCCATGGGGCTCATCACGTCCAGGGTGTCCCCAGCCTTCAGCTCGGCGTTGGCCCACGTGGAGAACAGCCCGCCCAGGTCCTTCTTGACGGCCACCCGGATCTCGCTGCTGCCGTCCGCGAAGCTGCGCGGCTCGGCGCAGATGGAGTAGCTGCGGCGGATCTCCTTCGGCTCGCCGGCCTCATCCGGGAGCGTCGTGCGCAGGGCCACGTACTGGCCCGGCAGGTAGTCGAACCGCCCGGCCAGCTCCGCCGGCACCGCGAAGGTCACCTCAATGGCGTCCTCCGTCAGCCGGCGCACCTCGGCGACGGTGAGGGAATGGAAAGACGGACGACGGCGGCCGGTGGCCTCTGCCGATTCGGCTGCGGTCTGGCGGACAACGGGCATGGGCTTTTTCCTTACAGGACTTTGAAGTAGTCGAACGGTTCCTGGCAGTCCCGGCACACGTACAGCGCCTTGCAGGAGGTGGAACCGAAGCGCGTGAGTTCCTTGGTGTTCAGCGACGAGCACTGCGGGCACTTCACGGCCAGGCTCAGGCGAACCGGTCCGTTGTGGCCCAGGGCCGCTTTTCCAGTCGGCGGTGCGATGCCGTACTCGCGCAGCTTGGCCTTGCCGGACTCAGTCATCCAGTCGGTGGTCCACGCCGGCGCGAGCACCAGCTCCACGTGCACGCTGGGGTAGCCCTCGTTCTTGAAGGCGGCCTTCAGGTCATCGCGGATGGCGTCCATCGCCGGGCAGCCCGAGTACGTCGGCGTGATGGTGACCTGAACAGCGGGCACCGGCCCGCCGTCGTCGAACAGGTTCACGCTGCGCAGGATGCCGAGGTCCTCGATGGTGAGCACCGGGATCTCGGGGTCGCACACCGTGGCGGCGATCCCCCAGGCCTTCTGCTCGGCGGTGGTCTCCCCGGTCCTGGTTTCGAAGTCCGATATGTACACGGCCGTCACCAGCTTGCTCCGGGATGCTCGCGGGCCAGCACCTGCATCTCGGCGAGGATGTAGCCCAAGTGTTCCGAGTGCTGCCCGCGGCGTCCGCCGCCCGGCGCCGCCGGGACATCCGGCACCTCGAGCCCCGCTTCTTTCAGAACCTCGCCGGTGAGGCGGTCAAAGTCCGCCTTCAGGCTGGAAGGCTCGACGGCGGCACCGGCCTCGGCCAGGCGGGTGGTCAGTGCGTCATCGACGAAGAGCTCCCCCACGTACGGCCAGATGAGCTTGAAGCCGTTGATCATGCGGCGGCGGGACTCGTCCGTGCCGCCAGCGAGGCGAAGGACCCACTGGGCGCTGTGGTCGCGGTGGTAGTCCACTTCCTTCACGGCCTTGGCCGCGATGGCGGCGATGGTGGCGTCCGTGGACTCGGTCAGCCGGCGGTACAGCTCGAACTGGTAGTAGCTCACCACAAACTGCCGGGCGATGGTGACCGCGAAGTCCCCATTGGGCTGCTCAAACAGGTGCGCGGAGCGGAACTCGTGCTCACGGCGGAAGTAGGCCAGGTCATCCTCTGACTTGTCCCAGGCTCCCCCGGCGTAGCTAAGGAAAGAGCGGGCGTGGCCCAACTGGTCCAGGGCGATGTTGCCCAGGGCCACGTCCTCCTCCAGCTCGGGGGCACGGGAGATCCAGTGGCCCAGGCGCTGGGCCAGGATCAGGGCGTCATCGCCCAGGCGCAGCGCGTACTCGGCCACGTCCTCGGTAGGCCTGGCCAGGCCGGTGCGGACCTCGAGCGCGATGTCCTCCGGACGGAGCGCGTTGCCCGGGGTGATGCGGGTGGCGCTGGCCGATCCGTCGCCGCTGGCACCTGCGCCCGCGACGCCGACGGAGATGTCGCCGTGGCCTGTTGTTTCTTGTGTCTCCGGGTTCACAGGTGCTTCACGCCTTCGCTCTTGGTGTAGTACGTGGCGTGCCGGTAGTCCTTGCCCTGCGGCGATTCGAAGAAGGCGCCCTTGGCGTCCGGGTCGCTCGAGGCGATGGCGTCGGCCGGGACCACCCAGATGGACACGCCCTCGTTGCGGCGGGTGTAAAGGTCGCGCGCGTTGCGCAGGGCCATGGCGGCATCCGGCGCGTGCAGGCTGCCGGCGTGCACATGGCTCAGGCCGCGGCTGGACCGGACGAAGACTTCCCACAGCGGCCAGACGTTCCCGCCATGGTGATCCTCGGGTGCGGGCGCCGGGCTGGCCTTGGGCGCTTCGTGCTTGATTTCTGCGGCCGCGCTTGCTGGCTCTTCCGGGTTGCCGTGGGGGCTCATGCTGCGTATTCCTTCTGCTTGTTAACCTGCTTGGCCGCATAACTGGCGGCTGCCTCGCGGACCCAGGCGCCGTCGTCGTGCGCCTGCCGGCGGCGCTCAAGCCGCTGCGAGTTGCAGGGGCCGCGTCCGGCCAGGACTTCCTTGAATTCGTTCCAGTCCAGCGGGCCGTGCTCCCACTTCCTGGTGTCCTCGTTGAAGCGGACCTCACTGTCCGGGAGGGTGAGGCCCAGGACCCTGACCTGCTCCACCATCATGCCGACGAACCGCGAGCGCAGCTCATCGTTGCTGAAGCGCTTGATGTTCCAGGCCATGGACTGCTTGGAGTTGGGGGAATCGTCGTCCGGCGGGCCGAACATCATCAGGGCCGGGGCGTACCAGCGGTTCACGGCATCCTGGGCCATCTGCTTTTGCGCGGGCGTTCCGTTGGAGAGTTCCAGCAGGATCTCGAAGCCCTGGCGCTGGTGGAAGGACTCCTCCTTGCAGATGCGCACCATGGCCCGGCCGTACGGGCCGTACGACGCGCGGCAGAGCGGCACCTGGTTGCAGATGGCGGCGCCGTCCACCAGCCAGCCGATGGCGCCCATGTCCGCCCAGGTGAGGGCCGGGTAGTTGAAGATCGAGGAGTAGCGGGCCTTGCCGGCGATGAGGTCGTCCATCATCTGGTCGCGGGACTGGCCCAGCGTCTCGGCGGCGGAGTACAGGTAGAGCCCGTGGCCGGCCTCGTCCTGGACCTTGGCCATGAGGATGGCTTTGCGCTTCAGGCTGGGGGCGCGGCTGATCCAGTTGGCCTCCGGCTGCATGCCGATGATCTCCGAGTGCGCGTGCTGCGAGATCTGGCGCAGGAGGGTCTTGCGGTAGGCGGCCGGCATCCAGTCCTTGGGCTCAATGCGGGAGTCGTCGGCCATGACGCGGTCAAAATACGCCTGGCCGTCGGCCTCCAGCTGGCCCTGCCCCTGACCCGCGTTGGCTTCCTGGGGGGCTGCCGGCTGGTCAGGCACTGACTGCAGATTCTGCGCTGCCATGGTTGCTCCTATGCATTCACGTCCGTACTGGACCTCTGTCCGTACCGGAAAGATTATTTACCGACCGTTCGTTCAGGATATGCGGAAGCGACGAAGGGCGTCAAGCAAAAAGGGGACGGTCTACGGCCCACGGCGCTTGAACCGAGCGCGAAGGAATGGGCAGGATGCACCAGCAGAGTTTCCGACGCTGAGTCAGGGCGACGCGAGAGGCAGGCGAGCCTCGACGACATAGGCACCGTTGGCGCTCCCCCAAATAATGTTGCCGCCCGCCACCGCCACCCGTTCTTTCAGACCAACCAGCCCGTACCCGGACGGCGTTCTTGCCTGCCTTGCTGAGCGCTTGCCGGCCGCGTCGTTACAAATGCGCAGAGTCAGCGAGTCCCTGTTCCATGCAATATCCACCGTGACGTTTGTTCCGGGCCCAGCATGTTTTGACACGTTCGTCAGCGCCTCTTGGACCACTCGGTAGGACGCATGGTCGACACTGGCATCGAGCCGCTGGGGGTGCCCGCTCACTTTGACCAAGACATTCACGCCAGCTGACTGAACGGTAGCGACCAAGTTGGCCAAGTCATCCAGCCCAGATAGGGGCCGCATAGTGTCAGAAGGAGTCGCGTTGGGCGACGGATCGAGAAGCCCCAGTAGTCGGGCGAGCTCCTGACTGGCCTCGGTTCCCACCGTTTCGATGACTTCCAGGGCACGGGCCGCCCGTCCCGGGTCAGACTCGATGACGCGCCGTCCCCCAGCGGCGTGCAGCATCATCACTGTCACGGCGTGCGAAACAATGTCGTGCAGTTCGGCGGCGATATGCGCCCGTTCCCGGTTTATCGCCGACTCAGTCCGTAGCTGCTCTTCCTCCAACATTCTGATCTGGCGACGACTGCGCGCCGCAAAGCGGCCGAAGGCCCAGCCGCCACTAACGAGGACGGTTTCCAAAAACAGGTTCAGGGGGTCGTCGAACGGCCGGCCACGCCCAGCCATGACAAGTGGTAATGCGATGGCAGGGATACAAACAGGCAAGGAAATCCGCAGCGGAAAGTCCGAGGCAACTGCTGCGACGGCGGCTGGTATGGCTGTCATGGGAATGTACGGGCCAAGTATTGGAGTAGATGTACTGAAGAAGTCCGGGTAGAACAAGGGTGCAAACAGGCCTTGATGCAGAAAGATAAGGATGAAGACCTTCATCGGTGCCCGGTGCCTCCAAAGGAGGGCCGAGTAACCGATCAATATGTAAACGAGGGCCGGCATCCATGTGCCAGAGAGGGCGCCGAGCGCTGCAGAGATGAAAGGCGGCAGCTCGAGGATGAAAGCTGCTAGAGCAACTACGCCGTCAAACGCGGTGAAGCGGAATGCATTCCTCGCTTGCACTATGGGTCCGAGTTTCGCGCGTGCCGCCATTCGGCTCTTTTCCATGCGGTCACCTCGCCATCGATTTTGGCCGGCGAACCGGGCCGGTCCGCCCGAAAGCTGCTAGTGAACACAGTCTGCGCTCGGTACCTGCCGTCCACATCCACCTCTGGGGTGGGCTCAATCCATCTGGAGATGTATGGCCGGTGGGCGGGAAGGGCAGCGCTGCGCCTCACGGTCATCAAGTTCGACCGTGTGGCTTGACCAGACCCCGACTATAGGCAGCCACCACTGCCTGCGCCCGATCACTCACCCCCAGCTTCATCAGGATGCGGTGAACATGAGTCTTGACAGTGGCTTCGCTTAGAAAGAGATTCTCGGCGATCTGGGCATTGTTCATCCCGTGTGCGACCGCAGCCAACACTTCCCGTTCCCGGTTGGTCAACTCATGGAAGCTGTCTGCTGTTTGTGCCAATGGCTCCGGCGTGTTGGAAAAGTCCGCGAGCAGTTGGCGGGTGACGTTCGGATCCAGCCAGCCAGCACCGTCGGCCAGGGCGCGGATGGCTGCTGCAAGGGTTCGGGGTGCCGAATTTTTGAGAAGGTAGCCGGAAGCACCCGCCCGGAGGGCGTTCCGCACTGCGCCGTCCTCATTGAACGTGGTCAAAATAAGTATTGGGACGCGCCGTGCCCTGCTGGCGTTGAATTCTTGGGACGTTAGAAACCGTGTGGCGGTCACGCCGTCCATCCCGGGCATCCTGACGTCCATCACCACAACGTCGGGCTCCAACTCGTTCACCAAATCGATTGCGCCCTGCCCGTCCCCTGCCTCCCCGACCACTCGGATGTCGTTTTCCGAATCGAGAAGCAAGGCCAGGCCGGCCCGGATGAGGGCCTCATCATCAACCAGAACAACACGCAGCGGGGTCTCCACATTATCGCCCGCCATTCGGGGCTCCCTGGGCCGCTTCACTGCCGCTCATGTCTGGACAGTAACTGCGCCGAGGCCAAAAAGCCACAGGCGAACAGCCCCGGAATTCGCCGCGCGGCCCACCTGCAGCAGCTGCGAAGGTACACCACTGGTTTGAACGGGTTCGCTCCGAATATCACCCTTGGGGCGGAGACGTCTGCGCCCTCGGTAGTACGGCGGAGACACACCCCTGGATCGATGCGCTGTCGCCGCTCCGAGGCGAACACTTGGGCTAGGACTTTCCTAATCAATGAAAGGAACAAATCATGTACCGCAAAATCTGGGTCATCGCACTCGTCATCGCCGGAGCCCTGGGCATCGCAGCGGCCACAGCGGGACTACGAGCCGCCCCGGGTGTTGACCTCCCCAATCATTGCGAGCCTACCTCTCACAATTGACCCCTGCCACCGCGTAGGGAGAACGCGCAGAACGATAATCACGAAGGGAAAAATCATGTACCGCAAGATCTGGGGCATTGTCCTCGTCGTCGCCGGAGCTTTCGGCATGGCAGTCGCCACCGCGGGGCCAGCCGCCGCCGGGCTTTATCTCGGGAACCACTGCGAGCCCACCGCAAGGTAATGATCGTAGACACACTGCGGGCACGCATCCAGCACGTGCGTGCCCTCGGGCTCTGGGACAAAGCCGACGACAGGGCAGCGATCGAGCTGGCGACAGCTGCCCTCAACAGCCTTCCCGCGCGGTCGGGCGGGACGTACCGGAGAATCCGTGACCGGCTTGACGTGCTGCTGACTTTGGCAACGTTCGGGACTGGGCTCGCCGACCACGCCATGGCGGAACGTCGGCTCCTGGAAGCCGTCTCTTTACTGCGTAGCGCAAGAAGCGGACGCGCACGTGACGCGCGGCTGTGTGAGGCGCTAATTCGCTACGGCAACCTGAATCGCCTCACTGCGAGACACGACGAAGCGCTGGAGAGTCTCCATGAGGCCCTCCAGATTGCCCAACAACGCCCACTCAGCCGGCAAGTGCTGGCGGGGTGCCACAATGCCCTGGGCATCCTCGCCCGTGACGAAGCACGATACGCGGATGCGAAAACGCACTACTGCCAGACACAAGGAGCGCTGGAGGCTTGCTACGGAAAGGACTCGCCGATGCTGGCCAGCCTTCACCATAACTTGGCCGGTCTGGCATATGCCCAGCATCGGTTCATCGAAGCCGAGGCTCCAGCCCGGCGAGCCCTCAGCCTACGGAGTCGTGCGGCTAATCCTGACCTGCTTGCCATCGCCGCCGACACTTCCGTCCTCGGTGCCATTTTCGCCGCTCAAGGCCGCCACGAAGAAGCCGAGACCCTGCTCAACGATGCGCTCGAAACTTGGCGCTGCAGATTCGGCCCCCAGCACTACGAGGTCGCAGTGCAACTCCATAACCTAGCCATGATTCAGGAAGCCCGAGGCGATGGTGCGGCTGCCGAGCAGTCCCTTCTCACCGCCCTACAGATAAAACGGCGGACGCTGGGAGACTGTCACCCAGAAGTAGAGGCACTGCTGTCCAACCTTTCGGCAATGCATGAGCGCGATATCTGCAAGAGTGCCAATTCCAGCCAACCGCAGACCAACCATTCGGTGGCTGGCTAGACGGTGAGCGTGCCGTCAGCTGGCGCCATCGCCGTCCGGCCCCCGCGGCTCACCCTGCCAACGAGCGGACGTTCCTGGCATGCATCCGCACGTCCGCGCTACTCGCCGCTGGCTGCGCTGCGGACCCTGCCACCGGGCCTATGCTGGGGGCATGTCAGGTTCGGGCAGCGGGATTCCCGCCCGGCTTGTACCGCCAGTTCCACTGGTGTTGGCCAAGGCCGTGAACAGGTTCCCGGCCGCACACGCCCTGCCCGGGACTTTGTGCTTCGAGCCGAAATACTTAAAACGCGTCAACCAAACCCCGGGCAGTTCCCTCAAATATCGTCGTAACGTTGTGCCCTATAGCTTTGGAAAGGAGTGGGTGTTGTGAAGGTAGACGGGGTGACCTTGGGATGTTATCCGCGTGATGACGTGTCATGGGTTAAAGATGGCAAGGTTCGGGAAGGCCGAGCGACAATATTGGTCCGCCAAGCTGACGGAACTCTGAAGCCCGCTGGCGAAGTTACCTTGGGCGACTTAGGTGTTCTGCATCCTGATGTGGAAGTCGGTGGCGAATTCGTCGTTGAGCTACGCGCCCGCTTCGAGTCGGAGATATTCGACCGCCGGGTGACCTTCATCGCCAGTGGTGACGAGAACAGCGATGTCTTCGTATCGGCAGTCGGGCCCGGCGCGCACGCTGAACCGAAGGCCGGCCTATTTAAGCGAACGCGGTATTCAGGCTTCGAGTTTGGTGTGCTGGTAATGGCCGCCACGACTGAGCAGGGTACCCGCATCAGCGGCACGTCAGGCCCCCTCGTCGAGCATGGACCCGGCGATGGGGTAGCAGCCGCTTCTGCTACCTAGCAGCGGCAGTAGACGCCGGGACCGCTCCTGCAGCAACATGAGCCGCGCCTGATTGCCCCCCCC